>NZ_JNXT01000051.1 GCF_000716675.1 Streptomyces alboflavus
CGATGGTACTGCAGGGGGGACCCTGTGGGAGAGTAGGACGCCGCCGAACTAAATTTAAGGGGAACCCCCGCACCTTCTGGTGCGGGGGTTTTCTGCGTTTAGGGTCTAGGCATGCGATACGAATTGGTCATCTTTGACAACGACGGAGTCCTGGTCGACAGCGAGCCGATCTCCAACAAGATGCTCGCCGCGTATCTGACGGAAGTCGGGCACCCCACCTCGTACGAAGAATCCCTGCGGGACTACATGGGCGGCGCCATGCACCGCGTACACGACCTGGTTCTGGAACGGACCGGGCAGCGGCTGCCCGACGACTTCGACGAGGTCTTTCACGAGCGGGTCTTCGCCGCCTTCAAGCGGGACCTCGAGCCCATGGCCGGGGCCATGGACGTGTTGGAGAAACTGACCGCCGAGGGTGTGCCCTTCTGCCTCGCGTCGTCCGGCAGCCATGAGCGGATTCGGGTCGGGCACCGGAAGACCGGGCTCGACAAGTGGTTCGACGACGGGCGGATCTTCAGCTCGCAGGACGTGGGGCGCGGGAAGCCGGCCCCGGACCTCTTCCTGCACGCGGCGGAGTCGATGGGCGTCGCTCCGGACAAGTGCGTCGTCGTGGAGGACAGCCCGCTCGGAGTGCAGGCGGCGCTCGCGGCCGGCATGGACGTCTGCGGCTTCACCGCCATGACCCCGGCGGAACGGCTCCGCGATGCCACCCGGCTCTTCAGCGAGCTGCGTGCGCTGCCCGACCTGCTTGCGTGAGCGCGCACCCGGGGCGGAGACGGACCGGGAGGCCCTCCGGGAGCGGCTGGGGAAAGTCGTGGGGTGATCTATCTACCCACGGGTAGACCGGGGACCTACGCTTCGCGGTCATGACGGAAACGCTGCGGCGCGGCAGGGCCTCCCTTGCGTTCGGCTTCCTGGTGCAGGGAGTCACGTTCGCGCTGCTGGTGACACGGATACCCGCGCTGCAGGACCAGTACGGGATATCCGACGGCCTGCTGCCCGTGTTCCTGGCGGCCGTGCCGATCCTGGCGGGGGTCGGGAGCGTGTGCACCGAGCGGCTGGTGCGACATGCGCCGCCCAGCCGGGTGCTGCGGTGGTCACAGCCCGTCGTACTGCTGTCCCTGCTCGGGGCCGGTGCGGGCGACTCGGTGTGGCAAGTCGCCGTCGCGCTCGGGGCGTTCGGGCTTGCCGTCGGGGCGCTGGACGCTTCCATGAACATGCTGGGAGTCAGCCTTCAGCGGGCGTACGGGCGCAGCATCATGCTCGGGTTCCACGCGGCGTACAGCCTCGGTGGGATCGTGGGAGCCTCGCTTGCGTGGGTGGGGGCGCACTGGGATCTGTCGCTGCTGGTGTCGTATCTGCCGGTGGTGATCGTGCTGTTGCCGGCCGCGTTGGTGGGGAGCCGGTGGTACGTCGACGCGGGTGGTGATGGAGAGAGCAGTGGGGGTGTTGAGGTCGGTGGGGGTACGGAGGCCGAGAGAGGTGCGGCAGAGGGTGCTGGTGGGGGTGTGGGGCTCAAGGTCTTGTGGCCGCTGTGTCTTGTGATGACGTGTGCGTACATCGGGGACTCGACCGTCTCCAACTGGAGCGCGAAGTATCTGCAGGATGTGCTGGGGAGTTCGGAGCAGCTGGCGACGGTCCCGTACAACGTGTACATGGTGATGAACCTGCTGGGGCGGGGAGTCGGGGACCTGGGGGTGCGGCGGTTCGGGGCGGTCGCCGTGGTGCGGTGGGGTGCGGTGATCGGGGCGGTGGGGTTCGGCGTGGTGGCGGTGGCGCCGGGGGCCTGGACGGGGATCCTGGGCTTCACGCTGCTGGGGATCGGGTTGTGCGTGATCGTGCCGCAGACGTTCGCGGCGGCGGGGCGGCTGTTCCCGGGGGCGTCGGACACGGCGGTGGCGCGGCTGAACATCTTCAACTACGTGGGGTTCCTGATCGGTTCGCCGTTGGTGGGCGGGCTCGGGGACGCGTGGAACTACCGCGGGGCGATGGTCGTTCCCATGGTGTTGGTGCTTGTGACCTTCTGGTCGGCCAGGTCGTTCGCTCCCGGACCGGACCGATACGGTGACGGACATGAGCGGCCGCGCACAACTGATGTGGGACGAGGCAGTAACGGGCTATGACTTCGGTCCAGAGCACCCCATGGACCCGGTCCGGCTCGCGCTGACGAGAAGCCTGATCAACGCCTTCGGTCTCGACCGCGACCTGGACGTGGTCGCGGCGAAGCGTGCCGGGGAGTCGACGCTGGGGCTCGTGCACCGGGAGGACTACGTCGACGCGGTGAAGGCGGCCTCCGCGGACCCCGCTTCGGCGCGCGGGGCGTATGGGCTCGGTACGGAGGACGACCCCGCCTTCGCCGGCATGCACGAGGTGTCGGCGCTGATCGCCGGGCAGTCGGTCGGCGCTGCCGAGGCGGTGTGGCAGGGGGACGCGCTGCACGCGGTGAACTTCGCCGGTGGGCTGCACCACGCCATGCCGGGGAGCGCCGCGGGGTTCTGTGTGTACAACGACGCGTCGCTGGCCATCGCGCGGCTGTTGGAGCTGGGGGCCGAGCGTGTCGCGTATGTGGATGTGGACGTGCACCACGGGGACGGGGTGCAGGCCACGTTCTGGGACGACCCGAGGGTTTTGACGATCTCGCTGCACGAGCATCCCCGGACGTTGTTTCCGGGGACCGGGTGGCCCGAGGAGACGGGGGCGGAGTCGGCGGCGGGGAGCGCGGTGAATGTGGCGCTGCCCGCGGGGACGGGGGATGCGGGGTGGGTGCGGGCGTTCCACGCCGTGGTGCCGGAGCTGTTGGCGGAGTTTCGGCCGCAGGTCCTTGTCACCCAGCACGGGGCGGACACGCACTTCGAGGATCCGTTGGCGCATCTGGCCGTTTCGTTGGACGCGCAGCGGGCCGTGCAGGTCGCCTGTCATGAGTTGGCGCATGCGTACGCCGATGGGCGGTGGGTTGCCCTTGGTGGGGGTGGTTACGCCGTGGTGGACGTGGTGCCGAGGTCCTGGACGCACTTGGTCGCGGTCGCGGCCGGGCGGGAGATCGAGCCTTCGGCTGAGGTGCCCGAGGGGTGGCGGCGGGAGGTGTTTGCTCGGACTCGGATGCTTGGGCCTGGGCGGATGACGGATGGGCGGTGGCCTGTGGGGTGGCGGGGGTGGGACGAGGGGTACGACCCCGCGGATCGGGTGGATCAGGCTGTGCTGGCTGCTCGGCGGGCTGTGTTTCCGTTGCGGGGATTGTTGGCCTAGGGGGACCCCCACGGCGGGCTGAGGTCTCGCCCGGGTGGGCTGGGAGGTGCGCGGGCTGCGGCGGTTGTCGCGTTGTGGGCTGTGCGTTGTGGGCTGTGAGCTGTGGGGGAAGTGGGTGGGGTTAGCCCGACTGTGGGGTGTTTCTTGGGTTTTCGGGGTTCCGTGGGGGTATGTGCGGCAGCATCGGGGCGTGTTGAGCACCGGAGCGTTGCGCGCGCATCTGCTGGCGGCCCGGCTCGCCGGGCCCGTGGCCACGTCGCGGGAGGAGAGCCTGCGGAGCTACCGGCTCTTCGCGGCGCGGGATCCGCGGATACTTCTCGGGCTCGACCCCGAATGGAGTTGGGGCGCGGCAGACTTGCTGCGGCTGATGGCGGACAAGTGCGGGGTGTCGGACGACCCCCGGCACACCACGGGGGCCGATGTCATCGACCCGGAGCGGACGTTGGCGGCCCTGGACGCGTTCGCCGAGCGGCTGCGGGAGGCGGCAGGGCGCCGGGTTCCCGTGCTGCTCGGGACCGGACACCCGCATCGGCTCCTTGGTTTCTACGCCGCGTTGGCCGAGGCCCTGTCGGCGGCGGGATGCACGATCCTCACCCCCGCGCAGGGTTGCTGTGTCGACATAACGACCCGGTTCGGCCTACGCACGTACAACCTTGACTACGTACGAGGCGTCGCGCTGGTGCGCGAACCCGGCGTGCGTCCCACCGGGAGTGAGACCGGCGCACACAGCCATTCGCCACTCCCGGTTCGGCGGGCCCTGGCCGCCCAGGCCGAGTCCGGCGGGCCCCTGCCCGAGCTGGTCATCGGGGACCACGGCTGGGTCTGCGGGGCAGGTCAGCTGGGGTTTGAGGCGATCGGTCTGGCGGATACGGACGATCCGGCGCTGTTCGTCGGAGAGGCGGAGGGGCGGGTGTCCGTCGTCGTTCCGCTTGATGACGCTGTGCGGTCTGATTACTACCGACCGCTTACTCGCTATGTACTCAATCGAGCGTGTCTGTCACAGTAAACGGCCGATGGCAGCTCCTCTTCCCCACTCGCATCACCCGCCCCTACTCTGGGGAGTGAGCGCACAGCGACGAGGAGTCACCGGAAGGGGAAGCCGGTGCGCGTCATGTGCGGAAGGTTCAGGTGTGTCATGGCTGCTGACCAGAGGCCTCTCAGCGAGGTTGCGTTTCTGACCGTGGCGGAGGTCGCCGCGGTGATGCGAGTCTCGAAGATGACCGTGTACCGGCTGGTGCACAGCGGTCATCTGCCCGCAATCCGGGTCGGAAGGTCCTTCCGGGTCCCGGAGAACGCGGTTCACGAGTACCTTCGCGACTCTTACGTGGGGGTGGAGACAGCCTGATCGATGTCCCTCGATTACAGGCTCGGCGCCAGGGCGGGTAGGCTAGGCCGACGTAGGTCGTGTGGGCCCAGACGCCCCGCACCGATGTCCCCGCGATGTGGGGATGTTCCGAGAAGTGAGCGAGGGTAGTCGTGGGCTCTGTTATCAAGAAGCGGCGCAAGCGGATGGCGAAGAAGAAGCACCGCAAGCTGCTGAAGCGCACGCGCGTTCAGCGTCGCAACAAGAAGTAAGCGACCGCTGACGTCAGCGAACGCAAGTGAACGTACTGCGGCCCTCCCATCGTCCGATGGGAGGGCCGCAGTACGTTCTGGCCAGAACTTTCCGGGGCGGTTCAGGGCTTGTCGTTCATAGGGGATTCAACAGTTCAAAGCCGGGCGAACGGCTTGATCTTTGCGACGGAGTGTGTCCGTCGTCACTTCGCTCGTCCCGCGGTCATCACAGCGCAACATCCACCCGCTAGCGTGGGGGCGGACGTGATGCTCGGACGTGCCGCGGGGCGGGAGCATGCTCGTGCCTCGCGGTCTGGGGAAAGGCGGCGCTGATCTTGGGCAAGGTCGTGCTCGTGACCGGGGTGGCCCGGCAACTGGGCGGCAGGTTCGTCCGCCGTGTCCAGCGCGATCCGGAGGTCGACCGGGTGGTCGCCGTCGACGCCGTCCCGCCCGAGCACCATCTCGGCGGCGCGGACTTCGTGCAGGCCGACATCCGGCAGCCCACCATCACCAAGGTCCTCGCCGAGCACCGCGTCGACACGGTCGTCCACATGGACGTGACCGGCACCGCGCTCGCCGGCGGCAGCCGGGGCTCGGTCAAGGAGACCAACGTCATCGGCACGATGCAGCTGCTCGGCGCCTGCCAGAAGTCGCCGACGGTCAAGCGCCTCGTGGTGAAGTCGAGCACCAATGTGTACGGTTCGGCGCCCCGCGATCCGGCCGTGTTCACGGAGACCACGCCGCCGAAGTCGCTGCCCAGCGGCGGCTTCGCCAAGGACACCGTCGAGGTCGAGGGGTATGTGCGCGGTTTCGCGCGACGGCGGCCTGATGTCGCGGTGTGTGTGCTGAGGTTCGCCAACATCCTCGGTCCCGCCGCGGATTCGCCGCTCGCGGAGTACTTCTCGCTGCCCGTCCTTCCGACGGTCTTCGGCTATGACCCGCGGCTGCAGTTCGTGCACGAGGACGACGCCGTCGAGGTCCTTCGCCTGGCCTCGCACGACCCGCGGCGGGGCACGCTGAACAGCGGCACGTTCAACATCGCCGGGGAGGGACTGCTGCTGCTCTCGCAGTGCGCCCGCCGGCTCGGGCGGCCGACGCTGCCGGTGCTGCTGCCCGCGGTGACGTGGGTGGGCACGGCCCTGCGTACGCTCGGAGCCACGGACTTCTCGCCGGAGCAGATCCGGCTGCTCACCCACGGCCGGGTGGTGGCCACCCGGCAGATGCGCGAGACACTGGGGTTCAGGCCCAAGTACACGACCGCGGAGGCCTTCGCGGACTTCGTACGCAGCCGGGGTCCCGGCCTGCTGCCCCCGGCCGCGCTCGCCGGGGCCGTCGACAGGATCGCGGCGCTGCCCTTCGCGGGGGGCGGTTCGAAGTCCGGCGGCACGGAACCCGGCGGTACGGAGCCCGGGGGCGGGGCCGGACCCGGAGCCGACAACAGTGCCCACCACAGCGCCAACTGAGGAGATCGTCAACGATGGCGGACGCCAAGGTCATTCCGTTCGACGACGACCGGTCGCGCGGGGCCGGTCAGCGGCCGCAGCGTCGCAGGTCAGGGCCGCGCCGTCCGGGCGACG
Organism: Streptomyces alboflavus; assembly: GCF_000716675.1. Classification (GTDB taxonomy): domain Bacteria; phylum Actinomycetota; class Actinomycetes; order Streptomycetales; family Streptomycetaceae; genus Streptomyces; species Streptomyces alboflavus. The sequence continues at coordinate 6,378 of NZ_JNXT01000051.1, forward strand.
GGGCGAAGGTGCGCGAGGTCAAGGCGGTCCCCGGCCGGTTGAACGCGGACGTGCCGGAGGGTGCCGCTCCGGGCGCGGAGCCGCTGGACGCGGGCGCCGTCGGGTCGGTCGGCGCCGATGACGCGCGGCCCACCGGGCCCCGGGGTGCGGGGCAGGGCGCGGCGGCGGAGTCGGCTTCCGTGCCGGAGCCGCGCGGTGGGGGTGGCGGTGGCTGGGACCGGCGGATCGCGGGTGGCCTCGCGTTTCTGCGGCGGCGGCTGACGGGGGAGTACCACGTCGATGACTTCGGGTACGACGAGGAGCTCACCGACCAGGTCCTGATGTCGCTGCTGCGGCCGTTGTACGAGAAGTACTTCCGCGTCGAGGTGAAGGGGATCGAGAACATCCCCGCCGACGGTGGGGCGCTGATTGTCGCCAATCACTCCGGGACGTTGCCGTGGGACGGCCTCATGATGCAGGTCGGTGTGCACGACAACCATCCGCATGGGCGGCATCTGCGGCTGCTCGCCGCCGATCTGGTGTTCATGCTGCCGGTCGTCAACGAGCTGGCGCGCAAGGCCGGGCATACGTTGGCCTGTGCGGAGGACGCGGAGGCGTTGCTGGAGCGCGGTGAGCTCGTCGGGGTGATGCCCGAGGGGTTCAAGGGGATCGGGAAGCCCTTTGGTGAGCGGTACAAGTTGCAGCGGTTCGGGCGGGGTGGGTTCGTCTCCACGGCGTTGCGGACGGGGTCGCCGATCGTGCCCTGTTCCATTGTGGGGGCCGAGGAGATCTATCCGATGATCGGCAACGCGAAGACGGTGGCTCGGGTGTTGGGGATTCCGTACTTTCCGTTGACGCCCACGTTTCCTTGGCTGGGGCCTTTGGGGGCTGTGCCGTTGCCCACGAAGTGGACCATTCAGTTCGGGGAGGCGATTCCTACGGATGGGTATCCGCCCGAGGCCGCTGAGGATCCGATGTTGATGTTCAATCTGACGGATCAGGTGCGGGAGCAGATTCAGCACACGCTGTACAAGTTGTTGGTTCAGCGGAGGTCGGTGTTCTTCTAGGGGTGGTGGGGGCCCTGCGGGGCTTTCCCCAGTCCCGCCCCTTCCCGAAACCGGGGCTTCGCCCCTGGACCCCGGGGGTGGGTGTTCCCTTCGGGTGGGACAGTCCTCCGCCGAATCGGCGCTTCGCGCCTCGTCCTCAAACTCCCCCAAGCTCTTAAGGAGCAGGGGGTACCCCCACGACGGGCTGAAATACAGCCGGGGCGGGTGGGTGGGAAAAGGGCCGTCCGTCGGGCTGGGGAGAGGTGCCCGACGGACGGTGGTTGGGGTGTGGGTCTACTTCTGGTCTTCGCCCTCGATGCCCAGTTCTGGGAGCAGGCCGGGGAGCAGGGGTGGGAGTGTGACGTCCGGCTTTCCGGGCTTGGGGTGCTTGGTGGTGGGGCTGTTCTTCTCCTCGTGGGTGTCGGACGGCGAGGAGGGTGCCTTCTCGGAGGGCGGGTCGAGGAGGCCGTCGGTGACGCCGGGGAGCAGGCCTTCCTGGCTTTCCTTGTGGCCGGGGGAGGACGGCTTCGGCTTGCGGGGGGACTGGTCGCGGCCGGATTCGCCGGAGTCCCGGGGCGCGGGGCCTTCGCGGTGGGTGCCGGTGGAGGAGCCCTGGCGGGGGCCCTGGTCCGGGGTGCCGCCCTTGTCGGGCTTGCTGCTCGGGAAGAGGGAGCGCAGCGGCTCGACTTCCTGCTCCATGGCGTCGAAGACGGAGCTGACCTGCTCGCCGACGTCGCCGAGCTGGACGGGGAGCCGTTCGCGCAGGGCGCTCCAACTGCCGCGGTGGGACTGGGAGAAGGCGGACAGGGCCTGGATGGGGCCGAGCGAACCGTCGCGTTCGTACGCTTCGAGGAGGAGGCGGTGGCCCTCGGCGGCGTCGTGGCGCATGCCGGAGAGGGCGCGGCGGACCTCGCCGACGGATTCGTGGTCGAGCTGGCCGGAGCGGGAGCGCTCCATCAGGCGGCGGGCCTCGTTCAGCCGGGTCGAGGCCTGGTCCAGATAGATCTGGCCGCGGTCGGTGTCGCTGTCGGCCATGCCGAGCTTGAGGTCTTCCATGCCGCGTTTGAGGCCGTAGAGCGAGTCGCCCGGGAGGGCGTCCCCGCTGGCCGCGGCCACGCCGCCGAAGGCTCCGGCCGCGACGCCCACGGTGAGGCCGCCGGCGGCGATGCCTTTGGACAGGCGGGTGCGGGGCTTGAGTTTCCGCAGGGGGCTGGCCCGGTGGGCGCCCTTGGCGCCTTTTCGGGAGCGCTGCTCCGGTACGGAAGGGCTTGTGCCGTCGCCCGCCGCCGTGCCCTCCGCGAACATGGCTTCCATGGCGGCCACCAGCTGGGCCCGCTGGACCACTTTGACCTCGGGGTCCAGCTGGGGCGCGGGCAGCCGTGCGAGTCCGTCGGCGAGCGCGAGCATCTGGTCGCGCTCAGCCGCGCCGGGGGGCGCGGTGTCGGCTCGGGCGGCCACCGAGGTCGCGGCGGAATCTTCGGGCTGCTCGGCCGCCGGGTCCTGGTCGGACTGCTCCTCCAGGGCCTGGGCGAAGGCGTTCGCCCGCCGGTGTGCCGATACGTTCGCGATCACTGGCGGCACCTCCTCTCGTCATGACGGTCGACTCCCCAGGGGGTCCTGGGGGTTGCACGCCCTGAACACTTCCACACGTTCGAGTGAGCGCATGGAGCCTCCCTCCGCTCTCGGAGAGCTCGGGGAAGGTCAGGTCGCAACCACAGGGAGCCTGCATCCCGCACAACGAGCGTCGCGGCACTTGGGTTACGGACGAAAGATGATCGGACCGCGAAGGGCTCGGCAAAGTCCGTGACGGCCAGCAGGCCGTCACGGATGGTGAGTTGGGCGTCACGCGGGGTCGCGGGGCGCCGTGCGGGCGGCGCTAGCGGGCGTCGTCCGGGAGGAGGCGGGCGAGGGTGCGGACCGCCCGGTACTGGAGGGTTTTGATCGCGCCTTCGTTCTTGCCCATGACGCGGGCGGTCTCGGCCACGGAGAGGCCTTGCAGGAAGCGCAGCGTCACGCACTCCTGCTGTTGGGGATTGAGGCGGCGGACCGCGTCCAGGAGCGCGGCGTTCGACAGGGACTCCAGGACGGAGTCCTCCGGGCTGCGCTCGACCTCGTTGGCGTCGAGCATCTCGCCGGTGGTGACCTCGAGGCGGAAGCGGCTCGACTTGAAGTGGTCGGCCACGAGGTTGCGGGCGATGGTGACGAGCCAGGCACCGAAGTCGCGGCCCTGCCAGGTGAACGTACCGATCCTGCGCAGGGCGCGGAGGAACGTCTCGCTGGTGAGGTCCTCGGCGGTCGCCTTGCCGCCGACGCGGTAGTAGATGTAGCGGTAGACGGTGTCGCTGTACTGGTCGTAGAGGCGGCCGAAGGCGTCGGACTCGCCTGCTTGGGCGCGCTCGACGAGTTCCATCATGCGGGCGCTGTCACTGTCCGCCGCGGGGCGGCGGTGGGTGGTCGTGGCGGCGGCGGAGCGCGTCCGTCTGCTCACAGCCGCACCGCCGTCCGCCAGGGCGTAGCACGGCCCGGCGGGTGCCGGGACGGCGAAGGCGGGGACGGCGTACGCGGTGGGGACGAAGCCGCGCAGGCGGTCCACGACCGTCGCGCGCAGCGTAGCCAGGCCCGAGGCGTCAACCCCGACGTGTGGGTACACGGGACTCCCAGAGGCAGAGCTTCCATCACTTGCAGTACTGGAACGTTCACCCGTCGTAGCGATGTGCACGGTCCGTTATGCGTCTGAGGAGAATAACGCTTCGTACAGGCAGCGCTACACCCAGTTGCTCAAATCATCGATTACGTCGCTTCTGTTACCGATCGGCGGTCGATCAAGCACCGGTTATTGCACGGTTGTTGATCGGATTAGCGCGCATTCGGGGTGGGCGCGGGGCGTGTTGTGGCCGAGTTGAACGAACGGGACTGGCGGGGGGCGTGGCGGGTAAGACAGAACGATTGCCGTCGTTTCCGCGCGCGGCGGAGGGCGGAGGCCCGAATTCCGGGGCCTTCGCGCGAGATGGTCACCGAGAGTGGTCGCTCTGGGGTGTGCCGGGCGGCGCCTGCGGGGGGCCGGGCGGCGTCAGTGGCGGCGGCGGTGCAGGGCGATCGCGGCCGCCGTGCCGCCCGCGAGGGCGCCGACGCCCGCGGCGGCCGGGATGCCGACCTTCGCGGCCTTGCGGCCCGTGCGGTAGTCCCGCAGCCGCCATTCGCGGGCGCGGGCGTGCTTGCGCAGCTTGGTGTCGGGGTTGATCGCGTACGGATGTCCGACCAGCGACAGCATCGGGATGTCGTTGTGGGAGTCGCTGTAGGCGGCGCAGCGGGCCAGGTCCAGGCCCTCGGCGGCGGCCAGGGCGCGGACGGCCTCGGCCTTCGCGGGGCCGTGCAGGGGCTCGCCGACGAGCTTGCCCGTATACACGCCGTGCACGGACTCCGCGACGGTGCCGAGGGCGCCGGTCAGGCCGAGGCGGCGGGCGATGATCGTGGCCGTCTCCACGGGCGCGGCCGTGACCAGCCAGACCTTCTGTCCCGCGTCGAGGTGGGCCTGGGCCAGGGCGCGGGTGCCGGGCCAGATGCGCTCGGCCATGTACTCGTCGTAGATCTCCTCGCCGATGGACATCAGCTCGGCGACGCGGTGGCCCTTGACGATGGACAGGGCGCTGTCGCGGGCGTCCTGCATGTGCTCGGGGTCCTCGATGCCCGCCATCCTGAACCACGCCTGCTGCCAGGCGAATCGGGCGAGCTCGCGGCGCTGGAAGAACTTCCGCTTGTACAGTCCGCGGCCGAAGTGGAAGAGGGCGGCGCCCTGCATCACGGTGTTGTCGAGGTCGAAGAACGCGGCGGCCTTCTCGTCGCCGGCGACCGGGAACTCGGGGGCCTCGGGCTCGGCGGGCGCCGTCTCGTCGGGCGGGACGTCCGCTGCCCGGGCGTGGAGCTCTTCCAGCTCCTGCGACGACTTGCGCGCTGCCTCCGCCGAGGCCTCGCCTGCCAGGACGCTGCGCGCGGTGGCGGAGCGCCTGCGGGGGTGGAGCCAACCGAGAGCGGCCATGCCGTCGAGCATAGCCACTCTGTTCGGTCCCCCTGTGAATGCGGGGATTCGAACCCGTCAACGATCCGTGTCGCGCTGGTCACACCGGGGTGCGGCGCGGGGCGGTGCCGGGCGGGCGGAACCGCGTAGGAAGCTGGAGGCATGAGTCCTCTTTTCCGCCGGAGCGGCGGCGCAGCGAAGAAGGCGCCCGGCGACCGCCTGGTGACCTTGATCGGCAAGCCCGGGTGTCATCTGTGCGACGACGCGGAGGCCGTGGTCCAACGGGTCTGCGGCGACCTCGGGGTGCCCTGGGAGAAGAAGGACATCAGCGTGGACGAGGCGCTGCACAAGGAGTACTGGGAGCAGATTCCGGTGGTGCTCGTGGACGGGGAGCAGCACACGTTCTGGCGGGTGGACGAGGGGCGGCTGCGGCGGGAGTTGCTGGGGTAGTACGGGGGTGTCGGCCCTGATGGCTGGTTATGACGTCCGGAGCTGTCCGGAAAGTCGTTTAGCATCGGGGGTCGGTTTTGAGGTCTCGGGGGCGAGGATCGTGAGGAGTGTGTGCGGTTTTGCCCCCGTCGGTTGAGTGTCGTCGCTGGCCGTGCGCCGGTTCCAGGAAAGTGCGCCGGGGGCGCGTGACCCCGGTCACGTTGGGTGGGCAAATCGGACACCATCTTTGTGCACGCGTTCACAAAGACATAGCCTGCTGTCGACGGGGCGGTCATGGGACACGACTTCGGGTGCCAGCCCGCCTTCAGCCCCGCTCTACCCGCAGGAGCACCGTGGCAACTGGCCGAACTCACCGACCGGCGACCCGCAGCCGAGGGATTCCCGAGGCCACCGTCGCCAGGCTTCCGCTGTACCTGAGGGCTCTGACCGCGCTGTCGGAGCGCTCGGTGCCCACGGTCTCCTCCGAGGAGCTCGCGGCCGCCGCGGGGGTCAACTCCGCGAAGCTGCGCAAGGACTTCTCGTACCTCGGGTCCTACGGGACGCGGGGCGTCGGCTACGACGTCGAGTACCTCGTGTACCAGATCTCCCGTGAGCTGGGCCTGACCCAGGACTGGCCGGTTGTCATCGTCGGTATCGGTAACCTCGGCGCCGCGCTGGCCAATTACGGCGGGTTCGCCTCGCGTGGATTCCGCGTGGCCGCTCTCATAGACGCCGATCCGGCGATGGCGGGCAAGCCCGTCGCCGGGATGCCGGTGCAGCACACGGACGACCTCGAGAAGATCATCAGCGACAACGGCGTCTCGATCGGCGTCATCGCGACCCCGGCGGGCGCCGCCCAGCAGGTCTGCGACCGGCTCGTGGCCGCGGGCGTCACGTCCATCCTGAACTTCGCGCCGACCGTCCTGACCGTCCCCGACGGCGTCGACGTGCGCAAGGTCGACCTCTCCATCGAGCTGCAGATCCTCGCCTTCCACGAGCAGCGCAAGGCCGGCGAGGAGTCCGCCGCGGACGCCGACGCCGCGGCCGGGCCCGCCGTCACGAAGAACCAGCACCGCAAGGGACCCGACGGGGACGTTCCCGCCGTGATGCCGGCATGAGTCTCCTCGTCGTGGGCCTCAGCCACCGCAGCGCTCCCGTGAGCGTCCTTGAGCGGGCCGCGCTCACCGTCGACGCGCAGGCCAGGCTGCTGCACGACACCGTGGCCGCCGAGCCCGCGGCCGAGGCCGCCGTGCTCGCCACCTGCAACCGCATCGAGCTGTACGCGGACGTGGACAAGTTCCACGCGGGCGTCGCCGAGCTGTCGACGCTGCTCGCGCTGCACAGCGGCGTGAGCCTGGAGGAGCTCACTCCTTATCTGTACGTGCACTACGAGGACCGGGCCGTCCACCACCTGTTCTCGGTGGCGTGCGGGCTCGACTCCATGGTCGTCGGCGAGGGGCAGATCCTCGGCCAGATCAAGGACGCGCTGGCCCGGGGGCAGGAGCTGCACACCGCGGGCCGCCTCCTCAACGACCTCTTCCAGCAGGCCCTGCGCGTCGGCAAGCGGGCGCACTCGGAGACCGGCATCGACCGGGCCGGGCAGTCGCTCGTCACCTTCGGCCTGGAGCAGCTGGCCGGGCGCGAGCCCGTGCATGCCTGGGCCAAGGGCAAGCGCGCCCTGGTGATCGGCGCGGGCTCGATGTCCTCGCTGGCCGCGGCGACGCTCGCGCGCTCGGGCGTGGACGAGGTCGTCGTCGCCAACCGCACCCTGGACCGGGCCGAGCGCCTGGCCGAGATCCTCACCGAGGGCGGCACCGGAGTCGTCGCGCGTGCCGTGCCGATGTCCCAGGTGGCCGAGGAGCTGACACGTGCCGACGTGGCCGTGTCCTGCACCGGCGCGACGGGTCTCGTGCTGACCGCCGCGGACGTCGAGGCGGCGCTCGCGGGACGCGTCGGCGACGTGCGCGACGACGTACGGGACGGTCATGACGGATCGGCCTGCGATGACGACGACTGCGTGATCGCGCCGCACGCGACGGCCGAGCGGACCGCCGAAGCCGTGGCCCCGGACACCGTGACACCCGCCCCGGACACGGGCGGCTGCCCTGTCGGCCGCGTCGGCGACGAGACCGCGTACGAGCAGCACGCCGCGCTCGTCGAGAACAGCCCCGCTGTGGGCGGCGGACCCGTGCGGGTGGGCCGGGTGGCCCCCGCCGTGGTGCCCGCGGCCCGCGCCGCCGCGCTGTACCTGCTCGACCTCGCCATGCCCCGCGACATCGACGCCGCCGCGCACCGCCTCACCGGCGTGCGCCTGGTCGACATCGAGTCCCTCGCGGACGCCTCCGCCGACGCGCCGATGGCCGCCGACGTGGACGCCGTGCGCACCATCGTGTCCGACGAGGTCGCCGCGTTCGGCGCCGCGCAGCGGGCCGCGCACATCACGCCGACCGTCGTCGCCCTGCGCACCATGGCCGCCGACGTCGTCAGCGGTGAGATCGCGCGGCTCGACGGCCGGCTGCCCGGCCTCGGCGACAAGGAGCGCGCGGAGATCACGCAGACCGTGCGCCGCGTCGTCGACAAGCTGCTGCACGCGCCGACGGTGCGGGTGAAGCAGCTCGCCAGCGAGCCCGGCGGCGCCGGGTACGCCGACGCCCTGCGCACCCTTTTCGACCTCGACCCCGAGACGGTGGCTGCCGTCTCCCGCGCCGACCTGCTGAGCAACGCGGGCGGCCAGCAGAACCAGCTCCACGAGAACGACGAACCCAAGCGAGGCCGCGCATGACCGAGAAGGCACTCAGACTCGGGACCAGGCGCAGCAAGCTGGCCATGGCCCAGTCCGGGCAGGTGGCGAGGAAGGTCACCGAGCTGACGGGGCGGCCCGTCGAGCTCGTCGAGATCACCACGTTCGGCGACACCTCCCGCGAGCACCTCGCGCAGATCGGCGGCACCGGTGTGTTCGTCACCGCGCTGCGCGACGCGCTGCTCGCCGGTGAGGTCGACTTCGCCGTGCACTCCCTGAAGGACCTGCCGACCGCGCAGCCCGACGAGCTGACGCTCGCCGCCGTGCCGGAGCGGGAGGACCCGCGGGACGTGCTGATCGCCCGCGACGGCCTGACGTTCACGCAGCTGCGCGACGGCGCCCGCATCGGCACCGGCTCGCCGCGCCGCATGGCGCAGCTCAACGCCTACGCCCGCAACCACGGCACGTCCATAGAGGCCGTCCCGATCCGCGGCAACATCGACACCCGCATCGGATACGTACGCGACGGGAAGCTGGACGCCGTCGTGCTCGCCGCCGCGGGACTGAACCGCGTCGGCAGGATCGACGAGGTGACCGACTTCCTGTCGGTCGACACCGTTCTGCCCGCCCCCGGCCAGGGGGCACTGGCGATCGAGTGCGCCGCGACCCACGCGTCACTCGCCGCCGCGCTCGCCGAGCTCGACGACCCGTACACCCGGGCCGCCGTGACCGCCGAGCGATCCCTGCTCGCCGCCCTGGAGGCCGGTTGCAGCGCACCTGTGGGTGCGTTGGCCGACCTTCTGGCCGACGGGCAGGTTGTCAAGGAAATGCGCCTGCGCGGCGTCGTCGGTGCCACCGACGGCTCGACGCTGGTGCAGCTGTCCACCACCGGTCCCGTGCCCGGGACACACGACCAGGCGATGGCACTCGGGCGGGAACTCGCCGCCGAGATGCTCGCCAAGGGCGCGGCCGGTCTGATGGGGGAGCGAGCACTTTGAGCCCCACCTCGAACCTTCCCGGCCTTCCCGCACACGGGCACGTCACCTTTCTCGGTGCCGGACCCGGAGATCCGGGACTGCTGACCCTGCGCGCCGTCGAGGCGCTGGCCCGAGCGGATGTGCTGATCGCCGAGCCGGATGTTCTCGATGTCGTACGTGTGCATGCCCGAGGGGGTGTGGACACACCTCTCCCGCAGGCCGCTGACGGCACGTCAGCGGGCGGCGACGGGCCTTCGGCCTCAGCCGCGGCCAATCTTGTCATGGAGGGCGCGCGCGGCGGCAGGCGGGTCGTGCGCGCGGTGAGCGGTGATCCGGGCCTCGATGCCTACGCGGCCGGGGAGATGCTGGCCTGCGCCGCGGAGGGCATCCCCTTCGAGGTGGTGCCCGGCATCGCGGCCGCGGTCGGTGTGCCCGCGTACGCGGGGGTGCCGCTGCGGGACGCGCAGGGCACGGACGTCCGGTTCGTCGACGCCCGTACGGCGTCCGAGCGCTGCTGGGGCGAGGTCGGTGCGTCCGACGGGACCGTGGTCGTCTCCACGTCCCTGGACTCGGTCGCGGCCGCCGCCGGTGAGCTGGTGTCCGCCGGGCGCAAGCCCGACACCCCGATGACGGTGACCGTCGCCGGTACGACGACGCGCCAGCGCACCTGGACCGCGACGCTCGGCACCATCGCGCAGGTACTCAAGCAGGCCAAGGTGCTGCCCTCGCCCGACGGCGGGCAGGCCGTCATAGCCGTGGTCGGTGAGCGTTCGGCCGCCGCGCAGCGCGACCAGCTGTCGTGGTTCGAGTCGAAGCCGCTCTTCGGGTGGCGGGTCCTCGTACCCCGCACGAAGGAGCAGGCGGCCTCGCTCTCCGACCAGCTGCGGTCCTACGGCGCGGTGCCGCACGAGGTGCCGACGATCGCCGTCGAGCCGCCGCGGACGCCGCAGCAGATGGAGCGGGCCGTCAAGGGGCTCGTCACCGGGCGCTACGAGTGGATCGCCTTCACCTCGGTGAACGCGGTCAAGGCCGTGCGGGAGAAGTTCGAGGAGTACGGGCTCGACGCCCGGGCCTTCGCCGGGATCAAGGTCGCCGCGGTGGGCGAGCAGACCGCCGCCGCGCTCGTCGCCTTCGGCGTGAAGCCGGATCTGGTGCCGAGCGGGGAGCAGTCCGCCGCGGGTCTGTTGGAGGACTGGCCTCCCTACGACCCTGTCTTCGACCCGATCGACCGGGTGTTCCTGCCGCGCGCCGACATCGCCACCGAGACGCTGGTCGCGGGTCTCATCGACCTCGGCTGGGAGGTCGACGACGTCACCGCCTACCGGACCGTGCGGGCATCGCCGCCGCCGGCCGAGACGCGGGAGGCCATCAAGGGTGGTGGGTTCGACGCCGTGCTCTTCACGTCGTCGAGCACGGTGCGCAATCTTGTGGGGATCGCGGGGAAGCCGCACAACGTGACCGTGATCGCCTGTATCGGGCCCGCCACCGCGAAGACCGCGGAGGAGCACGGGCTTCGGGTGGATGTGATGGCTCCGGAGCCGTCCGTGCACAAGTTGGCCGCTGCGCTCGCGGAGTTCGGGGCGCGGCGGCGGGCTGCCGCGATTGAGGCCGGGGATGCTGTTACTCGGCCGAGTGAGCGGAGGCCGGGGGCGCGGCGGCGTAGGGCTGCGGCGCCGTAGGGTGGCCCTGCGGGGCTTTCCCCAGTCCCGCCCCTTCCCGGCTGTGACACTTTGCGGCTCCGCCGCGTGGGGGGCTCCGCCCCGGGCCCCGGGGGTGGGTGTCCCGTGGCGGGTGGGACGGTCCTCCGCCGGATCGGCGCTCCGCGCCTCGTCCTCAAACGCCGGACGGGCTGAAATGTGCCGGGCTGTTGGCCAGTGAGTGCAAGTTCGGGCGGGTGGGTGGGAGAAAGCCCGTCCGGCGTTTGAGGACGAGCGCGCAGCGCGATTCACGGTGAGGTGGATTTCAGGCAATGAGTACGTACGGTTCGTTTCCCGGTTCGCGGCCCCGGCGGCTGCGTACGTCCCCCGTCATGCGGCGCATGGTCGCCGAGACGCGGCTGCACCCGGCCGATCTGGTGCTGCCCGCGTTCGTGCGGGAGGGCATCAGCGCGCCCGTCGCGATCGGGTCGATGCCCGGGGTGGTGCAGCACACCCGGGACACGCTGAAGAAGGCCGCCGTGGAGGCGGTCGAGGCGGGGGTCTCCGGGATCATGCTGTTCGGGGTCCCGGAGGAGTCCAAGAAGGACGGGCTCGGCACCGCGGGGACCGACCCGGACGGGATTCTGCAGGTCGCGCTGCGGGACGTGCGGGCGGAGGTCGGGGACGACCTGATCGTCATGTCCGACCTGTGTCTGGACGAGTTCACGGATCACGGGCACTGCGGCGTCCTGGACGAGCAGGGGCGGGTCGACAACGACGCGACCCTGGAGCGGTACGCCGAGATGGCGCAGGTCCAGGCCGACGCGGGCGCCCATGTAGTGGGCCCGAGCGGCATGATGGACGGCCAGATCGGCGTCATCCGTGACGCGCTCGACCAGACCGAGCACGAGGACGTGTCGATCCTCGCCTACACGGTGAAGTACTCGTCGGCGTTCTTCGGCCCCTTCCGCGAGGCCGTCGGTTCCTCCCTGAAGGGCGACCGCAAGACCTACCAGCAGGACCCGGCCAACAGCCGTGAGTCCCTGCGGGAGTTGGCGCTCGACCTCGAAGAGGGCGCCGACATGGTGATGGTCAAGCCCGCGGGCCCCTACCTCGACATCCTGGCCAAGGTCGCCGAGGTGTCCGACGTGCCCGTGGCCGCGTACCAGATCAGTGGCGAGTACGCGATGATCGAGGCGGCGGCGGAGCGCGGCTGGATCGACCGGGACAAGGCGATCATGGAGTCGCTGACCGGGATCAAGCGGGCCGGGGCGCAGATGATCCTCACCTACTGGGCCACCGAGGTGGCGCGCAAGCTCTAGCGGTTCTTGGCGGTGCGAACAGCGGTTGGAGTCTCTTGACTTCAACCGCTGTTGAGGTTCGAGGGTAGGGGTATCGACTCGATCCCACGTCCGGGAGGACCAGATGCACGCCGTTGTTCTTCATGAGTTCGGGCCCGCCGCGAACCTCTCCTACGAGAGCGTGCCCGACCCGGTGCCCGGGCCCGGCCAGGTGCGGGTGGCCGTGCGGGCCGCCGGGGTGCACTTCGTCGAGACCGTGATGCGGGCCGGCGCGGCCAGCGATCTCGCGCCGCCGCTGCCGGAGCTGCCGGCGATCTTCGGCGGCGAGGTCGCCGGGGTGGTCGACTCCGTGGGGCCCGGCGTGGGGCAGGAGTGGCTGGGGCGGAACGTGGTGACCGCGCGAGGCGGTCCTGGCGGGTATGCGGAGCTGGCCGTCGCCGAGGTCGACGAGCTGCACGCGGTGCCCGAGGGCCTCGGGTTCGAGGCCGCCGTCGCGATGGTCGTCACGGGAGCCACCACCATGGGGCTGCTCGACGTCGCCGAACTGCGCCCCGACGACGTGGTGTTGGTGACCTCGGCCGCCGGGGGCGTGGGGCGGCTCGTGGTGCAGTACGCGCACGAGATGGGTGCCACCGTGGTGGGCGCCGCGGGCGGGCCCGGCAAGGTCGCCGCCGTACGCAAGCTCGGGGGCGGGGGCGGTGCCGAGGTCATCGGCGTCGACTACGGCGAGGACGGGTGGGCCGACGAGGTGCGCGCCCGGATCGGCGGACGGCGCGTCACCGTCGTCCTCGACGGGGTGGGCGGCGAGAAGGCCGCCGCCGCGTTCGAACTGCTCGCCGACGGCGGGCGGTTCGTGTCCATCGGGTCCGCGTCCCAGGTGGAGTTCGTGCCGGACGACGCGGTGCTCGCCGAGCGCGGCATCACCTACCGGAACGCGCTCCTCGAACTCCTCGGGAACCCCGAGGCGCGGCCCGACCAGGAGCGGCGCTCCCTCGCTGCCGCCGCCGCGGGACGGCTCACCCCCGCCGTCCAGTCGTTCCCGCTGGCCCACGCCGCCGAGGTGCACGCGGCGCTGGAGCGGCGGGAGACGACCGGCAAGGTGGTGCTGGTCCCGTGATGCCCTGGCGCCTCGGGCCGTTCGCGCCCTACGGGGTCCTGAGCGGCTCGGGGGCCTTGAGCAGGTCGACCATGCGGGACAGGCCGTCGGCGCCGTACCCCTCCGCGACCGCGCGCTCCAGGAGCGGCGTCAGCGAGGTGAACAGCTGGTCGCTGACGCCCTGTTCGGTGAACGTGTCGGTGAAGTTGGGCAGCACCGCCAGGTTCATCTCCAGGTTGGACACGTCCGTCAGGTGCTGCCCGGAGTCGATGGACTCGGCGGCGCCCGGCACGATGCCCTGGGTCATCGCGACGATCCAGTCCGAGAGGAACGGCGCGAAGTCCTTCGCGGGCACGCCCGCGCTGCCGACCAGCGCATAGGCCTGGGCGACGCCCATGGCCATGCCGTACATGCCGGTGAGCAGCGACAGGTCCCACAGGGCGGCGAGGCCCGCGTCGGTGCCGACCCACTTGGTGTCGGCGAGCGCGGCGAGCGTGTCGCGGTGGCGTGCGTACGCCTCCTCGTCGCCGCTGTAGAGGATGTACGCGCCCGGGCCCGCGATCATCTGCGGTACGGCCATGATGCCGCCGTCGACGTAGGCGATCCCGTGCTCCTCGGCCCAGGCCGCCAACTCCCGGGCCTGGGACGGCGTTCCGTTGGTGAGGTTCACCAGGGTGCGGCCGCGCAGCTCATCGGCGAGCGGCTCGAACAGCTCGCGCACGCTGTCGTTCGTCGTCAGGCAGGCGATCACGAGCGGGCTCGCGGTGACCCCGGCCGCAGGGGTGTCGGCCGGGGTCGCGCCCTGTGCGACGAGCGGTCCCGTCTTGGCGGCCGTGCGGTTCCAGACCGTCGTGGGGTGGCCCGCCTTCAGGAGGGCCGAGGCCAGGGCGGAGCCCATCAGGCCGAGGCCGAGGACGGAGACGGGGTGCTGGGTCGGGGTGTGGTCGGTGGCGGGCACGGGGGCTCCTTCGAGGGTGCTTCGGAGAGGGCGCCGAGCGCCGGTCTCGCTGTTCTCGCTGAGGTGTTCCGAGGAACACCTAGATCCTCGCCGTGCCCGCACTCACCGACAAGTACCGACTATTTTGTGAGGTACTCACCAAAAGGTAAGTGAGGGGCGGCCGTTCGGCCGCCGGGGGCTACCAGGACAGCGCGTCGGCCGCCTTGGTCTGCCAGTACGTGACGAACGCCGAGCTGTCCACGTACATGCCACCGGCGGGCAGCTTCGGCTTGGTCATGCTGCCGGCGCCGCCGTTCATCGCGCGGTTGGAGAAGAGCACGCCGAGCTTCTTGGTCCTGAAGCCGTCGGTGCCCTCGGGGGACTCCGTGCGGATGCCCGCGTACGCCGACTTGCCCGGCTTCAGGGTGACCACGGCCTGCGGCATGCTCTCGCGCAGGACGGCGGTCGCGGCCTGCGACTGGCCGAAGCGCAGATACGGGGCGTTGTAGGCGTAGCAGGTCTTGGTGCCGGTGTTCTTGGCCCGCAGGAGCAGGTGGTTGACGGGGCGGTCGACCTTCTTGACCGTCACCTTGGTGGTGGCGGCCGTGCAGGTGACCGGGGCGGCCTTGGCGCCGGTGCCGCTCGCGGCGGCGCTGCCCGCGAAGGCCGGGACGGAGACGGCCGCGGTCAGGGCGAGTGCGGTGGTGGCGGTGCGGATGCGGAGCGTGGTGCGCATGGGGTGCCTTTTTCTCTTGGGTGAGTGAGGGTGCGTCGGTCTGGGTGTGGTGGTGCGGTGGGGCGGTGGGGCCTCAGGGTGCGGTGGTGCGGTGGTACGTCAGGGTGCGGTGGCGCGTCAGGACGCGAGGGCGTCCGCCGAGTCGCTCAGCCAGTACGTGACGCGCAGCTTGTCGTCGATGTGCACGCCCTTGGCCTGGAGCGCCGCGTCGGCGAACTTGTCGCTGCCCTGGAAGCCGACCTGGAGGCCCTGCGCGGTGCGGCCCTCGCCGCCGCTGCCGTCGCCCGCCGAGAGGATCGCCGCCGCGTAGCCCTTGGCGCCGGGCTTCAGCGAGGTGACCGCCTGCGGCTTGCTGTCCTCGATGACCGGGGGCACCGACTGGGCGTCGTCGAACTTGAGGATCGGGTAGCCCGCCAGGTCGCACATCGTGGAGCCGGTGTTGGTGATCGTGATCAGCATGTAGTTGAGGGGGCGGGACACCGGCGCGGCGGCGACCGAGGTGTTGTCCGCCGTGCACGGGGTGCGATTGGCGGGGTCGTTCGGATCGGAACCCGTGCCGCCGCCCGTGTTCTCGCCGCCGCCGGACGAGCCGGAGCCCTCGCTGCCGGAGCCGCCCGAGTCGGCGCCGCCGAGCGCCTCGCCCGACTCGCTCTTCCCCTTGCCCTCGGAAGAGCCCCCGGCGGAGTCCTCGGCGGAATCCTTCGCGGTGGACGAGGAGTTCGCGGCTCCTTCGTCCCGCGTTCCGGACGCGTCGTCGTTGCCGCAGGCGGTGAGCGTGAGCGAGGCGATGGCGAGCGTCGCGGCGGCGAACAGGCGGGTACGGGAGCGGCGGGCGGAGGCAGACATGGGTGATCTCTTCCTTCGGAATGTGACGGGGGCTACGTGCGCCGCTCCGAGGACTTGGCGGGAGCGGCGTGCTTGGATGACCCCAGCTTGTGCGGCGTGTCGTCCCGGTGGCCAGAGCGGCCGGACAACGAGGGACACTGGAACGCCCGTACCGGCTCTGACCTGCGGGAACAGGGGTTCCTTGGAACGGCCGGCTGGAATGGCGGACAGGGGTGGAGGAAGCGTGGGGTCGGGTGATCTCGCAGCGTTGCTGCGGGAATTGAAGGACCGGTCGGGGCTCAGCTACGGAGTCCTCGCCAAACGGCTGCATGTGAGTACGTCGACACTGCACCGGTACGTGAACGGCACTGCCGTACCGACGGAGTTCGCGCCGGTGGAGCGCCTCGGCAGACTCTGCAGGGCGAGCCCCGACGAGCTGGTGGAGCTGCACCGGCGGTGGATCGTGGCGGACGTGTCGCGCGGGCGGAAGGCCGAGGGGGCGGCGGGGGCCGCCACGGGAGGTGAGGCTTCCGGCGTTGCCGAGGTCGAGGCCGGGGTCGCCGAGTCGGGTGAGGGTGCTGGGGCTGCTGGTGCTGCCGGGGCCACCGAGGCTCGTGAGCCCGTCGCCGCCGACGAGCCGGTCGCGCCCGTCGAGGCCACCGCGCCCACCGAAGCCGCCGCCGCGTTCCGGCCCGACCCGCCCGACCCGGACCCCCACCCGGAGCCCGAGCTCTCCCCCGTCTCAAGCACCCCCGCCCCCGGCGCCACCGCCCCCCGGGCACGCCGAGGCGGCCGCCTGTCCCGTCTGCGCCGACGGCAGCTCGCCGTGGTCGGTGCGGCCGGCGTCGTCCTCGCGCTCGGCGGCACCGCGCTCGCGCTGCAGAACGCGTCCGGCGGCTCGGACGGCGGCCGCGACAAGGCCGTCGACCGGGCCCTGCCCACGGCGGACGAGGCCCCGTCCGGGACGGGGCGGAGCCCGGACGAGAACCCGTCCGCCAAACCCTCCGCCAAGGAGGACCAGGACGACAAGGGCGACAAGGGCAAGAAGGACAAGTCGAAAGGGAAGGGCGAGGGGAGCCAGGGGAAGGACGGACAGGGAGGGGGCGGCACGTCCTCCGGCGGCGACCGGCCCGGCACCGGCTCGTCCGGCGCCGCGAAGGGCACCCCCGTCACCGCCCGCGTACGGCCCTTCCCCTACTACCCGACCCCGTGCGCCCAGAACTTCCTCATCGACCGGGATCCGGACGAGGTGCTGCAGCCGCCCTCCGAGCGGGAGGCGCCGACCTGGGTGCGGGCCATGGGCGGGGTCCAGGCCGCAGGCGGGTTCGTCGAGATCACCCTCCAGGGCACCGGCGAGGACACCGTCGTACTGGAACGCCTCGACGTCGACGTGCGGAGCAAGAGCGCGCCGCTGAAGTGGAACAGCTACCAGTCGGGCAACGGCTGCGGCGGCCCCGTCGGCATCAAGTCCTTCGACGTCGACCTCGACCGGGCCCAGCCCACCGCCGTCCCCAAGTCCGGGCAGCGGAACTTCCCTTACAAGGTGAGCGAGTCCGACCCCGAGGTCTTCTACATCGAGGTCGGCACCAAGAACTACGACGCCCTGTGGTCCCTGAACCTGCAGTGGTCGAGCGGCGGGCGCAGCGGGGTCCTTCGCATCGACGACGGAGGCAAGCCGTTCCGCACGAGCTCGGACCGGGGGCGTCCGGAGTACAAGTGGCCGATCGGTGCCACGAAGTGGAGCAGGGAGGAGCCGCAGTCACCCGATCAGGGCTGAGCGGACCCGTGGAGCCCTGCCGTCCGCATTCCGGAAAGGGTGTTGCGGGCGGCGCTCCCATGTCTACCCTGCCGTGACCCACGTACCGGGAGGGACCCACGATGACCGCCGCCAGCAGTGCCACCACCGCCCCCACGCCGCCGCTCGCCGCGCGCGCCGCCGCGATCGGGGGCTCGCCGGTACGGGACATCCTCGCGGTCACCGCGCGGCCCGAGGTCATCAACTTCGCGGGCGGCCTGCCCGCGCCCGAACTCTTCGACGCCAAGGGCGTCGCCGCCGCCTACCAGGCCGTCCTCGCGGACGCGCCCGGCCGTGCCCTGCAGTACTCCACCACCGAGGGCGAGCCCACGCTGCGCGCCGCCGTCGCCGAGCGCTACACCACCCGGGGCCTTCCCACCGGCGCCGACGACATCCTCGTCACCACCGGGTCGCAGCAGGCCCTCTCGCTGCTCGCCACCGCCCTCGTCGAGCCCGGTGACACCGTCCTCGTCGAGAACCCCTGCTATCTGGCCGCCCTCCAGGTGTTCGCCTTCGCCGGGGCGCACGTCGTGCCCGTCCCCGGGGACGCCGACGGCGTCGACCCCGACGCCCTCGACGCGCTCGTCGCCCGGCACCGGGCCAAGCTGCTCTACACCGTGCCCACCTTCCAGAACCCGACCGGGCGGACCCTGCCGCTGGCGCGGCGGACCGCCGTCGCCGAGGTCGCCGCCCGGCGCGGCCTGTGGATCATCGAGGACGATCCGTACGGGGAGCTGCGGTTCGAGGGGGAGCGGGTGCCGTGGATCGCCTCCCGGCCCGGCGCCGAGGACCGGACCGTGGTCCTCGGGAGCTTCTCCAAGGTCATGGCGCCGGGGCTGCGGCTCGGGTGGCTGCGGGCGTCGGCCGCGCTGCGGCGGGCCTGCGCCATCGCCAAGCAGGCCGCCGATCTGCACACGCCGACCGTCAACCAGCTCGCCGCCGCCTGGTACTTGGAGCGGTACGACCTGGACGCGCATGTGGGGCGGGTGGCCGGGGTGTACCGGGAGCGGCGGGACGCGATGCTCGCGGGGCTCGGGGACGCGCTGCCCGCCGGGGCGGAGTGGAATCGGCCCGAGGGCGGGATGTTCCTCTGGGTGCGGTTGCCCGAGGGGTACGACGCGACCGAGCGGCTGCCTGGGGTGGTCGGGCACAACGTGGCGTATGTGCCGGGGGCGCCGTTCTACGGGGGCGCCCCGGACCCCCGGACGCTGCGTCTGTGCTTCGTGACGCAGACGCCCGAGGAGATCGCCGAAGGCCTGCGGCGGCTCCGGGCGGGGCTCGCCTAGGAGGCGTGGGGCTCGCCCAGGAGTTACAGGCGCTCCGGGGTCCTGATGCCCAGGAGCGCCATGCCCTGGTGGAGGGTGCGGGCCGTGAGGTCGCACAGGAACAGGCGGTTCTCGACCTGGGCCGGGGTGTCCGCCTTGAGGACCGGGCACTGGTCGTAGAACGTCGTGTACAGCGACGCCAGCTGGTACAGGTACGCGGCCAGCTTGTGCGGGGCGTACTCCGCGGTGGCCTCCGCGAGGAGCTCGCCGAAGGTGTCCAGGTGCAGGCCCAGCGCCCGCTCCGCCGGGGCGAGGCCGACCTCGGGGTGGGCGGCGGGGGCCGCGCCCTCGGCCTTGCGCAGGATCGACTTGATGCGGGCGTAGGCGTACTGGAGGTACACGCTCGTGTCGCCGTTGAGCGAGACCATCTGGTCCAGGTCGAACTTGTAGTCGCGGTTCGCCGACGTCGAGAGGTCCGCGTACTTCACGGCGCCGATGCCCACGTACCGGCCGTTCTCGACGATCTCCGCCTCCGTCAGGCCGACCTTCTCGGCCTTCTCGCGCACGACCGCCGTGGCGCGCTCGACGGCCTCGTCCAGGAGGTCCTCCAGCTTCACCGTCTCGCCCGCACGCGTCTTGAACGGCTTGCCGTCCGCGCCGAGCACCGTGCCGTAGCCCATGTTGTGCGCGGTGACGTCGTCGCTCAGCCAGCCCATCCGGCGGGCCGCCTCGAAGACCATCTTGAAGTGCAGCGACTGGCGCACGTCCACCACGTACAGGAGCGTCGTCGCGTCCAGGTCGACGACCCGGTCGCGGATCGCCGACAGGTCGGAGGCCGCGTAGCCGAAGCCGCCGTCCGCCTTCTGCACGATCAGCGGCACCGGCTCGCCGTCCTTGCCGCGGATCTCGTCGAAGAAGACGACGAGCGCGCCGTCGGAGCGGACGGCGACACCGGACTCCTCAAGGAGCCGGGCCGTCTCCGGCATCAGGTCGTTGTACGCGGACTCGCCGACGATCTCCTCGTCGCGGACCTCCATGTCCAGCTTCTCGAAGACCGAGTAGAAGTAGACCTTCGACTCGTCCACGAACCGCTGCCACAGGTCGAGGGTCTCCTTGTCGCCGGACTGCAGGGCGACGACCCGCTTGCGGGCCCGCTCCTTGAACGCCTCGTCGGCGTCGAAGACCGCGCGCGAGGCCTTGTAGACCCGGTTCAGGTTCGACATGGCCTGGTCGCCGTCGGTGTCGGTCTCCGGGGACAGCTCGCCGGGGTGCTCGATCAGGTACTGGATGAGCATGCCGAACTGGGTGCCCCAGTCGCCGATGTGGTGGCGGCCGATCGTCTTCTCGCCGGTGAAGTCCAGCATCTGCCGCAGGGCGTCGCCGATCACCGCGGAGCGCAGGTGGCCGACGTGCATCTCCTTGGCCACGTTCGGCTGGGCGTAGTCGATGACCGTCGTGCCCGGCTTGTCCTTCAGCGGGACGCCGAGCCGGTCGCCGTCGGCGGCGCGGGCGGCGAGGGTCTCGGTGATCGCCCGGTCGGTGACCGTGACGTTCAGGAAGCCAGGACCGGAGACCTCGACGTCGGCAAGCAGGTCACCGCTGGTGATCTTCTCGACGACCTGCGTGGCCAGCTCCCGCGGGTTGGCCTTCGCCTTCTTCGCGAGCGCGAGGATGCCGTTGGCCTGGAAGTCCGCACGGTCGCTGCGTCGCAGCAGCGGGTCCGCGGGGGCGGCCTCCGGCAGGGCTGCCGAGAGGGCGTCCGCGAGACGCTGGTGGACGGATGCGGCGAGGGACGTGACCGGGGCCATGAGCTTCCGTTCTGGTAAATGGCGTGCATCAGGGTGAGCGTCAAGTGTCCCATGGGGAGGGGCACCCGTTCGCCTCCATAAACGCGAGCGGGCCGCCGCGGCGGACGCGACCCCGGCGCCGCGGCCGGAGCAACCCCGGACCGAGTCCTTCCGTCTGGGACAATGGCTTCCGCCAGATTCCCTGAAACCCGAGGAACAAGAGGACGTGCCGATCGTGGCTCAGAGCACCGATACCACCGACTGGGTCTCCCGCTACGCGGACGAGGTCATCGCCGAGTCGGAGCGTCGTGCCCCGGGCAAACCTGTCGTCGTGGCCTCCGGCCTGTCCCCCTCGGGCCCCATCCACCTGGGCAACCTCCGCGAGGTCATGACCCCGCACCTGGTCGCCGACGAGATCCGCCGCCGCGGCCACCAGGTCCGGCACCTGATCTCCTGGGACGACTACGACCGGTACCGCAAGGTCCCGGCCGGCGTCCCCGGCGTCGACGAGTCCTGGGCCGAGCACATCGGCAGGCCCCTGACGTCGGTGCCCGCGCCCGCAGGGTCGGCGTACCCGAACTGGGCCGAGCACTTCAAGGCCGCGATGGCCGCGTCCCTCGCCGACCTCGGCGTCGAGTTCGACGGGATCAGCCAGACCGAGCAGTACACGTCGGGGGCGTACCGCGAGCAGATCCTGCACGCGATGCGGCACCGCGCCGACATCGACGCGATCCTCGACCAGTACCGCACCAAGAAGGACCCGGCCAAGGGCAAGAAGCAGCAGAAGCCCGCCGACGAGGCCGAGCTGGAGGCCGCCGAGGGCTCCGGCGCGGCGAGCGAGGACGACGGCAGCGGCGGCACCGGCGGGTACTTCCCGTACAAGCCCTACTGCGGCGGCTGCGGCAAGGACCTGACCACCGTCACCTCCTACGACGACGACTCCACGGAGCTCGCCTACGTCTGCACGGCCTGCGGCTTCGAGGAGACCGTGCGCCTGAGCGAGTTCAACCGCGGCAAGCTGGTCTGGAAGGTCGACTGGCCGATGCGCTGGGCCTACGAGGGCGTGATCTTCGAGCCCAGCGGCGTGGACCACTCCTCGCCCGGCTCGTCGTTCGTCGTCGGCGGCCAGATCGTGCGGCAGATCTTCGACGGCGTGCAGCCGATCGGCCCGATGTACGCCTTCGTGGGCATCAGCGGCATGGCCAAGATGTCGTCGTCCCGCGGCGGCGTGCCCACCCCGGCCGACGCCCTGAAGATCATGGAGGCGCCGCTCCTGCGCTGGCTGTACGCCCGCCGCAGGCCGAACCAGTCCTTCAAGATCGCCTTCGACCAGGAGATCCAGCGGCTCTACGACGAGTGGGACAAGCTCGCCGCGAAGGTCGCCGACGGCTCGGTGCTGCCCGCCGACGCCGCCGCCTACACGCGCGCCGTCGGCACCGCCGCGGGACCGCTGCCGACGACCCCGCACCCGCTGCCGTACCGCACGCTCGCGTCCGTCGCCGACATCACCGCCGGCGCCGAGGACCAGACCCTGCGCATCCTGTCCGACCTCGACCCGGCCGACCCGCTCGCCTCCCTCGACGAGGCGCGGCCCCGGCTCGACAAGGCCGAGGCGTGGATCAACACGCACGTCCCCGCCGACCAGCGCACGGTCGTGCGGGACGAGCCCGACAAGGAGCTGCTCGGCTCCCTCGACGAGGAGGGCCGCGAGTCGCTGCGGCTGCTCCTGGACGGCCTGGACTCGCACTGGTCCCTGGACGGCCTGACCCACCTCGTCTACGGCGTCCCCAAGGTCCGCGCGGGCTTCGCCGCCGACGCCGGGCCCAAGGAACTGCCGCCGGAGATCAAGACGGCCCAGCGGACGTTCTTCGCGCTCCTGTACCACCTGCTCGTGAGCCGGGACACCGGGCCGCGCCTGCCCACGCTGCTGCTCGCGGTGGGGGCGGACCGGGTGCGCAAGCTGCTCGGCGCGTAGGCGCAAGCCGACGGGGGGCGGGTCCGCTGTGGACCCGCCCCCCTTCGCGCGCTGCCGCCCTGTGCATCCTTCGGACTACCCCGGATTCGGCCCCCGGCACGACGTACCGGCTGGTCGAGCCGGAGATCCTTGATCCATGAAGGAAATCATCGCCATCATCGGCTGGATCGTCGGCGTCCAGGGAGCACTCGGCCTCGCGGGACGCCTCTTCGGGGACGGCCCCTGGGGCCTGGTGCACAAGTGGTGGGACATCCCCACCGCCGGGTACGCGGTGCTGCTCGCCGTCGGCGCGGTCCTCGCGTTCTACGGGGAGCAGGGCAGGGCGCGGGCCCGGCGGTAGGGAACGTCCGTGGACATCAGGATTCCCACGGACAGGAGCATCAATACGGCTCCGCTGTAGATGAGCCAGGAACTGCTCAAGGCCGTTCTCCACTCACTCGCAGGAACGCCGCTCTACTTGCAGTATCCGCCGGAATACTGGCCGGGAACGAAAATGCCCGCGGCGCACTTCACCTTGATGCACTTCTTCGTGTTCTTCGCCTTCAGCGCCCCTTGATTCCGGGGGTACTTGGGTCCGGGGTCCGCCGTCCTAGGCGCGCCGCCTGCGTCGTACGACGAGGAAGGCGCCCGCTGCGGCCACGGCGACCGCGCCCGCCGCGACCGCGACGACGGCCGTCGTGTTCGACTCCTCGTCTTCCTGGGCCGCGTCGACACACCGGGAGCCGTCGGCGGGGCCGCCCGCCTCGACCGTCACCGTGCCGGCCTTCGTGTCCTCGCCGGGGTGCACCGGCTCCGCGAAACGCACGGCGTAGGTGCCGGGTGCGGCGTCGCAGCGGACCCTGGCGTGCGCCTCCAACGAGACCTTGCCCGTGGACCTCAGCTCCACCGCGTCCACGAACACCTCGGACCGTACGGTCGCGCCGTCGTCGAGCTCCGGGTTCACCGTGGACAACGTGACCCGCGCGCCCGGCGGTACCGAGCCCGGCGCGACGGTCAGTTCGCCCTTGCCGTCCGCATCCGCGGCAGCGCTCGGAATAGCCGCGAGAGAAAGAGCGAGCGTGAAAGCTCCGACGGTGGCGGCGTTTATGCGTGGCATAGGATTGCAGTCCTCAGGTGCGGACGACCGGAGTTCATTCCGGCCGCAGGATCCGTTCGTCGCGATCCTACCCAGGGGGGTCTCTGAGCAGCTCTTTGACCGCTACTGCTCAGTTATCCGGAACGTGATCGAGTCCGTGCCGGGTGAGTTGTCAAAAACCCGCTAACAGAAGGTTTGTTGTGCGTATTTCTCGTCGGCTCCGTACGGTCGCCGTGGGGGTGGGTGGCGTATTGCTCGCCGCTCTGGCGACCACCGCGTCCGCGGTGGAGAGCAAGGACCAGAGCAAGGACCAGAGCAAGGGCCGGAGCAAGGCCTCATGGACGGTGGAGGACGCGGAGGAGTTCTGGACGTCCGCGCGCATGCGGTCGGCGACACCGCCACCGGCCGCGGAGGGCGGGACACCGGGCGGCACCGACTCTGACATCGGCACCGGCACCGGCACCGGCCCCGCGAACGCGGACGCCGGCCCCTCCCACCCCGCGAAGCGCGGCGCCGCCCGCGCCTCCGGTCCCGCGCAGTACGCGGCGAGCTCCGAGACGTACTACGAAGGCTCCAAGACCATCGGCGTGCTCTACTACGTCGACAACGGCATGGCCTCGCACCACTGCACGGCCAGCGTCGTGCACAGCCCCAAGGGCAATCTGATCCTCACCGCCGGGCACTGCGGCAACGGCAGCAAGTACGCCTTCGTGCCCCAGTACCGCACCGGCAAGCCCGCGTCCCGACAGCCCAACGGCATCTGGGCGATCGACCGCGTCTTCAAGGACCCCCGCCACACCGACACCGGCCCCGGTTCGAACCTCGACTTCGCCTTCGCGACCGTCAAGCCCGACAAGCTCGGCCGCCAGGTCGAGCAGATCACCGGCGCCAACACCCTCACGCGGACGCCCTCGTACACCGTGTGGGTCGACGTCATCGGCTACCCGAGGGTCAAGCACGACCCCAAGGACCAGGCGATCAAGTGCCGGACCAAGACGACGCGCCTCACCGGATACAGGCAACTGCGCATGGAGTGCGGCGGGTTCCACGGCGGCACCTCCGGCAGCCCCTGGCTGATGAACTACGACAAGAGGAAGAAGACCGGCCAGGTCGTCGGGAACCTCGGCGGCGCGGGCGGCGGCGGAGCCACCTCCGACGTCTCGTACAGCCCGTACTACGACAACGAGGTGTTCAAGCTCTACCAGGACGCCGTCGACAACGTGACCGCGGTGAAGCGGCCGCCGCTGCCCTACGGCCCCGGCACCGGCGAGACCTGGCAGCACGCCAGGCAGCTGGCCTCCGGCGACTACACCGGCGACGGCAAGGCCGACCTGCTCGTCGTCTGGAAGGACGGCGAGGTCACCCTCTACACCGGCAACGGCACCGGCGGGTTCTCCGGCGAGCGCCGCCTCAAGGCGGCCAACAGCACCTGGAAGCACGCCACGACCGTCACCGGCGGCGACTTCACCGGCAACCACACCGCCGACCTCATGGTGCGCTGGTCCGACGGCGAGGTCACCCTGTACCCCGACGTGAGCCCCGCCGGATTCGGCCGTGAGATCAAGCTCGCCGACGCCAAGTCCGTCTGGAAGCACGCCGACCAGATCACCGCGGGCCGCTTCACCGCCGACAAGCGGACCGACGACCTCGTCGTGCGCTGGAGCGACGGCGAAGTCACCCTCTACAGCGACGTCGACGGCCGCGGCTTCAAGAAGGAGACCAAGCTCCAGAAGCCCAACGGCACCTGGAAGCACGCCACCCTGCTCACCGGCGGCGACTTCACCGGCAACGCCAACTGGGACATCATCGTCCGCTGGACCGACGGCAAGCGCACCCTCTACCAGGACGTGAACACCACCGGCCTCGGCAAGAAGACGCAGATGCAGGCGCCCAACGCCCTATGGAAGCACGCCCAGGCGATGACCGCGGGCAGCTACACCGCCAACGGACGCCCCGACGACCTCATCGTCCGCTGGAGCGACGGCGAGGTGACCCTCTACGCCGACACCGGCACCCGGCTCGGCGCCGAGCGCACCGTCGTCCCGCCGAAGACGTCCTGACGGACCACCAGGGACCACCAGGGCGTCGACGGACGCCCGGTGAGGCCCGAGGGCCTGTCCGATGGGTCCGCGCGGCATCGACCCATCGGACAGGCCCTAGCCGACCGCCAGGCTCGCGAACCTGATCGTGACGATCTGGGTGTCGCCGGTCTGGGCGTTCTCGACCTTGACGACCCGGGGCTCCTGCAAGGTGTACTGCTTCGTCGGGTTGCCCATGGCGTCCAGCATGCTGAGGGACGCCGTCGCGGGCTGGGTCCTGCCGTCGACCAGGTCGGTGAACTGCTGGGACCGCTCGGCGCCGCGGACCACGGTCACCGTGCCCGCCCTCGGCTCGCCGGGGATGAGCTTGTTGGACGGGACCTGCTCCGTGACCTGGTCCAACTCGAGGCCGGAGACCGAGCTGAGGGGCTCCGTGGCGCCGTCGACGCTCCACTGGAACTGGTGATTGGCGAGGGAGTCGCCGCCACCCAGAAGGCCCGGCTCCCCGCCTTCGGCCCGGGAGGACACCTCCGAGCGGCCCTTCGCGCCCTCGGCGCCCTTGTCTGACGGCTTCGTACCCGACTCGGCCTTCTGGGACGCGACTGAGCCCGACGCGTCGGAGTCCGAGGACCCGGGCCCGCACGCGGTCAGCAGCCCCAGGGACAGCAGGACGGCGGTGGCCACCCCGGCCATGCGGCGGCGCGAGCTGATGGTGGAACGGGTCATGGCGAGACTCCAACGGCTGGGTGAGTCGGACGACTTGAGTCTGTGAGCCGACCCGTCCCGGCCGCCACAAGCCGCGGGCAAGTTGGGAAGCTGGAACGCGCTGAACCCCGCTGACCAGGTGAAACGAAGCACGGATGGAATGCGGGGGCGGGACGCCCTAGGCGATGTGCTCGGCGTCCTCGTCGAGGGAGCGCTGATAGCGGTCGCGGAAACCGCGCAGGTACGGGCGCAGGGTGCTCTCCGTCAACGGGCCGCCGGACTGACCCGTCACGCCGTACAGATCCATCAGATACAGGCTGAACTGACGGGCGTTGGGGTAGTCACCCATCTCGCTCACGTACTTGCGGAAGGCGTTGAAGTACGCCTCCTCGCGGGTCATGTCGTCCGGGAGGCCGGAGCCCTCCGCCGCGGCGGGCTCCGGCAGGGGCTCCGGCTCGGAGGCGGGCTCGGGGGCCTGCTCCTCGCGCGGGCCGGGGATCAGGTGCGCGCCACCCGCGAGGGGGCGGGTGCGGCCGGGGCCCGCGGGGACGCGGAAACCGGAGCCGTCGTCGACCACGTCGGCCCGCTGGTCGTGGACCTGCTGAGCCTGCTGGGCGTGTTGAGCCTGCTGGGCTTGGGCTTGAGCCTGGGTCTGGGCCTGGGCGTGCGCCCGCCGCTCGTGGACCTGCTGCTCGTGGACCTGCTGTTCATAGACCTGCTGGTCGTACGCCTGCTGATCGGCGTACTGCTGCTGCTCGTACGCCAGTTGCTCGTCGTAGCCCTGCTGCCCGTACCCCTGCTGCTGGGCCTGCTCCTCGTACCACTCGTCGTACGGGGCCTCCGGGTCGTACGACACCGGTCCTTCGGCGTACTGCTGCGGCGGCTGCGGGGCCGCGAACCAGGGGCTCACGTGGGCGCCGGGCTGCTGCTCGCCGGGGTTCGGGTGCTCCTCGGCGGGCGGGTGCTCCTCGGGGGCGGGCTCCGGCTCCGGGGCGGCCTGGGCCTCCGGGCGGGGCTCCGGGGACGGCGCCTTGGTGAGGGCCGCAGGGGTCTGGGGCTCGGCCTTCGTCAGCTCCGGCTTGGGAGTGGGGGTGGGGGCGGTGGCCTGGACGGGCGGCAGGACGGGCGGCTCGATGCCGGCGGCGGCGAGGCCCGCGGGGGCGGTCTCCGCGAGCGGGACGCCGTAGCGAGCAAGGCGCAGCGGCATCAGGGACTCCACCGGGGCCTTGCGGCGCCAGCCGCGGCCGAAGCGGGAGCGCAGCCGGGCCTGGTACACCAGGCGCTCCTGCTCCAACTTGATGACCTGGTCGTAGGAGCGCAGCTCCCACAGCTTCATGCGGCGCCACAGCAGGAACGTCGGCACGGGGGAGAGCAGCCAGCGCGTCATGCGCACGCCCTCCATGTGCTTGTCGGCCGTGATGTCCGCGATCCGCCCGATCGCGTGCCGGGCCGCCTCGACCGCGACCACGAAGAGCACCGGGATGACCGCGTGCATGCCGACGCCCAGCGGGTCGGGCCAGGCCGCCGCGCCGTTGAACGCGATCGTGGCCGCCGTCAGGAGCCACGCCGTCTGGCGAAGGAGCGGGAAGGGGATCCTGATCCAGGTCAGCAGGAGGTCGAGCGCCAGCAGGACGCAGATGCCCGCGTCGATGCCGATGGGGAAGACCATCGAGAAGGTGCCGAAGCCCTTCTTCTCGGCCAGCTCCCGCACGGCCGCGTACGACCCCGCGAAACCGATCCCGGCGATGACCACCGCACCGAAGACGACGACCCCGATGAGTATCCGGTGCGTGCGTGTCAGCTGCATCGCGGCCACCCGCGAACCCCTCCCTGCCTGTGCCCGCCCGGCTGTCCCGGTCCGGCGTGTTGCGAGCGACAGCCTGGCACATGTGTGCGTGCGCCTGTGTGCCGGTACGGCAGCCGGGGCGTGACCGGGCACGACAGGAGCCCGGCCGCGTGGGCGGCCGGGCTCCGGTAACTCCTGGGCGTGAGCGCCGAGTTGGTGCTGTCCTCCGGGTGAGAGGGCTCGGGCTACTCGCTCTTGGGCTTCGCGTCGGTCTTCGGCTTCGCGCCGGAGCCGTCCGAGGCCTTGTCGTCCTCGGCGGGCTTGTCGCCCTTGGGGTCCGCGGAGTCCTTGTCGTCCTTGGCCGAGCCGGACGGCTTGCCGGACTTGTCAGAATTGTCGGTGCCACCCGCCCCGTTCGCCGCCGCGACCGCCGCGACGGCCTCCTTCGCGGCCTTCTGGGTGTCCTTGGCGAGGGACGCCTCGTCGGGGGACTTGTCGCCGGCGAGGCCCGCGCCGTTGTAGTCGACCGTGACGACCGCGTTCTCCACGCGGGCCACGAGCGTCTGCTGCTTGAAGGTGTCCTTCTCCTTCTTGACGTCGTAGCTCACCAGAGTCGCCTGGTCGCCCACACCCGGCACCGGGGTGGTCTTGACGCCCTTGGCGTCCTTGGCCGCCTGCGCGTCGGTGACCTGCTTGGTGAAGTTGCCCTGGGCGCGCTTGGCGCCGCTGCCGAGGGACTGGTCGGACTCGAAGCGGTTCAGCGAGACGCGCAGCCAGCGGAACTGGGAGCCGTCGACGCCGTTGTTGTCGAGGCTGTCCCAGGTGCAGTTGCCGCGCGTCGAGACGTCGTCCGACGTGCCCGTCTTGCCCGCCTTGTTCTTCGTGGCGGGCACGAGGTCGCCGAGGGTCTTCTTGGAGAGCGTCGCGCAGGGCTCGGGCAGCTTGGCGAACGCGGCCTTCTCCACGGTCGCCGCCTTGTCGCCGGAGCCCGCGGAGCCCTCGGATCCGCCGGAGGCCGACGCGGAGGCTTCGCTGCCGGAGTCCTTCTTGTCCCCGTCAGAACCGGAGTCGCTGCTGCAGGCGGAGGCGAAGAGGATCACCGGTACGGCGGCCGCGCCCACCAGGACGCGGGTGAGTCGCTGACGCTGTCGCTGTGCGGGTCGGTGCATGGTTCCTTCACTCGTGTTCGCTCTTGGCGGCCGTGCCGTTCGATGGGGTCGTTGAGCCACCGTACGCGGTGTGCGACGCGGGTGACCCGGCTTCCGGAGAGCCCGTACGCCCTCGGAACGGCCCTCAGCCGTCGAACCTGTCGACCAGGTTCTCCGCCAGTTCCCGCGCGTTGTCCTGCATTTCCTTGGAGTCCGGGACCTCGGTCCTGCGGGCCGGCTGCTCGTCGTACGACACCGTCACGATCACGTTCGACGTGCGGAACACCACAGTCACGGTCCGCTGCCGGGTCGCCGACGCGGCCGTGGTCAGCACGTCGTCCAGGAACGCCTCGTCGCCGAGGTCGTCCAGGGTGCGCGGCTCGTACCCGGCGGGAGTCCCGTCGTCCGCCGAGGCCGCGCCGCCGTCGGGCTCCTCGTCCGCCGCGGCGCCGTCGCCCTTCTTCGCGGAGGCGTGGGCGGCGGCGGGGGCGCCCTGAGCGCGCGGAGAGCCGGAACTGTCTGATTTATCCGAACTGCCCGGCTTGCCGGAACCCTTGGGGCCGTCGGACCCGCCCGAACCCTCGGGCTCCTCCGTGTCGCCGCCGCCCCCGTCACCCTCGTCACCTTCACCCGACCCCGAGGACGGCGGCTCCGGGATGCCCGCCTCCCGCAGCTTCGTCCGGTAGAGCTCCTGCGCCCGGGTGTCATCGCTGACCGTCCCGTCGTACGACACCACGCGCTCGAAGTCGACCAGCAGATGATGCGTCGCGTCCGCCGACTCGGACTTCCAGCGGCAGCCCACACGCCGGTCAGTGTCGTACGTCACCGTGGCGGAGCCCGCGTACGCCTTCTCGCGCTGCTTGGCGTCCTCGATGTCCTTCAGGCCCGGCAGCATCGAGTCAAGGGTCGAGCTGTCGACGGCGCCGCAGGGCTCAGGCAGCGTGCGGTACTTGCCGGGCTCCGCGGCCGCCGTGGAGCTGCCGGAGTCGCCCGACTTGCCGTCGTCGCCCTCGCCAGTCCCCGAACCACCGGTACAACCGGCGAGCAGCGCCACCAGGAGCGCGGCTGTGCCCGGTACGTAGACCCTCCGCTGCACCGTGCTGGCTCCTCTCGACGTGGATCGACGTGGACGGGTCCGGCCGACCCGTGCGGGCCGGACCACCGGGCCTGTCCGGCCTGGTTATTCGGTTGCCGCCGACGGACGGCCGGTGGACACAATGTGTATCGCACGCGCCGCTGTGGATGCCGGTCCGTTATCCCATACGTCGACCTTGGCACCGGTATTTGCGCTTCAAGTCTTTTGTTGTTGTACGGGGGAAAGAGGAAGCTATGTCGTACGTAGAGATGCCGGGGGCCAACGTCCCCATCCGGATGTGGGCGGACCCCAAGACGGTCGAGGGCGCCGCGATGCAGCAGCTGCGCAACGTCGCCACGCTGCCGTGGATCAAGGGCCTGGCCGTCATGCCGGACGTCCACTACGGCAAGGGCGCGACGGTCGGCTCCGTCATCGCCATGCAGGGCGCGGTGTGCCCGGCGGCGGTGGGCGTCGACATCGGCTGCGGGATGTCGGCGGTCAGGACGTCGCTGACGGCGGGGGATCTGCCGGACGACCTTTCGCGGCTGCGGTCGAAGATTGAGCAGGCTATTCCGGTGGGGCGGGGGATGCACGACGACCCGGTCGAGCCGGGGAAGTTCCACGGGGTGCCGACCGGGGGGTGGGACGACTTCTGGGGGCGGTTCGACGGGGTTGCCGAAGCGGTCAAGTTCCGTCAGGAGCGGGCCATCAAGCAAATGGGAACGCTTGGGTCGGGCAATCATATGGTCGAATTCTGTCTCGATGAGACAGGATCGGTCTGGCTGATGCTGCACTCCGGGTCGAGGAACATCGGCAAGGAGCTGGCGGAGCACCACATCGGTGTGGCCCAGAAGCTTCCGCACAATCAGGGTTTGGTGGATCGTGACCTCGCGGTGTTCGTCACGGACACTCCGCAGATGGCTGCGTACAGGAACGACCTGTACTGGGCGCAGGAGTACGCGAAGTTCAACCGCACGCTCATGATGGCGCTCTTCAAGGACGTGGTCCGCAAGGAGTTCAAGAAGGCCGCGCCGACCTTCGAGCAGGAGATCTCCTGCCACCACAACTACGTGGCGGAGGAGCGGTACGACGGCATGGACCTGCTGGTGACGCGCAAGGGCGCGATCCGCGCGGGTTCCGGCGAGTACGGCATCATTCCGGGCTCGATGGGCACCAGCTCGTACATCGTGAAGGGGATGGGGAACGAGGCGGCGTTCAACTCGGCGTCGCACGGTGCGGGGAGGCGGATGAGCCGCAATGCGGCGAAGCGTCGCTTCACCGTGCGGGACCTGGAGGAGCAGACCCGGGGCGTGGAGTGCCGCAAGGACTCGGGCGTTCTGGACGAGATTCCGGCCGCGTACAAGCCGATCGAGCAGGTGATGGAGAGCCAGCGCGACCTCGTCGAGGCCGTGGCCAAGCTGAAGCAGGTCATCTGCGTAAAGGGCTGACCCTGTGGGTGAGGGCGGCTGTAACCGCCGCCCTCACCCACCTCTGTCAGTCGGGTTGCGGAACCAGTCCGTTGCGGAGCTTCCGGCGGCGCGTCTGGCACGCACTTGGCGAGTAGCCCAACTCGGATGCGGCGTGCTTGAGCGTTGGCGCGGCCAGGAGCCTCTTGTCTTCGTCAGGTGTCCAGCGGATCCGCGGTGCCTTCACTTTGGAGCCTGCGGGGCGGGCCCAGCGCATGACTGACATGGCTGAGGACTGCTTGCGCTCAAGTGCCAGACAACCCGGGTAGTAGAGATTCGCCGCCAGTGCCTGTGCCGTTTCCGTGACGTAGAGGATGTTGTACACGCCGTCGCGCGTGTTACGGGTCAAGGTGCGGTGAGCGCCGGTGAGCGCGTGGGTGTGGTGGCTGAAGCAGTGGGCCACGGCAGTGCTGGCTGTCGTCAGGGAGATGAAAGGGAGGCCCTGGCCCGTGTAGCCGATCGAGCCGTCGGCGTCGACGATTCCTCGGACGTAATCCCGTGGGGAGAACGCGACGCTTGGTGGACCCACCACTTTGGATTTGCGGCCGTAGGGCAGGCCGAGTTGGTTCAGCGTGGTCCTGGCTTCGAGGGAGTGCAGACTCCAGGTGGCCGAGGTGTGGGTCTCGGCGAAGTTGGTCGAGCGGGTCCGTTCCGTGATGGTGCTGTTGTACGGCGTCAAGCGCTGGAACTCCCGCAGGATCCCGGAGTCCCGGGCGCTGATCTCGACCGTCAGCCTCCCCCTGTCCCGCGACTGCGCGGAGAGGTGCCCGTCCATCTGTAAGAACCCGAACATGTACGCGTACTCGGGGACTTCGAGGTCCATGAACCGGTGGCCGCTAGGCTCGTGTTCAGCCATGAGGAAGTTGGCCTTCCTGTTTGGTCAGGCCCTCGGCCGGGGCTGCATCCCGGGCCGGGGGCCGTCTGTGTGATGTTGTCGGCTTGAGCCTAGGCAGGCCGGACATCAACTCGCATGGCGATAGGACGCGTTCACCGGTGTGGGTGACTCGCGTCCGGGGTGGGGCAGGGTGCTGCGGAAGGCGGGACGCCTACTTCGCGTGCATGACCGCGTAGATCATGATGAACGCCACGATGTGGATGCCGAAGAGGAAGTAGGCGAGGTACCACCACACCAGGCGTTCGTTTTTCTTCTCCTGGGCGAGTTGGCGGGACTCCTGCTCGTGGAGGAGGCGGTCCAGGGGGTCGGGGGAGTCGGGCGAGCCGCCGGGGGTGCCGGGGTCGTCGGCGGCGTAGGTCATCACTGCTCCCGGTGGACCTTCGTGTTGGACGCCTGGGCGCGGGGGCGGACCACGAGGAGGTCGATGTTGACGTGCGGCGGGCGGGTGACCGCCCAGGTGATCGTGTCCGCCACGTCGTCGGCGGTCAGGGGCTCGGCCACGCCCGCGTAGACCTTCGCGGCCTTCTCCTCGTCGCCGCCGAAGCGGGTCAGTGCGAAGCCCTCGGTCTTGACCATGCCGGGGGCGACCTCGATCACCCGGACCGGGGTGCCGACGATCTCCAGGCGGAGGGTCTCGGCGAGGACGTGCTCGGCGTGCTTGGCGGCGACGTAGCCCCCGCCGCCCTCGTACGTGCCGTGGCCCGCCGTGGAGGAGACGACGACCACGGTGCCGTCGCCGCTCGCGGTGAGGGCGGGGAGCAGGGCCTGGGTGACGTTCAGGGTGCCGATGACGTTGGTCTCGTACATCTGGCGCCAGTCCGATGGGTCGCCGGTCGAGACGGGGTCGGCGCCGAGCGCGCCGCCCGCGTTGTTCACCAGGACGGCGATCTCGCGGAACGCCGTCGCGAAGGTGTCGACGGCCGTGCGGTCGGTGACGTCGAGTTCGTACGCCGTGGCGCTGTGCCCGGCGTCGGTCAGCTCGGCGGCGAGGGCCTCGATGCGGTCCTTGCGGCGGGCCGTCAGGACGACTCGGTATCCGGCTGTCGCGAGGCCGCGGGCCGTGGCCGCGCCGATGCCGCCGCTGGCGCCCGTGACGACGGCGATGCCGGGCTTGCGGGGCGTTGCGGCGGCGGACATGCGGGCTCCCTGGGGGTCGGGCCGTGGCGGGCTGGTTCGGGCCGACTCGGGTGGTTCCGGTCGGCCCGGGGTGGGCCGGGTTCGTTTCGTACGTGCGTTCCTTGCTGCTCGGTCAGCATAGGCGCGGCCCGCCGGGTCCGGACGGGCGGCGCCGACCTCGAAGGGGCGGCGGAGCGGGCGGCGCGCGTGGTCAACAGGGTGGCATGTGGGGTGTCGGCGGGTCCGGAGCCGTGGTGGGTGGCATGGATGGGTCAGGTGTGGACGCCGGTGGTGTGGATGTCGGCGCCATGGACGTCGGTGGTGTGGAGGTAGTCGTGCGGGTGCTGTGTGTGGGGGCCGTGGTCGCGGGGGCGGTGCTGTGGGGGAGCGGGGGTGCCGTGGCCGATGGGGACGTGGTGCCGGAGGCGGATGTCGCGTATCACGGGCAGGTGGCCATGACCCGGGGGCTCGCGGCGGTGTCCCTGACGCCGGAGAACCACGGCCCGGACGACGTGCCCGGTGCCACGGTCCGCCTCGTCTGGTCGGTGCCCCTGGAGGACGGCATGCGGCTGCCGGACACCTGTGTGCGGGCCGGTGAGCGCGGGGTGCTGTGCCGCACGGGCGCTCTGCCCGCGGGCGGGCGCGGTGAACGGCTGCATCTGGCGGTCCGGCTCCGCGGGGCGCCGCGCGAGGTGACGGTGACGGTGGGCACCGTCTGGAACGGCGGCGCCGTCGACCACAATCCGCGCAACAACGAGCATGCGGTGCTGGTCCTGGACACGGGGGACTCGTACTACTTCTGATGCGCCGCGGCTCGCCGGGCCGGGCGCCGTCCCGGGGCCGCTTCCGGCTACGCCTGCTGCCCCGCCCCGTCCGTGTCCGTCAGGTCGAGCCGCCAGTCGTTGCACCGCATCCAGTGCCCCTTCGGATACTCCATGTCCTCCTCCCCGAGCAGCGTGAAGCCCGCCTTGCGGCACACGCCGTTGGACGCGGGGTTGTCCACGGAGGGGAACGCGTGCAGGTGGCGGTGGCGGGCCTCGCGGCGGGCCTCGGCCACGACCAGGCGGACCGCTGTGCCCGCGATGCCGTGGCCCTGGAACTCGGGGACCACGCCCCAGCCGGCCTCCCACACGTCCTCGCCCCCGTGGACGGTCTCCCAGAAGCCGACGATGCCCGCCGACGCCCCGTCGGGGCCCGCCGTGATCCGGAACATCCGGCCGCCGCGGCCGTCGTCCAGGCCCAGATACCTGCGGTGCCGGTCGAGCAGTTTCTCGTGGGTCTCGGGGCCGCCCAAGTGTGCCGTCATCTCGGGTGAGTTGTGCCGGACGAGCAGCTCGAAGTCGCCCTCCGACCAGGGCGCGAGGCGGACGTTCTGAGCCTGTGTTCTCTCCATGACCTCACGGTAGGCGGAGGGTCTGACATTCACCGGCGCCGACGGCCGCGGCATCCCGTCGCCCGCCCCGCCTCACCGCGCCGCGCCCCGCCTCACCCCGGCGCGTACGCCGTCGGCGGCACCCCCACGGTCGCCGTGAAGTCCCGTACGAGATGCGCCTGGTCCGCGTACCCGAGCCCCGCCGCGAGGTCCGCCCAGTCCACCGCCGCCGCCGACTCCGCGCGCTCCAGGGCCTCGTGGATGCGGTAGCGCAGGACGACCCACTTGGGGCCGACGCCCACGTAGGCCGCGAACAGCCGTTGCAGCGCCCGCACCGACAGGCCCGCCTCGCGCGCGAGGTCGCCGACGCGCCGGACGGTGCGGTCGGCGCGGATGCGGTCGGCCAGCTCCATGGCGAGGTCGGCCTGCGGGTCGGGGGCGGGGCCGTGGCGCAGCAGGAAGGCGTCGAGGGCGGCCACGCGCGCGTGCTCGTCGTCGGGGCCGAGGACGGTGGCCGCCGCGTCCGGACGTACGTCGTCGAAGACGTCCCCCAGGGGCACCTCCCGCCCCGTCAGGTCCGCCATCGCGCGCCCCGGGGCGAACGGCCGGAAGCCGCCGGGACGGAACTGCACCCCGCACACCCGTCCGCGCCCGGTCAGCTCCTTGCTGAACAGGCCGAGGCCGATGCCCGCGACCTCCCCGAAGGGCCCGCGCCCCGGCAGGTCCTGGAAGACGACGTTCACCGACGGGTGCGGCACGACGTGTGTCACGTACGGCTCGGTGAGGTCCCAGTCGATCAGCCAGTAGTGCTCCAGGTAGGGGCGGAGCGGCTCGGCGGGCGTGTGGCGCCGGAAGCGTACGCGGGTGAGCAGGCCGGAGGCGTCGACGATGCCCCGGGTGTCGCGGCGGGGCGTGCCGGGGGGCGGAGAGGCGGAGGGGCCGGGCATGGCGTGATCGTAGGGCGGGGGTCTGACAGCGGGCCGGGGCGCGCACCGGGGGTTGTCGTGTTTGTTCAAGACGGGCCGGACCCCGGCTGCTTACCGTCGTCGCATGAACACCACCCACAAGACCGGAGACCTCCTGGCCGTCGCGGCCGCCCACGCCCTGCCCGTGGTGCGGAACCTCCCCGACGACCGCCTCGGCGCCCGCACGCCCTGCGCCGAGTACGACGTGCGGGCCCTGGTGAACCACCTCTTCCACGTCGTGGTGCAGTTCCAGGAGCTGGCAGCCAAGCGGAACGCCGACTTCGGCGGTGACACGCCCGACTATGTGGCCGAGGGCGACGACTGGCGCGAGCGGTTCGCGGCCGAGACGGAGCGGCTGGTGGCCGCGTGGTCCGCGCCCGGCGCCGACGAGGGCACCACGGGGGCGATGAGCATGCCCGCGCGGACGGTCGGTTCGATGGTCCTGCTCGATCTGACGGTGCACGCCTGGGACCTGGCGCGCGCGTCGGGGCAGGAGTACGGGACGGGCGAGGCGCCCGCGAGCGGCGTGCCGGACGTCGTGGACACGCTGCGCGCGGCCGTCGCGGACCTTGGCCCCACGGCCCGCGCGATGGGTGTCTTCGGGGAGCCGGTGCCGGTGCGCGAGGACGCGTCGGACTTCGACCGGCTGCTCGCGGCGACGGGCCGTGACCCGTACTGGAGCTGACCCTGGCCGCAGGGGGGCGCACCCCGAGCCGCACCCGCCCTCACGCCCGGGCCGCATCCACCCTCACGCCCGGGCCGCATCCACCCTCACGCCCGGGCCGCCCCCGCCCTCACGACGGCGCCCGCAGCGCCTCCACCGCGATCCGCGCCGCCGTCCCGATCACCGCGTCCGCCGATGGCAGCGTCGCCGCCGTGCGGGCGGCGCGGGTGAAGACGGCGACGGCGTAGCGGCCGCCGTCGGGGTACTCGACGACGCCGACTTCGTTGCGCACGGTCGGCAGGCTGCCGGTCTTGCCCGCGACGTGGACGTCGTCGAAGGGGAATCCGGCGGCGAGGCGGTGCGGCCAGACCTGGAGGCCGAGGACGCGGCGCATGGCGGCGCCGTGCTCGGGGGTGCAGGCCTCGTCCCGCCAGACCGCGCCGAGCAGGCGGGTCATGTCGCGCGGGGTGCTGTGGTTGGTGCGGGCGGGGTCGAGGGCGCGCAGGCGGGCGATGACGTAGGGGTCGGTGAGGGCCTGCGCGCCGCCGGGGCCCGCGTCCTCGCGCATGGACGCGAACATCTCGCGGAAGCTGTGCACGGCCCGGGTGCGGGTGAGGCCGAGGCGGGCGGTGGTGGCGTTGACGGCGTCCAGGCCGACGCGGTCCAGGAGGAGTTCGGCGGCGGTGTTGTCGCTGACGGCCATCATCAGGTACGCGGCGTCGCGCAGGGACATCCGTACGGGGTCGAGCATCGCGGCGAGCCCGGTCGGGCCGGACGTGCGGCCCTCGGGCGGGCACTCGATCTGCTCGGTCAGGTCGACGCGGCCCGCCGCGGCCTGCTCGTGCAGGGTGACGAGGACGCACAGCTTGTGGACGCTCGCGGTGACGACGGGCTGGTCGGCGCCGACGCCGACCTCCGCGCCGGAGTCGATGTCGACGGCGTGCAGCCGGCCCGTGACGCCGGCCTCGGTGAACGCGTCCTGGAGACGGATGGGGGTCGTGGTCACAGCCAGTACTCCGCGGTCGGACGCAGATGGAGCGGACGTGGGGGCGCGTCGGCGGTCAGGGCGGCGGTGTCGTGCAGGGCGCGCGTGACGGCCTCGGCGAACGCCACCACGGCGGTGTCGCCGCGCCCCTTCGGCCAGGCCACCGAGTGCCGCCAGGCCAGCGGGGCACCGGCGAGCGGCCGCCAGACGATGTCGGGTTCGGTGCCCGCGGGCGGGGCGGGGTGGGCGTCCTTGGGGCTGAAGGCGACGGCGTGCGCGGACAGGATCAGGCCGCGCACGAAGCTGGCGCCCTGGCCGTGCCGGACGGCGGTGGGGGTGTAGCCGTCGCGGGCGCAGGTGGTGAGGAGGTCGTCGTGCAGGGCGGGGGCGGCGCTGCGGTGGAAGAGGACCAGGTCGTAGCCGGTGAGGGCGGTGAGGGGGACCTCGGTGAGGGCGGCGGCGGGGGCGCCGCGCGGAAGGAGCACGCCGACCTCGCGGCGAAGGACCGGGCCGAGTTCGAGGCCGGTGACGTCGCAGGGGTGGTGGATGAGGCCGACGTCCAGGTCGTGGGCGGCGAGCTGGTCGAGCTGCTGGGCGGTGGTCAGCTCGCGCAGTTCCAGTTCGACGCCCTCGTGGTGGCGGCGGAAGTCGGCGAGGAGCGCGGCGACGGTCTCGCCCGCGATGTCCGGTGGGAGCGCGGCGCGCAGCAGGCCGCTCTCGCCGTCGCGGATGCGGCGGGCGGTGGCGAGCAGTGCCTCGGAGCGGGCGAGGAGTTCGCGGGCCTCGTCTAGGAGGAGCGTCCCGGCCTTGGTGATCGTGACCTGCCTGCTGGTGCGTTCGAAGAGGCGCACGCCGAGGTGGCGTTCCAGGCGCTGGACGCGTTGCGACAGGGGCGGCTGGGCCATGCCGAGGCGTTCGGCGGCCCGACCGAAATGTGACTCTTCCGCAACAGCCACAAAGCACTCCAGGTGCCGCATCAGGTCCACGAACAGGGACGATATCGCAGATTAATGAGTACGTAAGTGATATCGAACTTGGACATACGGTGCCCGGCGCTGATCTGCTCGGTGCATGACCTCGCTCTCTTCGGTACGGCCCGCCTCCGCCCGCGTACGTCGGCGGAGCACGGCGCGCCGCTGGTCCGGCGTCCTCGTCGTGGGCCTCGCCCTCACCGCGGGCTGCTCCACCGACGCCGACTCCGACTCCGGCTCCGCCACGTCCTCGAAGTCCTCCGATCCGTCGGCCGCCCCCGACACCCGCGAGCACCTGCGCGTGGACGGCACCACCCGCGACTACCTCCTCCACAAGCCCACGAAGCCCGGCTCGGGCCCCCGCCCGCTCGTCGTCGCCTTCCACGGCCGCGGCGCCGACCCCGCCGAGATGCGCGAGCTGACCGGCCTGAACGAGGCGGCCAAGGCGCGCGGGATGCTGGTCGCCTACCCGGAGGCCCTGCGCAAGACGTGGGGCGCGGGCGCGGCGCCGTCCCGCCTCCGCCCGGACCCCGACGCCGACGTGCGCTTCACGCAGGCCCTGGTCGACAAGCTGGTCCGCACGGAGCGGGCCGACCCCCGGC
Source organism: Streptomyces alboflavus (assembly GCF_000716675.1). Lineage (GTDB taxonomy): Bacteria > Actinomycetota > Actinomycetes > Streptomycetales > Streptomycetaceae > Streptomyces > Streptomyces alboflavus. The sequence goes on from NZ_JNXT01000051.1 coordinate 45,782, forward strand.
GGGTGTACGTCGTGGGGTTCTCCAACGGCGGCTCGATGGCGCTGCGGGTGGCGGCGGACCGGCCGAAGCTGGTGGCGGGGGCGGTGTCCGTCGCGGGGCAACTGCCCACCGGGCGGGACGAGGTGCGGCCGACGGGGCCGGTGCCGGTGATGGTCGTCTACGGCGCCAAGGACCCGGTGCGGCCGGTGACGGGCCTGGCGAAGCCGGGGCCCGCCCCCAAGGGCCAGGAGCCCATCATGGCAACCAAGTCGGCCCGCTCGAGCGTCAAGGCCTTTGCCACGGCCGGTCGTACGAAGCCACCGGTCGAGCGGCCCCGGAAGGGCTACGACCGCACCGTGTGGCGGCCAGGACCCGGCACGGTCCCCGCCGAACTCCTCGTCGTGCGCGACGCGGGCCACACCTGGCCCGGAACGCGCGTCACCCCGCCCGAGGGCTTCGGCCCCGCCAGCAAGGCGCTGGACACCACCGGCACCGTCCTCGGCTTCCTCACCGACCAGAGCCCCCGGCCCCCGCACGGGGCGGCCAAGACCCAGGAGCACAGCGACCGATGAACGTGAGCGACCGATGAACAAGACCGTCCGCCGCGCAGCCGTCTTCTGCGGGCTGCTCGTCCTCGCCCTCCTCGTCCGCGCGACCTGGGTGCAGTTCGTGAGCGCCGAGACCCTCGCCGAGCACGACCAGAACCGGCGCGTGAAGATAGCCGACTTCGGCCAGCCGCGCGGCGACATCATCGTCGGCGGCGAGGCCGTCACCGGTTCCGTGACCACGCCGGGTTCGGACTTCAAGTACAAGCGGGTCTTCAAGGACGGCCCCATGTACGCGCCCGTGACCGGCTTCTTCTCGCAGTCCCAGGGGCAGACGTTCCTGGAGGGCGTGCACAACGACCTGCTCACCGGCAGGGACAGCAGGCTGCTCGGCTCGCCCCTGGACACCCTGACCGGCGAGCGGCCCAAGGGCGGCGACGTGGTCACGACCATCGACCCGAAGGCGCAGAAGGCCGCGTACAAGGGCCTGACCGACCTGGACGCCAAGGGCGCGGTGGTCGCCATCGACCCGCGCAACGGCAAGATCCTGGCGATGGCGAGCACACCGTCGTACGACCCGTCGGTGTTCTCCGGGATCTCCGGCAAGGACGGCAAGGCCTTCGAGAAGCTGCAGAAGGACAAGGCCAAGCCGCTCAACAACCGGGCGTTCCGCGAGGCGTACCCGCCGGGCTCGACCTTCAAGATCCTCACCGCGGCCGCCGCCCTGGAGCACGGCACGGTAGACGACATCAACGAGCGGTCCCGTGCGCGGGCCCCCTACCGGCTGCCGCAGAGCTCGACGGAGATCGGCAACGTCGTGCCGAACGCCATGTGCGACAAGGCGTCGATGAAGACCGCGATGCAGTGGTCGTGCAACAACGTCTTCCTCGATGCCGCGCTGCGGACCGGCAAGGACAAGATGCGCGAGACGGCGGAGCGGTTCGGCTTCAACGAGGAGCAGTTCATGCCCGTACGGACGGCCGCGAGCGGCTATCCGGAGAAGCTGGACAAGCCGGGGACGGCGCTCACCGGCATGGGCCAGGGCAGTGTCACCACCACGCCGTTCCAGATGGCCATGGTCACCGCGGGCCTCGCCAACGACGGCAAGGTCATGAAGCCGTACCTGGTCGAGGAGTTGCGCGGCGCCGACCTCTCCACGGTCGAGAAGGCGAAGCCCGAGGAGCTGGAGCAGGCCGTCTCGCCGGAGACGGCGCGCAAGGTGCAGGAGATGATGGAGTACACGGTCACCGACGGCACCGGCGACAAGGTGGCCATCGACGGCGTCACCGTCGGCGGCAAGCCCGGCACCGCCCAGCACGGCTCGAACGTGCGCGACCAGCGGCCGTACGCGTGGTTCGTGTCCTACGCCAAGCAGTCCGACGGCACCTCACCGGTGGCGGTCGCCGTGCTCGTCGACCCCGAGGACATGGACATCACCCGCTCCGAGATCGCGGGCGGCAAGCTGGGCGCGCCGATCGCCAAGGCGGTGATGAAGGCGGTCCTGAAGAAGTCCTGACCGGACCCTGCCTGTCCGGGACCGGGACCGCGCTGCCCGGTGTGGCCGCTGCCTGCGGGCTCAGGGCCACACCAGGCAGTACGCCTGGTGCCCCGCGTCGTGCAGGCGGTGGCTGAAGTCCTGCCACTCGTGCAGGAGTTGATAGACGTTGAAGGCGTCCCGGGGGCCGCCGCGGTCGGGGACCGTGGACCAGATGAAGGCCGCCGCGCCGACCGACTCCTCGCCGATGCCGCGCAGCGGGTCGACGACCGTCATGGGGAGCTTGACGACGGCGTAGTCCGGGTGGAGGACGACCAGCTCCAGCGGGGGGACCTTGTGCAGGGGTATGCCCTCGATGCCGGTCAGGACCATCGCGGCCATCGTCTCCGGCTTGATCTTGGTGAACATGCCGCCCATGCCCAGCTCGTCGCCGCCGAGCTCCTCGGGGCGCATCGAGATGGGAACCCGTGCCGCCGTGGCGCCGTCGGGAGCGCCGAAGTATTTGTAGGTCACCCCCACCCCGCCGCTCCTGTTTCCCGCCCGCTCACCCTGCACTCTGTCCGGCGTCCGCTGCTCGGGTGCCGGAACCGCCTCTGCCTCTCGCCGGTGCTTGCCCCGCCGGGCACGCCGGGGACCCAGGCCGTCGGTCCCCTCGCCCAGTCCGCCACCGCGCTGCATATCTCCACCCGACTGCTTTTCTAGAGCGCGCGGACCCCGCCGCGCAACCCGATCATCGTGTCAGTGACCTCCCCCACGGTCACCCGCCGAAACGTGGGGTGAAACACCAGTCCACAGGATTTCCGCACAACGGCCCCACGGCGAGGCCGGCAGCGCGGAAACCGCCGCACAGGAGGCCCGGCCAGGATGTCCGGACCCTCTGACACCATGGTTCATGTGAGCTTCCCGTATAGCGCCCCAGTTTCGCAGACTCTTTTCGACCGTGCGGCGGCCGTGACGCCCGGCGGTGTGAACTCGCCCGTACGCGCCTTCCGCGCCGTGGGCGGTACGCCCCGCTTCATGGTGTCCGGTACCGGTCCGTACCTGACGGACGCCGATGGCCGCGAGTACGTGGACCTCGTGTGTTCATGGGGACCCATGATCCTCGGGCACTCCCGTCCCGAGGTCACGGCCGCCGTCCAGGAGGCCGTCGCCCGCGGCACCTCCTTCGGCACGCCGGGCGAGGGCGAGGTCGCCCTCGCCGAGGAGATCGTCGACCGGATCGCCCCGGTCGAGCAGGTCCGCCTGGTCTCCAGCGGCACCGAGGCGACGATGTCCGCCATCCGGCTCGCCCGCGGCTTCACCGGCCGCGCCAAGGTGATCAAGTTCGCCGGGTGCTATCACGGGCACGTGGACGCGCTCCTGGCGTCGGCCGGGTCGGGCGTCGCGACCCTCGGCCTGCCGGACACGCCGGGCGTCACGGGCGCCCAGGCCGGCGACACCATCGTCCTTCCGTACAACGACCTGGAGGCCGTGCACGAGGCCTTCCACACCCACCCCGGCGAGATCGCCTGTGTGATCACGGAGGCCTCGCCCGGAAACATGGGCGTGGTGCCGCCGCGCCCCGGCTTCAACGAGGGCCTGAAGTCCGCGTGCGCGAAGAACGGCGCGCTGTTCATCTCCGACGAAGTCATGACCGGATTCCGGACAAGTAAAGCCGGATGGTTCGGAGTTGACGGGGTGGTGCCCGATCTCATGACGTTCGGAAAGGTCATGGGCGGCGGATTCCCCGCCGCCGCTTTCGGTGGCCGCGCCGACGTCATGGGGCATCTCGCGCCGGTCGGCCCCGTTTATCAGGCGGGCACGCTGTCCGGGAATCCCGTGGCCACGGCCGCCGGTCTCGCGCAGTTGCGCCTCCTTGACGACGCGGCGTACGAGAAGGTGGACGCCGTCTCCGCCGAACTGCGCGGCCTGGTGAGCGAGGCGCTGCACAAGGAAGGTGTCGCGCACCGCGTGCAGAACGCCTCCAATATGTTCTCCGTGTTCTTCACCGACCGTGAGGTGCGGAATTACGACGACGCCAAGTCCCAGGAGTCGTTCCGCTTCACCGCGTTCTTCCACTCGATGCTGTCGCAGGGCGTCTATCTGCCGCCGTCGGCCTTCGAGTCCTGGTTCGTTTCCACCGCCCATGACGAGCGTGCCGTCGAGCGCGTCGCCGCCGCCCTGCCGGCCGCCGCGCGCGCGGCGGCCGAAGCCACGAATTCCCCGGAGGCCACCGCATGACCGCGGGCAGCACGAGCGCCGGCAGCGAGATCACCGTCGTCCATCTGATGCGCCACGGCGAGGTGCACAACCCCGACGGGATCCTCTACGGCCGCCTTCCCGGCTACCACCTCTCCGACCTCGGCCGGCAGATGGCCGACCGCGTCGCCGAGCACCTGTCCACCAGGGACATCACCCACGTCGTGGCCTCCCCCCTGGACCGGGCGCAGGAGACCGCGACCCCCATCGCCAAGGCGCACGGCCTGGACCTGGCCTCCGACGGGCGGCTCATCGAGGCGGACAACGTCTTCGAGGGCAAGACCTTCGGCGTCGGCGACGGCGCCCTGAAGAACCCGGACAACTGGAAGCACCTCGTCAACCCCTTCAAGCCGTCCTGGGGCGAGCCGTACGTCGAGCAGGTCGTGCGGATGATGGGCGCGCTCGACGCGGCGAAGGACGCGGCGCGCGGGCACGAGGCCGTGTGCGTGAGCCATCAGCTGCCGATCTGGATCGTGCGCAGCTTCGTGGAGAAGCGGCGGCTGTGGCACGACCCGCGCAAGCGGCAGTGCACGCTCGCCTCTTTGACGACGTTCACCTATCGCGGCGACAAGATCGTCTCTGTGGGTTACTCGGAGCCTGCCCGAAATCTTGTCCCTAAGCACCTTCTCGCTGGCGCTAAGCCTGTGAAGGGGAAGAGCAAGGCATTCGGAGCGTGACGCTGGCGCTGTGCCTGTAGGACGGGCTCGGTGTGGGGGCTTGTATTCGCGGGGAATCTGCGGGCCGGTTGTGGCTGGTCGCGCAGTTCCCCGCGCCCCTTTCAGGGGCGCGCCCCCTGTCCGCGCTCCTTTCGGGGCGCGTCTGTCACGTCGGGTGTTCGCTATGCGTTGGCTGTGTGTTCGCTGTGTGCGGCGGGTAATTGAGTGAACACCCTATGATGCCGAATGTCTCTTCTCTGTAATAGACCCCATATTGGTGGTCCTGTTCGGAACCCGTGTCTTCGTCGCACCCTCTAAGGGGTTGTCCTTCAGCCAGGAGGACCAAAAGCGCGACGAATGGGGTTGGAATGCGCGACGACAGCCGCACGGACCGGGGACGCGGAGTGCCGGCGATGCGCCGGACCTCCCTGAGTCGCCGGGGTGCGCTCGGCCTGGGGGCCGGCGCGGCGGCGGCCATCGGCCTTTCGGCCTGCGGTTCCGGTTCCGGTGACTCGGGATCGGCCGCGGACAACGGCAAGGGCGCCGGGAAGCCGGGTACGCCGAGCCGCCCGGCGAAGCCGATCGGCGACGGTTCCACGGCCTTCACGGGCAAGCAGCCGAACCAGCCCGAGAAGCCGCGCCCGCTGGAGCCCGGCGAGACCCCGCCGCAGTTCGTCGTCTTCTCCTGGGACGGCGCCGGTGAGGTCGGCAACGGTCTGTTCCCGCGCTTCCTGAAGCTGGCGAAGGAGCACGACGCGGGGATGACGTTCTTCCTCTCCGGGCTGTATCTGCTCCCCGAGTCCAAGAAGCGGCTCTACCGGCCGCCGAACAACGGCGTCGGAGCCTCCGACATCGGCTACCTCACCGACGGCCACATCAAGGACACCCTGAAGTACGTGCGCCAGGCCTGGCTGGAGGGCCACGAGATAGGCACGCACTTCAACGGCCACTTCTGCGCGGGCACCGGCTCCGTGGCCAACTGGACGCCCGCCCAGTGGCAGTCCGAGATCGACCAGGCGAAGTCGTTCGTGACGAAGTGGCGCACCAACACCGGCTGGGACGACCTGCCGCCGCTGCCCTTCGACTACGAGAAGGAGCTCGTCGGCGGCCGCACCCCCTGCCTGCTCGGCCAGGACAACCTGCTGCCGACCGCCAAGAAGCTCGGCTGGCGCTACGACGCGTCCTCGCCGGGCGGCCGCCAGAAGTGGCCGGACAAGAAGATGGGCATCTGGGACCTGCCGCTGCAGGCGGTGCCGTTCCCCGGCCACACCTTCGAGGTCCTGTCGATGGACTACAACATCCTCGCCAACCAGTCGAAGAACTCCACGAAGGCCCCGCCGTCCAACTACCCGGGCTGGCGCAAGCAGGCCACCCAGGCCTACCTCAAGGGCTTCGAGCGCGCCTACGAGTCCAACCGGGCGCCCTTCTTCATCGGCAACCACTTCGAGGAGTGGAACGGCGGCATCTACATGGACGCCGTCGAGGAGGCCCTGAAGGGCATGGCCGGGAAGAAGGACGTACGCCTGGTGTCCTTCAAGCAGTTCGTGGACTGGCTGGACGTGCAGAAGCCGGACGTCCTCGCCAAGCTGCGCGGCCTGGAGGTCGGCCAGAAGCCGGCCGGTGGCTGGAAGAGCTACCTGTCGGGCGGCTCCTCGGCCAGCCAGGGCGACGCCGAGAAGGACACCGGCAACGCGGCCTGAAAGGGGACTTTCCGCTACCGCGGGGGGCGTCGAAGATCCCCGGAACGGGCATGCGAAACTTTTCACATGAGTGCCGCCCGTCGCGCCCCCCGCAGCCAGGACCGCAGCCTCCGCCGAAGCGTCCGCAGCCGTCGCAGTCGTGCGACGCTGCTGGCGGCGGGCGCCGCGGCGGCCGCGCTGACCCTCTCGGCGTGCGGCTCGGGAGGCACCTCCGGCGGCTCGGGGAAGACGAACTTCATCACCGGCAAGGACGGCATCGCCACCGTCAAGAAGAGCGACCGGCACGACGCCCCCGCCATCGACGGCAAGACCCTCGACGGCAAGCAGCTCAGCATCGACGACTACAAGGGCAAGGTCGTCGTCCTGAACGTCTGGGGCTCCTGGTGCCCGCCCTGCCGGGCCGAGGCACCGAACTTCGTGAAGGTCGCCGCCGACACCGAGGACGACGTCCAGTTCGTCGGCATCAACGCCCGTGACCCCGAGAAGGGCCCGGCGATCTCCTTCGAGAAGGACTACAAGGTCCGCTACCCGAGCCTGTACGACCCGATGGGCAAGCTGATGCTGCGCTTCCCCAAGGGCACGCTGAACCCGCAGTTCATCCCGTCGACCATCGTCGTCGACCGGGACGGCAAGATCGCGGCGCGCTCCCAGCAGCCCCTCAACGAGGAGAAGCTGCGCAAGATGGTCGAGCCCTTGATCGCGGAGAAGTGAGCGCCTTGTCCGCCACCCTCGCCACCACGACGCTGGCCGCGTACGGCCAGAACGACACCGTCATGAGCGGCGCGCTGCTGCTCGCCCTGCCGATCGCCGTCCTCGGCGGGCTCGTGTCGTTCTTCTCGCCCTGCGTCCTGCCGCTCGTACCCGGATATCTGTCGTACGTCACCGGCGTCAGCGGCACCGACCTCGCCGACGCCCGGCGCGGCCGGATGGCGGCGGGCGCCACCCTGTTCGTCCTCGGCTTCACCGTGGTGTTCGTCTCAGGCGGCGCCCTCTTCGGCTACTTCGGCCAGAACCTCCAGGACTACCAGAGCGTCATAACGCGCGTCCTCGGCGTCCTGATGCTCGTCCTCGGGTTCTTCTTCATGGGCCTGATGCCCTGGCTCAGCCAGCGCGAGTTCCGCTTCCACAAGAAGCCCGCCGTCGGGCTCGCGGGCGCGCCGCTGCTCGGCGCGCTGTTCGCCGTCGGCTGGGCGCCCTGCGTCGGACCGACGCTCGCGTCCGTGAACGCGCTCGCGATGAGCGAGGCGAGCGCCGGACGCGGGGCCCTGCTGAACGTGGCGTACTGTCTGGGACTCGGGCTGCCGTTCATCATCGCGGCGGTCGCCTTCCGCAAGGCGCTCGGCGCCTTCGGCTGGGTCAAGCGGCATTACGTATGGGTGATGCGCGTCGGCGGCGGCATGATGATCGTGACCGGGCTGCTGATGCTGACCGGCGTCTGGGACAGCGTGCTTCAGCAGATGCAGGTCTGGAGCAACGGTTACTCGGTGGGGATCTGATCCATGAGCAAGACCACAACCAGCGCCGCCAGCGCCGCCAGCGCCGACCGCGACACCGCCGGCGCCCCGGACGAACTCGGCGAGCTCGGCGCCGCGGGCGCGCAGCTCTCCACCGCCCCCCTCGACGACACCGCGGGCCCCACGCCCGGGCCCGGCATGCCCGCGCTCGGCGTCATCGGCTGGATCCGCTGGTTCTGGCGGCAGCTGACCTCGATGCGGGTCGCGCTGCTGCTGCTCCTGCTGCTCTCCCTCGGCTCGATCCCGGGCTCGCTGATCCCGCAGGAGAACCCCGACGCGCTGAAGGTCGAGGACTTCAAGGCGGCCCACACCACGCTCGGGCCGATCTACGAGAAGCTCGGCCTGTTCCACGTGTACAGCTCGGTGTGGTTCTCCGCGATCTACATCCTGCTGTTCGTCTCGCTCATCGGCTGCATCGTGCCGCGCACCTGGCAGTTCGTCGGCCAGCTCCGCGGCCGCCCGCCGGCCGCGCCCAAGCGGCTCACCCGGCTGCCCGCGTACACGACGTGGCGCACCGAGGCCACGCCCGACGAGGTGCACGAGGCGGCGCAGCGGCTCCTGAAGCAGCGGCGCTTCCGCTCGCACCAGGTCGGCGGCTCGGTCGCCGCCGAGAAGGGCTACCTCCGCGAGGCCGGGAACCTGGCCTTCCACATCGCGCTCATCGTGCTCCTGCTCGCCTTCGCCGCCGGACAGCTCTTCAAGTCCGAGGGCGGCAAGCTGATCATGGAGGGCGACGGCTTCTCCAACACCCTCACGCAGTACGACGACTTCAAGTCGGGCAGCCTGTTCGACACCGACGAACTCGCGCCGTTCAGCTTCAAGCTGGACCGCTTCGAGGGCTCGTACGAGATGTCGGGTCCCGAGCGCGGCACCGCCCGCACGTACAAGGCGCACGTCACCTACAGCGAGGGCGCCCACGGGCCGGAGAAGAAGAAGGCCATCGAGGTCAACAAGCCCCTCGAGGTCGACGGCTCGAAGGTCTACCTCATCGGCCACGGCTACGCGCCCACCGTCACCGTCCGCGACGGCAAGGGCAAGGTCGTCCAGCGGGTCTCCGTGCCGCTCCTTCCCATCGACTCGATGGGTACGGCCACCGGCGCCATCAAGATCCTCGACGGCTACCGGAACAAGGACGGCAAGAAGGAACAGCTGGGCTTCAACGCCTTCTTCGTGCCGACCTTCGCCGGTGAGGGCAACGGCCAGATGTTCTCCCAGTTCCCCGCGCCCTTCAATCCGCGGCTCGCGCTGTCGGCGTACCACGGCAGCCTGGGTGTGGACTCCGGTGTTCCGCAGAACGTGTACCAGCTGGACACGCGGAAGATGAAGAAGTTCAAGGACGCGAAGGGCGAGCTGCTGAAGAAGCGGCTCAAGATCGGCGAGACCATGAAGCTGCCGAACGGCGCCGGGTCGATCACCTTCGAGAAGGAGCTCAAGCAGTGGGCGACCTTCCAGATCTCGCAGGAGCCCGGCAGCAGCTGGGCCCTGGGCGGCGCCATCGCCGCCATCGCGGGCCTCGCCGGATCCCTGTTCATCCAGCGCCGCCGCGTGTGGGTGCGGGCCACGGCGGGCGCCGACGGCGTCACCGTCGTGGAGATGGCGGGCCTCGGCCGCAGCGAGTCCGCCAAGGTGCCCGAGGAGCTGGGCGCGCTGGCCGCGCAGCTGCACGAACAGGCGCCGAGCGCGCCCGACGCGGACCCCGACCCGGAGCCCGCCGCTGACGCCGACCTGGCCCCCGACGCGGACGCCGAGTCCGCCGAGGCCAAGACCGACCCCGAGGCCGACACTCCGTCCGACCCCGACCCCACCCCCGATGTTGTTCCTGCCGAAGGGGCTGAGAAGTGACTCTCGCCACCACCCTCGCCGCCGAGCCGAACGAGAACCTCGCGCACATCAGCAATGTGCTGATCTACTCCGCGATGGCCGTCTATCTGCTGGCCTTCTTCGCGCTCATGGCGGAGTGGCTGTTCGGCAGCCGCAGCAAGGTCGCCCGTACGGCCGCCGCGCTCACCGAGCAGCCGGAGCGGGCCGGCGAGTCCGCCGCCAAGGCGTCCGCCGCGCCCGCTGTCACGGTCCGTTCCCAGGGCGGCACGGCCACCCTGGAGCGCCCGAAGTCGGCCGCCAAGGAGGCCCCGAAGGTCGTCACCCGCGCCGCCGCGGGCAGCCGCGACGTGCCGGACGGCCCCGGTGCCGCCGCCGGTGACGCGCAGGGCGACCTGTACGGCCGGATCGCGGTCTCCTTCATCGCCCTCGGCTTCCTCATCGAGGTGGGCGGTGTCGTCACCCGCGCCCTGTCGGTGCAGCGCGCGCCGTGGGGCAACATGTACGAGTTCAACATCACCTTCTCCTCGGTGGCCGTCGGCGTCTTCCTGACGCTGCTCGCCCTGAAGAAGAACGTCCGCTGGATCGGCCTGCCGCTGATCACCTCGATCCTGCTCGACCTCGGCCTCGCGGTCACCGTCCTGTACACCGAGTCCGACCAGCTGGTCCCGGCGCTGCACTCGTACTGGCTGTGGATCCACGTGTCCACGGCGATCTTCTGCGGCGCCGCGTTCTACGTCGGCGCGGTCTCCACCGGCGCGTACCTCTTCAAGGACAGCTACGAGGCCAAGCTGCAGGCCGGCGGGAAGCCCGGCCGCTTCGCCACCTCCGTGATGGAGCGGCTGCCCGCCGCGGCCTCGCTCGACAAGTTCACGTACCGCATGAACGCGGCGATCTTCCCGCTGTGGACGTTCACGATCATCGCGGGCGCCATCTGGGCGGGCGACGCCTGGGGCCGCTACTGGGGCTGGGACCCCAAGGAGGTCTGGTCGTTCATCACGTGGGTGGCGTACGCCTGCTACCTGCACGCCCGCGCCACGGCAGGCTGGAAGGGCCGCAAGGCCGCCTACCTGGCCCTGATCGCCTTCGGCTGCTGGCTGTTCAACTACTACGGCGTCAACATCTTCGTGAGCGGCAAGCACTCGTACGCCGGGGTCTGATCCGGCGGCCGACAGGGGCCGGTTTCTGTGGCGCGGGTCACAGGAACCGGCCCTTTGCGTACGGACAGACAAGAGGGCGTGGACACGAATCAGGGGGAACTCGCAGCACAGCGGCGGCAGGCGCGCGTACGGATCCGGGGCTCGGACCCCGACGCCTTCGGTGAGCTCTTCGACACCTACGCCCGCTCCGTCTACAACCACGCCTACCGCCTGACGGGCGACTGGTCGACGGCCGAGGACGTCGTGTCGCTGACGTTCCTGGAGGCGTGGCGGCTGCGGGAGAAGGTGGACGCCGACGGCGGCTCGCTGCGCCCGTGGCTGCTCGGCATCGCCACGAACGTGACCCGCAACCAGCGCCGCGCCGCCCGCCGCCACACGGCCGCGATGGCCCGGCTCCCGCGTGACGAGTCCGTCGCCGACTTCGCCGACGAGATCGCGGGGCGCATCGACGACAAGGAACAACTCGCCCTCGTCACCACGGCCCTCGCGAAGCTGCGGCGCGCCGAGCGCGAGGTGCTCGCGCTGTGCGTGTGGTCGGGGCTCGGGTACGAGGCGGCGGCCGCGGCGCTCGGCATCCCGGTGGGGACGGTGCGGTCCCGGCTCTCCCGGGCCCGTACGAAACTCGCGAAAGCCATGGAACCGCCCAAAGGGCGCGGACAGGTGAGAGGTGACCGCGCGACCGCGGTCAGGCCCATCCAGGAGGGAAACCGATGAAGTCCGAAGCCGAACCCGACTTCCCGACCTCCCCGTCGCCGAGCGAGCGGGACCTTCCGCCGGGCCGTCACCTTCTGCTCAAGGAGCACCTGATGACCGAGATCCGGCAGTCCGAGACCCAGACCGACACCGTCACCGCCCGGCGGCGCACGGCATGGCTCAGGCCCGCGCTGGTCGCGGGCGCGGTGGCCGCCGCCGTCGCGGCGGGCGTCCTCGTCGCCTCGCCGTTCGGCAGCGAACCGGCCGAGGCCGGGCCGCCGTCGAAGGAGACCGTGCGGATGCTGGAGGACATCGCGGACGCGGCGCGGCGCTCGCCCGCGCCGAAGAACGTCAGGGACGACCAGTTCGTCTACATCAAGAGCAAGGTCGCCTACAGCTCCGATGAGGGCCTCGACCCGCTGCACCGGCGGGAGATCTGGATGTCCGTGGACGGCAGGCACACAGGGCTTCTGCACGAGCCCGTGAACGACCACGACAACGTGCGGATGGAGCCGGAGCTGCCCCTGTCCGACTCCGACGGCAACTACCGCAACCTGGAGAAGCTGCCGACCGACCCGGTCAACATGTTCGACTGGCTGAACAAGGTGGCCGACCGGGACAGCAACGGCAAGCCCTTCGTGGTCGTCGGTGACATCACGCGCGAGGCCCTGATGCCGCCGGAGCAGGCCGCCGCCCTCTACCTGGCCGCCGCGAAGATCCCCGGCGTGAAGCTCGACGACGACGCGGTGGACGCGGCGGGGCGGCACGGGGTCGCCATCGCGCACGAGGACGACGGGGAGCGCACGGAGCTGATCTTCGACAAGAAGACCAAGGCGTACCTGGGTGAGCGCACCGTCCTCACGGAGGACAAGCCGTACGCCGAGAAGGGCGACGTGGTGGCCGACACCGCCGTCCTGGAGCGGAAGGTCGTCGACAAGGCGGGCGAACGGCCCTAGCGGGACGCCGCAGGGTGCGTGACCCCGGCGGGCGTGTGCGTGACTCTTGGCCCATGACCGAAAGCAACGAAGCTGTCGAACAGGGGACGAGCCGGACACGCGGGGACACGCACACGCTCCACTGGGTGCTCGACCTGCCGCACCCGGTGGAGGAGGTGTGGGCGGCGGTGGCCACCCCGGAGGGCCTTCCGGGGTGGCTCGCCGCCGCCGACGTGTTCGAGCCGCGGCTCGGCGGGGCGGTGACGCTGCGCTGGCTGAACGCGACGGACACGGCGGCGGGTACGCACTCGGGGCACATCACCGCATGGGACCCGGACGTCGTCGCCGAGTACACGGTCGACCTGCACGGGCGGTGCCGCTTCCATCTGGAGCCCGCGGGCACCGGGCGGACGGCGCTGCGGTTCACCAACGAGATGGTCGGCGACGACTCGCTGCGGCGGGACTGCCTCGCCGGGTGGCACCAGCACTTCGAGTACCTGGCGCGGGCGCTGGCCGGGCGGCCGATGGACTGGTCGACGTGGAGCCCGGAGCGGTTCCGGGAACTGCGGCGCAGCTACGACTAGTCGGCGCCGGGCCGGTCGCCACCGGGTCGGTTCGGCGGGGCCGAGGGAGTGCTCGGCCCGCCCTCGCTAGTCCACCGTGATCGCGTCCAGCTGCGCCCGCAGATACACGTGCGAGTCCGTGCCGCGCACGTCCGTGCCCGGGTCGCACTCGTAGAAGTACACCAGCGACATCAGCTCCTCCGCCGGTGCGTCCGCCGGGGGCGGAAGCACGCGGTGGCGGCCCGAGCGCCAGCGGTCCCCCGTCCAACGCGCCATCAGGTCACCGACGTTGATCGTGAACGCCTCCGGGTCGTGCGGGGCGTCCTGCCAGCCTTCGGCGTCCGTGAACACCTGCAGGCCGCCGCGGCCCGCCTGCCGGTCGAGGACCGTGACCGTGCCGAAGTCCGTGTGCGGGCCGATGCGGAACTGGCCCGGCTGCGGCTCGCCGACGACGTCCCTGCCGGGGTACCAGTTGATGTTGAAGCCCCAGGTGGGGTTGTTCGTGTGCCGGGTGAAGAAGTCCTCCGGTTCGCCGAGGACCACGGCGAGGAGTTCGAGGAGCGCGTCGGAGAGGGCGCGCATCTCGGCGAGGTACGTCTCCACGTCGGCGCGGAGGCCCGGGATCTCCTGGGGCCAGGTGTTGGGGGCGAACCACTCCGCGTCGATCTTCGGGTCGCCGGTGGGGGTGTCGGCGGCGAAGGAGAGGGATTCCTTGAGGTCGGGTGGGGAGGCGGCGCCCTCGGCGTAGCTGTTGGCCTCCGCGCCCGGGCCGAGCCAGCCCCGGCTGCCCACCTTCACGGCGTAGGGCTCTTTGGTGGTGGGTGGGAGGTGGAAGAAGGCGCGGGCCTCCTGGCGGATGGCTCCGCGTAGGTCCGGGTCCACGCCGTGGCCCTTCACCAGCAGGAAGCCCGCCGTGCGGAGCGCTTCGTCGATCGTTTCCCTGGCCTCGGCGGCCGTCCGCGCCCGTGCGTCCGGGGCGCCGGAGAGCCAGGCCGTCAGGTCGATCGTGGGGATCGTCATGCCTTCATGCTGCCCGCGTGGGACGCCCCGGTCCCACCCCTTCTCCGTTCCCGGGGCTCTGCCCCTGGACCCCGGGGGTGGGTGTCCCCTTCGGGCGGGACAGCCGCCCCCGATCGGCGCTCCGCGCCTCGTCCTCAATCGCCGGACGGGCTGAAAACACTTCGCCGAGGCGGACGGAAAGCTCGGCCGGGTCAGGCGGAAAGCTTCGCCGGGGTCGGGCTGAAGGGCTCCGGCCAGGCAGTGCGTCCCACCCGGGCCGAAGCAATAGCTGGGGCGGGCGGGTGGGAGAAAGCCGTCCGGCGCTTGAGGACGAGGCGCGGAGCGCCGAAACGGGGGCGCCCCGGTCGGGCTGACGGTGCCGGGCTGTCGGGCAGGCCCGCGACAAGGTTCGGGCG
>NZ_JNXT01000052.1 GCF_000716675.1 Streptomyces alboflavus
TCACCGTCGCGACCCCGCCCCCGCCCCACCCACGCCCTGGCCTCACCTGCACGGCCAGGGCGTGCCCCACCCCTCACCTGCGCGTCGCCACCCCCAGCTCGGCCACCCCGGGCTCGCCCCCGCCCGCACCCGGGGCCCTCCCCGGCGGCCCCGCCCGTGCTCCGGCACGTCCTCCGGTCACCGCGATGGCGCCGCTCGTGTCCGTCCGCAGCACCTGCGCTCCCCCGGCCCGCAGCGCCGCGACCGTCCGGGGTGAGGGGTGTCCGTACGGGTTGCCCTCGCCGCACGAGACCAGCGCGAGCCGTGGTCCCGCTCGTCGCAACAGCAACGGGTCCTGGTACGCCGACCCGTGATGCGCGACCTTCAGCACGTCCACCCGTGGCAGCGCGGCGCCCGCCGGGGTGTGCAACAGGGCCCGCTGGGCCGGTGGTTCCAGGTCGCCGAGCAGGAGCAGGGTGAGCCCCGCGACCCGCGCGAGGAGGGTGACGCTGGCGTCGTTCGGCCCCTCCGGCCGCGCTCCCGGGCCGGATGGCGGCCAGAGCACCTGCCACTCCAGCGGCCCGGCACGTCTCCGCTCCCCGGCGACGGCCCGCGTCAGGGGAATCCCCCGTGCGGCCGCCTGCGCGCGCACGAACTCGGCCTGCCCCGGCGGCTCCTGGAACCCCGTCGTCTGGATCGCCCCCACCGACCGCCCCCGCAGCACCCCGGGCAGCCCCGCCACGTGATCCGCGTGAAAGTGCGTCAGCAGCACCAACAGCACTCGTGTGACACCGAGGGAGCGCAGACACCGGTCGACGAGCACGGGATCGGGCCCCGCGTCGACGACCACCCCTGCGCCACCGCCCGCCGCCAGCACGGTCGCGTCCCCCTGACCCACATCGCACATCACCATGCGCCACCCCTGCGGCGGCCAGCCCGCGATGACCCGGGTGAGGGGCGGAGGTTGAACTACCGCCAGCAGGAGCAGCAGCACGCATCCCGCACTCAGCCATGGATGCCGGGCGAGCCTGCGGCAGGCCAGCACCACGCCGACGGTGACGATCGCGAGCAGCAGCGCCCCGCTCCAACTGCCCGGCCAGTCGATCCCGTTCCCTGGCAGCGCCGCCCCCGTCCGGGCGATCCCCGCGATCCAGCCGACCGGCCAACTCGCGCACCACGTGAGCACCTTGGCCACCGGCATCGCCACCGGCGCCACCGCGAGCGCCGCGAACCCCAGCACCGTGGCGGGCGCGACAGCGAACTCCGCGAGCAGGTTGCACGGCACCGCGACCAGGCTCACCCGCGCCGCGAGCACCGCCACGACCGGCGCGCACACCGCCTGCGCCGCCGCCGCGGCCGCCAGCGCCTCGGCCGGCCGCCCCGGTACGCCGCGCCGTCGTATCGCCGCACTCCACCTCGGCGCCAGCGTCAGCAGCGCCCCCGTCGCCAGGACGGACAGCAGGAAGCCGTAACTCCGCGACAGCCAAGGGTCGTACAGCACGAGCAGCAGCACCGCCGCGGCCAGCGCGGGCAGCAGCGATCTGCGTCGGCCCGTGCCGATGGCCAGCAGCACGATCAGGCCGCAGGCCGCCGCCCGCAGCACACTCGGCTCTGGTCTGCACACGATGACGAACCCGAGTGTCAGTCCGCCGCCGAGCAGCGCCGTCGTGCGCAGCGGAATGCCCAACCTCGGGGCGAGCCCACGCCGTTCCGCGCGGTGGGCCGTGCCGGGCGGTCCGATGAGCAGCGCCAGGACGATGGTGAGGTTCGCCCCGCTGACCGCGAGGAGGTGGGTGAGGTCGGTCGCGCGGAACGCCTCGTCCAGGTCCGGCGGCACCCGCGAGGTGTCCCCGATCACCAGCCCGGGCAGCAGCGCGCGGGCATCGGCGGGCAGCCCGTCCGTCGCCTCCCGCAGTCCCGCCCGTAGGTTCCCCGCGAACCGCTGCGTCGCCGACGGCGCCCCGACCACATGTGGCGCCTGCCCCTCGGGCACCCGCAGCACCGCCGCGATCTTCTCGCTGTCCGACCACGGCACCGCGAGGCTCCCGCGCACCCGCAGCCGCGTGGACGGCAGCAGGTTCAGCCAGGGCGACCCTCGCGGCCCCGCGGCCGTGTCCCCGGTGCGTACGCCTTCTGGTGGGCCATCGGCTCCGGCCGGGCCGGCACCATCGCCAGCACCGTCATCATCGTCAGCGATGTCAGTACCACCAGCACTGTCAGCGCCACCAGCACCGTCTGAGTTGCGTCCGTCATTCGGCTGCCAGGACACCTGCCCCGAGCCCGTGTCGCCCCATTCCCCCGGCTTCGCCCTCGCGCCCACGCCTGTCTCCTCCTTCCTTTCCTCGCGCACGATGACCAGTACCGGCGCCCGCGTCCCGCTCGTGGTCCCGTCGGCCTCCTTCACGCGGACGACCTCCCCGTTCAGCACGATGGAGGGCGGAGCCGCGCGGTCCCCGGTCACCCGGGGGCGCGTACGGCGCGGGTCCGACGTCACTTCCACCTCCGCCGTCACCTCCGCGTACCGCTCAGCGAGCTCGGGAACGGGGCCGCGGTGCAGGTCCGCCCCGTGCAGACCGGCCGAGGCCGCCGACGCCGCGGCGCAGAGCAGGACGGCGGCCACGCTCACGCGGCCCCATGCGAAGCGGCCCGTCCTCCGGAGCCGGGCATGCCCTCCCGTCCGGGCGTGGCCACCCCCGGCACGGGCACGCCCGTCCCCATGTCCCCATGCGGTCCACGTCACCAGGAGCGCTCCGGCGGCCACTACGCAGACCACGACCACGCCGACCACCGCACGGGGTGGGGCATCCAGCGCGAGGGCCGCCGCTGCCCAGGCCGCGAGTGCGGGTGGTACCAGCCGAAGGTCGGCGGGGCCCTCCTGGCGGGGGTCGTCAGGGCCGATCCGGTGCCGGTCGGCCCCACGGGGGTGGGGGGAATCAGCCCCGGGGGCGGTCGCCCGGCGCCTCATGAACGTCCCCGCGCCTCCCCTCGTCCCCGCGCCCCTCGTCCCCGAGTCAGCCGCCGCGTCCCGCGCCGCCGTCTCCCCGCTGCTCATGGCCGCACGAGGTTCTGCAGATCGGCGAATCGCTTCTCGCCGATGCCGTTCACTTCCCGGAGTTCGTCCACCGAGCGGAATCCCCCGTGCTCCGTGCGGTAGTCGATGATGTGCTGCGCCAGGACCGGGCCCACCCCGGGCAGGGTGTCCAGTTGCTCGGCGGTGGCGGTGTTGAGCCCCACCGGTCCCGCCGCCGCGCCGGCGCTCCCTGTCGGTCCGGCCGCCGTGCCCCCGGCTGCCGGTCCTGGGCCGGAGCCCGGCGGGGCGGCCGACGCGGAGCCCTGTTCTGGTGGCGCGGGGCCACCCACCACGATCTGCTCGCCGTCGATGAGGAGCCGGGCGCGGTTGAGGCCGTCCGCTTTCGTGCCGGGTCGGACCCCGCCCGCCTCCCGCAGCGCGTCGGCCACCCGGGACCCTCCCGGCAGTCGTTGTACACCGGGTCTGCGGACCTTCCCCCTGACGTCCACGACGACGTCTGCCGCCGCGCCCGTGCCGCTGCCCGCACCGGTGGCGTCGCCGGGCGCGCCCTGCGGGAGTCCGCCGTCGGGCGCGGGCGGCGTCCCGGGGGACGGGGACGGCCCTGGCCCGCTGCCGGGTCCCGCCGCCTCGCCCACCACGTCCGGTGCCCGGACCGGCTGTGTCCGCCCGGTCCAGAAGTGCTGCGCCGCGAAGACCGCGGCCACGATCAGGACCAGGCCGAGCGCGATGACGCTCCGCCGCTCCAGGCCGCACCGCAACCGGAGCCAGAGCGGCAGCCTCTCCCGCACGGCGAGCCCGGCCCGCGCCCGCCACGACGGCTCCACCCGGACATCGGCCCCGGAACCCTCGTCCCCGGGATCCGGCCTACCCGCAGGGTTCCCCCGCCCCACCCGACCCGGGTCTACCGGGTCGACCGGGTCCGCCAAGCACACTTGTCCCACCGGAGCCCCCGGGTCCGCCGGGTCCCCAACGCCCCCGGCACCCCCACCACCGGCGCCGACGCCAACGCCGACGCCAAGACGAGCGCCTTCAACACCCCCAGCCCAACCCGGAGTTCGAGGTGACCCCCGCTCAGCCCCCAAAGGCGGCGTCGGAGCCCGCCCCCGCCCTCCTGCCCGCATTCCCGGCTCGGCGAACAGTGCCTCGGCCCGCAGCCGCATCGCCTCTGCCGCCGCACGTCTGCGCCGGGCCCGACGCCGAGCGTGGCGTCGCGTCGCAGGCCCCACGGCCACGCGGTGTTCCGCCGCGCGTCCGCCCGGGCCCGACGCTCGCCCCGGGCCACTACGCGTCGAACGTGTCGAACCGTCGCCCGGCGCCCCCACCGAACCACCGCTCACTGTCTCTGAAGCCGATCGAAGTCCCATGCCGAGAACGCTAGGCACCGCCACGGAAACTTGTTGATCTTGCTCAATTCCCGGGGATTACCCGGCAGTTGTGGATAACTCCGTCACCCGCACGAGCGAACCTCACCCACGCGAAGGCGAGTCCAGGCCTGCCGAGACCAGGCCTCACCCAAACGAGATCACCTCACCGGGGCGAGACCACAGCCCCGAGCAGCCCGGGCCCAGTGTGCGCCCCGATCACCGCGCCCACCTCGCTGACGTGCAGGTCGACGAGGCCAGGGACGCGGTCCCGGAGGCGGTCCGCGAGGGTCGCCGCGCGCTCGGGCGCCGCGAGGTGGTGCACGGCGATGTCCACGTCGTGTGCCCCGGCCCGCTCGATGACGATCTCCTCCAGACGGGCGATCGCCTTCGACGCCGTGCGGACCTTCTCCAGCATCTCGATACGACCGTCGTCCAACGAGAGCAGCGGCTTCACGGCGAGCGCGGAGCCCAGGAGGGCCTGCGCGGCGCCGATGCGGCCGCCGCGGCGCAGATAGTCGAGGGTGTCGACATAGAAGTACGCGGACGTCGCCGCGGCCCGTTTCTCCGCGGCCGCCACCGCCTCGTCCACCGTGCCGCCCGAGTCGGCGGTCTCGGCCGCGGCGAGGGCGCAGAAGCCGAGGGCCATCGCGACCATGCCGGTGTCGACGACGCGGACCGGCACGGGTGCCTCGCGGGCGGCGAGGACGGCGGCGTCGTACGTCCCGGAGAACTCGGCCGACAGGTGGAGCGAGACGATGCTGGTGGCGCCCGCCTCCGCGACCTTGCGGTAGGTCTGGGCGAAGACCTCGGGGCTGGGGCGCGAGGTGGTCACAGGGTGGCGTTTCTGCAGTGCCAGCGCGAGCGAGCGGGCGGAGATCTCGGTGCCCTCTTCGAGTGCCTGATTGCCCAGGACGACCGTCAGCGGCACCGCGGTGATGTCGTGCCGCTCCATCGTCCGTTGCGGCAGGTAGGCCGTTGAATCGGTGACGATCGCGACATGGCGGGACATGAGCTGGAGATTACCCGCAGGAACCCGGGTGCGGCAGTCCGACCCCTGCACGCGGGCGACGGGGGCGACGTGCCCCGGCGGGACCGAGGGCATGCCGAGGGGGCAGGTGGTGGCCTTGGCGGCAGGCGCGGGTCAGGTGGTGCTCTCGGGCTTGGGCTTCTTCTGCCAGGGGTACGTCGGCTGCGGTGCCGGCGGGGTGATGGCGGGCCTGGCCGGCTCCTGGGAGGCGCGGTCGGCGCGGTCCCCTTCGGCCGCGCGGGCGGACGCACCCGGCCGGGACGGCTTGTTCAGGTCGGCTGCCGCGGAGCTCGACGCGGTCTTCGCCTGGTCGGTCGCCGGGGCCGTGGCGGGGTCGGACCAGGAGGTGAGGGGCTGGTCGTCGGAGGGTCCGTCCGCCCAGTGCCGCAGCGCGCCCGCTTCCATGTCGATCTGCTGGCTGAGCAGGTCCAGGTCGTCATCCGCGAACTTGTGGGCGCGGTCGCGGGCCGCCCAGCGGAGTGAGTCGGCGGCCTTGACGATCTGCTCGGTGCGCTCCTTCAGGCCGGGCAGGCGCTGGCTGAGCTCGATGCGGTCGGGCTCGCGCTCCAGACGCTTGAGCTCGTCGTCCAGCTCGTGGCCGTGGGCGCTCAGGCGCTGGAAGAGGGCCAGGGACTCGTGCAGCGAGGAGTCCTCGGCGGCGCCCGCGCGCAGCGAGTCCTGGGTGGCCCGCATGGAGGTGCGCAGGCGCAGCCGCAGCTGGGCCAGCTCGCCGACGGCTCCGGGCTGGGCGAAGGTCCGCGCGCGCAGGGTGGTGTCCTCCACGGTGCGGCGGGCCTGTGTGATCGTGCGGTCCATGCCGCGGCGAGCCGCTCCGACCGCCTTGACCACCGCATACGCTCCCAGTGCCAGAAACAGCACGAAGAGCAGCGCGACCACTGCGATCACGGCTTCCACGATGCTTCTCCTTCGGCCCGGCGAATCGGTCCCCGGCGGTTCCGGGTGGTGCGAGGGGTGGTGCGGGATGGTGCGGGGTCCTACCGACGGTGCTGATCCGTCCGCTTCTGCACGGGCTGATCTCGCCGCCTTCTCCACGGTAAACGCAGCAACCCTCCTGAGGGTTCCAGCGGAACCCCCAAGCTGCCCGTAGGGGACTACCCCGATGCGCGTCGCCCGACCCGCAGTTGGCGGGCGGCCCCGGCGCGCCACGGGCAGCCGCGAACGGCCGCGACCAGCCACGAACGGCGGGCGGCGGGCCCCCGCAAGGACCCGCCGCCCGCCGACCATGCCGGACCGGTCACCCCGACCGGACCGCGTCGTGCCTCACGCGGGAACGATGTTCACCAGCTTCGGCGCCCGCACGATGACCTTGCGGATGCCCGCGCCGGCCAGCGCGGCGACCACGCGCTCGTCGCCCAGGGCCGCCTTCTCCAGCTCCTCGTCGGAGATGGCGGGCGGGACCTCCAGGCGGGCCTTGACCTTGCCCTTGATCTGCACGACGCAGGTCACGGTCTCGTCGACGACGTACGCGGGGTCGGCGACCGGGAAGTCCTGGTGGACGACCGATTCGGTGCGGCCCAGCTTGCGCCACAGCTCCTCGGCGATGTGCGGGGCCAGCGGGGCGACCAGCAGCACCAGGCGCTCGGCGACGGACCGCGACACGGGGCCCGCGGCCTTCGTCAGGTGGTTGTTCAGCTCGGTGATCTTGGCGATGGCGGTGTTGAACCGCATGCCGTCCAGGTCCTGGCGCACGCCGTCGATCGCCTTGTGCAGCGCCCGCAGGGTGTCCTCGTCGGGCTCGGCGTCGGTGACGGTCACCTCGCCGGTGGCCTCGTCGACGATCAGGCGCCACATGCGCTGCAGCAGCCGGTACTGGCCGACGACGGCGCGGGTGTCCCAGGGGCGCGAGACGTCCAGGGGGCCCATCGCCATCTCGTACAGGCGCAGCGTGTCGGCGCCGTACTCCTCGCAGATCTCGTCCGGAGTGACGGCGTTCTTCAGGGACTTGCCCATCTTGCCCAGTTCGCGCTTGACCGGTTCGCCCTCGAAGAAGAACGTGCCGTCGCGCTCCTCGACCTCGGCGGCGGGGACCGGGAAGCCGCGGCTGTCGCGGTAGACGTAGGCCTGGATCATGCCCTGGTTGAACAGCTTGTGGAACGGTTCGGCCGACGAGATGTGGCCCAGGTCGAACAGGACCTTCGACCAGAAGCGGGCGTACAGCAGGTGCAGCACGGCATGCTCGGCACCGCCGACGTACAGGTCGACGCCGCCGGTGGGCTGACCCTCGCGGGGGCCCATCCAGTAGCGCTCGGCGTCGGGGGCGACGAGCTGCTCGCTGTTGTGCGGGTCCAGGTAGCGCAGTTCGTACCAGCACGAACCGGCCCAGTTGGGCATGGTGTTGGTCTCGCGGCGGTAGCGGCGCGGTCCGGTGCCGTCGCCCAGGTCCAGGGTGACGTTGACCCAGTCCTCGTTGCGGGACAGCGGGGTCTCCGGAGAGGTGTCCGCGTCGTCCGGGTCGAAGGTGCGCGGGGAGTAGTCGTCGACCTCCGGCAGCTCCAGGGGCAGCATCGACTCGGGCAGCGGGTGGGCCACGCCGTCCTCGTCGTAGACGATCGGGAAGGGCTCGCCCCAGTAGCGCTGGCGGCTGAACAGCCAGTCGCGCAGGCGGAAGTTGACGGTGCCCCGGCCGATGCCCTTGCGCTCCAGCCACTCGGTGATGCGGGCCTTGGCCTCGACGACCACCAGGCCGTCCAGGGCGACGTCGGCCCCGGAGGAGTTGATGATCTTCGCTTCGTAGGAGTCGAAGGAGTCGTCCCACGTGGACGGGTCGGTGCCGCGGTCGTCGGCGGGCTCGACGACGCAGCGCATGGGCAGCTCGAAGGCGCGCGCGAAGGCGAAGTCGCGGGAGTCGTGCGCGGGGACGGCCATGATGGCGCCGGTGCCGTAGCCCATCAGGACGTAGTCGGCGATGAAGACCGGGACCTGCTCGCCGCTGACGGGGTTCGTCGCGTACGCGCCGGTGAAGACGCCGGTCTTCTCCTTGGCGTCGGCCTGGCGCTCGACGTCGGACTTGGCGGCGGCGAAGGCGCGGTACTTGGCGACGGCCTCGGCGGGGGTGGCGTGGCCGCCCGTCCACACGTCGTGGGTGCCCTCGGGCCAGGCGGCCGGGACGATGGCGTCGACCAGTTCGTGCTCGGGCGCCAGGACCATGTAGGTGGCGCCGAACAGGGTGTCCTGGCGGGTGGTGAAGACGGTGATGGCGTCGTCTACGGAGCCGACGGGGAAGTCGACGCGCGCGCCTTCGGAGCGGCCGATCCAGTTGCGCTGCTGCAGCTTGATGGCCTCGGGCCAGTCCAGCGCGTCCAGGTCGTCCAGGAGGCGGTCGGCGTAGGCGGTGATGCGCATGTTCCACTGGCGCAGCTTGGCCTTGAAGACGGGGAAGTTGCCGCGCTCGGAGCGGCCGTCGGCGGTGACTTCCTCGTTCGCCAGGACGGTGCCCAGGCCCGGGCACCAGTTGACGGGGGCGTCGGAGGCGTACGCCAGGCGGAAGCCGCTCAGGACGTCGGCGCGCTCCTTGGCGTCCAGGGCGTGCCACGCGCGCGTGGAGTCCGGTACGGCGCGTTCACCGCTGTCGAACTGGGCGATCAGGTCGGCGATGGGGCGGGCCTTCTTCGCCTCGTCGTCGTACCAGGAGTTGAAGATCTGCAGGAAGATCCACTGGGTCCACTTGTAGTAGTCCGGGTCGATCGTCGCGAAGGAGCGGCGCTTGTCGTGGCCCAGGCCCAGGGCGCGCAGCTGTGCCTTCATGTTCTCGATGTTGGCTTCGGTGGACACGCGCGGGTGCGTGCCGGTCTGCACGGCGTACTGCTCGGCGGGCAGGCCGAAGGCGTCGAAGCCCAGGGAGTGCAGGACGTTGTGGCCCGTCATGCGCTGGAAGCGGGCGAAGACGTCGGTGGCGATGTAGCCCAGGGGGTGGCCTACGTGCAGGCCCGCACCCGAGGGGTACGGGAACATGTCCATGATGAACTTCTTGGGGCGGGCGGCGAGGGCCGGGTCGCCGGCCAGGTCGCCGCTCGGGTTGGGCGCCTCGTACGTGCCGTTCGCGTCCCAGAAGTCCTGCCAGCGTGCCTCGATCTCGGCTGCCAGGGCGGCCGTGTAGCGGTGCGGGGCGGCTGCCTCGGCGGCGGGGGCGCCTCCCGCGCCGGCCGCGCCCTCAGCAGTGGCGGAGGAATTCGTCTCGCTCATGGTCCTCAAAGCTCCATCGATCGTCTCTGCCTGCGGAAATGGCCGGACGGCCAAATAAAAATGCCCCTCGCACAGGAGGGGACGCCGCGCCGATTCCGACCGCGCTCACTGGGCGGTCGGGACTGATCAGCGCGGCCCGCTAAGCAGAAGGCGTACGGCACGCATGGCGTCAGGGTACCGCAGCGCTCCGGAGCCGGGCCACGCGCTTTGTCCGTATCCCCGGCGCCCCCGACACCCCACCCATGGCCAAGGGTTACTCCGCGTACCGACCACTATCGGGGCAACACCAAGATCGAGTCGCGCTTTGATAACAACGCAATAACTCAAACCACGTACCCATCGGTATGGCTCGACTTAGCATGCGGCGACCGGACCATTTCGGAGTCGCCCCCATGAACCCTCTGAACCCGCACCGCAAGAGTCGCGGAAGTCCCACGCCCTCCGCGACACCGCCGCGGCGCTCCCCCTCGCCGCGGCGTTCCTCCCCCGCCTCCACGCCCTTCCCGCCGCCCGCACCACCCGCGGCACCGACGTTCCCCGGCGTCCGCGCGCCGGGCAGAGCGGCCCGCGGCATCGTCACCACGGCGGCGCTGCTGCTGATACCCCTGCTCGTGTTCGCTGGCGGCGACGACTTCCGCGCCGCGCTCGACTTCACCACCGGCGTCCTGTCGCTGGTGGCCCTGACGGCGTCGGTGATGTGGGGCCTGGTCGCCTCCGACCGGCTCTTCCTGCGCTCGCGCCAGCGACTGCTCGCCCAGGCCGTGCACCGGGCCACGGCGGTCGCGTCCGTGGGTTTCCTGCTGCTGCACGGCACCGTGAAGCTCGCCCTGGACCACGTGTCCTTCGTGGGCGCCCTGGTGCCCTTCGGGCTCGGCTTCACGGGCGGCGACGGGCTCATCGGCCTGGGCTCGCTCGCCGGGCTCCTGATGATCACCACCAGCGTCACCGGCGCCCTGCGCAGCGCCTTCGCCTCACCGGTCCAGGTCGCGTCCCGGTGGCGGGCGCTGCACATGCTGGCCTACCCGGCCTGGTGCGCGGCCCTGATCCACGGCCTGTACGCGGGCCGCCCGCCGAAGCCGTGGGTGGTGGTCCTGTACTGCCTGTGCCTGGTCGCCGTCGCCGGGGCGGTGGCGCTGCGCGCGGCGCCGCGTCCGGTCAAGCGCAAGGTGGCCGCCCGCGTCTTCGCCCTCCTCGAACCCGACGCCCGGCCCGCGCCCGAGCGCGCCCGCCGCCACGAGGCCCCGGCGCCCACCCGTGACACCGCGTCCGCGCCGCTGCCCGGCACCGCGTCGGGCCGCGCCGCCCCCGCGGCCGACCAGCCCCCGGTCGTCGGCATCGCCGCCGCCTACCGCGCGCTGGCCGCCCCCTCCGACCCCGACTCCTCGCTGCCCCTGGACCTCCAGCCGACCGAGGTCCTGCCCACCATGACCCCCCGCTGGCCGGCCCCCTCCCCGCCCCCTCCGGCCGAAGCACCCTCGGCGCCATTGCCGTACGACTCCTTGGACGACGGCTACGACTCCGTAGCGAGCGGACACGGCTCCGTAGACATCGGTTACGGACCGACGGGCAGCGGTGACGGCCGCCGCGACTTCCAGGACACACAGCACGACTACGGAGACAGGGGTTTCGGCTCCGGGGACACCGACCCGTACGGCACCTCGTACGACACCGGCCCTCAGCCCGCCTACCACCCGCCCGTGCACGATCCCCTGCCCGTGCCCGACCCCGTCCACGACGACGGCCCCGCCACCCAACAGCTCACCGGCCCCTTCCAGGCGCCCAGCACCGGCGAACCCTGGAACGCGTCCACCGGAGGCAGCAAGTGAACGCGTCACTGCCCGACGTCCCCGAAGTCCGCGTCGTCGGGCTTCCGCTGCTGACGTCGGGCTTCGATCTGGTCGAGCGGCTCGACCTGGCCATGCACCTGAAGGTGCACGGCCCCCTGGAACCCATCGCGGGCGAGCAGCTCGCCACGCTGGCCGAGCAGATCTCGCTGCGCGGCCGCGGCGGCGCGGGCTTCCCGTTCGCCAAGAAGCTGCGGGCCGTCGCCGAGGCCGCGATCCGGCGGGGCGTGCGGCCCGTAGTCGTCATCAACGGCAGCGAGGACGAGCCCGCGTGCCGCAAGGACACCGTGCTGATCAACCGCGCGCCGCACCTCATCCTGGACGGCGCGCTGCTCGCCGCCGAGGCGCTGGGCGCGCGCACGCTCGTCGTCGGCGTGACCCGGGACTCCACGGAGGCCTCGATGCAGGCGGCGCTCGCCGAGCGCGGACTGAGCAACCGGCGCGGATCGATCCTCCGCGCGCGCGTGCAGCGCAATCCCGTGCGCATGGTCACCGGTGAGTCCTCGGCCCTGGTGCGGTCCGCGGACGGCGGGCCGCCGCTGCCTCCGGGGCGCAAGGTGCGCACGTCCGACTCCGGGGTGGGCGGCGCGCCGACGCTCCTGTCGAACGCGGAGACCTTCGCGCAGCTGGCCGTCGCCGCCCGCATCGGCGCGGAGTGCTACCGGCGCACCGGACTGCGCGACGAGCCGGGCACGGTGCTCCTGACCCTCTCCGGAGCCGTCGCCCGGCCGATGGTCGTGGAGGCACCGACGGGCGTGCCCCTCCGGTACGTTCTGCAGCTCGCCGGCGCTCCCCCGCTGCCGCAGGGCGTCCTCACGGGCGGCTATCACGGCAAGTGGCTGGACGCGGTCACCGCGCACGACGCGGTCGTGTCCAGGGCGTCCCTGGAGGCCTGCGGGGGCGCGCTCGGCGCGGGCGCGATCCTGCCGCTCGGCCCGGGCACGTGTCCGCTGGGCGAGGCCCTGCACGTGGCGAACTGGCTGGCCGCGGAGAGCGCCGGTCAGTGCGGGCCCTGCTATCTGGGGCTCCCGGCCGCCGCGCGGGGCCTCGCCGACGTCCTGGACGGTGGCGGGCCCACCGCTCTGGAGGCGCTGCGCGAGGTGACGCGGGCGGTGAAGCGGCGGGGTGCGTGCAAGCATCCGGACGGTTCGGCGGCGTTCCTGGAGTCGACGATCGCGGCGTTCACGGACGATCTCGCCGCGCACGTCCTCGGCGACGGGTGCGGGCGCCCCGTGGAGGGCGTTCTGCCGCTCCACGACGACAGCCCTCAGGGGCAGGGGTCGAGCGGCCGCAAGCTCGCCGTCGACTGGACGCTGTGCCAGGGCCACGGCCTGTGCGCGGACATCGTGCCCGAGCTGATCCAGCTGGGCCCGGACGGCTTCCCCGCGGTCGCGGAGGCCGCCGTGCCGCGCTACTCCGAAGCGCGCGCCCAGCGCGCGGTGCGCCGCTGCCCCGCGCTGGCCCTGCGCATCGAGGAGGCCCCCGCGGCGATCCCGGCGCAGGCGCCGTCGCCGGGCCTGCCGATGCTGCCGCGGGGTCGCGGGCGCAGGGCGCTCGGCAGCGGGCGGTGAGGACGGCGAGGGCAGCGAGGACGAGCTGAACGTTCTCTACGGGGAGGGCCCTGGGTGCGTGCCCCGGGTGCTCCCCGTAGACGCCCGGGCCCTCCGCACAAGCCGGGCCGGCCCTCCCCGTACAAGCCCTGGGAACACGAAAAGCGGGCCACCCGATCCGGGTGGCCCGCTCATTCACTGTGGAGCTAAGGAGAATTGAACTCCTGACCTCCTGCATGCCATGCAGGCGCTCTACCAACTGAGCTATAGCCCCTTGTTGCTGCTCCGCCCGGTTTCCCCGGCGGCTCCGCAAACATTACACGGTCACCCCCGGGGTCCACCAAATCGTTTCCGTCCCGGACACCCGAGGTCACTACGGTCCGGCCTCGTGTCCGTGATCGCCACCGCTGTCGTACGCCGCCGGGTCCCTCTGGCCGCCGGGGTCTGTCTGCTCTCCTTCGTCGTCTTCTGGGCCGCGCAGCGAGCGGCCGACGTCTCGATGATCGACCTGTGGGTCTACCGTGCGGAGGGCCAGGCCGCGCGCGCGGGCGCCGACCTGTACGCGCTGCGCGCCACCGAGTACGACCTGCCCATGACGTACCCGCCGTTCGCCGCGTTGCTGTTCACGCCGCTGACGCTGCTGGATCCGGTGGACCTGCGGCCGCTCGCCACGCTGGCGAACCTGCTGCTCCTGTTCGCCGTCGTACGGCTGTCCCTGCGCCTCGCGGGAACGTGGCGGCACACGCACGTGGAGACGGCTCTGTGGGTGTCGGCGGTGGCTGTCTGGGCGGAGCCGGTGTGGACGACGCTGCGCTACGGGCAGGTGAATCTGCTGCTCGCCGTGCTGGTGCTGTGGGCCCTGACGCGGCACCCCGACCACCGGTGGGCGGGTGTGGGCATCGGGTTGGCCGCGGCGGTCAAGCTGACGCCCGGCCTGTTCGCGGTCTTCCTGCTCCTGGTGGGTGCCGTGGCGGGCGTACGCGGGGGTGTGTGGCGGCCCGCCGTGCGGCACGCGTGCGTGGCCACCGCCGCGTTCCTGGGGGCGACGCTCGTCGCGGCCGTGGTGCTGCCGGACGACTCCCGGAACTTCTGGACCCAGGTGGTCTTCGAGGCGGGCCGGGCAGGGCGGGCGGAGAACACCGCGAACCAGTCGGTGCGCGGGGTGCTCGCGCGGCTGCTGCACACCCCGGAGCCGGGCGTCTGGTGGGCGGCCGTGGCGGCGGTGGTCTGCGTGGCGGGGCTCGCCGTGGCGGTGGCCGCGGCGGCGCGCGGGGAGCGGGCCTGGGGCGCGGTCGCCTGTGCGGCGACCGCGCTGCTCGTGAGCCCGGTGTCGTGGTCGCACCACTGGGTGTGGTGCGTGCCGATGGCGGTGCTGCTGTGGACGCGTGCGGCGCGGTGGGGCGGCCGGGGGCGGTGGGCGGCGGCCGGGGGCCTTGCGCTGGTGTTCTGCTCGTACGCGCTGTGGTGGGTGCCGCACCGCCCTGGGCGGCCTGAACTCGCCCAGGATTTTGGCGAGATGACGCTGTCGGCGGTCTATCCGCTGGCCGCTGCCGGCTTCCTCGCGGTCGCCGCGGCCGTCGCTCTGGGGTGTCCGCGGACGAGGCCGGGAAAGCCGCGCGCGGGGGCAGGGCGGCCCCGCGGAGGGTTCGGGCGGGGGCTCGGGGGCTCGCGGACGCCTCAGGCGGTGGCGAACGAGTAGAAGCGCTTGAGGGTGCAGTGCTCGTCGAGCAGGCGGCCGTAGATCGGCTCCCCTTCGAGTTCGCGGTACGTCTCGATGGGGTCGCCTTTTATGATCAGCGCCCGCGCGCACTCCTCGCACCAGTACTGGTAGTCCGGGTTCACCGGCTCCATGTCGCGGACGATCGGCGTACCGCTGCCGCACCAGTCGCATTTACGCCTGTGTGCACCCATCGATCAGCTCCAGCTGTGGCCGCAGGCGGTGCACACGTAACTGACTCCGCCGTTGTCACCGAGGACTTGAGCCACGTGGGCCGAACCGCAGGAAGGGCAGTGGAGGAGCGTGGCATCGCCGACCTGTATGTCCGCCACTTCGAAGAGGCCCCCGGCCTCTTCGAGGATGCTCGCAGGCATCGCGCTCTCCCTCCCGTCGGGTCACCGTCGGCGCTTTGGTGCAGTCCCCTTCCGGCCCCGTCGATTCTGCCACGACCACGGCGAGACGGTCAGCGACGCATACGTACCAGTCCGGACACGGCCCCCAGGGCGGCCGCCGCGGCGAGCGCGTAGAAGCTCACCAGGAGCGCGTCCGCCGATGAATACGCCCCAGGAGCCCCCTGTGACTCAATCCGGGCGAGGAAAATCGCGCCGAAGACGGCGACTCCGGTGAGCTGTCCGAGCTGGGTGACGGTGGCGAGGAGACCACTGGCGTCCGCCGCGTCCTCGGGCCGTACGGTCGCGAGGGCGCGCGTGAGGGTCGGGCTGAAGCCGAGCGCGAGCCCGACGCCGCCGCCCACGAACGCCGCGTACAGCCACAGCCCGCCGTCGTCGCCGTCCCGCAGCAGCAGGCCCACCGCGACGCACGACAGGGCCGCGAGGGCGAACCCGCCCGGGATCAGTGTCCGTTGCAGGGCCGCGGGCCACTTGCGCCACGTCAGACCGACCACTCCGAAGACGATCGCGGACGGGGCGAACGTCAGCCCCGCGCGCAGCGCGCTGTAGCCGAGGCCGCCCTGCACGTGCAGGGACAGCACGAACAGGAACCCGGAGTTGACCGCCATCACCGCGGCAAGCCGGAACACGGCGAGGCCCATGCCCGGCACCCGCAGAACACGCGGCGAGATCAGGGGCGCCCCGCCACGCCGGGCGAGCCGCGCCTCGTACCGGCAGAACAGGGCGAAGAGCACGGCGGCGGCGCCGAGGGACACCCAGGTCCACAGCGGCCAGCCCTCCTGCTCGCCGAGGACCAGCGGCACCGTGAACGCCGAGACGGCGGCGCCGAGCAGCACCAGCCCCGGCAGGTCGAGCCCGCGCGCCCGGCCCACGTCACCGCGGTCGTCGCGGGGCAGCACGCGGGCGGCGACGAACAGGAGGGCCACGCCGACCGGCACGTTCACCAGGAACACCGGGCGCCAGCCGGCGCCGAACAGGTCGGCGCTGACGAGGACGCCGCCGACGACCTGCCCCGCGGCGGCGCCGGTGGCGAGGACCGCCGAGTACGCGCCGAGCGCCTTCATCCGTGCCTCGCCGGTGAAGTTCCGCTGGATGAGGCTGAGCACCTGCGGGATGAGGACGGCGGAGCCCGCGCCCTGCAGGAGCCGGAACGCGATCAGCTGGCCGGTGCTCTGGCTCAGCCCGCAGGCGAGCGATGCGGCCGTGAAGACGGCGAGCCCGACGAGGTAGACACGGCGGTGGCCGAGCCGTTCGCCGAGGCGCGCGCCGGTGATCAGCAGGACGGCGTACGTGATGGTGTAGCCGGCGATGACGAGTTGCAGCCCGGCGCCGGAGGCGTGCAGTTCCTCGCGGATCGTGGGGGCGGCGACGTTGACGATGAACACGTCGAGCAGCGCCATGAACTGGGCGGTGAGCACGGCCGCGAGGAGCCGTCCGGGGCGGATGTCAGTGCCAGGGGCTTTACTGGATCCAGGAGTTGGGGCGGAGGTCGCCGCGGGTGGGGTCGTAGTGGTCATGCCCCGAGCGTGGCCGCGGGCGGGTACAGGTAGTGAGAGCCCGCCGATGCTGGTACTGGCAGCACCTGGCAAGGTCGGTGACGGGGACGCACGATGGGGGACGTGACGACGATGGACATGACGGGGACACCTCGCGCGGTGCCGTCCACCCGTGCGCCCTCCCGGCGCCGCCCCGAGCTGGCCGCGTTCCTGCGGGGCCGCAGAGCCCGGGTCGCCCCGGCCGACGTGGGCATGCCGCCGGGCCCCCGGCGCCGCACGCCGGGCCTGCGCCGCGAGGAGGTCGCCCAGCTCTCCGGCGTCGGTGTGACGTGGTACACGTGGCTGGAGCAGGGCCGCCCCATCAATGCCTCCGCCCAGGTCCTGGACGCCGTCGCGCGCACGCTGCGCCTGGACCCGGCGGAGCGCGAGCACCTGTACGACCTGGCGGAGGTGCCATACGCCGCGCGGCAGGAGGCGGCCGCGGAGACGGTGGGCGCGGAGATACAGGGCATCATCGACGCCCTCGACCCGCACCCGGCGGTGGTCTACAACACGCGGTACGACATCCTCGCCACCAACCCCGCCTACAGAGACCTCTTCCTCGTCCCGCCGATCGAGGCGATAGGCGTGGAGAACGTGCTGTGGACGCTGTTCGTCGTGCCGAAGAAGCACTGCCCGCTGGTCTTCAGGGACTCGGAGCTGCCGGTGATGGTGGCGACACTGCGCGGGGAGTACGGGCGGCATGTGGGCGAGCCCGCCTGGGAGAACTTCATCCGGGAACTGTCCGTGGCCAGCCCGGAGTTCGCACGGATGTGGGCGAGCGGCTATGTGGTGCCGCCGGGGCCGCGGGTGAAGACGTTCTGGCACAAGGCGGTCGGTGAGCTGCGGATGTCGTCGGTGTCGCTGTCGATCAACGGCATGCCGGACTGCCGCATCGTGGCGTACACGCCGGACGACGAGGAGACGGAGGAGCGGACGGCCCGGCTGCGCGGGCTGCGCCGCGAGGGCGGGGCCCAGTGAGGAGGCGCAAGTGCGGGGGCCCGGTGAGGAGGCGTAAGTGCGGGGGCCCAGTGAGGAGGCGTAGGTGCGTGTGAGCAAGGGGCGCCGGAAATGACGAAAGCGACGCGGCTCACGTTTCCCGTGAGCACACGCCGCTTCTCGTGTGAGTGGAGCTAAGGAGAATTGAACTCCTGACCTCCTGCATGCCATGCAGGCGCTCTACCAACTGAGCTATAGCCCCTTGCGTTCTTCCCGCTCGGCGGGCGAACAAGAAGAACTTTAGCCTGCGACCTGCCCGAATGTGAAATCCGGTCCCCGACCCCGGTGACCTGGGCTTCCGCCGGGACACGCCGGAGGCTAGTCGTCGTCTCCGAGCACCGGCTCGGGCAGCGTGCCCGCGTTGTGCTCGAGCAGGCGCCAGCCGCGCGCGCCCTGGCCGAGGACCGACCAGCAGCAGTTGGAGAGCCCGCCCAGGCCCTCCCAGTGGTGCGGCTCCAGGCCGAGGAGGCGGCCGATGGTGGTGCGGATGGTGCCGCCGTGGCTGGCGACGACCAGCGTGCCGTTGTCGGGCAGCTTCTCCGCGTGCCGCAGCACGACCGGGGCGGCGCGGTCGGCCACCTCGGTCTCCAGCTCACCGCCGCCGCGGCGCACCGGCTCGCCGCGCTTCCACGCGGCGTACTGCTCGCCGTGCCGGGCGATGATCTCGTCGTGGGTCAGGCCCTGCCAGGCCCCGGCGTAGGTCTCGCGCAGCGCCTCGTCGTGCGTGACGTCGAGGCCCGTGACGGCGGCGAGCTCGGCGGCGGTGGCCGCGGCCCGCTGGAGGTCGGACGCGATGATCGCGTCCGGCTTCAGGGAGGCGAGCAGCCGGGCGGCGCGCCGGGCCTGGCCGAGGCCGACGTCGGTCAGCTCGATGTCCGTGGTGCCCTGGAAGCGGCGCTCCAGGTTCCAGGCGGTCTGGCCGTGCCGCCACAGGATGATCCGGCAGCCGCGGCTGCTCACCGCAGCTCACCGCCCAGCTCGCGCAGGGCTCCGGCCTCCTCGGCGGCCTGCTGCCGGTCGGCGTACTCGGCGGCCTTGCCGCGGGTGGCCTTGGCCTCGGCGGGCAGCTCGATCTCGGGGCAGTCCTTCCACAGGCGCTCGAGGGCGTAGAAGACACGCTCCTCACTGTGCTGGACGTGCACGACGATGTCGACGTAGTCGAGGAGGACCCAGCGGGCCTCGCGGTCGCCCTCGCGGCGCACCGGCTTGGCGCCGAGCTCCTTGTTGAGGCGCTCCTCGATCTCGTCGACGATCGACTTGACCTGGCGGTCGTTGGGCGCGGAGGCGAGCAGGAAGGCGTCCGTGATCGACAGCACGTCGCTGACGTCGTACGCGATGATGTCGTGCGCGAGCTTGTCGGCGGCCGCCTGGGCGGCGACGGTGATGAGCTCGGTGGAGCGGTCCGTGGCGGTCACAAGAGAGCTTTCCTTCAGATGGGCAATACCCGTCAAGGGTCTCACGGACCGCCCACGGGTCCCCAGAAGATTGTTTCGACCGCTCCGGGGACCCTGCTCGGCCGGGCCTAGTAGTCCCCGCCGAGCACGACCGACACGTCCGCGTTCGGGGCCGTCTTGCCCTTGCGGACCGCGCCGGTGGGCAGGCCGAGGGTCTTGGCGACCTCCTGTGCCTCCGCCTTCTTGCCCGCGTCGGCGTAGGTGACCTGCGACGATGCCGCCGAGGTGGCGGAGCCGCCGTCGACGAAGGTGTAGCCGCCGTTGACGAGTGCGATGCGGGCCTTCTCCGTGGAGTCCTTGTCGCCGGTGGCGTTGCGCACGCCGACCCGGACGGCCGCGCCCTGCTCGGGTCTCTTCACGGCGCCGCCGAGCACGTCCTTGACCACGCTGGTGCTGGCCTTCTCGGTCAGCGTCCCGTCGTCCTGGACGGGAAGGAGCGCGGTGGCGTAGTCGCCGCCCTTGGCGCGGTCGGCGAGCTTGGCGAGGAACGTGCCGAGGTCCTTCTCCTTCAGCGACGGGTCGAGGATCTGCGCGAGCGACTGCACGGTGACGGTCGCGGCCTGCGGGTCGGACGACAGCTTGCGCAGCACGCCCTGCATGACCTGCCCGAACCGGGTGAGCTGCGCGGTCTCGGCCTCGCCGGAGGCGCGGTAGGTGGCGTAGGCGACGGCCATCGGCCCGCTGAGGGTCTGCTGCTCGCCCTTCTTGACGAGCGGCGCCTCGCCCTTCTTCTTCGCCTTCGGGTCGGGGACGTCGGCGTTGGTGTCGATGTCGATGTTGCCGACGAGTTCGACGAGGTTGTTGAGGTAGGGGGTGTCCAGGCGCCAGGTGCCCTCGACGTGGGTGCCGAGTGCGGTGTCGATCTCCTCGCGGGTGCCGGTCGAGCCGTCGTCCTCGACGGACTTGGCGAGCGTCGTCGCGCTGCCGTCGTCGCCGGTCAGGGCCAGGGAGTCAGGGAGCAGGACGGTGCTGCCGCGCTTGGTGGTGGTGTTGTTCACGAGCAGCGCCGTGGAGGTGCCGCCGCCCTTGGTGTTGTGCAGGTGGACGACGATCACGTCGCGCTTCTGGGGGCCCGCGGCGGCCTGCTCGCCGGACTTCTCGTCCGAGCTGCCGGGCAGCTTGCCCGCGGACCACAGATAGCCGGCGCCGCCGACGACGGCCAGCGCGAGCATGGCGACCAGGGCGACCACGCGCGAGCGCCCGCGCCGCTTGGCCTCCTCGCGGCGCTCGGTGCGGCTCTCGGTGAACTTGAGCCAGTCGATGACGTCTTCGGATTCCTCGTCCGGTTCCTCTATGAACGAGAACTGCTCGGTGCGGTACTCGGGCGCTTCACCGCCCTCGTGCGGCCGCTCCGGCCCGGCTTCCTTCTCCGGGGAAGGCTGTGGGGACTGCTGTGGCGACTGTTGCGGGTACGACGGCTGTTGATACGCGGGCTGCTGCGGCTGCTGATGCGCCTGGGGCTGGGGCTGGGGCTGGTAAGACTGCTGCTGCGGAACCCACCCGGTCTGCTCCCGGGTGTCGTACGCCGACGGCGGCACCGCCGCCTGCTGCCCGGTCGAGCCCTCCGCCGCGTACGGGTCGTAGCCGTACCCCTGCGGCTGCTGCTGCGGGGCGTACGTGTCGTAGCCGGGCGCCGCCTGCGGGGGCACCTGGGGCTGCTGTTGCACCAGTTGGTACACCGGCCGCCCGTACTCGTCGTACCCGACGACCTCGTACTGGTCCGCCGCGTCACCCGCGTACTGACCCGCATACGGGTCCTGGCCCGCGTAGGGGTCGTACTGTCGGTCGTTCACCGGTGCCCCTCTCGGCTCAGTCGCCGCGGTACAGCTCGCGCTTGTCGATATAACGCACCACACCGTCGGGTACCAGGTACCAGACGGGGTCCCCCTTGGCGACTCGCGTACGGCAGTCCGTGGACGAGATCGCCAGGGCCGGTACCTCCACGAAGGAGACGCCGCCCTCGGGCAGGCCGGGGTCGGCCAGGGTGTGGCCGGGCCGGGTGACGCCGATGAAGTGCGCCAGCGAGAACAGCTCTTCGGTGTCGCGCCAGGTGAGGATCTGGCCGAGCGCGTCGGCGCCCGTGATGAAGAAGAGGTCGGTCTCGGGGTTGAGGCGGCGCAGATCGCGCAGGGTGTCCGTGGTGTACGTGGCGCCGCCGCGGTCGATGTCGATGCGGCTGACCGAGAACTGCGGGTTCTCGGCGGTCGCGATGACCGTCATCAGATAGCGGTCCTCGGCCGGCGAGACCTTCTTGTCGCTCTTCTGCCACGGCTGCCCGGTCGGCACGAACACGACCTCGTCGAGGTGGAACTGCGCGGCGACCTCACTGGCCGCCACCAGGTGTCCGTGGTGGATCGGGTCGAACGTTCCGCCCATGACGCCGAGTCGGCGCTTGGCGGTGCTGGCCGGTCCTGAGCCCGGGCCGCCCTGCGGGCCGGTAGGCATGTCCTGCTCTCCCATGCGTGCAGACACTACCGGCCCCGCCGACAGGCCCAGGTCTCAGCCGTCCGGGGCCCGGCGGGGACGGCTCAGCGGTCGCGGTTGAAGCGGGTGGTGATCCAGAGCAGCAGGAGCAGCACGACGAGGGCGCCGCCGCCGGTGACGTAGGGGCTGATGCTCGCGTGCTCGTCGGTGTGCTCGCCGCCCTCGGAGGCGAGAGTGACCAGCTGGGCGGCGGTGCTGTGGAGGCTCATCGTCAGCAGGACCTATCCGGTATGGGATCGGGGTAAAGACTCGGGGCCCATCGTATGCGGGCGCCCGGCCGCCGATCACGCCGACTCCGCCGTTGCGGTACGTGGCGTCAGGCGTCGCGGCCGTCGGCGTCGGCGGGCGCGCGGTCCTCGCCGTCGCTCCCCCGGCCGTCGCGGGAGCCGTCCCCGGCGGCCCGGGAATCATCGCCGACGGCCCGGGAACCATCCGCGGACCCCTGCGCGTTCCCCTGTCGATAGCCCCGCAGCAGCAGCCACGCCGCCAGGACGCAGCCCACCACCATCACGATCAGCACGACACGGAGCAGGTTGCCCGGGCCCTGCTTCTCGGCCGCCTCGGCGGCCAGGTCGAGGGCTCGGCTTGCGGAGATGTGCTCCATGGCGGATGACTCCTTCTGTGTGCTGCCCTGTCACGGTATCTCCGCCTAGGCTGGGCCCCACCTCGGGGGCAGGAATGAGGACAAGACATGGGGGATGCGGCATGACCGACGGCAACCACAACGGCGCGGGGGACGGACAGGAGAACGTGCCGAGCCGGCAGCGCAGGCGCTTCCCCGGCATCTCCTCGCGGGCGTACGAGCACCCGGCGGACCGCTCGGCCCTGGTGGCCCTGCGCAAGCTGAGCGGCTTCGACACGGTCTTCAAGGCCCTCAGCGGGCTGCTGCCCGAGCGCAGCCTGCGCCTGCTGTTCCTCTCGGACTCGGTGCGGGTGTCCGACGCCCAGTTCGCGCACCTGCACACGATGCTGCGGGACGCCTGTTACATCCTGGACCTGGAGAAGGTCCCCGCGATGTACGTCCAGCAGGACCCCAAGCCGAACGCCATGTGCATCGGCCTGGACGAGCCGATCATCGTCGTGACGACGGGCCTGGTCGAGCTGCTCGACGAGGAGGAGTTGCGCGCGGTGGTGGGCCACGAGGTGGGCCACGC
The DNA here is from genome assembly GCF_000716675.1 of Streptomyces alboflavus. Classification (GTDB taxonomy): domain Bacteria; phylum Actinomycetota; class Actinomycetes; order Streptomycetales; family Streptomycetaceae; genus Streptomyces; species Streptomyces alboflavus. The sequence continues at coordinate 22,752 of NZ_JNXT01000052.1, forward strand.
CCTCTCCGGCCACTCCGTGTACCGCACGATCCTGCTGTTCCTCACCAACCTCGCCCTGAAGGTCGCGTGGATCCCGCTGGGCAATGTCGCGATCATGGCGATCGTGACGGCGCTGCGCGAGTGGTTCCGCAAGTCCGAGCTGTCCGCGGACCGTGCGGGCCTGCTGGTCGGCCAGGACCTGCAGGCGTCGATGCGCGGCCTGATGAAGATCGCGGGCGGTAACCACCTGCACGAGATGAACGTGGACGCGTTCCTGGAGCAGGCCGAGGAGTACGAGGCGGGCGGCGACCTGCGCGACTCCGTCCTGAAGATCCTGAACGTGCTGCCGCGTTCGCACCCCTTCACCACCGTGCGCGCCGCCGAGCTGAAGAAGTGGGCCGCGACCCGCGACTACCAGCGGATCATGGACGGCCACTACCCGCGCCGCGAGGACGACAAGGACACGTCGGTCAGCGACTCCTTCCGCCAGTCCGCTTCGTCGTACGCGGAGAACGTCCGCACCAGCAAGGACCCGCTGATGAAGCTGGTCAACGACATCGCGGGCGGCGCGGGCGACCTGGGCGGCAAGCTGCGCGGGAAGTTCACCGGGCAGGGCGGCCAGAGTGGCCAGAGCGGTCAGGGCGGCCAGGGCAGCGGCGGCGGTGACGGCGGCTCCGCGTCCAACGGCTCGTCGGACCGCCCGTCCGACAACTAGCCCGACCGCCCGTCCGACAACTAAACCCGACCGCCCGTCGGACAGCGGCCCCGACCGGCCGTCCGGCACCGGGCCGTGCTCACAGCGAAGGCTGGGCGGACCCCGCGAGGGTCCCGCACAGCGCCGTGGCGTCCCCCGTCGCATAGGGGTCGGTGCCCGCGGGGCCGCCCGCCTTCGCCTTCTCGCCCGCGAGCAGCGGCCTCAGCTGCCGGGTGGTGTCGGCGGCACAGGCGAGCGGCCCCGCCTGGACGTAGGACGCGAGCAGCTCGGCCTGGTGCATGCGCAGGTCGTCGCGGTCGAAGCGGAAGTGCAACTCGCGCCGGACGGTGAACAGGGAGGCCGGTGCGCGGGCGTCCGCGCGGGCCGGGCGCAGCGCGTAGACGAAGGTGTGGTCCGAGGCGACCTCGAGGGTGTCCTTGTCGGTCTCGGAGGCGCGCAGGCTGCCCTGGACGCGCACGCCGGGGTCGGCGAGCGCCGTCCGGGCCTGGTCGAAGCGTACGAGCCAGCCGGTGGGGGCGTGCCGTCCGTCGGCTGCGGGGTGCCTGAAGCTGCGGTCGAACTGGTCGAGCTGGCCGGGGTCGAGCAGGATGCGGGCGGGGCGCACGGCGCGCCCCATGAGCACCTCGGGGTCGAGCGAGGACTGTACGAGGTAGTCCTTGGCGGTGGCGAGCGCGGAGACGACCTGGCCCTCGGAGAAGTGGTCGGTGCGGCGGGCGGCGGGCAGGTTGATGCCGCCGGCGCCGACGCGGAACTGCGCCGCGGGGCTCTTGGCGAACAGGTCGGGGATCTTCGCGGAGCCGGGCACGCGGCCCTGGGGGGCGAGCGGTATGACGGTCATCCGCAGGGGGTCGGGGCGTTTGGCGGCCGGGGTGCCGTACGGGTGGCGTACGCCCATGTAGATCGCGGTGCCGAAGGCGACGGCGATGAGGACGACGAGGACGACGACCTGCCGGGAGAGGCGGCGGTGGGGGGTGGGCCTGCGGCGCACGGCGCGCGCGTGGTCGCCCATGCGTTCCCGCGCGGAGAATTCCTGCAGTCGCGCAGCGCGCACGAACGACTCGTCGAAGACGACGGATCGGTACTCGTCCTCACCACCGGGAGCGCCCTCGGGTGTCCCCGCAGGTGGTTCTCCTGGCCCGCCCATACCTTCAGGGTAGGTCTCCGGGCCCTCAGGTAAACGCCCTGGTACACGACAACTTCTGACAACTCCTCACGCATGTCGCCCAGTTGGGAGCGCCGGTGTGCGCGGGCGGTCGTGGTGGGTCCGGCCTGGGCGGATGCGCCCGGCGTTCAGGGCGTGCGGGGTTCGGCGGGGACCGGGGACTGGCCGAACTCCGCCGACGCGGAGGGGCTGGCGGCGTCGCCGGGGCCCGCGTTCTGTTCGACCTCCGTGGTGGCGGGCGGGGGTATGCGGTCCTGGCGGCCGGACGACGCGCCCCGGTACACCGCGGCGAAGGCGAAGGCCACCATGCCTATGCCGAGCAGGAGGGCGAGCATCCAGGCCACCGGGCGGTGCCAGCGGACCTTGGGGCCACGGCGGCCGTAGCGCCCGCGGCGGTCCTCGAGGAACTCCGGGTCGCCGAGGCCGTCGTAGTTGTCGGGGTCGTCGGGGTCGTCGGGGTCGCCGTCGCGGCCGAACTCGTCGCTTCGGTAGCCCTCGTAGGGGTAGTCGTCGCCGTCGTCGTCGGGTCCCGAGCCGTGGGGGCCGCGGCGGCGGGCGCGGCCCCTGCGGGCCTCGGCCTCGGACGCCTCGGCGCGTGCCTGGGCGGCGGCGAGCAGCCGCTCCACCGCGGTGGGCTCATGGATCTCGGCGGCGCGCACGAAATCCTCGTCGAAGACCACGGAGGCGAACTCTTCGTCCGCACCCCCGTGGTCGCGGTCGTCGTCGGGTTCCCAGCCGTCGGGAAACGGCGAACCCCCCACGTCCTCCGGCACCCGTCCAGCGTAGACCTGGACGGGGCAATTTGGGCAGACGCAGAGGCGATTCGGGGGTTGTGACCCTCAACGCCCCACTACCCCGCGGCGGTCACGCGACGTGACGCGCGCCGTGTGCGACGGTCACCGGACGTGGCCGTCGCCGGTCACGATGTACTTGGTGGAGGTGAGCTCGGGGAGCCCCATGGGGCCGCGGGCGTGCAGCTTCTGGGTGGAGATGCCGATCTCGGCGCCGAAGCCGAACTGGCCGCCGTCGGTGAAGCGGGTGGAGGCGTTCACGGCGACCGTGGTGGAGTCCACGAGCTGGGTGAAGCGGCGCGCGGCCGCTTGCGAGGTGGTGACGATGGCCTCGGTGTGCCCGGAGGTCCACAGCCGGATGTGCTCGACGGCCTGTTCGAGGGAGTCGACGACGGCGGCGGCGATGTCGTACGAGAGGTACTCGGTCTCCCAGTCCTCGGTGGTCGCGGGGACGACGGTGGCTTTGGAGCCGGGGGCGTACGTCTGGACGCGTTCGTCGGCGTGGACGGTGACGCCGGCGTCGGCGAGGGCGTCGAGGGCGCGGGGCAGGAAGGCGTCGGCGATGTCGGCGTGGACGAGGAGGGTCTCGGCGGCGTTGCAGACGCTGACGCGCTGGGCCTTGGAGTTGACGAGGATGTCGACGGCCATGTCGAGGTCGGCGTGCGCGTCGACGTAGACGTGGCAGTTGCCGGTGCCGGTCTCGATGACGGGGACCGTGGACTCCTCGACGACGGTCCTGATCAGGGAGGCGCCGCCGCGCGGGATGAGGACGTCGACGAGGCCGCGGGCGCGCATCAGTTCGCGGACGGACTCGCGGCTCTCGCCGGGGACGAGCTGGACGGCGTCGGCGGGCAGTCCGGCGCCGTGCACGGCGTCGCGCAGGACCCGGACGAGGGCGGTGTTGGACTCGTACGCGGAGGAGGAGCCGCGCAGGAGCACCGCGTTGCCGGACTTCAGGCAGAGCGCGGCGGCGTCGACGGTGACGTTCGGGCGGGCCTCGTAGATGATGCCGACGACGCCGAGGGGGACGCGGACCTGGCGCAGGTCGATGCCGTTGGGCAGCGTGGAGCCGCGGACGACCTCGCCGACGGGGTCGGGCAGGGCGACGACGTGGCGGACGTCGGCGGCGATGGCGCGGACGCGTTCGGGGGTGAGGGTGAGGCGGTCGACGATCGCCTCGCTGGTGCCGGCCTCGCGGGCCTTCGCGATGTCCTTGGCGTTGGCCGCCACGATCTCCGCGGTGCGCACTTCGAGGGCGTCGGCGATGGCGAGCAGCGCGTCGTCCTTCTCGGCGCGCGGCAGCGGCGCGAGGGTGGCCGCGGCGGCGCGGGACCGGTAGGCGGCCTGGGCGACCGGGGACATGTTGTCGTAGGGCGAGAGCGCGGTCATGAGGGCAGCGTAGCCTCGCGCCGGCGGGCGTCCAGCGGGTGTTCCGCTCCGCGAGATGTGACTGGTTTCGACCGCAGCTGCGTAATGCCCCGTGTCCTTACGGCTGCGGGTGCGTCGTGGCTGGGCGCGCCCACGCGGCGGAGCCGCATGCCAGGCACAGCCCCGCGCCCCTTGCAGGGGCGCCTTCCCCGAGGCAGTCAGAACGGGTGGACGCCTACCGGGGTCGCGGGCAGGGGCCCGTACCCCTCCGCGATCCGGTGGTGATACGTGTCGCGGTCGATGACTTCGAGCCCGACGATCTCCCAGGGCGGCAGCTGCGCGCTCTGCCGGTGCTCGCCCCACAGGCGCAGCGCGACCGCGGCGGCGTCGTGCAGGTCACGGGCCTCTTCCCAGTAGCGGATCTCCGCGTGGTCCTGGGCGTAGCGGCTGGTGAGCAGGAAGGGATGGTCGTGGGCGAGCTGCTCCAGGCCGCGGCGGACCTCCTGGAGGGGGGCCTTGGCGCCGGAGACGCTCAGCGTGACGTGCCAGAGGCGGGGTGCGTCGGCCGGCTCGCCGCCGTCGCCGTCCCGCGCCTGGCGCTCGCGTGCCTCCCGGTCGTGGCCCTCGGCCGCGTCGCCGCCGTACGCCGCCCCCGCGGCGACGCTCGTCAGCGCGCGCTCAGCCGACCCGCGGGACGCCGCCCCTGGGCGCACTCGTCTCACGACGGCCTCCTTCAACCAGTGGTGGTGCGGATATGCAACGGTCGTGCGGAACTGCCTTGCAACAAAGTTGAGCAGGACAAGCGGTCCCGCGGGGCGGTTTTGCGGAGTTTCACCTCGGGCGAGCCAGCCGTGACCCGGCGTTCGCGCCTGTTTTCGGCCTGATTTGCGCTGGTGTCGCCGAGGCGGGCGGGACTAGGGGTGCACCGTCGGGCGGGGTGGATGGTGCACGGCCCCGCGAGGTGGTGGTGCACGGCCTCGGAATGCTTCAGGGGTGCAGGACCACCAGGTCGTCGCGGTGCACCACTTCGCGCTCGTAGGCGGGGCCGAGTTCGCGGGCCAGCTCGCGGGTGGAGCGGCCGAAGAGGCGCGGCAGTTCCTTGGCGTCGAAGTTCACCAGGCCGCGGGCGACGGCGCGCCCCGTGGTGTCGCGCAGCTCGACCGGGTCGCCCGCGATGAACTCGCCCTCGACCGCGGCGATCCCCGCGGGCAGGAGCGACTTGCGGCCCTCGACGACCGCCCGGACCGCCCCGTCGTCGAGGGTGAGGGAGCCACGGGGCGCGGAGGCGTGCTGGAGCCACAGGAGGCGGTCCGCGGAGCGGCGTCCGGTGGGGTGGAAGTAGGTGCCGGTGTCGCGGCCCGCGAGGGCGTCGGCGGCCTGGCTGGCGGAGGTGAGGACGACGGGGATGCCGGCCGCGGCGGCGATCCTGGCGGCCTCGACCTTGGTGACCATGCCGCCGGTGCCCACGCCCGCCTTGCCCGCGCTGCCGATCTTCACGTGCTCGATGTCGGCGGGGCCCGCGACCTCGGCGATGCGCGCGGTGCCCGCGGCCGCGGGGTCGCCGTCGTACAGGCCGTCGACGTCCGACAGGAGCACCAGGAGGTCGGCGCGGACCAGGTGGGCGACGAGGGCGGCGAGGCGGTCGTTGTCGCCGAAGCGGATCTCGTCGGTGGCGACCGTGTCGTTCTCGTTGACGACGGGCAGGGCGCCCATGGCGAGGAGCTTGTCGAGGGTGCGCGAGGCGTTGCGGTGGTGGGCGCGGCGGCTGGTGTCGTCGGTGGTGAGCAGGACCTGGCCGACGCGGACGCCGTAGCGCGCGAAGGAGGCGGTGTAGCGGGCGACGAGGAGGCCCTGGCCGACGCTGGCGGCGGCCTGCTGGCGGGCCAGGTCCTTGGGGCGGCGGCGCAGGCCGAGGGGGGCGAGCCCGGCGGCGATGGCGCCGGAGGAGACGAGCACGACCTCGCGCTCCCCTCCGCTGCGGCTCTTCGCCAGGACGTCCACGAGCGCGTCCACGCGGTCCGCGTCGAGCCCGCCCGACGCGGTGGTCAGGGACGACGACCCCACCTTCACGACGACCCGGTGGGCCCCCGCGACGTCCGCCCGTCCCTTTGCCCCTGTCACGGCCCTTGTCACGTACTTCCCCAATGGTCCCCATGTGCTGTGGACCAGCAATGTACGTGAGGACGCGGCCCGGGCGCCCGTGCGTTTCGCCGAACGGACCGGCGTCCGGAAGTACAGGGGCCCTAAGTCGTCAAGAGGCCGAATTTCGGCCTCTGGGTTCCGTTACCTTTGCCCCTTTATCCGGTGATTAGCGTCACGGAAGATTGCTACCGAGGCACCCAGCGTCATACGGTCAGGGGTCTTCCACTAATCCGGATGAGTGTCGACCACTTATCCGGATGGGTGTTGTCCGCACTCGCCGGACCCCGCACAGCCCCGCACCGCCCCCCCGTCCGTAACGCCCCCCGCCAGGAGCCCACGCCCGTGCCCTCCGCCGGACTCGCCCCCCGCCGCCGCGTCGTACAGCTCACCGCCCTGCTGTCGATGGTCGCGCTCTTCACGGCACAGCTCGTTTCCGCGCTCGTCCCGTACGTCCCGGTGTTCGTCGCCGCGGCGGCGGCGAACCTCGCGCTCGACATCTATCTGCAGTACAAGCAGCCGGGTCTGCTCTCCCTCCTGAGCAAGATCCGCTTCGATGTCACCGTCCGGCAGCTCCTGCGCGACATGCTGGTCCTCGTCGGCCTGCTGCGCATCGACGGCATCGAGCCGCTGGCCGAGCAGTCGCCGCTGACCGTCACGCTGCTCGCGTTCTACGCCCTGCACTTCTTCTGCCAGGCCGTCGCCGTCATGGTCCGCCGCGCCCGTACGCTGCCGATCGTCACGCGCAACATCGACGCCTCCGCGCTGCACCTGAGCGCCGCGCCGCCGCGCATCCTGGCCCGCCAGCAGGCCCGCCGCCTGCTCACGTTCTCGGTGCCCGCGACGGTCGGCCTGCTGCTCACCGCGGCCACCACCGACGCGTACTGGGGCGTCATCGGACTCGGTGTCTCCGTCGTCCTGATGGGCGGCGGCGCCGCGTACCTGGCGACCTGGATGCTGCCGAAGAAGCGGGCGAAGAGCGACCAGGCCGTCATGGAGTGGCTCGACCAGTGGCTGGCGGACTACAAGCCGACGGTCGCCATGTACTTCTCCGGCGGCACCACGTCCGCGTACCAGGCGAACATGTGGCTCTCCACGCTCTCCCAGCTCGACGGCAACCCGCTGATCGTGCTGCGCGAGCGCTTCATGGTGCAGAAGATCGACTCCACGGACGTGCCGATCATCTGCTTCCCGAAGGTCGCCACGATGTTCTCCCTGGAGACGTCGACGCTGAAGATGATGCTGCACCCGGCGAACGCCGCGAAGACGTCCCAGGTCCTGCGCATCCCCTCGCTCAAGCACGCCTTCATCAACCACGGCGAGAGCGACAAGCTGTCGTCCTGCAACCCGTACGCGAAGGCGTACGACGAGGTGTGGGTCGCGGGTCCCGCGGCACGCGACCGCTACCAGCTCGCCGACATCGGCGTCGACGACAAGGACGTGGTCGAGGTCGGCCGCCCCCAGCTCTCGCCGATCCGGCCGTACGCGGGCCCGCCCACGGGCGCGTACACGACCGTCCTGTACGCCCCGACCTGGGAGGGCTGGGACGGCAACCCCGGCAACACCTCGGTCGTCCTCGCCGGCGAGAACATCGTCCGGCACCTGCTCGCCGACCCGGCCGTGCGCCTCATCTACAAGCCGCACCCGATGACCGGCTCGCAGAACCCGGCCGCGGGTGCCGCCAACGAGCGCATCAAGGCCATGATCCGCGAGGCCGCCGCGAAGCGCTCCGGCGCCCGTCCCGGCCCCGAGGCCGCGGCCGAGCTCGCCGCCCGTACGGACGCGTTGAGCCTGCTCACCGCCAAGAAGTTCCGCAAGAGCGTGGACGAGCAGGAGCGCATGATGCTCCAGGGCGCGCCCGACGGCGACAGCCGGGCCGCGATCGCCGAGGCGACCGCCGCGTGGGAGTCAGCGTACTGGGCCTCGCTGCCCGAGTGGGAGCACCAGATCGTCACCGAGTCCCGCCCGGCGATCTTCTCCTGCTTCAACCAGGCCGACCTGCTGATCAGCGACGTCTCCTCGGTCGTCTCGGACTGGCTGAGCAGCGAGAAGCCGTACGCCGTGGCCAACACCTCCGGGCTGAGCGAGACGGACTTCCGCACCGGCTTCCCGACGGTGCGGGCCGCGACGGTCCTCGCGCCCGAGGCGGACGGCGTGCCCGCCCTCCTGGAGGCCGTGCGCACCCCCGAGAAGGACGCGTACGCGGAGGCCCGCGCCGAGCTGAAGGAGCACCTCCTCGGCCCGTCCGACCCGCCCTCCATCGTCCGCTTCAACGCCGCGGCCCTGGCCCTGTCCGCCAAGTCCGACGCCCGCCGCGCCCGCGCCGCCGCCCGCCAGGAGGCGGAGATCCCGGCCCAGCGCGACGAGTCCACGGACACGGTGGACGCGGCGGAGGCCGCGATGGACGCGGACCCGGCGGAGGAGCTGGAGTCGGCGTAGCGCGGCCCGGGCGGCAGCCGTAAGCCCCTGCGGGGCTTCTCCCACCCGCCCACCCGTGACTGTCGAACCCGGCTTGCCGCCGAGGGCAGTCCCGGGGGCGCGTAGCCCGTCGCCTCACGCCTGGAGACACGGCGAAGGCCCCGGAGCGAATCATCGCTCCGGGGCCTTCGCTGTCGGCCGAGGGCCACGCTTCCACGGCGAGGCGGGTCCGACAGCCACGGGCGGGCGCAAGCCCCGCAGAGGCTTACGGCTGCCGCCCCACCCAAGGCCTCCGACCGCTGTCGGCCAAGGCCACGCTCCCACGGCGAGGCGGGTCCGACAGCCACCGCCGGGCGGGTGGGCGCAAGCCCCGCAGGGGCGACGGCTGCCGCCCCACCCAAGGCCTCCGACCGCTGTCAGCCAAGAGCCACGCTCCCACGGCGAGGCGGGTCCGACAGCCACGGGCGGGCGGGTGGGCGCAAGCCCCGCAGGGGCGACGGCTGCCGCCCCGCCCAAGGCCTCCGGCCTAGAAGGGCTTGAAGTCGTCGTACGCCTGCTCCGCCTCGTCCCGCTCCGCGTCGCGGTCCCTGCGGCGCTGTGCGGCCGGGCGGGGCGCCTCGAAGCGGTGGTCCTCGCCGCGCCGTCCGAGCATCTCCGCGCCCGCGGACATCGAGGGCTCCCAGTCGAAGACGACCGCGTTGTCCTCGGGGCCGATGGCCACGCCGTCGCCCGCGCGGGCCCCGGCCTTCATCAGCTCGTCCTCGACGCCGAGGCGGTTGAGCCGGTCCGCGAGGTAGCCGACGGCCTCGTCGTTGTTGAAGTCGGTCTGGCGCACCCAGCGCTCCGGCTTCTCGCCGCGCACGCGGTACACGGCCTCGCCCTCGTCCTCCTCGCGGGTGACGGTGAAGCCGGCGTCGTCCACGGCCTTGGGCCGGATGACGATGCGCGTGGCCTCTTCCTTGGGCTTGGCGGCCCGCGCCTCGGCGACGAACTCGGCGAGCGCGAAGGACAGCTCCTTGAGGCCCTTGTGGGCGACCGCGGACACCTCGAAGACGCGGTAGCCGCGCTCCTCCAGGTCGGGCCGCACCAGGTCGGCCAGGTCCTGCCCGTCGGGGATGTCGACCTTGTTGAGGACGACCAGGCGCGGCCGGTTCTCCAGGCCCGCGCCGTACTCCCGCAGCTCCGCCTCGATGACGTCGAGGTCGGAGACGGGGTCGCGGTCGGACTCCAGGGTGGCGGTGTCCAGGACGTGCACGAGGACGCTGCACCGCTCGACGTGGCGCAGGAACTCGAGGCCGAGGCCGCGGCCCTGGCTGGCGCCGGGGATGAGGCCGGGCACGTCGGCGATGGTGTAGACGGTGGAGCCCGCGGTGACGACGCCGAGGTTGGGCACGAGCGTCGTGAACGGGTAGTCCGCGATCTTCGGCTTGGCGGCGCTGAGCACCGAGATCAGCGAGGACTTGCCCGCGCTCGGGTAGCCGACGAGCGCGACGTCCGCGACCGTCTTGAGCTCCAGGACGACATCGCCGCCCGTGCCGGGCTCACCGAGCAGCGCGAAGCCGGGCGCCTTGCGGCGGGCGGAGGCGAGCGCCGCGTTGCCGAGGCCGCCGCGGCCGCCCTGTGCGGCCACGTACGTGGTGCCGTGGCCGACGAGGTCCGCGAGGACGTTGCCCTGCTTGTCGAGGACGACGGTGCCGTCGGGGACGGGCAGGACCAGGTCCTGGCCGTCCTTGCCGGAGCGGTTGCCGCCCTCGCCGGGCTTACCGTTGGTGGCCTTGCGGTGCGGGCTGTGGTGGTAGTCGAGCAGCGTCGTCACGGACTGGTCGACCGTGAGGATGACGTCGCCGCCGCGGCCGCCGTTGCCGCCGTCGGGGCCGCCGAGCGGCTTGAACTTCTCACGGTGGACGGAGGCACAGCCGTGGCCTCCGCTACCCGCGGCGACATGCAGCTCGACGCGGTCCACGAAGGTGGTCATGGTGGGTGCCTCCAGTGACGAACGGCGCGAGCGCCGCATACGTAGGTACTAAATGTCTCAACTGCAACACGCGAAGGGCGGACCCGCTTCCCGGAAACCGGGAAGTGAGGTCCGCCCTCGCGAAGAAAACCGCTCTACGGAGCCTTGAGCCCTGGGAAAGGGATCAGGCGACCGGAACGATGTTCACGACCTTGCGGCCGCGGTGGGTACCGAACTCCACCGCACCGGCGTCCAGCGCGAACAGGGTGTCGTCCTTGCCGCGGCCGACGCCCGTGCCCGGGTGGAAGTGGGTGCCGCGCTGGCGGACCAGGATCTCACCGGCGTTGACGGTCTGACCGCCGAAGCGCTTCACACCGAGCCGCTGAGCATTGGAATCGCGCCCGTTCCGAGTGGACGATGCGCCCTTCTTGTGTGCCATCTTGTCTCAGTCCCTTACTTCGCAGCCGTGGGGATGCCGGTGATCTTGATCGCCGTGTACTGCTGGCGGTGACCCTGCCGACGGCGGTAGCCGGTCTTGTTCTTGTACCGAAGGATGTCGATCTTGGCACCCTTGTGGTGGTCCACGACCTCGGCGGTGACCTTGATGCCGGCCAGGACCCACGGGTCGCTGGTCACGGCGTCGCCGTCGACAACGAGCAGGGTCGAGAGCTCGACCGTGTCGCCAACCTTGGCGGTGGAAATCTTGTCAACCTCAACGATGTCGTCGACAGCAACCTTGTGCTGGCGACCACCGCTGCGCACGATGGCGTACACGCGGATCTCTCTCTCGCTCGGAACGGGACCCCCGCAGTCCAGCCGCCCCGCGCCGATGGCGCGAACGGCCTCTCCCCGATGTCACGCGGAATTCCGTGCGATTTCCGGGAGGAATGAGGTTTACAGGGGTTGGGCGTGCATAGGAACACGCCGACGGTCAAGGTTACGGGGCTCGCCCGGACGGGTCAAACCGGGTCCGCGCCGCCCTACCGGGTGGGCTTCTCGCCGTCCGGCGGCAGCGGCTTCACGCCCCGGCACAGATCGGTCTTGTCGCTGGTCCCCGGCCAGGCCACCTTCTTCACCCGGTCGAAGTGCCTGCGGTAGGTGTCGTGCACGGAGTCGTCGTCGACCTTCACGATGACCTCGTCGTTCTCGCGCAGCGCGGGCGCCGTGTAGTTCTGCGAGCCGGTGAAGGAGACCTTGTTCCGCTTGCCGTCGTACACGCCGTCGATGAGGACGTACTTGCTGTGGATGATGTACGGCGTGGTCAGCTTCTGGCCGGGCACGAGCGGGTCCCGGTCGTCGTTGTAGCAGCGCAGCGAGGGGCCGCCGGGCTTGTGCAGGGCCTCCCAGGTGCCGGGGGTGCCGCCCTGGCTCTTGGCGGAGTCCGTCTCGGCGTACACCAGGTCCACCGCGCAGCCCGCCTTCTTCAGGGAGACCAGCTTCTCGGCGATCTGCTTGCGCGTGATCTTGAAGATGGAGGCGCGGACCTTGGTCTGCCGCTTCACGCCGTTGGCGTCCTTGTAGCTGCACGCGACGTTGTTGAGGACCGAGTACATGGTGTCGGTCTCGTTGACCGTGCCCTCGCGCGGGAAGAAGTACGCCTTGTACAGGCCGTTGCTGACCGTGCGGTAGTCCCAGTGCCGCCAGTCCTTGGCGACCATGTCGTCGAAGTAGTCGGCGAACGCGTCGTACATCGTCGGGTTGTCGGGGAGCAGCAGCGCGTCGTTGAAGAACTTGGTGTGCGCCGACGGCGTGGAGTTCGACGTGGTCTGTACGACGACGTCCCGGGCGCCCTTGACCTCGGAGAACAGCCAGAACTTGTTGTGCATGATCGACTTGCCGTGGCGCGGGTCGCCCAGGCAGGACTTGTCCGTGGGGCACAGCGCGACGAACGACGACTTGGCGCTGTTCGTGCCGAGGGAGCTCGCGAGCTTGGCGTACGAGGGGTTGTCCGGGCGGTCCGTGCGGCTCGTGGAGTCGAGCAGGATCTGTACGTTGACGCCGCGCGCGCGGGCGTTCAGGAGCGCGTCGACGACCGGGGCCTCCCACACGTGGTAGACGGCGACCTTGATGGTCGAGCCGGGCACGGCCGCGTCGGTGAGCTGGATCAGGCGGGTGCGGATCGCGTGCTGTGCCTCGTCCGTGCCGAGCGGGTCGTTGAAGACCGGGCCCTCGGTCCAGGTGGGTGTCGTGCCGGTGGGTCCTTCGGCGGGCGCGGCCCCGGCGATGCCCGTGGCCTGCAGGCTCGCCGCCGAGAGCACGGTGGCGAGCGCCGCCGCCTGCCGTCCGCCCTTGACCTGTTTCACGGCGCGGTGGCGGCCCGTGCCTCTTCGGCGCAGCTGCGCCATGGTGCATCCCTCCCCTGACCCGGCGCGCGGTCTCCCCACGGCACGCCGGTGTCCCGTCCTCACGGTCGGCTCTGCCGGCCGACTCTTCGTCAACTCTTCACGACAACAAACCGCATGAGTCTTACAGGCAAAGCCTCGACGATCCAAGTGGGGGGTGAAAACGCCGCATTGACGGCGCCGACCCGGCACCGTGCGCGCGGACGCGCCGGTGCCCCCGGTACGGCGAACTCGCCGTGCCGGGGGCACCGTTGCTGCGGTGACGCCCCACGACGTCAGCCGGTGCGTCCGGCCGTGTCACGGCCGGACGCGTCGGACCGGCCTCAGCCGGCGTCGGCCGGCGCGGTGACCGTGGCGCCCGACTGCTCGGCGGCCGCGGCCTTCTTGGTGGTCTTCGCCGCCTTCTTGGCCGTCGTCTTCTTGGCGGCCGTCTTCTTCGCCGCCGTCTTCTTGGCCGCGGTCTTCTTCGTCGCGGCCTTCTTGGCGGTGGCCTTCTTGGCCGTCTTGCGCGCCGCCTTCTTGGCGGCCGGAGCGGCTTCCTCGGCGTCGGCTGCGGGAGCCTCCGGCGCCTGCTCGGCGACCGCCTCGGACGGCTTGTCCGCCGCGGGCACGACCATGACGGCCGTCTCCTCGGACGCGGTCGGCGCGGTGGCCTTGCGCACGGCACGGCGGCGCGGGCGCGCCGGGGCCTCGGGGGCCACCTCCGCGACCGGCTCGGCCTGCGCGACCGGCTCGGCGACCGGGGCCTCGACGACGGGCTCCGGCTTGGCCGCCTCCGCGATGATCACCTCACCGCTGTCGGCCGCGGCCTTCGGCGAACCGGCCGGAGCCGTCGCCTTGCGGGTCGCCCGACGCCGCGTACGCCCCTTGGGAGCCGCGTCGTCCTCGACGGGAGCCTCGACGGCGGGGGCCGCGGGGGCCTCGACGACCTCAGCGACCTCGGCGGCCGGGGCCTCCGCGACCTCGGCGACCTCAGCGGCCTCCTCGACGGGCTCCGCCTTGGCCCTGCCCGCACGGGACTTGGCCTTCTTCTCGGCACGCCCGGCCTTGTCGGCCTTGGCCGCACGCCCGGACTTCTCGGGCTGCTCGGCGCTCTCGGGCGCCTCGACCTCGGCCGTCTCCGACTTCGGCGCGCCCGCGGGAGCGGACGCCCGCCGCGTGGCCCGGCGCCGCGAACGGCCGCGGGAAGCGGCGGCCTCGGCCTCGGCCGGGCTGCTGTACAGCTCCTCGTCGGGGACGAACGCGGGCTCGGGCAGCGCCACCGGCTCGGCGACCTCGGCGGCGACCTCGGCCGCCGTCTCGACGGCCTCGGCACCGGACTCGACGCCCTCGTGCGTGTGGTCGTGTCCCGCGCCCTGGTCGGCGCCGCCGCGGCCGCGCTTCTTGCGCTTGCCGCCGCCACCAGCGGTGGTCGCCTGGTCCATGTGCACGATGAGGCCGCGGCCGTTGCAGTGCACACAGGTCTCGGAGAACGACTCCAGGAGGCCCTGGCCGACCCGCTTGCGGGTCATCTGCACCAGACCCAGTGAGGTGACCTCGGCGACCTGGTGCTTGGTCCGGTCCCGGCCCAGGCACTCCAGCATCCGCCGCAGGACCAGGTCCCGGTTGGACTCGAGGACCATGTCGATGAAGTCGATGACGACGATGCCGCCGAGGTCGCGCAGCCGCAGCTGGCGCACGATCTCCTCGGCCGCCTCCAGGTTGTTCCTGGTCACGGTCTCTTCGAGGTTGCCGCCCTGACCGGTGAACTTGCCGGTGTTGACGTCGATCACGACCATGGCCTCGGTCTTGTCGATCACCAGCGAACCGCCGCTCGGCAGCCACACCTTGCGGTCGAGGGCCTTGGCGAGCTGCTCGTCGATCCGGTACGTCGCGAAGACGTCCACCTCGGACGTCCACCGCGAGAGGCGGTCGGCGAGGTCGGGCGCGACGTGCGAGACGTAGCCGTGGATGGTCTCCCAGGCCTCGTCGCCGCTGATGGTGACCTTCGAGAAGTCCTCGTTGAAGATGTCGCGGACCACGCGGACGGTCATGTCCGGCTCGCCGTAGAGCAGGCTCGGCGAGCTGGTGGTGGTCATCTTCGACTTCTTGAGGATGTCCTCCCACTGCGCCTGGAGCCGCTCGACGTCACGGCGCAGCTCGTCCTCGCTCGCGCCCTCGGCGGCGGTGCGCACGATGACGCCCGCGTCCTCGGGGACGATCTTCTTGAGGATGGTCTTCAGGCGCGCCCGCTCGGTGTCGGGCAGCTTGCGGCTGATGCCGGTCATCGAGCCTTCGGGCACGTAGACCAGGTAACGGCCGGGCAGCGAGACCTGGCTGGTCAGGCGGGCGCCCTTGTGGCCGATCGGGTCCTTGGTGACCTGCACGAGGACGGACTGACCCGACTTCAGGGCGGACTCGATGCGGCGCGGCCCGTTGGCCATGCCGAGCGCCTCGAAGTTGACCTCACCGGCGTACAGGACGGCGTTGCGGCCCTTGCCGATGTCGATGAAGGCGGCCTCCATCGACGGCAGGACGTTCTGCACCTTGCCCAGGTAGACGTTGCCGACGTAGGAGGTCGACTGCTCCTTGTTGACGTAGTGCTCGACGAGGATGTTGTCCTCGAGGACGCCGATCTGGGTGCGGTCGCCGTTCTGCCGGACGATCATCTCCCGGTTGACCGCCTCGCGGCGGGCCAGGAACTCGGCCTCGGTGATGATCGGCACCCGGCGGCGGCCCTGCTCGCGGCCCTCGCGGCGGCGCTGCTTCTTGGCCTCGAGACGGGTCGAGCCCTTGATGGACTGCACCTCGTCCGAGGGCGAGTCGTCGCCCTTCTTGCGCGGCTCGCGGACCTTGACGACGGTGCGCTCCGGGTCGCCGTCGCCCGGCTCGGCCTCGGCGGAGTCACCGGCGCGGCGGCGACGGCGACGGCGGCGACGGCTGCTGCTCGATCCGGAGCCGCCTGCGGCCTCGGCGTCGTCGGAGTCGTCGGCATCTTCGTCGGACTGGTCGGCGGCGGTCTCGTCGGCGTCGGACTCGTCGGACCGCTCGTCGGCGTCGGACTGCTCGGCGCCGTCGGCGTCGGCGGACTCGCCACGACGGCGGCGACGGCCACCACGGCGGCGGCGACGGCCGTGGCGCTCACCGGCGTCCTCGCCGTCGGCGGCCTCGTCGGCGCCTTCGTTGTCGACGTCGGTCACTGCCTCGGCGGGCTCGGCGGGCTCGGCCTCGACGGTCCCCTCGGGCTCCTCGGGCTCTGCCGCGACGGGCGCGGCGGGCTGCTCGTCCGCGGCACGGCGGCGGCGACGGCGGCGCGGCCCCGTCTCCTCCTCGGCGGCGGGCGCGGGCGCGGCCTCGACGGGCTGCTCGGCGGCCTCGGCGGCGGCAGCGGCAGCGGCGCGTTCCGGGGTCTGGAACATCGGCTCGGCGAAGACGGGCGCCTGGAACACGGCCACGGCGGGCCGCGCCGGACGGCGGTCGTTGTCGTCGTCGGAGCGCGTGCCCGCCGCTGCGGGCGCGGTGAATCCGGCGGCGGCCTTGCGGGTGGCGCGGCGGCGGGTGCGGCCGCGCGGGGCGTCCGTGTCGGCCTGCTCGGCGGCGTCGGCCTCACGGGCGGCGCGGCCACGCGGGGCGGCCTCGGCCTGCTCCGGCGCCTCGGCCGGGGTGTCGTCGGCGGCCGGGGCCTCGGCGGGCCGCGCGTCGGCCGCGGGGGCGGCGGCGCGGGTGGCACGGCGGCGGGCGCGGCGCGGGGCGGCGTCCTCGGCCGGGGCCTCGGCGGTGGCGGCGGTGGCGGCGCTCTCGGCGGCCTCGGCGGCCTTCGGCGCGGTGGCCTCAACGGGCTCCGTGGCCGGGGCGGCCTGTGCCTCGGCGGCCTGTGCCTCGGCGGCGGGCGCCGACGCGGTGCGCGTGGCACGACGGCGGGTACGGCGCGGGGCTGCGTCGGCCTCGGCGGCTTCCGGGGCCTCGGCGGACGCGGCGGCCTCGGTGGGCGCGGGGGCCTCCGTGGTGGCCTCCGTGGTCGTGGCGGGCTCCGTGGCCGGGGCGGCCTGCGCCTCGGCGGCGGGCGCGGACACGGTGCGCGTGGCCCGACGACGCGTACGACGCGGCGCGGCGTCGGCCTCAGCGGCTTCCGGGGCCTCGGCGGCGGGCGCGGCCGGGCTCTCGGCGACGGCGGCCGACGGCTGCTCCGCCTCGGCCGCCTGCGGGGCACCGGCGGGCGCGGAGGCGCGGCGGGTGGCACGGCGACGCGTACGGGCGGGGGCGGCCTCTTCGGCGGCGGGCTCTGCCACGGCGGGCTCCTCGGCGGCGGGCGCGGCGTCGGCGGCGGCCGGCGCGGCGGACTGCGGGGCACCGGCGGGCGCGGAGGCGCGGCGGGTGGCGCGACGGCGCGTGCGAGCGGGGGCGGCCTCGACGGCCTCAGGGGCCTCGACGACGCCGGCCTCGGCGTTCTCGTCCGTCTCCGCCAGGGCCTCGGCCTCGTCGTCGACGTCGGTCGCGGCGGCGGGAGCGGTGTCCACGGCGGTGGCGGGGGTGGCCGGTATGGCCGGCCCGGCGTCCGTGGTGGTGCCCGCGGGCGGTCCCGCGGGACGCGACGCGGCCCGGCGCCGACGGCGCGGGGGCAGGGTGTCGCTGGGTGTGCTGTTGTTGTTCGAACCCTCGGTGGGGTCGTTCGGCTCAAGCATGCGGGCGGTTCTCCCGTCACGCTCCCGGGCGCCGCGCCTGTACCGGACATGTCCGCGGCTCTCGCTTGCTGCGCGGGGCCGCCATCCGGGGGCGTGGGCGCCGCACGGGAGCTCTCTGTGTCTTGTCTCGCCGGTTCCGTACGCCCCTTGGTGCGGACGGCCTGGCGAAAGTCTTCTGGTCAGTGCGCCGCCCGACCCAGGTGGCTCCCGGATACGAGGGCGGCGCTGCGGTGTTCTCGGCGAACGCCCCTGCGCGGGACCGTCCCTACTCCGGCGCCGTCGCGGCGGCAGGTGCGGCGTCCCCTGAACGATCGGGACGATCGGCCGGGGCGGCCATGTCTGCCTCGCGGTCGGGCGCGAGCGGGTCGGTCACCGTGCCGGTCTCTTCATCGAAAAGCCCCTGCGCCAGCCTGGTCACCGCTGCGGGGACCGGCGGCGCCAGGTCGGCCACAGCTCGGAGACCGGACAGGACGTCGTCGGGTCGGACGGCAGGTGTCACGTGCCGTACAACCAGCCGCAGTATCGCACAGGGCTTGTCGCTCGGCCTATCGGCGCGGGAGGCGAGCGCCTCCGGACCGAGACCGTCGAGACTGACGACGGCCGCGCGGGCGTCGAAGGTCCGCATGCCGTTCTTCGTGCGGCGCTGGACCTCGACGGTCTCGGCGGCGCGGAAGGCGGCGGCGGCGCGCTCGGCCGCTTCGGGCTCCACGCCGTCCAGACGCAGCTCCCACACGGAGGCGGTGAGCCGGTCGGCGAGGCCCGAGGTGCGGGCCTCGACGGCGTCGGTGATGTCGAGTCCTTCGGGCAGTGACTCGTCGAGCAGCGCCCACAGGGTGCGCGGGTCGCGGTGCTCGGTGAGGGCGATCTCCAGATACTCGGCCTCGCTGCCCGTGCCGGTGGGTGCGGCATTGGCGTACGACACCTTCGGGTGCGGGGTGAAGCCGGCCGAGTACGCCATGGGCACCTCGGCGCGGCGCAGCGCCCGCTCGAAGGCGCGCTGGAAGTCACGGTGGCTGGTGAACCGGAGGCGGCCGCGCTTGGTGTAGCGCAGTCGGATGCGCTGCACCGCGGGTGCGGGCGGCGGGCCTTCGGGCTGTCGCTTGCCCAGGGGAACTTCTCCTCGTGTACGCGGCCCGTGCCGCCGTCCCCGCTTCGGTGGGGAGCGCGCCCGGGCTGGCGCTGCCGTGTGTCGTGGTCCGGATCGTCCCTGCGGCTGCGGGGACATCTCACACCGGACCCTCCGCCTCAGAATACGCGCTTCACGTGCGCAGGTTTCCTTCGGCCTCGGGGCCCTGTGTGACGGGCACCTTCTCACGGGGGGCGCCGAAGAGCAGCCGCCGGACGTCGGCGCGGGCCGCGCGCACGCTGTCGCGCACGGATCCGAGCGCCTGCCTCGTGGCGCGTCCGGCGGCCCGTACCGCCGTGGCGGCGGGGCGCCACACCAGGTCGCGGACGGCGTGCCCGGCCGGGGTGAGGACGCTCCGGTACACCCAGCGCGCGGGGCTCACGAAGATCCACCGAAGGAGCTGCCCGAGGAACCGCCACACGGCCCGCGAGAGATGCCCGGCGACCCGCCACGCGTGCCCGAGCGCGTCCCCGATCTCGCGCCCCACGACGGCGACGCCCCGCCCGACCGGCGCGAGCACCCACCGCCACACCGCCACGGCCGGCACCACGAAGAGCCACCGCAGCAGCGTCCAGAGGACGAACCCGATGCCCCGCAGCAGCCACATGACACCGGCCCCCACGACCCGCGCGAGCCACACGACCCCGGCGGCGACCCCGAGCGCCACCCAGGCGATGCCGTGCCCGATCGGCATGAGCACCCGGGCGTACGTCCACACGGCGGGCACCACGAACAGCGTCCGCAGCAGCCACCGCACCCCGCGCCCGACCGCCGACGCCCCGGCACCGACACCCCGCGCGGCCCAGGCGAGCGCGTGCCCGACGGGCGTCAGGACGTACCGGTACAGCCACACCGCGGGTACGACGAGCAGCATGTGCAGGAGCCAGCCGAGCCCGCGGCCGACCGGCACGACCAGGTACCGCCACAGGCCCGCCCAGGGCCAGACGAACAGGCACTTGCCGAGGAACAGACCGGCCGCCGCGAGACCTCGGCCGACCGGGGCGAGGACGTACGTCCACACCGCGCCGAGGGGCCGCAGCACGAGGGTGCGCCCCAGCCAGGCGAGCGCGCGGCCGCCGGGCCGCAGCGCGGTGTCGAGCAGGAACCGCCCGGCGACCACGAGCGCGTCCCACACCAGGCGCACCGGCAGCACGACGACGAGCGCCACGATCCGCACCGGCAGCCTGATGGCGACCACGAGACAGCCCTCCGCCTGCGCGGGAGGCTGTCTCGGTGCGGGCTGCGGCGCGGGGGCCGCCGGGTGCTGCGCGGCCCGTTCCACGGGAGGTGTCGCGGGCCGTTTCTCCAGGTCCATGTGGTGCTAGACGCACGCGGGGCCGACGCGGCTCCCGATTTCGGTGGCCGGCTCGGGCGCCCGGTCTACTCGACGGCGATGCCGTAGTCCGGCAGGAGCTGCTCCAGGCCGCCGGTGTAGCCCTTGCCGCCGAGCACGAAGTCCCAGTCGCCGCCCGCTCTGCGCCGGAACGAGCCGAGGACCAGGGCGGTCTCGCCCGCGCGGCCCTCGGAGACGTCGAGCGTGCCGAGCTCGGTGAGGGACGGGTCGAGCAGTCGGATGCGGGCGTCGGTGAAGCCCGAGAGGTCCGCGTGCGGGTTGGCCTCGGGGTCGACCGCGGCGACGAGCGCGAGCCGGTCGGCGGCCGCGGGCAGGGACTCGAAGGCGACCCGCAGCGCGGCCTTGTCCGGCGGGCTCGCGGACTCCGCGCGCACCGAACCGTCCGGCGTCCGGGAGTTGTTGAAGAACACGAAGTGGTCGTCGCTCAGGACCCGGTTGCCCGCGCAGACCAGCGCGCAGACGTCCACGGCGACACCGCCGGACCAGGACATGCCGAGGATGTTGTAGTCGCCGACGTCGCCTTGTCGGGGCGCGGGCGCCGGGGCGGGCGCGGGCGCCGCGCTCGCGCGGTCTCCGAGACGGCCGGAGAGCCCGTGCCGGTGCAGCAGGTCGACCAGCTCCGGGCCCGATATCAGCTCCAGCGGCTTGCCGTTGGCGAAGGTGTACGAGCCGGGGCCGAAGCCCGAGGTGGTGACCAGGACGCCCTTGTTGGCGCCGCAGTCCTGCACGGTGCCGTACAGGTCGCGGACGGCGGTCGGCGGGACGGTGTTGCGGTAGCGCTTCACCTGGACGACGATCTTGCCGCCGCGGATCGGGGTGGGGTCGAGGGCGTCGACGTCCACACCGCCGTCGTTCGAGCGCTGTGTCATCACGGCCTGCATGCCCATGGCCCGGAACAGCTCGGCGACCAGGGACTCGAACACGATCGGGTCCATCTCCCGCAGGTCCGGCTCGTCGCCCGCCCCGGCGCCGCCGTGGCTCGCGATGTGCTGGCCCACGTCGTCCGGCCTGCGCACGGGCCGCACCGGCGAGAGCTGGTCGGGCCGCGCCGCCAACTGGCCCCTGAGTCCTTCGACCAGGCAGCTGACCGGGTCCACCTGCTCCAGGCGGAGGTCGGCGAAGGGGGCGCGCGATGCCATGACCGAGGCGAGGACGATGTGGGTCCGCACGCCCGTCGCCGGATCGTGGTCGTCGACGAACCCGTTCAGCGCCACGGACTCCAGGGCGCCGTGCTGGTCGGCCGCGAACAGGTCGTGCAGCACCAGGAGCACGCACTGGGCGATGACGCCCCGGTACAGCGCCCGGCGCTGGGTCACCGGGCGCGGGGCTTCCTTGTCCTCGTCGGCGTTGATCAGATAGCGCACCGACTTCGCCTCGGGGACGACGTCCTGGCCGGGGAGTTCCCAGTCGAGGACCAGCTGGCGCGAGGCCGGGTCGTAGGCGGCCGCGACCTGCCGGGGAAAGCCCTCGGGCCAGGCCGTCGAGGCGTACAGGGCGGCCGTGAAGTACTCGACGACGGCCTCCGCGTCGCCGCTCCTGACGCCCGCGGCGACCTCGGCGATGCCCGCGTTGTGGCGGCGCACCTCCACCAGGTGGCCGGTGACCCACGCGTCGTACTGGCGCCGCAGCTCCGCCAGTTGGCGCTGCCGCTGGGCCTCCGCGGCCTGCGCCGCCCGCCAGTCGTGTTCATAGCGGGCCCGCGCCTCCGCCTGCGCCTGGGCGCGGCGGCCGGCCATCCAACCGCCTTGTGCCTGATAGAGGTTCGGGTCCGGCATGGGCACCGGCACCGCGAGCTGTCCGGGCGAGAACGGCAGCACGTCCTCGGTCCGCGTCAGGACCTCGGCGCGGAAGGCGGGGGCACGGCATCCTGCCGCTAACAGCCCTTGCAGGGCCTCCACGCGGGCGTCGAGTTCCTGGGTGCGGCGGCGGGCCTCCGCCTGGCGGTACTCGCGGTAGTCCCGCTCCATCCGGCGCTGCTCGGCACGGGCCTGCCGCTCGTGTTCCCGGCGCCTGCGCGCGTCGGCCTCCAGCTGGCGTTGCTGCTGCCGCTGGACCTCGGCCCAGACACCGACAAGACCACTTGAGCGACGACTCATCACGCGCAGGCCCTCCCCAGGACGCCGACCTCTCCCACAACCGCCGACCGGCCCTCCAACCAGCGGTTATGAGATGACTTTAGCCAGCGTCCCGCGCCGCGCCCACGGCGCCCGTGGGTCTCACTTCACGGCGGGCGTCTTCACCGAGAGCGGCAGCAACTTCTTGCCCGTCGGCCCCACTTGGATCTCCGTCTGCATGGCCGGGCACACGCCGCAGTCGAAGCACGGCGTCCAGCGGCAGTCGTCGACCTCGGTCTCGTCGAGCGCGTCCTGCCAGTCCTCCCAGAGCCAGTCCTTGTCGAGGCCGGAGTCCAGGTGGTCCCAGGGCAGCACCTCTTCGTAGGTGCGCTCACGGGTGGTGTACCAGTCGACGTCGAGGCCCACCTCGGGCAGCGTCTTGTCGGCGCAGCGCATCCAGCGTTCGTAGCTGAAGTGCTCGCGCCAGCCGTCGAAGCGGCCGCCGTCCTCGTAGACGGCGCGGATGACGGCGGCGAGGCGGCGGTCGCCGCGGGAGAGCAGGCCCTCGACGATGCCGGGCTTGCCGTCGTGGTAGCGGAAGCCGATGGAGCGGCCGTACTTCTTGTCGCCGCGGATCTTGTCGCGGAGCTTCTCCAGGCGGGCGTCGGTCTCCGCGGCGGAGAGCTGCGGGGCCCACTGGAAGGGCGTGTGCGGCTTGGGCACGAAGCCGCCGATGGAGACCGTGCAGCGGATGTCGTTGGAGCCGGAGACCTCGCGGCCCTTCTGGATGACGTTCATCGCCATGTCGGCGATCTGCAGGACGTCCTCGTCGGTCTCGGTGGGCAGGCCGCACATGAAGTACAGCTTCACCTGGCGCCAGCCGTTGCCGTAGGCGGTGGCGACGGTGCGGATCAGGTCCTCTTCGCTGACCATCTTGTTGATGACCTTGCGCATGCGCTCACTGCCGCCCTCGGGGGCGAAGGTGAGGCCGGAGCGGCGGCCGTTGCGGGTCAGCTCGTTGGCGAGGTCGACGTTGAAGGCGTCCACGCGGGTGGAGGGGAGGGACAGGCCGATCTTGTCCTCCTCGTACCGGTCGGCGAGGCCCTTGGCGACGTCGGCGATCTCCGTGTGGTCGGCGGAGGACAGCGAGAGCAGGCCGACCTCCTCGAAGCCGGTCGCCTTCAGCCCCTTCTCGACCATCTCGCCGATGCCCGTGATGGAGCGCTCGCGCACCGGGCGGGTGATCATGCCCGCCTGGCAGAAGCGGCAGCCGCGCGTGCAGCCGCGGAAGATCTCCACGGACATGCGCTCGTGCACCGTCTCGGCGAGCGGCACCAGGGGCTGCTTGGGGTAGGGCCACTCGTCGAGGTCCATGACGGTGTGCTTGGACACGCGCCACGGGACACCGGACTTGTTCGGTACGACACGGCCGATGCGGCCGTCCGGCAGGTACTCCACGTCGTAGAACGCCGGGATGTAGACGCTGCCGGTGCGCGCGAGGCGGAACAGGACCTCCTCGCGGCCACCGGGCCGGCCCTCGGCCTTCCAGGCGCGGATGATCTCCGTCATGTCGAGCACGGCCTGCTCGCCGTCGCCGATGACCGCCGCGTCGATGAAGTCGGCGATCGGCTCGGGGTTGAACGCGGCGTGGCCGCCCGCGAGGACGATCGGGTCGTCGACGGTGCGGTCCTTGGACTCCAGCGGGATGCCCGCGAGGTCCAGGGCGGTCAGCATGTTCGTGTAGCCCAGCTCCGTGGAGAAGGACAGGCCGAACACGTCGAAGGCGCCCACGGGGCGGTGGCTGTCCACCGTGAACTGCGGGACCTTGTGCTCGCGCATCAGCTCTTCGAGGTCCGGCCAGACGCTGTACGTGCGCTCGGCGAGGACGCCGTCACGCTCGTTCAGGACCTCGTAGAGGATCATGACGCCCTGGTTGGGCAGGCCGACCTCGTACGCGTCCGGGTACATGAGGGCCCAGCGGACGTCGCAGTCGTCCCAGGGCTTGACGGTGGAGTTGAGCTCACCGCCCACGTACTGGATCGGCTTCTGCACATGCGGGAGCAGGGCTTCGAGCTGCGGGAAAACCGACTCGACAGACATCGCTGGACCTTCGTGAGCTGACAGGGGTGACCCTCAAGCCTAACGTGGCCCGGGCCCCGCCCCGTACCTCCAACGGCCGACCCCCGCGCCGACCCATCGGACCGGCCCTAGCCGCCGAGCGCCGCCCGTGCCTTCGGCCGCGACGCGCGCTCCCACACGCCCACAAGATCCCGTTCCCGTGCCGCCGCTGCCGCCTCCTCGCGGCCGTACAGCAGCCCCCACACGAACGCGGACTCCCCCGCCGCGTGCGCCTGGATCGCCAGGTCGCGCAGGGCCTCGCGGGCCACGACCGAGTCCTGGTGGTCGCCGAGGACCTTCTGCACGGCCTTCATCCGCTTGGCGAAGGTGGCCGCCGGCTTGCCGAGGGCCGGGGTCGCCGCCTCGCCCGCGTACCGGGCGCGCTTCGCGGCCTTGCGGGCCTCGTGCAGCGCCAGGTCCCTGTCCGTGCCCGGGTCCAGTGCCAGGGCGTGGTCCACGCGGGTCGCCAGGCGGTCGTAGTCCTTCAGGACCGCCGCCGGCAGGGCCTGGGCCGCGGGGGTCCGTGCGGCCTTGCGGAGCGGGGGGTCGGCCAGGAGGGCGTCCAGGCCGTCGAGGAGCGCGAGGTAGCGCTTGCTGTCCAGGACGGCGACCGTCTTGCGGCGTGAGCCCGCGCGGCCCGCGACCTTCCAGATCTTCAGGCGGCCGCGGACGGGGCCGAGGAGGAGGGTCCTCGGGACCGCCGCGATGGCCTCCGTGAGGCGCTCCGTGAGGACCTCGCGGTCGCGGTCCACGCCCAGCTCCCCGGCCAGCCACTTCAGCTCCTCGCCGATCGGGTCGGTGACCGCGCGGTCGAGGATCTTGCCGTACGTCTTGAAGGCGCTGCGGGTCCTGCGGGTCGCCACGCGCATCTGGTGGACGGAGTCGGGGAGGTCCTGGCGGACCGCGGGGTCGAGGTCGACCAGGGCGTCGCGCTGCTCGCGGAGGTAGGCGAGGACCTGGGCGCCCGCCGTGTCGGGCTTCAGCGTGGGCCCGGGCAGCTCGCCGGGACCGTCGCCGACAGCGGCTGCCTCCGGTGCGGATCCCGTCTCGGCCAGGGCCCGTGCAAGTTTCGACACGGACGTCGACCGGCGCACCCCCGCCTTGCGGAGCTTCTTCTCCACCTTGTCCAGGAGGTGGGGGTCGCCGTTCGGGGCCAGCTCCACCTCGATCTCCGTCCAGGCCGTCGTGGCCGTGGTGCCGTCGAGGCGGGCCGCGCGGACGCCGTCGACGCTGACCTCGGCGAGGAGGGTGCCGTCGGCGTCGACGAGGTGGCGCAGGTCGCGGGCCGAGCGGAGGCGGACGACGGGGACGAGGTCGGCCTCGCGGACGCGGGAGCGGACCAGGCCGATCAGGGCACGGGGCACGTCGTCCGACAGGGGGGCGTGGACCTCGTCGCGGGCGCCCTCGATCTCGGGGACGGGCAGTTTCAGGTGCCAGCCCGCGTCGTGGCCGCCGGTGCGGCGGCGCAGGGTGACGGAGGCCGTGGCGAGGCGCTGGTCGGCGGTGTCGTAGTACACCGCGTCCAGGTCGGCGACGCCTTTGTCGATGACGTCGGCCACCCCGGCGACCCCCCTGAGGTCGGGGAGCCCGCCGGGGGCTTCGGCGTCGTACTTCCGCTCGATCTCGCGTTCGCGCTTCGTGTCCGCCATGAACCGAATCTAGACGCGATCGGCCGACTTGGGCAGACCCCGGCCGCTAGGCCGACAGCGGTCGTTCCACCTTGATCGACTGGAGCAGGCCCACGGCCAGCCAGACCGCGAACATGGAGGTGCCGCCGTACGACACGAACGGCAGGGGCAGACCGGCGACCGGCATGATGCCGAGCGTCATGCCGATGTTCTCGAAGGCCTGGAAGGCGAACCAGGCGATGATCCCGGCGGCGACGACCGTGCCGTACAGCTCGGTCGTCTCGCGGGCGATGCGGCAGGCGCGCCAGAGGACGACGCCGAGGAGCAGCAGGATGGCGCCCGCGCCGACGAAGCCCAGTTCCTCGCCCGCGACGGTGAAGACGAAGTCCGTCTGCTGTTCGGGCACGAACTGGCCGGTGGTCTGGGTGCCGTTGGTGAGGCCGGTGCCGGTGAGGCCGCCGGAGCCGATGGCGATGCGGGCCTGGTTGGTGTTGTAGCCGACGCCCGCCGGGTCGAGCGCGGGGTTGGCGAAGGCGGCGAACCGGGCGATCTGGTAGTCGTCGAGGACGTGCAGTTGCCATATGGCGACGCCGCCGAGCGCGCCCGCGCCGATCAGGCCGAAGATCCAGCGGTTGGAGGCGCCGGAGGCGAGCAGGACGCCGAGCACGATCATCACTATGACCATGACCGAGCCGAGGTCGGGCATCAGCATGATGATCAGGATCGGGACGGCGGCGAGGCCGAGGGCCTGGACGACGGTGCGGTGGTCGGGGTGCTCCTTGTCGCCCGCGTCGACGCGGGCGGCGAGCATCATCGCCATGCCCAGGATGATGGTGATCTTGCAGAACTCGGAGGGCTGGAGCGACTGGCCCGCGATGACGATCCACGCGTGGGCGCCGTTGATGGTGGCGCCGAGCGGGGTGAGGACCAGCAGGATCAGGAAGACCGAGACGCCGTAGAGGATCGGCACGGCCGTGCGCAGGTTGCGGTGGCCGAGCCAGACCGTGGCGATCATCAGGGCGAGGCCGATGCCGATGTTCACGACGTGCTTGATCAGGAAGGAGTACGGGTCGTCGCCGACGAGTTCCGTGCGGTTGCGGGTCGCGGAGTAGACGAGCGCGGAGCCGATCACGGAGAGCGCGAGGGCGGCGAGCAGCATCACCCAGTCGAGCCTGCGCAGTATCGAGTCGCGGGCCAGGAGGCGGGACAGCGTGGAGCGCTCGGGGCCGTAGCCCGAGACGGAGAAGCCACCGGTGCCGGTCATCAGCTAGTCACGCCTCCCGGTGGCCGGGGGTCCGGCCAGTTGGGTCTGCTCCTGTGGCGGCTTCGGCTTCCCCGGCTTGAACGGCTTGATCTTCGGGGCGTCGATGGAGCCGTCGGCCTCGATCTTGGGCAGGGACTTCTGCGGCTCGGGCAGCAGGGCCTTCTTCAGGTCCTGCTTGCCGCTGTCGTCCAGGCCGTAGATGGCGTCGTAGATCTTGCGGACGGCGGGCCCGGAGGCGCCGGAGCCGGTGCCGCCCTGGGAGATCGTCATCACGATCGAGTAGTCCTTGGTGTACGTGGCGAACCACGACGTCGTCTGCTTGCCGTAGACCTCGGCGGTACCCGTCTTGGCGTGCATCGGGATCTTGTCCTGGGGCCAGCCGCCGAAGCGCCAGGCGGCGGTGCCCTTGGTCGCGACGTCCGCGAGGGCACCGTCTATGTCCTTGCGCAGCGCCGCGTCCATGGGGAGCTTGCCGTGGGACTTGGGCTTGATCTCCTCGACGTGCTTGCCGTCGGCGCTGATGATCGCCTTGCCGACGGTGGGGTTGTACATGGTGCCGCCGTTGGCGATGGCCGAGTAGATGGTGGCCATCTGGATCGGCGTGACGAGGGTGTCGCCCTGGCCGATGGAGTAGTTGACGGAGTCACCGGCGCGCATCTTCATGCCTTCGAGGCAGTTCTCGTACGCGATCTGCTCGGCGTACTCGCCGCCCTTCTTTCCCTGCTTGCACCAGGCGTCCTTGTTGGCCTTCCAGTAGTCCTTCTTCCACTGGCGGTCGGGGACGCGTCCTGTGACCTCGTTGGGCAGGTCGACGCCGGTCTCCTTGCCGAGGCCGAACTGGTGGGCGGTCTTGTAGAACCAGTCCTTGGGGTCCTTCTTCGGCTTGTTGCCGCCGTCCTTGCGCCACTCGTCGTGCGACAGCTTGTAGTAGACGGTGTCGCAGGACACCTCCAGGGCCTGGCCGAGGGAGATGGAGCCGTGGCCCTGGGACTCGAAGTTCTTGAAGACCTGGCCGCCGATCGAGTACGAGCTGGGGCAGGGGTAGCGGCCGTTGAACTCGTAGCCCGCGTTGACGGCGGCGGTGGTCGGGATGACCTTGAAGATCGAGCCGGGTGCGGCCTGGCCCTGGATGGCCCGGTTGAGCAGCGGGTAGTTGGACTTCTTGCCGGTGAGGCGGGCGTAGTCCTTGCCGGAGATGCCGCCGACCCAGGCGTTCGGGTCGTAGTTGGGGTTGGAGGCCATGGAGACGATGCGGCCGGTCTTGTTCTCCATGACGACGACGGCGCCCGCGTCGGCCTTGTAGTTCTCGCCGGTGTTGTCGTCGAACTCGTCGCGGGCCTTCTTCATCGCGTCGTTCAGCCAGTACTCGGACACGGCCTGGACCCGCGCGTCGATGCTGGTGACGACGTTCGAGCCGGGCTGGGCCCGGTCGGAGTCGGCCTTCCCTATCACCCGGCCGAGGTTGTCGACCTCGTAGCGGGTGACGCCGGCCTTGCCGCGCAGCTGCTTGTCGTAGGTGCGCTCAAGACCGGAGCGGCCGACCTGGTCGGAGCGCAGATAGGGCGAGTCGCTGTCCTTGGCCTTGTTGATCTCGTCGTCGGTGACGGGCGAGAGGTAGCCGAGGACCTGCGCGGTGTTGGACTTGCCGGGCGCGGGGTAGCGGCGCACGGCGGTGGGCTCGGCGGTGATGCCGGGGAAGTCCTCGGAGCGCTCCCGGATCTGCAGGGCCTGCTTGGGCGTGGCCTCGTCGGTGATCGGGATGGGCTGGTAGGGCGAGCCGTTCCAGCAGGGCTGGGGCGTCTTGGAGTCGCAGAGGCGGACCTTGTCGGCGACGTCCTTGGGGGCCATGTCGAGGACCCCGGCGAGCTTGTCGAGGACGCCCTTGCCGTCGTCCTTCATCTTCATCAGGTCCGTGCGGGACGCGGAGACGACGAGGCGGGTCTGGTTGTCGGCGATGGGCACGCCGCGGGCGTCGAGGATCGCGCCGCGCACGGCGGGCTGGACGACCTGCTGGACGTGGTTGCCGGAGGCCTCCTCGGCGTACTCGGCGCCGTTGCGGACCTGGAGGTACCACAGGCGGCCGCCGAGGGTGAGGAGCAGTGAGACGACGAGGATCTGAATGATGACGAGGCGGACCTGGACGCGCGGGGTGCGCCCGGTCTCCGGAATATTGGTCACTGCCGCACCCCTCCCTTCGCGCCGCTCGCGTCCCTTCCGTACGTCGGTGTGCTTGCGCTCACAGGCGCTTGACCCCCTTGATGCGTCCGGCGCGGGCCACCCGGGCCTTGGCCGCCTTCATGCGCAGTCCGCTGCCGCGCTGGTTGCCGATGCTCAGGCCGGTGCCGGAGGAGAGCCAGCCGGAGGAGACGTCGGCGGCCTTGGCGTTGGCGCCGGTCTCGCCGAGCGGGTCGTTCTCGGCGCGCCGGGCGAGCGCGATGATCAGCGGGATGGTGAACGGCGCGAGCAGCAGGTCGTACAGCGCGGCCGTGAAGAGCAGTCCGCCGAGGCCCACATGGCGGGCCGCGTCGTCGCCGACGAGGGCGCCGACGCCCGCGTACAGGAGCGTGGAGCCGACGGCGGAACTGACCACGACGACGAGCGGGCCGCTGGCCGAGCGAAGGCGGCCGGTCTCGGGCTTGGCGAGGCCTGCCAGATAGCCGATGACGCACAGGACCAGGGCGTAGCGCCCGGCGGCGTGGTCGGCGGGCGGGGCGAGGTCGGTGAGCAGGCCCGCGCCGAAGCCGATGAGGGCGCCGCCGGTGTGGCCGTAGACGAGGGCCAGGGCGAGGACGGTGAGCAGCACCAGGTCGGGCACGGCGCCGGGCAGCTGGAGCCGGGCGAGGACGCTGACCTGGATGACGAGGGCGACGACGACGAGGGTGCTGGAGAGCAGGATCCGGTTGAAGCGCATGGGGGTGTCAGTGCTCCTACTGCTCGTTGCCGTTGTCTGCGCCGTCGGCCGGGGCGTCCCCGGACGGCGTGGCCGTGACCGTCACCGTGGGCGCGGGTTTCGGCTTGGCGGGCTTGGGCGGCAGGACCGTGTCGCGGGGGTCCTCGCGGGGGGCCTCGACGACGACGCCGACGACGTCGAGCTTGGTGAAGCCGACGTAGGGGCGGACGAAGACGTTGCGGGTGAGGTCGCCGCCGGAGGGGTCGACGCGGACGACCTCGCCGACGGGGACGCCCGGCACGAACGGCTTGTCGGCCTGGGAGCCGAAGGTCACCAGGCGGTCGCCCTTCTTGACCTTGGCCTTGCCGTTGAGGAGCTGGACCCGGAGCGGGCGGTCGCCCTGGCCGGAGGCGAAGCCGAGCTCGTCGGTCTTCTCCATGCGGGTGCCGACGGTGAAGTCGGGGTCGTTGGCGAGCAGCACGGTGGCGGTGGAGGGGCCGACGGTGGTGACGCGGCCGACCAGGCCGTCGCCGTTGAGCACCGTCATGTCGCGCTTCAGGCCGTCGCGCGCGCCGGCGTCGATGGTGACGGTCCAGGAGAAGCCCTGGGCCGCTCCTATGCCGATGACCTCCGCGCCCTTGATGCCGTACTGTCCGGCGCCGGCCTTCTTCAGCATCGAGTCGAGCTGGGCGACGCGGCTGCGGTTGCGGTCGTCGCTGCCGAGTTTGGCCTTCAACGCGGCGTTCTGGCGCTCCAGTTCGGCGATGCGGTCGTGCCGGTCGCCGGAGTCGCGGACCGCTCCGATGGCGTTGCCGATCGGGTCTACGGCGGAGGACATGCCGTCCTCGACGGGGCCGAAGACCGTGGCGGCGGCCTGGCGGGCACCGTCGACCGGCGAGTCCTCGCCGCCGCGGATGTCCACCGTGATCAGAGCGAACGCGATGGCGATCAGCAGCACCAGGAGCAGCCGGCTCTCTCGTGTGTCCCTCACGTGCGGCGGCCGTGCCTTCCTCAAGTAGGAATCGTCGGAGATCTACTGAACAGGGCGGAAGTCCACTGAACAGAGATCACTGAACAGAAATCTATGAAACCGCGAGCAGGCGAGTGCTCGCGGAATTGTGGGTTCTCTCAGTGTTGCGTCTATATCAACGATCCGCCGCACGAGGTGGCAGGCACTCGTACGGCGGACATCGTCGTGTCACATCATCTGCGCGGCTGGGCGTCGAGGACCTGCTGGAGGGCCTCGAACTCCTCGACACACTTGCCGGAGCCGAGTGCCACGCTGTCCAGCGGGTCCTCGGCGATGTGGATAGGCATGCCGGTCTCGCGGCGCAGGCGCTCGTCGAGGCCGCGGAGCAGGGCGCCGCCGCCGGTCAGGACGATGCCGCGGTCCATGACGTCGCCGGAGAGCTCGGGCGGGCACTTGTCGAGGGTCGTCTTGACCGCGTCGACGATGGCGTTGACGGGCTCCTCGATGGCCTTGCGGACCTCGGCGGCGGAGATGACGACGGTCTTGGGCAGGCCGGAGACCAGGTCGCGGCCGCGGATCTCGGTGTGCTCGTCGGCGTCCATGTCGTACGCGGAGCCGATGGTGATCTTGATCTGCTCGGCGGTGCGCTCGCCGAGGAGGAGGGAGTACTCCTTCTTGATGTGCTGGATGATCGCGTTGTCCAGCTCGTCGCCGGCCACCCGGATGGACTGTGCCGTGACGATTCCGCCGAGGGAGATGACGGCGACCTCGGTGGTGCCGCCGCCGATGTCGACCACCATGTTGCCGGTGGCCTCGTGGACCGGCAGACCGGAGCCGATGGCCGCGGCCATGGGCTCCTCGATGATGTGCACCTGGCGGGCGCCGGCCTGCGAGGAGGCCTCGATGACCGCGCGGCGCTCGACGCCGGTGATGCCGGAGGGCACACAGACCACGACGCGCGGGCGGGCCAGATAGCGGCGCTTGTGGATCTTCAGGATGAAGTAGCGCAGCATCCGCTCGGTGATCTCGAAGTCGGCGATGACGCCGTCCTTCAGCGGGCGCACGGCGACGATGTTGCCGGGCGTGCGCCCGATCATCTTCTTCGCTTCGGCGCCGACCGCGAGGATGCCGCCGGTGTTGGTGTTGATCGCGACGACGGACGGTTCGTTGAGCACGATCCCCCGACCCCTGACGTACACCAGCGTGTTGGCGGTCCCGAGGTCGACAGCCATGTCACGGCCGATGAACGACATGTTGTTCCCCATGAGGATGCGTCTGGCCTTCCCTAGTGGAGCGTGTGATGGCTTGTTAGGTAGGCGAGGTGGGTGCTGAGTGGCGTGGAGGCTTCCATCGTAGTCTCGCCCGCACGGACACGGCGCGAGGGTCTGCGCCATTGTCAGCAGATGATGAGCCGCCCCGCTTCTGGAGACGTGCCATCGGGGGGACGGGTTCCCCCGATCGGGCCGCATATGCCAAGGGACGGCCGGATTTCTCCGGCCGTCCCTCGCTTGCTCCTGGCCCGTCAGAAGCTGTTTTGTCGGCCGCGTGTCCACGGCCGCGTCAAGGAATCCCGATGGAGTACCGGGGGATTCCTGACACCGTCGGCGGCCGCTCGCGCGGCGCCTTCCGCGACCGCTCAGACGGCGGCCGGGAAGAAGATCTTCAGCTCGCGCTCGGCGGACTCCGCGGAGTCGGAGGCGTGGATCAGGTTCTCGCGCACGATCACGCCGAAGTCGCCGCGGATGGAGCCGGGGGCGGCGGCGATCGGGTCGGTGGGCCCGGCGAGGGCGCGCACGCCCTCGATGACCCGCTCGCCCTCGACCACGAGGGCGACGACGGGGCCGGAGGACATGAAGGCGACCAGCGGCTCGTAGAACGGCTTGCCCTGGTGCTCGCCGTAGTGCTGCTCCAGCGTCGCCTGGTCGAGCGAGCGCAGTTCGAGCGCGGAGATGGTCCAGCCCGCCTTGCGCTCGATGCGGCCGATGATCTCGCCGATCAGGCCTCGGCGGACGGCGTCCGGCTTGAGGAGGACGAGAGTGCGCTCGCTCATGGTGTGCGGCTCCAAGAGGTGTTCATGACGTCACGTGGGATGGCCCGCACGATACCGGGGCGGCTACAGAGGGTGGCCATCGGGTGCGCGAGCCGAGACCGAGCCGAAGGAAGGACGGGCGGGAAAAGCCCGTCCGGCGATTGAGGACGAGCGCGCAGCGCGATCAGGGGGGCGCCGGGGCCCGCTCAGCCCCCGGCGGCCTCACCCTGCTCGGCCAGCGCGGCGAACCGCGCCTTCGCCTCGTCGATCTTGCGGCCGAAGTGCACGGACGCCCACCACAGGGCGGCGAACATCGCGCCCATGAAGAACATCATCGGGACCACGACGCCGCTGGCGATCAGCGCGATCTGCAGGGCCCAGCCGAGCTGGACGCCACCTGGCCGGGTGACCATGCCGCACAGCAGCACGGAAAGGCCCATGGCGATGCCGCAGACCGTCCAGACCGTGCTCATCTCCAGGTCCGGGTCCTTCATGGCGACGAGACCGGCGAAACCGATGACGAAGAACTCGCCGATCAGCGTCGACGAACAGAGCGTACGCACAGCTGTCAGCCCCTCCCCAGGAGCAGTCGGGCCTCGCCGACGGTGATGACGGAGCCGGTGACGAGGACGCCGCCGCCGGCGAACTCCCCCTCCTCCTCGGCGAGGGTGATCGCGGCCTCCAGGGCGTCCGGGAGGCGCGGCTCGACCTGCACCCGGTCCTCGCCGAAGACCTCGACGGCGAGCCCGGCGAGCTCGTCGACGTCCTGGGCGCGGTGGCTGGAGTTCTGGGTGATGACGACCTCGGCGAAGATCGGCTCGAAGGCCTCCAGGATGCCGCGGGCGTTCTTGCCGTCGCTGACGCCGACCACGCCGATGAGGCGGCTGAAGTCGAAGACCTCGCCGATGGCCCCGGCCGCGGCACGGGCGCCCGCCGGGTTGTGCGCGGCGTCCAGGACGACGGTGGGCGAGCGCCGGACGACTTCGAGGCGGCCGGGCGAGGAGACCGTGGTGAAGGCCTTGCGGACGGTCTCGATGTCCAGCGGGCGGGCGTGCTGGGCGCCGATACCGAAGAACGCCTCCACGGCGGCGAGGGCCACCGCGGCGTTGTGCGCCTGGTGCTCGCCGTGCAGGGGCAGGAACACCTCTTCGTACTCCCCGCCGAGGCCGCGCAGGGTGAGCAGCTGGCCGCCGACGGCGATCTGGCGGTTCACGACGCCGAACTCCAGGCCCGCGCGGGCGACCGTCGCGTCCACCTCGACGGCCTTCTTCAGGAGCACCTGGGCGGCCTCGACGGGCTGCTGGGCCATGATGACCGTGGCGTCGGGCTTGATGATGCCGGACTTCTCGACGGCGATCTCGGCGGCCGTGGTGCCGAGGCGGTCGGTGTGGTCCAGGTCGATGGGGGTGACGACGGCGACGGAGGCGTCGATGACGTTCGTCGCGTCCCAGGTGCCGCCCATGCCGACCTCGACGACGGCGACGTCCACGGGGGCGTCCGCGAAAGCGGCGTACGCCATGCCGGTCATGACCTCGAAGAAGGAGAGCCGGTGCTCCTCCTTGGCGTCGACCATCTCCACGTACGGCTTGATGTCCTCGTACGCCTCGATGAAGCGCTCGGCGCTGATGGGGGCGCCGTCCAGGCTGATGCGCTCGGTGATCGACTGGACGTGGGGGGACGTATACCGCCCGGTGCGCAGTTCGAAGGCGCCGAGGAGGGCCTCGATCATGCGGGCCGTGGACGTCTTGCCGTTCGTCCCCGTGATGTGGATCGAGGGGTACGCCCGCTGGGGCTCGCCGAGGACGTCCATGAGCAGGGCGATGCGCCGCAGGGACGGGTCCAGCTTGGTCTCGGGCCAGCGGGCCATGAGCTCCTGCTCGACCTCGCGCAGGGCCCTGTCGACCTCGGGGTCGGCGGGGCGGGCCGGGACGTCGCTCTCGGGCGGGCCCGCCTGGGTGCGCAGGGTGCGGCTGCCCGCCTCGATGACGGCGAGGTCGGGATCGCGCTCGGTCTCGGCCCCGACGAGTCGGTCGAACTCGTCGTCGTCGCGCTGGCTGTCGTTCGGAGGGAGGTCGCTCACGTACGCCAGTCTACGGAGGAGTGCTGACAGCGGCCGTCGGGACCGGTCCCGCACGGGCTCCGCGGGGGCGCCCGGGCCCCTCAGGACCTTCGGCCCGTCCGATTCGGGACCTTGGTCCCTCCGTGTCCCCTTCCCGCCGGGCAAACTTGGCGATCATGGACATAGGCATCGACCTCGGCACGGCCAACACCCTTCTCTACGTACGCGGTCAGGGCATCGTGCTCAACGAGCCGTCCGTGGTCGCCGTCAAGGCGGGCGCGCGCCACGCGCTGGCCGTCGGGACGGAGGCCAAGGAGACCATCGGGCGCACCCCGGGCTCCATCACCGCGATCCGGCCCCTCAAGGACGGCGTGATCAGCGACTTCGAAGCCGCCGAGGAGATGATCCGGCACTTCGTGCGCAAGGCCGTGCCCGGGCGCAGGCCGCGTACGCGCATGGTGATCTGCGTGCCGAGCGGCGTCACGCAGGTCGAGCGGCGCGCCATCGTGCACGCCTCGCAGCGGGCTGGCGCGCGCGCCGTGCACCTCGTCGAGGAGCCGATGGCGGCGGCGATCGGGGCCGGCCTGCCGGTGGCCGAGCCGCGCGGGTCGATGATCGTGGACATCGGCGGGGGCACCTCCGAGGTCGCCGTCATCTCCCTCGGCGGGATCGTGACGGCGCAGTCCCTGCGGGTCGGCGGGGACCGGCTCGACACGGCCATCACGGACTACGTACGCCGGGAGCACTCGCTCCTCGTCGGCGAGCGCACCGCCGAGGACGTCAAGGTGGCCATCGGGTCGGCGTGGCCCGTGCCGGGCGAGGACGCCTTCGAGATGCGGACGTTCACCGTGCGGGGGCGGGAGAAGGTCGGGGGGCTGCCCAAGACGGTGGAGCTGACCGTGCGGGAGGTGCGGGCCGCGCTCGACGAGCCGGTCGAGGCGATCATCGCGGCCGTGCGCGCCACTCTGGAGGAGTGCCCGCCGGAGCTGTCCGGCGACGTCATGGAGCACGGCATCGTCCTCACCGGCGGCGGCGCGCTCCTCCCCGGCCTGGACCTCCGCCTCGCCTCCGCCACCGGCATCCCCGTCTTCGTCGCCGACGATCCGCTGGACAGCGTGGCGCTGGGCTGCGGGAAGTGCGTGGAGGACTTCGACGGCCTGGAGCGGGTGATGTCCGCGGCGTAGGCCTCCGGCCGGGCTGAGGACGCGGGCCGCCCCCGGGGCCGGGGGTGCCCTTCACGGTGCCCGTGGGCCGGGGGTCCCCTTCACGGTGCCCGTGGGCCGGGGTCCTCCTTCACGGTGCCCCTGGGCCGGGGTGGCCCCCGATCGCGCTGCGCGCTCGTCCTCAAGCGCCGGACGGGCTGTTTTCCCCACCCACCCGCCCTTTCGGCGCTGCGCGCCCGGCCTCGACGCCGGACCGGCTGATCTCCCCACCCCCCCGCCCCTTCAGCGCTGCGCGCACAGAAGC
>NZ_JNXT01000053.1 GCF_000716675.1 Streptomyces alboflavus
TGCTCGAGGTGGGGGCGGAGGGGCATGCGGGGTGGGGGGTGCGGTTGTTTGCGTCGTAGGGGCTGCGTCCCTGGCCGTGGGGGTGGTTGGCCCCTCCGGGCGGGCCAGGAACCCTGCGGCACCGGCAACTATTCAGCCCGTCCGGCGTTTGAGGACGAGCGCGCAGCGCGATCGGCGGCGGACAGTCCCACCCGCACGGGACATCGGCGAGGGCTGGGGTCCAGGGGGCGCAGCGCCCCTGGTTACGGGAAAGGGCGGGACTGGGGAAGCCCCCGCGCAGCACCCCACCCTCCCACCCACCACAACCCACGCACTATCCCACCCACCCAATGACTAACTAACCGGAGGGAAACGACATGCACCTCGACCACACCCACGACGAATCCAAGGCCATCAGCGCGGACGCGCACCGCCCCGACGGCACCCGCCGGGCCCTCCGTATCGGCCTCGGCGGCCCCGTCGGATCAGGCAAGACGGCGACGGTCGCAGCCCTCTGCCAGGCCCTCCGCGACGAACTCTCCCTGGCCGTCGTGACGAACGACATCTACACCCGGGAGGACGCGGAGTTCCTCCTCCGTGAGGCGGTCCTCCCTCCGGAGCGCATCACGGCTGTGGAGACGGGAGCCTGCCCCCACACCGCGATCCGCGACGACATCTCCGCGAACCTGGAGGCGGTGGAGGACCTGGAGGACGAGGTGGGCCCGCTGGACCTGATCCTGGTGGAGTCGGGCGGCGACAACCTCACGGCGACCTTCTCGCGCGGCCTGGTGGACGCCCAGATCTTCGTCATCGACGTGGCGGGAGGCGACGACATCCCGCGCAAGGGCGGCCCCGGCGTGACGACGGCCGACCTCCTCGTGGTGAACAAGACCGACCTCGCCCCGTACGTGGGCTCGGATCTGGCCCGGATGGCGGCCGACGCGAAGGCGCAGCGCGCGGAGCTGCCGGTGGTGTTCCAGTCGCTGCGCTCGCAGGAGCACGTGACCGAGGTCGCGCGCTGGGTCCGGGAGCAGCACGCGAAGTGGACGGAAGCCCCGGCCAAGTGACCCATGCACCGCTCCTTGAGGACGACGCCGGGCAGCGGCCGCGGAGCCCCGCCGGGGTGAGGGCCCGCGCCCGCATCACCGCACGCGTGGACCCGCACGGCCGCACGGTCTTGCCCCTCCTCCACGGTGAGGCTCCCGTGGCCCTGCGCCGCACTCGCACCACGGGCCCCGAGGCCCACGTCACGCTGGTGGGGGCGATGAGCGGCCCCCTGGGCGGCGACAGGATCACCGTGGAGGCGGAGGTCGAGGCGGGCGCGCGCCTGCACGTCGGATCGGCCGCGGCGACGATCGCCCTGCCGGGGCAGGACGGCGCCCCGGCACACTACGACGTGCGCCTCACGGTCGCCGCAGGGGCGGAACTGCGCTGGCTGCCGGAGCAACTGATCTCGGTGAAGGACAGCGAACTGCACGTCACGACCCGCGCGGACGTCGCCGCGGGTGGCCGCCTGGTCCTGCGCGAGGAACAGGTACTGGGCCGCACGGCCGAGACCCCGGGCCTCCTTTCGTCCAGGCTCACCGTGCATCACGCCGGCCACCCCCTCCTCGACCAGGAACTGTCCTGCGGCCCCGGAGCCCCGGGCGGCTGGGACGGCCCGGCAGTCCTGGCAGGCCACCGCGCCGTGGGCCAACTCATCGTCGTAGACCCAGATTTCACGCACCACCCACCACCCCCGACACCCCTGGGTGATGCGGCGGCCGTCACCCCCCTGGCAGGCCCGGGCGCCCTGGTCACAGCGCTGGCCCCCGACGCCCTGCGCCTGCGCCGGATCCTCGACGAAGCGCTGACCGGCTTGGCGCGCCTGAACACCTGACCCACCTGCCTCACTTGACCCACCTGCCCCGCCAGACCTCTGAACCCTGACCCAGGACCTGTCCCGCCCGACGGACGCGGCCCTCAACTCTGCGGGGCCTTGGCCGAAGCCGTCGCCACGGCGGCGCCGAGCACGATGAGGCCGATGCTGAGGTAGATCTCGTAGCCGTCGACGTACAGGTGCCGCATGAAGCCCATGAGCGGAATCCACTTGTCGAATGCCTCGTGGACGATGCCCTGCAGGCCGCCGACGATGAGCGTGAAGCTGATGAACCCAAGGATGCCTTTCATGCTCCCGAGCGTAGAAAGCGCAGGTCGGGGTGGGTATTGGTCGTCGGTACATGGCAGGGCGCGGGCGGTAGTCCGAAAGTATCGACCTGCGGGGCGTGCGGACCGGGCGGCGCGGGGGGAGCGGACGAAGGTCCGGCGCTGTGCGCCGCCGCCGTGACCGGTACACCGACATCGCTTGGGTGCGACTGCCTGGAACGTCAACGCTGACGCAGCCCCAGAAGGGCTCGGACCCGCGGAAGTGCTCGCCTGCCGTGTGCCACTGGACTCCGGGTTAGGCGCCGCGCAGTGAGCGGCGGCTCGGCCTGGAGTGCGACTTGGAAGGGTTGGACCTCGTTGTCATCGGTAGGACGGCGGCTGATGCCCAACGTGCAGTCGAAGTCATTCCCGTTCCCTGGCCGCCCGGCTGGAGGCAGGTCGCAGGCCTCCCGGCAGGACGACACGTCACATTGATTAACGTTCAACCATTTTCGGCCGCCATTCGCGCGGCGGGTCGGCGCCGACCGCACTCAAGGCCGAGCCGCGAAGTCGGTGCAGGGTAGGGCTGCGACGCCCTCGATCGAAGCCCTCGCACCCCAGATCCCCGACCGCGCCACACGGAGGATCCCCCTGGCACCCCCGCACCCCTGGAGCGCCGCCCTGGCCAGCGCTGGTGCTGCCACCCCCGCCCAGGTCGACCGCCGGGAGGTCGACGCTCCAGTGCGCGAACAATGGCTCATTATGATTTAACATTCAACCGATGTATGGGGCATGCTGATTGGAGCAACGGAGACCGCCCCGGTCCCCGGTCTCCGGTTCAACACCCCGGCCGATCAACGGAGATGACCCCACATGAGCCAGACCCTGCCGCTCCGCCTTCACCACCACGCATGGATCACCGACGACCAGGAGGCCAATCGGCACTTCTACGAGGACGTCATCGGCCTGCCCCTGGTGGCCACCTGGACCGAACGCGAGGTGCTCTCCGGAGCCGAACGCGCCTACAGCCACGCCCTCTACGGCATGGCCGACGGCAGCGCGCTCGCCTTCTTCCAGTTCGCCGACCCCAAGGACCAGGAGGAGTTCAAGACGGACCTCAACGTCACCCCCCTGCGCCACATCGCCTTCAAGGTCGAGGCGGAGACCCAGGAAGCCATACTCAAGCGCGTCACCTCGGCCGACTGCACCGATGCGAACGCCCACGTGCTCGACCACGGCTTCTGTGTCTCGCTGTACGTCACGGACCCCAACGGGCTCATCCTGGAATTCGCCGTCGACCACCCCGACGTGGAGAAGATCGACGCCGAGCGACGCGCCACGGCACACGCCGACCTCGCCCGCTGGCTCGCCGGCGACCACACCAGCAACAACCACTGGCGCTGACCCCCGCCACCGGACAGCCCTGCCCCGTAGCCGTACTGCCCCGTAGCCGTCACGGCAACGACGCCGACCTGCTGCGACTCTGCCCCGAACGGGGTCAGCGGCCCGTCGGCGTCGAGGAGCAGCAGTCGAGGCCTGGATGAATCGGGCCCCTTCCCTGCCCTGGCCGCTCACCGGTACAAACCAATCCGTTTATCGGATTGCTTAACTGGATGCGCAACGTGGGCACTTGAATCTCTCTATATCAAGCGCGAGCGCAGGGCGGCCTCGTTCACGGAAGTCCGCGTTCGTACGCGGTAAGACGCCTAGGCTGGCCCCCAGCTTGGCTCCCCGCGCCCCGGGCTTTGAGTGATGAGGTAGTGCTGGTTGCGGACGTGCTAGGCCGGGAGGGTGGCGAAGATGGCGAAGCGTAGGCGGACTCAGCCCCGAGACGCACGAGGCAGATACGCGCGCATGCCGGCCCCGCCTATGTGGTTGGCCATCGGCTTCGTTATCTTGGTCCTGGTCATTATCAATCTGTCCTGATGGCTTAAATCTGGTGTGGGAGGCAACGGCACCTCAGCTTGGGAAGCTGGGGTGACCTAGCGTCGCTGCGGGCGTTGACCTGTGGCGGGAAGCCCGTCGCCGCCTGTTGGAGGGACGCTGGTTCCCCGATGTTCCCCCGTGGATCCCGGTACGATCTGGCATGCGTATGGCACGACCTCTTCGTCCCGAAGCAATTCAGCCTGGGTGCCGGCCTTGGCCTGGTGGAGCACTCATCTGCGAGGACGGTTCGTGGGTGTGCGTGGGCGTCCGCCGTTGTGCGTAGCGATCACTGGCCACACACAGTCCGCAGTCGGCGCTGTGTTGCTCCCATTAGTTGACGACTTCGTCGCTGGCTACGGCGAACATGAACGTAGCCAGCTCGGGCTAGTCAAGGCCACAGAGTTCCAGAGCCTTCTCCCATCGCTTGGAAGAGACGTCCTGCACGAGTTGGTCAAGGTTCGGCGCTTCCCTTGAGGAGAAGAGCGATTCTTCGTGGGGCTCCGCGTTGAGCCAGTCTGGGGGCAGAAGATAGTCATCCATCTCTGGCCGGTCCGACGGATTCTTCGTGAAACACGGCCGGATGTACTCGGCGAAACGCTCGGGAACCCCGGTGAGGTCCGGCTCAGCCGTGCATATCGCGAGCATCGTGGCCATACTGCCCCTCGCCTCAAACGGAGATCTTCCGCCACGCGCCAGAGAAGCCACGGTAGACGCCAGAGAGAAGAGATCCGACTGGAACGGCTCCAGCGGCTTTGCCTCGATCTGCTCGGGCGACATGTACGCCACGGTCCCGATGACGTTCCCAACGGTCGTCAGCGGCACGTTGCTTTCGTCACGGGCAATGCCGAAGTCAAGGACGACGCTGCCATTACTGTTGGACCTCAACAGTGGCGAACGGTAATAACTGTAGGTCAGGTTACTGGGCTTCACGTCGCGATGAACGAACTCATGATTGATCGACTGAAGCGACTCGTTGGCTGCCTGGAAGATGTTGAAAAGGTCCCGCTCCTCGAAAACCACACGCTCCTCCAGCAGATCGGCAAGCGTAGGGTGCGGGATGTACTGCATGGCGAACCACGGAACCGGGTCCTCGCCGTGGGCTATCGGCATCGGCGAACCCGAGACCGGCGGATCGATCAACCGGATTTTCTCCGCCATGCCGGGGATGGTGAGCTGGTGCTGATCCGCAGTGTCAAACGCTCTATCTCTTTGAAGGTGCGCGGCCTGTAGACCCAGGTGCCTCCAGAAGAACACCTTTTCGTATGCCGCCACCTCACGCCGGAACCGTTCCCGCATCGACGCATCCGACGCGTAGCGCGGGCTGATCGTCTTGATAGCTGTGGGAGCACGGCGTATGAGGTGCCATGGTGTCAGCCGAAGCGCATCACCGCCGAAGTCCATCCCATGAGAGTCAAATCCCTTAATATACCCCGTAACGTACGGATCAAACTTCGGTGTAAGCGAGGCGAGGAGTCCGTCAGGTCGGCCGTTGCCGTCGAAAATTCCGAGGTACACGACGCCCATGCCACCCTCGCCGAGTCTGGCGACGAGACGGTATCCACCTAGTTCTCTCGGATCGCCGTCCTTCAGTGGTTCCATCCGTAGCCCCTCCCGTGGCTCTTATCCGCGGCGATCATAGCGAGGGCGGGAAAGTGGGAGTGAGCCCGTCTCCCGACTCTCAGCGGGTTCATGACATGCAGCCGTTGGCTGTCGCACGCGGTCGGTGGAGCGGCTTTGGGTTGGAGCTGCTTTGGCGCGAGTGATCATGGCCCCGTAAGCTTCCGGCGCGTCGGGCAGTCTGTGGACCTGCCCACTAAAGCACGACGTTGGGGCCATGATCTTCGAGGCTCGAGCCAAAGTGGCGGCATAAAGCCGTGGAGCCGACCGCCCGGCCACGACGTACCTCTCTCGAACCCCAAGTGGCTGATCGCTTAGCGTGCGGCACGGGCGCCAGCCAGGCTGGGGCGGGGTCAGGAGCGCAGGCCCGGCCGGGGGCCGGGCCGCGTGCGGGGAGCGGAGCGAGCCGCCTTGAATGTGTAGAGAAGGTTGTAACTCAGAAGTCACTGATCGTGGTGGGCGAGTGCCGGTGGCTGGGGACATCCTCAGAACGGCTGAAGGTGCTGCGACCACCTCCCGTTACGCTGGTACGCACCACCTCAGAATGGAGAGTGCACTGCGGATGGGGCCAAAGACAGCCAAGGTCTACGAGACGATTCGTGAGCGACTCGCGTCTGGCGAGTACGCCCCCGGCGACAAGATGCCCTCGGAGCGGACGCTCTCGGAGGAACTTGGCATCGGCCGGACGGCGCTTCGGCAAGTGCTGGCCCGACTCCTGGCAGAGGGCGCCTTGGAGGTGCGAGGCAGAAGCTCGTACCGGGTGCCCGGAGCCGTCAGCGTCGAGACCCCCGAGGGTCTGGAACCGTGGCGCATCCACGGCGAGCGAGACGTCTACGACAACCGCTGGGTCAAGCTGCAGCTTTGGGACGTTGAGCCGCCTGGCCTGAAGCGCTTCGAGCATCACGTGGTGAAGCTCCACCATGTGGCCATCACCGCGGTCCTGGATGACCAGGACCGGGTGCTGATGATGTGGCGGTACCGGTTCGTCCCTCAGCAGTGGGGCTGGGAGCTGCCCGGCGGCATCGTGGACGAAGGGGAGGACCCCGCGGCCACGGCGCTCCGGGAAGTCGTCGAAGAGACCGGGTGGCGGCCGAAGTCGGTGGAGCACGTCGTCACCTATCAGCCCATGGTGGGCATGGTCGACTCGCCTCACGAGATCTTCGTCGGGCACCAGGCCGAGCAGGTCGGTCCGCCGACGGACTTGGAAGAGGCCGGCCACATCGAGTGGGTTCCGCTCGCAGACATCCCCGGGCTGATGGCCCGCGGTGAACTGATGGGATCCGGCACCCTCGTTGCCCTGCTCCACATCCTGGCGAGCCGCGGGCGGCAAGGAGCTACAACCGCTCGCTGAGGAGGTCGACGCGGCGGCGCTGCCGCACTGAGCCGGTGCGGCTGGCGAGCAGTCGCGCCTGCCTCAGGTGGGTCTTCGCGTCGTCGTACTCTGCGCGCGCCAAGTGGGCCTGAGCGAGGTCGGTGTGAAGGCCGCCTTGGGCGCGGACGAAGGTCGGATCCGCGGCTTCCAAGGCTGTGTACAGGCTGGTCACTGCCTCGCCGTCCCCGAGCAGGGCGAGGACGTTGCCTCGCCACCGAGCGAGGTGCGCGCCGTTCAGGAAGATGCTCAGCATGTCCGGGTCCCGGTCCCCGGAGTCGGACGGGATGCTTGCTCCAGCCGCATCGAGTGCCCGTCGGCAGTCATCAGGCATTCCAGCGTGGGCGCAAAGCTCCGCTTCGGCCGCGTACAGCCACGCCTGGAGCCGGGGGGACCCGTCTCGGGCAAGGGTGCGTTGTGCATCGCGGACCAGGTCGACTCCGAGGGATGGCCGGCCAGCCTCGCAGAGCACGTATGCCTGCTCTGCCATCGCGTGGGCGAGATACATCGGGGCCTCAGCGTCCCTCGCCGCCCGCTTCGCGAGTTCGTAGTGACGCCAGGCGCGTTCGACCGCCCCGGAGTCGATCGCCTGCCACGCCGCCAGCGTTGACGCTCCGGCGAGTGCGAGTGCCACGGGACGGCGCGCGCTGGGGAGCACTGTGAAGTTCAGCGCGTCTTCCAGGGCGGAGAGGTGCCCGGTCATCTGGTCCACAAGACCAGCCGCGCCCATCTGGCGGTCCATGGTGCGCAGTAACTCGGTCTGGTCGTTGAACGCCTTCACCATGGATTCGCTGACGCTGCCCGCTGAATCGATGCGGCTCAGCAGTTCGTCGTACCCGTCGGCGGATGAAGGCGCAGCTACGAGTGGGCCGCCCCGGAGTTCCGCGTCGGTGGTGCCGAGAAGCTGCCGCAGGACTACCGCGTAGCGGTCCGAGATCGTGCGCTTGCCGTTCTCCCACTCGGACACGTACACACGCAAACTCGCCGTCGACGCAACGTCCGTGACGTGCCGTCGGGCGTACTGCTCGATCTCGCGAACCAGTCGCTCCTGAGACCAGCCCCGCGCCGTTCGCGCACTCCGAAGTCCTGTACTCACAGGCCACCGCCCGGCAGTAGGTCCGTCCATCGACTCTTTCAGGATGCCTCACGTTGCCGCAGGTCAACAGGGGTTAACAGGGCGGAAGTTAAGCCCTGTTGGCTACCGACGCCCCTACCTCAAGCGGTCTTCTGGATCTGCACCAGGGAGGGCGAGCGCGGCTCGGCTCGGCGCAATCGCTTGACTCTGGTGCGCACCAGATGCTTCTCTACTGGTGCGCACCAGATGGCGAAGTTGCCTCCGAT
Organism: Streptomyces alboflavus; assembly: GCF_000716675.1. GTDB lineage: Bacteria > Actinomycetota > Actinomycetes > Streptomycetales > Streptomycetaceae > Streptomyces > Streptomyces alboflavus. The sequence continues at coordinate 8,357 of NZ_JNXT01000053.1, forward strand.
TCACGGTGTGCCAAGCAAAGGGCGGGGACGCTGCGATCCCGCTAAAGGCCAGGGGACAGGGCTTGGGCCCGACTGGCGAGGTGGCCCGGTGACCGCGAGCAACGGCCGGAGGGTGGGGACATGGTCCCCCTTGCAGTGCGTATCCCCTGTTCAGCGGGCTGAAGGAGTGGCAGTGAATCGACGAAAGCGATGGGCGCGGCCGTGATCGACCGGCACGGCAGCGTCGCTCGGCCTCGGGTCCGTGAGCGCGATCGAGCGCTCCGGCCAACCGGTCACCTTCGACCGCTTCGCGGCGGCTAGCGCCGCGTCGGTTGCCTCCTCCGTCCGTCCGGGCGCCCTGCGGGGCGGTCCCGTACGGACGGGGTTGAGGGGAGCCGGAGGTTCCGACTTCGACGGCGTGCGGCCCCGGTGCTCGAACACCGGGGCCGCTGTTCGGGCCGTTCCCGTCTGAGAGGAGCACGACCCATGAAGTGCATCGTGGCTGGTCATGTCGCTGTTACGACAGCGGAGTTCACGGAGTTGGCGTTGGGCTTCGCTGAGCGTTCGGCGGGGTTCGACACGGAGCTGTTCACCGGCGAGTTCGGGGAGTCGGAGGAGGGGCGGGCCGCGCGGCTGGCGGTGGCCCGCGAGGTGCTGGTGGAACTGCGGGAGGTCGACCCGGTCGCCGCGGCTTACGCCCGTGCGCTGCTGCGGGCGAGCGACCTGCCGAGGCGGGTGTCGCGTGCCCGGCGGGCTCGCCAGGCGACGGTCCGGCGCACGGGTACCTGCGGTGCGCAGGGTGCGGCGGTGGCGGCATGAGGGCCGATCTGGCGTTAGAGGAGCTGACGGTTTCTCTGCGGGCCTTGCGCACGGTGGCCGCGGAGTTCCCCGCCCTGCCGGCCCCGTCGGTGCATGTCTCGCCGGTCTTCCCCAAGCGGCTGGAGCTGTCCCTGCACGACGACTTCGCGTCCTTCGAGCCCTGGCGCCTGGCGCTCGGCATCGCCTGTGAGGACGTGCGGTTCGGGGTACAGAGCGACGGCCAGACCTGGGTCCTGACGGCGTGCGGCGACTTCGCGGGCGCGTCGGTCCATCTGACTGCCTTCCATGCTGCGCTCGATTCGGAGAGCAGGGGGCAGCGATGCGTGAGTCCCTGACTCCTGCGCAGATCCAGTCTGCGGAGCGCACGCTGGCCGCGGGCACGTGGGCCATCACCGGCGGGGCGGTGCTGTACTCCGTGCTGACAGTCACGCCGCTGGTGGAGCGGGTCACGCCTGCCGAGTGGCAGTGGACGGCACCGATCCTGCCGCTCGTGGTCGATGCGGCCGTGGTCATCGTGGTGCGCCTGGACGCGGTCGTGGCACGGCTCGGTGGCAACGGCGGGCGGTGGCCGGGCGTGCTGCGGTGGATGACCGGGCTGATGACCCTGCTCCTCAACATCGGTGACAGCGCCCTGAAACGGGATCTGGTCGGCGTGGCCGTGCATGCTGTCGCGCCGCTGCTGCTGATCGTCACGGCGGAGGCCGGGCTGGCCTACCGGCGCGCGATCAGCCGGGCTCTTGAACGCATCGAGCGTTCACGAGCTGAGGAACAGACCGCCCGTGAACAGCAGGCTCGGGCAGTGCGTGAACGCGAGCAGCAGGCCCGTGAACATGCTGAACAGGCGGCACGTGAACACGCTGACCGTGTCGAGCGTGAGCGGTTCGAGCGTGAGCAGGAACAGCGTCGCGAGGCGCGCGAGCACGAGGCTCAGATGGAGCGTGAACGCCTCGCTCGTGAGGCGGACATGCGCCGTGAGCAGCGCGAACACGACGACCGCGTGCGGCGCGAGCAGCAGCAGCGCGAGGATGCGCGGCGCCGTGAACAACAGGCACTGGCTGAGCGTTCACGGCGCGAGCCGACAGCCGTCCGCGAGGGCCAGCGCACCCTCCCGGGTGTGCCCGCTGCGGGCGTGGTGAACACTCCGGCTCGCTCCGTGAACGCCGCTGCGCGCGGCGTGAACAGCGAGCCGGGTGCGTTCACGAAGATGCCGGAGGGCGAGGCGCGCGCCTACATCCGCTCGGTCCGCGAGGGGGAGCGCACGGTGCGCCAGCTCGCGGATGACACCGGCTGGTCGCTGGGCTGGGTGTCCTCCCGGCTTCAGGAGCAGCGCTCCAAGCCCTCCGCCGACGTGAGCACATCGCTGGTTGAGGCGGTGGGCTGATGTCCGGCGCCTACGGCAAGTGCTTCGACCCGTCCGGCGCCCGCTACGGCGTGCCGACCTACCCCTTCCGCCTGGCGCCCGACGGGCTGGCGACCCGCCGTCAGCTCCGCGCCCGCGGGCTGCGGCCGGGAGGCCAGCCCATCGCCGCACAGGTGATGCGCGTGAACCGCCGCGCCGGTGGCCACCTGGTGGCCTACCTGTACCGGATCGAGCTGGCCAAGCCGGTTCGTCCGATGACCTCGCGCAAGTGGGGTGCGCTCGCACTGGCGATGCTCGCCCGCCGCACCTGCCCGCGCTGCCGCCTCGACGTCGGCTACTGCATCCCGCGCTCGAAAGGCATCTGCGGCCTGTGCCTCGCCATCGAGGAACAGCACGCCGCCTGACCCCTCAACTTCCTGGAGTTTTGCTGTGTCCAGTCGTACCCGGCCCCGGGCCCGCACCATGAAGGTGCCCGCCGGGGCCACCACCGTTCGTATCCCGCGTCAGCGTGGGCGCCGTCAGCAGTCGTTCGTATTCGTGGTGCCCGAACGCCCCACCCTGACCGGCCAGGCACTGCGCACGGCGGGGCGCCTGTTCTGGCGCCACCGCGCGGCGCTGCTCCCGGCGGGACTCTCCGTGCTGGCCCTGATCGCGACCGCCGTCCTGCATGTCCTGGCGCCGTGGGCGGGCATTGGGATTGTCGTGGTCGGGCTGCTGCCCCTGATCGCACTCCTCACCCCGCCGCTTTCCCGCCGCTGGCTCAAGAGCGGGGACCGGATGTGGCAGTGGGCCGCCGCCGTGCTCGCCGCTGTCGTGGGCCTGTGGGCCGGGCTCGCGATCCTGCTCGGTCCGCTGGCCGGGCCGCTTGAAGTCCTGTGGTTCCTCGGTCTGCTGGCCGCCTATGGCCTGCGCGCTGCCCTGCGTCGCACGACCCCGAAGGAGAAGCCCTGATGGCTACCCCGACCCGCAACGGCGCCGCGCGCGGCGCCGACAAGGGCAACAAGTTTGCCAACGCCGGAGCCGCGGCCGGCGGGTTCGTCGGCGCGATGGGCGGCAGCTTCATGCCGAACATCAACATCAATGTCAGCCGCGGTGGCGGGCGCCACGCCGGAGGCGGAGGGCAGTCGCTGCTGCCGCCGCCGGAGTTCAACTCCCCGGCGCAGGTGCGCAACTACTGCAACACTCTGCGGGCCGCGGGCGTGATGCTCTCGATGGAGGTCGCGATGGCGGCCGAGATCCTCAAGAGCGTGCTGGGTGCGGTGCCCGACCCCGAGGGGCGGGCCTTCGGTTCGCGGATCCGTGCAGCGAAGGTGGCGCGCAAGCTGCGCAAGTCCGCCGACGCGCTCAAGGACGCGGCGAAGAACGCCGCCGCCACGTACGCGGTGTTCCAGCAGGAGTACCAGGAAGAGATCGGCCGTGTCCGGCACCGGGCCCGCAAGCCCAACGCGCCCACGATGAACTGGGCCCAGCAGTGAGGCGCCGCACAGCGGTCGATGAGACCGCGCAGCAGCAGTTCGCGCAGTTGGTGAACATGCGCGAGGGCGGCTCGGGCGCGAGCGGGGTGGGCAACTACCTGCTGCACCGGGCCAAGCCGCACCTGCCGCCCTGGCTCGGCATGGCCGGGGTGGGGCTGGCCGGGGTGCTCGGCCACGAACGATGGGCCGCCTCCCCGGCCGCCGCCGTCGGCCTCACCCTCACCTCCGTGGCCGTGTCCGGCGGCGCGTACGTGATCGGCAAGAGCGCGAGCAGGCAGCGCCGCCTGCACTCCGCCATCACCACCGCACTCGGCTCCACATGGCTGACGGCGGCGTGCCTGGCCGGACCGGCGGCCGGGCCCATCGGGGATGCGTACCTGATGGGCGGGCCCGCGCTGGCGCTGTCGTGGAACGTGCGCATCTTCATGCGCACCTCCGACAGCGGCGGCGCGGGCAGCGCTGACGGCGGCCTGATGGAGAAGATCGGGCTGGCCCGCGCGCAGATCGGCCGGGCCAAGGTGGAGCCGAACAGGGTGACCGCCCCGGTGGCGCTGGATCCGGGCACGCAGACCAACGACGACATGGCCAAGGCGCTGGCGCACATCGCGTCCGCCCTGGACCTGCCGACGACCGCGGTCCGCTACCGGCCCAACCCCGACTCCGCACGCCGCGGCGAACTGGTCATCGTCCCCGAAGACATGCTCGCCGAAGTGATGGAGTGGGATGGACCCTCGAATCTGGGTGGTTCGATCGCGGAACCGCTGGTCATCGGCCGCTACGACGACGGCGCCCCGCTGCAGCTCTGGCTGCCCGGCGATCCGGAGGCGGGCCGCAACAGCACCCACGTGCTGATCGCGGGCGGCACCGGCTCCGGCAAGGGCGATGCGGCGCTGGATCTCCAGACCGAGATCCTCTCTCGCCACGATGTCCTGCTGTGGCTGTCGGATCCGAAGTCCTTCCAGGACTTCCGGCCCTTGCTGCCTGGCATCGACTGGGCAGTGGAGGGCGGCACCGCCACCGAGGTCATGGTGGAGGCCCTCAAGGCCGCGATCCCGGCCCGCACACGCTGGCTCGGTCAGCACCAGTACCGCCAGTGGGTGCCCGAGGCCGCCCGCGAGCAGAGCGACCCGGCGCACTCCTGCCGGCCCGGCGGGCGGGCGTGCGGCTGCCCGGGGATGCCGTTCCTCGTGGCATGGATGGAGGAGGCCGCGAACACCCTGCGGTACTTGGGCGATGACGCGTTCACCGGCATCGCGCAGGAGGCCCGCTCCGCGGGCGTCTCGCTGATCGTGTCGCTTCAGCGGCCGTCCTACGACCAGATGTCGACGTCCACCCGGGCCTCGCTGCCGTCGGCCATCGCGCTGGGCTGCGATGCCCGTGATGAGGACTTCACGCTCCCCGAGCGGGTCATCGACGCGGGCGCCCACCCCGGGGCGTGGGGCAACCGCAAGCCCGGCTACTGCTACCTCGTCAGCCCCGGCATCGACGAGGAGCGCTACGCATCGCCGGGCCGCACCTGGCGGGTCACGCAGCGCGTAGCACCGGCCCTGGAAGCCCTCGCCACATGGGCCCATCGCCACGGTGCCATCGCCGACCCCGTCACCGCCCAAGCCGCTGTGAGCGTGGCAGGGCGGGCCTACACCGGCCGCCCCGGCCCCGACGAGCCCCCGGCCGCAGCGCGGTCGGGCCGTCCTGTCCCGGACGCGCCGTCGCCGCTGACGCTGGCGGGATGGCCGGACGACGAGGACCAGGAGGACGCCATGGAGGGCGGGCTGCACGTCGACGAGGAGGACCGGGATATCGACCCGGAGGCCGAGCTGCCCGACATCCAGCCGGGTGACGACGCCCCGATCTTCGGTCAGGAAGCCGGGCGCAAGCCGTCCCCGGAGGAGGCCCGCCGCCTGTTCGGCGCGGCGCTGGCCGAGTTCGAGCAGGAGGGGCGCATGGTCGTGGGTCCGAAGGACTTCACCGACTGGTGCGACCGCCACGACCTGTCGCGTTCTTGGGTGTCCAAGCAACTGAAGCGGACCGCTCAGGACGGGCGGCTGGAGGCGACCGAAGCCACCGGCCGGTGGCGGATCGTCCCGGCCCTCACGGCCGCCTGAGGCCCGTCACATGTGACGGCCGTGTCACACCCAAACCCCTAGGCGGGCGCGGCGTGACGCGCCCGGCACAGCGGCCTGTCACACGGCATCACACCTGCCCGTCACACCCCGCCCGCGGGCCCGCACTTCCACCCGGGGGCGGGCCCGCCGCCTTACCCGCTGGAGCACCTCATGACCTACTCCGAGCGGCCCGTGGCCCTCGAAGTCCATCACCCCGTACCGATCACGGCTGTTGACCCGTACGCGGCGCCGCTGGCGCCCGCGCAGACGGGCATCGAGCGTCAGCCGGTGGTGTGGGTACCGGACGCCTACGGCCGCATGGTCCCCATGCCCAAGCACCTCGCCCCGCCGCCCGTCCTCGCGTCCGAGCCGCGCGACCTGTCCCCGCTGCCGCTGCTCGACCCGGTCGCGCAGCGCCTCATCGGCGGCGGCATCGGCGGGGGCGCGCTGTCCGCCGGCGTCGGCTACGGCACCGGCCAGGCCATCAGCGCCGCCGTCGGATTCACCTCCGGCGCCGGACTGTGGCTCGTCCTCCTCTTCCTCCTCGTCCTGCGGGCCCCCGCGGTCGCGGAGGGCGGGAGCACGGTCAACATCCGCAAGGCCGTCATCAAACGCAGCCACTTCCACGGCTGAACCACCGGGAGGCAACCCCCATGGCCTGCCGCTACTGCACCGGACACACCCCCATCCGCCTGGACGCCTACCCCGCCGGGGACCCCCGCGCCGAACTCCTGGCCGCACACCGCGCCAGCGAGGCCCGCGCGGAGGCGCCCGGCCCGGTCCACGTCCACTACGACGCGATCGGCGACACCTTCGCCGTCATCCGCACCCCCGACTCCGCCGACCACCACTGAAGGAGCACCGCACATGATCATCCCGTTCACGCCCCTGGACTTAGTCCTGGGAACCGACCAGGCCCGCGCGTTCATCTACGCCCGCGCGCACGAGCTGACCCACCACGATCTCCTGCCCGAACCGGTCGCCCTCCAGCTCACCATCCACCGCATCCTGCACGGCGACCCCCTCACCCTGGCGGAGCCCGGACAGGTGTGGACGCTGCGCGCGGACACCGACCCCGACGACGCCCCCGCACACCGGCTGGTCATCCACGCCCGGCACCACTGCCCGCCGCGCGTTCTGGTCACCGACCCCGACGACCCCACCGGCGAGGTCGACGAACTCCTCATCGAGGTCCTGGACATGTACCAGCTCGCCACCTGGCACCCCACCTTCACCGTGTGCGAGGGCCGAAGGGACGACTTCCGGTGACTGCCACACTGATGTGGTTCGACTCGCTCACTGACAGCGCGTACGCGCTCGGTGCCGCCGCCCGCGAGACCCGCCGTGCCGCCCAGAGCGCGCGGCTGGCGCGGGAACTGTACGAGCCCGACCGCATCCGCTTGCTGGACGCAGAAGTCCACACTGGCGGCCAGGTCCCGGGGGCACCGCCGTTTCGCCCGCATGACGCGGCTGTGTTCGCCATCGGTGACACCCTCAGCCAGGCGGACAACCAGCTCAGCAGGCTCTACACCAATACCGCCACGGCCTACGCCTACGGCACCGCGCACGCCATCCTGCGCGTCCTGGACGGCCAGCAACCCGCCGCCGTCCAGCTCGAACGCACCCCGGACGGGCACTACGTCCTGCCGCGCGAGTTGTGCCCGGTCCCGCCCGCGATGCCCGCGCTGCAGCGCTGGAACGGCTATCGCGGCTTCGAGCAGGCCCGCGCCCGCCTGGCCGAGTGCGACGCCGCGGGCATGCACGCGGACTTCCTGGACGACCAGCCCCACGTCAGCGACCACGAAGCCGCCGAACTGCACGCCGCGCTCGACGTCGCGGCCGGATACGCCGACGCGGCCTACGTGTACGGCGAGCGCGCCGAATCGGCCCTGCACTTCGCCCTGCTCGAACCCCAGACCCAGCACCCCCGCGCCCGCGCCTGACCAGGACAAGGAGCACCGCATGTCGTTCGGAGAGACCCCGATCACCGTCATCGGCAACTTGACCGCCGACCCGGAGGTGCAGTTCACCACCACCGGCTCCGCCTTGGTGAAGTTCACCGTCGCTTCCACCCCGCGCACCTTCGACAAGGACTCCGGCCAGTGGAAAGACGGCACCACCACGTTCTTCCGCTGCGCCGCCTGGCGCTCCCTCGCCGAACACGTCGCGGAGTCCCTCACCAAGGGCTCGCGGGTGGTCGCGTTCGGCCGGATCCGCCAGCACAACTGGCAGACCCCCGAGGGCGAGAACCGCTCCATGCTGGCCGTCGAGGTCGACGACATCGGCGCGAGCCTGCGCTTCACCACCGTCACCGTCGACGCCAAGCGCCCCACCCCGGCCGCCGCGCCCTCCAACGACCCGTGGAACACCGCAGCCAACCCGGCCAAGGAAACCGCCGACGTCCCCTTCTAGCCCCGCCCGGGGCGGCCCGTCTCTCGCCAAAGAACCACGGCCGCCCCGGCTCTCCCCAACCTCGTTTCAAGCCACAGGAGAAGGCACGTGCTGACCCTGACCGATCTGTTCTGCGGCGCCGGTGGTTCCTCCACCGGCGCCATCACGGTGCCCGGCGTCCGTGTGCGGATGGCCGCCAACCACGCCCGGCACGCCGTCGACACCCACCAGGCCAACCACCCGACCACGGACCACGACTGCGCCGACATCTCCCAGGTCGAACCCCGCCGCTACCCCAAGACGGACATCCTGTGGGCGTCCCCGGAGTGCACCAACCACTCCGGCGCGCAGGGCGTCAAGCGCGATCACGGGGAGTGGGACGACGGCCTGTTCGCCCCGGACGGCACCAACGAGTCCGCGATCCGCTCGCGCGCCACCATGTGGGACGTGCCCCGCTTCGCCGAAGCCCACCAGTACCGGGCGATCATCGTGGAGAACGTCGTGGAATCCCGCTGGTGGGGACCGAAGAACAACCGCGGCGCCGTCCACGACGCGTGGCTGCACACCATGCTCGCGTGGGGCTACGACCACCGCGCGGTCTACCTCAACTCCATGCACGCCACCGCCTACGGCCAGGGCGCGGCACAGAACCGCGACCGCAAGTACGACGTGTTCTGGCTCAGCGGCACCCAGGCTCCGGACTTCGACAAGTGGCTTCGCCCGTACGCCATCTGCCCGGTCCACGGCCGGGTGCGCGCCCTGCAGGGCTGGAAGACGACGAAGCTGTGCAGCCCGTTCAAGCCCTGGGGGCGCTACGGGGCTCGCAACCAGTACCAGTGGCGCTGCCCCCGGGTGGAGTGCCGCAACCAGGTCATCGAACCCGTGGTGCGGGCCGCCGCCGAAATCGTCGACTGGCAGCTTCCCGCCGTCGCCATCAAAGACCGCGCGGACGCGGGCCTGGACCCGCTCGCCGCGGCGACGATGCGCCGCATCCGGGCCGGCTTCACCCAGTTCGCCCGCCCCTGCCTCATCCCCGTCGAAGGACGCGACGGCAAGCAGCCCATCCCCGTCGAGCTGCCGATGCGCACCTGCTCCACCCGCAACGAGACCGGCGTCACCGTGCCCCCGTACATGGTCGAGCTGCGCGGCGGCTCCTCCTCGCACCGGGCCATCACCGAGCCCACCGCGACCGTGTGCGCGGGCGGCAACCACCTCTACCTCGCCGCCCCGGACATGGTGCTGCCGTACTACAGCACCTCCGCCGCCCGCCCCGCGTCCGAGCCGCTGCCCACCGTGACCACCATCGACCGGCACGCCGCCCTCACCGGCGGCACCGTGGACACAGTGGAGGACATGCGGTTCCGGATGCTGGAGCCGCACGAGTGCCAGGCCGCCATGGAGTTCCCGGCCGACTACCTGCTGACCCCGAAGGACAAACGCACCAAGGTCCAGATGCTCGGCAACGCGGTCACCCCGAACGCCGCCCGCGACCTGGTCGCCATGCTCACCGAGGCCCTCACCGGCCAGGACCTCGAACCCGCCGCCTGAAGGGCTCCGGCCCACGCGCGGGGGCATGCACAGGCGCTCGGGTCCTGAAGCCTCCCCGCCCCCGGGGAGGCTTGGCGGAAGCGTAGCTTCCGCCCCAACTTGCTGGCCGCGAGGTCGGCTCGGCTCGGACACTCCGAGCCTCCATCTTGCTCGCTCGCTGCTCCGCTTGAAGGCCCTGCTCAGCGCGCCTCGCGGATGCCCTCTCGCTCCCTGACGCAGCCCTCAGGGGGCGTGGAGCGGGGCGAAACATAGCGGCGAGTACCGGTTAGCGAAACCGGTGATTCTCCGGACCCTCAGAGATGGATCGCGACGGCCCGCAGCTCCAGGCCGCGGTCGCCGTGGTCTGCCCTGCCCGCACACAACCCGCTGCGCCCGGGGCGGACGCTCTCTCGCCAAAGAACCGCGTCCGCCCCGGCTCTCCCCGTCCCTGTGACAGAACAGGAGAACCTCCAAAATGCCACACCCCGGCACCCCTCCGCTGCTGTCCGCAGCGCTCACGGCCGCCGTCCGCGGCTGGCCCGTCCACCCGCTGCGCCCCGGCGCCAAGAGCCCGGCCCTGCACGGCGAGCGCACCTGCCCCCGCACCGGCGACTGCACGGCCGGCCACCGCAAGTGGGAGCAGCGCGCCACCCGCGACCACCAGCGCATCCAACGCGCCTGGTCGGCGAGCCCGTTCAACATCGGCATCGCCACCGGCCCCGCCCACCTGGTCGTCATCGACCTCGACGTCCCCAAGGACAAGGGCAGTTCGGACGCGCCTGACGGCGCGCAACACTTCCTGGCGCTCTGCGAGCGCGCCGGACAGCCCACCCCGGCCACCTACACGGTGCGGACCCCCAGCGGCGGCCACCATCTGTACTTCACCGCCCCGCCCGGCACCCGCCTGACCAACACCGCCAGCCGCCTGGCCGACCTCGTCGACACCCGTGCATGGGGCGGCTACGTCCTCGCCGCGGGCAGCATCATCGACGGCGCCGCCTACGAGGTCACCGACAACGCGCCGGTCGCCGAACTGCCCGCCTGGCTGCTCACCGCACTCCGGCCCGCCCCGACGGCCAGCACCCCGCCCGCCATCACCCCGACCCGCGACGCCACCCGCCTGGCCCGCGTGGCGCTCGAACGCGAGCAGGCCGCCATCCAGGCCGCACCCCAAGGGGCCAGGGAGGCAACGCTGTTCACCTCCGCCCGCGCCATGGGCCGCTTCGTGGCCTGGGGCGACATCGACCGCCACGAGGTCGAAGAGGCTTTTCAGGCAGCAGGAGAGGCGGCCGGACTCAAAGCGTACGAGTGCCGCTCCACCCTGCGCTCCGCCCTGAACTGGTCGATCCGCACCGCCCGCCCCCGGCGGACAGCATGAGCGACCAGCCGCCCCGCCCTGAAAAGCCCCTCACCCTCGTTGCCCGGAGCCGTACGCGCCCGCATCCGGCGGGCCCCGACGGGGGCGGTGGCACGAAGGACGACGGCCGCCAGGCCGTCCTTTCAGCCCTTCCCACCGAACAGCCCCCGAGCGCCCCGCCGCGCGGCGACGGCCGCTTCCCCGTGGCCTGGCTGCACATCAGCGCGCCCCGCGGCGCCATCCCCACCGCCACCTCACGGTGCCTGTGCGGCCGTGACCGCAACGCCGTGGGCCACACGAAGGTGCTCGCCCTGATCGACGACCACACCGCCCACCGCGCCCTCTGCCCCCTGCGCGCCACCTCAGAAGGGAGGAACGCCGCATGACCAGCACCACCCCGCCTGCGCCGTCCATCGACGGCGCGGCCCTGCTCGACGAAGTCGAAGCGTTCCACCGCCGCTTCAACGTCTTCCCCACCGATGCCGCCTACGTGGCCGTGGCTCTGTGGGACGCGCACGCCCACCTCATCGACGCGTTCGACGGCACCGCCCGCCTCGCCTTCCTCTCCCCGGAACCAGGGTCGGGCAAGTCCCGCGCCCTGGAGATCGTGGAGACCCTCACCCCGCGCGCCGCGACCACGGTCAACGCCTCCGCCAACGCCCTGTTCCGCCTCGTGGAGGCCGACGGCGGTACCCCGACGCTGCTCTTCGACGAGATCGACACCGTGTTCGGGCCCAAGGCTGGCGGCAACGAAGAGGTGCGTGGCTTCCTCAACTCTGGCTACCGCCGCGGTGCCAAGTCCCTGCGCTGCGTCGGCGACGGATCCAACCAGAGCACGGAGTGGTTCTCCTCGTTCTGCGCGGTCGCCATGGCCGGGCTCGGCTCCCTGCCAGACACGATCCTGACCCGTTCGGTCATCATCCGCATGCGTAAGAAGGCCCCCAACGAGAAGGCCGAACCGTACCGGCGCCGCACCCACGAGCAGCAGGGGCACGCCCTGCGCGACCGGCTCGCCGACTGGACGGCGACCGTCCACGCGCAGGTGGCCGACGCGTGGCCCGACATGCCCGAGGGCGTCTCCGACCGCCCCGCCGACGTGTGGGAACCGCTCCTCGCGGTCGCGGACGCGGCGGGCGGTGCCTGGCCTGAGCGGGCCCGCGCCGCTTGCGTGGCTCTCATCAAGGCCGCGCAGGAAGGAGACGAAGCCTCCCTCGGCGTGCGGCTGCTGACCGACCTGCGCGACCACGTGTTCTGCGGCGCCGACCGCATGCCCACCGCCGCCATCCTCGAAGTCCTCCTCGGGCTCGACGACGCGTCCTGGGCCGACCTGAGCGACGACGGACAGCACTGCAAGCCGCTCACCGCCCGCGGCCTGTCCAAGCTCCTGAGCCAGTACGTCCGCCCCGACAACACCCCGATCCGCCCCCGCGGCATCCGCGTCGGCAGCGGCACCCCTAAGGGCTACTACGCGGAAGACCTCAGCGACGCCTGGGCCCGCTACTGCCCCCCTCCCCCCGAAAAGTCCGCAACAGCCGCAACAGCCGCAACATCGCAGGTCAACGAGGGTGAATCTGTGGCGGAAAGCCCGTCCGAGAGCCGCCACATGGTCGTGGAAACCGACACACGCCCCCTGCGCAGCGTCGGCTGAACGACCGGACCCGATAGGTGCCGCCGCGCCCACGCGTGGCGGCACCTATCCGCAACACAACTGGCATCCGCCACAGATTCACGCCGCTGACCAGCAATGTTGCGGCGTGGCGGATGTTGCGGATTCTCCAGAAGGCCCCACACGACAAGCGAGCAACAAGGAGGACGCATGGAAGCGGTCGCTCCTGCCGCCGTGACGCAGCGCCGTCTCTACAGCGTGGAAGTCGCCGCTGAACTTCTCGGCATCGGCCGCACCGCCGCGTACGACGAGATTCGCCTAGGACGTCTCCGCACAGTACGCCGCGGTCGCCGCCGCCTTGTGCCCCCGGAGTGGATCGACGAGTACGTCGAACTCCTCAAGCATGAGGCCGAAGCCGCCGCCTGATACCGAGACCTGAGCAGGGCCGCACTCACCACGGGTGCGGCCCTGCTCTTTGCCCATGGAGGGTACGACCGCATGACCGAAACACCTGCGAAGCGCAGCAGAGCAGGGCACGGCGACGACTCGATCTACTGGGACAAGTCCAAGAACAGGTACATCGGCGCGGTGTCGCTGGGGTACACCCCGTCCGGCAGCCGCAGGCGTCCGAAGGTGTCGGGCAAGACCAAGACCGAAGTGCGGCAGAAGCTGCGCGAGCTGCGGAAGGAACTCGCTCGCGGGGCCAGAGCACCAGCCAGTTACACGGTTGCCCAGGCCGTGAACGACTGGCTTGCCCAGGGACTCAAGGGCAAGGAAGCCTCGAGCATCGGCACATACCGGAGCCTGGCGGACAACCACGTCATTCCGCATCTGGGCGCGGCCAAGCTGAAGGATCTCGAAGCCGACGACGTCGACGAGTGGCTGGAAGGCCGGGCGGAGGTGCTCGCGACCCGGTCCCTGCGGATGGTTCGCTCGATCCTGCGGCGGTCCATCGCTCACGCGCAGAGGCGGGGGAGGGCCGTGCAGAACGTGGCCGATCTGGTCGAGTTACCCGAGGGACGGCCCGGCCGGCCGAGCAAGTCCCTCTCCCTCGAACAGGGCGAAGCCGTCCTGCGCGCCATGGAGGGCACCTGGATCCACGCCTACGTGGTGTTGTCCCTCCTGGTGGGAGTCCGGCCGGAGGAGGCGCGAGCCCTCACCTGGACGCACGTCCACTTCACAGAGCCGGGGGAGGGCAAACCGCACGTGGACGTCTGGCGCTCTGTGCGTCGGCACGGTGACACCAAGACGCACAGGAGCCGCCGCTCGTTGGCCATGCCGCGGCAGGTCGCGCTCGTGATGAAGGCGCACAAGGCCCGGCAGCAGGCCGATTTCCGGACGGCTAACAAGGAATGGGTGGAAGACGGACTCGTCTTCCCCACCAAGACCGGGAATCGGCGCGACGCCACGGACGTACGGCGGAACTTCCGCGAACTGCTGCGCGCGGCAGGCTTCGAGAACCCGGGAAAGTGGACCACGCGGGAGCTCCGGACGAGCTTCGTGTCCCTGCTCTCCGACCACGGCATCCCGATCGAAGTCATCGCCCGCCTGGTCGGCCACAGCGGCAGCGTGACGACGGAGAGGGTCTACCGCAAGCAACTGCGGCCCGTGATCTCCGACGGAGCGGAGGCCATGGACGACATCTTCGGCGACGACGAGACGGAGGACGAAGAGACGGAGGACGAAGAGGAGGTCTCCGAGCGGGGCTGATCTGAGCGCCAGGGCTCCCTGTTTGGCTCCCGACGCCTGGTGGGAGCCCTGTGCCGACTCACTGTGACGTGCATGAACCGTTCACCGGTACAAACCAATCCGTTTATCGGATTGGTAAAAAACGTCCAACACGTCTGTTGTCAGGGACCCCCAGACGCAAGTATCCCCGTACCGAGCGAACGACCGAATCGATGTGCGGGAGGCCCCACTTGAGTCGTACCCCGATGACCACGCGGACCAGACGGACGGTGACGTTCGGTTCTGCGGGCACACTCGTCGCGGCGACGTTGATAGCGGGGGCGCTTGCCGCGCCGTCCGCGAGCGCTGATGTCCGGGGCGAGAAGGGCCCCGCCAAGGCCGCGGCCGCCAAGGACCGGGAGGCCGTCGGCGCTGCCGTCGCCGCCCGGCGCGCCGCCAAGAAGGGCATCTCCTGGAAGGACTGTCCCGAGGACTGGGGCCTCGCCAAGCCCATCCAGTGCGGCTGGGTCACCGTGCCGCTGGACTACGCCAAGCCGAACGGCAAGCAGATCAAGCTCGCCGTCGACCGCATCGGCAACACCGGGAGCAAGAAGGAGCGCCAGGGCGCGCTGCTCTACAACCCCGGTGGCCCCGGCGCCTCAGGACTGCGCTTCCCCGCCCGTGTCACCAGCAAGAACAAGCTGTGGGAGAAGACCGCCAAGGCCTACGACTTCGTGGGCTTCGAGCCCCGCGGCGTCGGCCACTCCGCGCCCATCTCCTGCGTCGACCCGCAGGAGTTCGTCAAGGCTCCCAAGCTGGACCCGGTCCCCGACTCCGAGGCCGACAAGCGCGCCCAGCGCAAGCTCGCCGCCGAGTACGCGGACGGCTGCAAGGAGCGCAGCGGCTGGATGCTGCCGCACATGACGACGCCCAACACCGCCCGCGACCTGGATGTCATTCGCGCCGCCCTCGGTGAGAAGAAGCTCAACTTCCTGGGTGTCTCCTACGGGACCTACCTCGGCGCCGTGTACGCCACCCTCTTCCCGACGCACGTGCGCCGCATGGTCTTCGACTCGGTCGTCAACCCCTCGACGAAGAAGATCTGGTACGAGGCCAACCTCGACCAGGACGTCGCCTTCGAGATCCGCCTCAAGGACTGGATGACCTGGGTCGCCAAGTACGACGCCACCTTCCACCTCGGCGACACCGTCGAGAAGGTCCAGGCGCAGTGGACGAAGCTCCGCGCCACCGCGAAGAAGGATCCGCTGGGCGGCGTCGTCGGCCCGGCCGAGCTCATCTCGTACTTCCAGAGCGCGCCGTACTACGACTCCACCTGGGTCTCCATCGCCACCAACTGGAGCAAGTACGTCGCCGGTGACCCGAAGCCGCTGATCGAGGCCGCCAGCCCCGACCTGTCCGACGTGGCCGGGAACAAGTCCTCCGAGAACAGCAACGCCGTCTACACCGCGGTCGAGTGCGCCGACGCCAAGTGGCCCACCAGCTGGAAGAAGTGGGACCGGGACAACACCCGCATCCACAAGGACCACCCGTTCATGACCTGGGCCAACGCCTGGATGAACCTGCCCTGCGCCACCTGGCCCAGCAAGCAGCACAAGCCCGTCGAGGTGAAGACCGGCAAGGGCCTGCCGCCCACGCTGATCGCCCAGGCCACCCGCGACGCCGCCACGCCGTACCCGGGCGGGGTCGAGCTGCACAAGCGGCTCAAGGGCTCCCGTCTGATCACGGAGAAGGACGCCGGTTCGCACGGCATCACCAACCTCGAGAACCCCTGCCTCAACCAGCGCGTCGACAACTACCTGCTCAACGGCAAGCTCGACAGCCGTGACGTGACGTGCACCCCGCACGCCACGCCCAAGCCGTAGCAGTGAGCAGTCAGCAGTAGTGGTGCTACTGGGAGATCGTCTCCAGCCTCGGCTGGGCGATCTCCCGGTAGTCCGCCGTCCGCAGCGCCAGCGAGCGGTCCAGACGGGCCGCGTTGAAGAACAGCTCCTCGTGCGCCAGCAGGTCCGGGTCCACGACGAGTTCCAGCTCCGGGTCGAAGGAGAACGGCAGGATCGTGCCGCTCACGCTCCCCGAGAGCCGCTCCGCCACCTCCTGCGTGGCGAAGCCCGCGTACACCCCGCCGAGCAGGGCCTTGAGCGCGTTCAGGTCCACGCGCCGGTCGCCGGGGACGACCGCGAGGACGTAGCGCTTTCTCTTCTTGTCCAGTTTCACCATCACCACGATGCACTTCGCGGCCTGCGCGAGTTCATGGCCGCGCAGCGCGCTCACCGCCTCCGTCGCGCCCTCCGCCGCGTGTTCGATGACGCGGTAGTGCGCGCCACGCTCCTCCAGCAGTCCGATGAGCTTCGTGTACTGGGCGTGCTCGGTCACCTCAGGCCTCCCGCTGAGCCAGCCAGGCGTCCTCCGCCCGGTAGTCGAAGAGATCGATCACTGGATCATAGGCGCGCGCCAGGACCGGGAACGCCTCGCGCCAGTCCCTGCCGGAGAGCCGGTCGACCAGCCAACTCACCGTCTCCGGCAGCGAGTCGGCGTACGTCGTGACCGCTTTGTACGCCAAGTCCCGTTCGGCGGCCGACATGTCGTACACGACGGGATGCCGGGCCGTCCAGGGCGTGAGGCCGACGCCCTTGCCCGGGGCCTCGCCCTCGATGAGGACCGTCTCGCTCTCGAAGCCGAGCACGGCGTCGACGGCCGCGCCGATCTCGGCGACGCTGGGGGCGTCCGGGTCGCCCGCGTTCAGGACCCGCGCGCCGGGTTGGCGGGCCGCGAGCCGTATCAGCTCCGCGAGGTTGTGCACGTTCACGGGGTGGAAGCGGCTCGTGCCGCCCTCGCTCAGGACCCGGGTGCGGCGGCCGTCGAGGACGCGCTTCACGAAGTACAGCTCGCGGGGTGCCCGGCAGTGCGGGCCGTGGATCGCGCCCGCGCGCAGGAGCGTCGTCGGCAGCAGGGTGCCGAGCGCCAGCAGGTTCCGCTCCAGCTGGATCTTCCGGGTGCCGTACGTCGTGGGTCCTGCCGCCACGGTCCGGTGGCTCTCGGGGATCGGCACCGGGTAGCGGGGGAAGCCGTCCGGCTCGTCCTGGGTGTCGAAGCTGCGGCCCTGCTCGTCCTCGTACACCGCGCCGCTGGAGATCACCACCGCCGAGCCGATCCGGCCGGCCAGGGCCCCGAGCTGCCGGGCGTGCTCCGCCCCGTGCGCCACGATGTCGACGAGGACGTCGCAGCCCTCGCCGACCAGCTCCGCGAACGCCACGTCGTCCGCGCGGTCGAGGCGCGCCGCGCGCACGTCCCCGGGCCAGGAGCTGTCGCGCCCGCCGCCCAGCGACGCCGCGGTCACCGCCCAGCCGTCCTCGGCCAGCGCCCGGACCGCCGCCCGCCCGATCTGCCCCGTCGCTCCGATCACCACTGCTCGACTCATGAGCGGACGGTACGCCGGGCCGGGTGGCGGCCGCGCGGTTTCTGCGGTCGGCAGACGCGGGGCAACCCGCCACGGTCCGGGCCTGCGGCGCCGCACTTCAACGCAGCAACATCCTCAACTCAGCGGCATCCTCGGGAACTTCCGCCCCGCCACCGCCCGCGCCTCGGCCTCCTCCGCCTTCACGACCGCCGCGTACTTGTCCACGTACTCCTGCCCGGACAGGCCGAGGATCGCGTACATCAGCTCGTCCGTGACCGCGCGCAGGACCGCCTTCTCGCCGTCCATGCCCGCGTAGCGGGAGAATTCGAGGGGTTCGCCGAAGCGGATCGTGACGCGCCGGAAGCGCGGGACTACCTTGCCCGGCGGCTGCGCCTCGAACGTGCCGATCATCGCGCAGGGAATCACCGGGACCTGCGCCTTGAGCGCCATCGCGGCGACGCCGACCTTGCCCTTGTACAGGCGGCCGTCGTGCGAGCGGGTGCCCTCCGGGTAGATGCCGAGCAGCTCGCCCTTGCGCAGCACGCCGAGGCCCTCGCGGATCGCGGCCTGCCCGGCCTCCTTGCCGGAGCGGTCCACCGGGATCTGGCCGGCGCTGCGGAAGAACGCGGCGGTGAGCCGCCCCTTGATGCCAGGCCCGGTGAAGTACTCGGCCTTCGCCAGGAACGTGATGCGCCGCTTGATGATCGCGGGCATCAGGAAGTGGTCGGAGAACGACAGGTGGTTCCCGGCGACGATGGCCGCGCCGTGCTCCGGAATGTGCTCCAGACCTTCGATTCTGGGGCGGAACATCAGCCGGAGCAGTGGCCCGAGGAGCACGTACTTGAGCACTAGGTAGAACATGCGGGCGCCGCCTTCCCCCGGGGGTGGTGCCGACGCACAGTAGTCAATCGGCGGCGCATGCGCGAGAGCCCGTTCGGGTCTTGTGGATCGTGGGCGCGTGGTTCCTGGCGTGAATCCGTACGGGCGACGCGGCCGACCCGTCTGGGGGAGTGACCGGCGCGGCGGCTTGCCGGGCGGGGCGCCGCGGGGTGCCCTGGCCGGTGCCCGACGTCCCTGACGGCACCGTCCGTGACCGGTGTCCGTCGTTGCCTCCCGGAGGTCCCATGCGCTCGCTCACCGTCACCTCGGCCGCCCTGCTCGCGTGTGCCGCGGCCGCCGCGGGGGCCGTGCCGTCGGCGGCCGTGTCCGCCGAGGCTCCGCCCGGCAAGCACGAGATTTTCCTGACCGTGTCGGGTGACGCGGACACCTGGATCCGCGGGGTGCTGCTGAGCTGCGTGCCCGAGCCGTCGGGGCACCACCCCTTCGCCCGGGAGGCCTGCGCGGAGCTGGACCGGGCGGGGGGCGACTTCGACAGGCTGCCGCAGGAGGACCGGATCTGCACCAAGGAGTACGCCCCGGTCACCGTCGGCGCGACCGGCACCTTCCAGGGGCGGCCGGTCGACTGGCACAGGACGTACGGCAACGCGTGCGAGATGGCGGCGTCGACGGGGCACGTGTTCAGCTTCTGAGCGGCCCCTCCCCGGGACGCGGTCCGCCTCGCCGACGCCCCACCGCTCACGTGGGCCGCGAGAACACCATCGCCACCGTGAGCAGCCCGAGCACGACCCAGCCGAACCACAGCCAGCCGTTGCTCCCGAGCGCCACCGTGTACGCGGTCACCATCACGAGCCCCCCGATGGTGAACGCGCCCATCGTCTTCGTAGAACCAGGCATCGCCCTGCCTCCTCAAACGCAGGTCGGGCGTCCGGTCACCCGGGCGCCGAACCGTGGCCTGAGTCCATCCTCACCCGCGATGCCACCAGGGCGCTAGCGTCCGCGTGCCGCCAGTGACGCCAGATAGGCGTTGTACTCCTCCAGCTCCTTGTCCCCGTCGCGGTCGGCGGCGCGGTCCTTGCGGCGGCCTTCGCGCTGGTCGGAGCGGTACCACTGGAAGAGAAGGGCGAGCAGCACGAGCACCGAGGGGATCTCGCTGAAGGCCCAGGCGATGCCGCCCGCGGCGTTCTGGTCGGCGAGCGCCTCGACGCCGAGGGAGGCCGGGGGGTTCTTGTACGTGTCGATCATGGGCTCGGACGCCATCATCAGGGCGATGCCGAAGAACGCGTGGAACGGCATGCCAGCGAAGAGCTCCAGCATCCGCATCAGATAGCCCGGGCGGTGCGGGCCCGGGTCCACGCCCATGATCGGCCAGAAGAACACCAGGCCGACGGCGAGGAAGTGCACCATCATGCCGATGTGCCCGGCCTTGGAGCCCATCAGGGTGTCGAAGAGCGGGGTGAAGTACAGCGCGTAAAGGCTCGCGATGAACAGCGGGATCGTGAACGCGGGGTGCGTGATGATCCGTACGTACCGGCTGTGCAGCAGGGCGAGCAGCAGCTCGCGCGGGCCCTTGCGGCCGCGGCCCGCGACCGGCAGCGCCCGGAGCGCCAGCGTGATCGGCGCGCCCATGAGCAGCAGGATCGGCGAGAGCATGCTGATGATCATGTGCTGCACCATGTGCACGCTGAACAGGACCATGCCGTAGTCGTTCAGCTTCGTGCACATCACGAGCAGGATGGTCAGGACGCCGACGACGAACGAGACCGTGCGGCCCACCGGCCACTTGTCACCGCGCCGCACCAGGCGGACGACGCCCCACCCGTACAGGGCGAGGGCCACCAGGCAGCCGATGAGGAAGAAGGGGTCGGCCGAGGGTTCCAGGCCTCGCCCCAGCGTGAACGGCGGCAGATCCATGTTCATGCCATGCATGCCGTGCCCGCTGTGATCCATCCGCTGGCTCCTGTTTCGTGCAGATTGTGCGCTGTGTGTCCGCACCAGAGTAGAACCGCCCCCGGCCGCGCTTGCGACCGGGGGCGAGTAGGTGAAACGCGGACCACCGGCCTAGAGCACGCACTCCGCTTCCTCGTACCGCTCCTGCGGCACGGTCTTCAGCGTCTCGACGGCCTCGGCGAGCGGCACCGTCACGATGTCCGTGCCCCGCAGCGCCGTCATCCGGCCGAACTCGCCGCGGTGCACGGCCTCCACGGCGTGCCAGCCGAAGCGGGTGGCGAGCACGCGGTCGTACGCCGTGGGGGTGCCGCCGCGCTGCACATGGCCGAGGATCACCGGGCGGGCCTCCTTGCCGAGGCGCTGCTCCAGTTCGAGGGAGAGCTGCCGGGCGATGCCCGCGAACCGCTCGTGGCCGTAGACGTCCTTGCCGCCCTCGTCGAACTCCATGCTGCCCTCGCGGGGCTTGGCGCCCTCGGCGGCCACGACGATCGCGAACTTCTTGCCCGCCTCGAACCGCTCGCCGACCTTCCTCGCCAACTCCTCGATGTCGAAGGGCCGCTCGGGGACGACGACGGCGTGCGCGCCGGCCGCCATCCCGGAGTGCAGCGCGATCCAGCCGGTGTGCCGGCCCATGACCTCGACGATCAGGACGCGCTGGTGCGACTCGGCGGTGGTCTTCAGGCGGTCCAGGGCCTCGGTGGCGACGCCGACGGCCGTGTCGAAGCCGAACGTCACGTCGGTGACGGCGATGTCGTTGTCGATGGTCTTCGGCACGCCGACGATGGGCAGCCCCGCGTCGGAGAGCAGCCGGGCCGCTTTCAGCGTGCCCTCGCCGCCGATCGGGATGACCGCGTCGAGGCCGAGGTCGACGAGGTGGCCCTTGGCGCGCTCGACGCCGTCACGCAGATGGGCGGGCTGCACCCGGGACGAGCCGAGGATCGTGCCGCCGCGGGCCAGGATGCCGCCGACCGCGTCCAGGTCCAGCTTGCGGTAGTCGCATTCGAGCAGGCCCCGCCAGCCGTCGTGGAAGCCGATGACCTCGTCGCCGTGGTCGACGACGGCGCGGTGGACGACGGACCGGATGACGGCGTTCAGACCGGGGCAGTCGCCGCCGGAGGTCAGGACACCAATGCGCATAGCACGGAATACCTTTGCTACGTGGGTCGGTGACCGGACCCCGTCGTCCGGCTGGAACGCAGTCACCCTACCGGGGGCGGGCGGCGGCTTCCCTTACCCGTCCGAGTGCTGGACGTGCCCCGGCTCCCGCCGATCGCGCTGCGCGCTCGTCCTCAAGCGCCGGACGGGCTGACTCCCCCGGGTACTAGGCAGGCTGCTGGGCGGCGGCGATCCGCTCCCCGCGCAGAGCCTCGTACCAGCGGTCGTCCGTCGGCGGGAGCGCGTTCACGTCGAGGGCCAGCTTGAGGAGCAGGTCCGCGATGAGGGGGTTGCGGGCGAGCACGGGCCCGTGCATGTACGTGCCGAAGACGGTGCCGTTGTACGCGCCCTCCGTGCCGTCCCCGGTGCCGTTGCCCTTGCCGAGGCGGACGCGGGCGAAGGGGCGCGAGCCCGGGCCGATGTGCGTGATGCCCTGGTGGTTCTCGAAGCCGGTCAGCTCGGGCAGGCCCAGCTGCGGGTCGATGTCGCCGAGGACGTCGCCGACGCAGCGCTCGCCCTCGCCGCGGGTGGAGACCACGTCGAGCAGGCCGAGGCCGGGCTCGCGCTGGCCGAGGTCGTTGATGAACTCGTTGCCGAGGATCTGGTAGCCCGCGCACACCGAGAAGACGATGGCGCCGTTGCCGACGGCCCGCTGCAGGCCGCCGTCGCGGCGCAGCCGCTCGGAGGCCAGGCGCTGCGGGCGGTCCTCGCCGCCGCCGATCAGGTAGATGTCGCCGGAGGTCGGCACCGGCTGGTCGCTGCGGACGTCGTACCGCTCGACCTGGAGGCCGCGCTGGCGGGCGCGGCGCTCGACGACGAGGGCGTTGCCCTGGTCTCCGTACGTGCTCAGCAGGTCCGGGTAGACCCACACCAGACGCAGGCTGTTGTCGCTCATGCTCATTGGTCCCTACGAAGCTCTCGAAGTGCTGGGGAGTCCGGCGGCTCAGTTGCCCACGCGGCGGCGCAGGTCCTGGAACGCGGTGTAGTTCGCGATCGTCTCGATGCGTCCGGGCGGCGCGAGCTGCACGGCCTCGTCGAGCGTCTCGCAGACCCGGAAGTCCAGGCCCGCGACCTCGAGCCGGACGGCGAGGTCCAGCTTGCGGTCGCCGAGCACGAAGATCGGGCGTCCGGCGAGGCGGGTGTAGTCGACGTCCCACAGCCAGGAGGTGTCCGTGCCGTCGGCGCCGCGGGCGTTCACCGACAGGACCACGGGGGCCGGCGCCGGGTCGATCAGCGAAAACGTTTCGAGCCAGCCCGCCGGGTTCTTGGCGAGAAGCAGCCGCAGGTCACGGCCCTGGAACTGGACCACGTCATAGCGGCCCGCGACGGCCTGCACCTGGTACATCCGCTCCAGGGCGACCTGCGGGGGCACGCCGAAGACGGCGGCGACGGCGGCCGACGAGGCGGCGTTGGCCTTGTTCGCGCGGCCGGGGAGCTGGAGGTGGATGGGCCAGGCGGAGCCGTGCGGGTCGAGGACGTAGTCACCGGAGAGCGCCCAGCTCGGGGCGGGACGGCGGAAGCCGCACTCGCCGCAGAACCAGTCGTCGCCGGGGCGCTGCATGACGCCGCCGCACGCCGGGCAGGACCAGGCGTCGTCCTTCCACTCCTGGCCCGCGGCCACCCACACGACGTTCGGCGAGGAGGAGGCGGCCCAGACGACCAGCGGGTCGTCGGCGTTGGCGATGACGACGGCCTTGGAACCGGCCAGGCCCTCGCGCCACTTCTCGGCGAGCATGCGGGTCTCACCGGCGCGGTCGAGCTGGTCACGGGAGAGGTTCAGGAGCGCGATCGCCTTGGGGTCGACGTCACGGGCGACGCCCGCCAGATACTTCTCGTCGACCTCGATGACGCCGAACCGCGCGTCGGAGCCGCCCGCGAGCGCGGAGGTGATTCCGGCAGGCATGTTGGCGCCGAGGGCGTTGGAGACGACCGGGCCGCTGGCGCGCAGGGCCTCGGCGATCAGCCGCGTCGTGGTGGTCTTGCCGTTCGTGGCCGAGACCAGCACCACGTCCAGGTGCGTGGCCAGCCGGCCGAGGAGCTCCGGGTCGAGCCGGAGGGCCACCTTGCCGCCGATCACCGATCCGCTGCCGCGGCCCGCCGCGCGCGACACCGCCGCGGCCGCCTTGCCCGCCGTCACGGCCAGCTTGGCCCGCGGCGACAGCGGGTCTGCACTGCCAGGGTGTCCTGCCATCTCTCGTGATCCTCCTTGCGTACGGCGCCGCGCCTGCCCGGCATCGTGTCGGGCCAGCCTATCGAGATCGGCAGACAAGCCCGAATCACACCACCTGCTCACGCTGCTGCTCTCCCCTGGACCGTACTCTTGCCGCCATGCGACACGGCTCGATCCCGGGCGCCTCAGGGCGCGTACGACCCCTGACCCTGCTCGGCGACCCCGTGCTGCACACCCCCGGCGCGGAGGTGACCGACTTCGGTCCCCAACTGGCCGCGCTCGTCGAGGACATGTTCGCCACGATGTACGCCGCCAGGGGCGTCGGCCTGGCCGCGAATCAGATCGGCGTGGGCCTCAGGGTGTTCGTGTACGACTGCCCCGACGACGAGGACGTGCGCCACCTCGGGCACCTGGTGAACCCGCGCCTGGTCGACGTGGACGGGGTGAGCGTTCGGGGGCCGGAAGGGTGTCTGTCGCTGCCGGGCCTGGAGGCGGCGACCCCGCGCTTCGACCACGCGGTCCTCGAGGGCGTCACGATGCGCGGGGACGCGGTGCGGGTGCACGGCACCGGATTCTTCGCGCGCTGCCTGCAGCACGAGTACGACCACCTGGAGGGCGGGGTGTACACCGATCACGTCACCGGGTGGCGCCGCCGCCGGGTGCTGCGCCAGGCGGCGAAGGCTCCCTGGGCGAACCGCGCGGGAGCCGCGGCGACCACGGCCTGAACCGCGGTCACCGCCGTCCCGGAAGCTCCTGACGGGCCCTCCCGGAAGCCCTGGAACCGGAGGGTCTTCAGAAGCCGGGCCCGCCCATGCGGTTGCCCGCCGCCGCGAGCCGGCCCCACAGCAGGTCCGCCAGGCTGCCCACCAACTCGGCGCGCGAGCAGGGCCGTTCGCCGAGCCACCAGTCGCCGGCCGCGTGCATCATGCCGACGATGCCGTGGCCCCAGACCCGGGCCAGGCGGCCGCTCTCCGGGCCGAGGTCGACCCGCTCCTCGATGACCTCGGCCAGCTCCTCGCCGAGGCGGCGCAGCAGCGGGGCGGAGTGCAGGCCGACGTCGAAGCCGCCCTGGTCGCCGGTGGAGCCCGCCTCCGAGGGGTGCATCAGGAAGCGGTAGACCTGCGGGCGGGCCTCGATCGCGGCGAGGTAGGTGTCGAGCGTCGCCTCCACCCGCTCCCTGCGCTCGGCGGGGGCGTCGAGGGCGGCGCGCAGCGAGGCCAGCAGGGCGTCCGTGTGCCGCTTGGCGAGGGCCGCGTACAGTCCGCCCTTGTCGCCGAAGTGCCGGTACAGAATGGGCTTGGTGATGCCCGCCTCGGCGGCGATGGCGTTCATCGAGGCGCCGGGTCCGTCGCGGAGCACGACGCGGTCGGCCGCCTCCAGAAGCTCGCGCCGCCGTTGCTCGGCGGACCGCTGCTGATCGGTCCGCTGCGTGGTCTCCATGGGGTGTCTCTCCGCCCGTGCGATTGCGTGACGCACGCGCCGTGCGAAATGCCTGACGCACGCGAAACGTAACACTCGCGGGAGGGTGCGCATCGAACGGGCTGCCGGGAGTTGACATCGGCTACCGGCCGGTAACACACTCCAGTTACCGGAAGTAACGTAGCAGGGTTCCGCAGTCCTGGAGGGGTCATGGCCGAGTTCACCATGGAGCTGAGCGACGAGCAGAAGGAGGTCCGGGACTGGCTCCACGGGTTCGCCGCCGATGTGATCCGCCCCGCGGCCGCCGAGTGGGACGAGCGCGAGGAGACGCCCTGGCCGGTGATCCAGGAGGCGGCGAAGGTCGGCATCTACTCCCTGGACTTTTACGCCCAGCAGTTCTTCGACCCCACCGGCCTCGGCATACCCATGGCGATGGAGGAGCTGTTCTGGGGCGACGCGGGCATCGCCCTCTCCATCGTCGGCACCGGCCTCGCGGCCGTCGGCGTTCTCGCCAACGGCACCGAGGAGCAGATCGGCACCTGGATCCCGCAGATGTACGGCGACGTGAACGACGTGAAGGTGGCCGCCTTCTGCTCGTCCGAGCCGGACGCGGGCTCCGACGTGGCGTCCATGCGCACCCGCGCGGTGTACGACGAGGTCAAGGACGAGTGGGTCCTCAACGGCACCAAGACCTGGGCGACCAACGGCGGCATCGCGAGCGTCCACGTGGTCGTCGCGGTGGTCGACCCCGATCTTGGCTCCAAGGGGCACGCCTCCTTCATCGTGCCGCCGGACACCCCGGGCCTGTCCCAGGGCCAGAAGTTCAAGAAGCACGGCATCCGCGCCTCGCACACCGCCGAGGTCGTCCTGGAGGACGTGCGCGTCCCCGGCTCCTGCCTGCTCGGCGGCAAGGAGAAGCTGGACGAGCGTCTGGCACGCGCGCGTGAGCGTGCCAAGAGCGGGGGCGAGCGCCTGAAGAACGCCGCCATGGCGACGTTCGAGGCGTCCCGCCCGGCGGTCGGCGCGATGGCGGTGGGCACGGCCCGCGCCGCGTACGAGGAGGCCCTGGAGTACGCCAAGACGCGTACGCAGTTCGGCCGCCCGATCATCGACAACCAGGGCGTGGCCTTCCAACTGGCCGACATGCGGACGCAGATCGACGCGGCCCGGCTGCTCGTGTGGCGGGCCTCCTGGATGGCGACCACGGGCAAGAAGTTCGAGTCGGCCGAGGGCTCGATGTCCAAGCTGTTCGCGAGCGAGACCGCGAAGAAGGTCACCGCCCAGGCGATCCAGATCCTCGGCGGCAACGGCTTCACGCGGGAGTACCCGGTCGAGCGCATGCACCGGGACGCCGCGATCTACACGATCTTCGAGGGCACGAGCGAGATCCAGCGCCTGGTGATCGCCCGCACGCTGTCGGGGCTGCCGATCCGCTGACGGGCGGCGGGGCCTGCGGCTCGGGGGCGAGCCAGGGGGGCGCGGGGCGTGTGACAGGGGTGCGGGCCGGGGCGGAGGAGGCGCCCTGGCAGGCGCCATGGCCATGCCATTACCGTGGACGCCCGCGTTCCCTCTGCCGAGGAGTGCCGATGCGCAGACGCCCCCTGACCTGGCTGATTCCTGTCCTCGCCACCGCCGCCGCGGTCACCGTGACCGCGGTGGTCGTCCCCCAGGGAGACGGCCGGGAGCCGGACGGCCGGTCCGTTCCCGCCGCGCACGGGGAACGACCCGCGGGGAAGGGCAAGCCCGACGCGCGGGACGTGGTCCTTGCGGTGCACGGCGGGGCCGGGACCGCGCTCGACCGTGACAAGACGACCCCGGAGCGCGAGAAGGCCTACCGGGACGGGCTCGGCAAGGCCTTGCGGGCTGGGCAGAAGGTCCTCGACAAGGGCGGCTCCAGCGTGGACGCCGTGCAGGCGGCCGTGGTGGAGCTGGAGGACGACCCGCTGTTCAACGCGGGCAAGGGCGCCGTGTTCACCGCGGACGCGGGCCATGAGCTGGACGCGTCGATCATGCGCGGCTCGGACCTCAAGGCGGGCGCGGTGGCGGGCGTGAAGAGCCTGCGCAACCCCGTCGCGGGCGCCCGCACGGTCATGGACAAGTCCCCGCACGTGCTGCTCGCGGGCGAGGGCGCCGACGACTTCGGCGCACGGCACGGCCTGAAGACCGTCACCCAGGACTACTACTGGACGCAGGCCCGCTGGGACGCCCTGATGGCCGCCAAGGCGGCGGAGCGGCGCGGCGGGGGCTCCAAGGGCGGTGACCGTGGCGCCGACTCGCGCGCCGCCCTCGCCGACGCGCAGTCCAAGGGCACGGTCGGCGCGGTCGCCGTCGACCAACGGCGCGACCTGGCAGCGGCCACCTCGACCGGCGGCATGACCAACAAGCTGCCCGGCCGCGTCGGTGACTCACCGCTGATCGGCTCGGGGACGTACGCGAAGAACAGCACGGTCGCCGCGAGCGCCACCGGCGCCGGTGAGGTGTTCATCCGGGGCGCCGCCACCTCGACGATCTCCAACCTGGTGGAGTTCAAGGGCGCCGACGTCGCGTCCGCGGCGTACGAAGTGATCGTCAAGCGGCTGCCGAAGCTCGGCGGCGACGGCGGTGTGATCGCGCTCGCGCCGAACGGCGAGTTCGACGCGCCGCACAGCAGCCCGGGCA
The DNA here is from genome assembly GCF_000716675.1 of Streptomyces alboflavus. Taxonomy (GTDB): domain Bacteria; phylum Actinomycetota; class Actinomycetes; order Streptomycetales; family Streptomycetaceae; genus Streptomyces; species Streptomyces alboflavus. The sequence continues at coordinate 36,251 of NZ_JNXT01000053.1, forward strand.
TGCTGCACGGCTATCTGACGAAGAGCGGGAAGGTCGTCACGAAGATCTTCCCGGACGAGACGCCACCCAATACGTGACGGCGGGTGAGGCTCGGCCGGGGCCAGGGGTGGGCCCCGGCCCGCCTCACGGCTTGTGGATGTACGGCGTCGTCGTGCCCAGCTCCGCGAAGCCGAGGCGGCGCAGGATCGGGCGGCTCTGGCTGGACGCGTCGACCTGGAGGTGGCGCACGCCGTGGTCCGCGGCGATGCGGGCGCGGTGGGCGATCAGGGCGCGGTAGATGCCCCGGCCGCGCCACTCGGTGACGGTGCCGCCGCCCCACAGGCCCGCGAAGTCCGTGCCGGGGCAGAACTCCAGGCGGGCCGAGCTGACCGGGACGTCACCGGCGAGGGCGACGACCGCGGCGATGGTGTCCGGTGCAGTCGTGAACTGGTCGAGCAGCTGCTTGCCGAGGGCGGTGCCGTCCGTGCCGAAGGCTCGCTCGTGCACGTCGACCATCAGCCGCACACCGGCCGCGTCCGTCACCGGCACCAGCCGGACGCCCTCGGGCGGGCCGGCGTCCAGTGGCAGTTCGTCCACGGCGGCGACCATCAGCGTCTCGGGGTCCTCGGGCGTGAACCCGGCCGCGAGGAGCCGCTCGGGCAGGTCGGCGGGGAGGTCGTGGGAGTACGCCTTCCACTCGAACTCCAGGCCGCGCGAGGTGAAGTGGCGCACCTGCGCGGCGATGGCCGCGTCCGCGGTGCTCTCGTCCAGGTCCGACCACAGGACGCCGTTCCAGTCGTGGGCGCCGCCCACCCGGCGTACGACGCCGTCCGCCCGCTCGACCACCACACCGGGGCCGTCGGGGTCCAGGTTCTGCCGAATCTGCCGGTCGTACGCCGCGAGCACCGCTGTGTGATCCATGCGGTCACTTCAGCAGGGCGGTTCCGGCGGGGCAACGGGATTTCGCGCGGGGGCCGGGGCCGGGTCCTGATCCGGGGCCGGGGCCTGGTCCGGGTCATCCTGGTCCGGTATCCGGTCGGTGTCCGTGCTCTGTGCGCGCGAGAGCGGCGGCAGGTGCAGGGACTTCGTGATCGCGGCGAGGCGCAGGGCGAGCACGAGGCCGGCCGAGGTGACCGTGGTCGCGGTCGGGGACGCGCCCGCGTGGTGCAGGCCGAGGTAGCACAGGGCGCCCGCGAGCGCGGCGGTCGCGTACACCTCCTCGCGCAGCAGCAGCGGCGGGAACTGGCCGCACAGCACGTCGCGCAGGACCTCGCCGGTCACCCCCGTGAGGACGGCGAGGAGGACGACCGCGATCGGTGTGACGCCCGCGTCGATGGCGGCCTGCGCGCCCATGACGGTCACCACGGCCAGGCCGACGGCGTCCACCACCATGAGCGTGCGCTGGGGCAGCTCCCGGTGGCGCAGGAACAGCATGGTGGCCACGCCCGTGCAGGCGACGACCGTGAGCAGGACCCAGTCGTGCGTCCAGTACAGCGGGTGCCGGTCCAGGATGAGATCGCGCAGGGTGCCGCCGGAGATGGAGGCGACGAAGGCGAGCACGAGGCCGCCGAACGGATCCATCCGGGCGCGGTGCGCGGCGAGCACACCGCTGGCGGCGAAGGCGGCGATGCCGACCAGGTACAGCGTGTGCAGCATCAGCGGGCGACCTCGCGGTCGTCCGTGGCCTCGTCCGTGACGGGGCGGCGAAGGAGCAGGAGGACGGCCGTCGACACGACGACGGCGATCACCAGGGCAACCGCGTCGAGCCGGGGATCGGCGCCGCCGTCGCCCGGCCCGGGACGGGTCTGCCCACGCCCTGCGGACGCGCCCGCGAGGAGGGCCGCCGTCAGCGCGACCACGCCGACGGCCCCCGCCGCCCTGAGCCACCACCTGGGAATACGTGCCGTGAACATCCGTCCAGCTTGTCCGCCGTGACCCGGCGCGCGCCATCGGTCAGGTGGATGGATCGGGGTAGCCGAAAGGACGAGGAGGCGCTGGCGGGGAGGGGGCGAACATGGAAGTGCCGGGCAGGTGGGGGCGATCACGAAGGCGGGGGCCGTTCGGACGGAGCCGCGTTGCGCAAACACGCAGCGCGCAAAGTCACGTCACTCATCAGCGCGGTGCACAGCGCAGCGTCGCGCAAAGCCACTGCGTACAAAGGTGCGTTGTGCAAAGGTGCGGCAAATAGCGGAAAGGAGGAGCAAAGCGGAGTGGCGGCGGCCCGCGGGTCCGGCAGAGTGCTTCGGGCGGGCCGGGGCGCTCGGGGTGGTCGGGGCGCTCGGGCGGGCCGGGGCGCTCGGGGGACGCTCGGGGTTGTCAGGGGTGTTTCGTGCGGGCCGGGGCGTGGAGTGCCGTACGCGGGCCGGGGCGTGTGACGTCGGGCGGGAGGGGTGTGCCGGGGGGAGTCAGGACTGCCAGCGGCAGCGCAGCGCCGCCGTGGCGAAGCCGGGGCCGAAGGCGATCGTGTAGCCGCGCTCGCCGTCGGCGGGCGGGTCGGCGTGGGTGCGCTCCAGGACGCGCAGGACACTGACGCCGCCGATGTTGCCCTCGTGGGCGAGGGTGTCCGTGGAATGCCGCGTGCCGTGCTCGTCGAGGCCGAGCGCCGCCCCCGTGTCGGCGATGATGCGCGGGCTGCCCGGGTGGATGACGGCGAACCCGGGGCGGTCCGTGCCGACCCAGTCCTTGAGCTGCGGCAGCACGTCGTCGGCCGCGGACAGCGCTTTCTTGGTGGACACGAAATGGATGCCCGCGTGGTCGATACGGCCCGCCTGGCGGTCGACGCTGTGCGGCAGGATGTACTCGAAGCTGTCCTCGATGACGAGGCCAGGGCCGAGCGGCTCGTCGGTGACGATCGTCGCCGCCGCGGCGTCGCCGAACAGGGCCTTGTAGATCATCGACTCGATGGTGTCGTCGGCGTTGTGATAGATGCCGGACAGGACTTCCCCGGCCACCACGAGGACCTTGCTGCCGGGCCGCGCGGCCACCAGGTCGGCGGCGCGGATCAGCGCCTGGGCGCCACCCGGGCAGGCCACGGTCGTCAGGGCGACGCGGCGCACGGTGGGGCGCAGGGAGAGCCGGTCGATCAGGTTGATGTCCAGGTTCGGTATGGCCCAGCTCGTCGTGTGCGTGGTCACGATGGCATCGATGTCGCGCGCCGTGAGTCCGGCCTCGTCGAGGGCCGCCTTGGCCGCCTTCTCGGCCATGGCGAGGGCGTCCTCGAAGGCCGTCGTGGTGCGTTCCTCGATCCCGGCGGAGCCCGCGACGGTGGGGGAGCCGAGGGGACGGGTGAAGTAACGGGTCCGGACTCCGCAGTTGCCGATCACGCGGAGGAACGCGCCCAGCCGAGGGTGGTCCGGGTGGTGGTTCCGGATGTCGTCGGCTATCTCCGCGGTGGTGACCTGGTGATCACCCAGGACGGTCTGCGGTCTGAGCACATGAGCTGGCATGAAGGGGCTCCCACGAGGCGTGATCCGATGTGGGGATCTGGGGCCAAAGTACTGCACCACATCGAACATGCGTCCTGCCGGGCTACTCCCTCTGGGCCGGCCGAGGGTCGGGCCGACCTGCGGATCAAGGGGAGCGGAGCATGGGCGCACGCGGGTGGGAGCGCTGTGTCCCGGGGTGGAACACAAGGATCATCAGCCGAGCGCCGGGGGCCGTCAAGGGCTGAGCGGCGCACATCGTGACCCAGCCGGGACCCAGCTCGGCGTGCATGAGGGGGCGCTCGTCGCCGTCGGGGTGCGGGAAGGGGCGCCCGGCGCCGTAATAGGGCGCGGTCTCGGGGTCGGCCATGACCTCCTTCTCGATCTGGCGGAGCGTTTCGTCCTCGGGGCGCGACGCGAGGGCGCCGCGCAACTGCGGCAGCACCATCGGGGCCCAGGCGGTGCTCCAGTCGAGGAGGTGCGCGCGGCCGACCGGGTCGAGGACCATCCAGCGCATGACGTTCGCGGGGACCTGGGAGTCCGGGAACATCCGGGTGAAGGCCTCGTTGTAGGCGAGCATGTCCCAGGACGCGTCTGTGACGTACGCCATGTGCCGCACGCCGTCCACGGCCTCCTGCCAGACGCCGGGAATCTCCTTGCCCGAGGACAGATGCAGCGGCCCGGGAGGATCCTGCAACAGGGCATAACGGCACAGAGACATCCATTCCTGCTCGTTGAGCCCGAAGAGGCGGGCCACATCACGCAGGAGAGAGGCCGGCGGGTTCGGGTAATTGCCCGACTCCAGCCGGTGATAAGTGCCGAGCGTGCGGTGGAGGAGCTGGTCCACCTGGTGCTGGGACAGCCCGGGAGCCCGGCGGCCCTGGCCCGTCGAACGGATGAAGCCGTGCGATTCGGGGGCGATGAGGGCGCGTCGTTCGCGGAGCAGAGCGCGCAGCGCCGTCTTGTTCATGGTGGGTAATCCCTCTTCGTGCACGCCGAGTTGAGCATCAGCAGTCTAAATATTCGCATCTTCTTTGGGCATAAACATTGCCTGAAGAAAACGATCAGTCGATGCGGCATCATGGAGTACGCGAGACCACCGACCTGCAGGTTTGATCGTCGGTGGGCTCGTGGGCACAACTCAGGGGCGTCCTGTTCGAGTGGCGTGAAATTGGCTGAAATTCCTCGGCGTTGGACACCCCCTAGGCCTACGGGGTCGCAGTCGGGTAGTGCGCGGGACCGGTTGTTCGTATTCCGATCTGAGTGGTCGGAAACTGAGCAGTGTGTACCCACGTGGCAGTTACCGCCCGGTTCGGTTCCTGGGTTCACTGGCTGCGGCCGGTGCCGTCACTCGCCATTACGTAGCGGCCACGGTACCGGCCGCCCGTGTTGTTACGGGCGGCGCGAGTGTCCGGACGTGCTTCAAGAGGCCCGGGGTGGCGGCTGAGCCGGAAGTTTCGTCTCCCTTCGTGCGTCCGCCTGTCGTTCCGCGTCAGCCAGGATTTCCGTCACCCGCAGTCCGAAACGTACGTCGCACGCGTGCCGCTCCCCGCCGCCCGCCGCGCGCACCAACGCGTCGACCGCTGACCGAAACGCATCGGTCGAATCGCCCCAGCCGCTCTCGCCCCACCCCGGTGGCACGGCTGTCCCGCGCTCGCCGCGGAACTCAAGCGTCAGGCCCTCGGCCGCCCGCGGCGCCCGCAGCGTGAGCGTCGCCGTGCTCGACGCGCCGCCCGCGTGCCGCAGGATCAGATGGACGGTGTCCTCGGGTCCGGGTGCCGCCGTCACCGACGTGACCTCGCCGAGCACCGCCGTGAGCACAGCAAGCGCATGCGGTCCGACGTCCCACAGGCCGCCCTTGGTGGCCCGCCAGGGGGAGTCGAAGTCGCCGGTGCCGTCCGCCGCGAAGAACGAGCTGTACCAGTCGGCGCGCGCCGTGAACCACGGCCCCTCGTCGGCCCGGCGCGCCAGCCACTGAGCCATCGGCGGGGCGAAGCGGAGCGTGAAGAAGACCACAGACGCCACCCCGGCCCGCTCCACGGCGTCGGCGAGACCCCGCGCCGCCGCCGGCGAGGTGGCCATCGGCTTGTCGAGCAGCAGATGACATCCCGCCGCCGCGGCCCGCTCGGCCAGTGGCGCCTGGACGTCCGGCGGCACCGCGAAGGCGACCGCGTCGCTCGCGGCGAACAGCTCGTCCACGTCCTCGTACGCGGTGGTGGCGTGCGCGGACGCCAGCTCGGCCGCCGCCTTCGGGCGGCGTCCCCATATTCCTGACAGCGTGGCGTCGGGATGCCCGGCGAGCACCGGCGCGTGCGTCTGCGTCGCCCAGGGACCCGTGCCGATCAAGCCCACTCGAAGTCTCTCCATGCGCGCAGTATGGCGGAGCCTGCTGTGGCGGCAGTACGGGTGTGACAGGGATGCGGGGCGGGGCGCGGCTGATACCGGTGCGGCCTTCTGACGCGTCGGGGGAGAAGAGCGGAGTCGTCGCCCTGCCGCAGGTCTGGACCTTTTCTTCGCGCGCTCCCCTCTCGTGTGCGCGCGGCGTTCCCTCTCGTGTGTTCTCGTGGTTCCTGTGCGCGCGTTCGCACGTATCCGGTGAAGAACATGTGGAGTGACTCGGACCGCTCACCGGGGCGCGCTTCTTTTCTCGACGTACCGTCAACTCTCGGTCTGCGAATGGCAATTCGTGGCCATGGGTCGGTGCAGGGTGAATTCGCATTCACTTGTGGCTGATTGCCGCTGTCCGAAAGGGGGCGGGCAACCTGTCTGGACTGTCCGGGAGTTCCCGACATCCGGCATTCCGGCGGGTGCGCGCCGGTCGGTGTGCCCCGGGGGGTATGGCGCGCGTTATGGCGTGCTCGCCGGACCGGACCGTGATCGGCGTCTCCGTGTCCCGTCCGCCCGATTCGTGGCCCTCGCGGCGCCCGGCGCCATACGCTCGGACCCGGCTGCCCAAAAGGGCAGCCAGCGACGGAAAGTGACACCATGACCAGCTCGACCTCACACCCTGCGCCGTGCGTGCCGAGTCCCGCGCGCCGCGACGCCGAGGCGACGAAGGCCGCGATCGTGCGTGCCGCCCGCCATCTGCTCGCCCGGCACGCGCACACCGACATCACGCTCAAGGCCGTGGCCGAACGTGCCGGGGTGAGCCCGCCGTTGGTCCTGAAGTACTTCGGCAGCAAGGACGCCCTGTTCGCCGGGATCATGTCCTTCGAGGCCGACGCGGAGGAGGTGCTCGACGCGCCCCTGGAGCGCCTCGGCCGCCACATGGTCCACCACCTGCTCACCAGCCAGGCCGAGCGCGGCGCCGACCCCATCCTGCGCATCGTCTACGCACCGCTGCACCGCGAGCACGGCTATGTCCTGCGCGCCAACTTCCGCACGCAGGTGGTCCGCAGGCTCGGCGACCGCCTTGCGGGCCCCGACGCGGGCCTGCGTGCCGAGCTGGCCGTCGGGATGCTGCTCGGGCTCGGCGTGATGTACGGCATCGCGCGCGGACCGCACCTGCGGGCGACCGCGATAGCCGACATCACCGACCGCTACGCCCCCGCCGTGCAGGCCTGCTTGACCCCCGAGTGACCCCGGCGATGGCCCCCGCGCCCCGGCCCGGCCCCGCCCCGGTGCACCACCGCGACGGCGGCGAGCCCGACGGCGAGGCCCAGAGCCGTCTGGACGCCGAACGGCTCCCCGAACATCGCCGCGCCCCACAGCGCCGTCACCGGCGCCATCAGGAACATCAGCGTGTTGACGCGGGTGACGCCGCCCCGGCGCAGGATCAGCCAGTAGAGCCCGTACCCGCCGAACGTCGACAGGACCACGAGCCAGCCGATCGCCGCCCAGAACGACGTCTCGGCGACCGGAGCCGCCGCACCCAGGGCGAGCGCGAGCACCGTGAAGATGACGGCACTGGTCGCGCAGTGCACCGTCATCGCGGCCGAGGGTGCGACGGCGGTGCGCGTGCGGCGGTCCAGGAAGGTCGCAGCGACCAGCGACAGCATGCCGAGGAACGGCACCAGGTACGCCCACCAGGGCGCGCCGGTGCCCGCCGCCGCGTCCCCGGCCGTGACGATCACCACGCCGGTCAGGCCGAGCGCGAGGCCGAGCCACTGGGTGCGTGACACGTACTGGCCGAGCAGCGGTCCGGCGAGCGCGCCCGCGACCAGCGGCTGGGTCCCGTCGATCAGCGCTGTCGTACCGCTGGAGACGCCGAGCTGGATGGCGTAGTACACGGTCAGGAGATAGCCGCTCTGGGACAGGGCGCCCACGACCGCCTGGCGCCCCAGGTCGCGGGCCGTCAGGCCGCGCCAGGACGCCCTGAACACGGTCGCTGCGAGCAGCGCGAGGACCGCGGCCAGCGGCAGGAACCGCCACATCAGGACGGTCACCGCGTCCGCGCTGCCCGCGCCGAGCTTGGCGCCGATGAAGCCGGAGCTCCAGGTCACCACGAATCCGAGGGAGAGCAGGACGTTCACGGCGAGCCTCCTGCGGCCGTCGAAAGTAGACCGATCTGTTTACTCCATGGGAGCGAGTATACAGATCGGTCTACTATGGGGGTGGGCTCGATGTGGTGAGGTGGGTGCATGAGCGAGCACGTCAAGCGCGAACCGGACGCGGCGCGGGTGCCGGACGCCGCCGAGGCGGGGCCGCGCCGCGTCCCTCTGACGCCCGGCGCGCGCAAGGTCCTTGAGGCGGCGGGGCGGCTGTTCTACGAGCGCGGCATCCACGCCGTCGGCGTCGACCTGATCGCGGCCGAGGCCGGCGTGACGAAGAAGACGCTGTACGACCGGTTCGGCTCCAAGGACCAGATCGTCGTCGAGTACCTGGCGGACCGCGACGAGCGCTGGCGGGCCTTCCTCGCCGGGTACCTGGAGCGCTCCCGCTCGCCCCGCTCCCGCGCCCTTGCCGTCTTCGATGCCTCCCGCGACTGGGCGGAGCGGAGCCTGCCGCGAGGGTGCAGCATGATCAACGCCCATGCGGAGATCACCGATCCCGGGCACCCCGCGTACGCCGTGAGCACCGGCCAGAAGGCGTGGATGCTGGAGCTCTTCACCGAGCTGGCGCGGCCGCTCGCACCGCGCCGCGCGAAGTCCCTTGGCAGGTCCCTGATGCTGCTGCACGAGGGCGGGCTCGTCGCGTACGGCATGGGGATCTTCCCCGACGCGATCGAGCACGCCCGGCAGGACGCCCGGGCGCTGCTCCGGGCAGCCGCTCCGGCGGACTGACGGCGGATCTCCGCCGCCGCACATGTTCCAGGGTTTGCACATGTGTTGAGCAAGTCTTTGCCGATGGCTGGAAGGTGTTGTTCCGTGCGGCCGTGCGGCGGGCGTGGGCGGGATGTGGCCCGATGGGGCTTCCTGGTGATTCCTTGACCCGGGCCTCCGGGTGGCCGAAATCCCCGGGTCGGTGCGGCTTCGCCGGGTCGGGGGCGCGTTGACCGCCGGGGCTCCGGGGCGGAGTCTGAACAGATAGCTGCCTATTACATCTAGTTCGGCCGTTCAGGGCGTACGACCGGGAAGGCAGCCGGACGGCAGGAGGAAACCCCATGTGTGGCATCACCGGATGGATCTCTTTCGACCGTGACCTGCGGTCGCACGCGCCGACCCTGGACGCCATGACGGAGACGATGGCCTGCCGCGGCCCCGACGACCGCGGTACCTGGATCGAGGGCCCGGCGGCGCTGGGGCACCGGCGTCTGGCCGTCATCGACCTGCCGGGCGGGCGCCAGCCCATGACCGCGACGACGCCCGACGGGACCGTGGCCCTCGTGTACTCGGGGGAGGCGTACAACTTCTCCGAGCTGCGCGCCGAACTGGCCGGGCACGGGCACGAGTTCCGCACCGACTCCGACACCGAGGTCGTCCTGCGCGGCTACCTCCAGTGGGGCGAGGGCGTCGCCGAGCGGCTGAACGGGATGTACGCGTTCGCCGTGTGGGACGGCCGCAGGCAGCGCCTCGTCATGGTCCGCGACCGCATGGGCGTCAAGCCGTTCTACTTCCACCCGACGCCCGACGGCGTCCTGTTCGGCTCCGAGCCCAAGGCGATCCTCGCCCACCCGCTGGCGCGGGCCCGCGTCGGCGTGGACGGACTGCGCGAGGTCTTCGCCTTCGTGAAGACACCGGGGCACGCCGTGTGGGACGGCATGCGCGAGGTCGAGCCCGGCACCGTCGTCACCGTCGACCGCGAGGGGCTGCGCAGCCGCGTCTACTGGAGCCTGGAGACCCGTCCGCACCCGCACGGCCGCGACGAGACCGTCGCCGCGGTGCGCGGGCTGCTCGACGACATCGTGTGCCGCCAGCTCGTCGCCGACGTGCCGCGCTGCGTGCTGCTCTCCGGCGGCCTCGACTCTTCCGCCATGACGGCGCTCGCCGCGGCGCGGCTCGCGGGCTCGGGGGAGACCCTGCGGAGCTTCTCCGTCGACTTCGCGGGCCTGAGCGAGAACTTCGTGGCGGACGAGTTGCGCGGCACACCGGACGCCCCGTACGCCCATGACGTGGCGCGCCTCGCGGGCACCGATCACCGTGACATCGTCCTGGACACGCAGGCGCTCGCCGATCCCGAGGTGCGCGCGAAGATGCTGACGGCCCGTGACATGCCGGTGGGTTTCGGGGACATGGACGCCTCGCTGTATCTGCTCTTCCAGGCGATCCGTGAGCACTCGACGGTCGCCCTGTCCGGCGAGTCGGCGGACGAGGTGTTCGGCGGCTACTTCCAGTTCTTCGACGAGGGGGCCCGGCGGGGCGGCACCTTCCCCTGGCTGGTGCGGCACGCGGAGACCCTCGGCGACGAGACGGGCGTGCTGCGTCAGGACGTCCTGGACGTGCTCGACCTGCGGACGTACGTCGGCGACAGCTATGCCGCGGCCGCCGCTGCCGTGCGGCGCCTCGACGGCGAGAGCGACTTCGAGTACCGCATGCGCACCATCAGCCACCTGTATCTGACCCGGTTCGTGCGTACGCTGCTCGACCGCAAGGACCGGGCGAGCATGGCCGTGGGCCTGGAGGTGCGGGTGCCGTTCTGCGACCACCGGCTCGTGGAGTACGTCTACAACGCGCCCTGGGCGCTGAAGTCCTTCGACGGCCGGGAGAAGTCGCTGCTGCGGGAGGCCGCCAGGGACAGCCTGCCCGCTTCCGTCTGTGACCGGGTCAAGAGCCCCTATCCGTCCACGCAGGACCCCAAGTACGCCTTCGCGCTCCAGGAGCACGCCAAGGATCTGGTCGCGCGGGCCGGGCATCCCGTCTTCGATCTCGTCGACCGCGAGGCCCTGCGCCGCCTGGCACACCGCGACACCCCGCAGGTGCGGCCGGCCTCACGGCGGGGCCTGGAGCGGGCGCTCGATCTGGCGCTGTGGTTCGACCTGTACCGGCCCGAGGTGTCGCTGGGCTGAGGCCGGCCGCGGGTCGAGGGCGTGGGGGTCGGGCTTCAGGGGCCCGAGCAGCTGCGGACCGTCGGCTGCTGGGGCGGGACGCGGGTGGGGTCGGCGGTCGCGAGGGTGTCGAGGAACCGCTGGAGCGCGGGGGCGCCGCGGGCGTCGAGGCTCCGGCGTACCGGGGGCACGACCACCGTGCGCCGGGCGCCGCCGGAGCCGCAGGTGTCGGGTTCCTGTCCGGTGTGGACGGCCGCCGCTCGGCGTATGAACTCGGCGGGCGTGATCCCGAGGCGGTCGGCGTGCCGGAGCACGGCGGCGTACTCGTCGGGCGGGAACAGGACCTGCACAGTCTTCGGACCGTCCATGGACGCATGATGCCGCCCGGACCGGCCGCGCGCGGTGCGGTTGGCATATTCGCCCTCGAAGGGGTGGCGGGAGCTCGAAACGGTGGCGGATTCGGCCCAGGGGTGACCATGGCCGCCGTGCGGGCCCCGGGCACGGTGAGAGCCCCGGCCGGACGGGGGAATCGCGGTCGGGGCTCTCATCTAGTTCAACGGTGAAATAGGGGTGTGCGTTCCCGTGGGCCGGGTCGGTTATGTGTGATCCGCGTTACATGACCGGTTCCGGGGGGGTGAAGGGGCGGGGTCGGGAGGAGAGGGCCGGGCCGTGGTGCCGGGTGCGGCTCCGGGCGTCGGCCGTCGTGACCCGAGCGATAGCTTGGGGGCCGTGACGCTCGACGACCTCCGTGTCTTTCTCGCCGTCTGCCGCGCCGGCAGCCTCAGCGCCGTCGCGCGCGATCTCTCCTGTACGCAGTCGGCGGTGAGCCAGCACGTCAAACGCCTGGAGAAGGAGCTGGCCGTCAGCCTCCTGGAGCGGCACGCGCGCGGTGTCGTGCCGACGTCCGCCGGACGCATCCTGCACGCCGCCGCGGCCGACGGCCTCGGCGGCATCGACGTCGCCCTGCGCCGCCTGCGCGACCTGGTGCGCGGCGAGAGCGGAGCGGTGCGCGTCACCACCGGCGCGACGACCGTACGGCACTTCATGGCCACGGCCGTCGTCGCTTTCCGGCAGCGCTTCCCGCAGGTCACCCTTGAGTTCCAGACGGCGAGCTCGAGCCGGGCCTGCTTCGAGGCGCTCGCCGCCGACGACCTGGACCTGGCCTGGGTCACCATCGGCACGCCCGTGCGCGGCATCGAGCAGCGGCCCGTCGCCGAGCTGCCCTGGGTGCTCGCGGTGCAGTCCGGCGACCCGCTCGCGGCCAAGCCGCACGCCGACCTCACCGACCTCGCGGCCGCCCGGCTCATCAGGCCCCCGCAGGCCGCCACGTCCCGTGCCCGCCTCGACGCCGCCCTGGCCGACCTCGACCTGGGGCCCGACGGGCACACCAGCGTCGCCGACTGGGACACCGCGCTGCTGCTCACCGAACTCGGCGTCGGCCAGGCGCTCGTGCCCGGCCTGCCCGGCTGGCGTACCCAGAGCCCGCCCGGCCTGCGCCTGCTTCCGGTCCCTGACCTGCCGCCGCTGTCCGTCGGCTGGGCGGTGCGCCGCTGGGACGCGCTCAGTCCGCTGGCGCGGGCGTTCGCCGACACGGTTTCTGGCGGGGCGCCTTGACTCGTGGTTCAGCCCCGTCCCCGCGCTGCTTACGGGGACTGCTCGCGCCCCGGGGGCGTAAGCCGGGCCGCACGCATCTGCAAGTAACGGATCTCCGGGCGGCTGAGGGTGCGTTGGGCGGCCAGCTGGTAGGCGGTGCGGGCTGCTTCGAGGTCGCCCGCGCGTTCGAGGAGGTGGCCGCGTACCGCCTCCAGGCGGTGGTGGCCCGCCAAGCGCTCCTCCAGCGACGCCAGTTCGTCGAGGCCGGCGCGCGGGCCGCGCACCATGGCGACCGCGACGGCACGGCCCAGCTCGGCCATCGGCTCCGGCGTGCGGCGCACCAGGATGTCGTACAGGGCGAGGATCTGCGGCCAGTCGGTGTCCTCGGCGCGTGCTGCCTCGTCGTGCAGCGCGGCGATGGCGGCCTGCAACTGGTAGACACCCGCGCGGCCCTGGCCCAGGGCCTGTTCCACCAGGGCGGTGCCTTCGGTGATCGCCTCGCCGTCCCAGCGGGTGCGGTCCTGCTCGTCCAGCGGGATCAGCTCGCCGTGCGGCCCGGTGCGGGCGGCGCTGCGCGCGTCCGTGAGCAGCATCAGCGCCAACAGGCCCGTCACCGCGCCCTCCTGCGGCAGCAGCCTGCGCACCGCGCGGGTCAACCGGATCGCCTCGCGGGCCAGGTCGGCGCGGTGCAGCGTGGCGCCCGACGTCGCCGTGTAGCCCTCGTTGAAGATGAGGTACAGGACCTGGAGCACGACGGCCAGGCGCCCGTCCCGGTCCGCCGGGCCCGGCTGTGTGAACGGCGCGCCCCGTATCTTCTGCTTGGCGCGGCTGATGCGCTGGGCCATCGTCGCCTCCGGCACCAGGTGCGCGCGGGCGATCTCGGCCGTCGTGAGACCGCCGACGGCCCGCAGCGTCAGGGCGATCTGCGCGGCGGGCGTCAGCGAAGGGTCGCAGCACAGGAACAGCAGGGTGAGCGTGTCGTCGTCCGACGGGGCGCGGCTCTCGCCGGGCGCGGGCGCGGTGAACGCGTCGCGCGGCGTCATCCGGGCCGCGTTCTCCTCGCGCCGCCGCCGGGCCGCGTCGCTGCGCAACTGGTCCGTCAGGCGCCGTGACGCCACCCTGATCAGCCAGCCGCGCGGATTGTCCGGCACGCCCCGCCCGGGCCACTCGCCGGCGGCGGCGAGCAGGGATTCCTGTACGGCGTCCTCGGCCTCGTCGAAGTGGCCGTACCGCCGCACCAGCGCGCCGAGGACCTGCGGCGCGTGCAGGCGCAGCAGGTCCTCGACGTCACCGGTCGCGCTCATCGTCGGCCGCGGGCCTCGCGGGGGCGCGTCGGTTCTGTGCGGTCAACGGCGTTCCGGGCGGTGCGGTGACCGGCGCTTCGGTCCGTGCGGTGACCGGGGCTCCGGTCGCGGCGGTGATCAGCACCCCTCGCCGCCGTCGCCGCCCTCCTGGATGGTCCGGATGACCACCGTCGGGTTCGGGGAGCCCGCGGGCGCGGGACACTCGTTGATGCGCTTGGCGATCTCCGTGACCCGCTCCAGGTTCTCGCACTCCAGGACCCAGTAGCCCGCGAGGACCTCCTTGGTCTCGCTGTACGGCCCGTCCGTGATCACCGGGCGGCCGTTGTCGTCGACGCTGACGTGGCGGGTCTGCGCGGGCTCGGTCAGGCCCTGGCCGTCGATGAGCTCGCCGGACTCCGACAGGTCGTTGTTGAGGTTCCCCATGAACGCGAACATCGCCTGGAGTTCCTGCTCGCTCCACGCCGGGCTGTGCTCCGAGGCCTTGCCGCTCATGGCCTCGTAGTCGGCCTGGGACCCCTGCACCATCACCAGATACTTCATGGCTGCCACTCCTTGGCTGTCTCGTCGCCCCTCATGGGCAACTCTCACAGGGGACGTCGGAGCGGGCGACTCGATCTCGACAACTCCCGCGAAGTTTTTTCCGGATTCTTTTCGGGGGTGCTCCGGGGGCGCTTCGGCGGTGCTTCGGAGCCGGGGCTCCGCGTACGCCCGCGCTTCTGGTCGCTCGACTGGAGCAGTCCACGGGGCGGGGCGTCCGGGGCGCCGCGAGAGTGGGGCCATGCGTGCCTTGCGGGCCCTGGGGGAGACGGTGGCGGGGCGGCTGCCCCGTGCCGGGCGCTGGGCGCTCGCGTGCCTGCCGGGGATGCTCGCCGTGACCGCCCTCGTGCTGTGCGTGGCCGGGGTGGAGGACGCGGTCGGCGGCGGCGGGCGGCACACCGAGGCAAGGGCCGTGGCGCACCGGGCGGCCAGGCCCGCCATCGTGCCGCGCGAGCGCTGGCTGGGCGACTCCCGGCCGACCACGCCGCCCGCGCACTACAGCGGTCCCGTCGTCGTGGTCTTCGTCCACCACACCGACTCGCCCAACGGGTACGACTGCGCCGACGCGCCCCGCATCATCCGCGCGCTCGCGGAGGGCCAGACCAGCGCCCGGCTGTTCGACGACATCGGCTACAACTTCCTCGTCGACCGCTGCGGCACGATCTACGAGGGGCGCGGGGGCGGCGTCGACCAGCCCGTCGTCGGCGCCCACACGCAAGGGTTCAACCACCGGACGGCGGGCGTCGCCGCGATCGGCACGTTCACGGCGGGCAGTCCCGTCCCGGCGCCGATGGCGGAGGCGATCGCCGCGCTCGCCGCGTGGAAGCTCGGCCTGGCCGGGACCGACCCCCGGCAGACGGCACGCCTGGTCTCCAGCAACAGCCTCAGCCGCGTACCGGCGGGCAGGCACGCCGGCTTCCACGCGGTGGCCGGGCACACCGACGGCTACACCACGGACTGCCCCGGCGCCGCCCTGCGGGCCGAGCTGCCCGCGATCAGGGAGCGGGCAGCGGTGCTTCAGGGGCGGACCGAGGCACGGCTGCAGGCGGCGCGCGGGCGCTAGGTGTGTTGATCCGCAGCGTTGCGGTGTGTTGATCCGCGGTGTTGAGGTGTGTTGATCCGCAGCGTTGTTGACGCGGCCGGTCAGCCGGTGGTGGCCGTCACGACTTCTTGAGGCGTATGCCCTTCACGGCGGCGTCGAAGACAGGCCGGTGCCGCTTCCACTCGGCGTCGGGGGCGGAGAGGTACACGACGTACTGCGTGCCGTCGGCGTCGGCGAACGCCATCTCCACCGCACGGTACGCGCGTGCCTTGCCGTCGAACGTGAACTCCCAGTACCCGGCGGGTGTTCCACGGAAGGTCGTGGACGTCATCCGCACCCGCTCGTATCCTGGGTTGTCGCGGCGGGTCTGGGCTTCCTCGGTCCGGCGCCAGTGCTCCAGGGGGTCCGATCCGGCGAACTCGGCGACGTTGACCCGCAGGCCGACGAGCCCGGACGGGTCGATGTACGCGATGTCGCCGCCCCGCAGCTCCTTGCGCTTCCAGCCATCCCGCACGGGCAGGGAGAGGCCGCCCTCCTGCTTCTCCAGGTGATAGCCGGGCGGCAGCGGCGGCACGGGGGAGCGGGGCGAGGGCGTGCGCTCCGCGGGGCCGGTACCGGAGGCCCGGGCACCGGTGTCGGCGCCCTCGGGCCACAGCAGCACACCGCCCGTCACCAGTCCGGCGACGGCGGCGGCCGACCCGCACCACAGGGCCGCCCGGCGGCCGCGGCCGCCGGGCGCGGAGCGCACGTGGGGCGGTGCCGGGTCGAGGACTGCCGTGGACGGCTCGTCGGCCCGGCGCAACAGACGCTCGGCCTCGTGTGCCTCCATACGGCGCCCGGGGTCCTTGACGAGCAGCCCCTCGATCACGGGAGCGAGCGCCCCGGCGGCCCTGGGCGGATCGTGCGGTTCGGTGGCGACGGCGTAGGCCGTCTCCATCGCGGTGTCCCGTTCGAACGGATGGCGCCCTTCCACCGCTTGGTACAGCATCACGCCGAGTGACCAGAGGTCGCACGCGGGTCCGGGTTCGGCGCTGCGCAGCCGCTCGGGCGCCAGGTACTGCACCGAGCCGACCAGTTCGCCGGTCCTGGTCAAGGAGGGGGTGCCGCTCTCCAGGGCGATGCCGAAGTCCGTGAGCACGATCCGGCCGTCGTGCCCCAGCAGGACGTTGGCGGGCTTGACGTCCCGGTGCAGGACGCCCGCGTCGTGCGCGGCCCGCAGCGCTGCCGCCGTCGCGACGGCGATCTTCGCGGCCTCGCCGGGCGGCAGGGCGCCACGCTCCTTCAAGGCGTCGCCCAGGGTGAGTGAGGGGACGTACTCCATGACGATGCACGGCAGACCCTCGTCGTCCACGACATCGTGGACGACGATCACATGGGGGTGGGTGATGCGGGCGGCGCTGCGGGCCTCGCGGCGGGTGCGCTCGTGGAGCGTCTGGATCTCGTCGTCGTCCACGTGCGGAGGGACGTGCAGCTTCTTCACCGCGACAGCACGCTTGAGCAGTTCGTCCTCGGCCCGCCACACGGTGCCCATGCCACCCCGGCCCACGCGCTCGACGAGGCGGTAGCGGCCGGCCACGAGCCGCCCCAGATCGGACACCTTTGATTCCCTACTTCGCACACATGAACAGTTTTGTGCGCAAAGCCTACCCGGCACCCTGAAGGGCCCAGGGCGCCGCCCACGTTGGTTGCTCAGGGCATCGAAGCCTGGGCGGGGTGCGGAACATCGACTACCGATTTGCGGTGGCGTACACGATGAGGTTGTCCACGGGGTGGCCCTGGGCGTCGAAGGCGCCGTCGCAGGTGATCAGGCGCAGGGCGCGGGAGTTGGTGGCGCCGTAGACCCGGTCGGTCGGGAAGGCCTTCTTGTCGACGGTCTCGGTGCGGGTGACCTCGAAGTGCGTCGTCCTGCCGCGGGCGTCGCGGACCGCGATGTCCGCGCCCGCGCGCACCTTCTTCAGGTCGTGGAAGACGGCCTTGCCGTGGCGCGTGTCGTTGTGGCCGATGATGACGGCCGCACCGCGCTGCCCCGGCACGGCCCCGCCCGTGTACCAGCCCGCGGTCATTCCCTTGTCCGGCGGCGGGACCTCGACCGTACGGTCCGCGTTGAGGCCGAGCCGCATCAGGGAACTGCTGACGCCGATGGACGGCACCGCGACGTGCACGGGCGCGGCGGCCCCGGCCGGTGTGCCGCGCTCGGCCTTCTGCCCGGAGCCGCCTGCCGAGCCCTCCTCGGCAGGGGAGTCGTCCGAACGCACCGTGTACGTGGGCGAGGACTCGGCTCGCGCGCCGTCCCCGGACGAACAGCCGCTCACGGCGGCGCACACGAGGGCGAGGCCGCCCGCGATCGACACGAGGGTGCCGTACGGGCGCCGGGGGGACATACGGGGCGCCCCGTCGTGGGAACGGGACGTCCGGTGCTGCGCAGGGGACATGGGGGCTCCGTGAACGGTGGCGCCGCCCCGGGGCTTGTGAAGGGGGACCGGGGCGGCGCCACCGAGAGGTGGGTCGGGCCGGACGGGGTGCTGACCGTCGGCCCGAGGGAGGGGTGGGCGGCGTGCGGGGGTGCGGGACCCGCGGGGTGCGGTGGGCCCGGCCGCGGGGTGCGCCGAGGGGCTTGGGCCCGGGACCGGGGCCGGCCGGTCGGGCCTGACGGCGTGTGCCTCGGCTCGTCGGCAGGTGCCGGGCCGGGGCCGCGCGTCAGGCCGACCGGACCGATAGCCGACCGGCCAAGAGGCGTCAGCCCTGCTGGCGCACCGCGGCGCGGCGGCGCAGGACCATGGTGCTCGCACCCGCGAGCAGTCCGATGCCCGCGGCCGAACCGATCAGCGTGGCCGTGTTGTCGCTGCCGGACTCCGGGCGCTCGCCCGCCGCGACACCGCCCTTGGGCGGCTGCGCGAGACGCTTGCGCGCCTCGTCGCTGACCGGCTTCGGCGTCGGCTTGGCCTCGCGCACGGCGGGCGTGTCGGGCTTGTCACCGGCGGCCACCCCGCCGCGCGGAACGGCCCCCGGCGCCTTCTGCTTCGCGTCCTCGGCGGCCCGCTTCTTCTTCACCACGTCCTCGGGCGCGGGCTCGCTGACGGTCGGCTTCGGCTTCGGCGGGGTGTCGCTCGCGAAGGCCGTGGCCGACGGAGCGGCGAGCACCCCGCCCGCCACGGCGGTGGCGAAGAAGGCGGCACGCAAGGACGTGCTGCGCTGGGGACGACGGGCACGGTGGGACATAGGGGCTCCATTCCAGCTCTGACTCGGAAGGGCCCGGCACCGTTGGTCAAGCGGCGCCGGGCCTGTCGCACAGGCTGGCGTGAAGTTATGAGGAACCTGTCAGGTTCCTGTTGGGGTCCGATCAGGGACCGGGAAACGGGGAAGGGACGGGGACCGGGGGACCGGTGGAGGAGCACCGGACAGGCCCTAGGGTCGGTGCATGACGACGCTCATGATCCACGACGGCGCGGCCGACCCGCACGCCACCGGCCTGCGCACGGGCGGTGTGCCGCTGGTGCCGGGCGGGTTCGACTGGCCGCACTGCCGGGCCTGCGGCGGGGCCATGCAGTTCCTGCTGCACCTGCCGCTCGGCCCGGACGTCGTCTCCGTGTTCCTGTGCCAGAACGCCCCGGGGATGTGCGACGACTGGGACGCGACGGGCGGCGGCAACCGCGCGTACCTCTTCGACGGCGCGGCCCTGGCCCCGGCCGCCGTGCCGGAGCGGGGCGAGACCCTGCTCGGCGCGGTCAGCGCGCTGCGTACCGAGGACGTCGCGGCCGAGGACTTCCCGGCCGCGCTCGACCTGTGGTCGGACGGCGTCGACGAAGCCACGCTGCGGGTGCAGGGCCAGCTCGGGGGCGCGCCCGCCTGGCTCCAGGGCGACGAGACGCCGTCCTGCCCGGGGTGCGGCGAACCGATGGCGTTCGTGGCCCAGTTGGAGGAGGGCCTCGACTTCGCCACGTCGGCGAACTTCGGAGGTGGCGGCATCGGATACGTCTTCACCTGCCGGGCGTGCCGCGCCGCCGCGTTCCTCTGGCAGTCCTGACAGCGCCTTCTGGCACAGTGCGCCCATGACCGACCCCATGACCGACCCCACGATCGAGCCCCAGACCGACCGGACCCGACAGACCGACCAGGCCGACCAGACCGACCGGTACGAGGCCTTCCGCGCCCTGCACCGCACCGGCGACCCCCTGCTCCTGCCCAACGCCTGGGACCACGCCTCCGCCGCCGCGCTCGTCCGCGCCGGGTTCCCCGCCATCGGCACGACGAGCCTCGGCGTCGCCGCCGCCGCGGGCAAGCCGGACGCCACCGGCGCCGCGCGGACGGAGACGGTGCGCCTCGCCCACGGCATCGCCCGCCTGCCCGCACTCGTCACCGTCGACATCGAGGGCGGCTTCAGCGAACGGCCCGACGACGTCGCTCTGCTCGCCCGCGAACTCGCCGCCGCGGGCGTGGCCGGGGTGAACCTCGAAGACGGCAGGCCGGACGGGAAGCTCACCGCCGTCGGCGCGCAGTGCGAGCTGATC
Organism: Streptomyces alboflavus; assembly: GCF_000716675.1. Taxonomy (GTDB): domain Bacteria; phylum Actinomycetota; class Actinomycetes; order Streptomycetales; family Streptomycetaceae; genus Streptomyces; species Streptomyces alboflavus. The sequence continues at coordinate 55,999 of NZ_JNXT01000053.1, forward strand.
CGCGCCGTGAAGGAGGCCGCGCCCGCGCTGTTCCTCAACGCGCGCACGGACGCGTACTGGCTGGACGCCGGGGGCGAGAAGGAGGCCCGCGACCGCACCGCCGCCTACCGACGGGCCGGTGCCGACGGCGTGTTCGTGCCCGGGGTCCAGGACGAGGCCGCCATCGCGGGACTCGTCGACGCCCTCGACGTACCGCTGAACACGCTCTACGTGCCCGGCGGCCTCACCCCCCGGCGCCTGGCCGACCTCGGCGTGCGCCGCGTCAGCACGGGGTCGCTGCTGTTCCGGGCGGCGGTCGGGCACGCGGTCGAGGTGGCGGGGGCGTTCACCCGCGGCACGGTGGGGCCGGAGGGGCTGCCGACGTACGCTGAGGCGCAGGAGCTCTCGGCGGACTTCGGGGACGTGGGTGAAGTCCCCTAGGGGGCAGGGCGGTTCACGGGAGCGATGACGGGGTTGGGGACGGGGACGGGGGCAGGCATGGCCCGGCGTGACATGTCGCGGCGTACGCGGACGGCTGCGGGACCCGCGCCCGGTCCTTCGCTGTGGGCCGACTCCAACTACCGTCTGTTCCTGGCCCTCCAGGCCCTCTCCGCGCTCGGTGACTCCTTCTCGCACGTGGCGATCCCGCTGCTCGTCCTGCACGAGACCGGCTCCCTCGCGCAGATGGGGCTCGTCACCGGGCTGACCGGCGTCGCGTCCATCGTCACCGGCCTGTTCGCCGGTGTCGTCGCCGACCGCGTGGACCGGCGCCGCCTGATCGTGGTCACCGACGTCGCGCGGTGTCTGCTCTACGGACTGATCCCGCTGGTGTGGCTGTTCGCGACGCCGGTCTGGCTGGTGTACGCGGTCGTGCCCGTCGCCGGTGTCTTCGCGATGCTCTTCCAGGTGACGTACGTGACCGTGGTGCCCGGCATCGTCGCGCCCGGGCAGATCCTGAAGGCCAACAGCCATCTGTACGGCACCTACGCCGTCGCGGGCGCGGGCGGGCCGATGCTCGCGGGCCTGGTCGCGGCCGCGCTCGGGCCCGCGGCCGCCGTCGGCATCGACGCGGCGACCTTCGCGGTGTCGGCGGTGGGCATCCTCTTCGTCCGCATCCGCGCCGCCGCCCCGCCCCCGGAGACGGAGGCCGAGGGCGCCCGGGGCGGCTCAGGGCCCTCGGACGAGCCCGCCCCGGTGGAAGCCGAACGCGGTGGTGTGCGCGAGGAGTTCCTCGCCGGAGCCCGGTTCCTGTGGCGGCACCCCGTCCTGCGGCCCCTGACCGTCCTGCTCACGCTGCTCATCTTCCTCACCGCGGGCATGACCGACGTCATCATCTACCGCGTGAAGGAAGACCTCGGCCACGGCGACGGCACCGTCGGCTACGTCCTGACGGCCGGGACGCTCGGAACGCTCGCCGCGACGTTCGTGGTCGCCCGGCTGCGCGGACGGCTCGGCTTCGGCGTCAGCTGGATCGGCGCGCACGCGCTCGGCGGGGTCGCGGTGGCCTGCCTCGGCCTTTCGGGCAGTGTGCCGGTGCTGGCGTTCATCGCCGCGGGCATGCTCTTCTGCACCGGCGTCGGCGGCATCAACTCCATGTCGCTGCGCCAGGAGGTGACGCCCAGTCATCTCCTGGGCCGGGTCACCTCGGCGTTCTGGACGATCCACAACGCCCTCGGCCCGGTCGGCGCCGCCGTCGTGACCCTGGCCGCCGGGGTGTGGGGCGTGCGGCCGGTGTGTCTGGTGGTCGGCCTGTGCGCGGTGGTCATCGCGCTCACCGGGACGCTGACGGGGATCGGCCGGGCCCGGACCGGACGGGTGGAGGGCGACCGGGCCGCTCCCTGAGCCGCCACCCCCCCCCCGCCCCCCGCCGCCCCGTCCC
>NZ_JNXT01000054.1 GCF_000716675.1 Streptomyces alboflavus
AAATCTGCACCCGCTCGTCGGCAGGCACGCAAACCGACCATGTCGTGATCAAGGTGCCCAAGCTGTCGCAGACGTAGGCATGGTGAATGTCGTCCAACACACATGCCAAAGAACTGCCAGGACTGCGGGAAGCCCTCGAAGTGGCCGCTCGCCCGAGGCCGATGCCGCACCTGCTACCCCAAGCACGTGCGGTGGCTCAAGGAGGCGGGCACGTTCCGCAAGCTGACCGTGCGGCCCGCTGCCGAACGCGTACTAGCCCGCGTCGTCCCGGCGCACGGCGGGTGCGTCGTCTGGACCGGCTCAACCGTCAGCGGATACGGCCAGATCCGCGAGGCTGGTGTGCACAAGCAGGCCCACCGCGTGGTCTACGAAGCGCTCGTCGGACCGATCCCGGCAGGCATGGAACTGGACCACCTCTGCCACAGCCGCAGCAAGGACTGTCGGGCTGCCGACGATTGTCCGCACCGTCGCTGCGTGAACCCGGCCCACCTGGAGCCGGTGACGCGTCAGGAGAACAACCGTCGCAGCACGAGCTTCAGTGCGCTCAACATGGCCAAGACCCACTGCTCGATGGGTCACGAGTACACGGAGGAGAACACCTACTACCCGCCGAGCGGCCGACGGACGTGCCGCCAGTGCAGGCGCGCCCGGGTCGCTGAGGCACGGAAGCGCAAGGCGGTCCCGAAGGAAGAGCCCACGCACTGCCGCAATGGACACCCGCGCAACGAAGCGAACGCCTACGTCGACAGCAAGGGCGCGAGGGATTGCCGGGAGTGCCGCCGAGAAGCGCAGCGCCGCTATAAGCAGCGCAAGCGCGACGCCTGAGCGCACCACCGTCGGCCTCGCCACGGTCACCGTGCTCTACCCCGTCGACCTCCCCATCGCCGCCCGCGTCGACCTCCTCGCCGACGCGCTCACCGCCTGAACCGCGAACGGAGACTGCCATGGACAAGCCCAACCTCGACCGCAGCAAGGACTACGACCACGAGTACTCCGACGACGGCGGCCACACCTGGATCCCGACCAACACCAACTGCTCCGCCATGGTCGAAGCCGAAGTGCTGCACGCCCAAGACGAGGGCCGCGCGGTCACCGTCAACGGGCAGGTCGTCGTCATCGACGAGGGCGGCAGCCTCACCCGGTGGACGCCCCGCTCGTAACCCCGTCCACCACCACGCCGGAGGCCCGCCCCACCTCGGGAGCGGGCCTCCGGCCTGCGTGCGCCGTCCACCAGTTGCACTCGTCGTTACCATCAAAACGAGCCACACGGTAACCACAGGGCAGGAGGGCGCCATGGCCAACCCCAACCAAGACGCCCGCGCCCACAACACTGGCCGCTACGAACGCAGCATCGAAACTGCACGCCGCGACGCACGCGCCGCCGAACTCCGCGCCCAAGGCTGGACCTACCAGCAGATCGGCGACGAGCTCGGCATCCACCGGCGGTCCGCCATCGACTGCTGCCGCCGCGCCGTCCGCGAGGCCGTCGACGGCGCCGCCAAGGACCTCATCCACCTCGAAGTCACACGCCTCGAGGCGATGTACGACGAAGTCCTCGACGTGCTCCGCCGCGACCACTACGTCGTGTCGTACGGCCAGATCGTCCGCGACGACGCCGGCGCCCCGCTCCTCGACGACGAGATGAAGCTCAAGGCCGTCGACCGCGCACTGCGCACCCGCGAGTCGTTCCGCAAGCTCCTCGGCCTAGACGCCCCCTCCCGCGTCAGCGTCGAAGCCGAGCAACTCGGCCGCGAGATCGGCCGCCTCCTCGACTCGGCCCTCGGCCCGGACGGCGCCGGTGACGACCCCGACGCGTGACAGCATCCGCCACCAGGTCGAGCAACTGGTGCGCGCCGGAGACACCAAGGCCCTGCGCGAGATCCGCGACCAACTCCGCAGCAAGGTCGACCGCCGCGCCCTGCAACAGCGCTCACGCCTGTACGCGCACAACCCCGTCGGCTGGGTGCAGGAGCGCCTGCGCCAGATCGTGTGGTCGAAGCAGCGCGAGATCATGCTCAGCGTCCGGGACCACCGGCGCACCGCCGTACGGTCCTGCCATGGCGCGGGGAAGTCCCACACGGCCTCGCTGGTCGCCTCGTGGTGGCTCGACACGCACCCGCCCGGCGAGGCCTTCGTCGTCACCTCAGCGCCGACCTTCGCGCAGGTCCGGGCGATCCTGTGGCGGTACATCCGCCGCACCCACCGCCGCGGCAAGTTGGCCGGCCGGGTGAACCAGACAGAGTGGCACATCGACGACGAGCTCGTCGCGTTCGGCCGGAAGCCCGCCGACCACGACGAGTCCGCGTTCCAGGGCATCCACGCCCGCTACGTCCTCGTGATCCTCGACGAGGCGTGCGGCATCCCCGAGCAGCTGTGGGTGGCGGCGGACGCGCTGACGACGAACGCGGACTGCCGGATCCTCGCGATCGGCAACCCCGACTCACCCTCGTCGCACTTCCGGAAGGTGTGCGTGCCCGGCTCCGGCTGGCACGTGATCGGCATCAGCGCGTTCGACACCCCGAACCTCACCGGCGAGGACGTCCCGGAGCCGGTGGCGCAGGCCCTGGTGGGCCGGGAATGGGTGGAGGAGAAAGCGGCGGAGTGGGGCGAGGACAACCCCCTCTACCGATCCAAGGTCCTCGGCGAGTTCAGCGAGGACGCCCCCAACCGCGTCGTGCGCGCGAGCGACATCGCGGCCTGCCGCATCGACCCCGAGACCAAGCTCAAGGCGGAGGACCTGGAGCCGGTCGAGCTCGGCGTTGATGTCGGCGGCGGTGGGGACGAGACCGTCATCCGTGAGCGCCGCGGCCGCCGCGCCGGGCGGGAGTGGCGGGCGCACACGGACCGGCCGGAGAAGATCGCGCCGCTCGTGCTCCAGGCGATCATGGAGAGCGGCGCGGGCGCGGTGAAGGTCGACTCGATCGGCGTCGGGTTCGGCGTGATCGGCGAGCTGCGGAACCTCGCGAGTCAGGGCAAGCACCGTGCGCGGGTCGTCGCCGTGAACGTCTCCGAGAAGGCCAGCAAGCCCGACAAGTTCAAAAACCTGCGCGCCGAGATCTGGTGGGAGGTCGGCCGCGGCCTGTCGGAGCGCAAGGGCTGGGACCTGTCCGTCATGGAGAACGGCGACACGACGGTGGCGCAGATGCTCGCGCCGCTGTGGGACGTCGATGCGCAGGGGCGGATCCAGGTGGAGCCGAAGGACGAGATCAAGAAGCGGCTCGGCCGCAGCCCGGACAACGCCGACGCCCTACTGTTGGCTTTCTACAACGGAGGCCGAACAAGAGTGAGGTGGGTGTGAGCGCGAAGAAGGACTATATCGCCAGCTCAGGACGCAAGTTGAACACGGCCATGCCGTACCTGCTTGACACGGCTGGCATCATTCTCTTGTCTGGATCAGTCATGATGCTTCACGTGGCCGCTGGCATCGCGGTAGCGGGCGTCGGGATGTTCGTCCTGAACTGGCGGTTCTACGACAGGTAGGCGTGAAGGGAGGGGCCGGTGGCCAGAACCCTCCTCGGCACGCTCCTGAACCGCGCCCCCGTCCCGTACTCGGGCCGTTCCAACATCAGCATTCCGTGGCGGCAGCCCACCGGCGCTGAGGCGCAGATGCGCGCGATGGGCACGGTCGGCACGCTGTTCGCCATCGTCAACCGCACATCGAACGCGACCGCCTTGGTCAACTGGCGCTTGTACCGCAAGGCCCCGTCCGGGCTGCCGGAAGACCGCACCGAGGTCACCCAGCACGCAGCCCTCGACCTATGGAACAAGCCCAACAAGTTCTTCACCCGCCAGGAACTGGTGGAGTCCGAGCAGCAGCACATCGACCTGACCGGCGAGGGCTGGCTGGTCATCGCCCGCAGCCCCCGCTCCCCGATCCCGCTGGAGCTGTGGCCCGTCCGCCCGGACCGCATCGCGCCAGTCCCGCATCCGGTGGACTTCATCTCCGGCTACATGTACACGGGACCGGACGGGCAGGAGATCGCGCTGCGGGTCGAGGACGTCATCCAGATCCGCATGCCCAACCCGCTGGACCCGTACCGCGGTATGGGTCCGGTGCAGTCGGTGCTCACCGAGATCGACGCGGCGCGGTACTCGGCCGAGTGGAACCGGAACTTCTTCATGAACTCCGCCGAGCCGGGCGGGATCATCGAAGTCCCGCAGGCCCTGGGGGACACCGAATTCAACGAGCTCCGTGAGCGATGGAACGAGCAGCACAAGGGCGTCGCGAACGCGCACAGGGTCGCGATCCTGGAGCACGGCAAGTGGGTGGACCGCAAGTACACCCAGCGCGACATGCAGTTCGCCGAACTCCGGCAGGTGTCCCGCGACGTGATCCGTGAGGCGTTCGGCGCGCCAGCGTTCGTCCTCGGCGATGTCGGGGACGTCAACCGCGCCACCGCCGAGGCCTCGAAGGTCCTGTTCGCCGAGCAGCTCACCGTGCCACGGCTGGAGCGGTTCAAGCAGGCGCTGAACAACGACCTCCTCCCGCTGTACGGCAAGGACGCGGCCCGCACCCTGGAGTTCGACTACTGCGACCCGGTACCGCCGGACGCTGCGGCCCGCAACTCCGAGCTGCGAGAGAAGACGTCCGCGTATGCGCGGCTTGTCAACGCCGACGCGGACCCGCGCCTCGTATCCGAGTACCTCGGCCTGCCGGAGATCGCGGGCGATGCTGACCGGGCTCTGCTGGTGGAGATCGTGAAGGGCGCCCCGTCGACGGCTCCGTGGATTCTGCCGCTGCTCGGCTTCGACATCCCCGACCGGCCTGTTGTGCCGGCGCCTGGGGCGCCTGCGCCCGCCGCATCTGCTCGCGTGGACCTGCACCACCACGTGCCGTTCACGCCCGCAGCCCGGCACCTGCCGTCGTACAACACCGTCCTGTCCCGGCCCCGCACGCTGCCCCGCGCGGCTGCCGCAGACCCGGACCTGGGCTCGCTGCGGGCGCAGTTCGACGAGGCACTCACCGCGCTGCTGGAGGCGTGGGAGCCGGTCGCTGAGGCGCAGTACACGGAGCTGGAGCGGCAGATCGAGGAAGCCGTCGATGCCGACGACATAAACAAACTGTCTGGTCTGTCAGTAGCGTCTGATGAAGCCGCGCGCGTGCTGCGGTCGGCGCTCGCCGACATGGCCGAGACCGCGGCCAGGCAGATGGCCGAGGAAGCGGCCGAGCAGGGCGTGAAGGTCCGCCCGCCGAAGCTCGACAAGGGCCTGCGGAACGCGTTCGGGTCGGAGCTGGTGGAGATCGCCGCCGCGACCGCCGGTCTCGTCTCCGCAGATGCGGCTGCGGCGGCGGGCCGTGAGGCGCTGCGCCTGCTCGTGCCCGGCGCGTCCGGAGCGAGCGTGGCGGAGAAGGTCGGCGGGTTCCTGCGCGGGCTGAAGAACTGGTTCCGCCGCGACCAGCTCGGCGGCGCCCTGCACCGAGCCCAGAACGCCGGGCGCGTGGCCACGCTGCAAGCCGCACCCAAAGCCCGCTATTTCGCGACAGAACGCCTAGATCAGAACACCTGTCTTGCCCCCGAGGTTCTAGTGACGACCCGGTCCGGCCTGGTGCCAGCAAAGGACGTCACGCTCGACGACGAGCTGCTGACGCACTCCGGGCGCTGGGCAAAGCCAGACCGGATCGTTGTCTCAGAGGTCGAGGAGCAGCTGACCAGGATGGTGCTCACTGACGGCCGATCGCTTCGCCTGACGTGGGACCACCCGGTCCTCGTCCGGAACGGCAGTGGCTTCGCCTGGCGGAACGCGGGGGATCTCGCCGTGGGCGACCTCGTAGTCGATCAGTCGACGCTTGAACTCGACGGGGAAGTCAGCGCCGTTGATCTCGGTCTCGGACAGGCGCCAGACGGTGTATCCACGGTCGGCTATGTCGGCGGTCTTGCGGCGGTCGACGCCCGGGCGCAGCGAGTGCCAGTAGTCTCCGTCGGCCTCGACTACGAGAGAGTCGCCGACGAGGAAGTCCACGACCCAGGGGCCGATCTGGACCTGGGATCGGTGACTGCGCCCGAGGTGTTCGAGAGTCTCGCGGACCCGGCGTTCGATGCTGGTCTCGGCGTCGCTGGCGCGGTAGCAGCGGACCGAGCAGTACCGCTTGCGGGCGGCGCCGGAGGGGACGATGCGGAAGTTCGTCCCGCAGTGGCCGCAGGAGATGATGACGGGCGGTCGGCGGCAGGTCTCGGAGCAGTGGCTCCGCTTGTCGGTCTGGGAGTGCCGGAAGGCGGCACCGCATCGCTTGCACGTGGCGGTGATGCCCCGGGCGTTACTGCAGGCTCGCGAGCAGCGGATGTACCGGTGTGCGGTGCCGACGGGAACGCTGTACTCCTTGCCGCATTCGGGGCAGACCTTGGTGACCTGCCGCCTCGGGGTCCTGATCTTGGCGAGGAACTCAGGGTCGGCGAACTTGCACTTCTTCGAGCAGTAGATGGCGCGATGGCGCGACCTGCTGGTGATCTCGCCCGAGCAAGTCTTGCAAGTCGGCGGCGTGTAGTCCGGACGTCTTCTGCGCCACGCCGCGCGCATCGAGCAGGGCTTACAGAGCGGTCCGAGCTTGACCGCGTTTCCGCAGTCCGTACACGTTCTGTCCATGATCTAAGCGTACAGGTAGCGACGGCCCAAATCGCCGCAATTGAGCGGGAGTTGCACGCCGGAGAGGTCTTCGACTTCACCATCCCGGACGACGAAACGTTCTGGGCAGAGGGCGTCCTGGTCCACAACTGCACGCCGTGTGCGGACATCGACGGCCGCGAGTTCGAGGACCTCGACGCCGTGCGCGCCGTGTACGGGGCGGGCGGCTACCAGGAGTGCGAGGGCGGGATCCGCTGCCGCGGCACGGTCACAGCGGTCTGGGACACCACGGAGGAGGCCTCGATGGGCCGCACGCGACGCTGCTGGAACACCGCGACACCCGAGCAGATCGCCGCCCGCGGCCGCGCCATGCGGCCCGCGCTCCCCGCGCCGGGCGGCGAGGAAACCTGGTACCGCATCACCAACGCCATGGACGAGGCCAGCGGCAGTCCTGTCGCGTCGGTGCACATCTACGGAGACATCGGATCATGGGGCATCACGGCCGCGGCGTTCGTGGAAGAGCTGAAGACGGTCGACGCCGCCGAGATCCACCTCTTCGTCAACTCCCCCGGCGGGGACGTCTTCGACGGGCTAGCCATTCACAACGCGCTGCGCTCCCACCGGGCCCGTGTGATGGTGCAGGTCGACGCGCTCGCGGCGTCGATCGCCTCGGTGATCGCGATGGCCGGGGACCGGATCGTCATGTCCCCGCACTCGCAGATGATGATCCACGACGCGCAGGGCGTGTCCTGCGGTAGCCCTGAGGAGCTGCGGGAGTACGCCGACTTCCTCGACCGGCAGTCCGACAACATCGCCGCGGTCTACGCCGAGCGCGCGGGCGGCACGAAGTTGCAGTGGCGCAAGCGGATGCAGGCCGAGACCTGGTACTTCGCCGACGAGGCGGTGGAGGCCGGACTCGCGGACGAGGTCGCCGAGCCGCAGAGGGTGCCGGACGAGGAAGCGGCGTCGGATGACCGTGCGATCGCCGCCGCGTGGGACCTGAGCGTGTACAACTACGCGCACGCCAGCCGCGAAGAAGCGCCCGCCCCGCCGCTGGACACGGCCGCGCCGACCCACCACACCGCGACGGTGGACCGGCCCTGGGACTCCGGCCCGAACGAGCGCCGCCTGCCGTCGCCGATGAGCGTGGCGACGGCGAAGAAGGCGTACGGCTGGTACGACCCCGCCCAGGCCGAGAACGGCGAGCTGCCCAAGGCAGCCTGCAAGTTCCCTCACCACGAGGTCGACGGCGACGGCAGCCCCGGTGCCGCGAACCTGGCCGCCTGCCGCAACGCACTCGCCCGCCTACCGCAGTCCGATGTGCCCGAAGCGCAGCGCGCGGCCGTGGAAGCACACCTGCGCGCGCACCTCACCGACGGCGACAGCAGCGAGGACCACACCCACCACGCGCCCACCGCCGCGGTCGTGTTCGACCCCGAAGCGTTCCGTCAGGCCGCGGTCGCAGCCCTCGACCCGATGCCCGGCTACCAGCCCGACCACATGCGTTCCCTCATGGCCGGACTCGCAGGCGACGCACCCGCCACACCCCAGCCGCAACGCGAGGCCCCCGCCTACGTGCCGCCCCCGGCCGACACCGTGCCCGAACCCGACCCCCACGCTGTGGCCGCCGACTACTTCCGCTCCCACATGGCAGGCGTCGCCGACAACGCGCCCGCCGCACCCGAGCCCGAACGGCCGGCCGCACCATACGTACCGCCGCCTGTCGACACCGTTGCTGATGCGGATCCCGAGACCGTTGCGGTGGGCTGGTTCCGCAGCGTGTTCGCCGCCGCAGCGAACGACGCCCCCGCTGTGCCGCAGCCCGAACAGCCCGCACCCACAGCTGAGGCCCCGCAGGTGGTGTACGTCCCCGAGCCGCCGCCGCCCGCCGATGAGGTCGCCGTCGACTACATGCGCACCCTCATGGCGAACGCCGCCCACGACCTTGCCGCCCCCGAGCAGGCTGCGGCACCCGGCCCGGCGCGCGCCGAGCCGATCCCGGAAATCGACCCGAAGAGTTTCGAACGCAGCCTCAGGGAGGCACGACTGTGAACACGGCAACCATCCGGAGGCAGCGCGAGACCGTGAGGTCCGGACTGCGCCAGCGCATGATCAAGCGGGCCGGGTTCGACCCGGCCGCGGCCGGCAAGGCGTACAACCGGGTCGCCGAGCCCCCGGCGCCGGCGAACGGCATGGACCCGGAGCGGCTGGCCATTCCGACGGGTCAGGCTGAGCTGGAGGCGATGCTCACCGACTCGGCGAAGATGCAGCGCGTTTTCGCCGACAAGAACGGTGCGTTCGGGGAGTTCGTCACCAACTACGCCCGTGCGGTCCACAACCGCGACCTGTCCATCGCGACGCAGGTCAAGGAGCAGACCGAGGCGATCCTCGCGAACTGGCTGCGGGAGAACCAGCCTGAAGGCGTCGAGCGGCTCGACCTCACCCCGAAGGCGGTCGTGCAGACCGGCAACGCCCGCAACCACCTGCACAACCCGAAGGCGATGGGCGCCGTCCTGGACCGCGAGTTCAAGAACAGCGCGGAGTACTTCCAGACGATCTGGCACAACGCGAACCGCACCGCGGACATGCAGGCGAAGCTGTCCCGGGTCCGCAACGCGTTCTCCTCGACGGTGCCGTCCGAGGGCGGGTTCCTGATCCCGGAGACGCTCCGCTCGGAGATGCTCGCGGTCGCACTGGAGACCTCCGTGGTGCGTCAGCGGGCGCGGGTCATCCCGATGGAGACCCTCAGGGTGCCGTTCCCGGCGATCGACTCCACGAGCAACGTCAGCTCGGTGTACGGCGGTGTGGTCGGCTACTGGACCGAGGAAGGCGCAGCGCTCACCGCGTCGCAGGCCGCCTTCAGCCGGATCGTCCTGGACGCGAAGAAGCTCACCGCGTACACCGAGGTCCCCAACGAGCTGATCTCCGACTCGGCAGTCTCGTTCCAGGCGTTCCTCGACCAGATCTTCCCCGAAGCTCTGTCCTTCTACGAGGACATCGCCTTCCTCAAGGGCTCCGGTGTGGGCGAGCCCCTCGGCGCCCTCGACTCGGGCAACGCCGCGACGATCTCCGTCACCAAGGAGTCCGGCCAGGCGGCGGACACGATCGTCTGGGAGAACATCGTCAAGATGTACTCCCGCATGCTCCCGTCCAGCCTGGACCGGGCCGTGTGGGTGTGCTCCATCGACACCTTCCCCCAGCTCGCCACGATGGCCCTGTCCGTGGGTACGGGCGGGTCGGCGATCTGGCTCAACAACGGCGTGCAGGGCCCGCCGATGACGATCCTCGGACGGCCCGTCATCTTCACCGAGAAGGCGCCGGGTGTCCTCGGTGACCTCGGCGACATCAGCTTCGTGGACTTCGGGTTCTACCTGATCGGCGACCGGCAGGTCATGAGTGCGATGAGCTCGCCGCACTTCAAGTTCCAGAACGACCAGACCGCCTACCGCATCATCCAGCGCGTCGACGGCCGCCCCTGGCTCCAGTCCGCGATCACGCCGCAGAACAACGGCCCCACGCTTTCGCCGTTCGTCCAGCTTGCGGCCCGCGCCTGACCTGACCTGGCCAGCCCCGGGGCGGCAATCAACCCCCGCCCCGGGCTCAACCCCACGGTGGCATTAACACCCCACCGGGAGAGGCAACATCATGACCACAGGAGCACGCGGCCTCGGCCGGGTCTTCAACGCCTCTGTCGGCGCCGTCCCTGCGGACGCCGTCAGCGCGGCCATCACCGGCAACCGCATCCACATGAAGGACTGCGACACTGTCGCCTTCCTCGTGGTCGCTGGGAGCGGATCGACGGACGTCCTCGACCTCGATCTCCAGGAGCACACCGCCGCGACCGGTGGCACCAGCCAGGACCTGGACATCATCACCAAGTTCTATTACCAGGACGAGACCACCCTCGACGGTGACGAGACGTGGACCGAAGGGTCGCAGTCTGCCGCGTCGGAGATCACCGACGTCGGGTCGGCGTCGGCGCAGCAGCTCGTCGTGGTGGAGGTCGGCTCGGAGCAGCTGTCCGACGGCTACGAGTGGGTGTCGCTGAACGTGCCGGACCTGGGCACGAACGGGTCGAAGTACGTGGCGATCATCAATCTGGCGCTGGATCTGAACGTGCAGCGCAAGCCCACCAACCTCGCGAACCTCAACACCTGAGAGGAGGACTGACCCATGGCAACTCTCATTCAGGGCAACGAACTTCGCTCCCTGGTTCTCGGACGTCCGCCCGTCTCCTCTCCGTCCGGCGCGTTCGCCGCCGACACGAGGACGATCTTCACCGTCGCGGGCGGCGAGGTGCTGATCACCGCCCTGTGGGGCAAGGTCACCACCGCGATCACCGTCGCGAACACAGTGAAGCTCGTGGTCAACCCGACGACCGGTGACAGCGCCGACGTCAACGAGGCCACCGACCTCGGGACGACGGACACGGCGGCCGGGACGGTCATCGGGTTCGCCGGTTCGGTCGACGACCCTGCGACGACGGGCGCGACGTTCGAGTACCAGCTCGCCAAGAACGCGGCTGCTCTGTCCGGGCTCGTTGTGACGACCGGGGATGTCGAGCAGGTCACCACCGGTACGGGCCCGGACGGAGCGATCACCTGGTACGCGACATGGGTGCCACTCACCGACGGCGCGACCCTGGTGGCTGGCTGACATGGCGGGGTCGGTGACGGCGACGGTATCCGCGGTGACGGGCGGGGCCGGGGTGCGGAAGTACAGCCTCGACTGGACCTCGGATGCGTCCGGTGACGTGTCCGGGAATTCGGTGACGCTGCCTGCCGGGACAATCGTCGCCGTCACCTTCACCCCCGACTCAGGGGGCACGCAGCCGACCGACCAGTACGACGTGACGATGACGTGCGACCAGCACGGCGTGAACGTTCTGGACAACGGTGCGGGCACGTCGATCGGCGCGAACCTGTCGAACGCCGCCGCTACCCACAAGATCGCTTTCATTGGTGCGGCGGACACCACCTACATCCGGCAGTGGCTGCACGGAGGCGGTTACACGCTGGTGGTGGCTGCCGCCGGCAGCGCCAAGGGCGGGCTGGTGGACGTCTACATCGCTCCGGGGGTGCTGTGACATGGCGCTGTGGGTGTGTGCCGGGCCGGACGGGTGCGGGACGAAGTACGCAGTGGGGCTGTTCAAGTGCCCTCGCTGCCACAACACCGAGTTTTTCGAGGACGGAGATCCCATGGCGAAGATCACCCGCCACGGTGGGGCGTCCGACGCGACGCTGCCTCAGCCGGAGCCTGCGGCGGCTGACGCTGCTGTGCCGGAGCCGGTGAAGGCCCCCGAGCCCGCACCCGGGCTGGTCGAGGAGCCGCTCGACGTCACCAGGGACCTGGCCGGAGAGCCAGCGCCCGTAGAGGAGACGAGCGAGGGTGCGGAGCCGGGGCCTGACAGTGGCACGGCCGAGCCCGAGGCGGCCGAGGCCCCCCGCGAGCAGGAGCCGGACTACGAGACGTGGACCGTCGAACAGCTCAAGGAGCAGCTCGCCGTACGCGGCCTGCCCAAGTCCGGCAAGCGGGACGACCTCGTGCTCCGTCTCCTGGAGGACGACGACACCCGCACGGCGCAGGCCGAGACCGCAACGGAGTAGGCCATGGCCGTCGGATTCTCCACCGCTGCGGCGAACACACACCTGGACAACCAGGGCACCGCCTACCCGTGGGTCCAGCTGCACGTCGGGGACCCCGGCGCTGCGGGCACCGCGAACGCAGCGACGGAGACGACCCGTAAGCAAGCGACGTGGGCGTCGGCGTCCGCTGCCGCGAAGACCACGTCGGCTGACCTGGTCTGGACTGCCGTGGCCGGTACGGAGGACTACACGCATTTCTCGCTGTGGTCGGCCTCGTCCGGCGGGAACTTCGGCGGGTCCGGAACGGTCACGGCGAACGCGGTCACGGCCGCGGACAGTTTCACGATCTCCGCCGGTGATCTCGATCTCAGCCTGACCGTCGCAGCCTGAACCACCCGCCCGAGCCCAGAAAGGAGGTGACCGAGGATGTCTCAGCGATCCGACCAGGCCAGCGACCGCGTCAGCTACACAGCCAGCGCCCCGCCCGCGCCCGCGACGGCATTCACGGCCGTCTTCTGGGCTCGGCTGCGCGTAGACCGCGATGACTTCTCGACGATGATGCGGCTGCACTCGTCGTCCGGCGCGTCGACCACGGTCAACATCGCGACGGGCAGCAGCGGCACCACGCCGGTCGTCGTGAGCCCCGGCAACACCGGCGGAATTGTCGGCAGCGACGCGCTCGCGGTCGACACGTGGCGGATGCTCGCCGTCACGATCGCCGGTACCGGTGCCACGGACGGGAAGATCTACACCAAGGCGATCGGCGGCGCCACGAACGTCGTCACCGGAGAGGTGTCCGGCGGGAGCGCGCCCGATGGGATCACGCTGTTCGGCCGGTCGGCCGGGGATTCCGGCGAGTGGTTCAACGGCGGCCTCGCGTACGTGCGGGTGTGGTCGGCTGTTCTGTCGCAGGCCGAGATCGAGGCCGAGTGGGAGTCCGCCACGGTCGTCCGTACCTCCGGGGTGTGGGCGGACTGGCCCATGCTCACCGACATCAACGACGCCTCCGGCAACGGCAGGCACCTCGCTGCCGGAACGACCGCACTGTCCACCGAGGACGACCCGCCACAGCCAGCCGACGTCACCGGCACCGCGCTCGCGGAGTTCGGTGGCCTCAGCGCCACTGCTGCTGGTGTGCGCGCTACCAGCGGCAGCGCGGCGGGCTCTTTCGGCGGGCTCACTGCGACGGCGCGCGGCGGGTTGCCGGGGGCCTCGGAAGGCTCGTGGTACGGGCTCCTCGACATCCTCCGCGAGGGCGCGCAGCAGTACCGCGAGGACCGCACCCG
Organism: Streptomyces alboflavus; assembly: GCF_000716675.1. Taxonomy (GTDB): domain Bacteria; phylum Actinomycetota; class Actinomycetes; order Streptomycetales; family Streptomycetaceae; genus Streptomyces; species Streptomyces alboflavus. The sequence continues at coordinate 13,433 of NZ_JNXT01000054.1, forward strand.
CACTCCCCAAGCGTGCGAGGAGTGCGGGGAACCGCTGCGTAGTGGGCCGCGCGGTGAGCTGTTTTGCCTGTTTGACGGCTCGATCTGGGGGGCGGGCGGCCAGCGCCTCGGCCAGGTCGACCCCTCCATGACGGGGAGGCGGTGACGATGCAGCCCTCGTACGCGACCCGCGAGGAGATCAAAGCCGAACTCGATGTGCGGGAGACAGCGCGCAGCAACGCCCGCATCGACCGCGTCCTGGACGATGCGTCGCGCGCCGTCGAGGACCTGTGCCACCGGCCGCACTTCTACCCGGTGATTGCGACGCGCTACTTCAACTGGCCCAACGCGCAGTCGGGTACGTCGTGGCGGTTGTGGCTGGACGACTCCGAACTCATCTCTGTCACCACCCTCACCAGCGGCGGCACGACGATCGGGGCGAGCGACTACTTCCTGGAGCCCAACCGCAGCGGCCCGCCGTACAACTACCTGGAGATCGACCTCGGCAGCGGCTCGGCGTTCGGCGGCGGCGACACCCACCAGCGCGACATCGCCATCACCGGGCTGTGGGGTTACCGCGACGACGAGACCACCCTTAGCGCCACAGCGGAGGCGCTGGACGCCTCGGGGACCGGCATCGACGTCGATGCCGCCACCTCGGCCGCCGTCGGCGTCGGCAGCCTGCTGCGCATCGACAGCGAGCGCGTCATCGTCACCGGCCGCTCCCAGCTCGACACCGGCCAGAACCTGGGCGGGAACCTGACTGCGGCCAACAACAACGTGTCTGTCAGCGTGTCCAGCGGCGCCGCGTACGCGATCGACGAGGTCATCCTCATCGACTCGGAGAAGATGCGCATCGACGAGATCGCGGGCAACACGCTCACCGTCACGCGCGCTTGGGACGGGACCACGCTCGCCGCGCACACGTCCGGCGCGGACATCTACGCCCCCCGCACGCTCACGGTCACCCGGGGCGCGCTCGGCACCACCGCGGCCACGCACACCACGAGCGCCATCGTGTACCGGTGGGACCCGCCGGGGCCTGTGCGACAGATGTGTATCGGGGAGGCCCTCACGAGCCTGTTGCAGGGCCGGTCCGGGTACGCGCGGACGGCTGGCTCCGGTGAGTGGGAGCGCGAGACCACCGGCCGCGGGCTGAAGGACTTGCGCGAGCGCGTGTACGCCAGCCACGGGCGTAAAGCCCGGGTTCGGAGCGTGTGACGTGCTGCTCGATGTCTCCAGCCGCGGATCCGGCCCGCTGTTCGACGGGCGGGCCCGAGTTGCCGCGAACGCGTACGTCGACCATCTGGAGCGGCAGCTCGCTGAGGAGGGCCTGACCATCCTCCGCGGCGAGATGCGCGCGGTGTTCCGGAACCCGACGGGCTACTACGAGTCGCGGTGCCGGGTCGAGGACGGTCACAAGATCACGGACAGTCGGGTCGTGTATGGGCCCTGGCTGGCCGGGGTGGGCTCGCGGAATTTCCCGGTGACCAAGTTTCGCGGCTATGACCACTGGATCCGCACGCGCGACCGCCTGAACGAGCGCAAGGTCGGCATCGGCGAGCGGCTGCTGCGCCGGTACACGGGGCGGATGTGATCGCCCATGCCCCTGGACCTGCTGACCTACCGCAACGTGGCGATCAGTCACGCCATGGCAACGGGCCTGTTCGGGAACGTCCTCGCCCACGAACCGGTCAGTGCCCCGGGCTCTGGGCTCACCGCGGCGTTCTGGGTGCGGCACATCGCGCCCGTTCCCGGCGCGTCCGGACTCCAGGCGACCACCGGCCGCCTGGAGCTGAGGGGCCTCCTGCTGCTGCCCGCCGACACCGAACCGCAGGACGACGTCGACACAGCGCTCACCAGCGCCGCGGATGCCCTCCTAGCCGCGTACTCGGGGGACTTCGACTTCGGGAGCAGTGTGCGCTGCGTGGATCTCCTCGGAGCGCACGGCACAGGCCTGAGCGCGGTGTTCGGCTACCTCAACTTCCAGGGCGGGACCACGTACAGGGTCGCGACCCTCACCATCCCGCTGATCATCAACGACGTATGGGGGCAGACGGCATGAGCAAACAGTCCGGCCTCGGACAGGCCTTCTACCTCGGCGGGTATGACCTGTCCGGCGACACCGGCGCGGGCAATGAGATCGGCGGCGGGCTCACGGGCACGCAGGATGTGACGGGCATCGACAAGAGTGCCCCTGAGCGCGTCGGTCTCCTGCGGGACGGGCGCCTGAACTGGACGTCCTTCTTCAACCCCGCCTCAGGCCGGGCGCATGGGGTGCTCTCCAGTCTTCCGACGACGGACCGGCACGAGATGTGGGCCACCGGTACGAGCCTCGGGTCTGAGGCGGCGTGCATGGTCGCCAAGCAGATCGATTACAACCCGACCCGGGGCGCGGACGGCTCCCTCACTATCAGCGTGTCCTCGCTGGCCAACGCGTACGGCTTGGAGTGGGGAACGCTGCTGACGGCCGGGCAGCGCACCGACACGAGCGCCACGAACGGCACCGCAGTTGAGTTCGGTTACGACGGCGAGGACTTCCTGTTCCTCTCCGGCACATCCGGCGACTACGCGTCCACACCCGACGACGCGAGCCTGGACATCACGGGCGACATCGACATCCGGGCCCGCGTCGCCCTGGATGACTGGACGCCGGCGGCGGAGTCGACGCTCATCGCCAAGTACACGGCCACGTCGGACGAGCGCAGCTACGCACTGGCGGTGACGACTGGCGGCAACCTGATCCTGCGGTGGACGGAGGACGGGGCGTCTGAGCTGTCGGAGACGTCGTCGGTGGCGGTGTCCGCGTCCAACGGGGCGACGGCGTGGGTGCGGGCGACGCTCGATGTGGATGACGGGGCGTCGGACGCGCAGGCCACGTTCTACACCTCGGACGACGGTGTGACGTGGACGCAGCTGGGTGCGGTGCAGGCGGTCGGCGCGACGACGGCGATCTATGCGTCGACGGCTGTGCTGGAGATCGGCTCTCAGTCGGAGGGCACGGTGAACCGGACGGCGGGGAAGTTCTTCGAGGGCTCCGTCCTCAGCGGGATCGGCGGCACCGCGGTGGCGGCGCCGGTCGCGTCGGCGTCGTCGGACGCGGTCACGGATGCGACGCCGCTGACGTGGACGGTGCAGGGCAACGCCTACATCTCCTCGCACACGGTGCACGGCGCGCAGGCGTACCTCCAGGCGTTCTCGTTCGCTGGGACGGACGTGACGGTGAAGCTCCAGCACTCCCACGACAACGGGTCGACGGACGTGTTCGCGGACATCACGGGCGGAGGGTTCACGCAGATCACCGCGGCGCCGACGACGGAGCGGATCGCGATCGCCGCCGGGACGGAGATCAAACGCTACGTGCGGGCGGTGACGGTGACCACGGGCGGGTTCACGTCGCTCGTATTCGCGGCCGCGGTGAACGTCAACCTCACAGCGACCGAGTTCTGAGGGGGTGCGCGATGGGTGAGCCGTTCCGTCTCCCGCCGCAGGGGCCGATGCAGGCCTACCAGACCTTCAGCGTCCGCTCCCGGCCTGACAGGACGGTCAAGGCGGTGTGTGAGCAGGTCGGCTGTGACGCGTGGCGGCGGGGCTGGGAGTCCGTCATCGATGAGCGCACCGATCTCGGCCGGGCGCAGGCGGCCTACATCCGTGGCCAGTCCGGGCGCACTTTCCGTGAGCAGCGCCGCGGGGACGGCATGACGGTGTTCCGGTTCGAGGCTGGTCAGCGCTGTTTCGGCGAGCACCGGACTCGGCCTGAGCTGTACGTGGTCCGTGATGGGGACTGGCGGGGGAATCCGACGGGCCGTCAGCGCACGCATGTGCGGCCGGCGGACTGGGTGGAGCACATGCAGGAGGAATTCGGCCGGTTCAGCGAGGACCGCCGCAAGGGCTAGCCCACTAGGGCAGGAAGGGTGTGAACCATGGCCAAGGAGAGCGGCCTTGGATGGACCACGCTGAATGTGGATGATTCGGGCGGAAGCGCACGGGACATCCGCAACGACGTCACGAACCTCGACTGGAGCCTGCCGCGCGGCACGCAGGAGGTCACGGGTATCGACAAGAGCGCGATGGAGCGGCTGCTGCTGCTCGCTGATTTCAGCGGCACGATGAACGGCGTTTTCAACGATGCGTCGAACCTCTCGCATGCCGTGCTCCGGACGGTGTCGTCGACGTCGGTGAACCGGACGATCGGCATCGTCATCTCGGGTCAGACCCTCAACAACGAGTGCCTCATCACCGACTACGCGCTCACTCGCGCGGCGAGTGGCGAGTTCACGTGGTCGGCGCCGTTCTCTCTTGCCGACGGCACTGTGCCGACCTGGTCCTGACCGGGCCCTGATCACTGATTGGAGGTGCGGCCGTGGGATTCCGCGAGCCCAACAGCACCATCACACTCCGCTTCAAGCAGGGCGACGAGCTCCACGGCCTGGAGGCCACGCTCCGGGGCATGAGCATCGGCGAGTACATGCAGGCCACCGGCATGGACGGGGGCGAGGGCGAGGACACGGCCCAGACCATGGGCCGGTTCTTCGCTGCCCTGATCTCGTGGAACCTCGAAGACGAGCAGGGGAATCCGATCTCTGTCAGCGAGGCTCCCACCCGGGATCAGCGGCTGATCCGGCGGCTGAACAACGCCTACGTCGACGCCCTCATGGGGGTTCATGAGGCCGACCCTTTGGCCGAGAGCTCCACCTCTGGAGAGAACTCCCCGGCGCCCGCCATCCCGATGGCACCACTGTCCGAGAGCCAGGCGAGCTAGCCCATGCCCGCTGGCTGCTGGGGCTGCTCAGGCAGTTCCCCGGCTACACCCTGACGACCCTGCTGCAAGAAGACGTGCGTCTGCTGCGCCTGCTGAGTATCGAGAGCCTCGGCGCCCCTGATGAGCCCGCGGAGGGAGGTGAACCAGAGTGGCCGGAGACGATGTAACGATCATCATCCGCGCCGACAACGGCGACGCGATCCGGGCTTTCCGTGACACGGAGGGCCGTCTGCGGGACATGGGTGGCCGGTTCCGGTCCGAGGGTTCGGTGATGTCCCGGTCGATGAACCAGCTCGCGGCGTCCTTGGGCGGTGTTCGTGGCTCGCTGGTCCCGCTGGCGACGGCTGCGGTGCCGGTGGCGGCGGCGATGGCGCCGATCGCGGCGAAGACGGGCGCTGCGGGGCTGGCGGTGGCGGCGTTCGGGGCGGCGCTGAAGCCGCAGATCTCCAACTTGCAGGACGTTTCGGCTGCGCAGGACAAGTACAACGACGCCGTCGACCAGTACGGGGCCCGCTCCAAGCAGGCGGTCGAGGCGCAACAGGCGGTCGCGCAGACGCTGCGGTCGATGCCGAAGGAGACCCAGCGCGCTGCGGTCGCCTACGGGATGCTCCGCGATGAGACGCGGGCCTGGTCGGATGACATGGCGCGGTTCACGATGGCGCCGGTCGAGAAGTCGTTCGCGGTCATGGGTCAGGTGGTGCCGGAGCTGACGCCGATGGTGCGGGGTGCGTCGACGGAGCTGGACCGGCTGATGACGGTGGCCGGGGGTGCGGTGGCGTCGCCGGGGTTCGATGCCCTCTCGGAGAAGGTCTCGGCGTTCGCGAACGAGTCGCTGAGGGACGCGGTTGACGGGGCGATTCATTTCTCGCGGGTGCTGTCGGAGGGCGACGCGTCGGGGCCGATTCGGTCGTTCATGGAGTACGCGCAGCAGAGCGGGCCCGCTTTGCGGGAGACGATGTCCAGCGTCGGGGATGCGGTGTCCACGCTCGTCGAAGCCGCCGCGGCCGCCGGGCCGGGGATGCTGACGCTGGTGAACGCCGCAGCGGGCCTGGTGGCGGCGTTGCCGCCGGAGCTGGTGACCGTGGCGTTGCAGGTCGCGGTCGGGCTGAAGATGATTTCGCTGGCCGGTGCCGGGGTGGCGGCGGTTGCCGGTGGGGTGTCCGCGCTGGGGGCCAGGCTCAGTGCGTTGGGGGCGGCGTCGGCTGCCGCGGGTGGCGGGTTGGCGGGTCTGAGGGCCGCGTTCCTGTCGCTGGGGGTGGCGGCGCGAGCCTCGGTGGTCGTTGCGGGGATCGCGGCGATCGCGGTGGCGGTGCACAAGCTGTCGAGCATGGGGCGCGAGGCGCCGCCCAATGTGGACAGGTTGACGACCAGCCTGGGCAAGCTCGGACAGTCCGGCAAGGTCGGTGGTGAGGCGGCCCGCGTCTTCGGAGATGACCTCAGCAAGCTGTACGACAAGATCCGGTCGGTGTCTGATCCGTCGACTGCCGACAAGGTCCAACAAGGCCTCGTCAAAGTGTTCTCGCTGGGTATGGCGGACTCGACGCCGGTCAAGGAGGCCAAGGAGCGTCTCGACGCGATCGATACGGGTCTGACCAATCTGGTCAAGGGAGGGAAAGCGGACATTGCTGCGGCGGCGTTCGAGCGGCTGAAGAAGGCGTACGCGGAGGAGGGCAAGGCCTCGGAGTTCACGTCGCGGATGGACGACTACAAGTCGGCGTTGGCGGACATGAAGTTCGAGCAGGAGCTCGCCGCGCAGAGCATGGGCTTGTTCGGTGCGCAGTCACTGGCGGTGCAGGAGAAGCTGAACGCGCAGAAGGCGTCGGCGGATGGGCTCCGGCAGAGCATCGTTGCTCTCAACGACGTGAACCGCGCGGCGTCGGGTGCGATGAACGCGTTCGAGCAGTCCATCGACGATGTGGCGAAGGTCGCGCAGGAGAACGGCGGCGCGCTGCGGATGGTCGACGGTCAGCTCGACCTGAACTCGAAGCGGGCCCGGGATGCCGAGGCAGCGCTGCGGGCCCTGTCGCAGAACATGGATGGGGCTGCGACGGCGGCGCGTGAGGCAGGCGAGCCGTGGGAGAAGGTCAATGGGATCTATGCCCGCGGCCGTGAGAAGTTCGTCGCGGCCGCAGAGGCGTTGGGCCTTTCGGAGTCGCAGGCCCGCCAGCTGGCCAAGACCATGATGCGGATCCCGGACTCCAAGAAGCTGAAGATCGAGATGCGTACCGAGGACGCCGTGGCGGGGCTGGACTCGGTGATCTCTGCGATGAAGAAGACCCCGAAGTCCAAGAGCGTCACAGTCAAGGCGCTGACCAGGGACGCAGTCGACATGCTGAAGTCTCTGGGGCTGAAGGTCACGCGGTTGAAGGACGGGAGCTTCCGGGTCACGGCGAAGACCCGGGCGGCGCACTCCAGCATCGGAGCGGTCAGGCGGGCGCGGGACGGGCTGAAGAACAAGACCATCAGCATCGGCGCCAACACGGCAGGTTTCAGGGCGGCGGTCCGCGGAATGGTCGGCAGGTCGCTGGGCACCTCCTACGTCGATGTGGTGTACCGAAGGAACCCGGCGGTGGGTGCCGCGCTGCTGGGTGGTATGCGTGCGTTCGGTGCGTCCGGTGGTCTGGCCAGTGCCCTGCCTCGGAAGCGGTTCGCCGCGGGCGGTGAGGTGCAGGCGTTCCCCAACGGGGGGAGCATCCGGGGCCCGGGCACGAACACGTCGGACAGCATCCTGGGCATGTTCCCGTCCGGCGCCATGGCTCGGGTGTCTGACAGTGAGTACGTCGTGCAGGCGCGGGCGGTGCGCAAGTACGGGGTGCGGTTCCTCGACGCTCTGAACAGCGGCCAGCTACTGATCCCTGGGCTGAAGCGGGGTGGGTTGACGAAGGCTCAGCAGCGGGCGAAGGAGCGGGCTGAGGCGGAGTCTCGGGCGCGGAAGGAAGCCGCCGGGGAGCTGACGATCAGCTACTTCGGGCAGCGTGCGGGGTACCGCAACCCTGAGATCCGTAACCAGTTGGGGGCCCCTGACTCGCTGGGTGATCTGACGTCGTCGCTGAACAAGTGGCGGTCGGTCATCAAGCGGGCGACGCATGGCGGTGTGGAGCGCAGCCTGCTCCGTTCGCTGGACCGCGCCGGGCGGTCGCTGATCTCGCACGAGAAGAAGATCCTCGGCGTTAACAAGGCCTTGGACAAGGCGAAGGACAAGCTGGGTGATCTGCGGTCGGCGGCGTCGCAGCTCCGCAGCAGTGTGAAGGATCGGGTGGTGTCCGATGCGGGTATCACGCGGGCGGCTGGGTCTGATGATGCCCGGCTCACGATCAACACGCTGTTGTCGCAGATGACGGGCAGTGCCGCCAGTGCGAAGCAGTTCGCGAGCATGCTGAAGTCCTTGAAGAGCCGCGGCCTGTCGAAGGATTTGATCGCGCAGATCGCTGAGGCCGGTGTTGAGGGCGGGGGGCTGGAGACGGCGGCGGCGGTTCTCGGCGGCGGCAAGGGCGAGATCCAGCGGCTGAACGCCCTGCAGAAGGAGATCGTGTCTGCTGCCGGGTCGGCGGGGACGACCGCGGCGGATGCGATGTACGGGGCGGGGATCAAGGCTGCCGAGGGGTTGGTGAAGGGCCTGCAGAAGAAGCAGGATGCGATCGAGAAGCAGATGATGAAGATCGCCAAGAGCATGGAGAAGGCGATCAAGCGGGCGTTGAAGATCAAGAGCCCGTCGCAGGTGATGGAGGAGATCGGCGACTACACCGCCGAGGGATTCGCTCTGGGCATGCGCCGTAACCGGTCTGTGACTCCGGCGTGGGCGTCGATGCTGAATGTGCCTCCGCAGACGACTGCCGACCGCGGCGCCTCGGCTTCGGCTCGGGCCGGGGGTGCCGCAGGCTGGGATGGGCGGCCGATCGTCGTGCAGCTGCGCATCGGGGAGCGGGATCTCGGTGAGGTGGTGATCGACCCGCTGCGCCGGGCGATCGCCCACCGGGGCGGCAATGTCCAGTCCGCCTTGGGGAGGCCGTGATGACGTTCCCTCAGACGCCGCTGCCGATCCAGGTCGACATCTCGCTGGACGGCTCCACCTGGACCGACATCACGACGGACGTACGCGGCGGCGACCAGGTGCGCATCATCCGGGGCCGCTCGGACTGGGGGCAGCAGGCTGACGCGGGCCGGTGCAGCTTCGTCCTGAGCAACACGGGTGGAACGTACTCTCCGAGGAATCCGGAGGGCGCGTACTACGGGCAGATCGGCCGCAACACGCCCGTGAGGGTGTCCGTGAATACGGGCTCCGTGGCGCTCGACCTGCCTGGTGCGGCGGGGGATTACGCCTCGACGCCTGACGCGGCGGCGCTGGACATCACCGGGGACATCGACGTCCGTGTCGATGCGACGCTGGCCAACTGGGTCCTGCCGGAGTACCCGTCGACGGGGGACACGGATTACGGGTACACGGAGCTGATCGGCAAGGAGACCACGGCTGACAGGGCGTGGGCCCTGTACACCCGGCTGGGGAAGCTGCTGTTCCAGTGGCGGAACAGCGGCGGCTCGGCGACCAGCGTCATCTCGGATGATCTGCCGCTGACGGCGTCGGGGCGCCTGGCGGTCCGGGTGGCGCTGGACGTCGACAACGGCGCCAGCGGTTACGACCTGACGTTCTACACGTCCGACTCGATCGACGGGACGTGGACGCAGCTCGGGGACACGACCACGGGCGGCGCGACGACCAGCATCCGCGCGAGCGCGGCGGCGCTACGGATCGGGGATGTCGAGTCGGCGTCGAGTGCGTGGCATCATCCGGCGATCGGCCGGGTGCATGCGGTGCAGGTGCTGGACGGGATCGGCGGCACGGCCGTGGCGAACCCCGATTTCACGGCCCATTCCGACGGGACGACGTCGTTCGCGGATGCGGCGGGACGGACGTGGTCGCTGGCCGGGAACGCGGAGATCACTAACCGCAAGGTGAGGTTCGTCGGCGAGGTCTCCAGCTGGACGCCCCGCTGGGACACGGGCGGCCTCGATGTGGTGACGGAGGTCGAGGCCGCGGGCGTGCTGCGTCGTCTGGGGCAGGGCGCTGTGCCGCTGAAGAGCCCCGTGTTCCGCGCGTACACGGGCACGACGGCGACGGACGTGGTGGCGTACTGGCCGATGGAGGACGAGGAGAACGCCACCGAATTGGCGTCGGCGTTCGACGGGCATCCAGCGGTGACGTTCACGGACACAGTGTCGGTGGCCGGGTACAGCGACTATGTGGGGTCGGCGCCGGTGCCGACGGTGACGAGCGGGCAGCTTCAGGTCAGCGTGCCGGAGTACTCGCTGGATTCGACGAGCAACACGAACATCTTGTTCTTCGTCAAGGTGCCTGCTGCGGGTGTGGTGTCCACGCAGCGGCTGTTGTGGTTCTCGCAGTCCGGGTCTGCCACGTACTGGGACGTCCAGGTCAACACATCGGGCAACGTGAAGCTGCGCGCGTTCGACAACGAGGGCACGAACATTCTCGACAGCGGGTTCAGCTCGTCTTCCATCAACGGCCTGGAGAAGATCATCACCGTTGAGCTCGTCAAGGACGGCGCAGACGTCGATTGGGTCGTCACCGTCTACGACATCGCCGGATCGCTCACCACGGCCGTCCCCAGCGACACCCTCAGCTTCTTCACTCTCAGCGGCACCCTCGCCTCGTACACCACCGGCCGCGTGACGAGATTCCGCATGTGCCGCGACGGCGCCATGAATGGAACCGCGGTCGGGCACCTCGTCCTTGGCAACACCACCGACGCGTTCAAAGCCACAGCTGGGGCGCTTGTCGGGTGGACGGCGGAGACCGCGGCGTCCCGCGTCTCCCGGCTCGGGCGCGAGGAGGGCATCCACGCCTACGCGACCCGCTCCGGCGACGAGCAGTGCGGCGCGCAGGCCCGCAACACAGCGCTGGACCTGATGCGCAGCGCGGAGAGCGTGGACGAGGGGATCCTTGCTGAGCAGCGGGGCATCCTCGGGGTCCGGTATGTGACGCGGGCGAGCATGTACAACCAGCCCGTTGATCTCAGCCTCGACTACACCGGCTCGGATGGGCTCGTGGCGCCGCTGGCTCCGGTGGACGATGACCAGTCCGTCACCAACGACGTGACCGTGCAGCGCGAGGGCGGATCCTCGGCGCGCGCCGTGCTGGACGCCGGCGCGCTGTCCACGCAGGCCCCGCCGGACGGGGTTGGCCTGTACGACACCTCGTACGCCCTGAACCTGCTGGACGACACCCAGCCCGCGCATCACGCGGGCTGGCGCCTGCACCTGGGGACGTGGGACGAGACCCGGTTCCCGCAGGCCACAGTGAATCTGGCGAATGCCCCGGCGAGTATCGAGGCCGCGGCGGTGGTGGATGTCGGCTCGCGCCTCCAGATCACCAACCCGCCGGTGTGGCTGCCGCCGGACACGCTGGATCTGCTGGTGCAGGGATACAGCGAGGTGATGGATCAGTTCACGTGGACGATCACGTACAACTGCACGCCGTTCGGGCCGTTCAGTGTGGCCACCGAGGGCGATGCCCGGTACGCCCGGGCAGACACTGCGGGCAGTGAGCTGGACGAGGCGCTGACGACCACGGAGACCGACGTGGACGTGGCGACTACCTCGGGCCCGGTGTGGGTCGAGTCTGGTGACCGGCTCACCGCCAACCCGGACTTCGAGGTGGACACGTCCGGCTGGACGGCGGGCGGCGGCGCGACGATCTCCCGTGTGGCCACGCCCGAAAATGCGCCATTCAGCGGGTCGTGGTCGCTGAAGATCGTGCCGGACGGTGTGTCCAGCAGCGCGTACGCGGTGTCAGATCAGGTGGCGGTCAGTCCCAGCACCTCGTACTACGTGTACGGGTGGCTGCGCTGTGACACCAGCCGCAGTGTCACGTTGGGCGTCGACTGGTTCACCGGTGGGGGGGCGTACATCTCGTCGTCGTCGGTCTCGCAGAGCGTGGCGGCTGGGGTGTGGACGGAGTTCTCCGGCACGGTGACGTCACCGGGGACGGCGGGGCTGGCGAATCTGTATCCGCAGGTGGGATCGACGCCGTCGGCGTCGGATGTCGTGCACGCGGATGTGGTGCTGCTGAGCGACACCGAGGAGAGCGGGTCGCGGGAGTTGCCGTTCGAGGTTCGAGTGGCTGGTGAGGTGATGCTGGTGAGGGATGTGGCGTCGTGGGCGACAGACGCGTTCGGCCGGTCGGTGTCGAGCGGGTGGGGAACCGCCGACAGCGGGCAGGCGTGGACCACCAGCGGCGGCACGGCGGCGGACTATGCGGTCGGCTCGGGGTACGGGAGCCATGTCCTGGCGTCGACGAACGTGTCGCGGCGGTGTATCACCGATTTCGCGTACGCCGACATCGACGTGTACGTCAGCTTGACCACGTCGGCGACCGCGGCCGGGGGCAGCCTGTACGGCGGGCTGACGGGCCGGTACACGGACTCCGACAACCTGTACATGGCCCGGGTGGAGGCCACTACCAGCGACACGCTGATCTTGTCTATCCGTAAGCGGGTGGCAGCGGCGGAGACCCAACTGGGCACCTATGCGCTGTCGACGGGGATCACGTACACGCCGGGCACGACGTATGTGCGGGTGCGTTTCCAGGTGGCTGGGAGCATGCTGCGGGCGAAGGCCTGGCTGGTCGGCGCGCTGGAGCCGGGGCCGTGGCAGGTGGAGGTGGTGGATACGTCGCTGACCACGTCGGCGTCCATCGGGACGCGGTCGATCGCCTCGTCGGCGAACACGAACATCAACCCCGAGGTGCGGTACGACGACTACGAGGTCGTCAATCCCCAGACGTTCACCGTCACACGGTCCGTGAACGGCGTGACGAAAGCTCAGTCGGCTGGCGCGGATGTGCGGCTGGCGTATCCCGCGTATGCGGCCCTGTAGGAGGTTCTGATGGCGTTTACTCCGTGGGCTGCTGGTCAGCGGATCACTGCGTCGAGGCTGGCCGGCATGACGCTCACGTGGTCGGCGTGGACGCCGACGTGGACGACGTCGACCGGAGCGAACTCCCCGTCGTTCGGGAACGCGACGATCGACTGCAAATACGCGCAGTCCGCGGACGCCGTCCTGTTCGAGATGGAGATCACGTTCGGGTCGACGACGAACTTCGGCGGCGGCGGCAGCAGCGACAACTGGCGCTTCAGTCTCCCGGTGACCGCGGCTGAGTCCGTTCTGATCGCGGGCGTGGGTGAGATCCAGGACGGCGCGGCGACGACGCGCTGGCCTGTGCGTGCCCGCCTCACCACCACGACGACGGTCGAGGTCGAGCTGTGCGGGCGGGCGTACGACGACACAGCGGGCGTGAGCTCGGGTCTGGTGGACGCGACGACGCCGATGACGTGGGCCAACGGCGATCGGATTCTGCTGCATGGCCACTACCAGGCCGCCTAGCGGGAGGTATTGATGTCTGTCTATGTGTGCTCGCTGAAGACGACGGGGCCGCAGCTGATCGATCCGGGCGGCTACCAGGTGGTGCGGCTGCCGTATGGCGGGGGTGAGTCGTACGACCCGCACGGCATGCATCCGGCTGAGCAGCCCGACGGGTACGTCGTCGGCAGCTGGCTCGCCGAGGACCGCGCCGGGCTGATCTGGCCCGCCATCGACGGATGGGGCGAGCTCCGAGCCATGATCCAGTGGGAAGCGGGCGGTTACACCGAGCTGCGCGACCAGGTCGTACGCGATCCGCTGGGGATGACCAGCGACCCGGCGGACACGACGGCGACGGATCACCGTCCGCCGACGCCGGGCATGCAGTGTTTCACCAAGGCGTGGTCGATCTTCGTGCACCCGGGGGTGCCGCTCGCACTGCGCGTCGCCCACAACGACGCGGGGCCGCGGCAGTTGGTGCTCGCCGAGCTCAAGCTCATCATCCACCCTGAGGAGGGCTGACCATGGCCCCGCCCCTGACTCCCGCCACCCTCCTCAGCGTGCTCCGCGCCGAGGGCTTGACCGTCGTCGAGGTCGGCAACTGGCGTACACACAACCGCAACCACAAGGGACCGTGGGGCCCGGTGCACGGCGTGATGATCCACCACACCGTGACCCGGGGCAGCGCCGCCACGGTGGACCTCTGCCGCCGCGGCCACTCCACCCTGCCCGGCCCGCTGTGCCACGGCGTCATCACGAAGGACGGCCGCGTCCACCTCGTCGGCTACGGCCGCGCCAACCATGCCGGGATGGGCGATGACGACGTGCTCCAGGCCGTCATCGCCGAGCGCGCGCTGCCGCCGGACAACGAGGCCAACACCGACGGCAACCGCCACTTCTACGGCTTCGAGTGCGAGAACCTCGGCGACGGCGAAGACCCCTGGCCCGAGGCCCAACTCCGGGCGATCGAGAAGGTCAGCGCGGCGATCTGCCGCCACCACGGCTGGGGCCCGGGGTCCATCATCGGCCACTTGGAGTGGCAGCCCGGCAAGGTCGACCCGCGCGGCTTCTCGATGCAGACCATGCGCGGGCGGATCGCCGCGCGCCTCGACAGCAATCAACCCCCTGAGCAGGAGGACCCGATGGCAGGCATGAGTAACGCCGACATCTGCAAGGCGGTGTGGACGACCGATGGCGTGGTCGGCGTCCCCGACGGCTGGGGCGCCCCCGGCAACACGGAGTGGAAGCCTGCCAGCATCCTCATCGACATGGGCAAGCGGCTACGCACCGTGGAAGCCCAGCAGGCGGCGCAGGCCGCCACGATCGACAAGCTGGTCGATGCCGTGGCCGCCGGACCCGCCGCAGACCTCGATGCCCTCAAGGCAGAGATCCGCGCCGCGATCGAGTCCGTAGTCATCCGCATCGACGCCGACAGCGTCTGACGCACTCCGGGGAGTAGCAGCATGAGGATCTCGAAGTACTGGAAGGCGGTCGTCGCTGCGGTCGCGGCGGGCGCGGCGGCGTTGGCGACGGCGCTGGACGACGGCACGGTGACGGCGCAGGAGGGCCTGACTGTGGGGCTCGCGGTGCTCGGCGCGCTGGGGCTGACCTGGGCGGTGCCGAACAAGGCGCGCACGCCGAGTACGCCGCCTGGTCCGGTGCCGGGGAGCTGACTCTGCCCCATGCGAGCGTCGGGGAGGTGGCATGGACGCCGCCATGGTCACGGCCGTCGCCGCGCTGATCGCGGGGCCGGTGGCTGCGGCGGCCGCCATGTACGGCACCCGCGGCGCGGCTCGGGCGGCCCGGGAGGGTAATGCGGTGACCGGTCTCACCAGCTTGACCGACCAGCTCCAGGAGGAGCGCGTCGAGATGCGTGCCGAGTTGGCCACGCTGCGAGCGGAGTTGGCGGCCGAGCGCGCGGAAGTGGCCCGGCTCAAGGCGCTCGTCATGCAGTTGGGAGGGCAGCCGTGACGCGGACCGAGAGCGCGCTGTACCGGGCCCGACACCTGCTGTGGATCACAGCTGCGCTGCTCGTCCTCGGTGGTGGTCTGGGGCTCGCGTTCCTACTGATCGACCGTGCGAGCGAGCGAGCGGACACGGCGATCGCGGAGGCCAACCTCAGGGGTGAGGCGGTGAGCACGCTGGCGGGTGATGTGCGGGCGCTACGGGAGCAGGTGAAGGCGGAGGGCGAGGAGCCGGTGGCGCCGGATCCGACGCGGGCGGTGGAGGATCTGCCGGAGCGGGCGGAGGTGCCGGTGCCGATTCCGGGGCCGCGGGGTCCTGCTGGTGAGCCGGGCCAGTCAGGGGCTTCCGGGCGGCCGGGCGAGGACGGGGCTTCGGGGCGTGACGGTGCGGACGGGGCTGGTGGCGATCCGGGCCCGAGCGGTGCGCCTGGCGCTCCGGGGTCCTCCGGCGCTGACGGCGCGGCGGGCCCGCCCGGTCCGCAGGGGGAGCCGGGGCCGGCGGGCCCGGCGGGTGAGCAGGGCCCGCCCGGGGAAGACGGTGCGGACGGCCGGGATGGGCAGACGTGCCCGGACGGGTACTCGCTGCAGCCGCCGCCGGATGATCCGGATGCGCTGGTGTGTCGCCGTGATGGTCCGCCGCCGGAGGAGCCGGAGCGGTCGCCGCAGGCTGCGGCGTTGGATCCGCAGCGTCGGCAGTACGCGTGAGGTTCAGGCGGCGGTGACGATGTCGGCGTGGACGGCGGCGACCCACTCGCGGAGGAGGCGTTCGTACACGGCTCGCTGAGCGGCCGTCAGCCTGACGCGGGGGTCTCGGTGTCCGCCGTGCCAGAGGGCGCGGATGTCCTCGTTCACGTCCGCAGCGGGGCGCACGGGGCCAGGGCGCTGGGGGTTGGGGGACATGCCTGTCAGCGTAGGCGGTGCCACTGACTGGACGCCATGGGCTACACACCCCGCAGCCGCGCGAGCATGAGCAGCGCGGCGACGGCGTTCGCCGAGCGCACTTCGCCCCGGGTGATCAGCTCTGGGACCTGCGCGAGCGGCACCCACTCCCTCCGTGCCGACTCGAAGTCGTCGGCAGGGAGGTCGCGGATCTGCTCGGCCCGGTCGGACCAGTACACGCGGTGGTGCGAGGTCGAGATGCCCGGCATCGGGTCGACTGTGAGGAGGAGCTGCATCGGGCCCGGCCGCCAGCCGGTCTCCTCCTCGAACTCGCGCGCCGCCGCGACCGCTGGGTCCTCGCCCACGCCCGTGCCTCCGGAGGGAAGTTCCCAGCCCCACGCGTCCGTGATGAAGCGGTGCCGCCACAGCAACAGCGCCTCGTTGCGCTCGTTCACGACAGTCGCCACGGCCACGGGGCGCAAGCGGATCACGGTGTGATCGAGGTGTCGGCCGTCGGGCAGCTCGACGTCGGCCATCGCGACGTTCACCCACCGGTTCTCGTACACGGTGCGCTCGCCGAGGTTCCGCCACACTGACACGCTGCTGCCTCTCGTCGGGTACGTCGCCCATCCGACCACAGCGGCTACAGCGGGATGCGCAGGGTGTCGTCGATCCTCGTGATGGCCTCGGTGGTGGCGCTGCTCCGCGTCGCGGCGAGGCTGCGGCGGACACCAGCGAGCCGGTCCATCAGCCGGTACGACTCCATACCCTGCACGGTGTCGAGCATCCGCATGGCCGTGCCTGCGGCTTGGTCGACCGCGCCCGCGCGTAGTTCGCAGTCGGCCAGGGTGGCGAGCCTGTGCACGCGGCCGCGCGCGTGTGTCTGTACGGCGACGGCTGACGCCGCGTACTCCTGTGCGGGTCCCGTGTCGCCGAGCCGCATGAGGGTGTCGGCGAGCGCGTTCTCCAGCAGGCCGGGCTGTACGTATCCGGTCTCGGCCGGTTCTTCGTCGGGGCGGATGAGCCCGGCTGCGGTCTCGGCTTGACGCATGGCGCGGTGGGCGGAGGTGTGGTCGCCCATGCGCGCGAACGCCTTGGCCTGCATGGCGTTGAGGTCGCAGGCGAGCGCGGGGGAGATCGCGTGTCCTGCGGTGCGGAGCCCTGCCTCGGCGAAGGCCACGGCCTGGCTGTGCTGCCCAAGGAAGATCGAGTGATTGACCAGGAGCGCTATCACGTACCCGCCGAACGCCCGGTCGCCGCTGGCTTTCGCGAGGCGCAGGGCCTGGTGGTAGTAGCGCTGTGCGAGGCCCTGCGCGTTCGAGTCGTAGGCGCAGATCCCGGCGATCGCCGACAACCCGCCCACGGCCCGGTGCAGTTCGCGCCCCGTGCTGTCGGTGTACGTGCCGCGCATCAGCGGTGCTGTGTCGTACACGAGGTACTGGAGGATGCGGCCTCGGGTCGCCACTCCACCGGCTTTGCGGTACATCTGTTCGTAGTGGGTGCGCGCGGTGCGGAGTTGTTCCACGTCGGGGAGGCCGACTCGGATCGTGCCGCGGCTGGACACGTCGCGGTCGTCCGGCGGGTTCTCCCATTCCCACACGGGGCCTACTGCTGGCAGCCCGGTGATGACTGGCGATTGCCGGAGGTCCTCGCGCTGCTGGTGGTCGCCCCTCCAGAGGGCGGTCGCTCGACCGATGAAGCCGGTGAGCGGGACGGATGCGGGTGGCGCCGACGAGCCCATGCCGATGTCGTCGAGTGTCAGGCGGCGTCCGAGGCGTGCGCCGAGCACTTCACTGATGAGTTCGGCGACGTCGCCACGAGGCTTCTGCCCCTTCAGCCAGCGGATGACGGAGCTGTGGTCGTAGCGCATTCGTTTCCCTCGCAGTGCGCCGGCGCGGTTGACACGCGTGGCTAGGCCAGCGCGCGACATGCCGGATTCGTGCAGCAGCGCGTCCAGCAGCGTGTTCGGCTCCGTGCGCATGGGCTCGGCCTCTCGCGTGACTTTCGATTTACTGAGCGTAGCGGTGCGCGTTTCACACAGTGTGTGAACGCAGCGAAGCCGGTCAAGGGCTGCACACACTTCCCCGCACTCTGACCTGCCGCGAACGATGGGCGCATGGATGAGAGAGCGCGCATCGCCCAGTGGCTCGCCGGTGCCCACCCCGTACCCCGTCAGGCCGAGGCCGAGTGGGCGAACCACGGCGTCGCGCTGCTCCCGCTCGGCCGACGCTTCGACGCCGTGCGCGTACCCGCCGATCGCATCCACGCCGCCGTGGGCAGCGACGAGGCGGCCATCGTGGCCGACGCCCTACTCCAGTGGCTGCAAGGTCCGGTGTTCCGCGACACCCGGTACAGCGAAGGCCCGTACTACGTACTCGTGCCACCGGGCACCGCGTGGGACGGCGAGGAGCATCTCGGCGAGGGCGCCTACCTCGGCGTCCCACGGGTCGGCGACGCCACACTGCTCGCGGCCTGGGTGGTGCTGCCTCCGCGCCCGGGTGACTTGTGCGATCCGACGTACCTGCGGGGTCTGCTCGCCACAGCCGAGACCCTCAGGGAGATCGAGCGGTGAACGGCACGGAGAGCGCCGCCTCACGCGCGGACGAGTTGTACCGGATCCAGATCAGTCACCTGTACGCGTGCCCAGCGTGCAGCAGGAGCGTCGAGTGCGAGAAGGGCGTCCGTCTGCGTCGTGCTGTGCGTGCGGCGCGGCTTGCTGCTGATGGGCGGGCACGGCGTTAGCGGACGAGGTCGGCGAGGGGCACGTCGAGGGCGTTGGCGATCAGGAGCAGGTCGGTGAGGCTGGGGACGCGGATCGCGTTTTCCCACCGGCTGATGGTCTTGTGGTCGCGGCCGACGCGCTCGCCGAGTTGGAGTTGGGAGAGGCCGGCGTGTTGGCGGGCGGCTCGTATCTGCATCCCGATGTCCTGGCGACGGGTGAGTACCCAGGGGGGCATGGGGTCGAGCGGCATCCGTCAAAGCTCTGACGATCATGCGCAGGAGTCTTTACCTGGCTGGGTAAATCTTGCGATCTTGGGTAGGGGCGCGACGGACGGGAAGGAAGCTCTGACCAGGGATGCGCGGCGAGTAAACGTTTCACCCCCCGTGCGAATAGAACGCCGTCACGTGCCACACGCACACACTTCCAGCATGTACGACACCGCAGTGAGATAGGGGCACCACCCCCTCACGAGACCGGCGCGAGCCCGGAGCCCGCTCGCGCCGTCGGCGGCCGCCTGCTCGCCGTGAGCACCCCCTCGTCGGCGAGTGGGCGGCTTCCACCCATCTCCGATCACGCCTGGTTCAAACTCGTCCGATCGGATGGCGAATTTGCCCGTGTCATGTGCCTGACTAGGTCGTTAAATCAGACGGCCAGGGTGGGGGAGATTCCACCCCCCAGGTGGCACCTCCACCCTGGTCCCCCGACCGGCAGCAAACGGCCCCCGTGGATTCACATCCGCGGGGGCTGCTGTCGTGTGCGCTTGCACTTCGCATGGGAGACGGACTGGGAGACGATCATGCCGAGTAACCCCGGACAGTCTCTAGAAATCCCTAATAATCTCTAGTTTCCTTCGATTCCCCAGAAGGGGAGCCGACGCCCGCAGGCTCCTCATCAGGGCTGGCAGTGGCGCTGACCTGCCCCTCCGGCGCCTCCTTGAAGTCGACCTTCCCCATGTGCCGGTTCATGGACTTCATCAGTCGCCACACCGCGAGCGCCATCACCGCGAACACGATGAACCCCAGGACCCCGGGGGTCACCTTGTTCTCGTCGACCTCCTTGGCGAGGGGGACGAGGTGCGTCACTGCCAGGCTTGCGCTTCCGCTCATGTCAGGCATTGTCGCGGATGCCCGCGAAGAGGTCGTCCTCGGGGAGGGAGGTATCGACCAGAGACTTCGCGAGCTCGTACTCCTCGGTCGGCCAGACCTCCCGCTGGATGTCCATCGGGACCCGGAACCAGCCGCCGTCGGGGTCGATCTGCGTGGCGTGCGCGATCAGCGCCTTGTCCCGGATCTCATAGAAGTCGCCGCACGGAACGTGCGTGGTCAGCGTGCGCTCGACCCGCTCGAACTCGTCCCAGCGCTTCAGCCACTCCCCGTACGGCGACTCCAGGCCGCGGTCCAGCATGGCCTGGTGCAGCGCCTCGGTGCGCGGCCGGTTGAAGCCCTGGTTGTAGTACAGCTTCTGCGGCGTGAAGACGGGGCCGAACTCGCTCTCCGGGTACTTCTCCGCGTCCGCGGCACCCTCGAAGGCCACCATGGAGATCTTGTGGGTCATGATGTGGTCCGGGTGCGGATAGCCGCCGTTCTCGTCGTACGTCGTGATCACCTGCGGGCGGAACGTACGGATCTGCTTCACCAGCTCCCCGGCCGCCTTGTCGACGTCCTCCAGGGCGAAGCAGCCCTCGGGCAGCGGCGGCAGCGGGTCGCCCTCGGGCAGGCCCGAGTCGACGAAGCCGAGCCACTCCTGCTTGACGCCGAGGATCTCGCGCGCCTCGTCCATCTCCTTCTTGCGCACCTCGTGGATGTGCTCCTGGATGTACGCGTCGCCCTGGAGCTTGGGGTTGAGGATGTCGCCGCGCTCTCCGCCCGTGCAGGTCACGACGAGCACGTCCACCCCCTCGGACACGTACTTGGCCATGGTGGCCGCGCCCTTGCTCGACTCGTCGTCGGGGTGGGCGTGAACGGCCATCAGTCGAAGCTGCTCAGTCAAGACTCGATCCTCAGGTGTCCGGCGCCGACGCGTGCTGCGGCGCCCTCGGTCATCAGGCGTTGTGCGGGGCTTCTATAGTGACGGAACCGGGGGGCGGAAAATTCCGGCATTCCTTGCCCGTCTGCGCGGGCGCCCCGTGCCCGTCTGGAGGACGATCATGACCGTGGTGAGCGGCGGCGACAGCGGCGGCCCGGCCACCCGCGTCCCCGAGGACCGCTACGGCAGGTCGGCGGACGCGCGCGCGGACCGCAAGCTCAAGATCGTCGGCTCCGTCCTCGGCGTGCTGCTGCTCGGTGTGGTCGGCTGGTTCGGGTACGACTCGATCTCCGGGACCAAGCTCAGCGGCGAGATGATCAAGTTCGACGTGGTCTCGGACCAGGCCGTCGAGGTGCACCTGGAAGTGCGCAAGGACGCGGATGCGAACGGCTACTGCACGCTGCGCTCCCAGGCCGAGGACGGCTCCGAGGTGGGCCGCGCCGACTTCCGCTTCGACCAGGACAAGGGGCGCGTCGACAAGACCGTCACGCTGCGTACGACGGAGCGCGCCACCAGCGCGGAGCTCGTCGGCTGCCACGCAGACTGAGGCGACTGACGCGACTGACGCCCCGCGCAGGGGCGGCGACACGCCTCACTGCTCCGGGCATCCCCGCGTTCACCTGCGCTAACACTTTTCTGATGGCTTATGTCCTCCCCCTCCGGCACCGAAATTGTTAGGCTCGTGGTTTCGCCCACCCGTGAGGGAACATCCTTCTGGGTAGGGCGATGCTTTGTATTCCCAGTACCTACGAGGAGCACCTGTGACCCAGACCAGCGACAACGTCACCTGGCTGACCCAGGAGGCGTACAACCAGCTCAAGGCCGAGCTGGAGTACCTGTCTGGTCCTGCGCGCACCGAGATCGCATCCAAGATCGCGGCGGCGCGTGAGGAGGGCGACCTGCGCGAGAACGGCGGGTACCACGCGGCCAAGGAGGAGCAGGGCAAGCAGGAGCTCCGCGTCCGCCAGCTGACCCAGCTCCTGGAGCATGCCAAGGTCGGTGAGGCTCCCGCCGAGGACGGCGTCGTCGCCCCCGGCATGGTCGTCACGATCGCCTTCGACGGCGACCCGGACGACACGCTGACCTTCCTGCTGGCCTCGCGTGAGTACGCCAGCGACGACATCGAGACGTACTCCCCGCAGTCACCGCTCGGCACCGGCGTCAACGGCAAGAAGATCGGCGCGGACGCCCAGTACGAACTGCCGAACGGCAAGCTGGCCTCCGTCAAGATCCTCGAGGCCAAGGCGTACCAGGGCTGAGCCCCTCGGGACACCCGAAGACCCCCGGCGCGATCCGCTCCGGGGGTCTCGTGCGTTCGGGGCGGGGTGTCACCCGCGTGCGACGTACCCGGCCGTCACCTGCATTCGAGGTAGATGCCGCCGGACTGCTTCACGTCCACCCTGTTGTTGGTCCTGGTGCCCGACAGGAAGGTCTTGAAGGCGCCCCGGGTGGGGCACTTCACGGACGTGTTGATGCTGCCCAGCGAGCTGGGCGACACGTTCTGGCACTTGTTGGTGAGCTGCACCCAGCCGGAGAGCGTCTGCCCGAGCAGCGAGACGCAGACCTTCTTGTAGCCCTCGTAGAACCCGTTGCCCCAGACCTTGCCGTTCTGGACCTTCGGGGTGTACGCGACCAGTTCCAGCTCCTGGGCCGCGGCCGACGACTGGGACGCCGCCCCCATCACCATTCCGGCCGCCATCACGGCCGCGGCCGCACTCATCCGCACCTTGGACATGGACTTCCCCTCGTTCCGTCGGTCGATCGTGCCCGCGCCGTTCACCTGCACTTGACGAAGCGCGGCGCCGAGTCCTTGATGTCCTTGCGGTTGTTGGTCCTGGTGCCCGAGAGCAGGGTCCGGAAGATGCCCTCGCGCGGACACTTGGCGCCGATGCTGATGCTGCCCAGCGAGCTCGGCGACACGTTCTGGCACTTGCTCGTCACCGGGATCGGCGGGATCGTCCCGAGGCTCTCCTGCAGCAGCGTGACGCAGACCTTCTTGTAACCCTCGTAGAACCCGCTGGCCCACACCTTGCCGTTCTGTGCCTTGGGCTGGTACGCCACCAGCTCCAACTCCTGGGCCGCCGCGGACGACTGGGACGCCGCACCCGCCACCATCGCCGCCGCCATCACGGCCGCGGCCGCACCCATCCGAGCCTTCGACACCTTCGACACCTTGGACATGGCGTTCCCCTCGTTGGCTGTACGTCGGTCGGCCGGACCGGCCGGGGCGCGCCACCCGGACGTTCTCGGCGTCTGTAGCCTCCAGCCCCGCGCGCCCCGGCAGTACCCCCCGCCCAGGGGATCTTTTGCGCCAGGCCCGGGACACTTTCCTGCCGATGATTCATGTCCATGTCACTCGCAGTTCACCTTCGGCGTCGCACCATCTTGGGCGTACGCAGCCTGATCACGTAGTCACTGCCGTGATGGACCACTGGCTGCGCACTCACCACGGGGAAGCAGTGAGACACGGGGGTCAACTGTGATTTCGGTCGGTGTCATCGCGCGCGGCGGACCGGAACGGGCGGAGCTGCGGGCCGCCCTGGAGGCGGAGGGGCGGCATCTGGTCGCCGACGAGGACGAGCCGGGCCGGGAGGTGGCGCTCGTGCGCCGCGCCCGGCCCCGGGTGCTCGTGGTCAGCCAGGGCGACGAGGAGTCGGCGGTCACCGCCCTGCACCGGCTCGCCGCCGCGCCCGCGCCGGTGGCCGTGCTGCTGCTCGCGGGCCGCTTCACCTGCGGCGGCCTGCGCCGGATCCTGTCCTGCCGCCCGGCGGGCGTCCTGCACCGGGCCACGGCGGCCGCCCATCTGCCCTGGGCCGTCGGCGCGGCGGCCGCGGGCGGGCCGGTCCTCGGCCCCGAGCTGGTCGACGTCGTGGCCGGTGCCTGTCCGTGCCCCGGCTGCGCCCCCTCGGCGCGGGACGAGGCGCGGGCCCTGCTCGCCACCCTGTCCGCGCGCGAGCTGGAAGTGCTCGAACTCGTCGGCGACGGCCTGTCGAACCCGCAGATCGCCGCGGCCCTCACCATCAGCTGCGACACCGCCAAGGACCATGTGGGCAGCATCTGCGCCAAGCTCGGCATCCGCGGGCGGCTCCAGATCGCCCGGGTCGCCTGGCAGGCGGGGCTCACCGGGCAGGCGGGCCTCGCCGGGCGGCGGACCCCCGCGGGCGGGCGGGTGCACGCCGCCTGCGGGTGACCGGCGCCCCGGGAGAGGGGGCGCCGGGTGACGGGCCGCCAGGGTGCCGGGCCGCCGGGGTGCCGGGTGGCCCGGCGTCAGGCGGCCGAGTGTCAGGCGGCCGCCGAGCGGTACTTGCGCACCGCGAGCGTGCGGAAGACCACCAGGATGAGGATCGACCAGAGCACCGAGGCCAGGACCGGGTGCTGCATGGGCCAGGCGTCCGGCGTCTTGAAGCCGGGCGGCAGATTGCCGAACAGCTCGCGGCACGCCTGCACGGTGGTGCTGAACGGGTTCCACTCGGCGATGTGCCGGAAGAACGTCGGGAGGTTGTTGGAGTCCACGAAGGCGTTCGAGATGAACGTCAGCGGGAACAGCCAGATGAGCCCGCCGGAGGTCGCCGCCTCCGGTGTGCGCACCGACAGACCGATCAGGGCGCCGATCCACGAGAAGGCGTACCCGAGCAGGAGGAGCAGGGCGAAGCCCGCGAGGATCTTGCCGACGTTCTCATGGGTGCGCCAGCCGATGAGGAGCGCGACCAGGGCGAGCACGACCAGGGTCAGGGCGGTCTGCACCAGGTCGGCCACCGTACGGCCGGTGAGGACGGCGCCGCGCGCCATGGGCAGCGAGCGGAAGCGGTCGATGAGGCCCTTGTGCATGTCGTCCGCGATACCGGCGCCCGCTCCGGCCGTGGCGAAGGTGACCGTCTGGGCGAAGATGCCGGCCATCAGGAACTCGCGGTAGTCCTGCGACGAGAGCGAGCCGCCGACCTGGATGGACCCGCCGAAGACGTACGTGAAGAGGACGACGAACATCACCGGCTGGATGAGGCCGAAAAGGACCATCTCCGGGATCCGGGACATCCTGATCAGGTTCCGGCGGGCGATGACCAGGGAGTCGCGGACGGACTTGCCGATGCCGCCGGCCGGTCTGGGGGCGGGAGCGGTACGCGTGACGGCACTCACGGGGCGGCCTCCTTCTTGTGCTTGTCCTTGGCGGCAGCCGCACCCTTGGCGTCACTGTCGCCGTTCGCGCCGTTCGCGCCGTTCTCTTCGTCCTTGACCTCGGCCAGGTGACCCGTCAGGGAGATGAACACGTCGTCGAGCGTGGGGCGGCGCAGGCCGATGTCGTCGATCTCGATGCCGCGGGTGTCGAGTTCACGGATGACCTCGGCGAGCAGCTTCGCGCCGCCGGTGACGGGGACGGTCAGCTTGCGGGTGTGCCGGTCGACGGTGGCCTCGCCCTTGCCGAAGCCGGTGAGGACCTCGACGGCGGTCGTGATGTGGTCCGGCTCGTGCACCACGACCTCGACGCGCTCGCCGCCGATCTGGGCCTTGAGCTGGTCGGCGGTGCCGCGGGCGATGACGCGGCCGTGGTCGACGACGCAGATGTCGTGCGCCAGGTGGTCGGCCTCCTCCAGATACTGCGTGGTCAGCAGGAGGGTGGTGCCGCCGGCGACGAGCTCCTGGATGACCTCCCACAACTGCTGGCGGTTGCGCGGGTCCAGACCGGTCGTGGGCTCGTCCATGAACATCACCGGCGGCGACACGACCAAGGCGGCGGCGAGGTCGAGGCGGCGGCGCATACCGCCGGAGTAGGTCTTGGAGGGGCGGTCCGCCGCGTCCGCGAGATGGAAGCGCTCGAGGAGCTCACCCGCGCGCTCCTTGGCCTCCTTGGCCCGCATCTCGTAGAGCTGGCCGACCATCTGGAGATTCTCACGGCCCGTCAGATACTCGTCCACGGCGGCGAATTGGCCGGAGAGGCCGATCGAGCGCCGCACTTCGTTCGGATGCTTCAGGACATCGATCCCGGCGACGAACGCCTTGCCGCTGTCGGGGGTGAGCAGCGTGGTCAGGCAGCGCACCGCCGTCGTCTTTCCCGCGCCGTTCGGCCCGAGGAGGCCGAGGACGGTGGCTTCCGGGACATCGAGATCGACGCCGTCCAGAGCCTTTACGTCGCCGAAGGTCTTCACCAGACCTTCGGCGTAGATGGCGCCCGACATAGGGGGCCTCCCATGTTTTGGGTGGTTTCCTAGCGAAAAGCTTAGAATCACCGGGTTCCGATCGCCCGGGCGCTCAGTGGCGTGCATCACAACGCTAACGCGATACATCGCGTCACTCAACGCATTCACTGAATCTCGCGGAACCTGGCGGAGCACGGGATCCGTCGCGCGCCCCCCGCGTCGCCCGCGCGCCCTCACTGCCGTACACGATGTAGCCGACGTCAGTCGATCTACGTGCCCGGCATCAGCCGATCGACGTGTCCCGACGTCAGCCGATCACCGTGTACCCGGCGTCCCGCAACGCCGTCGCGACCTCCGCGCAGTGCTCGGGCCCCTTGGTCTCCAGGTGCAGCTCCACCTCCGCCTCCGTGAGCCCGAGCCGGGGATCGGTCCGCACATGGCTCACGTCGAGGACATTGGCGTCCGCCGCCGACAGCACACCGAGCAGGGTCGCCAGGGCGCCGGGCCGGTCCGTCAGACGCAGCCGCAGCGACAGATAGCGGCCCGCCGCCGCCATGCCGTGGCGCAGGATGCGCTGCATCAGCAGCGGGTCCACATTGCCGCCGGAGAGCAGCGCGACGACCGGGCCCTCGAAGGCGCGCGGATCGCTCAGCAGCGCCGCCACCGGGCTCGCACCCGCGGGTTCGACGACCATCTTGGCCCGCTCCAGGCAGAGCAGCAAGGCACTCGACAGCTCGTCCTCGGACACCGTGACGACGTCGTCCACGAGCTCCTCGACGAGCCGGAAAGGCACGTCCCCCGGGCGGCCCACCTTGATGCCGTCCGCCATGGTCACGGGGTTGTCGATCGACGTCGGGCGCCCCGCGGCCAGCGAGGGCGGGTACGCCGCGGCGCCCGCCGCCTGCACCCCCACCAGACGTACGTCCGGGCGCAGCGACTTGACCGCGACCGCGATGCCCGCGACGAGGCCGCCGCCGCCCACGCCGACGACGAGCGTGCGCAGCTCCGGGCACTGCTCCAGGATCTCCAGGCCGACGGTGCCCTGTCCGGCGACGATGTCCGGGTGGTCGAAGGGGTGGATGAAGACCGCGCCCGTCTCGCGCGCGTAGTCCTGCGCGGCGGCCAGCGTCTCGTCGATGACGTTGCCGCGCAGCCGGACCTCCGCGCCGTAGTCCCGGGTCGCCGCGACCTTCGGCAGCGGGGCCCCGGCCGGCATGAACACCGTGGCGCGGACGCCGAGCAGGGAGGAGGCGAGGGCCACGCCCTGGGCGTGGTTCCCGGCGCTGGCCGCGACGACTCCGGCGGCGCGCTCCTCGGGCAGCAGCCCGGAGATGCGCACATAGGCGCCGCGGAGCTTGAAGGAGCCGGTCCGCTGGAGGTTCTCGCACTTCAGGTGCACCGGCGCGCCGACCAGCTGCGACAGGTGCCTGCTGCCTTCCATGGCGGTCACCCTGGAGACGCCGACGAGCATCTTCTGGGCGCCCCGTACGTCGTCGAGCGTGACGGCCGGGAGGGAGCGCGGAAAGGAGCGAGTCGTGCGGTAGCTCATGACTGCAGTCTCGCAGTTCACGCCCGTCCCCTCCCGGCGTGACCAAGCGGCGAGACGGGTTTGCGCAGCGCCGGTACGGGTAGCGCCCGGGCCGCGTACCCTGTCCCCCAACCCACCACCCTTCCCATGAAGTGAGCCCCCGGCCATGCCCACAACTCCGGACATGACGACCGCCAGCGATCCCGGCCTCCTCGATACGCTGCAGCACCAGGTTGCGGTGTTCGCACGGCGTGCGGAGCAGACCCGCCTCGGCGGCGTCGGACAGGTCCGCAACTCCATGGACCGCGCCGCATACTTGCTGCTCAACCGCCTCGACAAGGAAGGTCCCATGGGCGTCAAGGCGCTCGCGGCGAGCATGGGCATCGACTCGTCGACCGTGACCCGGCAGGTCGCTCCCCTGGTCGACACCGGCCTGGTCAAGCGCACCTCCCACCCCGAGGACGGCCGTGCCGTCGTCCTCCAGCTGTCCCCGCGCGGGCAGGCCCGCCTGGACGAGGTCCGCTCCTCGCGCCGCGAGCTGATGGCGGAGCTCACGCAGGACTGGGCCCCGGCGGAACGCGAGAGCTTCACCGCGCTCCTCACCCGCTTCAACACCGCGCTCTCGGCGCGGCAGTCCTCCCAGGGGGTACCGGACTCCGTCGCTCCGACCGACTCCTGAGCCCCCGGCCGCGGTACGCCGACCACCGCGGCCGGGCGCAGGGCGGCACGTTCCGCTCGCGCAGGGCTCTTGACCTGGGCACCGTGCCTGGCCTCAGATGAAACCGAGTCCCCCTACGCCGGACGGCGGGAGGCGCGGTGCGAGACCGGCAGGCCGCCCAACAGGCCCGCCGTGCCCGGGAGTTCCAGGCGTTCGTCGCGGGCGCGGCAGGGCGTCTCCTGCATGCCGCCACGCTGCTCACCGGTGAGCGGCCGGACGCCAACCCGCGCGCGCGGGCGTTGCTCACGGCCGCGCTCGCGTCCACGTACGCCTCCTGGGACAGGCTGCGCGGCGAGGATCCGTACGACCGCACCCGCACCGTCCTCGTCGTCCGCTTCGCCCGGGGCGCCTGGCGGCGGTCCCGCGGGCGCGGTGGGCTGCTCGCCCGGCTGTCCCCGCAGGAGCGGCTCGTCGTCGTTCTCCGCCTGTACGAGGGGGTGGCGGAGGAGCAGACGGCGGCGCTGCTGGGCCTCGGCGTGGAGCGGGTGCGGGTGCTGTCGGCGCGGGCCGTCGCCGCGGTGCTGCATCCGCCGCGGGGGCCGGCGCCCGGGGTGTCCGGGGTGTCCGCCGCGCTCGGGGGGCCGTCCGGTGCGTCGCTGGGGAAGGGGGCCTCGCCGTGAGCCAGCAGGAGCGGCGTGAGGCCGTGGTCCGGGGGATGCTCGACGCCGAGGGGCCGGTGGCGGTACCGGTCGAGCTGCACGCGGACGCCGTCCGGCGGGGGGCCCGCATGCTGCGGCGCCGCACGGTCGTGCGGCGGCTGATGTGGCTGCTCCTGCTGATCGCCGTGGTCGCGTTCGCCGTCTGGGCGGCTCAGGCCCAGCCCTGGGTGGAGCCCCCGTCGAGCCGCACCCCGCCCCTGACCAGCTGGTGACCCGCCCCGGCAGCGGAAACGCCCTCTCCGGAGAGGCCCGGCAAGCTCCGGAGAGGCCCGGGCAAGCTCCGGAGAGGCCGGGGAAGGCGAAGGGGCGGCCCGGGAACCCCCGGCCGCCCCGCACCGTACCGGCGCCCGCGCGCCTAGCCCAGCGCCTGCTGCAGGTCCGCCAGCAGGTCGTCCGCCGACTCGATGCCCACGGAGAGGCGCACCAGGTCGGCCGGGACCTCCAGGGCGGAGCCCGCGACGGAGGCGTGGGTCATGCGGCCGGGGTGCTCGATGAGGGACTCGACGCCGCCGAGGGACTCGCCGAGGGTGAAGAGGCGGGCCCGGTCGCAGACCGCGACGGCCGCTTCCTCGCCGCCCTCGACCTGGAAGGACACCATCCCGCCGAAGGACTTCATCTGCTTGGCGGCGACCTCGTGCCCGGGGTGCGAGGCGAGCCCCGGGTAAAGCACCTTGGTCACGCGCGCGTGCCGCGTGAGCATCTCGACGACGCGCTCGGCGTTCTCGCTGTGCCGGTCCATGCGGACGGCAAGCGTCTTGATGCCGCGCAGGACCAGCCAGGAGTCGAAGGGCCCGGCGACGGCGCCCATCGCGTTCTGGTGGAACGCCAGCTCCTCGCCGAGTTCGGCGTCGTTGACGACGAGCGCGCCGCCGACGACGTCGGAGTGCCCGCCCATGTACTTCGTCATGGAGTGCACGACGACGTCCGCGCCGAGGGCGAGCGGCTGCTGCAGGTAGGGGCTGGCGAAGGTGTTGTCGACGACGAGCTTCGCCCCGGCCTCGCGGGCGATCTGGGCGACGGCCTCGATGTCGGTGATGCCGAGCAGCGGGTTGGAGGGGGTCTCCACCCAGACGGCCTTGGTACGCGGCGTGAGCGCGGCCCGCACCGACTCCGGGTCGGAGGTGTCGGCGACCGACCACTCCACGCCCCAGCGCGAGACGACCTTGGCGAACAGGCGGAACGTGCCGCCGTACGCGTCATTGGGGATGACGACGTGGTCGCCGGGGCCGAGCAGCGTACGCAGCAGGCAGTCCTCGGCGGCGAGGCCGGAGGCGAAGGCGAGGCCGCGGCGGCCGCCTTCGAGGGCTGCGAGGTTCTCCTCCAGGGCAGTGCGCGTCGGGTTGGCGCTGCGGCTGTACTCGTAGCCGCCGCGGAGTCCGCCGACTCCGTCCTGCTTGTACGTGGACACCTGGTAGATGGGCGGGACGACGGCGCCGGTGAGCGGGTCGGCGGTGTTGCCCGCGTGAATGGCGACGGTCTCGAAATTCTGGCTGCTGTGCGAGTCACTCATGCGGCCTGAGCGTAATGCGGCGCGGCCCCGGGGGCCGGGCGGGGCGAAGGGCGGCCCGGGTCGGGCGGCGCGGGATGACCGGCGGGCACGGCCAGGTTGGCCAATTGTCACAGGCGTCTGGTTCGCTTGTACGTATGGAGATTCTCTGGGTCCTGATGGCAGTGGTCATGATCGGGGCGGTTCTCGGGCCGGTCCTGCTGCGCAGGCGCGGCGGAATCCGCCAGGTGCACCCGGGCGCGCCGGACGCGGCGGACCCGGCGAACTACGGCTTCGCGCGGCAGGAGGAGCTGGACATCCGCATGCCCGGCCCCGACGCGGACCTGATCGAGGTCCTCGACCTGGTGCAGCGCACGCAGGACTGGCGTGCCGCGTCGCAGCTGCTCGCCGGGACAGAGGTGCACGGTGAGCAGCGGTGGCAGCGTGTGCAGGCCTTCGCGGGCGCGGCGTCCCTGGAGCTTGCGCAGCGGCCGGGCGGGGTCAGCGACAACCCCGGCGGGCAGTGGCTGCGCGTCTGGCGGGCGGAGGCGCCGAAGGACGCGGGCGGCGCGGCCGTGCACGCGGAGTTCCTGGTGCAGCAGGCCTGGCGCTCCTCGACGGCCGGGACGGACGAGTTCCGGATCATCCTGGAGGAGGCGAAGGAGGCCTGCGGCCAGGCCGCACTCCTCTCCCCCGGCGACCCCATCCCGTACATCGTCGAGCTGTCGATCGCCCGCGGCATGGCCTATCCGCGTGCGGACTTCGAGCAGCTGTGGCTGAAGATCCTGGACCGCGCCCCGGCCCACATGGGGGCGCATCTGGCGGCGCTGCACTACTGGTGCGAGAAGTGGCACGGCACCCGCGAGGAGGCGTACTCCTTCGCGGAGGCCGCGGCGGCCCGCGCCCCCAAGGGCTCCCTGCTCTCCGCGCTGCCCCTGTTCGCGGTGTACGAGCACCTGCCCGAGGTGAACCTGGTCCGCGGGTTCTACCAGAGCGAGGTCGTCACCAAGGCGATCGAGGGCGCCAAGTTCGCGGTGCACTCCGCCCGCCCGGACGACCCGATGCTGGCCCACGTCCGCCACCTTCTGGTGTTCTTCCTGGTGCGCTGCGAGCGCTGGGGCGAGGCCATGGACCAGCTGGTCCACGTCGACGGCCACGTCGGCGCCCTCCCCTGGACCCTGTCCCCCGACCCGGCCGCGGACTACGCGGTCTACCGCGCCCTGGCCGTCGCGGGCTACGAGGCCAACGGCGGCAGCCCGGCCACGCTGCCGCACTGACCGGCAGGAATGCCGAGACCCGTAGCAGCGTTCTGCATACTTGCCGCCGCCCGCCCCGCCACAAGGAGTGAACCCCCATGATCTTCGGCCGCACGCCCGTCCTCCCCACCCCCGAGGAGGCCCTGAAGGGCCGCGAGACGCCCGAGTTCGAGGTCCCCTCCCGGCACACGGTGCTCGGCAACGCCCTGCTCGGCCCCTACCCCGAGGGCCTGGAGGTCGCGGACTTCGGCCTCGGCTGCTTCTGGGGCGCCGAGCGCAAGTTCTGGCAGACCGACGGCGTCTGGACGACCCTCGTCGGCTACCAGGGCGGCTACACCCGAAACCCCTCCTACGAAGAGGTCTGCTCCGGCCTGACCGGCCACACGGAGGTCGTGCGCGTCGTCTTCGACCCCGAGAAGGTCACGTACGCCGAACTCCTGAAGCTCTTCTGGGAGTCCCACAACCCCACCCAGGGCTTCCGCCAGGGCAACGACGTGGGCACCCAGTACCGCTCCGCGATCTACACCCACACCCCCGCCCAGGAGACCACCGCCGCGGCCTCCCGCGACGCCTACCAGCAGGTCCTCACGGCCGCGGGCCACGGCGAGATCACCACCACGGTCCTCCCGGCAGCCGACCGCGCCTTCTGGCCCGCCGAGGCCTACCACCAGCAGTACCTGGACAAGAACCCCGACGGCTACTGCGGCATCGGCGGCACGGGCGTGAAGCTGGGCGACCCCTTCGAGACGAACTGGGGGGTGTCGTGCCCGACGGGGATCGCGCCCGCGCCCGAGGCGGCGGACAAGTAACCGAGCCCTCCGCTTCCAAGGACCCCCATGCCCCACGCCTACGCCCCCGACGGCACCGCTCTGCACTATGAACTTTGTGGCTCCGGTGAGCCGTTGGTGTTGTTGAGCGGGCAGTCCAACAGTCGGCACTGGTGGGATCCGGTGGTCGAGGACTTCGCCGCCGCGTTCACCGTCGTCACGCTGGACTGGCGGGGGACGGGGGACAGTGATCGGCCCGACACCGACTCCTACAGCACGCGGGGGTTCGCGGACGACGTCGCGGCCGTGCTCGATGACGCGGGGATCGGGCGGGCGCATGTGTACGGGACGTCGATGGGCGGGCGGGTCGCGCAGTGGTTCGCCGCCGAGTTTCCGGAGCGGGTGGGGCGGCTCGTGCTCGGGTGTACGTCGCCGGGGGCGCCGCACGGTGTCGAGCGGGGGCCCGAGGTGCGGCGGGCGCTCGCGCAGGGTGACCCGGAGGCGGTGCGACGGGCCCTCCTTGAGCTGATGTACACGCCCGCGTGGATCGCCGCCCAGGAGGCGGGCGGGCGGCGGGAGTTCGGGACGCTCGGCGATCCGTCCATGCCCGCGCACGCCCGCCGCCGTCATCTGCGGGCCAGCGCCCGCCACGACGCGTGGGACGCCCTCGTCAGGATCAAGGCGCCGACACTCGTCGTGCACGGGAGCGACGACACCTTCAACCCCACCGCCAACGCCCCGCTCCTCGCCGAGCGCCTGCCGGACGCCCGGATGCGGCTCGTCCCGGGCGCGCGGCACGCCTACTTCGAGGAGTTCGCGGAGGTCGCCACCCCTCTGGTCCTCGGGTTCCTGCGCGACGGGCAGGCGTGAGGCGGCGGGGCCCGATACCCGGTCACGCCGCCCGGACGGGCTACTCCCCCGACCCGTACGCCCGCGTGATGATCTCCAGCTTGTGGCCGTCCGGGTCGTCCCAATACACCCCGCGGCCGCCGTCGTTCGTGTTGATCTGGTTCTCCTGCGTGTGGTACGGGTCCGCCCAGTAGGTCAGGCCCCGCTCCTTGATGCGGCCGAAGATCGCGTCGAACTCGCCCTCGGAGACGAGGAACGCGTAGTGCTGGGGCACCAACGGGCCGCCGTCGCCCTCGTAGTAGTCGAGCGTGACGCCGTTGGGGATCTCCACGGGGATGAACGGGCCGTACTGCGGGCCGACTTCGAGCCCCAGGATGTCGGCGAGGAACTGCGCGGACGCCTTCTTGTCCGTGGCGGCGACAATCGTGTGGTTCAGCTCGATGGTCATCGTGCGGACCTCCTCGTAGCGCGGCCGGTACGGCTCTGCCCGGCCTTGCGGTGTGGACCTGTGTGCCTGACATCGACCACGCTACGTTCGGCCGCCCGACCCCACATCGGTCAGCGGTTCGGCGCCCGCTGCGCATTGCGCCCTAGGCCCGTGGTCGCAGTCGAAATCCGGTCACGGGGCCCGCACCGCCGACCTCACCGACTTCGCCGCCGCCGTCCGGGCGGCCGTCCCGTCCCACCAGGTCAGATCGTCCCCGCGTCGATCACGAAGCGGTAGCGCACGTCGCTCGCGAGCACCCGCTCGTACGCCTCGTTGATCTGGTCGGCCGAGATCAGCTCGATCTCCGCGCCCAGGCCGTGCTCGGCGCAGAAGTCCAGCATCTCCTGGGTCTCCTGGATGCCGCCGATGCCGGAGCCCGCGAGGCTCCTGCGGCCCAGGATCAGGGAGAAGAGGTTGAGCGACACGGGCTCCTCGGGGGCGCCCACGTTCACGAACGCGCCGTCCGTCTTCAGGAGGCCCAGGTACTTGTCCAGGGGCAGGGGCGCCGACACCGTGGAGACGACCAGGTCGAGGCTGCCCGCGAGCTGCTCGAAGGTGGCGTCGTCGCTGGTCGCGTAGTAGTGGTCGGCACCCAGGCGCAGGCCGTCGTCCTTCTTGCGCAGGGACTGCGAGAGGACGGTGACCTCGGCGCCCATGGCGTGCGCGATCTTGACGGCCATGTGGCCGAGCCCGCCGAGTCCGACGAC
The DNA here is from genome assembly GCF_000716675.1 of Streptomyces alboflavus. Lineage (GTDB taxonomy): Bacteria > Actinomycetota > Actinomycetes > Streptomycetales > Streptomycetaceae > Streptomyces > Streptomyces alboflavus. Next base: position 47,726 of record NZ_JNXT01000054.1, read on the forward strand.
GGCGACCTTCTTGCCGGGGCCCGCGTTCCAGTGCGCCAGCGGGGAGTACGTGGTGATGCCCGCGCACAGCAGCGGCGCGGCGACGTCCAGGGACAGGCCGTCGGGGATGCGGAGGGTGAAGGCCTCGTCGACGACGATGCGGGTGGAGTAGCCGCCGTAGGTGGGCCGGCCCTCCTTGTCGAGGGCGTTGTACGTCTGGATGTTGCCCTGGGCGCAGTACTGCTCCAGGCCCGCCTTGCAGTTCTCGCACTCCCGGCAGGAGTCGACCATGCAGCCGACACCGACGCGGTCGCCGACCTTGAACCTGGTGACGTCGGCGCCGACCTCCGCCACCACACCGGCGATCTCGTGGCCGGGCACCATCGGGAAGATGCCCTCGCCCCAGCCGTCGCGGGCCTGGTGGATGTCGGAGTGGCAGATGCCGGCGTACTTGACGTCGATCAGGACGTCGGAGGCGCCGACGGCGCGGCGCTCGATGGTGGTGCGCGCCAGCGGGGCGCCGGCGGCGGGGGCTGCGTAAGCGGGGACGTTCATGGTCTGTGCGGTCATGCCATCGACGCTGTCACCTGCGGAAAGACCTACCCAGCCCTCCGTTGCGCGTACGTCCGGCGGGCCTACCACGGGCCGTCCTACCCCTGCCCTGCCTACCACTGGCAGTGTCAGGCCCCTGCGTCGGCGAGGCGGAATACTGGACATCATGGACGACAACGCGCCCACCCCCCGGCGGCAGCCGGAGACCCTCGACCCGCGCGCCGAGCTGAGCGAGTTCCTGCGTACCCGCAGGGCCCGGTTGCAGCCGCACGACGTCGGCCTGCCCAGCTTCGGGCGGCACCGGCGGGTGCCGGGGCTCAGGCGCGAGGAGCTGGCGCAGCTCGCCGGGGTGTCGGTGGCGTACTACACGCGCCTTGAGCAGGGCAACGGCCGCAATGTGTCGGGCGAGGTCCTCGACGCCATCGCGCGCGCCCTGCGCCTGAGCGACGCCGAGCACGCCCACCTGACGCACCTGGCGCGGCCGACCGCCCACAAGAAGAAGAAGGCGACCCGGCCCCAGCACCTGCGCCCCGCGGTGCAGCACCTGATGGACGCCATGGACGGCGTCCCCGCCTACGCCCTGGGGCGGCGCTCGGAGATCCTCGGCTGGAACAGGCTGGCGGCGGCGCTGTTCGGCGACTGGGGGCTGCTTCCGCCCGAGGAGCGCAACTGGGCGCGGCTGACGTTCCTGAGCGAGGACATGCGGACGCTGTTCGACGAGACGTGGCAGCAGAAGGCGTCGGACATGGTGAGCTTCCTGCGGATGGAGGCGGGCTGCTATCCGAACGACCCGCTGCTGTCCGCCCTGGTCGGCGAACTCTCCGTGAAGAGCGAGGAGTTCAGGCGGCTGTGGGCCGAGCACGACGTGCGCGAGAAGGGTCACGGCGTCAAGCGCCTGCGCCACCCCGTGGTCGGCGAGCTGACCCTGTCGTTCGAGTCCATGCGCCTGCCCGACGACTATGAACAGACCTTGGTGACGTACCACGCGGAGCCGGGCTCCCCGTCGGCGGAGGGCCTGCGGCTGCTCGCGAGCTGGGGCGTGGACGCGGCGGCCCCGGCGGCCCGCAGTGAGGTGCCGTAGGGGCCCGCCGGGTCAGGAGTGGTACCGCCGGGTCAGGAGCGGTAGCGGGGGAACTTGGCCGTGTCGATGGTCCACCGGCCCATGGGGACGGCGTCGCCGAACTTGTACCGGCGCGGGGTGTCGGCGTACCGGGGCTCGCCACTGGTCGTGTCCGGACCGGAGTGCACGGTGATCGTGCCGTCCCTGGGGTCGACGATCACGTACTCGGGGACGCCCATGCGGGGGTAGTCGCGGAGCTTGGTGATGTAGTCGTTGCCGGGATTCGACGAGGAGACGACCTCAACGGCTACGGACACATCAGGGGCGAACGCGGCGAAGTCTTCGGTCTCCCGCTCGTAGGCCTCTTGGGTCATGACCAACAGGTCGGCTGTACGGCACAGACCGAGCTCGGGATGGTCGACACGAGTCTCGGCAAAGGTGGCGGCCGTCTCATCCTGGTTCTCGACCTGATGGCTGATCATGATCACGATACGTCCGTGCGTCGTTGTCGGGGACATCATGTGGACGGTGATCTCCTGGTTCGCGATGTCTGCCCGCACACGGTCGCCCTGCCGGTCCGCCTGCGCCTCGACTGCTTCGACAAGGCCGCGGAACCGCTGATACGTGGCTGCCGGCATGTTCTGCTCGACCTGCTGCGCACTCATGCTGCGACTCCCTTACGCGTGTGGTGCCCGGCCGCGCGGCCGGATCCCGTTTTCCACGGTACCCGCCGCGCGCCCGGACCACCTGCCCCTTCCCCGTACGGGTGATCAGGGCTGGTACGGCGGCGCCGCCCCCCAGTTCCACAGCGGCACCGGCTGGGCCGTGGGCCGGGCCGCGTCCGGTCCCGAGAAGTACACCGCGAGGCGCGTGCCCCACTCGACGTACGCGACGAACGCCGAGCGGAACTCCGCGTCCGTCGGCAGCCCGGCCTCGTCCGCCGCGTCCTGGATGAGGTTCACCCAGCGGCGCCGCTGCGGCTCCGTGATGCCCTTGCCGAAGTGCTTGCCGACCATGTGGGCGTGGGCGCCGGAGCCGTCCTCGCCGCCGTGCTCCTTGGAGTACGCCGCCGGGCCGCCGAAGACCTCGCCGAGCCACCGCGCGACGTGCGCGGCGTGTTCGGGCGCGAGGCCCGCGAAGACCGGGGCGAGCAGGTCGTCGGCGAGCACCTTCTCGTAGAAGACCTCGGTGAGGCGGTCGAAGCGCTCCGCGCCGCCCGCCCACGCGTACAGCGTCGGCGTGGAGGCGCCGGATCCGCGCACGGACGTCGGCGTGTAGTGCCGCATCTCCTCGATGTTCTCGACGTAGGGACGGATGTGCGCGAAGGAGTCCTGGAACTGCTGGGAGGATCTGAAGCCCTCCAGGTGGTCTTTCGTGGACGTCCAGGTGATGCGCAGGATGAAGTGTTCGAAATCCTCCTCGCAGCGCGTGAGTTCGTAGTCCACGCACTGCGGCGCGGCGGCCAGCGGGACGGCGGCGAGGGTGTACGCGGCGAGGAACTCGGCGGCGCGGTCCTCGGGGACGCGGTAGCGGATGTACTCGACGGTGTGGGCGCTCATGGGGTGACGGCTTCCTTCTCCCTGGCAGACGGGGCCTTGGCGCCCCAGTCCCAGAGTGCTTGCAGGACTTGACCCAACTCCCGGCCGTGCGAAGTCAGCTCATAGGTGACGGCGGGTGGCCAGCCGGGCGTCCGCGTGCGCCGGACGACCCCGGCGTCGGTCAGCTGGGTCAACCGCTCCGCAAGTACTTTGTCGGACAACTGCGGGAGGGCGGCGGCCAGTTCGCTGTACGCGTACACGTCACCCGAGAGCAGTTCGCGGACCAGGAGCGTCGTCCAACGACCGCGCAGCGCCGCGAGGGTGACCTCGACGGGGCACTCGGCGGTGGGCGTGGTGACGCGGGCGCGCGGGTCGTCGGGCAGGCCGGGGCGCGGCTCCCGGGTGGCCGGGGGTGCCTGCCTTACCGTTCGGTGAGCCACGGGCGCGCCTCCTACTGTGCCGGTCATGAGCACTTTCATCCTGCCCCAGCGCCCCGAGGACGTGCCGTCGGCGTTCGCCGAGCGGTTCAACAGCGGCGACCCGGCCGCCGTCCGTGAGCTGTACGAACCCGGGGCCTGTTTCGTCCCCGAGTCGGGTGCCCCCGTGCGCGGCGCCGACGCCGTCGCCGCGCAGAACGCCCCGTTCCTCGCCCTCGGCCTGCCCATCTCCGTGACGCCCCGGCGCGTGCACGTCGTGGACGACATCGCGCTCCTGCTCGTCGACTGGGAGATCGGCGGGAAGGTGGCGGCCACCGCCACGGACGTGGCGCGCCGGGGCGCCGACGGGTACTGGCGCTATCTGATCGACAGCCCGTTCGGTGCGGGGCGCCGGGACTCCTGAACGCGGCGGGACGCGTGCCCCACCCCCGTGGAGGCACGCGTCCCTCGGCTCGCGCCGCATGTTCCCTCAACTCACGCCGTACGCGCCCCTCTTCCCGTCCGCGCCGTTCGCTTCCGGAAGTACGGGTTCATGTCCCGACGTAGACATCTCACTTCCCGACATGCGCGTCTCACTTCCCGATGTACGACGCGTCTCACTTCCCGAAGTACGCGTCCCGGATGGCCACCGTCGCCCTGTTCCCCTTCTTGTCCTCGACCTCGGCGCGGAAGGACACCGACTTGCCCGCGGCCGGGTTCTTCACGGCGATCCGGCCTTCGCGCACGGCCGCCTTCTTCCAGGTGCGGCCCCGGTCGTGGGAGACGTACACGGCGAGGGACTTGAGGTTCGCGCCCGCGGCGTCGCCCTGGACCGTCACCGGCACGGACTGGGTCACCCCGGCGGGCGCCCGGCTGTCCAGCCCCACCTTCGGAGTGAAGCGGACCGTCGACGCGGGGAGCCGGGTCTCGCCGCTCGCCTTCCTGGAGCGGAACGTCCAGCTCGCGTCGATGCGCGAGGACGCCGTCGCCACGCGCGGGTCCCGCCGCACCGACGTGGTCAGGCGGTAGTCGGCGGCCGCCGCGGGGACCGTGAAGGACTCGTCGCCGGAGAGCGGGTCCTTGTTCGTGGCGATCTTCCGGCCGTCGCGGTAGAGGGTCGTCCGCACCGAGGAGAAGTCGGACTCGCCCTCGTGCCCCGCGCCGTCGGCGGCCACCGGCACGAAGCCAGTGATCTTGTTGCCCTCGCGGGAGATCCCGAGGTCGTATCCGAGGCGCGGCCCGAACACGGCCGTGTTGAACGCCTTCGTGTAGGTCCTGCCCGCCTTGAATGTCTGCGGCGAGAGGACGTAGTACTCCGCCTCGTCGCTCTGGGCGCCGTTCTCGTCCACGGCCAGCTGCAGGAAGCGTGAGTGCCACTTCACCTTGTCCTCCGTGGACACGTGGAACGTGCGGGTGCTGCGGGCACGCTGCGGCACGTCCCAGGCGTCTATGCGCCCCCTGCCGCCGGGCAGCTTCCCGGCAACGCCGGCCACCCCCTCCTTGCCCGTGGCGGACGCCCCCAGGCCGACCCGCACCGTGGCCAGGTCGGCGGCCTCGACGTGCTTGGTGTAGCCGGTCGCGAACCGGTCGACCTTGCCGCCGACGAGGATGTCGTACTGCTCGTCGGCGCCCTTGACCCAGTGCCCGGACCACTGTTGGTGCAGCGCGCCGTCCGTGACTTCGGGGCCGAGGTGCGCGGTGCGCAGCGGGGCGAAGGAATCGAGGAACATCTGGCCGCCGTCGCCGCTCTTGGTCTGGTACCGCGGCCAGGCATGCACCTGCCGGGCGTCCTTGTCGGGCACCGTGATGTCCACCGGCTTCGCCTTCCGGGCGTCCACCGTCAGGGTCATGTCCTTGGTGACGTCCAGCTTGGGCCGGGCGAGCCAGTCGACGCCCTTGGCGCTGTCCTCGGGGTCCTGGTAGATCTTGGTGTCGAGCAGGTAACCACCCCTGGGCACCCGGATCTTGACCGTTCCTGACAGGTCGTTGGCGTAGAAGTCGTGGTCGGCGCCGGGTCCGCTCAGACCGGTGAGGGCGGACGAGTAGAACCTCGCGGGCCGGCCGTCCCGCCCGATGTACTTCAGGGTCACGTCGAACGCCTCCCCCTCGCGCCGCACCACGGCGGCCGTGCGCACGGCCTGGCCGCCGCCCTTCGCCGCGACGTACGCGGAGTAGGCGCCGTGCCCGGCGCCGCCGATCCTGGTGCGGGCCGTCAGGCGGACCGACGCGCGCCCGCCCGCGGGCACCGTGACCTTCTTCGCGCCGAGCGTGTAGAAGCCGCGAGGGGCGGGCCGCCCCTTCGGGTCGGTGGCGGTCACCGACAGGTCGAGGGTGACGTCCTTCGTCCCGAGGTTCTTGTACGTGACCTTCCGGGTGACCGGCCTGTCGTCGGCGTGCGGCCACTTCGGGGCGCCGAAGTTCAGCGACACCGGGTCGGCGACCACCGTCTGGCCGATGGCCCTGTCGACGGCTATGCGCCCCGAACCCTGCTGGTACGGCGTGTACGCGCCGCCCTTCGCAGAGGACGTCAGGGCGCGCTTGAGGTCGGCCGCCCGCCAGTTGGGGTGCCGCTGCTTGAGCAGGGCGGCGGCGCCCGCGACGTGCGGGGTCGCCATCGACGTACCGGAGATCGTCAGATAGCCCTCGGGCTTCTGGCCGACTTCCTGCTCGATCTCGCTGCCCGGCGCGGCCGCCGCCGTGATGTCGACGCCGGGCGCCGTCACGTCCGGCTTGACCGCGCCGTCGCCGCGGCGCGGGCCCTGGTTGGAGAAGTCCGCGAGCTTGTCCCCGCCGTCGACCGCGCCGACGGTCAGCGCCGCGTCCGCGCTGCCCGGCGAGTCGACGGCGCCGGGAGAGCCCTTGTTGCCCGCGGCGGCCGTGATCAGGACGCCCTTGTCGGCGGAGATCCTGTTGACCGCCTCCTCCAGCGGGTCGACGCCGATGGCGTCGGGTCCGCCGAGGCTCAGGTTCACGACATCGGCCCCTTGCGCGGCCGCCCACTCCATGCCCGCGATGATCCCGGAGTCGCTGCCCTCGCCGTCGTCCCCGAGCACCTTGCCGTTCAGGATCTCGGCGCCGGGTGCGACGCCCTTGAACCTGCCGCCCGACTTCGCCCCCGTACCGGCCGCCGTGGACGCGACGTGCGTGCCGTGCCCGACCCGGTCCTCGGTGCCGGCGGCGGCGGTGAAGTTCCGCGCGCCGACGATCCGGCCCTTCAGGTCCGGGTGGGTGGCGTCGACTCCCGTGTCCAGGACGGCGATCCTGACGCCCTTGCCGTCGTACCCGGCCGCCCACGCCTTCGGCGCCCCGACCTGCCGGACGCTCTTGTCGAGGCTCGCCTTCCGCGTCCCGTCCAGCCAGACGCGGTCGACGCCGGACGCGGTGCCGCGCCTGCCGCCGGTGAGGGTCTTCCAGAGCGCGGCCGTGTCCCGCTTCGGGGTGGTCACGGCGTCCGCGTTCAGGGAGGTCAGGGTGCGGCGGACCGCCGTGTCACCGGCCGCGCGGACCCCGGCTCTGGCGCCGCGCGCGGCGCCCTTGTAGCCGACGATCAGCTTCAGGCCGTTCCGCTGGGCCGTGCGGTTCGCCTTGCTGGTCAACTCCGAGACGTCGAAGAGGCGTTGGTCGACCCGGCCCTCGGCGATGAGCCGCTCGGCGTCCGCGGGCAGGACGAGGACGCGCCCGCGCACGGTCCGGGCGCTCACGGGGACGCGCTCGCGCCCCTTGGCCGGAGTGAAGCCGAGCAGGCGGCCCGTGGCCGCGACGGTGACGCGGTCGCCGGTGACGAGGGTGACGTGGTGCACGGAACCGGTCAGGGCCCGGTGCGGCGGCCCGGCCTGCGCGGACGCCCGCCCGGAGCCCGGCAGGTCCGCCCCCGCCGAAGCGGGCCCGACCACCCCCGCCGCCAGTGCCACGGCGATCGCCGCCGCGCACGCCTTCTTCCTGTGCTGACGCAAGACTTCCCCCTGCCGTCGAAGTGTGGTCCGGACGTGCGTTCCGGACGAACGAAGCGGCTCCCGGCGCCTGTGGGGCCCCGGGAGCCGCTCCTCTCACTCCTTCAACTGTCCGCGGGATTCAGGTCGGTTCCCGGCGGACGCGGATCAGTTCCCTTGCCGCGAAGGTCACTTCCGCCGTGAGGCGGTGAAGGTCACTTCCCGTAGTACGCGTTGTAGATCGAGATCGTGGACTTGTTGCCCTTCTTGTCCGTGATCTTGGCGTGGAACGAGATGGCCTTGCCCTTCTCCGGGTTCTTGATCTCGACCTTGCCGCCGGTGACCTTCAGCGGGTCCCCCCAGTGCTGGCCGTAGTCGTAACTGACGTAGAAGTGCAGCGACTTGAGGTTGGCTCCGGCCGCCGCGCCCGTGACCTTCAGCGGCACGGACTGCTTGGCGCCCGCGGGGGCCCGGCTGTCGAGGCCGACGGCCGCGCCGACGTGCACCCCGGAGACGGGCAGCTTCGTGGCGGTGGCCGTCTTCTTGGAGCGGAACGTCCAGCTGGCGTCGACCCGCGTGGAGGCCGCGGACACGGCCACCGAGCGCTTCACGGACGTCGACAGCTTGTACTCGGCGTCACCGGCGGGGACCGTGAACGGCTTGCCGCCGGTCAGCGGGTCGTCGTTGGTTCCGATCTGGGTGCCGTCGCGGGTCAGCGTCGTCTTCACCGCGGTGTAGAGCGAGCCGCCCGCGTGGGTCTTGCCGTCGGCGAACAGCGGCAGCCGGCCCGTGAGCTTGTCGCCGTCGCGCACGACGCCGTAGTCACCGCCGACGCGCGGCCCGATGACGGCCGTGTTGAACGTCTTCGTGTACGTCTTGCCCGCGGCGAACGCCTGCGGCTTGCCCAGCGTGTACGAGGCGTCGACGATCGGCCAGCCGTCGTCGCCGACACCGGCGCGCTGCTCGTACTCCAGGCTCCACTTGACCTTGTCGTCCGTGGAGACGTACAGGGTGCGGGTGCTCGGCGCCTTCTGCGGGGCGCTGAAGCCGGTGGCGCTGAAGCTGCCGGGCAGGCGGCCGAACGCGGTGGCCGTGGCCTGCTTGCCGCTGGAGGACGCGCCGAGGCCCGCCTTCACGGTGGCGAGGTCGGCTTCCTTGTACTCGCGGGTGTAGCCGGTCGCGAGCTTCTTCACGACGCCGCCGGCGACGGTGCTGTACTGCGCCTTCTCGCCCTTCGTCCAGTGCCCCTCCCACTTCTGGAGCACCGAGCCGTCGGTGACCTGCGGGCCGAGGTGGGCGGTGCGCAGCCCCGTGTACGAGTCCAGCCACCAGCCGAAGCCGTAGCCCGCGGTGCCCGCGGTGACCTCGAACGAGGGCGAGGCGAACACGGACTTCGCGGCGGACGACGGCACGCTGATGTCGACCGGCTCGGCCGTGCGGGCGTCCACCGTCAGCGTCGCGTCCTTGGTGACGTCGAGCTTCGGCTGCGCGATCCAGTCGACGCCCTTGGTGATGTCCTCGGGGTCGACGATCACACCGGCGTCCAGGACGTAACCGCCCTTGGGCACCCGGACCGTGGCGGTCCCGGAGTCGCCGCGCACCGGGATGAACTGCTCCTCGCCGAGCCCGGAGATGCCGACGAGCACGGTGCTGTAGTGCTTGGCGGCCTGACCGTCCCGGCCGATGTGCTTGACCGTCAGGTCGTACGACTCCACCTCGCGGTCGACCGCGGCGGCGGTGCGGACGCTCTGGCCGCCGCCGTTCGCCACGATGTACGCGGAGTAGGCGCCGTCGACCGCGCCGCCGAGTCGGGTGTCGGCCGTGAGGTCCACGGAGGCCGTGCCGCCCGCGGGGACGGTGACCTTCTTCGCGCCGAGCGTGAAGAACCCGTCGGGCGCGGGGTTGCCCTTGGGGTCGAGGGACTCGGCGGTGAGGTCGAGGGTGACCTCCTCCTTGCCGAGGTTCCGGTACGTGACCTTCTTGGTGACGGGCTTGTCGTCGGTGTGCGGCCACAGCTGGGTGCCGAAGCTGACCGACACGGGGTCGGCGATCACCGTCTGCTCGATGGCCTTGTCGACGGCGATGCGGCCCGAACCCTGCTGGAACGCCGTGTACTTGCCGCCCTTGGTGGACGCGGTGAGGGCGCCCTTGAGCTCCGGCTGCTTCCAGTCGGGGTGCTGCTGCTTGAGGAGGGCGGCGACCGCGGCCTCCAGCGGGTCGACACCCGGGGTGTCGGGGGCGCCGAGGCTCAGGTTCACCACGTCGGCGCCCTCGGCCGCGGCCCAGTCGATGCCCGCGATGATGCCCGAGTCGTCGCCTCCGCCGGTGTCGCCGAGGACCTTGCCGTTGAGGATCTTGGCGCCGGGCGCCACGCCCTTGTACGCGGCGTTCTTGGCGCCCGTGCCCGCCGCGATCGACGCCACGTGCGTGCCGTGCCCGACGCGGTCCTTGGTGTCCGGCGAGGGCGTGAAGTTCTTGGCGCCGACGACCTGTTCCTTGAGGTCGGGGTGGGTGGCGTCGACGCCGGTGTCCAGGACGGCGATCTTGACGCCCTTGCCGTCGTACCCGGCCTCCCACGCCTTCGGGGCGCCGATCTGCTGCACGGACTTGTCGAGGCTGGCCTTGCGCACCCCGTCGAGCCAGACGCGGCTGATTCCGGCGGCGGTCGTGCGGGCCCCGTCCCGCTCGGCCGTCAGGGCCCGCCACAGCTCGGCGGCGTCCCGCTTGGGGGTCTGCACCGCGTCGGCGTTGAGGGTCTTCAGGGTGCGGCGGAGCTTGGTGCCGCCCGCCTCGCGCACCTCGGCCTTGGCCGCGCCGGCCGCGCCCTTGTAGGCGACGATGACCTTCAGGCCGTGCCTCTGTGCGGTGCGGTTGGCCTTCTTGCTCAGCTCGGTGACGTCGAACAGGCGTTGGTCGAGCGTGCCGTCGGCGATCAGGCGCTGGGCGTCCGCCGGTACGACGTGGATGTGGCCGTCCCGCTGGACGGTCCGCACGGGTATCCGCTCACGGCCCTTCGCGGGGTCGAACGCGATGGGGCGCCCCGAGCTGTCGAGGGTGACGCGGTCGCCGGTGAGCAGGGTGACGTGGTGGCGTACCGGCACCCTCACCTCGTCGGCCGACGTTCCGGCCGTGTGGGTGGAGTCCGGGTCGGCCTGCGCCGGGCTGGTCATGCCCGCCGCGAGTGCCACGGCCGCGGCGGTGGCGACGGCGGCTACGGCCGCACGCCGCGCGGTGACTGGTCTCTTCGCTTTCTGTACTTGTCTGAGCAAGTTTCCCCCTCAAGGTGAAAGCACTGAGTCACGCAGTATGTCGAGGGGGACGATATCTGCTCAACTATGAGGCAGAAGTGCTTAGTTGGTGTTGTTGGCCGGTTCAACATGGTGCCGCGACACCGCGGACACGACGATGGCCCGCACCCCGGTGGGGTGCGGGCCACTGCGCGTGGGAGTCAGGGGTGCGCCGGTCAGACGGCGGAGCCCGCCTTCCACTGCGCCCAGCTCATGTTCCAGCCGTTGAGGCCGTTGTCCGGAGCGATCGTCTTGTCGCCGGTGTTGCGGACGTCCACGACGTCACCGGTGATCGAGTTGTTGAAGAACCAGGCACCGGGCTTCGACTTGTCGCCCGCGCCCTTCGCGTCCTGCAGACCGATGCAGCCGTGGCTGGTGTTCGCGTTGCCGAAGATCGACGGCGAGCCCCAGTAGTTGCCGTGGATGAAGGTGCCGGAGGAGGACAGGCGCATGGCGTGCGGCACGTCCTTGATGTCGTACTCGCCCTTGCCGTCGTTGTCCGTGAAGCCGACGGTGGCGCCGTTCATCCGGGTCTCCTTGAACTTCTCGGAGATCACCATCTTGCCGTTGTACGTCTTGTTCTCCGGCGAGCCCGCGGAGATCGGGATGGTCTTGACGACCTTGCCGTCGCGCATGATCTTCATCTGCTTGGTCTTGGCGTCGACGACCGAGACCTGGTTGCGGCCGATCTTGAAGGTGACGGTCTTCTGCTGGACGCCGTAGACACCCTCCGCGCCCTCGACGCCGTCGAGGTTCAGCTTCAGGGTGACCGTGGAGTTGCCCTTCCAGTAGCCCTGGGGGCGGAAGTCCAGGCGGTTCCCGCCGAACCAGTGGCCGACGACCTCCTGGCCACTGCTGGAGGACACCTGGATCTTGGACTGCACGGACTTCTTGTTCGTGATCGCCTTGTCGAAGTTGATCGACACCGGCATGCCGACGCCGACCGTCGAGCCGTCCTCCGGCGTGAAGCTGCCGATGAAGCTGTTGGCCTTCGAGACGGTGGTGAACGAGGAGTTCTCGTGCGCCTTGCGACCCTCGGAGTCCTTCGCCGTCACCGCGATCTTGTAGGTGGTGGCGCGCTCCAGCTGGCCGCTGGGCTTCCAGCTCTTCTTGTCCGCGGATATGTCGCCCTCGACCGCGGCGCCGCCCTCCGCCTTCATGACGACACTCGTGAGCGTGCCCTCGCTCACGGTGACCTTGGCGTCCTTGTTGATGCCCGTGTTGTCGGAGCCGTTCTTCGGCGCGATCTCGATCTTGGCTTCCGAGGTCTTCTCGGCCGCCGCCTCGTCGACCTGGTTCTGCGACTTCTTGCCGCTGCCCGAACTGTCCTTGTCGCCGCCGTCGTCGCTACAGGCGGAGAGCACAAGCACCCCGCCGACCAGGGCGGACACGGCCATCAGACCCCTGCGCCGCTTACTGTCCGTCATTACACGCTTCTCCATCGTCGCCGAATCCCCAAGACCCCGCGGGTCCCCCCGTAACCCCGCCTAACGCCTTGCCCGGTGCATCCCGTTCCATTTCTGCCGAAGATGTGGTGAACGCCACGTCGGCGGTGCGGCCGGGACAGCCGTGCGTTCAGGAGACGACTGAGCCCCGGGCGGCGGTTGCCGCCCGGGGCTCCCCATTTCAGAAAGCGCTTCCCGGGGCGCTGCTCGCCCGCCGCGGCTACGGCTCGTCGCCGTCCTCGGCGTCATCATGCTCGTCCGGGTCCCATTCCGGCGAATCGGGGTCGTAGTCGATCACCTCGCTGCTCCAGGAGGCCTGGGTCAGCTCCACGCCGGGGATGTTCCCGACGAGGTCGACGGGGTCCACGAGGTAGGCGAGCGCCTCCGCGTCGTCCTCCTTCACCGTGGCCTGGGCGTGCGCCCGCTCGTCGTCCGGCATGTACGTGTCCTGGGCGATGCGCCCGAGGGCGGTGGAGCGCAGGTCCTCGGGTCCGTCGACCTCGACCACCAATTCGACGCGCAGTCGCACAAAGCGTGATGTCTCGTCCGTACTCATACGCCGGAGCGTACGGCCCGGGACCGGCGCGGCTTTCCCGCGACCCGCGCCTTTCACTAGCATCGCCCCAGACGGCCAATTCGCCAGCTCCACAAGGGGGATCCGTTTCCCGTGATCGCACGTCGACCGCTGCTGACCGCAGCCGCAGCCGGGGCCCTGCTCGGCGCCCTGTGGTTCGTCCCCTCCGCGAAGGCGACCGCGTCACCGGGCTCGCCCGGCGACATCGCGCGCCACTCGGCGAACTCGACGCACGAGACAGCCCACGCCGACGGCCGCCTCGCCGACTCCGGCGGCATCGACACGACTCCGTACGTGGCCGGCGGCACCGCGTTCCTGGGCCTGGGTGCGGGGTTCGTCCTGTACTCGGTGCGCAGGGAGCGGGCGGAGACGTACTGAGCGCTCGCCGGGCCTGACCGCTCTCCGTGCGGCCCGTACGCACGTGGCCCCGGCTCCGGTTTCGTCCGGAGCCGGGGCCACGCGTCGTACTCGCGTCGTACCGAGGTCAGGCCAGCGGTCCCGTGACCTGCTCCACGGCCGCGACGAGCCGGCCCTCGCGGACGAAGGTGTCGGCGGCCGCCAGGTCCGGGGCCAGATAGCGGTCGGGCCCGGGGCCCTCGACGCCCGCCTTGCGGACGGCGTCGATGGCGGCACGGCTCGCGGGGGCCGGGGTCAGGCCGGTGCGCAGTTCGATGGCGCGGGTGGCGGCGTACAGCTCCACGGCGATGATCCGGTTGAGGTTGCCGACGGCCGTGCGCAGCTTGCGCGCGGCCGACCAGCCCATGGAGACGTGGTCCTCCTGCATCGCCGAGGACGGGATGGAGTCGGCGGAGGCCGGGACGGCGAGCCGCTTCATCTCGCTCACCAGGGCCGCCTGCGTGTACTGGGCGATCATCAGGCCCGAGTCGACGCCCGCGTCGTCCGCGAGGAACGGCGGCAGGCCGTGGCTGCGGTTCTTGTCGAGCAGCCGGTCGGTGCGGCGCTCGGCGATCGAGCCGAGGTCGGCGGCGGCGATGGCGAGGAAGTCCAGGACGTACGCCACGGGGGCGCCGTGGAAGTTGCCGTTGGACTCGACGCGGCCGTCGGGCAGCACCACGGGGTTGTCGACGGCCGACGCCAACTCGCGCTCGGCGACCGTACGGGCGTGCGCGAGGGTGTCCCGGCCCGCGCCCGCGACCTGCGGGGCGCAGCGCACCGAGTACGCGTCCTGCACGCGGGGCGCGTCGTCCTGGTGATGGCCCGTCAGGCCCGAACCGGCGAGGACGGCCAGCATGTTGGCGGCCGAGGCGGACTGGCCCGGGTGCGGGCGGATGGCGTGCAGCTCGGGCGCGAGGACCTTGTCGGTGCCGAGCAGCGCCTCCAGGCTGAGGGCGGCGGTGACATCCGCGGACTTGTACAGCGTGTCAAGGTCGGCGAGGGCCATGACCAGCATGCCGAGCATGCCGTCGGTGCCGTTGAGGAGGGCGAGGCCTTCCTTCTCGCGCAGTTCGACGGGGGCGATGCCGTGCGCGGCGAGCAGTTCGCCCGCGGGCTTCAGCTCTCCGTCCGGGCCCTCGGCCTCGCCCTCGCCCATCAGGGTCAGGGCGCAGTGGCTGAGCGGGGCGAGGTCGCCGGAGCAGCCGAGGGAGCCGTACTCGTGGACGACCGGGGTGATGCCGGCGTTCAGGATGTCGGCCATGGTCCGCGCGACCTCGGGGCGGACGCCGGTGTGGCCCGAGCAGACCGTCTTCAGGCGCAGGAACATCAGGGCGCGCACGACCTCGCGCTCCACCCGCGGGCCCATGCCGGCCGCGTGCGAGCGGACGATGTTGCGCTGCAGCTGGGCGCGGAGGTCCGGGCCGATGTGGCGGGTGGCGAGCGCGCCGAAGCCGGTGCTGACGCCGTAGACGGGGTCCGGCTTGGCCGCGAGGGCGTCCACGATCTCGCGGGCCGCGGCGAGGGCGGTGACGGCGTCCTCGCCGAGTTCGACGCGAGCGTTGTGTCGTGCGACGGCGACGACGTCCTCTGCGGTTGTGCCGGTGGTTCCCAGCACCACGGTCTGCATATCCATATTCAGGGAGCCTACGCACTGAATCGCCTCGTGTCACGAGTCCGTCTGCCCTCGGTTGCCCCGCCGCTCCGCGCCGGGGGTTCCCCCACCCGCCCGCCCGTTTCCAGCCCGCCGCGGGCTTCTGGCCGCCTGTGCCAGGTGCGGTTGTTCGGCGACTGCGGGCCGCCAGTCGCTTCGCCGCTTCGCGGCGGGGATTCCCCGCC
>NZ_JNXT01000055.1 GCF_000716675.1 Streptomyces alboflavus
CGCCCGTGGGGGCCGTTCGCCGTTGGCGGCTGCGGCGTTCGGTGGTGTGCGTCCGTGGGGCGGCTGTGTGGTGTCCGGGGCCCGGCGGTGCGGCTGGGACGGGAGTGACGGGTGGGTGGGTGGGAGAGACCCCCGCCGCGGTAGCGGTGGGGGTTTTGGGTTGCAGGCCCGACCCGGTCCAGGGTCAGGTGACCGTCTTGGGGGCCGCGGGCTCCGCCTGCGTGGGGAGAACCGCAGAGGCCGAGTCGTCGTCGTCCGTGTTGATGCGTTCGATCAGTGCGTCCCGCTCGGGGGTGTCCTCGGGCTTGAAGTAGCCGATGGCGATGTAGAGGATCAGGGAGACGGCCAGGGGGATGGAGACCTGGTACTGGAGGGGCACGCCGCCGTCGACGTTCCAGTGGATGGGGTAGTTGACCAGCCAGAAGGTGAGCAGCCCGAGCGCCCAGCTGGTGAGCGCGGCCGTGGGCCCGGAGCGGCGGAACGGGCGGAGCAGGCCGAGCATCATCGGGATGGCGATGGGGCCCATGAGCCCGGCGACCCACTTGATGACGACGGTGATGATGTCCTTGAAGGCGGGCGAGTTGACCTGCGTGGCCACGGCCATGGACAGGGCGAGGAAGACGACGGTGGTGAGCCGGGCGGCGATGAGCCCGGCGTGATCGGTCCAGGCGCGGGCCCGCTTGGAGAGGACGGGCGCGACATCGCGGGTGAAGACGGCCGCGATGGCGTTGGCGTCGGAGGAGCACATGGCCATGGTGTGGGAGAAGAAGCCGACGATGACGAGGCCGAGGAGTCCGTGGGGGAGCAGTTGCTCCGTCATCAGGGCGTAGGAGTCGGAGCCGTCGGGCTTCTTCGCGTCGACGAGGAGCGGCGACATCCACATGGGGAAGAAGAGGACCAGGGGCCAGACGAGCCAGAGGACGGCGGAGAGCCGCGCGGAACGGGTGGCCTCGCGGGCGTTGGCCGTGGCCATGTAGCGCTGGGCCTGGTTGAGCATGCCACCGTTGTACTCGAAGAGCTTGATGAAGAGGAAGGCCAGGAGGAAGACGGTGCCGTAGGGGCCGACCAGCGGTTTCGCGTGGCCGTCCAGCTCGGGCTCGTCCCAGACGCCGAAGAACCCGCCGTAAGGGCCGAGCTTCGCGACCACCGCCACGAACATCGCGACACCGGCGAGCAGCTGGATGATGAACTGCCCCAGCTCGGTGAGGGCGTCCGCCCACAGCCCGCCGATGGTGCAGTAGATCGCGGTGATCACGCCGGTGATGAGGATGCCCTGGTTGAGGGAGACGCCGGTGAAGACGGAGAGGAGGGTCGCGATCGCGGCCCACTTCGCGCCGACGTCCACGATCTTCAGGAGCATTCCGGACCAGGCGAGGGCCTGCTGGGTCTTCAGGTTGTAGCGGTTCTTCAGGTATTCGAGGGGCGAGGCGACGTGCAGGCGTGAGCGGAGGCGGTTGATGCGTGGCGCGAAGAGCTTGGCGCCGATGGCGATGCCGAGGGCGATCGGGAACGACCAGGTGATGAAGGACGTGACGCCGTAGGTGTAGGCGATGCCCGCGTAGCCCGTGAACATCACCGCGCTGTAGCCGGACATGTGGTGCGAGATGCCGGACAGCCACCACGGCATCTTGCCGCCGGCCGTGAAGAAGTCACTGACGTTGTCCACGCGTTTGTGGGACCAGACGCCGATCGCGACCATCACGCCGAAATACGCGATGAGCACGGCCCAGTCGAGACCGTTCATTGCCCCTCCCAGGGGTCCGACTTGTGAACTCGGTCAACTCCGCTGAAACGGCGCCCACTTCCTTGTGGCGGCGCCTGAACGGCCGCGAAGTGCCCGCTCATAGTCGGTTCGGCGAGAGGGCGTGGACAACCGCCCGCATGGTCAAGAGGGAGTAAAATCGTTCGAGTTGACGACCTTGGTTCATATACGTGATTAGAGGGGGGCGGCAAAAGCCCCCGAAGGGGTACCTGTCGGCCACCCCTCGGGGGCGTGCTCGGGAGCCGGGCCTCAGCGCATCAGCTCGCCCGCGTTCACCAGCAGCGACTGGCCGGTGATGGCCCGCGCCCGGTCGGAGGCGAGGAACACGCAGGCGTCCGCGACGTCCCCGTCGGTGGCCAGCTCCGGCAGCGCCATCCGCTCGGTGAGCCGCCGCTTCACCTCCGCCTCCGGAACGCCCTCGGTGTGCGCGGTGAACTTCACGTACGCCTCCACCGGCGGCCCCCACATCCAGCCCGGCTGGACGGTGTTCACCCGGATCCGGTGCGGGCCGAGCTCGCGCGCGAGGGAGTACATCGCCGAGACGAGCGCGCCCTTCGACGCCGCGTACGCCGCCTGCCGCACCTGCGAGGGCGCGGCCACCGACGACTGCGTGCCGATCAGGACGACCGAGCCGCCGCGCTCCTTGAGGTGCGGCAGGCAGGCCCGGGTCATCCGCAGCGAGCCGAGGAGGTTCACGTCCAGGATGCCCTCCCAGGCGGCGAAGTCCGCGTCCTGAAGGCCGCCGAAGTAGCTGTCCCAGGCGGCGACCTGCACCAGCGCGTCGATCCGCCCGAACCGCTCCACGGCCAGGGCGGCAAGCGCCGCGCACTGGCCCTCGTCGGTGATGTCCGTCGGCAGGTACGCGACGTGCTCGCCGTCCGCGTCGATCTCGGCGGCGGACCGGGCGAGGTTGTCCTTCGTGCGCGCGCCGAGCACCGCGTTGCCGCCGTCGCGCACCACGGCGGCGGCGACCTCGTGGCCGAGCCCCGCGCCGACCCCCGAGACGATCACGGTCCTGCCGTCGAGCAATGACATGAGGAACCTCCGGACTCCGGACTCTGGCAGTTTTCCTGACGGGGCGTCAGAGTATGGGCGTCCAACGGAGGAAGGAAGGGGAGAGCCGGTGACTGAGGACACCCGCGCCGAGGCGTACGGAGAGCTGGCCGCCGTCGGGCCCTACGGGGTGCGCCCGGGCCATGCGCTGATCACGATGGTCGAGCCGCACCCGGGCCAGGAGTACGCCTACAACCGCTGGTACGAGGACGACCACTACTACGCGGGCGCGATGGCGATGCCGTGGATGTACGCGGGACGGCGCTGGGTGGCGACCCGCGAGCTGCAACTCCTGCGCCTGCCCGAGAAGTCGGCGGTCGCGCAGCCCGTGACGGCCGGCTGCTACCTCTCCACGTACTGGATCACCGAGGGCCGCTACGACCACCACATGAAGTGGACCGTCGGCATCAACAAGCGCCTCAACCGCGACGGCCGCGTCCACCAGGCCCGCACCCACGTCTTCACGGCCTTCCAGGACCACGAGGCCACCGTCTACCGGGACGGCGCCGCCGGGCCCCGCGACTTCCACGCCCTCGACCACCCCTACCAAGGGCTCGTCCTCGAAGTCATCGACGCCGAGAGCCCCGAGCGGCGGCCGGAGCTCCTGGAGTGGCTGCTCGCCCGCAGGCTCCCGCGCGCCCTCGCGGGCTCACCCGCCGCCCTGGTGACGGTCTTCCGGCCGACACCGCTGCCGGGCGACCGGATGACGTACGTGAAGCAGGTCGAGGGGGTCGACACCCGGCTGACCCTGCTGTGGTTCCTGGAGGACGATCCGCGCGCGTGCTGGGCCGAGCGGTTCGCCGGGGCCGTCGACGAGGTCGCCGATGCGGGGCTCGGGCGGGTGGAGCTGGTGGCGCCGTTCATCCCGACCGTGCCGGGGACGGACCGGTACGTGGACCAGCTGCGCTAGCGGTTCGCCAGGGCGGCGGGGCCGGGGTGGCGGGGCAAAGGCCGAGCCCCCTCGGCCAGGACGGCGGACCAGTCGAGAGGGCTCATGCGGTGGTGCTATGCGGTTGTGGTCGCGTCGGTGGCACGTATCACCCGCGGTCGTAGTTCCCGTCGCGGACCTGGGCCACGAAGACGTTCCAGGAGTCGGCGGGGAAGGCGATGACCGCGCCGTCGGTGACCTTGGAGTCCCGCACGGAGATCGCGTGCGTCACGGGGGACTTGACCTCGACGCAGGCGCCGTTGCCGGTGGAGTAGGAAGACTTGGTCCAAGCGTGCGAGGCACCTTGCTGGATTGCCATGTTTGCTCCGTTTTGCGCAGTTGGTGAATTGCTGTAACCGCCTGAGAGCGGTATACGCCAACGTTCTTGCTGTTGGCGTGAATGACGCTACTCGCCAACATCGACCGGCGGATGGGTCGTTCACTCAACCGGATGGCATATTCCAGAGGGGTCTTCCGTCGCGCCCTGGCGAAGGTGTACTGTGCGGCATTTTTGCCGACAGGGCGTGGTTCAGCGCGCCGCCGCCGGGTTTCCCGCACCGGCCTGCCGAGCCCCGGAGGGCCTCAGCGGGCGTACTCCTTGGCGATGTCCGCGATCAGCTGACGGGATTGCTCCACATTCAGCGCCTGTGCCCGCAAATGCTCGTACATGACGCTGTACTGCTGCACGTCATTCGCCTTTTCCAGATACAGATCGCTCGTGACACCCTCGATGTACACCACGCTGGAATCCGAGGCGTCCGGGAACTCGAGAATCGCGTACTGACCGTTCAGACCCGGATGCGCGCCCATGTCGAACGGAATCACCTGCACCGTGACGTGCGGCAGCTGGGACTGCTCCACCAGGTACTCCAACTGCTCGCGCATCAGCGCGCGGGTGCCGACGACGCGGCGCAGCGCGGACTCGTCCAGGACGGTCCACAGGCGCAGCGGATTCTCCGGCGCCGCGATCCGCTCCTGGCGGCGCATCCTGACCTGCACCCGTTTCTCGATGTCCGTCGGCGTGGTCTCCGGCAGCGCGCCGGTGATCAGCGCCTCCGCGTACGGCCGGGTCTGGAGCAGGCCGGGGACGACCTGCGGATCGTAGACGCGCAGGGACGCCGCGTCCGTCTCCAGACCGATGTAGACGCTGTACGGGATGTCGCCGAACGAATGCCACCAGCCCTGCTGGCGGGAGTCCTTGGCCATCTGCATGAGCGAGTCGACGATCCGGTGGTCCTCGACCTCGTACACCCCGCAGAGGTCGCGGACGTCGCGCTGGCTGATCGAACGGCGGCCGTTCTCCAGGCGACTGATCTTCGACTGCGAGACCAGCAGCCGCTCCGCCACCTCTTCGGCTGTCATGCCTTTCAGCTCGCGCAGCCGACGCAGCTCCTGACCGAGCCGGCGTCGCCTGACAGTGGGATTGACGTTGGACGCCACGGGACGTGCACCTCCGGCACTATGCCTCTACTTTGCGTGTCTGCTGCCATGCAGAGTGCCACCACGGGTCAACTCGGCGCTGGGAAACAGCAGAACAGCGGTGTGTGGGGGTGCCGGCGCGGCGTGCGCCGAGTGCGTCGGCCCAACAGGCGTGCCCCATGAGGCGGTTGCGGCCGCGCGGACGGCGCACCGGCATCCTTCGTGGACGCCCGGTGCCCCGCCCGCGCGGCTCAGCGGCTCCCGAACCGGGTCTGGGGGACTGCGGTGCGGTGGCGCGGATGACGCGTGTGCTGCGGGTGTGGCCGGTTCAGTGGGCCACGGCGCGGGCCATGGCTCCCGCACCCCGGCGTGGCTGCATCGGAACCCTGCCGGGGTCCGGTGCGGTCCGCGCCGTCTGCGCGGGCTGCCGCCCGCCGCCCTGCCCCGCGGTCGCGGGGCTGCGGCGCGGTTGCGCCGCCACACCGTTCTGGACGTCCATCACGGCGTGCGCCACGAGGCCGCCCATCGGGTCGTGCCTGATCAGATCGCGCAGCCGGGAGCGGGACGAGCGTCCCTCGTTGCCCGGATACAGGTGCTTGCCGAGTCCGACCGCGTGGGCCAGTGCGGCGAGCGCCGCGGTCCGCGGGTCCGGCGGGACGCCGGTGCGGATCGCCGAATCCAGTCGGGACCTGATTTCCCGGCTGATCGCCGTGTCCGTCGCTTGATAGCGAGTCGTCGGCAGTACCCCGCACATCTGACCCGCCACGGCATGCACCATGCCGCACCGCTCCAGATGCGAAAGGTAGGTCTGGCGAAGCCCCAGGCGAGGCCCGCCGATCCAGTGGACGGCCCGGACCGGGCTGCCGCGCCTGCGCAGCAGTTCCAGTGCGGAGTCCAGAGTCGGATCTCCGGTCGGCCGTGGCATCACCACGGCGATACGATCCCCGTCAGGGGCTATCCGTCCGGCCAGTGCCAGCTCTACTAGCTGTGCGCCGGCCAGACCCAGGTCGAGCGACTGCGGCTGCGCTGTGGTACCCGTGGCCGGGTCCAGAGCGAGCAGCAGAAGCTCCTCCGGAATTGTTCTGCGGCTCCTGCCCATCCATGCCTCCCCGCGTGGATGAATGACAGGGTGACCCCTCTCACATTGGTCTGTCGAGAGTGCGTGGGCGGTACGTACGGGAACCAGTAGGTATGTCGTTCTCGTCTACCACGGGGGTTAAGCCCTCACACAGGACACTGGTACATGGTTCGGACAGCGGGTCCGGGCCATGGTTGGGCGTGGCGAGTACGGCAAGCACGAGGAGGCATCGGTGGCGGGCGAGTTCCCCGACGGGTCTAAGACGGTTTCTGGCGGGGGCGCCTCGGACGGTGCGGACGACGCCTCGTCGGCGTCCGGTTCCGCCTCCGGTTCCTCGGCCGGCGCCACGCCGGGCGACGCCAAGGGAGACGCACGACTGCGCGCCGCGGTTGCCGCGTGGGTCGCGGGATCCGAGGAGGGTGAGTCCGACTCCGGGGCCGGTGCTGGGTCCGGGTCCGGTGCGGCGTCCGCGTCCGGCTCCGCGGCCGGGGCGGATGAGGCGGCCGAGGGTTCCGGTGCGGCTGCGGGGGAAGGTTCCTCCTCGGGTGAGCCGGAAGGTTCCTCCTCGGGCGTGGCCGGGGGTGCGGACGACGACGCCGAGGGCGACGACGCCGAGCAGGCGGGGTCCGCGGTCGACATGGCCACGGCCGTGTTCACGGCTGCGCGGCCCGAGACACGGGCGGACGGCGCCAAGGACGACGACGGTGCGCAGGGCGAGGGCGGGAAGTCCGCGGGTGCCGAGGCCGGGGCCGACGACTCCGCCGACGCCGAGCCGGAAGACCCCCGGGTCGACCGGGCCACCGCGGTGTTCACGACCGTACGGCCGGGCGTGAACGGCAAGTCCGACGCCGGGCCGAAGGCCGACGCCGAGCCCGAGAGCGCCACGGATGCGGACTCCGACGCCGACCCGGAGCCCGCCGCCAAGGCCCACACCGACGCCGAGCCCGCCGCCAAGGCCGAGCCCGCGCCGAAGGCTCCGGCGAAGTCCGACGCCACCCTGACGCTCACCGCGAAGCCCGGCACCGAGCCGAAGTCCGCCGAGAAGCCGAAGTCCGACGAGAAGCCCAAGGCCGACGACGCCAAGCCGAAGACCGACGCCAAGCCCAAGGTCGACGACGCCAAGCCCAAGGCCGACGACGACAACCCCGACGCCCCCAGCGGCCCGCTCGACCAGGCCACCGCCGTCTTCAAGGCCGTCCGCCCCGCCTCCGCGGGCGTGGACCAGCCGACGACGATGCTGAAGCTCGGCGACGTACCCGCCGAGCGCAAGCCGAAGCCCGACGACGCCGCGAAGCCCACGGCCGCCGCAGCTGAGGCAGCTGAGTCTGAGTCTGAGCGCACCAGCAAGTTCGTCGCGCTCAAGCCGCTCGACGAGCCCCGCGTGAAGCCCGAGCCGAAGGCGCAGCCCGCTCCGGGCACGAAGCCGGGTACGAAGCCCGGCCAGGAGGGCAAGGCCCTGCCCGGACAGGCCGCCGCGCAGCCCTCGGCCCCGGCGGGCGCACCCGCGCGGGCCCAGCAGGGCGCGGGCACCCCGGTCCAGGCGCCCCCGCCCGGAGGCCGCACCAGCCAGCAGCCCCTGCCCCCGCTGCCGCCGCTCGACCTGCTCGCCGAGCTGACGAACACGCCGCCGCCCCCGGAGACCCCGACCCGCACCATCGTGCGCCGGGTCAAGATCTGGACGCCGCTCGTCGTGCTCCTCGCGATTGTGTTCGCAGTCGCACAGGCGTTGCGTCCGCTTCCGGAGCCGAAGCTGACCCTGACGGCCGCCACCACGCACTCCTTCGAGGGAGGCAAGCCGTCGATCCCGTGGCCCGAGGACGGTCAGGCGGCCATGGACGTCGACGGCATCGGCAGCTTCGGCTCGTCCGGGAAGCAGAAGCCCGTGCCGATCGCGAGCATCGCCAAGGTGATGACGACCTATCTGATCCTGCGCGACCACCCGATCAAGAAGGGCGGCGACGGCAAGACCATCGAGGTCGACGCCGAGGCGCAGCGGCACTACGAGAAGGGCAAGCCGGCCAACGAGTCCGTGGTCAAGGTGACCGAGGGCCAGAAGCTCACCCAGTACGAGGCCCTGCAGGCCGTGATGCTGCCGTCCGCCAACAACGTGGCCCGGCTGCTCGCGCGCTGGGACAGCAAGGGTTCCGAGGACAAGTTCGTCGCCAAGATGAACAAGACCGCCAAGGAACTCGGCATGAAGAACACGCACTACACGGACCCCAGCGGCCTCGACAAGACGACCGTGTCGACCGCCGAGGACCTGGTGAAGCTCGGCCGCGTCGCGATGGAGAACCCGACCTTCAAGGAGATCGCGGGCCAGCGCAGCTACGAGGACATCAACGGCGACAAGCAGGACAACTACTTCGGTCTCGTCCCGACCGTCGCCATCGGCATCAAGACCGGCACCACGTCGGCCGCGGGCGGCAACATCCTCTTCGCCGCGGAGAAGCGCGTCGGCGGCAAGACCCACATGGTCATCGGCGCGGCCCTCGCCCAGTTCGGTTCGCAGGGCGTGGCCAACATCGACAAGGTCACCAACGTCACCAAGGACCTGATCGCGGCCGGGCAGGACGCCCTCAAGGCCAAGACCGTGGTGAAGAAGGGCCAGGTCGTCGGCGAGGTCGACGACGGCCTCGGCGGCACCACGCCGGTCGTCGCCACCAAGGACGTCACCGCCGTCGGCTGGTCCGGCCTGACCGTCAAGGCGGAGCTCTCGGACGGCGGCAAGACGCCCCCGCACTCCGCGAAGGCCGGGACGGTCGTCGGCCGCCTGCTCGTCGGTGACGGCACCACCAGCGGCGCGATCAAGGTTCCGGTGGCCCTGCAGAAGGACCTCTCCGAGCCGGGCCTCGGCGCGAAGCTGACCCGCGTGAGCTGACGCGCGACGCGCACGGGACACGACGCGCACGAGAAGGGGGTGGGGGTGAGCCGGCCGGCTCACCCCCACCCCCTTCTCGTACTCCGGAAGACTTCTCGTACTCCCGAAGAGCGGGTCCCGCGCTGGTCCTTGTCGGGCTAGTCCTTGTCGGGATCCGGCTCGCACTTCGGCTGCGGCCCCGACGGGCCGCCGTAGTTCGAGGCGATCCGCACGTCGCCCGGCTTCTTCACCGTCAGGCGCGTGAAGTCGCCCTCCTTGTAGAGGCAGCCGCCCTCCGCCCACAGCCACGGCGAGTAGGCGACGCGGACGGTGACCGAGCCGGGCTCGGACATGCGGACCGTGAGGTGGGCGCCGTCGGCGGTCACCACGGAGCCGGGCTTGTCGACCAGCGGGACGGCGTCCTTGACGCGGTAGATCCGCCAGTTGTCGTCGTGCCAGACCTGGTCCAGATAGCTCGGCTCGCTGGTCACCAGGTCGTGCTCGCGCTCGGCGGCGCCGTCCGGCTTGCCGTCGCCCTTGTAGAGCACCACGAAGCCGACGGCCCAGTGGTTCAGCCAGGCGCGGTACGAGGACGACGTGAAGGCGCCCTCCTTCACCTCGGAGACCGGGCGGCCCTCGTAGAAGAGCCGGCCGCGCTCCACGTCGGCCTGGCGGTTCCAGCCGCGCGCCATGTTGATGTACGGCGAGAGGACGGCCGCCTCGCGGTGGTCGCGGGCCGGGACGACCTCGACGCGGGTGCGTTCGGCGCCCAGGCGGTTGAGCTCCTTGACGACGCCGTCGGTCTCGACGGCCCAGGTGGGCACCTTCGTGTACGCCACTATGTCGGAGGTCGTCTTCACCGACACCCAGATGAGGGACAGGACGACGGCGCAGATCAGCACCGTCCGGTGCCAGAAGTGGCGCGGCGTGCCGCTGGGCCGCAGCAGGCGCAGGGTGGAGAACTTCCGGTTCAGGACGGCGGCGAGCAGTATCGGCGGGGCCGCGATCTCGGCGAAGCGCTCGACGTTCGTACCGATCGGGGTGGGGATCAGCCAGGTCAGCACCACGCCCACCGCGTACACCGCGGCGCCCACCTTCAGGAGCTTCCAGGAGCGCGGCGCCGCGAGGATGACGACCCCGCAGAGCAGCACCGGCGGGAAGATCCTTATGAACGCCATCGGCTGCTCGCCCTCGAAGGGGAACAGCCATGTCGTCAGGCCGACGACGACGAACGGCGGCAGGATCAGGGCGAGCCCCTTGCCCCACTCGCGCAGCAGCAGATAGGCGCCGCCCACCACGACGAGGAAGAGACCGGCGACCGGGCTGCCCATGGTCGCGAGCGCGGCGCAGAGCGTGGCGCCCGCGACCCGGCGCCGGGTGGCCGTACCGGTGACCGCGAGGACCGCGCCGACGCCGAACGCGACGCCCAGCATGAACGTCGCCCGGCCGCACACGACCTGGCACCACATCGAGAAGCCGACGATGACGGAGGGCCACAGCGGCTTGCGGATGCCGCTGCGCATGATGATCGCGACACCCATCCAGGTGGCGGCGATGCCGGAGGCCGCCGCCACGGTCCGGACGCCGAACGCGGCCATCAGATACGGCGAGATGACGCTGTAGTTGGCGGTGTGCAGGCCGCCGTACCAGAAGAGGCTGTACGCCGAGCCCGGGTAGCGCCGGGCGAAGCCCGCCCAGGCCTCCTGGGCCGCGAGGTCGCCGCCGCCCGTCGCGAACACGGTCCACCACAGCAGATACAGCGGCAGCACGCCCGCGGTGATCAGCAGCGGCATGCGGTAACGCACGTGCCACGGTTCGGGCATGCCACTGCCACGGTCGGCTCGGCTGAGAGTCGGGGTGGACAGTTCGGCAGAGGCCACGGTCGGCGGTCCGTTCGGCTGGCTGGGACAACTCCTTCGGAGTAGACGCTAACCGCTGCGGAATGGTTGGCAGACGGCGACCCCAGGGGCCCGGTCCACGCCAGTATGCAACCGAATGTCTGTTCCCGCAGGTCGCTCCGGGCCTGGTCGGACGGCCCGGCCCGGTGGTGTGTGGGGCGGCTCACCCCGGCGCGGGGGGTGCGCAGAGGAGATCCGGGGCGAGGGTCCCGCCGCCGGTCTCCGCGCGGACGGTGTCCAACTGGCCGAGGAGGGTGTCGAGGCGGGCGGCCGAGGGGTCGCGGAAGTAGCGGAGCACCGCGCGGTGGAAGGCGTCCCGCAGCGCGGGCGGCATCGCGTCCGAGGCGTCGAAGCAGAGCGCCTTCGCCCCGCCCGTGAGGATCGCCGCGACCTCGTCGCCGCCCGGGTCGGTCGGCCGGGGGTCGCCCGCGCCGGGGAAGAACGGCCGCAGCTCCGGCTCGGCCTCCTCGTGCCACAGCCGTCGCGCCGCACCGCCGGAGAGCCGCTCGACCAGCTCGCGCGCGGCCGGGCCGCCCCGGAAGGCGGCCGCCATGTCACCCGCGACCTCGTACGCGCCGTCATGGGCGGCGGGCCCGGGCAGGAACCGGGCCGACGGATCCACCCGCACACCCCCACCACCACCCTCTTTTGCGCCCCCTTTACCCTTTGCGTTCGCATACAGATAGCGGATGAAGGCGCTCTGGTGCTCATGCGTGCAGTCCAGCTCCGGCGAGTTGAGCAGCCCCCGGGGGCGCGGCCGCTCGGCGTCCGGATCCCGGGTCCCCTCGTACGAGGTGGTCAGCGACAGGTCGACCGACTTCTTGGACCGCTCGCCGAGCAGCCGCGCCCACGCGGTCCAGGCCCCCCGCACCGCGGCACTGCGCCAGCTCAGCCGCCCGCTCGCCCACCGCGCGTACACGTCGGGGCCGGACCGGTGCAGGACCAGGTCCTCGATCCAGTCGGTGCCGGGCCACCCGGAGGTGGCCTGCGAGGCGAGCCCGACGCACCACCGAGGGTTCCCCTCGCTCCCCTTGTTCCCCTTGCTCCCCTTGCTCCCCTTGCTCCCCTTGTTCTTCTTGCTCCAGACCAGACTCTTCAGGTCGACCTTGAGGGGGACCCAGTAGGTGTGGCGGGAGCCGTTGACGTCGATGCGGGGGGCCCAGGGCGGGTGGCCGGGGGTGTCGAGGGGTTCGAGGCGGTTGCCGCGGGCGTACTCCGTCAGCTCGCCCAGGCTGTTGAGGACGGCGACGTCCGGCGGGTCACCGGCCTCCAGCTGCGCGACCAGGGTCTCGCGCAGGGAGCGGGTGCCGCGGTACGCGTACGTCTTGCCGGTGCCGTCGTCGAGCCGCTTCAGCATCGCCTCGAACGCGATGCCCTCCGCGCCGGTCCACGGGCCGAGGACGACGAGGGTGTCGCGTCTCTCGGCGGAGCAGCCGCCGCTGGTGAGGGCGGCGACGAGGGCGAGGGCGGTGAGCCCGGAGGCCAGGGCGGTACGCCGGGGGCGGCGGGTCACGGGGCGGCTCCCGGGCGGGTGAGGCGGACGTACTCGCGGCGGTAGGAGTGCAGGGTGACGCCGGTGACGGCGGCGCTGAGCAGGCCCGCGGGGACCACCCAGGCGGGCGCGGGGCCGAGGAAGGCGAGGCGGCCCTCGGCCAGTTCGCGGTCCACGGAGTCCTCGAGCGCGGCGATGACGTACCGGTCGGGGGCGGCGAACGGGTGGGTCTCGGCGGCGGACTCGATGCGCGGGGATGTCTGGGTGGACAGGGCGCGGGCGGTGGACTCGGCGGCGCGCTGGGCCTTCTGTACGAGGACGGCGTCGGCGGCGAGCAGGGGCAGCGCGAGCAGGGGCAGAGCGGCGGCGAGCAGGGGCAGGCTGACGTAGAGGCGGAAGCGGTGGTGCAGGAAGACCTGGGTGCGCCACAGGCCGTGGACCAGGAGCAGGAACGCGACGCCGGAGACGGCGAACGCGGCGAGGACGTCGGCCCCGGGGTCCGCGCGGTCGGCGATGCGGTCCTGGAGGGCGCGTTCGAGGGCGGTGACGCGGTCGACGACGGCGGTGGCGGTGGAGCCGGTGGCGGGGCGGCAGACGAGGGTGGCGGGGTCCGCGCGGGTGGAGCACAGGATGCTGCGGGCGTACGCGAGGGAGGCCTCGCGCAGGGCGCGGTCGGCGGCGTTGGCCTGGGCCCAGGCGGTCCAGGTGCCGTAGTCGGCGACGAGGCCCGCGACGACGTCGAGGTCCTGGCGCTCGGAGGTGGAGAGGGCGCCGCTGCGGGCCACCTGGTTCAGGCGCTGGGTGGCGCGGGTGGTGCGGGTGCGGTAGCGCTCGCTGAGGCCGCTCAGCTCGACGGCGCGGCCCGCGCGCAGGCTGTCGGCGGCCTCGCCGTCGGCGATCTGGAGCGAGGCGCGGGCGTCCGCGAGGTCGCCGAGGGCGGGGGCGGCGCGGTCCTGGATGTACGCGGCGTCCGCGCGGACGGTGGTGTGGGCCCAGGCGAAGGGGGTGAAGGCGAGGGCGGTGAGGAGGGGGAGCGCGACGAGGCGCTCCCGCAGGTAGGCGTGGTTGCGGCAGCCCCGGACGCCGGGCGCCCACACCCACTTCCACAGGACGGAGGGCTTCACGGGCGCCTCCGGTCGGGGTGGGCGCGGGGTCCGGTGGCGGTGTGGCGGGACCGGGCCCCGGCGGTGCTGCCGCCGCGCGCGTGCCGGGCCGTCGTGACCACGCTTCTCCTGGCCGTCGTGACCACCCTTCTCCGGGCTTTCGGCTCCGCCCTTCTCCGGGCCTTCGGCTCCGCCCGAGCGGGGGAGGACCCTGCCGCCCTGCGGAACGACTGCCCCCG
The DNA here is from genome assembly GCF_000716675.1 of Streptomyces alboflavus. Classification (GTDB taxonomy): domain Bacteria; phylum Actinomycetota; class Actinomycetes; order Streptomycetales; family Streptomycetaceae; genus Streptomyces; species Streptomyces alboflavus. Next base: position 13,830 of record NZ_JNXT01000055.1, read on the forward strand.
GGGACGGCGGCAGGGGGGCGGCGAGCACGGCCGGAGGGCGGTCGCGCTCGCTCGCGGCGCCTTGGCTCCCGCGAGGGCGGGGCGCCGGCCCCGCGGTGGGCGGCCTGCCGGGGCGGTCGAGGGGGGCCTCATCGGGTGCCCCTGTGGTGGCGCAGGCCGAAGGGGCGGATGGCGTAGGCGCGGTCCAGGAGGAGTTCGGCGAGGGAGGTGTCGGAACCCGCGGGGTCGCGGGCCGCCTGCTGGGCCAGGCCCACGCAGAAGCGGGAGAGATCCACCCGGACCTGCCGCTCGGACACGGGGAAGCCCAGCCGGCCGTCCGCCCCGCGGGCGACGTCCCGCAGCCCCGCCGCCGACACCGCGCCCCCGCTCAGGAGCGCCCGCGCCACCTCCCACACCTGCGCCCGCATCCGCAGCCGCGCCTGCTCGTCGGTGAGCCCGTGCGCGTAGAAGAGCCGGCCGAGGCGCCGCACCACCTCCGCCAGGTCCTCGGCGCCCCGCGCGTGGTCCGCGCACACCCGCACCGCCCCGACGCGCGCCGCCGTCCGGTACCGCGAGTGCTGCGCCACCGCGTCCAGCGCCTCGACCGCGTAGGCGAGCGCCCGCGCCCCGCCGAGCGCGAGCCGTGCCCGCGCCGCCCCGAACGCCGCCCCGCCGAGCGAGGGATTGCGCACCCGCACCGCCTCGTGGAACGTGAGCGCCTCCCGCCACCGCCCGAGCCGCTCCGCGCAGTGCCCGAGCGCCAGCTTGGGCGCGTACTCGCCGGGGATCGCGGCGTACACCCGGTCGAAGTGCCCGCGGGCGAGCGGCACGTCGTCGGCGGCGAGCGCGAGGAGCCCGCGGTGCCAGGCGAGCCGCCAGTCGTACGGGGCCGCGCCGGGCCCGATCGCCCGCTCGGCGCGGACCAGGGCGACGGCGGCGTCGTCCAGGCGCGGCGGCACCTGCGCGCCCGGCCGCAGCGCGATCCGCAGCAGCAGCCGGCAGCGCAGCAACTGCACTTCGGGCGAGCCCGGCCACTCCGCGGTGTGCTGGAGCAGCGCGGCCGGGTCGTCGTCGCCGAGGCGGCTCAGCTCGGCGTGGCGGGCGTCGTCGGGATCGGGGCGGGGGACGGGCAACTCCTTGGCGAGGTCGCCGGGGCGTGGGGCTTCGTAGCGGGCGGGTGCGGGGTGCGGGCCCACCCACCGCGACAGCGGTGGCGGCACGCCGAGGCCGCCGTCGAGCGCGAACGCCGACTGGAGGAACAGCGGCGACGGCTCGAAGGTCTCCACGCCGAGGCGCAGGGAGCGCAACTCCCGGAAGACGCCCCGCAGTTGCTCGTCCATCTCGCGGGCCGTGGCGAACCGGTCGGCGCGGTCCGGGCGGGTGGCCCGGCGCAGCGCGCGGGCGAGGGAGAGCAGGCCGAGGCCGAGGCCGTCGGGCGGCAGGGGCACCGTCATCAGCTGGGTGGCCCGGTCCTGCGGGGGGCCCGGCGGCTCGGGCGGTCCTTCCGGGCGGGGCAGCGGCGGGAGCCCGGCGAGGTCGTCCAGGTCGCCGAGCCCGCACAGGTGGCGCAGCGTCTCGCCGAGGCTGTACAGGTCGTCGGCGCCGGTGGACTCGCCGCACGGGCCGACGGTCGGCGCGCGGTAGTCCGTGGAGGTCAGGCCCGGCGCCCCGGCCCGCCGCACGCTGCCGACGTCGACGAACTTGACGGCGGACCCGTCGTGCATGACGTTCGACGGCTTCAGGTCCCCGTACACCTTGCCGCGTTCGGGCGCGTGCAGATACCCGAGCCCCGCCAGGAACCGCACCCCGTACGCGAGCACGAACTCGTAGAAGCGGGAGCCGCCGAACTCCTCCGGGTACAGCTGCGCGCGGGCCCGCACCTCTTCGAGGGTCGGCCCGTCCACGTACTGCAGGACGAGGAAGTCGCCCACGTCCGGATGGTGCCCGTAGTTGAAGACCCGGATGATGTCCTCGTGGTTGAGCTCGACCAGCTCCTGCCGCTCGCGCGCCAGGGGGTGGTCGGGGGAGTCGGGGGCGGGCTGCGGGGCGCCGCACTCGCGACCGGCGTTGTCCGGGCGCAGGATCTTGATGGCGACCTCGCGCCCGCCGACCTTCGTGTCGAGCGCCAGATACACCTCGCCCATGCCGCCGTACCCGAGCGGCCGCACCACCCGGTACTGCCGGGCGAGCAGCCGGTCCGGCGGCAGCGGCAGGCCGTCGAGCGCGTCCGGGTCGTCGCCGCGCGAGACCGCCCGGTCAAGCAGGGTGATCTCGGGCAGGACGGTCGGGTCGGGGCTCTCCGGGGGCAGCTCCACGCGGGCGGCGCGCGGCGGCGGCCCGGCGACGAACAGGGGCGGCAGGGACGACTCGGGGCGCGACTCGCCGCCCCAACCCGACCCGGTCCGCGTCGAGTTGGGTCGGGTATCGGTCCCGTCCCCCTCCATGTCTCACCAGAATAGGTGCGGCAGGGGGACGTTGGCGCCCGCGCGACATCAAGTGAAGTACGGGAGTCCGTAACGCATGTGACTGATCATCAGGTCCAAGCGGTCTCCCTCACGCCGCCCCTCACGTCACCGGGTACGCCACATCGCACACGTCGTCTCCGGGCCCCGCCGCGTCCCAGTCCGTGAAGTACACCTCGCGGCACGGGCCCGCCTGGCTCAGTCCCTCCCGCGCGATCCACTCCTCGACGGCGTCGTACGCGCCGATGATCTGCGGATAGGCCACCTGCGCCTTGGCGATGCGGGCGTAGGCGAGGCGCCGGGCGGGCTCGACGCGGGCCCGCACGTCCCGCTGCCGCCCCTGCGCCTTCGCCCAGGCGCGGGCCGCCTCGGGGTCGGCGACGGGTACGCAGGCCTCGGCGGGGCCGTCGCTGTCCTCGGTGACCTCGGCGTGGTAGATGACGAACGGCGAGGCGGTGACGCCGCCGCAGAGCTCGTCGGCGACCTGCTCCAGGCGCCCGAGCGAGGCGTCGATCCAGGTGGACAGCTCGTGGGTGAACACATGGCGCCGCTCGCAGAGGACGAAGGCCTCGGGGACGTCGGCGGTGCGGATCTCGAACGTGCCGTACATGGTGGGGCTCCTTCCCGACAGCCGGCCACGGAGGTAGTCCACGAGGGTGCGCTGGGCGGCGATCCGCTCCTCGACACCGGCCCAGTACGCCCCGAGCGCCGTCGCGGCGGCCGCGTCGTCGAGCCCCAGCAGCGCCCCGATGTCCGCGAGCGGCATGTCGAGGCGGCGCAGGAGCGCGACGGTGCGGGCCCGCTCGACCTGGTCGGTCCGGTAGTAGCGGTAGCCGGTCGCCTCGTCCACGTACGCCGGGGGCAGCAGGCCCTGGCGGTCGTACAGGCGCAGGGCCTTGGCGGACAGACGGGTGCGGGCGGCGAAGGCGCCGAGCTTGAGGAGGCCGGGCTCCCTGCCGGGCTCCGGCCCCCCGCCGAGTGCCGGTTCGCTGTCGAGTGCGTGCTCTCTGCCGGGTACGTCCACGTGGTCATTCTCCGTGACCGGCGGTCACCGGTCACCGAAGGCGGCTGCCTCCGGTCACCCGACCTTGGACCCTGACCCAGGGGCAAGGTCAACGCCGAGCAGGGAGTCGCGCCAGATCCGCTCGGTGAGGGCGTTGCCGTGCCGCGACCCGCGCCCGCCGACGTCGGACAGCGGCTGGAGGAGCGGATCGCGCGGGCGCAGCCGGAACAGGGTCACGGCCGTGGACACCTTGGGCGTGTACCCGGCGAACCACGCGGACTTCAGCCGGTCCTTGTCGTTGGTGCGGCCCGCCGCGACGGGCGCCCCGTCGATGCCGGAGGCCTTGCCGAGGCTGTCCCTGGCGACGTCCCGGAGCACGGTGTCGACCTGGGTGGCGACGCGCGAGTCCAGGGCGCGCCGGGTGCGCGGCGGTTCGAGGCCCTCGATCTGCTCGCGCTCCTCGCCGTCCCCCTCGGCGTCGCCGTCCCTGGTCACCGACGTCACGGAGTACGGGTCGTGCTGGAGGCCGCCGCGCGCGAACGTGCCGTACGCGCTCGCGAGCCGCACCGCGCTCGGCGTGGATGTGCCGAGCGGATACGAGTCGTCGGGCCGCGCCATGCTCGACTCCAGCATCCCCGCGTCCACGGCGACCTCCCGCACCCGCCCCATGCCGGTCTCCTCGCCGAGCTTCTGGTACGTGGCGTTGCCGCCCTCGACCAGGGCCTCGCCCGGAGTCAGCCCGCCCGGACCCTTGCTGTCGGCGCGCAGCCCGTCCTGGAGGGCGGCGGCGAGCACGAACGGCTTGAAGGCGGAGCCCGCGGGGACGCCGGAGGTGTCGGCGTTGTTGCTGAAGTGGCGGGTGGCGTCGGCGCCGCCGTAGGCCGCGAGGAGCGCGCCGTCCTGGGTGCGCACGGAGGCCGCGCCGATCTGGACGCCCTTGTCCTGCGGGCGCTTCTTCGGGTCGAGGCCGTCGAGCGCGCGCCGGGCGGTGCGGGCGAGCTGGTGCACGCGGCGCTTGTCGAAGGTGGTGTGGATCTTGTAGCCGCCGAGGGCGAGGTCCTTGTCGGTGAGGCCGGTGCGCTGCTTCAGGTATTTGTTGGCGATGTCGACGAGGTAGCCGGTCTGGCCGTAGTGCCCGCTGAGGCTGGTCGAGCGGGACTCCTTCTGCGGCTCGGGGAACTTCTTGTACCGGGCGCGCTCCTCGGCGCTCATCCGGCCGACGGCGACCTGCCGGTCCAGGATCCAGGCCCAGCGGGCCTTCGCCCGGCGGTGGTTGGCGGCGCCGCCGGAGGGGTCGTACATCTCGGCGCCCTTGAGGAGGGCGGCGAGGACGGCGCCCTGGCTGGCGTTCAGCTGCCGAGCGGGCACTCCGTAGTACGCGTGCGCGGCGGCCTCGATGCCGTAGGCGCCGCGCCCGAACCAGCTGCTGTTCAGATACCCCTGGAGGATCTCGTCCTTGGTCTTGCGCTGGTCCACCTTCAGCGAGATGACGAACTCCCGGACCTTGCGCGTCATCGTCTGGTCCTGGGACAGGTAGGTGTTCTTCACGTACTGCTGCGTGATGGTGGAACCGCCCTGCGTCTCCTGCCCCTTGACCATGTTCACCACGGCCCGCCCGAGGCCCATCGGGGACACCCCGGAGTCGGTGTAGAAGCTCGCGTTCTCCGCCGCGATGACGGCGTCCCGCACGGACTCCGGGACGTCGTCGAGCTCCACGTTCTGCCGGTTGACGTCCCCGGTGCTGACCATCTGCGTGCCGTCGGCCCAGTAGTACACGTTGGCCTCACGGCTGGCCGCGGCGTTCTCGTCCGGTATGTCCACGGTGACGTACACGTACGTGAAGAGCCCCGCGAGCCCGCAGGTGCCGAGCAGGAAGGTCCCGAGCCACTGCCGCCACGACGGCAACCAGCGCCGTGCGCCCCGGCGTCCTTGCCGTGGGTAGTCGATGAGCCGCCGCCGCCGACGCCGCGTCCGGGTCGTGATCTTCCTGGCGTGCGCGCGTACGCGTTGCGCGTGTGTCCCCATGATCCAAGAGAGTGCCCCTCGGGGAACGGGGGTTGTGCGCAAAGGTGTCAGCGGCACGTAACAGTGGGGCAAGGCATGGTGACTTGGGGGCATTTGGACAGGTCAGGAGGTGCGTACGGCAGGCCCGGGCGCGCACGCGCCCGCCGCTGTGGCCTGGGCGTGACGACAACCCCCCGACCGTACGCCCCAGGCACCAACAGAACGAAACTTCCGCCTCGTCGCCCGGCAGCGAGCGGCACTCTATGAGGTGTGCCGGGCCGCGCGGGGGTACTCGGCGTGTGCCTCCGGCTATCCGGCAGGGCACAGAGGAAAGGCGCGACCGAAACACCACACCACACCACACCACACGACATGACATGACATGAAACGACGCGCACGAGGCGCGTCTGGGGGAACTGGGGGGAGCAGTCGCCCATGCGACGCAGCGATGTCGATCCACGCGTCTTACCCACCCTACGGGCCCGCACTGCGACCGGGATGTCCCTCGCGGAGCCTGTGGAAGGGCGGTTGACCTGAGGTGGACATAACGAATCACAGGCCCGAGGAGCTGAGTCCGTCGCTCCGCGGGGCCTGGTACCGGGCGATGGAGGAGTCGCCCGAATACGCCAACCCGTTCCTGGCACCGGAGTTCGCCGCCGGGGTGGGCCACTGCCGGGGCGGGGCACGGGTAGCGATCATGCACGAGGGCGGGGAGCCCGTCGGCTTCTTCCCCTACGAACGGGGCCCCTTCGGCGTCGGGCGCGCGGTGGGCCTCGGCCTCTCCGACTGCCAGGGCCTGGTGCACCGCCCCGGGATCACCTGGGACCCCCAGGAACTCCTGCGGGCCTGCGGCCTCTCCGTCTTCGAGTTCGACCATCTCGTCGAGGAGCAGAAACCGTTCGGCGAGTACGTCACAGGGACGTTCGCGTCGCCGGTGGTGGACCTCGGGAACGGGGACGCCGACGGCGGCGACTACGCGCGCTGGCTGCGGTCCTCCTACCCCGGCCTCGCGAAGACGACCCTCAAGAAGGAGCGCCGCCTCAGCCGCGACCTCGGCGAGATGCGGTTCGTCTTCGACGAGCGCGACCCGAGGGTGCTGCGGCAGCTCATGGACTGGAAGTCGGCGCAGTACCGCAGGACGGCCCGGATGGACCGGTTCGCGAAGCCGTGGATAGTGGACCTGGTCAACCACCTCTTCCAGGTCAGGCACGAGCACTTCACCGGTGTGCTCTCCGTCGTCTACGCCGGGGACCGGCCGGTCGCGGCGCACTTCGGGCCGAGGTCGAGCACGGTGTTCGCGGCCTGGTTCACGGCGTACGACCCGGAGCTGCGCTACTACTCGCCCGGGCTGATCATGCACCTCAGGATGGCCGAGGCGGCGGGCCGCCAGGGCGTCAGGCTCATGGACTTCGGGCGCGGCGACAAGGAGTACAAGGACTGGCTCAAGACCCGTGAACTACGCGTCTGCGAGGGCTTCGTGACCCGCCCGCACCCGGTCGCCGTCGCCCACCGCCTGTGGCGCAGGCCCGTCCGCGGCCTGCGCAATACGGTGCTCGCCCACCCGCGGCTGCGCACATCGGCGGACCGGCTCCTGAAGACGGCGGGGGCGATCCGGACGTCGGGGCGGTCGAGGGCGCCCGGGCACCGCTGAGGCCCTGCCCGCGACCCGCGGCCCACGCGTGCGGCCACCGCCCCGACGGGCCGGTGGCCGCACGCCCTTGTCCCCAGGACGACGGTGTCCCCTGCCGCACGGCCCGGTGCGCGGGGGCGGGTCAGGGAGTGGTGAGGCCGAACCAGTAGTCGAAGGTGTCCAGCGTCGAGTAGAGGGTGTTGAGGGGGTCGATGGTCCCGGAGGTGACGGTCAGGTCGCCGTCGGCCAGGAGCGTGGCGGGGTCCTTGGCGCTGATGGTGAGGTTGTTGAGGCCGGTGCGGGTCAGGGTGTACGTGGCGTCGGGCGTGTCCGCGTCGGCACTCGTGGGCGTGTAGACGAGGACGCCGTTGCGGATCCGGACGGTGCACCTGCTGGGGTCCTGCGGCAGTCCGCCGGTGATGGTGAAGCCGATGTGCAGCGGGCTCGCGGCGGCGTTGGGGCCGTTGAGGCGGATGCCGAGGTAGTCGAAGAGCATCTTCAGCGGCATCGCGGCCAGGACGGGCTCGGTGATGATCTGCGGGGAGGGCAGGTGCTCGCCCGAGCCGTGCGCGGGCCGGTTGCGCAGTTCGTGGGCGGCGGCGAGGTAGAAGTTCCGCCAGGGCCCGCTCTCGGCCTGGTAGCCGAGCTGCTCCAGGACGTCGGCCTCCAGGTCGCGGGCGTCGTGGTCGGTGGGGTCGGCGAAGACGGCGTGGCTCAGGAGCTCGGCGGCCCACCGGTAGTCCTCGGCGCTCTTGGCGTTGTCGTACGCCTGCCGGGCCAGCTCCACGACCTTCGCGGCGCCGCCCATGGCCTCGACGTACCGGGGCCCCGACTGCTCCGGGGGCAGGGTGTGCAGATGCGCCGCGTTGCCGTCGTACCAGCCGAGATAGCGCTGGTAGACGGCCTTGGTGTCGTGGTTCACGGTGCCGTAGTAGCCGCGGTTGAACCACTGTTCGGCCAGGATCTCGGGCACCTGGGCGTCGAGGACCTCGGCGATCTCGGTCATGGTCTGGCCGTGGTTGGCCAGGCGCAGGGACTGGTCGTGGAGGTAGCGGTACAGGTCGGCCTGGCTGGTGAGGAAGGAGACGATCGCGTCGGGCGTCTCCTCGGTGTTCCAGCGGGGCCAGAAGTGGCTCGCGAACAGCGTGTCGGAGCGGTCGCCGAACCACGCGACGGACTGGCGGAGGTACTCCGACCAGGCCTTGGCGTCCCGGACCTGGGCGCCGCGCAGGCTGTAGAGGTTGTGCAGGGTCGGCGTCGCGTTCTCGGCCATGCACAGGGTGCGGATGTCGGGGAGGTAGAAGTTCAGCTCGGCCGGGGCCTCGGTGCCCGGGGTGAGCTGGAACTCGATGTTCACAGGACCGAAGGGGACGATGTTCCGCGGCCTCGCGACCTCGGACGTGACGTCGAACGTCGGGGTCACCAGGCCGGACAGACCGTTGGAGTTGGTCTTGCCGAGCCCGGCGTCGACCTGCCCCTGCGGGGAGCGGTCAAGCAGGGACCCGTACATGAACAGCGCCCGGCGCTGCATCGGGTTCCCGGCGTAGACGTTCTCGCTCACCGAGTGCTCCAGGAAGCCCTCCGGAGCGACGATGTCCACTCCCTGCGGCACCGTCCGGTCCTCGAAGAGGCCGAGGACACCGCCGTAGTGGTCGATGTGGGAGTGCGTGAAGATCACCGCGCGGATGGTCCGCTCCTGGCCGCGGTGCTCGCGGTAGAGCTTCAGCGCCGCCTGTGCGCACTCCTCGCTGATCAGCGGGTCCACCACCACGATCTCCTGGGAGACACCGGTGGGGTCCTCCAGGAACGAGATGTTGGACAGGTCCATCCCGCGGACCTGGTAGACGGCGTTCGCGACCACCTCGAACAGGCCGGTGTTCATGTTCAGGAGCGCGTTGCGCCACAGGCTGGGGTTGACCGTGTCGGGCGCGTCTCCGGTCAGGAACGTGTACGGGGCGAGGCTCCACGCGGGGACGCCGCGCTGGTCACCGCTCGCCTTGTCCACGGTGAAGTCCGGGGGCAGGGCGGCGAGCAGCCCCTTCGCGGCGAGCGCCGCCTCGGCGTCCTGGTCCGGCTGCGGGACGGTGACTGCCGCGTTCAGATCCCTGGTCAGGGCGGTGGCGGGCTTGGACGTACGGTCGGCTGAACCAGTCAACGAACTCTTCCCTTCCTACGGTCCTGCTCCGTTCCTGCTCCGACTGTGGGGGGTGCCCCGTACGAGGACGCGGACTCACCGTAAGCACGCCACTGCGCCGTGTCAGGGTGGGCTTCCGGCCCTGGGGCAGGTTGGCCGGGAGGAAACCCTTGCCTCCCCGCGCGCCCCTTGCCGCACAGCGGCCCCCGGCACGGCGCTCGCGCGTGGGGCCGGGCGACCGGCCTGATGCCGTCGCCGCCGCCCTGTGCCGGGCCCCGCGGCCGGTCTCAGATGGAACCCTTGCCCCGGGGTCAGGGCGGTGTGCCGTCCAGGTGGGAGTGACGGTGGACGACGTCGTCGGCGACGTCGAGGATGGCGCGGTCGTGCGTGAAGGCGTAGGCGCGGATCCGGGCCAGGGCCTCGTCGATGGGGATGTCGAGGCGGAACATGAGGGCGCCGGCCGCCTGGTGGATCAGGGAGCGGTGCAGGGGGATGCCGCCGCCGATGTCGTGGACGCCGCTGGGGGTGAGGAGGATGAGGGTGGCGGCCTCGGCGAGGGCGAGGGCGCTGGTCATCTGGGCGCGCGTGAGAGGGCCGGGGGTGGTGCGGCGGCCGGTGAGCACGCCGAGCCGGATGACGCCCAACTGCAGGGGCAGGGCGAAGACGGCGCGCACGGGGTGGTTGCGGGCGGCGGGCAACAGGGCGGGCCAGCGCTCGTCCGGCACGACGTGCAGGTCGGGTACGACGACGGGCCTGCCGGTGCGGGCGGCGTCGCAGCTGGGGCCCTCGCCCAGGGTGTACTGCAGGTCCTCCAGGGCGATGCCGGCCTTGTCGGCGGGGTCGTACCAGACCAGTTCGAGGCCGGACCGGTCGATCAGGGAGACGGCCAGGCCGTCCAGAGCCAGTGCCGTCGCGCACTTGGCGGGCGGGAGGGCCGCGAGCCCTTGGGCGCTCTGGGCGGCCGCGGCCAGGAGCGCGGTGAGGTCGAAAGCGGCTGCGGGCACCGCGGGGCCTCCTTCGCTGGGGTACGGCGGACGCCGTGGCGCGGGCCGCGGCGCCGGGTCGCCGAGGGGTCAGTCGTCATGGGCCGCGTCGAGAGGCGCGGTGAACAACTTCGTGTCCGCGGTGCCCTCGACGACTTGTTCGCACAGTCGGGTCAGTGACATCCGGTGGGCGCGGGCGTGGCCGCGCAGCCGGGTGAAGGCGGCATCGGGGGAGATGTCCAGGCAGGCGCCGAGGTAGCCCTTGGCCTGATCGATCGCGATCCGGCTGTTGAGCGCGGTCTGCAACTGCCCGACCCGCTCCGCCTGGTCGCCGGCGAGGCGCTGGTGCAGGATGCCGATGGTCGCCGCGTCGGCGAGGGCCTGCCCCAGGCGCAGGTCGGCCGGCCGCAGCGCGCCGGGGTGGGTGTGGAAGAGGTTCAGCGCGCCGATGACCTCGTCACGCAGGCGCAGCGGAAGCGCGGCCACGGCGGCGAAACCGGCCGCACGGGCCGCCTCGGCGAAACGCGGCCAGCGGTCACGGACCGCACGGTCGGCCAGGTCCAACGGGCCGACGGCCTCGTGCTCGTAGCAGCAGTCCCGGCACGGCCCCTCGTCGAACTCCAGCTGAGCCTCTTCCAGTTGGTGCGCGCCGGCCGTGGAAGCGGTGACGTCCACGAGGCGGCCCTGAGCGTCGACCATGACCACTCCGGCCGCCGTCACGTCCAGCAGATCGACCACGTGGTCGGTCAGGACATGCAGGAAGTCGATCAGGTGAAAGCCGTCCACCAGGGTGTCAGCCAACTCCAGGAAGGCCCGCGCGAGCCGCTCGTCCCGCTCCGGCTGCGCCATGTCCATCACCTCGCCGAATCCGATCACGCAACGCCCGTGCTCGCCGACGGTGAGTCACCGCGCGTGCCCTGACGGCATTCTCGCGCCCCCCGAGCCGGGACCGGAACGGGCTCGTCACTCCGTCCTCCGGAAAGTGACGACACGCTTGCGCGCCCGTGGGCTCGCTGCTTCGGCTGCCTTCCGGCGGGGTCCACGCCATGGGTGCCCCACAAGCCGAAAGCCCTCCCACCCTCTCGGGCGGCGTGACAACCACGGTGAGGGGCAAGGGTGGGGATCAGTCACCAACGAACCAGACATATCGGTGCGAGCCTTCCTCCGCGCTCCGGCACAAGGCTCGCACCGCGGCCCACCCAATATCACCGCAGCTCAGTTCCGTGAGGTCTACCGCGAACCCAGTGAACGAGAGCTGTCACAGCCAGTGGATGCTCCACAACAAGTGGGTCAGAACCGGTTCACGAGGCCAGAGCCACGCCACCGGACCACGGCCCGTCACCCGATGACAGCGAGCACCCCTTCTGTGTCCGCCAGGTTTTCCAGCACGGCGTCGGCGCCAGAGTCGCGCAGTTCGGCCGCCGTGGTGCGCCCTGTAGCAACAGCGATCGTCCGGACGCCGGCATCCCGCCCGCCCTCGACGTCGGCGGCTGTGTCCCCCAGGAACACCACGTCCTCAGGCCGAACGAAGGAACGGGCCAGGGCCGCACGCAGCAACTCTGGTCGTGTCTCCCCGTCTTCGCCATACGCCCCGTCTTCGAGACGTAGGTATGTGTCGAGGCCGAAGACGGCCAGCTTGACCTCTGCGGCCGCGCGGACGTTTCCCGTCACCACGGTCTGCCGTACCCCCTGCTCCGCGAGGCGGGCGAGGGATGCGGCAGCGCCGGGCAACGCGTGGCCGTGCTCGCGCAGTTCACCTGCCCGTTGGGCATGCACCCCACCGAGAGCTGCGGCGAACGACTCGAACAGCGCCTCGCTGTAGGGGAGATCATGCAGACGCGTGGTCTCCCGCAGGATGACGCGCTCTGTCGAACCGGTGACGGAGGCCTGCTCTCTCAGCTCGACTCCGGTGGTCTTGAGCCAGGCCTGCGCCCATAGTTCACGCCCGAGGCCTCGCGTCGCCATCAGCGTATGGTCGACGTCCCACAACACCAGCTCCGGCACGGCGTCCCCTCTCCCGGTGGATTCCCGTGTCCCCACGTAGCGGGCACCCTACGCTCAGGAGCAGTGAGCGAGGAGTGGGCAGATGGCTGCAGCAGATCTTCCCATCGGGGATCGGATCAGGCACTACCGCGGAGGGCGTCGGCAGGACGCGGTTGCTGGGCTGGTGGGCATCTCGCCGGACTATCTGTCCCAGATTGAGCGCGGCCTCAAGGTTCCGTCACTGCCGGTCCTGTACGCCCTCGCGCAGGAGCTAGGCGTGCCCACCGCAGCCCTGCTCTCTGCCCAGCCCTCGCCCGAGGAGGAGACGGCCGGGAGCCCTGACGCTGCCGTGGGGCGCGCGCTCCTCGGCTCCGGGCCGGCGCGCAACGCTGCGCCTGTGACGGCAGGCGTGCTGAGGGATCGGGTGGAGGCCGCGTGGCACAGCTGGCAGACCAGCGGGGACCGGTTCAGCACGGCCGCCGCGGCGCTGCCCGAGCTGGTCGCTGACGTGGAGCACGCGGTTCGCGCGGCGCGTGCCGGCTCCGATGCCATCGACCGCCGCGCTGTCTTGCGCACCGCCGCCGATCTGTACTGCCTGCTCCGCTCGTACCTGCGTCGCACGGGGCGGGTCGACCTTGCGACCCTCGCGGCGGATCGAGCGATGCGGGCGGCAGAGGACGCTGACGATCCGCTGCGCATCGCCACAGCGCAGTGGAACTTGGGCCACGTTCTCCTCGCTGCCAACCAGCCTGCCGAGGCGGAGGAACTGGCGCTTCGCGCGGCGGAGCGCGTCGCGTCCGCCCGGATTCCGGAGATGGAGCGCACGGCGATGGACGGCGCGCTCCAGTTGGTGGCCGTGCTCGGGGCAGCTCGGCGACGACGCTGGGCCGAGGCACGCGAGCGGCTGGTCCGGCGTGCCGCGCCTGCGGCGTGCGCGGTCCCGGACGGCAGCAACATCGGCTGGACGGTCTTCGGACCGACGAACGTCGCGTTGCACGCCCTGTCCATCGAGATGGAAGCGGGCGAGACAGGCGAGGCGCTTCATACAGCGGACGCCATCGACACCGGCCCGCTGGTTTCGCTGGAGCGTAAGTTCACCTTCGGACTGGAAGTGGCGGCCTGCCATAGCCGGCGTCGAGACGACGCCGCCGCGCTCCTCGCTCTGCTCGGCTTGGAAGCCATCGCCCCGGAAGACTTGGCCCGGACCCCGCTAGCGCGGCAACTGGTGCTGACGGTGAAGCGTCGGGCCCGGGCCTTGCACGCACGGCAGGCTGAGCAACTTGCTGTGCGAATGGGCCTCGTGTAGCTGGCGAGCCTGTGGTTCGCCCGAGCTCTCAGTTCGGGTGAGTTCGGCAGAACCTACCTACGGTCACAGGTGCGAGTCACATCACCATGACTGGGAGGGTTCTCCGATGACCACGCTGAAGGACCGGGGCCGGCAGATCGCCGCATGGTTCGCTGGCGCCCACCCCGTCCCGCGCCAAGCCGAGACCGAGTGGGCAAGACACGGGGTCGCGATGCTCCCGCTCGGCGAGCGCTTCGACGCCATCCGCGTCCCGGCGAGCCGCATTCACGCCGCCCTGGGTAGCGACGACCCCGACACTGTGGATGCTGCACTGCTCGACTGGCTGCACGGCCCCGTCGTCCGCGACGTCCGGACCGGCAGTGGCCTGTACTACGTCCTCATCGCGCCCGACGCCGCGTGGGAGGGGACGGAGGACCGCCTCCGCCGGGACGTCTATCTGGCCCTCCCGCGGCTCGGCCAAAGGATCTCGCCGGTCACGTACTGGGTTGTGCAGCCGGAGCGCGCCGGGCAGTTGTGCGACCCTGCGCGCCTGGTCGCACTCCTCTCAACCGCCGAGGCTTTGAAGGCGACCGAGTCATGACCGTCACCGACGGCGCGACATCGCGCGCCGACGAGCTGTACCGGATCCACCTCCGCCACCTCGACGCCTGCCCGGTGTGCCGCAAAGGCGCCGAGTGCGGCCAGAGCGCCCGCCTGCGCCGTGCCGTGCGCGCGGCACGGCTCGCCGCCGACAAGGGGCGGCCGCGGTGGACGTGACCGACGCGGCCGAGGCCGTCCGAGCCTTCCTCGTGCCCGCCGCGAGCGCCCTCACGATCGAGCAGCGCGTGGGGAACGCGTGCATCTGGTGCCCGACGGTGATCCTGCCCGGCCAGGGCGTGAGCCTCGGCGACGCCGACGGCTGCTACCCGCACGCCTGCCCGCCGTGCCACGAGCTCCAGGGCGCGGCGCTGGCCGCGTACCTCGACTGGGATCACCACGTGACGGACTGCACGCTCTGTCGGACAGGCCCGTGCGAAACGACCCTGACCATGAAGCACGAGGCCATGCGGGCACGGGAGCGAGCGGGGTGGGGAGCGGCCTACTGCGGGCGCTGCCAGCGCGCGTTCGGGCCGGGCGAGACGTTCATGCCGCACGTGTGGCTCGGGACATCGCGCGTAGTGCTCTCCCTCGTCCACACCGGCCCATGTGCGGTTACGGACCCGGGCGAGACTGGCGCCCAGCCCTTCCGGACACCGGGCTGGCGGATCCAGCGGACGAGCCTCTCCCGGGGTGTCTGAGCGTGTAGCCGGAGTGCACACAAACGAAGGCCCAGGTCCGGAGACTTGCTCCGTGACCTGGGCCTTGGCCGTTCTGACGCTGTGCCCCCGGCAGGATTCGAACCTGCGACACCCGCTTTAGGAGAGCGGTGCTCTATCCCCTGAGCTACGAAGGCGGGGCCTTGCGCAACGTGGCTGAATACTCTGCGTGAGGGTTCAGCTTGTCCCTGCAAGGTCTGGGACCGCCACGGATGGCGGTCCCAGACAGGGTAGCGGATCAGGACGGGGCCGTGATGGGCGGCCGCTGCGTGGTCGGCGGGATCGGTAAGGGGGCGGTGCGCTCCAGGAACTTGATCAAGCCCTGGGTGCGCGGCCTTTCGATGTGGCGGTACCGCCCCGATGGTCGTACGCCGCGACGGCAGCGTGCACTTCCCGGACCCGCCCGCCTCCGCACCGCCCCTGAGCCTCGGCGGGCACAGCGGCGACGGCCCGCAGCCGTACGGCGTCGAGCACACCCCCGGCGAGCAGGTACTCCTGTACACCGACGGCATCACCGAAGCCCGCGACGGCGACGGCTCTTTCTGCCCGCTCGGTGAGCGGGCGGGTCTGCTCAAGGCCGTCGGCGCCCGGAACGCCCTCGACCTGCTGAGTGAGGACGTGGCGGGGCATGTCTGCGGACCTCAGCACGACGGCATGGCGCTGTTGCCGCTGCGCTGTCACGCACATGCCGACGTGACCGAGAATCCCTGAGACGCACCCTGGCTCACCCTGCCCGGCGGACGCTCGGACGGTCGCTGCCCCCGTGATCCCGCCCATGGTGATCCGGCCCGTGGTGGGGCGGCCCCGTCCGCAGGCGTCTCCGCGCGCATCGCCGGCTCCGTCCGCCGTCCCCGGCCCCGCCCGCCGTCCCCCGCCTCGTCCGCGAAACGCGGCCACGATCCGCTCGCCCGCCACCGCGCTCGCCGCGGTGACGGGGGCGTCAGGTCAGTTCCAGGCCGCCGTCGATGGTGAGGATCTGCCCGGTGAGCCAGGTGGTGGCGGGATCGGCCAGGCGCAGGATCCAGGTGGCGACCTCGTCGGGTTCGCCGCGGCGACCGAGCGGGATGCGGGCGGCTTCCTCCCGCTTGATCATTTCGACGGTCGCCTCGGAGAGTCCGGCGGCGGTCAGGGCCTGGGTTTCGGTCGGGCCGGGGGCCAGGGCGTTCACGCGGATGCCGTCGGGTGCGAGCTCCATCGCCCAACTGCGGGTGAGCTGTTCGAGGGCGGCCTTGGAGGCGGCGTAGTGGGCGCCGCCCGGCAGCGGCCGGTGACCGTAGGTGCTGGAGACGTTGACGATCGAGCCGTGGCTGCGGCGCAGGTGCGGCAGCGCCGCGTGTGCCAGCAGGCTGGGCGCGACGACGTTGAGGTCGAACAGAGCGGCGATGCCCACGGCGGTGGTGTCGGCCAGCGGCATGACCCGGGTGGCTCCGGCGTTGTTGACCAGGACGTCCAGTTGTCCCCAGCGGTCGATCGCCGCGTCGATCACGTCCTGTGGCGTTCCTGGAGCGCTCAGGTCGGCCCGGTGGGCGGCGATCGAGGGGTGTCCGGCGGCCGTCTCCTCCAGGGCGTCGCCGCGGCGGCCGACGCCCAGCACCCGGGCGCCCGCGCGGGCGAAGGCGCGCGCGGCGGCCCGGCCGATGCCGGATCCGGCGCCGGTGACGATGACGACGCGTTCGGCGAGGTCGACGCGTTCGGCGAGGTCGACGGGGTCGATGCGTTCGGCGGGGGACCCGGCGTTCATGATCACCTCAATGTTCGATGTTCGTGAAACATCGAATAACGTAGCATGGTCGCCATGAAGCAGGCGCGGCACCCGGCTCCGGACGAGATCAACCTCATCGACGTGATGGGCGCGCTCAACGACCCCCTCAGGGTCGGCCTGGTGCGGGTGCTCGCCGACGGCCGCGAACACGGATGGGGCGAACTGCGGGCGCCGGTGGCCAAGTCCACCCTCAGCCATCACCTGCGCGTGCTCCGCGACGCGGGCGTCACCCGCACCCGACAGGAAGGCACCCGCTGCTTCGTCGAACTACGCCGCGGCGACCTCGACGCCCGCTTCCCCGGGCTGCTTGACGCCGTCCTCGGCGCCGCCCACCGCGACGGCCTGGGTACCCACGTCGGCCTCGCCGACGACGCGCCGACAACCTGACGGCACCGGAGCCCGTCTGGCCGTCGGCGGACACCAGCCTGGAGCGGTGTCGCACGCGGGCCGCAACGGGCTGCCGGATCTCTCCGGTCGCGGCTCACGGAGCGGGCACCCCGTGAGCCACGCCCCGTGAGGCACACCCCGTGAGCCGCGCCCCGTGAGCCGCGCCGCAGGTCAGTCGGCGAAGCGGAAGCCGAACTGCGGGCTGCCCGTGGCGGAGATGCCGGCCGTGGAGGTGTAGACGCCGGAGGCGCCCTTGAGGGAGCCGTCGGCGCGGGAGATCAGCGGGTACACCGCGCCGTTGCCGCCGTTCTCACCGGAGGCACCGAGGACGATGTCGCCGCGGCCGTCGCCGTTCAGGTCGTCGATGTGCACGTCCGAGCCGAGGAAGTCGCCCTTCTCGTCGGAGTTCGGCACGCCAGCGGTGTTCTGGGTGAGGAACCTCGCGCCCTTGCCGCTGATGCCGGAGCCGTTCGCCGCGCCGTACAGGACGGTCGCCGCGCCGGTGTCCGTCACGCCGTTGACGGTCTCGCCGGGCGCGCCGACCACGAGGTCCAGGTGGCCGTCGCCGTTGACGTCGCCGAGGTCGATCTCGGTGCCGAAGGAGTCGCCCTTCTCGCCTGCGCCGGGCACGCCGGAGGTGTCCTGGGTGAACTTCTGCCGGTCGCCGCTGTCCGGCCCGTTCACGCTGCCGTGCACCACGTGGACGGCGCCGCCGCGCGCGGAGCCTGTGATGTGATCGTCCCAGTAGTTGCCGATGACGACGTCGTCGTAGCCGTCCTTGTCGGTGTCACCCAGGTCCGTGATGACGCCCGGCAGCAGCTTCTCGGCGGTGCCTGCCTTGAGGCCCGAAGGAGAGCCGGGCAGCCAGAAGTTGGCGTTGTAGCCGTTCGGTGTGTCCTTCTCGTAGCCGTTGACGATCAGGTCGTCGACGCCGTCGCCGTTGGCGTCGCCGGAGTGCAGGTTGCGCACGCCGTCGCCGCTGCCGCCGTGGATGGGGGGCTTGACCGTGTAGCGGCTGGTGCCGCCCTGGGAGAGGCCGCCGCGGTAGACGTCGATGGTCGCAGCCGAGTACGTGCCCAGCGCGAGGTCGTCCCTGCCGTCGCCGTTGAAGTCACCGGCCTCAAGGGCACCGCCGAAGCCGTCGTGCTTCGTGGGGCGCGGGTCCTGCACGGTGGTGCCGCCCTTGAGGCCGCTCGCCGACCCCCACAGGATCTGCGCGGTGCCGCCGTCCTTGTCGCCGCCGACGTCCTCGCCCGGCGCGCCGACGGCCAGGTCGTCGTAGCCGTCGCGGTCGAAGTCCCCGTACGCGGTCTCGCCGCCGAAGAAGTCACCGGCCTCGGCGGTTCCGGGCACCCCCGGGCTGTTCTGGGAGTACGTCGTGGTGCGGCCGGCGCCGGTCGCCTTCCCGTAGATCACGGAGACGGTGCCCGCGTGCTTCTTGCCGTTCACGGAGGCGGTGGGCGCGGACGCGGCCACGTCGGCGTAGCCGTCACCGTTGAAGTCGGCGTCCGCGGCCGGAAGGTCCGCCTTCGGCGCCGCCGTCGCCGCGGGGGCGGCGACCATGAGCAGCCCGCCGGTCAGCGCGGCTGCCACGCCGATGGCGGCGGCGAGGTGGGGGCGGCCGCGTCTGTGCGGGGTGGTGCTGTGCTCCTGATGGGGCATGGGTCGGTGTCTCCTGCGGTGTCTCGATGAGTTCGCCGGACGTTGGCCTTGGGTTCGGATACCTGTTGGTCCGGATCTCGGTGCAGGGGAGACCAGTGGCAGAGAGTGGCGGTTGTGGAAGGCGGGGAGGGTGTTGTGGAGTTGTTACCGGCGTGGCGGCCCGCATCCCCGGCACCTGGTGGGGCGATGGTTGCCGCTGAGCACCGCTGAGGCGATCACTACGACGGTGATCTCCCCGGCGGGCATCCGCGTGCGGGTTTCCGGGCGATGAAATCAGGTGAGGTCGCACTCGACCGAGTCGTCGACCCGCACGGCTTCGATGGTGCCGAACGGGATGTCGACGGCCGACTCGGGCTGGATGCACTGGGCGCCACCCTTGCTGTCGCCGATCCAGACCGTCTCATGACGCGTGTTCACGACCCGGAGCGGAGCGGGCAGCGGGATCGGCAGGTACTGCCAGCCGGACACGTGGTAGTACTCGTCGACCATTTCTCCGCCGTGGATGAAGCAGACCGAAGGATACGAGCAGGTGGGTTCGGCCTCGGAGGCCGCCGCCTGTGCCGTCGTCCCGCTGAGCACCGCGGTTGTGGCCGCGATGCCGACAACGATGCCTTGGAAAGTAGTACGTGCCTTCATGAGTTCTCCCCCTCGGGCTGCGAACAAGCCATCCATGGAACAGTCACACTATCCTCACGAGTTTCACATCCGGTCAAGGTCACCCTGTCTCCAACATCAGGGCGTCGACGGAGAGTTGCGCATCCCTCGAGAGGTGACCGCGCATGATGTGGCTCTGACCGAGCCCGTCCAGTCGCCCGCTCTGCCCCGCCCGGGCGCGCCGGACGGGGCATCTCCCTGCCGCAGCCGGGGTCGAGGCCCGGTGCTACCGAGTGAAGGGCAAGAGGTCGCGCAGTCCGGATCGGTCGAGGGCTTCGTGGACGGACTTGCTCGCGGAGGTGAGAGCGAGGCTGCCGCCGGCGTGGCCGGCGGCGTGGCGCATCCCCAGCAGCGTGAAGAGGCTGCCGTTGTCGCAGTACGTGATCTCGTTCAGGTCGAGCAGCAGATGCCGGTGGCCTGCCTTCAGCTCGCGCACGACGGCATCACTGAGTTGGCCGACGTTCATGACGTCCAGTTCCCCGAAGAGCGTGAGCGTGAGAAACGCGGGGCTGCCGCCAGAGGAGGTCTCATAGATCGCCAACCGGTCCATCGCTCCACTTTTGCACACGGCAACGGTAGGAAGGGTCCTGGATCCCGCAGGACGAGCGTGAACGGGTGTTTGCCCCGCAGGTTGCCCCACAGCACGTCGAGGCAACGCCCGCCGCACGTGACATCGAGCGAGCGAGGGGACCAGGCGGACGGTGTTTCGAGGGGCCCTGCTGACGTGGCGGGGCATCCTGCTGCACGATGGGGAGAGATCGTTCCAGCGCCTGATCACCGGTCATCAGCAGTCCGCGTCGCACCTGTGTCGAACCTGTGTTGAGTGGGAGGGATCGCACCTTGACCTCTGCGTCGGCCGCACCATCCGGTACCCCTGACCCGTCCGGCCAGCCCGACCCGTCCGACCTGCCCGACACCCCCTCCCTCGTCATCGTCGGCGGCGGCGTCATGGGCGTCTCCATCGCCTTCCACCTCGCCGAGGCCGGGGTCGGGGACATCGTCGTCGTCGAGCGCGGCACGCTCGGGTGCGGCAGTTCGGGCAAGCCGATCGGCGGGGTGCGGGCGCAGTTCTCCGACCCGGTCAACATCGAGCTGGGGCTGCGGAGCCTCAGGGCGTACGGCGACTTCGGGCGCAGGCCCGGCGGCGACATCCGCCTGGAGCGGGCCGGGTATCTGTTCCTGCTCAGTGACGAAGCGGATCTCGCCGCGTTCGAGGAGAGCGTCGCCACGCAGAACGCCCTGGGCGTGCCCAGCCGCGTCATCAGCCCGGAACGCGCACGCGCGCTGTGTCCGTACGTACGCACCGAGGGCCTCGTCGGCGCCGTCCACTCGCCGGACGACGGCCACGCCCGCCCCGGCCTCGTCATCCAGGGCTACGCCCGCGCCGCCGCCCGCGCCGGGGTCCGGTTCCGCACCGGCACCACGGTCACCGGCGTGGACCTCGACGACGCCGGCGGGCGCGTCACCGCCGTCCGCACCGACCGCGGCGTCATCCCCTGCTCCACCCTGGTGTGCGCCGCCGGAGCCTGGTCCGCCGGGGTCGGCGAGGCGGCCGGGGTGCGGCTGCCGGTGCGGCCCCTGCGACGGCAGATCGCCCTCACCCGGCCGCTCGACCCACCCGCCCCGCGCATCCCCTTCACCATCGACTTCTCCTCGACCGCCTACTTCCACAACAGCGACGACGGCCTGCTCGTCGGGCTCGCCGACCCCGCCCAGGAGGAGGGGTTCGACACCACCTGGACCCCGGACTGGCTCGAGCTGTTCCGGGACGTGGCGCGGCGGCGCGCCCCCGCCCTCGCCGACCTGGAGATCGCCGGGGGGTGGGCCGGCCTCTACGAGGTCACGCCCGACCGGAACGCCCTCATCGGACGGGACGCGCGCGTCTCCAACTTCCTTTACGCCACCGGGTTTTCGGGGCACGGGTTCCTTCAGGCCCCCGCTGCGGGAGAGGTTGTACGGGATCTTTTCCTCGGGCGGCGGCCGGTCGTCGACGTCACCCCGCTCGGCGCGGACCGCTTCCGCGACGGCGACGGCGGCGCGGCCACCGGCGGCCGCCCCGAGGCCCACGTCGTGTGACGAGCGGGAATCGCAGGAACGGCAGGAACTGCGGCAACTGACCGACAGGGAGGCAACGTGATGGAGCATCAGGCAGCGCGCGAGGTGTCCGGCACCGTCCCGCAAGGGGCCGCCTGGCTCACCCCATGGCAGCTCCGCGCCGCCTTCGCCGCCCGCCTCTCCACCATGTACGGGCGCGAGGTCCCCGCGTACACCACCCTCGTCGACGTCTCGCGCGAGGTGAACGAGGACGTGCTGCGCGAGCGCGGCGCGGACGCCGAGCGGCTCGGGGCGATCGGGCGGGTCACCGCCGAGCGGCACGGGGCCATCCGGGTCGGGACGCCCGCCGAGCTGGCGCAGGTCGGCCGGGTCTTCGGAGCCCTCGGGATGCGGCCCGTCGGGTTCTACGACCTGCGCGAGGCCGCCGCCAGCGCCGTGCCCGTCGTGTCCACCGCCTTCCGCCCGGTCGACGGCGTCGAGCTGGCCCGCAACCCCTTCCGCGTCTTCACCTCGCTGCTCACCCCGGCCGACCCCCGCTTCTTCGACGCCGACCTGCGGGCCAGGCTCGAACGGTTCCTGGGGGAGCGGGAGTTGTTCCCCGCCGAGCTGCTCGCCCTCGCCGACCGGGCCGAGGCGGAGCAGGGACTGCCGGGCGGCGACGCCGAGCGGTTCCTGCAACTCGCCGTCAGGGCCTTCGAGTTGTCGCCCGAGCCGGTCGACCGGGCGTGGTACGAGACGCTGGAGCGGGTCTCCGCCGTCGCCGCGGACATCGGGGGCGTACGCAGCACCCACATCAACCATCTGACCCCGCGCGTCCTCGACATCGACGAGCTGTACCGGCGCATGACAGAGCGCGGCGTCCGGATGATCGACGCCATCCAGGGGCCGCCGAAGTGGGACGGGCCCGACGTGCTGCTCCGCCAGACCTCCTTCCGCGCCCTGGACGAGCCGCGCGCCATGCGGCAGCCGGACGGAAGCGTGGTCCCGGGGGCGCTGCGGGTGCGGTTCGGGGAGGTCGAGGCGCGGGGGATCGCGCTCAGCAGGCGGGGGCGTGCGCGCTACGACGAGCTGCTCGCGCGGCTCGACGCGGAGGGGCCCGCCGACACCCGCGCCGACCGCGCCCGCGCCCTCTGGCCCGACCACTTCCCCCGCACCGAGCACGCCCTCGCCGCGTGCGGCCTCGCCCACTTCACGTACCACGTCGTCGCCGACAGGCCCCGCGACGGCCGCACCCCGCCGCAGGACCTGCCCGGGCTGCTCCGCGAGGGCTGGGTGCGCGCCGACCCGATCGTGTACGAGGACTTCCTGCCCCGGTCCGCCGCCGGGATCTTCCAGTCCAACCTGGACGGCTCCGGCACCCGCAAGGACGGCGAGGCGGGCGCCGCGTACGACAGCGACTGGCTGTCCGGCGCCGTCGGCCGGGACGTACTCGATCCGTTCGCCCTGTACGAGGGGCAGCAGGAACGGTCCCTCGGGCGGGTCGCCCAGGAGCTGCGGCTCGACCGGGTGGAGGTGCCGCCGCCCGCCTGAGCCCGGCCCCGAGCCCGAGCCGAGCCCGGCCCGACCGCACCTGAGCCCGGCCCCCGCCTCGCCCAGCCCGTCCGTCCAGCCTCACGGCCCCCGGCCCGCACCCCTCGACTCAAGGAGCCCCATGCCCCGCACCCTCCCCACCACCGACGACCTCCGTACCAGGGCCCGCGCCGCCCTCGACCGCGTCGGCGTCACGCTCGACGAAGCCGTGGGCGGCGGCGGATCCGAGCGCGAGGTCTGTCACGCGCGCACGCCGATCACCGGTGAGCGCCTGTTCCCCGTGCCCGCCGCGAGCGCGGCCGGCGTCGAGGAGGCCGTCGCCGACGCGCACCGCGCCTTCCTCGTGTGGCGGTCCACCCCGGCCCCGATCCGGGGCGAACTGGTGCGCCGCCTCGGCGAGTTGCTGCGCACGCACAAGAGCGACCTCGCCGACCTCGTCACCGTCGAGGCGGGCAAGATCCGCTCCGAGGCGCTCGGCGAGGTCCAGGAGATGATCGACATCTGCGACTTCGCGGTGGGTCTGTCCCGGCAGCTGTACGGGCGGACCATCGCCTCCGAGCGGCCCGGGCACCGGCTCGCCGAGACCTGGCACCCGCTGGGCGTCGTCGGGGTCGTCTCCGCGTTCAACTTCCCCTGTGCCGTCTGGTCCTGGAACACCGCCGTGGCCCTGGCCTGCGGCGACACCGTCGTCTGGAAGCCGTCCGAGCTGACCCCGCTGATCTCGCTGGCCTGCGCGCGGCTGCTCGACCGGGCGGCCGAGGACGTCGGCGCGCCCGACGGCGTGCACCGGCTCGTCATCGGCGACCGGGCCGTCGGCGAACAGCTCGTCGACGACTCCCGGGTCGCGCTCGTCAGCGCCACCGGGTCCACGCGGATGGGACGCGAGGTGGGACCGCGCGTCGCCGCCCGCTTCGGCCGGACGCTGCTCGAACTCGGCGGCAACAACGCCGCCGTCGTCGCGCCCTCCGCCGACCTGGACCTCGCCGTGCAGGGCATCGTGTTCGCGGCGGCGGGCACGGCCGGGCAGCGGTGCACCACGCTGCGCCGCCTCATCGTGCACCGCGACATCGCCGACACCCTCGTGGCCCGGCTCACCGCCGCCTACGCCAAGCTGCCCGTCGGCGACCCCTTCGACGACGCGACCCTCGTCGGGCCGCTGATCTCCACCGCCGCGCTCGACCGCATGCAGGAGTCCGTGGCCCGCGCCCAGGCCGAAGGCGGCAAGGTGCTCGCGGGCGGCGGCCGCCGGTTCGCGGACATCGCGCCCGACGCCGCGTACGTCGAGCCGGTGATCGTCCGCGTCGGCGCGCAGACCGGCGTCGTCCGCGAGGAGACCTTCGCGCCGATCCTGTACGTCATGACGTACGAGACCCTGGAGGAGGCCATCGCCCTGCACAACGACGTGCCGCAGGGCCTGTCCTCCAGCATCTTCACCCGCGACCAGGCCGAGGCCGAGCTGTTCCTGTCCGCCGAGGGGTCCGACTGCGGCATCGCCAACGTCAACATCGGCACCAGCGGGGCCGAGATCGGCGGGGCGTTCGGCGGCGAGAAGGAGACCGGCGGCGGGCGGGAGTCCGGGTCGGACGCGTGGCGGGCGTACATGCGGTCCGCGACGAACACCGTCAACTACTCGGGGCGGCTGGCGCTGGCGCAGAACGTCAGCTTCCTCTAGCGGGCCGCTTCTGCTGAACGAGGTGCGCTGAAGAGAGCGTTCGTTCCAGCGAACGTCCTCACGCGGTGTACCGTCGCCCGGACACGGCCCCGGTCCGGGCGACGCCCGTGAGGTCCCGGGTGTACGTGATCCCGGGGCGGCCGTCGAGCTCGATCTCGCCCGCCGGGACGAAGCCGCAGCGGGCGAGGACCGCCTCGGAGCCGGGATTGTCGTGGGTCGTCGAGGCGCGCAGGGACGTCAGGCCGTACTCGGTGGCCGCGAGGGCGCACACCTTCTCCACGGCGGACGTGGCGAGGCCCTGCCGGGCGGCCTTCTCGGCGATGCGGTAGCCGAGTTCGGCCGATCCTTCCGCCACGTCCACGAGGTTGACCCGCCCGAAGATCTCGCCGTCGCCGCCCACGAGGACGTGGAAGTGACAGTCCCCGGCCTCCTGCTCGGCCAGGAGCGCCGCGTGCCGTGCGTCGAACTCGGCGAAGTAGGCGTCGCCGCGGTCCGGTACCGACGCGGCGAAGTACGCGCGGTTCTCCCGTTCGAAGGCGAGCAGGGCCGGGGCGTGGTCGGGGCGCAGGCGCTGGAGTTCGGGCATGGGAGAACGGTACGGCGGGGCGGGTCCCGAACGGCAGGGCGATCGGCCTGAGTTGTCGACTCTCTTGCGGTGATGGGGGGTTCTGGGGGCCTTTGTCCCTCGTGGGCCCGGCAGCCAGGGCCGCACGCGGCGTTCTGGTTCCGCGTGCGACCCTCCCGCCGCCCGTGCCCACCCCCGCCCGGCTGCCCGTGGGGGGCGCAGTCGGGCGGGGCGGTCAGTTGTGGGACGGGCTGTCCGTGCGCCGGCCGACGCGCTCAGGGGCATCGGCCGACGCGGTTCGGGGGTGGTGCCCCTTACGAGTACTGAACGTACTGGATCACGTACGTAGCGTCACCGGGCGTGCGGAGGCTCAAGATCCTCGGCGGATTGCGCCGTTGGCGCCGTCGGTGTGCTACGGTGCGGACAGCACGTGTGTACGCCCGCTCTGGGCGCCGGTGCTTCTTTCCCCGTTTCGGGTGCAGCCGTTCTCTCGGGCGCTGAACTTCTCCGCCCCAGTCTCCACGCACAACCTCACCACCCCAGCACCACCTGCTCCACCCCCTCGGCTCCACCCCGTACCGGGTCTCGTCCCCTTCACGGCTCGCTCGTGGTCCGCGTTCCGTCGGCCACGCTCCCGCCGATCGCCCGTCGTACCAGGCGTGAACTCTCCGCCGCGCGGGCCCCTTCATTCGCATGTCCGCGAAAGGACCCACACTCATGACCAGCCAGATCCTCCACAGCGGTGTCCTGGACATCGCACCCACCCGTACGAACCGCGCGCCCAACGGACATCTGCGCGCCGCCGGTTGCCTCCCCGGCCCGGACGACGTGCTCGTCCCGGCCGCCCTCGTCCGCCGACTCGGCCTGCGCACCGGCGACTTCGTCGAGGGCACCTGCGGTGAGAAGCCACGCGTGCTCACCGACGTCGCCCGCGTGAACGGCCGCGCGCCCCAAGCGCCCGGCTCCCGAACCGAGTTCGCCGACCTCACCCCGCTGCACCCGCGCGAGCGGCTGCGCCTGGAACGGCCGGGCAACGCCCCCGGCGCCTTCGCGACCCGCGTCATCGACCTCGTCGCGCCCGTCGGCAAGGGGCAGCGCGGCCTGATCGTCGCGCCGCCGCGCACCGGCAAGACCGTCCTGCTCAAGCAGCTCGCCGCCGCCGTCGCCGAGAACCACCCCGAGTGCCACCTCATGGTCGTCCTCCTGGACGAACGGCCCGAGGAGGTCACCGACATGCGGCGCTCCGTACGCGGCGAAGTCCTCGCCTCCACCTTCGACCGGCCGCCGAAGGCACACATCGCCCTCGCCGAACTCGCCGTCGAACGCGCCAAGCGGCTCGTCGAGGAGGGCCGCGACGTCGTGATGCTCTTCGACTCCCTGACCCGCCTGTGCCGCGCCTACAACAACTCCGCCGCGTCCGGCGGCCGCACCCTCAGCGGCGGCGTCGACGCGGGCTCCGTCCAGGGCCCCAAGCGCCTCTTCGGCGCCGCCCGCCTGGCCGAGGAGGGCGGCTCCCTGACCATCCTCGCCACCGCCCTGGTCGACACCGGCTCCCGCGCCGACGACTACTACTTCGAAGAGCTCAAGTCCACGGGCAACATGGAACTGCGCCTGGACCGCACCCTCGCCGACCGCCGCGTCTTCCCGGCCATCGACGTCACCCCGTCCGGCACCCGCCGCGAGGAACTCCTCGTACCGCCCACGGAGTTGACCGCCCTGCGCGGCCTCCGTCGCGCCCTCCACACCCGCGAGACCAGCGGCGGCCTGGAAGCCCTCCTCGAACACATCCGACGCACGCCCAGCAACGCGGTGTTCCTGCGCCAGGTGCGGGAGACGGTGCCGGGGGCTGTGGCGGCGTGAGCGTTGCGGCGCGCGGGCGCGATCAGAGTTTCGACACGCAGGCCCTCCAGGACCAGCCCGCGCCGAGCACCGCGTCCCGCAGCGGGTTCTTCAGGTCCGCGGTATCGGTCCTGTCCAGTCTCTCGAACCGAGGCCTTCCTCCCGGTCCGCGTTCGAGCGCCCAGGCGGGGGACACGAACCGGTACTGGCCGCGGCCCCAGGTGTAGATGTCGCCGGACTCGTTGCCCAACTGCCACTGGTAGTCCAGGGATCGGACCTGACACTCGTCCGGCATCAGACGCATCCGCGTCTGCAGGACCGACTCCTCCCTGACCCGGTAGAAGTACTTGCGCCAGGCGGGGTCCGTGCAGTGCCAGTCCGCCACCAGGTCGGCGCCCTCGTCCGGACCTCCGTCGCGCACGGTCCAGGGGGCGTCGGGCCCGTTGAGGTCGAGCAGCGCCTCGATGACCTCCTCCGGCGTGGAGGGTGATGCGATGCCGTCGGGCGGGTGGGTGACGCGTGCGAAGCGGCTGAAGATACCCATGGGAGCAACCTACTTGGGCCGCACCGTGGCCACGATGTCCCGGAAGTCCTCCAGGACGTCGTCGTGCTGGGCCGTGGTGGCGGTCAGGATCAGCCGGACCACCATGCGGCGGTCCGGGGCGTGGATGTCAAGGAGGGACAGGTACACCTGGGACTGCGTGAGTTCGCGGCGCACGCCGTTCACGACGGTGGTGAGGGCCAGGGTCTGCGTGAGGCCGGGGGCCTCGGCGGAGCCGATCTCATGGCGGCTTGTGACGTCCAGCGACTCGGTGACCGTGCTCAGGTCCGCCACTGACTCGTCACCGATCTCGGCCAGAGTCGCCGTGTCCGGCCGGTATGCGCTGTCGACGGTCACGTTGGCGGTGAAACCCCCGTCCGGATGCGCGTGGACCGCGACGAAGGAGGCGTCCGGGACGCCCACCAGCTCCGGGGGCGCCGCCTGCCAGCTCTCCGGGAGCCGTAGTTCAAGGAGGGCGGGTATGGGGCTGGACATGGAGTTCTCGCTTCCGTGAGCGGGGGCGTGGGGCTGCCGTTGGTGCGGGTACGCCGCATCGGACCGGGATCAGGGCCGCAGGCTGCGCAGCCCGTCCGTGACCCCACCCGCTATGTCCCTGACCTTCTCGGCACCGTCCCCGAGCACTCCGGCCGCATCCTTGGCGGTGTCCACCACCTTGCCCGGCTCCACCGTGATCTCGAGGCCGACGGCGCCGGGCCCGAGACCGGCCTTGGCGCCGATTTTGTACTTTCCGTCCTCGTCCCTGAAGAGCAGCTTGCCCTCCACGCCGGCCCCCTTCCAGCCCTCGGCCGTGGCGCCCAGGCCGATGCCGCCGAGGTCGCCGCCTCCGGCAACCCCGCCTTTCGCCCCGGCGAACAGCTTTCCCCCGATCGCGAACCCGTCCAAGCCGGCCTTCGCTTCGCCCGAGGCCTCGGCCCCCGCGAACCCGGTCCCCCGGCCGTAGACACCGAAGTTCCCCGCTTCCGCCCGCCCCTCGACCATGCCCCGGGCCCCCGCAGACGCTTCGCCGTTGAGGTTGACTCCGGCGTTGGAGATGTCGAGGCCCCCCGTGACCCTGGCCCCGCCATACACGTCGGCGATGCCGGAGAACGTCCGGTGCCCGTCGGTGATCTTCCCGTCCGCGGTCAGATGGAACCCGTCGGCCGCCAGCTTGACCATGCCTTGTCTGCCGTAACCCGGCCCGGAGACGGCGTAGTCGATGCCGGGTCCGGTGAGGACGACACTCCCGTCGGCCCGCCAC
Source organism: Streptomyces alboflavus (assembly GCF_000716675.1). GTDB lineage: Bacteria > Actinomycetota > Actinomycetes > Streptomycetales > Streptomycetaceae > Streptomyces > Streptomyces alboflavus. The sequence goes on from NZ_JNXT01000055.1 coordinate 42,534, forward strand.
GATGTGCCGTCCGACGAGGCATCGCCCGAGGGGGCGACGCAGGGCTTGTCCAGGTTCCCGTCGGCGTAGGGGTTGAAGCCGATGGAGCCGCCGCGCTTCGCGGGGTCGCCGCCCGCCGCGCGCGTCAGGGCCCGGCGCACACTCTGGTCGGCGTCGTCCACGGCCCGTACCGTGTCGGCGATCCGCTCGGTCCACTCCTGCGCCGCACCGCGAGCCTTGGCCATCACGGCCGCGTAGTCGGGATCGTTGTCGGTGCTGCCGCCCGCGGAGTGCTTGTCGAGGCCGACGTACGTGGCCCTGCCCGAGCTGTCGACCTTGAAGTCCTTCGCCTCGGCGTCGGCGACCAGGTCCCGCAGGGACTTCTGCATCCCGGTCAGCTTGGTGTGCGCCTGCTTCAGCAGGCTGGCGAGGGCCAGTGCCTCCTGTCTGGCAGCCGCGTACTCGAACCCCGTTGCCGTCGCGCTCTTCTGGTGGGCGCGGAAGGCCTCACCCTCCCACTTGCCGTTGGCCAGCGCCCGCGGCACCAACTTCTCGTAGTCGTCCTTGAGTTCGCCGAATCGGTCACCCATCTTCCGCCAGGCGTCGGACACGTCCGACAGTGGCGACAGATCGGCGGTCATCACGTCTTGATATGTCAGTGCCACGGTCCCGCTCCCCCTCCGGACGTCACATGCCGTCGAACGCGCTGGCCGGTCGCCGCAGCACACCTATGCCTGCGACTTGGGTACCGATGCCGACGTCAGGGGAGTGCAGGGCGTTCTTCGCGCCGCGCAGCCCGTTCATCTCCTCGTGCAGACGTGTGAGCAGTGCCGAGGTCTGGCCCTGCCACACCGCCATGGCGTCGGAGAGCCCCTTGTGCGTGGCCCAGCTCGACAGGTCGCCGCTCAGGCCCGTGTCGGGCTTCCCCATGCCTCCCTGCGGGGAGCCCGGACCGGCCAACGGCGCGTGCACCTGGCCGCCGCCCTCGGCCATCTGTCCGGCGGCCTTCGTGTCCGGCAGCAGCCGGTTCTCCATGAACCGGGCGGCGCGCTCCTTGTCCGTCGCCGAACTCGCCAGTGACGTCTCCCCGGCACCGCCCCACGCCGGATCCGTCTGGGCCAGTTGCATGCGCCGGCCCGCGTCTTCCTCTGAGCCCATGGCTCCCCCGTTTGCTGTTCCCACCCTCGCCTGGTCGTGGCTGAGGGAGAGGTGCGTACGCCTGTGGTCAGCGTAGCGTCAATTCCCCTGTGCAAACTAGTGGGTTGGGGGAGACAGGCGCCGTGATTCAGTCGGAGGTACGCGTGATGTGCACCCGGTAATTCCCCTCCAGATCCGCCCCCGCGACGGTGACCCGCACCCCCGCCTCCCGGTCCCGGAACGTTTCGCCGGGGGTGTAGGGGGCGTCCGAGAGTTCGGCGTGGACGTTGGGGCTGCGGGTGCAGCCGCCGCTGTCGCGGGTGGCGTCGGAGACCGTGATGGGGCCGCGGCCGGTGTCGACGTCGGCGTCGACGCGGTAGATGAGGACGCCGGGGCGGCAGACGGCCTCGTCGTTGCCCGCCTGGGTGCGGACCTCGACGGCGTAGCCGGTCTTCTTGGTGAGGGGGATGAAGGCGAGCTTCGTGCCGCCGTTCCCGGCCAGCGGGCTGAGCAGGTGTTCCGTGGTGCCGGGGGAGGCGGCGCAGTGCACCTGGGTGTCGTCGAGCCAGCCCAGCTTCCACTTGTGCCAGGCGAGCAGGTCGTTCCCGGCGCCCCAGTCCTCGCTCATGATGTCCCAGTGGCCGACCGCGCCCCCGCCGTCCTGCGTGTACAGGTCGGGCAGGCCGAAGACGTGGCCGTTCTCGTGCGGGAGCACGCGGTAGCCGGTCTGGTCGTAGCTGCCGGAGCCGTCGTCCTGGCGGCTGTAGACGAAGGACGCGTTGGAGACCGGCACGCCGTCGGCGACGGGCGCCTCATGGTTGCCCGCGAACGTCACCGACAGGACCGTGTCGAGCGCGGAGGGGCCCGCGTTCGGGGTGACGAGGACGTTCACCAGGTCGTACTCCGAGAAGTCCACGTCGGCGTCGGCCGCGGCCACGATGTCGTCGACCAGCTCCCGGTAGCCGGGGTCGAAGGGGGCGCCGCGCTCTATCCCGTACTTCTTGAAGGGCTTCGGCATCCGCAGCCAGTCCTGGACGGGCGCCTCCGCGCGGTAGTCCACGCGGCCGTAGGAGCTGGTGCGGAACCAGTCCGTGGTCTGCGGGAAGAACTCCCCGAGCCGGTCGAGCGCGGAGCCCTCGCCGGGGGCGTCGGAGAAGTCGATCATCAGGTTCAGGGCCCGCACCGTGCCGGTGGAGCGGGCGTAGCCGGGGCCCGTGGGGATGCCCTCGGGCATCTGCACCCCGAGGTCCCCGCTGATCATGCACGGGCCGAGGGCGGTCGGCCGCGCCTGCGCCGTGGACCCCGCGGCCGACGGCGTCTCGGCCATCAGCCGTCCGGTGCTCGCCGACGCGGTCACCGCCAGGGCGAGGGCCGTGAGCCCGGCGAGGGCCGCCGTGCGCGGCGGGACCCGACGGGCCGCCCGGGCCGCCCGATCGCGCGGGCGGGGGCGGGCTATCGGCTTCGGGGTCGGCTGCTGCATGCGTGAGCCCTCCACTCCGCGGCAGCCGCCGGTCCTGGCTGCACCCTGTTCGCTCACCCTGTGCCGGGGTGTGCGCGGGCGCTCGCTGAGCGCGACCGATCGTGGGTTTCCGCCGGTGGGAGGGGGTGGCATGAGATGTGACTCAGGTCACATCAGGGTCGGGAAATAAGCGGGGATCGTTTCCCCGTTTAGACCGGTGTCCGTGCGAAACGGGGATCCACTCCCCGGATCGCGCACCTCAGTTCTCCCACCGGGAAAATCGTTGGACCCGCCGTCGCGAGCCCTGCGAGCCTGAGGCCTTTGACCGCTTAGGGGAGTGTTCGCCGTGGAAACCGCCACCGCCGCGCAGCGCCGTGTATCCCGTCCGCGGGCCGACGCCCTGCGCAACCGGGAGCGGATCGTCACCGCCGCCCGCGAGATGTTCGTCGAGCAGGGCCCCGACGTGCCCCTGGACGAGATCGCGCGCCGCGCCGGAGTCGGCAACGCCACGGTCTACCGCCACTTCCCCGACCGCGGCGAACTCGTGCACCACGTCGTCCTGTGGGTCACCGACCGCATCACGGCCCAGGCCGACGAGGCGACCGCGGCCGCCGAGGCCGACCCCGGGGCCGCCTTCGAGGCGCTGCGGGCCTTCGTCCACGCCGCGGTGGACGAGCGCATCGGCGCCCTCTGCCCGATCCTCCACGAGGACATCGACCCCGACCATCCCGATCTGCACGCCGCCCGTGTCCGGCTCGAAGACGCCGTCGAAGGGCTGATGGCGCGAGGTCGCGCCGTCGGGCAGCTGCGTACCGACATCGCCGTCGGGGATCTGATGGTCGCCCTCTCCCAACTGACCAGGCCGCTGCCCGGCGCCGGCTGCCTGGTGGACTTCGACCAGTTCGTCCACCGCCATCTCCAGCTGTTCCTGGACGGCCTGATGGCACCGGCCCGCTCCGAACTCCCGGGGCACGCCGCGACGTTGGAGGAGCTGCGCCGCGACCACGACCAGCGGCGGCAGCGGCAGCCGCGCATCAGCGAGGAGGGTCTGGGTCAAAAGTAGGACCCGGCCTCAGGACCAGAGGCCCATGTGCTCGCACGCCCATCGGGTGTCTCTTATCTCCCGTAATCACCTCTTTGTCTTCCTAGGTGGACCCACCCATGTCTCAATCACCCGTCACCTCACCCGCTCCCGACCCCATGCGCTGGAAGGCGCTCGCCTTCATCGCGATCGCGCAGCTCATGGTGGTGCTCGACGCGACCATCGTGAACATCGCGCTGCCGTCCGCCCAGGAGGATCTCGGCATATCCGAGGGCAACAAGCAGTGGGTGATCACGGCCTACGCCCTCGCCTTCGGCGGTCTGCTCCTGTTCGGCGGCCGCATCTCCGACCTGTGGGGCCGTAAGCGCACCTTCGTGACCGGCCTCATCGGCTTCGCCGCGGCCTCCGCCCTCGGCGGCGCCGCGACCGGCGAGGCCATGATGCTCGGCGCCCGCGCGCTGCAGGGTCTGTTCGGCGCGCTGCTCGCGCCCGCCGCCCTGTCGCTGATCGCGGTGATGTTCACCGAGGCCAAGGAGCGCGCCAAGGCGTTCGGCATCTACGGTGCGATCGCCGGTGGCGGTGGCGCCGTCGGCCTGATCCTCGGCGGCTTCCTCACCGAGTACCTGAACTGGCGCTGGACGTTCTTCGTGAACATCCCGTTCGCGATCATCGCCGCCGTCGGCGCGTACTTCGTGGTCCGTGAGCCCGCCGAGGGCCGCAACCGCTCGCCGCTCGACATCCCCGGCGTGGTCCTGTCCACCCTCGGTCTGGTCGCGCTCGTCTACGGCTTCACGCGCGCCGAGTCCGACGGCTGGACCGACGCCGTGACCATGACCATGTTCGTCGCCTCCGTCGTTCTGCTCGCCGCGTTCGCCGTCACCGAGTCCAAGGTCAAGTCGCCGCTGCTCCCGCTGCGCGTCCTGACCGAGCGCAACCGAGGTGGCGTCTACCTCTCCCTCGGCCTCGCGATCATCGCGATGTTCGGCCTGTTCCTGTTCCTCACGTACTACCTGCAGATCGTCAAGGGCTTCTCGCCGGTCAAGACGGGCTTCGCGTTCCTGCCGATGATCATCGGCATGATCGTGGGCTCGACGCAGATCGGAACCCGCCTGATGACCCGCGTCGCGCCGCGCCTGCTGATGGGTCCCGGCTTCCTGCTCGCCGCCGTCGGCATGCTGCTCCTGACGCAGCTGGAGGTCGACACCTCGTACGCCGGTCTGATCCTGCCCGCGCAGCTGATGCTGGGCCTCGGCATGGGTACGGCGTTCATGCCCGCCATGTCGCTGGCCACGCACGGCGTCGAGCCGCGTGACGCCGGTGTCGCCTCCGCGATGGTCAACACCTCGCAGCAGGTCGGCGGCGCCATCGGCACGGCCCTGCTCAACACCATCGCGGCCTCCGCGACCACCGCGTACCTCACCGACCACGCGGCCTCCGCCACCACCCCGGCGGCGCAGAAGCTGCTCGCCGCCCAGTCCATGGTGGAGGGCTACACCACCGCCATCTGGTGGGCGGTCGGCATCCTCGTGGTGGCGTCGGCGATCGCCTTCGTCCTGGTCAACACCGGTGCCGACGACGGCTCCGCGACGGCCTCCAGCGATGGTGAGGGCGTCGAGGACGCGGTGAAGATCCCGGTCGTGGCGCACTGACGCCACGTACCACCGCATGACACGGCGGGCCGGACCTGCCCGGCGCTCCTAGCGGAGCCAGGGCAGGTCCGCCCCCACGTCCTTGGGCTGAAGTCCCTCGGCGACGATCCTCATGATCTCGCCGAGGGACTTCTGCTGTTGGGGGCTCAGCCGGTCGAAGAGGGCCTGGCGCACCGCGTGCACATGCCCCGGAGCGGTCTGGCGCAGCACCTCGAAGCCCTCGTCCGTGAGGATCGCGAACTGCCCGCGCTTGTCCGTCGCGCAGTCCTCGCGCCGCACCCAGCCGCTCTTCTCCAGGCGCGCGATCGCGTGCGAGAGCCGGGACCGGGTGATCTTCGAGCTCTTCGCCAGCTCGGTCATGCGCAGGCGGCGCCGGGGTGCGGCGGACAGCTGCACCAGCAGGCCGTAGTAGACGTGCGGCATGCCCGCGTCGCGCTGGAGCTGCCGGTCGAGGAAGTCCTCCAGGAGCGTGGAGGCGTGTATGTACGCCAGCCAGGTGCGCTGTTCCTCGTCATCGAGCCAGCGCGGTCCTGTGGTGTCCGCGGCGTTCGCGGTCGCGGTGGATGGCGTGTCCATGTATCCCACTGTACGAGGCCTTTCTGTGTCCCCCGGAGCGGTGCCCGTATGTCCCCCGGAGCGTGCCTCCTCGTGTGCCTCGTGTGCCCGGAGCGGGGCCCGGCCGCACACGCCGCCGCGCCCCGCCCGCCCCCGGCGTGCGGTTCGCCGCGAGGCGGGGCGCTTCGACTCGTTCAGAGCGTGGGCGGGTTGAGCTCCACGCCCCGCAGCGCGGCGGCCCGCGCCAGGCGGTCGCCCACGTCCAGGGCGGTGTCCGCGAACTTGATCGTGTGGTCGTCGCCGTGCGCGGCGGCCCGCGCGAAGACCTCGTCGAAGGTGCTGCGGCCCGCTTCCGAGTCGGCTTCCCGGTACGTCTCCGGGGTGGCCGGCGAGTAGGCCGCGGTCACCGCCGCGCTCGCCGCCCAGGCCGCGTCCAGGGAGGCGGGCCACAGCTCGCGGGGGAGCGCGGGCAGGGTGCGCAGGACGGCGTTGGGGGCGGTCGCCGCGTGCACCAGCATGATCGGCTCGCCGTGACCGTGGGAGGCGAAGCGGTGCACGGCGGCGGTGACGAGGTCGGCGAGGCGGGCGCGGGCGGCCTCGGGGTCGGGGTGTGCCGAGCCGCCGGGGGTGCTCCCGGGCCACGCCGGGACCTGGGTGAGCTGGGCGAAGCGGTCCGGCAGGCTGCCGTCCTGCACCGGGATCCGCTCCACCGCGGCGAGCGCGTCGGCCGCCCCGGCCGACGACGGCAGGACGACGGGGGTGCGCGGGGGCAGCGGGGTGTGCCGCGCGGCCCAGTAGCCGAGGCCGTGGGCCAGCTCGGCGACGCGGGGCGCGGTCTCGCCGCCGGGGCCGAGGAGGCTGCGCACGGCGTGGCCGACGCGGATCACCGGGTGCGTGGAGCCGCCCGAGATGCCCGGCAGGAGAACCGGCCACCAGGCGGCGAGCACTTCGCGCCAGGGCCGCTCGGCGAGGGCACGCTCGAAGTAGCCGATCCAGTCGGCGGCGCGCCGCGGATCGCCCAGGGCCGTGCGCCAGTCGGCGTCGGTGACCGGCGTCCCCGGCGCGGGCATGTCCTCCAGCTTGGCGCGGTAGTAGTCGAGCCAGCGGTGCACGGTGTGGCCCTGTCCGCCCCGCACCAGGGCCTCGACGGCCATCGGTCCGTGGTTGGTGAGCCGCCCCATGCGCTCGGGTCCTGAGGCGTGCAGGCGCTGCAGGGCCTCGTCGAGGATCCCGCTGTCACCGGGGGCGGCGACGGCCCCGGCGTGGCTGATTCTGCTCGTGTCGGTCATGGCCGCACGCTAAGGCGACCCCATCGGCGGCCGTAACGGTCTGGGGGACTAGGCCCCTGGTCCGAGCGGTTTCTCGGACCGGTACCGCTGAAACGTCCTACCCGAGAATGCCGGATTTGTCCCGCTGGGCAACCATCAGGCGGCGCGGGTCGTCTTCTGGGTGGGAGAGCGGCCAAAGGCGGCCCTCTTCCGGTGGGACCCGGCGGGAAAGAGGCCGTGTCGATGTGACGGCGGTCTCACGTACGTGGTGGTTGCGGATGTCGGTGAGAGCTCCGGGATCGGTCCCGGATCCCGGTCTGACCTGCACCTCTGTACGTTCCGACGGCAACGGCCCGCACTCTGCGGCGGCACAGGGTACTGCATGATCACAAAAACGGGTGCGCGGCATGGGAATTCTGTCCGGATTCCAGTCGTTGTTTCCATCGGATGCAGAGCACCTGGGAAGGTGTGCCGTCCACCACAGGCCCGGCCCCCGGGCCCGGACCATCAGGGCCACCGGTCCATGACGGACCGACCAGTGACAACCACGCAAGGGAGCACGCATGGCAACCCGTGCCGTCGCCCGTCGTAAGTCCGCCGCCACCGGCGGGACCGACGCGGCACGCAGTGTTCGCGCCGTAGGCGGCGAGATCGCCGACCGCGACCTGGTCGGCATGTACCTCGACGAGATCGCACGCACCCCCCTGCTCGACGCCGCCAAGGAGGTCGAGCTGTCCCAGATCATCGAGGCGGGCGTCTATGCCCGGCAGATACTGGACGGTGTGCTGGGCCGCGACGCCGACGGGATGGAGGAGTCGGCCGTGACCGCCTCGCGCGAGGAGCTCGAAGCCCTCGTCGCCGACGGCGACCGCGCCAAGGACGTCTTCATCCGGTCGAACCTCCGCCTGGTCGTGGCCGTGGCCCGGCGCTATCCGCGCAGTGGCCTGCCCCTACTCGACCTGATCCAGGAGGGCAACGCGGGCCTGGTCCGCGCGGTCGAGAAGTTCGACTACGCCAAGGGCTTCAAGTTCTCCACGTACGCGACCTGGTGGATCCGCCAGGCCATCACCCGCTCCATAGCCGACCAGTCACGCACCATCCGGCTGCCCGTCCACCTGGTCGAGGAGCTGGGCCGGATCCGGCGCGTGCAGCGCGAGTTCAACCGCGAGCACGGCCGGGAGCCGGAGCCCACGGAGATCGCCGCCGAGCTGGCGTCCACGCCCGAGCGCGTGGTCGACGTCCTCGACTGGGCCCGCGACCCCGTCTCCCTGAACATGTCGGTGGACGACGAGGGCGACACCCAGTTCGGCGACCTCCTGGAGGACACCTCCGCCGTCTCCCCCGAGCAATCCGTCCTCACGCTCCTGCGCAGCGAGGAGCTGGACGACCTCATAGGCCGCCTCGACCAGCGCACCGCCTCCATCATCAAGATGCGGTACGGCATCGTGGACGGCCGCGAGCGGACGCTGACGGAGGTCGGCAAGGAGCACGGGCTCACGCGTGAGCGGATCCGTCAGATCGAGAAGCACGCACTCCTTGAGCTGAAGAAGCTGGCTCGGGACACGGGCTTCGACGCGGCCGCCTGAGGCCGGCGGGGCGAGCAGGGGGGTTCGTTCCCGTTGGGCCCCGGTTTGCGGCGGTGCGCTTTCCGGTGGTGCCGGTCACCCCCTATCGGCGCTCCGCGCCTCGTCCTCAATCGCCGGACGGGCTGGGCTGGGCTGGGATGGTCACGGCTGGGCTGGATGGCCGCCCGCAGCCGCGAGGGGTCCTGCACCCCAGACGCCGGTTGGCCGCGGCGTTGAGCTTCCGTTCGGGAGTAAACGGGAAGGGGGTCCCCCCTGCTCATTAAGAGCTTGGGGGAGGGTGGGAGAAAACCCCGCGCGGAGCGCGGGGCACCCCCACCGGCGGAGAGCCGAACAACGCCCTACCCCACGCCGGAGGCGGCCCGGACCAGGCGCATGCCCAACTCGCGCACACGCACGACCAGTTCCTCCGGCCCGTGCACGACGAAGTCGCACTCGAGCCAGAGGAGCCGCGCAGCCACCCACTCCACGGGCTCCGTCACCGTGCCCCGCAGACGGCACCGTTCAGCACCGACAGGCACCAACTCGCCCAGGGAGGCGGGCAACCGCCCACCCACCCGGTCCGGCGGGGCGTGGAACACCACATCCACCTCGTACGCCGTCCTCTCCTGCGGCCGCGCAAGGACACTGCGCCGCACATAGGCGTCCGCGCTGCCACCGGGCAGCATCCGCTCGGTGAAACGGACCCCCGTGGCGAACGGCTCCGACACCCGGTCCACCCGGAACGTCCGCCAGTCCTGCCGCTCCAGGTCGTACGCGACCAGGTACCAGCGCCGCCCCGTCGACACGAGCCGGTGCGGCTCGGTGAGGCGCCGCGACGGCGTCCCGTCCTTCGCCTCGTACGCGAACCGCAACTGCTCGTGCGCGGCCGTCGCCGACGCCATCACCGTCAGCGTCTCCGGCGCGATCCGCACACCGTCCCCCGTGGCGAGCGACATCGTCGCGGCCCCGAGCGCCGACACCCGGTGCCGAAGGCGTGACGGCAGCACCTGCTCCAGCTTCGCGAGCGCCCGCACCGACGCCTCCTCGACGCCGTCCACGGCGTGCCCGGCCCCGGCCCGCAGCCCCACCGCGATGGCCACCGCCTCCTCGTCGTCGAGGACAAGCGGCGGCATCGCCTTCCCCGCGACCAGGCGATAGCCCCCGCTCGCGCCCTGCGTCGCCTGCACCGGATACCCCAGCTCACGCAGCCGGTCGACGTCCCGCCGCACCGTGCGCCGGCTGACGCTCAGCCGGTCGGCCAGCTCACCGCCCGGCCACTCGCGCGGGGTCTGCAACAAGGAGAGGAGCTGGAGCAGCCGTGCCGGTGTGTCCGTACTCATGAGAGGCCTCCCGTACGCCGTGGTCCGACATCCGTCCCGAACCTGATCCCAGGATCCCGTACATCTAGGACGTGACCTGACCTATATGGCCCCTAGCCTTACGGCATGACTTCTTCCAGCAGCACCTCCACGTCAGCGGGGCTCGAGCCCACGGCAGCGGGGTCCCCGACGGACCGGCGCCGCTGGTTCGCCCTCGCGATCGTCATGACGGCCGCCTTCATGGACCTGGTCGACGTGACGATCGTGAACATCGCGATCCCGTCCATCCAGCGGGACGAGGGCGCCTCGTTCAGCCACATCCAGTGGATCACCGCGGGGTACGCGCTCGCGCTCGGCGCGGGCCTGATCACCGGCGGGCGGCTCGGCGACATCTACGGCCGCAAGAAGATATTCCTCGTCGGCATCACGGGCTTCACCATCGCCTCCGCGCTCTGCGGCTTCGCCGCCAACCCGGACATGCTGGTCGCCTCCCGCATCCTGCAGGGCGCGATGGCCGCCCTGATGGTGCCGCAGGTCCTCTCGATCGTGCACGCCACCTTCCCGGCGCACGAGCGCGGCAAGGTCTTCGGCCTGTTCGGCATGGTCGTCGGCCTCGGCGCGGTCTCCGGGCCGCTGCTCGGCGCGCTCCTGACGGAGTGGAACCTCTTCGGCCTCGAATGGCGCCCGATCTTCCTCATCAACCTCCCCGTCGGCATCGCGGGCCTGATCCTCGGCCGCAAGTTCATCGAGGAGTCCAAGGCCCCGAAGGCCCTCAAGCTGGACCTGGTCGGCGTCGTCCTGGTCACGGCGGGCGCCCTGATGCTGCTCTACCCGCTCACGCGCGGCCGTGAGCTGGACTGGCCGGTGTGGGGGTACGTGATGATGGCGGGCGCGCTCGTCGTCTTCGCCGCCCTCGTGGCGTACGAGAAGCACAAGTCCAAGAAGGACGGCTCGCCGCTGATCGAGCTGTCGCTGTTCAAGGTGAAGAGCTTCGCCGGTGGCATCGCCGTGCAGACCGTGTTCGGTGTCATGATGGGCATCTTCTTCCTGGTCTGGACGATGTACATGCAGGTCGGCCTCGGCTGGAGCGCGCTGCGCGCCGGTGTGACGGGCGTGCCCTTCTCCATCGCCGTGTCCGCCGCGGCCGGTCTCTCCGTGCAGGTGTTCGTGCCCCGCTTCGGTCGCAAGGTCCTTCAGGCCGGTGCGCTGACCATGGCCGCGGGCGCCCTCATCTACATCTGGGAGGCCGATCGGTACGGCAGCGGCATCGCGTCCTGGCAGATGGCGCTCCCGCTGGTCGTGATGGGCGTCGGCATGGGCCTGATCGTGGCGCCCCTGACGGACGCGATCCTCTCCGAGGTGCCGCGCGAGCACGCCGGTTCGGCGTCCGGCCTCCTCAACACCGTCCAGCAGATGGGCAACGCGTTCGGCCTCGGCCTGGTCTCCGTCGTCTTCTACGGCGTCATCGACGAGAAGGTGACCCCGGACCGCATCCCGGCCGAGTTCATCAACGGCTTCCAGCACGCCATGTGGTGGGTCGTGGCGGTCCTCGTCGCCATCTTCCTGCTGATGCTGACCCTCCCGAAGCGCCCGAAGCAGCACATCGAGGGCGCGGACGACTCCGGCGAGGAGCCGGACGCCCCGGCCGAGGCCGTGTCGAAGACCCGCGAGGCGGCCCTGACGCACTGACCCCACAGCTCGACACGGCAGAGCCCCGTCCCACCTCATGGTGTGGGCGGGGCTCTGCCGTGCGCCCCCACGGCCGCCGCGTGGCCCGGCCGGGGGACCTCAGTCCCACCCGCACCAGGACCAAAGCCCGAACATGTCCACTGCATGCCCGTTCATGTTTACTTCCAGGGATCGGGGTCGTACGCTCCAGGTGAACCAACGTAATCGGGCAAAGGCAGGAGGCCCCTAGCCATGTACGGCCCAGAACGCCAACAGGAAATCCTGCGCCTCGCCAGAGAGGGAGGCCGCGTGGACGTCCTCTCCCTCGCCACCGAGTTCCAGGTCACCGCGGAGACCATCCGCCGCGACCTGAAGGCCCTGGACCGCGCGGGCCTCCTCCGCCGGGTGCACGGCGGCGCCATCCCGGCAGGCCGCCTGGACTTCGAACCGGACCTCGCGGAACGCGAGAGCACGGCCGCCGACGAGAAGGACCGCATCGCCCACGCCGCCCTCGCCGAACTCCCCGCCGAAGGCAGCGTCATCCTCGACGCGGGCTCCACGGTGGCCCGCCTGGCCGCCTCCCTCCCCCTGGATGCGGAGCTGACGGCGGTCACGCACAGCCTCCCCACGGCGGCCCGCCTGGCCGACCACCCGGGCATCCAGCTGCACCTGGTGGGCGGCCGCGTAAGGCACCGCACGCGGGCGGCCGTGGACGCCTGGTCCCTCCGCGCCTACGGCGAGATCCGCGCCGACGTCCTCTTCCTCGCCGCCAACGGCTTCTCCACGGCCCACGGCCTGACCACCCCCGACCTGGCCGAGGCCGCCGTGAAGCGCGCCGCCGTCGCCGCGGCCCGCCGCGTGGTCCTGCTCGCCGACTCCGGCAAGCACGGCCAGGAGCACTTCGCCCGCTTCGGCGACCTCACCGACGTGGACCTGCTCATCACGGACACGGGCCTGCCCGAGGCCGAGGCCGCCGCCATCGAGAAGGCGGGCACGGAGGTCGTACGCGTATGACGGAAGCCGCCCCCACAGCCCCAGAAGCCTCCACAGCCCCAGAAGGCACCACCCGCATGATCCTCACCGTCACCCCCAACCCCTCCCTCGACCGCACCTACGAGGTCCCCGCCCTCGACCGCGGCGAGGTCATCCGCGCCACCGGCGAGCGCATGGACCCCGGCGGCAAGGGCGTGAACGTCTCCCGCGCCGTCGCCGCCGCGGGCGTCCGCACCCTCGCCGTCCTCCCGCTCGGCGGCGCCCCCGGCGCCCTCGTCGCGAGGCTCCTCGACGAGCAGGGCATCGAGGTCGCCCCCGTCCACGTAGCGGGCCAGACCCGCTCGAACATCTCCGTCGCCGAACCGGACGGCACCCTCACCAAGATCAACGCGCCCGGGCCCGAACTGACCCCCGCCGAACGGGAGTCGCTGCTCACCACCGTCGGCGAGCACTCACCGGGCGCCGACTGGATCGCCTGCTGCGGCAGCCTGCCGCGCGGCCTCGCCCCCTCCTGGTACGCCGACCTGGTCGCCCGCTGCCACGCCGCGGGCGCCCGTATCGCCCTCGACACCTCGGGCCCGGCCCTCCTCGCCGCCCTCGCCGAACGCCCCGACGTCGTCAAGCCCAACGCCGAGGAGCTCGCCGGAGCCGTCGGCCGCCCCCTCGCCACCGTCGGCGACGCCGTCAAGGCCGCCGAGGAACTGCGCGAACGGGGCGCCCGCGCGGTCCTCGCCAGCCTCGGCGCGGACGGCCAGCTCCTCGTCGACGACTCCGGCACGTACTTCGGATCCGCCCACGTCGACGTCGTACGCAGCAACGTCGGCGCGGGCGACAGCTCCCTCGCCGGATTCCTGATCGCCGGCGGCACAGGACCCCGCGCCCTCGCCTCGGCCGTGGCCCACGGCGCCGCCGCCGTCCGCCTCCCCGGCAGCGCCATGCCCACCCCGTCCGACCTGTCCCCGGACACCGTCACGGTCACGCCCGAAGCCCCCCTGGACCTGTCTCTTATACACATCTCCGAGCCCACGAGACTAAGGCGAA
>NZ_JNXT01000056.1 GCF_000716675.1 Streptomyces alboflavus
CACCGCAACCCCCCACCCCCCAATCCCCCTTTCGGGTTTCGATCGTTGGGCTTTCCGGGCATGCCGTCCACCGTCCGTACAGGCTGGTGACCCCACCCGCACACCCGGAGGACAGCCATGAGCAGCCCCCCGCCCCTCGCCGGAGGACCCCAAGGCCCCGACGCCCTGCGGCCGCTGCTCGCCACGGTCCTCGACGCGCTCGCGGCGGGCGCCGAGGCCCGCGGCGGCCCGCTGCCGCCCGGCGGCCCGGAGGCGGTGGCGGCGAGGGTCAGGGAGGCGGCGGGCGACCTCCTGCCGGAACGGGGCACCGGCGCGGAGGAGGCGCTGCGCGCGCTCGTGGGCGCGGTGGGGGAGGGCGCGGCAGACCCCGCCGACCCCCTGTGCGCGGCCCACCTGCACTGCCCACCCCTGGCCGTCGCGGTGGCGGCGGACCTCGCCGCGTCCGCCCTGAACCCGTCCATGGACTCCTGGGACCAGGCCCCCGCCGCGTCGGCCCTGGAAGCACTCCTCACCGAGGCGATCACCACCGAGGTCCACGGCGACGGCGGCGACGCCCTCATCACCACCGGCGGCACCGAGTCCAACCAGCTCGCCCTGCTCCTGGCCCGCGAACGAGCAGCCGCCCACGGCCACCCCGTGCACCTCCTCGTCGGCGCCAACGCCCACCACTCACTGCGCCGCGCCGCCTGGCTCCTCGGCCTCCCCGAGCCCGTGACCGTGCCCGCGCCCGCAGGCGTCCTCGACCCCGCCGCCCTCGACGAGGCCCTCACCGAACTCCCCGGCCAGCGCGGCCACTTCCTCGTCGCCGCCACCGCGGGCACCACCGACGCCGGCCTCATCGACCCGCTCACCGACATCGCCGACCTGTGCGCCACCCACGGCGCCCGCCTGCACGTCGACGCCGCCTACGGCGCGGGCCTGCTCTTCAGCGACACCCGCAGAACCAAGCTGCACGGCCTCGACCGCGCCGACAGCGTCGCCCTCGACCTGCACAAACTCGGCTGGCAACCGGCCGCAGCCGGACTCCTCACCGTCCGGGACCGCGCCGACACCGCCGCCCTCCGCCACCGCGCCGACTACCTGAACGCCGACGACGACACCGAAGCCGGACTGCCCGACCTCCTCGGCCGCTCCCTGCGCACCACCCGCCGCCCCGACGCCCTGAAGATCGCCGTCACCCTGAAGGCCCTGGGCCGCACCGGACTCGGTGACCTGGTCGACCAAGTCTGCGACCATGCCAGGGAGTTCGCCGACCTCGTCGCCGACCACCCCGGCTTCGAGCTGTACGACAAACCGGCCATCAGCACCGTCCTGTTCCGGCCCACCGACGCCGACGACGACCACATCGCCCACATCCGGAGGAAACTCCTCATCGACGGCACCGCCGTCCTCGGCCGCGCCCAGCTCGACGGCCGCCGCTGGCTCAAAGTCACGCTGCTCAACCCGCACACCCGCCCCGAAGACCTCGCGGCCCTGCTCACGCTCGTGGAAGGAACCACTCCCCGATGACGGCGACGCCCGAACTGCCCGACCGACCGCCCCAGGCACCCACCGCCCCCAGCGCACCCCGCGACCTGGTCGGCATCGGCATCGGCCCGTTCAACCTCTCCCTCGCCGCCCTCGCCCAACCCCTGGACGGCCTCGACGCCGCCTTCTACGAACAACGACCCTCCTTCCACTGGCACCCCGGCCTCCTCATCGACGGCGCCACCCTCCAAGTCCCCTTCCTCGCCGACCTGGTGACCCTCGCCGACCCCGCCAACCCCTGGTCGTTCCTCAGCTACCTGCGCGCCCGCGACCGCCTCTTCCCCTTCTACTTCGCCGAGCGCTTCCACATCCAGCGCGCCGAGTACGACGCCTACTGCCGCTGGGTCAGCGAGAACCTGCCCGCACTCCACTTCGGCCACCAGATCGACGCCGTCCGCTGGAACCCCGAACGGAACCTCTTCGAAGTCGACTTCACCCAACTCGACTCCGAAGGCGAAGCCGAAGCACTCGGCCGCACCCACGCCCGCAACATCGCCATCGGCGTCGGCACCGCCCCCTACGTACCCGAACCCCTCAGGCCCCTCGCCGACGCCCCCACCGTCCCCGTCATCCACGCCGCCGACTACCTCCTGCACCGCGACCGCTTCCTCACCGCCGACCACATCACCGTCATCGGCTCAGGACAGTCCGGCGCCGAAGTCTTCCTCGACCTGCTCCGGCACCGCCCACCCGGCGCCGAACGACTCCACTGGCTGGCCCGCACCCCCGCCTTCGCCCCCATGGAGTACTCCAAACTCGGCCTGGAACACTTCACCCCCGACTACACCCGCTACTTCCACGCCCTGCCCGAACCCGTCCGCGACCGCCTCGTCCCCGGCCAGTGGCAACTCCACAAAGGCATCGACGCCGACACCATCGCCGCCATCCACGACGAGCTGTACCAGCGCACCCTCCACGGCGGCTGGCCCGACGCCGTCCTCACCCCCGGCGTCGCCGTCCGCACCGCAGGCCGCGTCGGCGCCACCCGCGTCGAACTCCACCTGGAACACCTCGAACAAGGCAGCCGCTCCCGCATCACCACCGACGCCGTCATCCTCGCCACCGGCTACAAGGAACGCCCCCTCGACCAACTCCTCGCCGGCCTCGACCCCTACATGCGCCGCGACTCCTCCGAACGCCCCCGCATCGACGAGCAGTACCGCCTCGTCCTCGACCCCTCCATCACCGGCACCGGGGCATCCGTCTACGTCCAGAACGCCGAACGCCACACCCACGGCGTCGGCGCCCCCGACCTCGGCCTCGCCGCCTGGCGCAGCGCCACCATCCTCAACACCCTCACCGGCAAGAACCCCTACCCCCTGCCCGACCGCACCGCCTTCACCAGCTTCGGCCTCGCCGACCCCCACCCCCGCACCCCGGACCGGCCCACCACCACGACCCACCCCAACCTCGTACGCCTCAAGAACTGACACCCCGCCGCCCCACCCCGGGCGCGCCCGACTCCCCGAGCGCGCCCACCGGCGCCACCACCCGCCGCGACCGGGGACACGACCACACAGCCACACCCCCGGCCACCGACGCGTCCAGCGGATGCGACGCCGGATGATCCGGACACTCCGGCCACGTCGCGGGCAGCAACTGCGCGGCCAGCGCCTCCACCGCCCAGTCCTTCACCTGCTCCGCGAGACTCGCCACCTGCTCGGCGGCCGCGGCACCCTCCGGCACCGAGACCCCCACCCCCGAACCATCGGCCTCATAGAGCACGACCAGCGGCTCGTCGTCGAAGTCCAACTCCTCACGGACAATCGGCTGCACCACACACGTCGCCCTCAGATCGCGCTCCACGACAGCCAGCGCCACGGCCAGTTCCTCGTTCATACGGCCGAGGCTAGCCTCGGGCTTTCACGCGGCAGGTGTCCGGTGAGTGATCAGAAACGCGAAGAGCGCTCCTGACCAGCAACGATGGAACTTGGCAAGGTGCCAGGTCGTCGCATGAAAGAAGCACTCTCCGGGGTGGACAGGGTGCTAACAGCGGTACTGGCGCCATGGCGCGAACCACGGATGGTGCTCGACCCGGGCAAGGTCCTGCTTGATGTAGCGCTCGCGGTCGCACTGGGCGGTGACTGCCTTACAGGCGCCGGTCTGCTGTATTTCGAGAGTGCGCTTCAGTAACCTGCGGCAAGTTGCACAGCGGCGGCGGCGCCGGCCAGGTAGGCCGACGCCATGGCGGCCGCCATGGACGGCGGGACCGAGGTGGCCGCATCCCCGGCCGCGTACAGCCCGGAGACACCGGTCCGGAACATTGCGTCCACCTTGATCGCCTCGACACTGAGCATCTCGTCCGGTTCGGTCAGGGACGCTCCAAGGTCGCGGGCCAGCGTGGAGCGCTGGTAGAGAGTCGTCTTGACCAACAGCGCACCGATGGGGAGTTCTCCGCCGTCGGCGAATACCACGGCCCGCAACTCGGCCCCCGGCCCATCGAGACCGTTGATCGGCCGCTCGTCGAGGCCCACTCCGCCGACGGCCAATTGCTCGCGGTGCTGGTCGGTCAGCTCGCTGCCGTTGGTCAGCAGCGTGATCCGATCGCTCCAGGCACGGAGGTTCAGCGCTCCGTGCACGCCGACCGCGCCGACCGCAAGAACACCCATGGGGCGATCGCTGACTTCCCAGCCGTGGCAGAACGGACAGTGGAAGACCGAATGACCCCAGCGCTCGTTCATGCCGGGCAGCGATGGGTAGCGGTAGTCCATTCCTGGGGCCAGGACCATGCTCCGGGCTCGCTCACGACGGCCGTCGCTGAGGGTCACAGTGAAGCTTCCGTCGTCCTCCTGCACACCATGGGCGACCTCGCCCTGGCACAGCTCGACGGACGGGTAGGCCATAAGTTCCGCGCGCCCTGCGGCATAGAACTCAGCGGGAGGGCGTCGATCGTGCCCGAGCAGGCCTCCGATAGCCGCGGCGGCGAGGTTGCTCTGTCGGCCGGCGTCGATGACCAGGGTGCTTCGCCGGGCCCGGGCGAGTGTGAGCGCGGCACTCATCCCGGCGGCTCCCGCGCCGACCACGATGCAATCCCTCATGCCGGTGTCGTTTCGTGTCATGACACTCACAGAACCAGCTGCTGAGGTGCGCGGACATACACAGTTGGTGCGGCTGAATACGAGCTTGTACGGCGCATAGAATCGAGCGGGTGGACATGATCAGTCAGGCGATCACCAGCCTCCGGGTCGGACGTGGAACCGTCCGACGATTCCGGCAATCGGGTTCGTGGGGTATGCGGTACTCCGGCTTGACCGGGAGCGGTTTCCACGTGGTCCTCCGGGGCAGCGGCTGGCTCATCGCCGTTGACGCGCCGCCCGTCGCACTCCGGCCGGGCGATGTCGTCCTGATCACGTCCGGAGCAGACCACGGGCTCAGCTACGCTCCGTGTGCGCTCCGCGGGCTGCCACAGGTGGTGTTGAGCCTGGACCAGCCGGTTTCCGGCCCCGCCGACTTCGAGTTCCTCTGCGGCGCCTACCGGCTGGACCATGGTCAGGTGCACCCGTACCTCGGGGCGATGCCGGACCTGCTCGTGGTGTCTCCCGACTATGAGCGGTTCCCGGCGTTGCGATCGGTCGTCAGCCTGCTCGACGACGATGCGTCGCAAGCACGGACGGGTACGGAGGTGACGCGGTCGGCGATACTCGATCTGATGCTCATTCACGTCCTGCGTCAATGGATGGAGGATGAAAGCTCGAAGGGCCGGCCCGCGACTTCCGACCCGGCTATCGCTGCCGTCCTGCACACGATCCACAACAGTCCGCAGACGCAGTGGACGGTTTCGCAACTCGGCGAGACTGTGGGCATGTCCCGGACGGCGTTCACAAGACACTTCACGTCAGTGGTCGGCAAGCCACCCATGACGTATCTGAGGGACTGGCGACTCAGTTGTGCCGCGCGCCTGCTTCGAGAAACCGACGCATCATTGGCCGCGATAGCCCGGCAGATCGGCTACTCAACGGAATTCGCTTTTGCAGGGGCGTTCCGTCGCGAGTACGGCGTCTCACCGGGTCGGTTCCGGCACCGTGAACAAGGCACCCCATCAGCAATCCAGCGGGAGATGACGATGAGCATCACGCAGAGTCACACGGCAGGGGCGTCCGGTGGGTGATCAGAAACGCGAAGCGTGCTCCTGACCTGTATCGATGGGACTTGTCCAGGGTCCAGGTTGTCATGAAAGGAGCACTCTCTAGGTGAAAAAGCGTCCCGGGTCCTACCCGCGTGTCCGCGTCGAGAGCGGTGGCCGCGGGGTGGTGTCCCAGGCCGGCGGTGTGCTGCTGGTCGAGACGATCCGCAAGTCCGGTCTGGATCAGGCGGTATCGGCGGCACTGTCACCGTGGCGCAAGCCGCAGGCGGTGCATGATCCGGGCAAGGTCCTGCTGGATGTGGCGCTCGCGGTCGCGCTGGGTGGGGACTGCCTGGCAGACGTGGGCCTGCTGCGGGCCGAACCGTCGGTGTTCGGGCCAGTGGCTTCCGACCCCACGGTGTCCCGGCTGATCGACGCGCTGGCAGCGGGCGGGAAGAGCGCGCTGACCGCACTGCGGCAAGCCCGCGCTCAAGTCCGTGAATACGTATGGACGTTGGCCGGTGACGCGGCACCGGACACGACGGGGCAGGTGGTCGTGGACCTGGACGGGGTGCTCGTCATCGCGCATTCCGAGAAGCAGGACGCGGCCGCCACCTGGAAGAAGACCTTCGGCCACCATCCGCTGATGGGGTTCGTCGACCACGGCCGAGGCGGGTCCGGGGAGCCAGTGGCCGGGCTGCTGCGGCCCGGGAACGCGGGCAGTAACACCGCGGCCGACCACATCGAAGCCGCCCGCCTCGCCCTGAAGCAGCTGCCAGCGAAGTACCGACGAGGACGGCAGACGCTGGTCCGCACCGACTCGGGTGGGGGCACCCACGAATTCGTCGATTGGCTGTCGGCCCGCGGCCGGTGGCTGTCGTACTCGGTCGGTATGACCATCACCGACGCTATCCACGCCGCCGTGCTGAAGGTCCCGGCATCGGCCTGGACGCCGGCCGCCGAACCCGACGGCGAGATCCGTGACGGCGCCTGGGTCGCCGAACTCGACGGCGATTGCCTGACCGGCTGGCCCAACGGGATGCGGCTGATCGTCCGCAAGGAACGGCCGCACCCCGGCGCCCAGTTGCGTTTCACCGACGCCGACGGCATGCGCCTGACCTGCTTCGCCACCAACACCAAGAACGTCGCCATCGCCGCACTCGAACTGCGCCACCGCCAGCGCGCGAGGGCCGAGGACCGCATCCGCGCCGCCCGCGCCACCGGCCTGCGCAACCTCCCCCTGCACGACGCCGCACAGAACCAGATCTGGCTGGAGATCGTCCAGATCGCCCTCGACCTGCTCGCCTGGATGCCCATGCTCGCTCTGGCCGGCCCCGCCCGGCTGTGGGAGCCCAAACGTCTGCGTCTGCGGCTGTTCTCCATCGCTGCCCAGTTGGTCGCCACAGGAAGGCGCCGCATCCTCCGGCTCGCGAAGCACTGGCCCTGGACCAACCTGATCACCGACGCCGTGGCACGACTCGAAGCCCTCCCCAGCCCCGGCTGACCAGTACTTTCTCGTCCCTGCGAGCAGTACCACCCCACCGGAGCCGTGGAACCCGGCGCCCACCCGACGCGACTGCGGGGCCGATGTCGTGCCCGAAACCCGCAGCACAGACAGAATCAGCCCGCCAGATGAACCGGCGAGCTGTCGTGAAAGCCCGATGCTAGACCTCAGAACACCGGAGCGCCCTCACGGGTCAGCCGCCACCCCACCGACGCGAACTCCGCCGGATCCACCGTGCCCTTCGCCTTCACCCACGAAATGATCGTGTTGCGGATCTCGTCGGAATTCGCCCACACCTGCTTACCCGCCGCCACATGCGGGAAATTGCCGCCACCACTCGCCCGGTAGTTGTTCACCGCGAGCACGAACTCCGCCTTCGGGTCCAGGTCCTTGCCGTCGAATCGCAGTTTCGTGATCCGGGACCCGACCGGCTGCGCGATGTCTATCTCGTACGTCACCCCGTACAGCGCGTCGTAGTTGTAGTCCGGAATGGCATCCGCATTCGTCAGCTTCGCCGGATTCACCGGCGCACCCACCGCCGTCCGCACGTAATAGCGCGCCGAGAACTCCAGATAGTCCTTCAACTGCGCACCCGTGATCAGCCGCGCCTCAAGGGTGTTCTCGAACGGATACAGGCCCGCCGCGTCCCGGATCGTCACCTCACCCGCCGGGATCTTCGCCGTCCGCGAGAAACAGGACGCCTGCGAGAGGACCGGCAGCTTCGCGTACGCGCCACCCGCGAGCGCCGCCCGCACCGTCTCCGCCTGCACATGGTTGATCAGGTCGATGATCGCGACGTCCTTGTACGGGCCCTCGGCCGTGCTCATCGCCTCCTTGGAGGTGCCGATGACCTGGTTCACGTACGCCACGACCTTCTTGTGCTCGTCCCCGAGCAGCCGCGTGATCCGCCGGTCCTCCGCCACCGCGTTGGAGTTCAGGACCTTCGCCCCCGCCTTCACCACCCGCCAGCGGCCCTTCGACCACTCCACGTCGAAGTCGAACAACGTCAGCCGCTGCCCCCACTTCAACGGCTCGGACAGCACCACCTTCTTGCCCGTCTTCTTGTTCTCCACCAAATACTCGGGAATCTCCGTGTGCGCGTGCCCCACCAGAATCGCGTCGATCCCCGGCACCTGCTCCGCCACCAACGCCGCCGCGTTCTCGATGTACGGCAACTGATCCCCGTACGACGACGTACCACTCGACCCCGAATGCGCCGACACGATCACCACATCCGCACCCATCGAACGCAGCCGCGGCACCCACTTCGCCGCCTGCTCCTCAAGACCCGGGAACGTCATCTTCCCCTGCACATTCGCCTTGTCCCAGATCGCGATCCCCGGATTCGTCAGACCGAGCACCGCAACCCGCACATCACGGCCGTGCGGAGTCCACAGACGATGCATGCTGTACGGCGCGAACGCCGGCCGCTGCGTCTTCGCGTCCAACGCGTTCGCCCCCAGCAGCGGGAAGTCACACTGCTGCTCGAACTTCCGCAGCACCGGAATGCCGTAGTTGAACTCATGATTGCCGAGCGCCGCCGCGTCATAGCCGATCGCGTTCATCGCCTGCGCCATCGGATGCACCGGACCCCGCGCCGCCGTGATCGGATCGACCTTCGCGTAGTAGTACGACAACTGCGTGCCCTGGATCGTGTCGCCCGCGTCGATCAGGAGCGTGTTGCGGCGGCCCTTCTCCTTACGGACCGCCGACACCAGCGTAGAGATCTTCGCCAGACCCACATCGTTGTGGTCCTTGTCGTCGAACTCCTTGTCCGTGAAGTAGTCCCAGTTGAAGACATTGCCGTGCAGATCCGTCGTCCCCATCACCGTGAACGAGTAACGCCGCGGCCGCTTGCCCGGACGAGCCGCACCCGGCACCACGGCCGCATCGGCCGCATCGGCCGCTTCGGCCGCCTCGGCCAGGGGGGCCGCCACCCCACCCGCGAGCGCCACCCCCGCACCCGTCGCAGCGGACCGCCCCAGGAACTTCCTGCGGTTCAGTGGCATCTCGGCTTCCTCCAACACGTCGTACGACAACAACGAACAGTGGTAACGCGCGTAGATTCTGACCTGCCCGACCCGCTCGCGACAGACCC
This sequence comes from Streptomyces alboflavus, assembly GCF_000716675.1. GTDB lineage: Bacteria > Actinomycetota > Actinomycetes > Streptomycetales > Streptomycetaceae > Streptomyces > Streptomyces alboflavus. Next base: position 9,193 of record NZ_JNXT01000056.1, read on the forward strand.
GCCAGGTTTCGATCCGATGACTGTCCGCCACCCGCCACCGATGCGAGAGTGGGCCCATGACCACCGACGAACCCCAGCAGAGCGTCCCCTACGGCACCCCCGAAGCCCCCCGCCTCGCCGTCCGCGGCGAAGCCCACCTCGAAGTCGACCCCGAGATCGCCCGCATCGGCATCACCGTCAGCGCCCGCGGCACCGACCGCCGCGATGCCCTCGCCGACCTCACCCGCCGCAACACCACCGTCATCGACCTCGTCAAGACCTACGGCGAAGCCGTCGAACGCGTCGAGACCGGCTCCTTCTCCATCACCCCCGAACTCACCAAACGCGGCAAAGGCGAACGCGTCCGCACCTACCACGGCCGCGTCCACATCACCGCCGAACTCAGCGACTTCACCGCCCTCGGCGAACTCACCACCCGCATCGCCGACCTGGACCTCACCCACGTCGACGGCCCCTGGTGGTCCCTGCGCCCCGACTCACCCTCCCACCGCCGCGCCCGCCAGGAAGCCGTCAAGGAAGCCGTCCAGCGCGCCCGCGAGTACGCCGAAGCCCTCGGCACCGCCCTCGCCGCCCTCGTCGAGATCGCCGACATCGGCGCCGACAACGCCCCCTACCCCCCCTTCGGCGGCGGCCCCGCCGCCCCCGGCATGGCCCGCGCCGCCTACGGCGGCGCCCCCGAAGCCGCCGCCCCCCTCGACCTCGAACCCCAACGCCAGACCGTCTACGCCCAGGTCAATGCGCGCTTCACGATGAACCCTCCACGACTCTGAGCAACCGCAACCATCGCAACTGTGACCGCACGACGCCCCGTTGACCTCTGAACGCGCTCATCAGAGCAGGCGCGCGCACACTTCAACACTTGTCAAGACCCTTTCATGCAAAGGACGTTGAGTAGTCACCCACGGCCAAACCTCTACCCACCAGTAAGGCCTAGGCTCGACCCATGCGCCGAGCGAAAATCGTTTGCACCCTGGGACCCGCCACCGACACCTACGACCAGATCAAGGCCCTGGTCGAAGCCGGAATGGACGTGGCACGCTTCAACCTCAGCCACGGCACCTACGCCGACCACGAGGAGCGCTACCAGCGCGTGCGCAAGGCCGCCGACGAGCTCGGCCGCAGCGTCGGCATCCTCGCCGACCTTCAAGGCCCGAAGATTCGCCTCGGCCGCTTCCACGAAGGACCCGTACTCCTCGAGCGCGGCGACGAGTTCACCATCACCGTCGAACCCGACACCCAGGGTGACCGCCAGCTCTGCGGCACCACCTACGCCGGCCTCGCCGAAGACGTCACCCCCGGCGAACGCATCCTCGTCGACGACGGCAAAGTCACCCTCGAAGTCACCGCCGTCGAAGGCCCCCGCGTCACCACCACCGTCATCGAAGGCGGCATGGTCTCCGACCACAAGGGCCTCAACCTCCCCGGCGTCGCTGTCTCCGTCCCCGCACTCTCCGACAAGGACGAAGCCGACCTCCGCTGGGCCCTGAACACCGGCTTCGACGTCATCGCCCTCTCCTTCGTCCGCAGCGGACGCGACATCGAAGACGTCCACCGCATCATGGACGAGGAGAACCGCCGCCTCCCCGTCATCGCCAAAGTCGAAAAACCCCAAGCCGTCGACAACATCGACGACATCGTCGCCGCCTTCGACGGCATCATGGTCGCCCGCGGCGACCTCGGCGTCGAAATGCCCCTGGAACAAGTCCCCATCGTCCAGAAGCGCGCCGTCAAACTCGCCAAGCGCAACGCCAAACCCGTCATCGTCGCCACCCAGATGCTCGACTCGATGATCGACAACTCCCGGCCCACCCGCGCCGAAGCCTCCGACGTCGCCAACGCCGTCATCGACGGCACCGACGCCGTGATGCTCTCCGGCGAGACCAGCGTCGGCAAATACCCCATCGAAACCGTCCGCACCATGGCCCGCATCGTCGAAGCGGCCGAAGAAGACATCCTCGCCAAGGGCCTGCCACCCCTCACCGAACGCAGCAAGCCCCGCACCCAGGGCGGCGCCGTCGCCCGCGCCGCCGCCGAGATGGGCGACTTCCTCGGCGCCAAGTTCCTCGTCGCCTTCACCCAGTCCGGCGACACCGTCCGCCGCCTCTCCCGCTACCGCTCCCCGATCCCCCTCCTCGCCTTCACCCCCGTCGCCGCCACCCGCTCCCAGCTCAACCTCACCTGGGGCGTCGAGACCTTCCTCGGCCCCCACGTCGAGTCCACCGACGCGATGGTCCAGCAGGTCGACGAGCACCTCCTGAAGATCGGCCGCTGCCAGAAGGGCGACATGGTCGTCATCACGGCGGGCTCACCCCCCGGCGTGGCGGGCTCCACCAACCTGGTCCGCATCCACCGCATCGGCGAGGACGACGGCGCCCAGTAGGCGCCCGCTCTCAGTACTTGGGGCCGACGTGGGCGTCCATGAGGGCCACGGAGGCCTTGCGGGCGACAGAGATGTTGTACGCGTTGCCTTGGCGGGTGCAGTGCGTCCAGGCGACCCCGAGTTTGTCGAGGGTGTCGGTGTAGAGCTGACGGATGTCGTCGGACTTGTTGGTGAAGAAGTACCGGGGGTACTCGTAGCGCTTGCGCTCGCTGCCGATGAGCCGGGTGGTCCAGTTCGTGAGGCGGCAGCCGTCGGAGTGGATGAGCCCCCGGATGAAGTCCCACGGGTGAGCGTCGACGATCTCCTGCTGCCAGGGTTCGAGGGCGATGACGCGGTCGTGCTTTTTGCCGGGGCTGTGCTGGGGGAACAGGCAGGGCCAGTGTTTGCTGCATGCAGTGACTGCGACGTAGCCCTGTCGCTGGACGCGGAACACCTTGTTGTCAGGGCGTACAGAGCGCACCGCTTCCTCGCACGCCTGGATTAGCCCAGGCCAGGCGTCGGCGCAGGCGACTCGTAGGAAGGGCACGCCGTTCGGCAGCGTACTGACGCACCCGTCGCCGAGGTAAAGGCCCAGGAGGTACGAATACGCCAGCTCATCCAATGGCGCTTCGTCACACCGTGGGCACTTCGGACTGGGCCTGCCCGGGCATTCGCCGCGTAAGGACCGGTCGACATGGAGCCACTTACCGATGGTGCCCACGGGGATGTTCAGTTGGCGAGCGACATCCGCGTTCCTGGCGCCCCCGCGCAACAAGGTCAGCGCATTTTGTCGCGCCTCTGTGCTGTGATTGACCATGGGGCCACTCTGTGCGACTGATCGTGGCCCTGCGTAGCAAAAGGCGGAGGTTCACGAGAACGTGAACCTCCGCCTTAGCGAAATTGTGCCCGGTGTGGGATTCGAACCCACATGCCGCGATGGGCACGGTGGTTTGAGCACCGCGAGTATGACCAGTTCCTCCAACCGGGCTGGTTGTGAAGCTGCAGGGAAGCATACCGGGTCACCGCACAGCGCCGCAGCTAGGTACCCTGACGAGGCAGTGCACCTGCCATGAACGAGGAGCCCCCGTGACCACCCCCGAGTCGCCCGAGCCCGCTGACGTGTCCGACGAGCAGTCGCACGTGCCGCCGCTGACGACCCGCGTCGTCATCGCCGAGGACGAGGCCCTGATCCGGCTCGACCTCAAGGAGATGCTGGAGGAGGAGGGCTACACCGTCGTCGGTGAGGCCGGTGACGGTGAGAAGGCCATCGAGCTGGCCCGTGAGCACAAGCCGGACCTCGTGATCCTGGACGTGAAGATGCCCGTCCTCGACGGGATCTCCGCGGCGGAGAAGATCGCCGAGGAGTCCATCGCGCCGGTGCTCATGCTCACCGCGTTCTCGCAGCGGGACCTCGTCGAGCGGGCCCGCGACGCCGGTGCCATGGCGTACCTGGTGAAGCCGTTCAGCAAGAGCGACGTGGTGCCGGCCATCGAGATGGCGGTGTCCCGGTTCACGGAGCTGAAGGCGCTGGAGCAGGAGGTCGCGGACCTCACGCAGCGCCTGGAGACCCGCAAGCTGGTGGATCGGGCGAAGTCGATTCTCCAGACGGAGTACGGCCTGACGGAGCCCGCCGCGTTCCGCTGGATCCAGAAGACGTCGATGGACCGCCGCCTGTCGATGCAGCAGGTGGCTGAGGCGGTCATCGAGGACGCGGAAGAGAAGAAGGCGGCCAAGGGCTAAGCCCCGTAAGGGGCGCGGGGAACTGCGCGACCAGCCCCCACCGGCGCACAGCCAAAGAACGCACAAGGAGGGCGGTCACCCCGACACCGGGGTGACCGCCCTCTTCGCTGCTCAGGGCCCAGGGGCCAGGTCAGTCCTCGCCTAGGTACGCCTTGCGTACCGACTCGTCGTGCAGCAGGTCCTGCCCCGTACCGGAGAGGACGATGTTGCCGACCTCCATGACGTGACCTTGGTCGGCGAGGGACAGCGCGGCCTGGGCGTTCTGCTCGACGAGCAGGATGGTGGTGCCTTGGGCCTTGAGTTCGCTGATGGTCTGCATGATCTTCTGCATCATGATCGGCGAGAGTCCCATGGAGGGTTCGTCGAGCATGAGGAGTTTGGGCCGGGACATCAGGGCGCGCCCCATGGCGAGCATCTGCTGCTCGCCGCCGGAGAGGGTGCCAGCGGCTTGCTTGCGGCGTTCTCCGAGGATGGGGAAGAGGTCGTAGGCGCGCTGGATGTCCTTCTCGATGCCTGCCTTGTCGTCGCGGAGGTAGGCGCCGAGTTGGAGGTTCTCGGTGATGGTGAGCCGGGGGAAGATGTGCCGGCCTTCGGGGGAGTGGGCGAGGCCGAGTGCGACGATCTTGTGGGCGGGGATGCCGTTGAGCGGCTGCCCGTCGAACATGATCTTTCCGGCGAGTGGTTTGAGGAGGCCGGAGAGGGTGCGCAGGGTGGTGGTCTTGCCGGCGCCGTTGGTGCCGATGAGGGTGACGACCTGCCCGGCTTCGACGCTGAAGGAGATGCCCTTGACGGCTTCGATCTTGCCGTAGGCGACCCTGAGGTCCTCGACCTCTAGCAGTGTGGTCACAGGCTTTTTCCTTCCGAACCGGTGGTGCTGGTACCGGAGTTGCCGGTCCCGGTGGCGCCTGGTGTGTCGCTGGGCGCGTCGTCGGGTGCGGCCGCGGCTTCGGCTTCTGCCTCGGCTGCTTCGACCTCGGCGACTTCTGCCGCGCCGGGGGCGCCTTCGAAGGGGGTGCCGAGGTAGGCGGCGACGACGCGTTCGTCGGCCTGGACGGTTTCGGAGGTGCCTTCGACGAGTTTCTCGCCTTGGACGAGGACGGCGACGCGGTCGCAGAGGTTGAAGATGAACCGCATGTCGTGCTCGATGACGAGGACGGCGATGCCTTGGTCGCGGATGGCGAAGACGAGTTCTTCGGCGGCCCGGGTTTCTTGCGGGTTCATGCCCGCGGTGGGTTCGTCGAGGAGGAGGAGTCCGGGTTCGCTGGCGAGTGCGCGGGCGATTTCGAGCTTGCGTTGTTCGCCGTAGGGGAGGTTGCGGGAGAGGTGGTCGGCCTTGTGGGCGAGGCCGATGAATTCCAGGAGTTCCATGGCCCTGGCGTGGGAGGCGGCTTCGGCTTTCTTGAAGCCGGGGCCGCGCAGCAGCGCCGACCAGAGGCCTTCCTTGGTCCTCGTGTGCCGCCCCACCAGCACGTTCTCCAGGACGGTCATGTTGGCGAAGAGCCGGATGTTCTGGAAGGTGCGGGCGATGCCGGCGTCGGTGACGAGGTGGGGTTTGGCGGGCAGGACGGTGCCCTTGTAGGAGACCTTGCCTTCGGTGGGGACGTAGAGGCCGGTGAGGCAGTTGAAGAAGGTGGTTTTTCCGGCGCCGTTGGGTCCGATGAGGCCGACGATTTCGCCGCTGTTGACGGTGAGGTCGACGGAGCGTACGGCGGTGAGGCCGCCGAAGCGCATGGTGACGCCGCTGGCTTCGAGGACGGTGGTGGTGGTTGTGGTGGTCATGGTGGTCACGCCCCCGCCTTGCTGGCGCCGACGGTTCCTTCGGGCAGTTTCTGCTGGTCGGGTACGTCGAGTTGGTCGGTCTCGTGGTATTCGAGCTGTGCGCGCTTGTTGGCGACGAGGCCTTCGGGCCGGAAGCGCATGAGCAGGATGAGCGCGAGGCCGAACAGCAGGAGCTGGTAGTCCTCGAGGAATTGGAGTTTGGCCGGGATGAGGTAGAGCAGGGCCGCGCCGATGAGGGGTCCGCTGATGGTGCCCATGCCGCCGAGGATGACGGCGGCGAGGAGGAAGGCGGAGTTCGGGGGCACGGTGTTGGCGAAGAGGTATTGCTCGGGGGTGATGCTGTAGGAGACGTGTGCCTGGACGGTGCCGGCGAATCCGGCGAGGGTGGCGCCGAGGGCGAAGGCGATGAGTTTGACGCGGAAGCCGTTGATGCCCATGGCGGTGGCGGCGGTCTCGTCTTCGCGGATGGCGACCCAGGCGCGGCCGATGCGGGATTCCCCGGAGCGGCGGAAGACGAGGACGACGACGGCGGTGAAGAAGAGCATCAGCAGGTAGTAGTTGGCGGGCCTGCTGAGGGTGAAGCCGAGGACTTCGTGTTCGATGCCGAGGTTCCAGCCGAAGATTTCCAGGTCGGGGATGTTGGGGATGCCTTGGGCGCCGTTGGTGAGGTCGGGGCCTGCGCTGCCGTTGAGGTTGTTCATGGTGATGCGGAAGATCTCGCCGAAGCCGAGGGTGACGATGGCGAGGTAGTCGCCGCGCAGTCGCAGGGTGGGGGCGCCGATGACGATGCCGAAGACGAGGGATGCGGCGGCGCCGGTGAGGACGGCGGCCCAGAAGGGGAATTTGACGTCGAAGGTGGAGGCGGGGGACCCGGAGACGAGGGCGGCGGTGTAGGCGCCGACGCCGAGGAAGGCGACGTATCCGAGGTCGAGGAGTCCGGCGAGGCCGACGACGACGTTCAGGCCGAGTGCGACGGTGGCGAAGATGAGGATGTTGACGCCGATGAGGGCGTAGCTCGCGTCGCTCTGGGTGAAGGGGAACATGGCCGCGGCGATGATCGCGGCGGTGAGGGTGACGTTGCGGTGTTTGGCGGTGAGCGCGTTGAGCCGGGGGATGAGGCCTGCCCGGTTGAGTGCGGTGGCGCCGAAGACGGTGGTGATGAGGAAGCCGATGAAGAGTTCGGAGTAGGCCTCGATGCCGTAGGCGAAGACGTAGAGGCCGATGCCGAAGGAGGCGGCGATGATGAGGATCTCGACCCAGTCCGGGAGGGTTTTGGCGCGTTTGGGCGCGGGTGCCTTGAGGCTGGCGCGGAGGCGTTCCCAGGGGTTGTGGTGGGGTTCGTCGGCGGGCAGGTCGGAGGGGAGTCCGAGGGCGCCGATGGTGGCGATGAGTGCGCCGATGCCGGAGATCCAGGCGCCGGGTTCGAGGTTGACGATGCCGCCGAGGTGTTCGGCGATGGCGCCCATGGTGTAGCCGGTGGAGCCGAGGACGCCGAGGCTGAGCAGGACGACGGGGCTGTTGGTGCCGCCGGGGGTGAGCCAGCCGAGGCCGCGGATGCCGTGGCCGGAGAGGGCGAAGAGCAGGGTGAGGGCGGCGCCGACGAGGGTGATGATCTGGAGGCCGCCGGGGTAGCCGGTGACGGTGAGGTCGCCGGGGAAGGCGGTGGTCCAGGTCCAGGCGAGGAAGGTGCCGATGAGGGCGGCGGCGGATCCGGCGTAGACGGCGATGCGGGCGATGTGGGGCGGGATGGGGAGGGTGGAGGTGGGGAGTGCGGCGGGGGTCTTGGCTGTGCCGCCGTTGTTCCCCGTGCCTCCCGGGTTCCCGGAGTTCTTGGTGGTGTTGGTGGTCATGGGTATCACGCCCGATCCGCGACGCGTTCGCCGAGTAGGCCTTGGGGCCTCAGGAGCAGGACGAGGATGAGGAGGGCGAAGGCCCACACGTCCTTCCAGGCGCCGCCGCCGAACTGTTCCATGCCGGGTACGTCGGCCATGTAGCCGGTGGCGAGGGCTTCGGCGACGCCGAGGACGATGCCGCCGAGCATGGCGCCGTAGATGTTGCCGATGCCGCCGAGTACGGCTGCGGTGAAGGCTTTGAGGCCCATGATGAAGCCCATTTTGAAGCCGACCTGGCCGTTGTGGAGGCCGTAGCCGACGGCTGCGACGGCGGCGAACGCGGCGCCGATGGCGAAGGCCATGACGATGATGCGGTCGGTGTTGATGCCCATGAGCTTGGCGGTGTCGGGGTCCTGGGCGGTGGCCTGCATGCCGCGGCCGGTGCGGGTCTTGTTGACGTAGTAGGCGAGGGCGACCATGCACAGGGGTGCGGCGAGGATGAGGAAGAAGTCGCCGCGTTGGATGTCGGCGCCGAAGATGTGCACGGGGTCGCCGCTGAACTGCGGGAATGTGCGGTCCTTCTTGGCTTCGGGGTACCACTTCCAGATGGCCTGCTGGAGCAGGATGGACAGGCCGATGGCGGTGATGAGGGGTGCCAGGCGTGGGGCGCCGCGCAGGGGTCGGTAGGCGAAGCGTTCCGCTGCGGTGCCGACGGCGACGGAGCATATGACGCCGCCGATGATCATGAGTGGGATCGCGGCGAGCAGCGAGAATCCCTCGGGGAGCCACAGGGAGACGGTCAGGGCGCCGAAGCCGCCGACCATGAAGATCTCGCCGTGGGCGAAGTTGATGAGCTGGACGATTCCGTAGACCATCGTGTAGCCGATCGCGATGAGACCGTACATCGCGCCGAGGATGAGTCCATTGGCCAGCTGTTGCGGCAGTTCGTTCACCGCAGGGCCTCCGTTGGTTCGGATATGGCACCGCGCGGGAGCGCTGGTAGCGCTTCCCGCGCGGTCTTTGTCAATGGGTGTGCGTGGGATTTACCGGGGCTTGTAGGCCTCGCTGAACTTCGACTCCCACTTGTTGTTCTTGATCTCGTACGCGGTCATCATCGTGTTCGTGGTGTCGCCGTACTCGTCGAAGGAGACGCTGCCGGTGACGCCGTCGAACTTGACCTTGCTCATGCTGGCGAGGACCTTTTCGCGGGCGTCGTCGGGGAGTTCTCCGTCATTCTCGGAGACGGCGAGTTTCACGGCTTCGATGAGCGCCCAGGTGGCGTCGTAGGTGCCGCCACCGTAGGTCTCCATGTTTTCCTTGTAGTTCTTGTTGTATTCCGCGATGTACTTCTTCGCTGAGGGGAGTTCCTCGACGGGGGCGCCGACGGAGGTGCCGAGGTCGCCTTCGGCCTTCTTGTTGAGCTTCGGGAACTCGTCGCTCTTCATGCCGTCGCCGCCCATGAAGGGGATGTCGGCGCCGGATTCCTTGATCTGCTGGCTGAGGGGAGCTGCGGCGGGGTACTCACCGCCGTAGTAGACGGCTTCGGCGCTGGTGCCCTTGACCTTGGAGGCGACGGACTTGAAGTCGCGGTCCTCGGGGTTGACGTGGTCCTGGCCGACGATCTTGCCGCCGAGGTCGGTGAAGGTGTCCTTGAAGGACGCGGCGAGGCCGGCGCCGTAGGTCTTCTGGTCGTCGATCAGATAGACCTTCTTGATCTTCGCCTTCTGGTACAGGTACTGCGCGGCGAACTGGCCCTGGACCTGGTCGGTGGTGGCGGTGCGGAAGAAGGTCTTGAACTGACGCTTCTTGTCGCCCTTCTTCCAGCCGTCGCCCTGGGTCAGCTCGGTGCCGGTGTTGGCGGGCGAGATCTGGGTGAGGTTGGCGTCGTTGAAGGGTTTCTGCATCGACTGGGAGACGCTGGAGTTCAGCGGGCCGATGACGCCGACGACGTCCTTGTTGCTGATGAACTTCTGCGCGTTCTGGCCGCCGACGGAGGGCTGGGCCTGGTCGTCGAGGGGCTGCAGCTTGAATTCGACGCCGTCGACCGTCTTCTCCTTGTTGGCGGTCTTGACGGCGAGCTCGGCGGAGTTGCGCATGCCGATGCCGAGCGCGGAGAGGTCGCCGGTGAGGGGGGCGTCGAAGCCGATGGTGACCGTGGTCTTGTCCCCGCCGCCGTTGTCGCCGGAGTCCTTGTCCTTGTCGCGCGACCCGCAGGCGGTGAGGGTCAGTGCCCCTGTGGTCAGCACCGTGGTGAGGATGAGCGCGGAACGGTTTCGCACGATGGGTCCTTTCCCTGGCGCGGTCCCCTCTGCGGAGGAGCCGTGAAGATCGCCGGGCCGTACTGGTGGTGGTACCGGGCCGTGCAATTCAGTTCGCGCCCGGCGGCGCGGTGACTGGCCGTGACTCTAAGGGGGCAATTGATCCAGGTGGAGTGGTCGAGCCAAGGCTGTGACGCTCTTGTTATGCCACGGAGTATTCCGCGCTGGAACGCAGGGGTCGGTTGTGGCGGAATCTGCACGCTTCGGCAGATGTCGCCCCTGGAAATCGGCAGGACCGTTAAGTGGTTTCACTCATGACAGCCGTGTTCGGGGGGTATGCGGAGCCGAACGCCCGGAAATGATCTTTTGCGGTGCGCGGTGTGCTTCCCGCGGGTCGCGAGCGGATTGCGCGCGCATTACGCAGCGTTACTCCGGAAGAAAGGGAGCCAGGCATTCCGTGCCACTTTTCCGCTTTCGCGAATGTGCGCGGTCAGGAGTGTTTTTGCGTAGCACTCCTGTTTTTGAGGTGAAGACCACGGCGTGCGCACGGGTGCGCGCGGGTGCCGCCCGCCGGCGTGCTCCGGATACGGTTGGTGACGACCCGTGTCCGCTATCCGGGCATCCTCGGGGTGGATCCGCCTCTCGAAGGCCCGGGCGGGCGCCCGGAGTTGGGCGGCGAGGACACGTCCCCTCCGGTCTGCCCCGGCCCGGACGGACCGAAGGCCTGAGACTCGGATTCGAGCCTCAGGCCTCAGGCCTCGCGTGCACGTCTCAGACGGCCGGGGAGCCGCCGTCCGCGTCGATGCCGGGCATCGCGTCGACCGGCCGCAGCAGGCAGGTCAGGCGCGCCGTGCACACCCGCTTGCCGTCCTCGTCGGTGATGACGATCTCGTACGTCGCCGTGGAGCGCCCCCGGTGCACGGGCGTGGCCACGCCCGTGACCAGGCCCGAGCGCGCGCCGCGGTGGTGCGTGCAGTTCAGGTCGACGCCCACGGCGATCTTCGTGCTGCCGCCGTGCAGCATCGAGCCGACCGACCCGAGCGTCTCGGCGAGGACCGCGGACGCGCCGCCGTGCAGCAGGCCGTACGGCTGGGTGTTGCCCTCGACGGGCATGGTGCCGACCACGCGCTCGGCGGCGGCCTCCAGGATCTGCACGCCCATGCGCCGGCCGAGGTTCCCGGCCGAGAACAGGGCGGGCAGGTCGACGCCGAGCGCGGCGTACTCGTCGATGACCTCCTGCGGGAACTTCGTCGTGTGCTGCTCACCCATCGGCCGTGCTCCGTTCGTCGACGACACCTGACACCAACCGCGGCGGCCACCGCGGTGGGCGCGCCGATCGCTGAGCGAACGCTCAGTCGGTCGTCGATTGTTCCAGGCGTACGACCACGGACTTGCTGGCGGGGGTGTTGCTGGTGTCGGCCGTGGCGTCCAGCGGCACCAGCACGTTGGTCTCCGGGTAGTACGCCGCGGCGCAGCCCCGCGCCGTCGGGTAGTGCACCACGCGGAAGCCCGGCGCGCGCCGCTCGACGCCGTCCTGCCACTCGCTGACCAGGTCGGTGTACGAGCCGTCGGCGAGGCCGAGCGCGCGGGCGTCGTCGGGGTTGACCAGGACGACGCGGCGGCCGTTCCTGATGCCTCGGTAGCGGTCGTCCAGGCCGTAGATCGTGGTGTTGTACTGATCGTGGGAGCGCAGCGTCTGGAGCAGCAGGCGGCCCTCGGGCAGGTCGGGATACTCCACGGGCGCGGCCGTGAAGTTGGCCTTGCCGGTGGCCGTGGGGAAGCGGCGCTCGTCGCGCGGGGCGTGCGGCAGGGCGAAGCCGCCCGGTTCCGCGACGCGCGCGTTGAAGTCCTCGAAGCCGGGGACCACGCGCGCGATGCGGTCGCGCACCGTGGCGTAGTCCTTCTCGAACTCCTCCCAGGGCGTCGCCGACTCGGGGCCGAGGACGCGCCGCGCGAGACGGCACACGATCGCGGGCTCGGACAGCAGCTGCGGACTCGCCGGGTCCAGGCGCCCGCGCGAGGCGTGCACCATGCCCATGGAGTCCTCGACGGTCACGAACTGTTCGCCGCCGCCCTGGAGATCGCGCTCGGTGCGCCCCAGCGTGGGCAGGATCAGGGCGCGCGCGCCGGTGACGACGTGCGAGCGGTTCAGCTTCGTCGACACGTGCACCGTGAGGCGGGCGCGCCGCATCGCCGCCTCCGTGACCTCCGTGTCGGGCGACGCGGAGACGAAGTTGCCGCCCATCGCGAAGAACACCTTCGCCTCGCCGTCGCGCAGCGCCCGGATGGCACGCACGACGTCCAGGCCGTGGTGGCGTGGCGGCGCGAACCCGAACTCCTTCTCCAGGGCGTCGAGGAACGCGGGCGCGGGCCGCTCGAAGATGCCCATCGTGCGGTCGCCCTGCACGTTCGAGTGGCCGCGCACCGGGCACACGCCCGCGCCGGGCCGCCCGATGTTGCCGCGCAGGAGCAGGAAGTTGACGACCTCGCGGATCGTGGGCACCGCGTGCTTGTGCTGGGTCAGGCCCATCGCCCAGCACACCACCGTGCGCTCGGAGGCGAGCACCATGCGCAGCGCCTCCTCGATGCGGGCGCGGTCGAGGCCGGTCGCCGTCAGCGTCTCGTCCCAGTCGGCGGCGCGCGCGGCGGCCACGAACTCCTCGTACCCATGGGTGTGTTCGCGTACGAACTCCTCGTCGACCGCGCCCTCCGTCTCCAGGACCAGCTTGTTGAGGAGGCGGAAGAGGGCCTGGTCGCCGCCGAGGCGGATCTGCAGGAACAGGTCGGTGAGGGCGGTGCCCTTGAGCATGCCCTGGGGGGTCTGCGGGTTCTTGAACCGCTCCAGGCCCGCCTCGGGCAGCGGGTTCACCGTGATGATCTTCGCGCCGTTGTTCTTCGCCTTCTCCAGGGCGGAGAGCATGCGCGGGTGGTTCGTGCCCGGGTTCTGCCCGGCGACGATGATCAGGTCGGCCTTGTAGAGGTCCTCCAGGAGGACGCTGCCCTTGCCGACGCCGAGAGTCTCGGTGAGAGCCGAGCCCGACGACTCGTGGCACATGTTCGAGCAGTCGGGGAGATTGTTCGTGCCGAGCTCGCGGGCGAACAGCTGGTACAGGAACGCCGCCTCGTTGCTCGTGCGCCCCGAGGTGTAGAAGAGGGCCTCGTCGGGGGAGCCGAGGGCGGCCAGCTCCTCGGCGACGATGTCGAAGGCGCGCTCCCACGGCACCGCCTCGTAGTGGTCGGAGCCCTCCGCCAGATACATGGGGTGGGTGAGGCGGCCCTGCTGGCCCAGCCAGTACCCACTGCGGATGGCGAGGTCGGAGACCGGGTGCGCGGCGAAGAAGTCCGGCGTGACGCGGCGCAGCGTCGCCTCCTCGGCGACCGCCTTCGCGCCGTTCTCGCAGAACTCCGCCTTGTGCCGGTGGTCCGGCTCGGGCCAGGCGCAGCCGGGGCAGTCGAAGCCGTCCTTCTGATTGACGCGCAGCAGCGTCAGCGCCGTGCGCCGCACGCCCATCTGCCGCTGCGCGACGCGCAGCGTGTGACCGATGGCGGGCAGCCCGGCCGCGGCGTGCGGGGCGTCCGTGACCTGGGGCGCGTCCTGGACCGGATCACCCTTGGGCGGCTTCCTTGCCATGGCCTGCTCCTCTTCGAGCGCATACGTGACGTACGTCTCCGATCCTCCCACGCAGGGCTGACACCGCGGCGCCCCGGTCCCCGCGGATGGCCTGAGTGTCAGTGGGGCGTGGCAGGATCGGGTGCGTGGCAGAAACAGCAGCGAAGAAGAAGTCCGCGTCCGTCGAGAAGACGGCGAAGACGGCGAAGAAGGCGACCCCGGCCGCCGGCGGCGAGCGTCCGCGCCTGCTCCTGATGGACGGGCACTCGTTGGCGTACCGGGCGTTCTTCGCGCTGCCCGCCGAGAACTTCACGACGGCGACGGGCCAGCCGACGAACGCGATCTACGGCTTCGCGTCGATGCTGGCGAACACGCTGCGCGACGAGGCGCCCACGCACTTCGCGGTGGCCTTCGACGTCTCGCGCAAGACCTGGCGCTCCGAGGAGTTCTCGGAGTACAAGGCGAACCGCTCCAAGACCCCGGACGAGTTCAAGGGCCAGGTCGAGCTGATCGGCGAGCTGCTCGACGCGATGAACGCCGTGCGGTTCGCCGTCGACGGCTTCGAGGCGGACGACGTCATCGCCACGCTCGCCACGCAGGCCGAGGCGGCCGGTTTCGAGGTCCTGATCGTCACCGGTGACCGCGACTCCTTCCAGCTGATCACCGACCACGTGACGGTGCTGTATCCGACGAAGGGCGTCTCGGAGCTGACGCGCTTCACGCCGGAGAAGGTCGAGGAGAAGTACGGCCTGACGCCCGCGCAGTATCCGGACTTCGCGGCCCTGCGCGGCGACCCGTCGGACAACCTCCCGGGCATCCCCGGCGTGGGCGAGAAGACGGCCGCGAAGTGGATCAACCAGTTCGGTTCGTTCGCGGAGCTGGTCGAGCGCGCCGAAGAGGTCAAGGGCAAGGCCGGACAGAACTTCCGCGACCACCTGGACGCGGTCAAGCTCAACCGCCGCCTCACGGAGATGGTGCGCGACGTCGAGCTGCCCAAGGGGGTCGCCGACCTGGAGCGCGCTCCGTACGACCGCAAGGGCCTCGCGATGGTCCTCGACACCCTGGAGATCCGCAACCCCTCGCTGCGCGAGCGGCTCCTGGCCGTCGACCCGGGCGCCGAGGAGGTCGAGGAGGCGCCGCCCGCCGAGGGCATCGACCTGGACGGTTCGGTGCTCGGCTCCGGCGATCTTGCGCCCTGGCTCGCCGAGCACGGCACGGCGGTCCTGGGCCTGGCCACGGTCGACACCTGGCAGCTCGGCACGGGCTCGGTCACCGAGGTCGCGCTCGCGGCGGCCGGGGGAGCGGCCGCCTGGTTCGACCCGGCGGGGCTCGACGAGGCCGACGAGAACGCCTTCGCGGCCTGGCTCGCCGACGCGGACAGGCCCAAGGTCCTGAACAACGCCAAGGGCGTCATGCGGGTCTTCGCCGAGCACGGCTGGAGCGTCGCCGGCATCACGATGGACACCGCCCTCGCCGCGTATCTGGTCAAGCCCGGGCGCCGCTCCTTCGACCTGGACGCGCTGTCCCTGGAGTATCTGGGCCGTGAGCTGGTGCCCGCGGCGGCCGACGGGCAGCTGGCGTTCGGCGCGGAGGACGAGGGGGCCGAGGCCGACACGCTGATGGTGCGGGCCCGCACCATCCTCGACCTGGGCACCGCCTTCGGTGACCGCCTCAAGGAGGTCAACGCCGAGGGCCTTCTGAAGGACGTCGAGCTGCCCACGTCCACGCTCCTGGCCCGCCTGGAGCGGCACGGCATCGCGGCCGACCGGGCGCATCTGGAGGCCATGGAGCAGCAGTTCGCGGCCGCCGTGCAGCAGGCCGTGAAGGAGGCGCACGCGGCCGCGGGCCACGAGTTCAACCTGGGCTCGCCCAAGCAGCTCCAGGAAGTCCTCTTCGGCGAGCTGGGCCTGCCCAAGACGAAGAAGACGAAGACGGGGTACACCACGGACGCCGACGCCCTCGCGTGGCTCGCCGCCCAGACGGACAACGAACTCCCCGTGATCATGCTCCGCCACCGTGAGCAGGCCAAGCTGCGCGTCACCGTCGAGGGCCTGGTCAAGTCCATCGCCGCGGACGGCCGCATCCACACGACGTACAACCAGACGGTGGCCGCCACCGGCCGTCTGTCCTCCACGGACCCGAACCTGCAGAACATCCCCGTCCGCACCGACGAGGGCCGGGCGATCCGCCGCGGCTTCGTCGTCGGCGAGGGCTTCGAGTCCCTGATGACCGCCGACTACAGCCAGATCGAACTGCGCGTCATGGCCCACCTGTCGGAGGACGAGGGCCTCATCGAGGCGTTCACCTCCGGCGAGGACCTGCACACCACCGTCGCCTCGCAGGTGTTCGGGGTGGAGCGCTCCGACGTCGACGCGGAGATGCGCCGCAAGATCAAGGCCATGTCGTACGGCCTGGCGTACGGCCTCTCGGCCTTCGGCCTGTCCGGGCAGCTCGGCATCGAGGCGGGCGAGGCGCGCGCCCTGATGGACACCTACTTCGAGCGCTTCGGCGGGGTGCGCGACTATCTGCGCCGCGTCGTCGACGACGCCCGCGCCACGGGGTACACGGAGACGATGCTCGGCCGCCGCCGCTATCTCCCCGACCTCAACAGCGACAACCGCCAGCGGCGCGAGATGGCCGAGCGGATGGCGCTGAACGCGCCGATCCAGGGCACCGCCGCCGACATCGTCAAGGTCGCCATGCTGAACGTGGACCGGGCGCTCTGCGACGCGGCGCTGAGCTCGCGGATGCTGCTCCAGGTCCACGACGAAATCGTCCTGGAGATCGCCCCCGGCGAGCGGGCGGCCGTGGAGGAGCTGGTCCGCCGGGAGATGGCCGGGGCGGTTTCGCTGCGAGCGCCGTTGGATGTGTCGGTGGGCGTGGGGGCCGACTGGGAGTCGGCCGCGCATTAGCCTCCGGCTCGGTTTGGGGTGCCTCTGGGCGTGGGGCTCTGGTCCCGTTGGCCGGGGGTGCCCCTGGTCGCGCTGCGCGCTCGTCCTCAAGCGCCGGACGGGCTTGATTGGGGTCGCTCTTGGTCGCGCCGCGTGCTTGTCCTCAAGCGCCGGACGGGCTCTTGCTGCCTGGGCCGGGCTCTTACTGTCTGGGCCGGTCTGGACACGGGCCCGGTGAACGAGAAGCATCCGCAGGGGAACCGTGGGGAACCGGGACAGGACCGTGACGCGCCAAGACGGGAAAAACGGTCACGAACGGGTGTCTGGGCTCCGGAAGTTGTCGTAGTGTCGCCTGAGTCGTTCCGTCAAGGGCGCGCGGGTGCGCCGGGATGTACGGGCCGGGTCGTCAAGGGGAGGGGTTCACGGACATGGCGGCGGTATTCGGCAGTCGGGTGCGCAGGACCGCGGTGACCACCGCGGTCGCCGCGGCCGCGGTGGCGGCGCTGGCCGCCTCGCAGGCCCCGGGCGCGACCAACGACCAGGCGCGGGACGACCGGGCGGGCGCCGCGGACACCACGCCGTCCCCGGACGGCGACTCCGCCACCGGTGACTCGCCGTACTACACGGACCTGCCACCGCTGAAGAGCCCCGTCCCGCCGAGCTCCAAGCCCGGTGGCGGCGTGGCCATAGGCGACAAGGAAGCGGGCCTGCCGGCCACGGTCCTCGACGCGTACAAGAAGGCCGAAGCGGCCGTGCGCGAGTCCCGGCCCGGCTGCAACCTGCCCTGGCAACTGCTCGCCGCCATCGGCAAGGTCGAGTCCGGACAGGCCCGCGGCGGCCGCGTCGACGCCGACGGCACGACCCTCACGCCCATCCTCGGCCCGGTCCTCGACGGCAACGGCTTCGCGAAGATCACCGACACCGACCGCGGCGCCTTCGACGGCGACACCACGCACGACCGCGCCGTCGGCCCGATGCAGTTCATCCCCTCGACGTGGGCGAGCTGGAAGCAGGACGGCAACGGCGACGGCGCGAAGGACCCGAACAACATCTACGACGCCGCGCTCGGCGCCGCCCACTACCTGTGCGCGGGCGGCCGCGACCTCGCCGACAAGGACGACCTGCACGCGGCGATCCTCAGCTACAACCGCTCCACGGAGTACCTGAACACGGTCCTGTCGTGGCTGGAGTACTACCGCGAGGGCACCCACGAGGTCCCCGACGGCACCGGCGTCCTGCCCGACGACCGCAGCGACGACAACCGGCCCTCGCCCGGCACGTCGAACCCGCCGCTGCGACCCACGCCGCCGCCGAGCACCCCGCCCAAGCAGCTGCCCGAGCCCCAGGAGCCCGGCAAGACGCCCGGCGGGGACAAGCCGGACAAGCCCGGTACGAGCCCCGGGACCCCGAAGCCGCCGGACAAGCCCGGCAAGCCCCACGAGCCCAAGCCCCCGAGGCCGCCCAAGCCTTCGCCGGCCGAGCAGGTCAGCCGCCTGGAGAACGCGGGCGCCGCGAAGTTGACGGCGACCGCGGGCGACACCTTCGCCGGACGGGTCGCGGCCAAGGCGGAGAACCGCACCGGCCTCGGCGTGCCCAAGGTCAAGGTCCGGTTCACCATCTCCGGCGACACGGACACCCGGTTCGAGGGCGGCGCGCGCAGCGTCACCGTCACCACGACCGGCAGCGGCACGGCCACGGCACCCGTCATCGAGGCGGGCGAGCGGACCGGTGAGTTCACCGTCCGCGCCCGGGTCGTGGAGCGCTCCCTGACCGCCGTCGAGGTGCCCGCGACCGTCACCGCGCGCCAGGCCGACGAGCTGGCGCGCGTCGGCGACAAGGCGCTGGTCTGCGAGCCCGGCAAGGAGTTCGCCGACCAGGTCGAGGTCAAGGCGACGTACAAGGGCGAGAGCGCCGCAGGCGTCGCCGCCACCGCCACGATGGTCAAGTCGGCGCAGGACAGCACCGCCAACGACAAGGGCCCCTACTTCAAGGGCGCGGACGGCAAGCCCGTGCGCACCCTGAAGGGCCTCAAGACCGACGAGGACGGCAAGCTCCTGCTGCCGAAGATGTACGCCGACGACACCGCAGGGACGTACCTCCTGCGGATCGTCACCAACGGCGGCGCCACCCTCACCGTCGAACTGAAGGTGGCCGCGTCCGCTTCGCCCAGCGCGTCCGCCTCGCCCACCGCGTAACCAGCCACCCGCCCGCGCCCCGCGCGAGCACCGCCCGCGCGCAGCACCCGACCGCCTCCGGCCCACCACGGGCCGGGGGCGGTCGCCGTGTGTGCAACGTGTTCTCATCTGGCCTGTCCGTTGCTACGGTGCCCCCGCTCTGACGCACAGTCAGTTCCCGGTCCACGCCGCCTCGGGAGGCCCGCATGCGTGCCCTCATCGCCGCCGCCACCGGCCTCGCCGTCGCCCTCGCCCTGGTCCTGACGATCACGGCCGTCGGCGCCCCGTCCGGCGAGACCTCGCCCAAGCCGCTGCTCACCACCGTCCCCAAGCACCCGTAGGGAGGGCCGAGATGCGCCGCAAGGCCAGCCTGGTCCTGCTCGCCTTCGCCGTGTTCTGCGCGGCCATGTCCCCGCTCATGCGCTGGTACGCCTTCCCGCGGCTCGCCAAGATCCCGCCGAGCCAGTACCAGGACGCGGTCCTGGAGGCGAAGAACCCGACGCTCATCGACTACAGCACGATGAAGGCCAAGAAGGTCCCCAAGGTCACCATCGTGCAGACCCTGAAGGGCAACGTGGAGGCGTCGGAGAAGATCGAGAAGAGCGCCGACCGTGACGTCGTGGTCTGGGACGCCCTGTCCTACATCCAGGACTCCAAGGGCAAGATGGTCTCCAAGATCCCCGAGCGGTACATCTTCGACGCGCACAGCCAGGAGCCCGTGCACGCCACCGGCGAGATGGTCGACGGCGACCCCGTCAAGCGCGAGGGCATCGAGTTCAAGTGGCCCTTTTTGACCGAGAAGCGCGACTACGAGTACTTCGACGCGCAGGCCCGCATCACCAGGCCCATCCACTACAAGGGCACCCAGACCTTCCGCGGCGTGAAGGTCTACTACTTCGAGCAGACCATCCCCTGGACCAAGGTCCCCTTCCCCAAGACGATGCCGGTCAAGGACATCACCCCGGAGTCCCTCGCCAAGACCGGCACCACCCGCTGGTACACCACGGTCCGCAAGTTCTGGGTCGAACCGACCACCGGGGCGCCCGTCTACGGCGAGGAGATCCAGCGCAACGAACTGCGCGGCGGCACCCTGCTCGGCGACCGCGACCGGCTCACCGTCTTCGCCGGGCACGTGAAGATGCGCGAGGACTACATCAAGAGCACGGTCGACCTGGTCAAGTCCCAGCGCGTCCTGGTGCTCCTGCTGACCTCGTACCTCCCCTGGGGTTTCCTGGGCCTCGGCGGGCTGCTGCTCGCGCTCTCCCTCTGGCTGGAGGCCCGCAGCCGCAGGCCCGGCGACCCGGCACCGACGGCGGAAGCGGAGCCGGAGCCGCAGCCGGCCAACGCGTGACCCCCGGCCCCGGCGGCGGGCGGCGACCCCGGGCTCACCCCCGCTGGGCGCGCTCCTGCCGGGCCTTGGTGTACCGGGTCGGCGCCGCCCCGGCCGGATCCTCCGGCCACGGGTGCTTGGGGTAGCGCCCGCGCAGCTCGGCGCGGACCGCGCGGTAGCCGTCGTGCCAGAAGGAGGCGAGGTCGGCGGTGACGGCGGCCGGGCGCCCCGCGGGGGACAGCAGATGCACCAGGAGCGGTACGCCCGCCACGCGCGGGGTGTCGTCGAGCCCGAACATCTCCTGCAGTTTCACGGCGAGAACGGGCTGCTCGGGGTCGGTGTAGTCGACCCGCACCCGTGACCCGCTCGGCACCTCCACCCGCTCCGGCGCGAGCGCGTCCAGGCGGACCGCCTCACCCGTGGCCCACGGCAGCAGCCGCGTCAGGGCCTGCCCGGCGTCGATCCGGCCCAGGTCGGCGCGGCGCCTGGCCCGGCTCAACTCGGGTTCGAGCCAGTCGTCGGCGCGCGCGAGGAGCGCCGCGTCCGACACGTCCGGCCACGGCTCCCCGAGGTGGCGCCGCAGGAACCGCAGCCGGTCGCGCAGCGCGCCCGCGTCCCTGCTCCACCGCAGCAGCCCGAGCCCTTCCCGCCGCAGCCCCTCCAGCAGTCCTTCCCGTACGAGACCGGCGTCCGGCTCCTTGATCGGCCGCACCACGAGCTCCACCGCGCCGAGCCGCTCCACGCGCCGCGCCACCAGGTCCCCGTCCACCCACGCGACCTCGTCACCCTCGGCGTACGTCGAGGCGGCGGCCGCCCGCGCGACCCCCTCGTCGACGACGGCCCCGAGCCGCACCCGCGCGTGTCCCGCCCCCGCGGCCCGATCAGCCACAGCCACGGCGACCCACCGGGCTCCCGCGAGCCCCGACCCACCCCCGACCTCGGCCCGGGTCCCCCCGACCATCAGGTAGGTCCCGTCGTCGGCGCGCCGGGCGATGCGCTCGGGGAAGGCGAGGGCGGCGACGAGGCCGACTACGAGGTCGTCGGGGGCGTTGCCTTTGGGGGCGTGGGCGGGTGGGTTTCCTGGGGTCGGGGTGTGGCTGGCCTGCTTGCTTTGGGGTGCGTGGGCGGGTGGGTTTCCTGGGGCCGGGGTGTGGCTGGCCGACGTGCTTCGGGGAGCGTGGGCGCGTGGGTTCCCCGGGACGGAGGTGTGGCCGTCCGACCCGCTCTGGGGAGCGTCGGCGCTGGGTTCCCCCGGTGCCGAGTCATGGGCGGGTGGGTGGGAGATGTCCCGCGCCGAAGGCGCGGGCGCCGACGCGGAGGTGACGTCCACGGTGCCCCCGGCGAGGGGCCCGGCGCCGCCGGAGGACGTGGATACGGCCGATGTGAGGCGCCCCACCTCGCCCCGCCAGCGCGCAGCATAGGCGTCGGCGCCCCGCCGGGCGGCCCGCAGCCCGGCGGCCAGGTCGTCCCCGTACTCCCGCGGAGGCTCCTCGCTGAGCAGGGCGACGGCTTCCGCGGCCCGCCGGGCGCCGACCCGGGGCGCGGCGTCCAGGAGGGCCCGGGCGAGCCGCGGATGCACCCCGGCCCGGGACAGCCGTACGCCCCGCCCAGTGACGCGCCCCGTCACCCCGTCCACCGCGCCGATCGCGACGAGCACGTCCCGCGCGGCGGCCATCGCCCCGGCGGGCGGCGCGTCGAGCAGCGCGAGCCCGGCCGCGCCGGGGTCACCCCAGACGGCGGCCTGGAGCGCGAACGCCGTCAGGTCGGCCACCTTGATCTCGGGAGAGGGGAACCGGGGCAGGCGTCCGTCCTCGGCCTCGGCCCAGCACCGGTACACCGCCCCCGGGGCCTCGCGCCCGGCCCGCCCCGCCCGCTGCCGCCCGGCCGCCTGCGAGGCCCGCACGGTGGTGAGGGAGCTGAGTCCGCGCGCATGGTCGACCCGCGGCTCCCTGGCGAGCCCGGAGTCGACCACGATCCGCACCCCCGGCACCGTCAGGGACGACTCGGCCACGGACGTGGCGAGGACGACGCGGCGCCGCTCACCGCCCGCGAGGACCGCGTCCTGCACGGCGGCCGGAGCCCGCCCGTGCACCTGGAGCACCTCGACGCCGCCCAGGTCCCCCAGCTGCCCGGCCACCCGCCCGATCTCACCGACCCCGGGCAGGAAGCACAGCACGTCCCCGTCCCGCTCCCGAAGGGCCCGCCGCACCACGGACGCTGTGTGGGTGAGCAGCGCCGGATCCACACGCATGCCGTGCGGCGGCCGAACGGGCCGCGCGGGCGCGGCCCACACCACGTCCACGGGGTGCGCGGTCCCCGCAGCCTCCACCACGGGCGCCCCGCCGAGGATCCGCGCCCACCCCTCGGCGTCCGTCGTCGCCGACGCGGCCACGAGCCGCAGCTCGGGCCGCAGCGTCTCGCGCACGTCGACCAGGAAGGCGGCGACCGTGTCCGCGTCCAGATGCCGCTCGTGGCACTCGTCGATCACCACGGCGTCGACGGCGCGGCCCCCGCCGCCGCCCGCGAGCTCCTGGTCCCGCTGCAGGCGCTGGAGCAGCACTCCGGTGGTGACGACCTCCACGCACGTCTGCGGCCCCACCACGCGCTCACCGCGCACCGTGTAGCCGACGCTCCGGCCGACCTTCTCGCCGAGCAGCCACGCCATC
Source organism: Streptomyces alboflavus (assembly GCF_000716675.1). Lineage (GTDB taxonomy): Bacteria > Actinomycetota > Actinomycetes > Streptomycetales > Streptomycetaceae > Streptomyces > Streptomyces alboflavus. The sequence goes on from NZ_JNXT01000056.1 coordinate 31,832, forward strand.
CGCCGTGCGGCGGCGCGGGCGGCGATGCGCCGCGGCTCGGCGACCACGACCCGGCGTACCGCACCGTCCCCGGCACCGAGCCCGGGCACGAGACCCGCGAGCGCCAGCGGCACGAGCGTCGTCTTGCCCGTGCCGGGCGGCGCGCACAGCACGGCGCACCCCGGCCCGTCCAGGGCATCGCGCAGCGCGGGCAGCGCCTCGCGCACGGGCAGTCTCAGGGCGTCGTCACGGATCACGCCCCCAGTCTCGTACGCCACGACGCGCCGCCGGAACCGAGGCCGGAAGGCGACCACGGCCCCGCCCGCCCAGGAAGACCGGCGTCAGCCCCGCTCGCACACAAAGATCGCCGTCCCGGGGATCAGGTTCCCGCGCAGCGGCGACCACCCGCCCCACTCCTGCGTGTTCCACGCCGGCCACTCCGGCTCCACCAGGTCCACCAGGCGGAACCCGCCCGCGACCACGTCCCGCACCCGGTCCCCGACCGTCCGGTGGTGCTCCACGTACACCGCGCGCCCCTGCTCGTCCTGCTCGACGTACGGAGTGCGGTCGAAGTAGGAGGCCGCCACCGAGAGCCCCTCGGGCCCCGGCTCGTCCGGGAAGGCCCAGCGGATCGGGTGCGTGACGGAGAAGACGAACCGGCCGCCCGGACGCAGCACCCGGTGCACGTCGCGCAGCACCCGCACCGGGTCGGCGACGAACGGCAGCGCCCCGTACGCGGAGCAGGCGAGGTCGAAGGAGCCGTCCGCGAACGGCAGCGCGCCCGCGTCGGCCTCCACCAGCGGCACCGGGGCCCCGAAGCCCTCCTGGATGCGCAGCGCGTGCTGGAGCTGGCGGTGGGAGAGGTCGAGGGCCACCGGCCGGGCGCCCTGCGCGGCGAGCCAGCGCGAACACTGGGCCGCGCCCGCGCCGATCTCCAGGACGTCCTTGCCCTTCAGCTCCTCGGGCGGGCCGAGCAGCTCCGCCTCCACCTCGTCGAGCCCCTCGGGGCCCCACACGAAACGGTCGTCCCCGAGGAACGTGCCGTGCTCGATCTGGTACTCGTCCGCGTTCCGGTCCCACCAGCCGCGATTGGCGCGGCTGCTCTCCGTGACGTCGGCGTCGCGCCGGGTGGCCTCAGGCTCCGGTGCCTCGGGTGCGTCGGGCTCTTGGATGATCCGCTCCATCGTCGTTACTGTGCCGTCTGACGTCCTCGTTGCCGTGGCGTCCGGCGTCGGCGGGTGCGTCGCGGCAGGGCGCGATGCGGCCGGTGTGGCCTCATGCAACACGTTTTGTGCCGGGTATGCGGCGATCCGCCCCGGGTGTGCGCCTTCGCGCATTGACCCTGTACGACAGCCCCCGTATGCTACAAGTTGCGCTGCGGGCCTGCGTTCCTCAGACATAGCAGGTTGCGCTCGCGTCTGTTGTATGTCCCCTCGGTTGTCGAGGCGCTTTTCGTTTCCTTCGGGAATCCTGGAAGTCGCGTCTCCCAAGCTGTCCGGCTTCTGCAGACCGAAACGGGCTCCGGCGTAAGCAGTACCTACGACTTCAATGTCCGTACCGGAGCCCTTTCCCACATGACGAGCAGCACCGAGACCACCGCCACCACTCCGCAGGTAGCGGTCAACGACATCGGTAACGAGGAAGCCTTCCTCGCCGCGATCGACGAGACGATCAAGTACTTCAACGACGGCGACATCGTCGACGGCGTCATCGTGAAGGTCGACCGGGACGAGGTCCTGCTCGACATCGGTTACAAGACCGAAGGCGTCATCCCGAGCCGCGAGCTCTCCATCAAGCACGACGTCGACCCGAACGAGGTCGTCGCCGTCGGTGACGAGATCGAGGCCCTTGTTCTCCAGAAGGAGGACAAGGAAGGCCGCCTGATCCTCTCGAAGAAGCGCGCCCAGTACGAGCGTGCCTGGGGCACCATCGAGAAGATCAAGGAAGAGGACGGGATCGTCACCGGTACCGTCATCGAGGTCGTCAAGGGTGGTCTCATCCTCGACATCGGCCTCCGCGGCTTCCTCCCGGCCTCCCTGGTCGAGATGCGCCGTGTCCGCGACCTTCAGCCCTACGTGGGCAAGGAGCTCGAGGCCAAGATCATCGAGCTGGACAAGAACCGCAACAACGTGGTCCTGTCCCGCCGTGCCTGGCTCGAGCAGACCCAGAGCGAGGTCCGCCAGACCTTCCTCACGACCCTGCAGAAGGGCCAGGTCCGCTCCGGCGTCGTTTCCTCGATCGTCAACTTCGGTGCGTTCGTGGACCTCGGCGGCGTCGACGGTCTCGTCCACGTCTCCGAGCTCTCCTGGAAGCACATCGACCACCCCTCCGAGGTTGTCGAGGTCGGCCAGGAAGTCACCGTCGAGGTTCTCGACGTGGACATGGACCGCGAGCGCGTCTCCCTGTCGCTCAAGGCGACGCAGGAAGACCCGTGGCAGCAGTTCGCCCGCACGCACCAGATCGGGCAGGTCGTTCCCGGTAAGGTCACCAAGCTCGTTCCGTTCGGTGCGTTCGTGCGCGTCGACGAGGGCATCGAGGGCCTGGTCCACATCTCCGAGCTGGCCGAGCGCCACGTGGAGATCCCGGAGCAGGTCGTCCAGGTCAACGACGAGATCTTCGTCAAGGTCATCGACATCGACCTCGAGCGTCGCCGGATCTCGCTGTCGCTGAAGCAGGCCAACGAGTCCTTCGGCGCCGACCCGTCGGCCGTCGAGTTCGACCCGACCCTGTACGGCATGGCCGCGTCCTACGACGACCAGGGCAACTACATCTACCCCGAGGGCTTCGACCCCGAGACCAACGACTGGCTCGAGGGCTACGAGACCCAGCGCGAGGCCTGGGAGACCCAGTACGCCGAGGCGCAGCAGCGCTTCGAGCAGCACCAGGCTCAGGTCATCAAGTCCCGCGAGGCCGACGCCCAGGCGGCGGCCGAGGGTGGCAACGAGGCTCCGGCCGGTGCGGCTCCCGCCGCCTCCGGCGGTGGCTCGTACTCCTCCGAGGGCCCGGACAACTCCGGTGCGCTTGCTTCGGACGAGGCGCTTGCCGCTCTGCGCGAGAAGCTGGCCGGCGGTCAGAGCTGACCGCGCGCCGCTCTCTTAGGCGGTAGCTGAGTACTGTGGGCCCGCACCTTTTGGTGCGGGCCCACAGTGTTTTTTGTGCGCTTCGCGCTCGAGGGCTCGGGGGGTTGTTGGTCCCCTGCGGGTGCGTGGGGGCTGGGCGCGCAGTTCCCCGCGCCCCCTACGGGGCCCAGCTGTCCCTTAGGGCTTGCGGGGGCTTCACGGGGTTACCGGGACGTTCGTCAGGCCCTTGCCGCCCTTGACCGTGTTGCTTGCGTGGACCGTTGTCTTGCAGCTTGAGCTGTTGTTCGTCACGTTGATGGCCAGTTGCTTGTCGCCGGACGCGCCCGTCAGGTCGGACTTGTTGTCGCGGAAGACCGTGCCGCAGCCCCAGCCCGACTGCTGGGTGTGGGTCTCGAAGCCGTTGTTCGTGGTGTTCTTGCCGGTGTTGCCCTCGACGACGTAGCCGTTGCCCTTCACGTCGACCCAGGAGTCGTCGTAGTTGTTGCCGGTCAGGCCCTTGCCGTCGAAGGTGTTGCCGGAGACCCTGCCGTTCTTCGTGCCTTCCTTGAGGTCGATCGCCTCACCGCCGACGTCCGGGCCGATGGCATTGTTCAGTATCTGTACGTTGTCACTCTTGTCGGAGAGGCCGCCCGCGCTGCCGACGTACACGCCCTCGCCCATGCCGCGGTTGTCGTTGCCCGTGTCGTAGATCCTCGAATTCTTGATCACGCCGTCGGGGCTCGACTTGCGGAAGTGGACGCCCTCCATGTCCAGGCCGTGGACCGTCACGCCGTCCACCACGACCCCCTTCGCGGAGTCGATCATGATGCCTTTCTGGCCGCCGGTGACGGTGATGCCCTTGACGGTCCAGTACGAGGCGCCGTTCAGGTGCAGCCCGTAGCCGCCGCCCGCGGTGAGGACGGCCTTCGACGAGCCGGTGAGCGTGATCCGGGAGCCGGAGCTCGCGGCGATCGCGGTCTTGAAGTTCCCCGAGTACGTGCCGTCGGCGAGGCGGATCGTGTCGCCCGGGCCCGCCGAGCCGAGCGCCGACTTCAGCTGGGCGGCCGTGGAGACGTCGATGGTGGCGGCCGGGCGGGGTGCCGAGGGCGCCGGAGTCGCGTACGCGGCCGCCGTGAGGCCGCCCGTGGCGGTGGTGGCGGCGAGCGCGGCGATGAGGAAGCGGGTGCGCATCGTGGGGTTGCCTTCCCGTTGGTGGCTGCTCCGATGGATGAAGTGGTTCTGGTACATGAACTTTGGACGTCAGTCTGAACGCTGTGCTGCTTCGTGACGGTAAGGGTGGGGCATGTTCGCGTCAAGGTCTGTACCTGGAGGGGTGAGAACAAGGTGGTGAGCGTGGGGTGCGCTCCGAACTCCCCGTGATGTCCGGGGAGTTCAAGGATGCGAACCCGGGTGGGGTGGCCGTAGGAAACGGATCAGCCGTGGCTGTGAATGCGCGGACAGGGGAATGCCCGCCCCGCGAGGCGCGTTCTGCTCAATGAACACGAGGAGGAGCGGTCACAGTGCTAGATCCGCAGGGTTTGTACGCATGGGAGCCGAAGGGCCTCGCTGTTGTCGACATGGCGCTCGCCCAGGAGTCGGCCGGTCTTGTCATGCTCTACCACTTCGACGGATACATCGACGCGGGCGAGACCGGCGACCAGGTCGTCGAGAAGCTCGCGGACAGTCTTCCCGGGCAGGTCGTCGCGCGCTTCGACCACGACCGGCTCGTGGACTACCGCGCCCGGCGCCCGCTGCTCACGTTCCGGCGCGACCGCTGGAGCGACTACGAGGTGCCGACGCTCGACGTCCGCCTCCTCCAGGACGCCACCGGCGCGCCCTTCCTGCTGCTCTCCGGCCCCGAGCCGGACATAGAGTGGGAGCGCTTCGCCGCGGCCGTCAGGGAGATCGTGGAACGGCTCGGCGTGCGGCTCTCGGTGAACTTCCACGGCATCCCCATGGGCGTACCGCACACGCGGCCCGTGGGCCTCACCCCGCACGGCAACCGCACGGACCTGGTGCCGGGCCACGCCAGCCCCTTCGACGAGGCGCAGGTGCCCGGCAGCGCGGAGGCGCTGGTCGAGTACCGCCTCGCGGAAGCGGGCCACGACGTGCTCGGCGTCGCCGCGCACGTCCCGCACTACATCGCCCGCTCGACCTACCCCGACGCCGCCCTGACCGTCCTGGAGGCCATCACCGCCGCCACCGGCCTGGTCCTTCCCGGCGTCGCGCACGCGCTGCGCACCGAGGCGCACCGCACCCAGACCGAGATCGACCGGCAGGTCCAGGAGGGCGACGAGGAGCTGGTCGCGCTCGTCCAGGGCCTTGAGCACCAGTACGACGCGGCGGCGGGCGCCGACGCGCGCGGCAACATGCTCGCCGAGCCCGTCGACATCCCGTCCGCGGACGAGATCGGCCGCGAGTTCGAGCGCTTCCTCGCCGAGCGCGAGGGCGACGGCTGACGGGGGTTCCGGCAGACACGGGGAGGGCGGGCGCATAAGCTGCCGGTCATGCTGAAAGTGGGGCTGACCGGCGGGATCGGTGCCGGCAAGAGCGAAGTGTCACGGCTGCTCGTCGAGCGGGGCGCCGTCCTCGTCGACGCCGACCGAATCGCCCGCGAGGTGGTGGCGCCCGGCACCGAGGGCCTGGCCGCGGTCGTGGAGGCCTTCGGCCCCGGGATCCTCGCGGCCGACGGCTCCCTCGACCGCCCGAAGCTCGGCACGATCGTCTTCGCCGACCCGGAGAAGCTGGCCGCGCTCAACGCGATCGTGCACCCCCTGGTCGGCGCCCGCTCTGCGGAGCTGGAACGCGCCGCCGCCGAGGCCGCCGACGACACCGTGGTCGTGCACGACGTGCCGCTGCTCGCCGAGAACGGCCTCGCGCCGTTCTACGACGTCGTGGTCGTAGTCGACGCCCGCCCCGAGACCCAACTCGACCGCCTGGTGCGGCTGCGCGGCATGACCGAGGACGACGCCCGCGCGCGGATGACCGCCCAGGCCACCCGCGAGAAGCGCCTGGAGATCGCCGACCTCGTCATCGACAACGACGGGCCCCTGGAGCGGCTCGTGCCGCGCGTCGACGAGGTGTGGCGGGACCTGCGGCAGCGGGCCGGGGCGGCGTAGCGCGCGAGGGCAGGGAGAGCGGCGAGAAGGGCGGGCTTTGTGGTCGTACTGGCGGCGTTCACCTCCCTGGGCGGGCTCGTCGCGCTCCTCGCGGGCGCGTACGGGCTGCACCGCACCCGGCACCTCACCGAGGCGGGCGAGATCACGGACGCCCTGGTCAAGGCCGTGCTGCAAGGCGCCGACCGGCCGACCCTGCAGTTCGAGACCGCCGACGGGCGCGTCCTCGAAGTCGTCTCACCGGTGCCCCCGAACCGGCGGCGGCCCCTGCGCGCCGGGGAGCGCGTGCGCATCGCCTACGACGCCGACGACCCGCGCGAGGTCGTACTCATCGGCCGGGAACGGCGCGGCCTCGACCGGGCCTTCGTGGCGGCGGGCGCGAGCCTGGTGGTCGTGGGGCTCGCGCTGGGGATGGCGGGCTGACCCCGGGGGCGCGGCCGGGGGTGCGGGTCCCTTCCGGCCACGGAATATGCCGGATCGGGTGGTGTGTTGACGCTGAGGAGTGAGGGAAGGAGTCCGGCGTGCCCGAAAGCAGCCCGGAGAGCCATGTCATCGACTTCCGCGCGGCCGAGCAACTGCTCGCCGCCCGGGATCCGCGGGGTGCGGTGAAGCTGCTCGACTCCGTCATCGCCGCGCATCCGGAGAACACCGCGGCGCGGCTCCTGCGCGCCCGCGCCTTCTTCGCCTCCGCGCAACTGCGCGCCGCCGAGCTGGAGTTCAGCATCGTCCTGGAGCGCGAGCCGGACAACGCGTTCGCGCACTTCGCCCTCGCCCGCACCTACGAGCGTGCCGCCAGACCCGACCAGGCCCGCCGCCACTTCCGCCTCGCCGCCGCGCTCGACCCGCAGCCGGAGTACCTGGCGGCGGCGCGGTTCGACGAGGCCACCGGCGAGGCCGGGCCCGCGGAGGCGGGCGGCAGCTAGGGCGTCGGGGCTGCCCGGGGGCGCCGGGCGGTGGGGCCGCGCGCGCCGCGGGGTCAGGTTCGAGGCGGGTCGTACGGCGGTACGTCCCGGCCCGGCTGGAAGTGTGCGCCCTGGCGGATGTGCCGTACGACCAGCGTCATGTCGACGACCACCACCAGGCACAGCACCCCGCACGCCACCGCCCACGCGGTGCGCCCGGCGAGCGCGAACGCCACCGTGCCCGCGGCCGCCCACGCCAGCCCCCATACGCTGAACCAGAAGCGCATGCGCAGCGGACTGCGTGCCGTCACGGGTTCACTGCCTGTGCGCATGGAAACGTCATCTCCTCCTTCCAGGGTCCACCCGGTACGGGGTGAACGGAAGGGCCGACCGAGGGGCAGGTGGAGCCGTGCTGGACGCACTGCGGGCCGCGGCCGAGCACGACGAGCAGCTCGCCGCGTGGCTGAAAGGGCTCGACGACCCGGGCGCGCCGGTCGCCGACGTCGTCCTGCCGGAGACCGACGACCTGCCCGACGTCCTCCTCGACCTCGCCGTGCCGCACGAGGACATCAACGCGCTGCTCGGCCTGCGGGCGCGGATCCTCGGCGACCCGGACGCGCGGTGGCTCCTCGCCCGGTGCGTCGGCGCGCTGCTGCGGGACCTCGGCCGGCCCGAGACCGAGGTGCGGCTGCCTGTCCTGCCCGCCAGCCTCGGTGATCTCGGCAGCTGCTTCCACGTCTTCGTCTTCGTCGCCGCGCTGCCCGACGTGCGCGCCTACCACCGGCGCCACGGCATCCCCGACGACGTGTCCCGGCGCACCCTCGCCGACCTGGGGCGGCACATGGCCGTCCACCGTCGGCGCCACGGCACCCGGGGCGTGCCGGTGCCCGGCTGGCACGCGCTGCACTTCCGCGGTGAGCTCTACCAGTTGGGGCGGTTGCAGTTCCAGCGTGCGGTGCTCGGGGAGCGGATGGCGGCCGACGTCGCCGCGTCGGGGATCGGGGCCCGCGCCGGGGATCCGTGCCTGAGCGTGCACATCCCCGACTTCCTCGGGCCGATGTCCGACGCCGCGTGCGAGCGGTCCGTGGAGTGGGCCCGGGAGTTCTTTCCCCGGCACTTTCCCGGGGAGCGGCACGACGTGGTCGTCTGTCACTCGTGGCTGCTCGATCCGCAGTTGAAGCGGTATCTGCCGGGGGCGGCCAACATCGTGCGGTTCCAGGAGCGGTTTCGGCTCGCCGGGACGTATGCGGGGCAGGAGCCGGATGATCGGTTGCCGGTGGGGTTCGTGTTCGGGGACCGGGATCTGGAGGTGGCGACGTTGCCCCGGCGTACGCGGGTGGAGCGGGCCGTGGGGGATCATCTTCGGGGTGGGGGGCATTGGTACGAAGGCCATGGCTGGTTTCCGCTGGAGCGTCCCCAATCCCGCCCCTTCCCGTAACCAGGGGCGCTGCGCCCCCTGGACCCCAGCGCTCTCGCCGATGTCCCCTTCGGGTGGGACGGGCCGCCGCCGATCGGCCTGCGGCCTCGTCCTCAAACGCCGGACGGGCTGAAATTACGCCGACGTCGGGCTGAGAGTCCCGGGGTGGGCTAAGGGGTTTCAGGCTCGTCCCCGCGCGTCGGCGGTGTCGAAAGCGTGGGGCCCGTGCGGGAGTTGAGTGCCCGTAGGCGGTCCATGTCGCGGCGGTCGCGTTTGGTGGGGCGGCCCGTGCCGCGGTCGCGGATGCCCGCGGGGGCCACGGCCTCGCGCGGGGGCGGGGGCGGGCTGTTGTCCACGTAGCACTCGACGGCCACGGGGGCGCCGACCCGCTTGCGGATGAGGCGCTTGACGATCACGACGCGCTCGCGGCCGCCCGCCTGGCGTAGGCGGACCTCGTCGCCCTCCTTCACGCCGTGCGCGGGCTTCACGCGTTCGCCGTTGACCCGCACATGGCCGCCCTTGCAGGCCGCCCCGCCCGCCGAGCGGGTCTTGACCAGTCGTACGGACCAGATCCAGCTGTCGACGCGCACGGTGCCGCCGCCCGTGCCCGGTGAAGTCTCCGAAGCCATGTGTCGACCTTAGTGCGGCATCGGTGCGGGCGGCCCGGCTGATCGGCGAGCCGTCCGGAATCCGCGAGCCGCCGCACTCGATAATTCGGGCTATTCACGGCAAATCACTTATTCGTTCGCCCCTCAGATCGCAGAGGTGCTCCCATGACGCCCGAAGAGCTCGCCGGTACGGTCGACGGACTGATGGACGGCCTGCGCGCCGACCTCGTCCGGCTCGCCGAGATCCCTTCCATCGCCTTCCCAGGGTTCCCGGACGGACCGGTCCAGGAAGCGCACGACCTGGTCGCGGAGCTGCTGCGCGACGCCGGTGTGCCGCACGTCGAGCGCCTGGACCTGCCGGACACCGCGCCGGTCGTCTACGGCGAGATCCCGCCACCGGATCCCGGCGCCCCGACCGTGCTGCTCTACGGGCACTACGACGTCCAGCCGCCCGGCGACGAGAAGCTGTGGCGGTCGCCGCCCTTCGAGCCCACGCCCATCGACGGAGGCGAGCACGGCGACGGGCTGCGGGCGCGCGGCATCGCCGACGACAAGTCCAACGTCATCGCGCACATCGGGATGCTGCGGGCCTACGGCGGACGCCCGCCCGTCGGCGTCAAGATCGTCATCGAGGGCCAGGAGGAGTACGGCAGCGCCTTCGACGGCTATCCGCCCACCGACCCCGACCGCTTCGCCTGCGACGCCATGGTCATCGCCGACCTCGGCAACCTCCGCCCCGGCACCCCCACCCTCACCACCGGCCTGCGCGGCGCCGCCGAGGTCGTCGTCGAGGTGCGCACCCTGGACGAGCCGCGGCACAGCGGCGAGTTCGGCGGCGCCGCCCCCGACGCGCTGCTCGTGCTGCTCAAGGCGCTCGCCACGCTGCACGACGTGCACGGGGACGTCGCCGTCGAGGGGCTGCGGCGCGAGGAGTGGGCCGGGACCTCGTACACGGAAGAGGAGTTCCGGTCGCTCGCCGGGGTGCGCGAGGGGATGCCGCTCATCGGCAGCGGCGGGCTCGGCGAGCGGCTGTGGAGCGGGCCCGCGATCACCGTGATCGGCCTGGACGCGCCGGGCGTCGAGCACGCGGCGTCCGCGGTCGTGCCGTACGCCCGCGCCAAGCTGAACCTGCGCTTCCATCCCCGGCAGGACCCGGTCGAGGCACGCGGGCGGCTCGTCGACCATCTGCGCTCGCTGCGCCCCTTCGGCGTCCCGCTGACCGTCACCCCCGGCGACACCGGGCCCGGCTACGAGGCCGAGACCGGCGGCCCCGCCTACCGCGCCGCGCTCACCGCCCTGAAGGAGGCCTGGGGCAAGGAGGCCGCGTACGTGGCGACCGGCGGGTCCATCCCCCTCGTCAACGGGCTCGCGCAGGCGGCACCCGGTGCCGAGGTGCTGCTCTTCGGCGCGCAGGACAGCATGTGCAACCTGCACGCCCCCAACGAGCGCGTGCTGCTCTCGGAGCTGCGCGACACGGTGGTCGCGATGGGCGCGTTCGTACGGGAGTACGCGGCCGCCGCCCGCGGCGGCGACGGGAGCCGCGCGTGAGCACCACCACGACCGAGCCGGGCACCGAGGAGCCCGCGCCCAGGAGCAGGTTCACCTTCCCCAGCGCCCTCACCGTGCTCGCGATCGTCACCGTCGCCGTGTGGCTGCTCGCCTTCCTGGTGCCGCCGGGTGCCTACGACCGCAACGACAAGGGCGCGCCCGTCCAGGGCAGTTACCACCGCGTCCCCGACGACCAGTCCTTCGTCGACCGCCTGAACGACCTCTTCCTCGCCCCCGTCAACGGCCTGTACGGCGTGCAGGACACCGAGTCGGGCCAGGTCGGCCCGGACCTGACCGGTGAGCTGTACGGCAGCGCGGGCGTCTTCCTCTTCGTCCTCGCCATCGGCGCGTTCATCACCGTCGTCTTCGCCACCGGCGCCCTCGACCGGGGCATCGGACGGCTCGCCCACCGGCTGCGCGAACGCGGCGCCCTGCTCATCGCGGGCGTCATGGTGGTCTTCTCCGTCCTCGGCACCGTGGAAGGCTTCGCCGAGGAGACCCTGGGCTTCTACGGCCTGATCGTGCCGCTGATGCTCGCCCTCGGCTACGACCGGATGACCGCCGTCGGCGCCATCATCCTGGGCGCGGGCATCGGCGTGCTCTGCTCGACCGTCAACCCCTTCGCCACCGGCGTCGCCTCGTCCGCGGCGGACATCTCGCTCGGCGACGGCATCGTCCTGCGGTTCGCGATGTGGCTGGTGCTCACGGCCGTCACGGTCGCGTACGTCATCCGGTACGCCCGGCGCGTACAGAAGGACCCCGAGCGGTCCCTGAGCGGGTTCCTGCCGGGCGACCGGGACGGCGCCGCCGCCGAGCAGTCGGGGGAGGTGCCCGAGCTGACCGGGCTGCACAAGGCCATCCTGGTCGTGGTCGCCCTGGTCTTCGCGTTCATGATCTTCTCGGTGGTGCCGTGGTCCAGCGCCCTGACGGGCGACGCGGACGCCGATCCTTACGGCTTCGAACTCGGCTGGTCCTTCCCGCAGTTGGCCGCCCTGTTCCTGTGTGCGGCGGTCCTCGTGGGCCTCGTCGCGCGGATGGGCGAGCAGAAGCTCAGCTCCACGGTCATCCAGGGCGCGGCGGACTTCATCTCGCCCGCGCTCGTCATCGTGCTCGCGCGCGGCGTCACGGTCATCATGAACAACTCACGGATCACCGACACCGTGCTGCACTCGATCGAGGGCGTCGTGAAGGGCACGTCGTCGGCGCTCTTCGCCGTCATCGTCTTCCTCGTCAACCTGCCGCTGGCCTTCCTCATCCCCTCCACGTCCGGGCACGCCACCCTCGCCATGCCCATCCTCGCGCCCCTCGCCGACTTCGCCGGCGTCTCCCGGTCCGTCGTCGTCACCGCCTGGGCCGCGGCCAGCGGCTGGATGAACCTGTGGGTGCCGACGACCGCCGTCACCATCGGCGGGGTCGCCCTCGCCAAGGTCGGCTACGACAAGTACCTGCGGTTCGTATGGCCGTTGCTCGCCATCCTGTTCGTCCTCATCTGTGGCTTCGTGGCCGTGGGCGCGGCGGTGACCTGAGGGCGGTTACCGTGCCGGGATGAGTCTTTACCCGGAGATCGAGCCGTACGACCACGGCATGCTCGACGTCGGTGACGGCAACCGCGTGTACTGGGAGGTCTGCGGCAATCCGCTCGGCAAGCCCGCCGTGATGCTGCACGGCGGGCCCGGGTCCGGCTGCACCCCCGGATTCCGGCGCTACTTCGACCCTGACGCCTACCGCATCGTGCTGCTCGACCAGCGCGGCAGCGGGCGCTCCACGCCGCACGCGAGCGACCCCGCCACCGACATGTCCGTCAACACCACCAAGCACCTGCTCGCCGACCTCGAACTCCTGCGGCGGCACCTGCGCGTCGAGCGGTGGCTCGTCTGGGGCGTCTCCTGGGGGTCGGCGCTCGGCCTCCGCTACGCCCAGACCTACCCCGACCGGGTGTCCGAGCTCGTCCTCACCGGGCTCGCCACCGGGAGCCAGGCCGAGGTCGACCTGCTCACCCGGGGGCTCGGGCGGGTGTTCCCCGAGGCGTGGGCCGCCTTCCGGGACGGGGTGCCCGAGGCGGAGCGGGACGGCGACCTCGCCGGGGCCTACCTGCGGCTGCTGTCCTCGGGGGACGCGGAGGTGCGGGCCCGGGCCGCGCGGGCCTGGACCGACTGGGAGACCGCCTTCGCCATGGCCGCGCCGCGCTCCGTCGCCCGGTACGAGGACCCGGTGTTCCGGGCCGGGTTCGCCCGGACCGTCACCCACTACTTCGCCAACGGACACCGGCTGGGCGAGGACGGGGTGGTGCTGCGGGACGCGGGCGCCCTGCGGGGGATCCCCGGGGTGGTGGTCCAGGGCGCCCTCGACTTCGGGAATCTGCTGGGGGTGCCGTGGCGCCTGCAGCGGGGCTGGAGGGACGGGGAGTTGGTCGTGGTGGGGGACGTGGGGCACGACGCGAGGGCGGAGGGGATCGCCGCGGCGTTGGTGCGGGCCACGGACGGGTTCCGGTAAGGGCTCCCCCCGTGTGTGCCCGCCGTCGGGGTGATCTTCCGGGGGCGGGCGGCGGTTCGGGCGTTCCGGTGGGCACGTTCTGCGCAACGCGTCGGGGATCGCCGGCGCCTGGCGAGTGGAGCGGCCTGTGGTGCGCGGACGTCTGTCGCGGGGGCTTGTCGGTGGCGCCGCTCTGGTCGCGCTCGCCGTCTTCGGCGGGGTGGGGGCGGCGGCCGGCGCGGACGCCCGCGGGGTGCCGGGGGACGTGGAGTTCTGGGTGAACCCGGACACCGCGGCCGCGCGGCAGGTGGTCGAGTGGCGGCAGCGGGGGCGGATCGCCGACGCCTGGTTCATGGGCCGCATCGCCGGGCGGGCCCAGGCCGAGTGGCTGTACGAGGACACCGCCGCGAACGCGGACGGCACGGGCGGCACCCGGGACGTGGTGCGGGGGTACGTCGAGAAGGCCACCGCCGCCGGGCGTACCGCCGTGCTCGTCGCCTACTTCGTGCCGCACCGCGACTGCGGGGACTACTCGGCGGGGGGCGCCCGCGACGCCGCGCACTACCGCGCGTGGATCGACGCCTTCGCCGACGGCATCGGCACGCACGCCGCGTACGTCGTCGTCGAACCGGACGCCGTCGCCCAGGAGGTCGCCGGGTGCGAGGGCGCCGACGCCACCGAGCGGTACGCGCTGCTCGCCCACGCCGTCGCCAGGCTGGGGCAGCAGCCCGGCGCCAAGGTCTATCTCGACGCGGGCAACGCGAGCTGGATCCCCCAGGAGAGCCGCCTTGTCGAACCGCTGCGCCAGGCCGGTGTCGACCAGGCCGACGGCTTCGCGCTGAACGTCTCCAACTACCGCACCACCGAGGAGAGCACGGCCTACGGCCATCGCCTCGCCCGCGCCCTCGGCGGCGGCAAGCACTTCGTCATCGACACCAGCCGCAACGGCAACGGGCCCTACACAGGGGACGACAAGGCGTGGTGCAATCCGCCGGGACGCGCCCTCGGCACCCCGCCCACCACCCGCACCGGCGACCCCGCCGTCGACGCCTACCTGTGGATCAAACGTCCGGGCGAGTCGGACGGCACCTGCCGGGGCGGTCCCGCCGCCGGGACATGGTGGCCGGAGTACGCCCTCGGGCTGGCCGTGCGGGCGCGCGGCGCGCACCCGGTGACTCTCGCGCCTCCCGGGGACTCCGGTGTGCGGGACGTGCCCGGTGCTCAGGGGCGCCAGACGTAGCGGACGTCCGGCTCCCGCTCCTCGTTGTCCGCGCCGTCCGTCCAGGCGTCCGCCGTGAAGCCGTGGCGTTCGTAGAAGCGGTGCGCGGGCTCGTTGACCTGGAAGGTGTGGAGGCAGAGTCCGGTGGGGGCCTGCTCCTTGGCCAGGGCGACGAAGCGGTCGCCGATGCCCCGGCCGCGCCACTCGGGCGCCAGGTACAGCTGGCTCAGGTCCGTCGGTGCGGGACCTCGTTCCGGTGCGGGGGCCGGGCCCGGTTCGGGGGCCTGAAGGACCATCATGCCCACGACCTCGCCCGCCGCCTCCGCCACCCAGGTGCCGCCCCGGCCCACCACCACGTACCGGAAGAAGTCCCGGACCTCGTTGTCGGAGTGGGCGCGGCGCACCGTCGGCAGCGCGGCGTCGTACGAGCGCAGGTACACGTCGGCCACGGCCCGCGCGTCCGCCTCGGTGGCGGGGCGCAGGGTGACGGCGGCGGGGTGGCTCACGCGTCCGGCCCGGCGGGCACGACGGCCGTGACGGTGATCTCCACCAGCTGGCCCGGATAGCCGAGGACGGTCACGCCGAGGAGCGTCGAGGTGTGCGGGCGGTCGCTGAGCAGCTCGGAGGCGCGGACCACGTCCCACACCCGCGACAGCGCCTCGGGCTCGTCCCCGACGACGTACACCGTGCTCGCCACCACCTGCGACAGGTCGCTGCCGACGGCGCGCAGGGCCTCGTCGAGATTGGCGATGACCTGGTGCGCCTGGCCGACCGGGTCGTCCTCGCCGATGAGGTTGCCGTCGGGGTCCAGGGGGACGGAACCGGCCATGAACGCCAGGCGCGTACCGGCTTCCACCACGGCCGCGTGGGCGTATCCGGGGGGCGGGAAGAGGCTGGGGACGACGGTTCGCTGGACGGGGGCGGCGGGGCCGGTGGGAGCGGCGGGGGTGGAGTCGGAGGTCATGGGGGCATCGTGCGGTGTCGGGCGGGGTGGGCGCATCCGGATTTCCGGGCGCCCGCCCCGGGGACGGTGACCGTGCCGGACTCAGCGCACCTGCGCCGGTGAACTGGCCCCCGGCACCCGGAGTTTCGGGGTGCCTGTGCCGTCCGCCCGTACCGTCCAGATGTCCTGCTTGCGGCCCTCGCGGCCCGGCAGCGCGTACGCCAGCGTGTCGTCGTCCAGCCACGCCGCCTGGTCGTCGACGCTGTGGCGTTCGGCGAGGGGGTGCTCGCGCAGGGTGCGCAGGTCGAGGACGTACAGGCGCCAGGGGTTCTTGGTGCCGCCGCGGACCCGCTTCTTGAAGGCGATGCGGGTGTTGTCGGGGGAGAGGGACGGGCACTCCACGTTCTCGCGCAGGGCGCGGGCCGTCCACTTCCGCATGTCGCCCTGGACCAGGTACGTCTTGCCCTTCGTCGAGACGGTGGCGTAGAAGCGGTTGTCGTCGCGGGCGAAGGTGACGCCCCAGTAGTTGACGTCGGGGGAGTGGTAGCGGCGTCCTTCGAGGGTGAGTGGGATCTCCTCCATGTTCTTGACCAGGTAGCCGGTGCGGGTGTCCAGGATCGAGGTGCGGGTGGAGAAGGACGAGCTGCCGCCCGCGTACGAGTCGCCGGTGGTGAACATCGTCCACGACAGCATCCGGCCGGACGCCGAGACCCGCGCCCGGTTCGGGATGCCGGTGAGCGCCACGCGCCGCTTCTCGCGCAGCCGCTCGTCGAGGACCACGGCGTACGACTTCGGCGGGATGCCGGGGCGGCGCAGCAGGCACAGGGCGGTGCCCCCGGCGGCGTAGAAGCGTTCGCACGAAGGGCCATTGGGCGTGCGCGGGCCGGTGCCGGACGCGGGGAGGCGGGCGACGCGGCCCGCTCCCGCCTGCGTCGAGCGGAAGTAGAGGTGGCCGGGGTCGAGGGCGAACTCCGAGCTGGAGGCGATCGGTTCGGCCCGGTGGACGGCGCGCACGGTGTACGTGACGGCCACGGCGGCGAGCAGGGCGGCGGCCGCCACGACGGAGACGACGCGCAGACGGGTGGACGCCTCGGGCGGGGTGAGGGTCATGGGGTGCCTTCCGGTGGTGCGTGCGGCTCTTCGAGGGGCGGTGCTTTCTCCGACGTGACCTCCGTCGACCGCAGCAGCGCCGCCCCGCCCGCGAGCGCCACCGTCAGCGCGAGCGCCGCGCACGTCAGGGCCGCGCCGATGCCCCACAGGGTCCAGGCCGCGCCGAACCCTGCAGCCGCGAGCAGCCGGCTGAGCGCCTGGCCCGTCTGGAGCACCGCCATGCCGCTCGCCCGCCGTCCCTCCGGCAGGCACGGCGTGGCCAGGGCCATCAGGACGCCGTCGGTCGCCGCGTAGAACACGCCGAGCGCGAGCAGCACCCCGACGAGCAGCGTCCGGCCGCCGGTGGGCAGGAGCAGCAGCACGTACGCGGCGAGCAGCGCGCCGTGCCCCGCGAGGAACGGGCCGCGCCGCCCGACGCGGTCGGCGAGCCGTCCCACCGGCACGGCGAGCAGCAGATACACCGCCGCCGTACCGAGCGGAAGCAGCGGGAACCAGCTCTCCGCGAAGTCCAGGCGCCGCTGCAGCAGCAGATAGAGGAAGGCGTCCCCGACGGTCGCCGCGCCGAGCAGCGCGGCGGCCGCGCAGACGCGGCGGAAGGCGGGGACGCGCAGGAGCGTGAGCGCCTTGCGGGGGCGGGACGCCCGTGCCGCGGCGGGCGCGGCGGGCAGCGCCCCCCGGCCCGGCACGAACGCCACCAGGAGCAGCACCCCGAAGAGCCCGAAGCAGAAGCTGACGACGAACACCGCGTCGTACGCGTCCGCCGTCACCCACAGCAGCGCGAACGCCGCGAGCGGGCCGAGCAGCGCCCCCGTCGTGTCCATCGCCCGGTGCACGCCGAACGCCCGGCCGAGCCCGTCCGGCGGGCTGCTCAGCGAGATCAGCGCGTCCCGTGGCGCCGTCCGCACGCCCTTGCCGAGGCGGTCCGCGGCGATCGCCGCCCCGATCCCGGCCGTGGCGCCGCCCGCGAGCAGCAGCCCGAGCCGGGACAGCGCGGACAGCAGATAGCCGGAGCCCGCGACGAGCTTGTGCCGCCCGCCGCGGTCGGCCGCGTACCCGCCGAGGAGCCGTACGAACGCCGTGGCGCCGTTGTAGAGACCGTCGAGGAAACCGAACGCCAGCGGTGACAGGCCGAGGCCGAGGACGAAGTACAGCGGGAGGATCGCCGCGACCATCTCCGAGGAGATGTCGGTGACGAGGCTGACGGCGCCGAGCGCGAGGACGGGTCCGGTGACGCGCCCGCGCCCCTGGCGCCCCCTGCCCTTCGTGGCGTTGTCGCCCTCGCCCTTCTTCTTGTCCTTGGCCGTGGCGACCGCGTCCGTGGTGGCCAGATACATGTGCGCGACACCCCGGCCGGGTCAGCGGCAGCTGTAGGACGGGCTGGTGTCCTTTGTCGACCCGTCGGTGCCGATCAGCTTCCAGGAGAAGCCCGTGTCGGTGAAGTCGAGTTTCACGACGCCGTAGGTGTCGGTGATCCGCTTCTGGCTGTTGGGCTGGACCTCCTCGATCTTGTACGGGTTCGCTCCGCCCGTACCGGCGAGGATCTCCACGATGCCGCCCGAGTCGGCGGAGCCGTTCGCCTTCTGCGGCGCGAACCGCTCGTAGTGGTGGTCGTGGCCCCCGAGGACCAGCTCCGCCTTCGCCTCGTCGAGCAGCTTCCAGACCGGCTTGCCGACCGGGTTGTTGCCGTGCTCGCCGGAGGAGAACAGCGGGTGGTGCCAGTACGCGGCCACGCACTTCTTGGAGTTCGCGGCCAGGTCCTTCTTCAGCCAGTTGATCTGCGAGCTGCTGTCGAAGCTGTTGGAGTCCAGGGCGATGAAGTGCCAGTTGCCCTGGTCGTAGCTGTAGTAGCTCTTGCCGTCGGGGTAGGCGACCGAGCCGAAGTAGGACTTGTAGCCCTTGAGCGGGCCCGCCGGGTCGTATGTCTCGTGGTTGCCCGGCACGGGCTTGGTCTTGTCCTTGAAGGCGCCCCAGGTGGTCGCGTAGTACTTCTGGAAGTCCTTCAGGCGCGCGTCGTCGTACTGGTTGTCGCCCATCGTCATCACGAACTGCGGGTTGAGCTGCTTGACGAGCGCGGCCGTCTTCGGGTGCGCGCAGTCGCTGTCGCTCTTGGTGCACTGCTCGGCGATGTCGCCCACGGCCACGGCCGAGAAGGCGGCCCGCGGGGTCGCGGCGGCGTCGGCCTCGTCGGCCGGCGACCACAGGAGCACGCCGCCGACCACGGCGAGGGCGGTGGCCGCGGCGGCCGGGACGATCCAACGGGCCTTGGGCGTACGGGAGTTGGGGTTGGGGGTGGGGTCGGAGCTGGGGGTGGTGGTGGCTCGGGGGGTGAGCGGCATGTCCGTCTCCTGATCGCGTGGGGGGTGGCGCGTGGGGGTGCGGGAGATCCGTCTGGTGTTGCTGTCCCAGGAATGGTGGCGAGGGGGCATGTGCGCGTCAAGATTGCTGACCAATAATTGTTAGGAAAGTTTCCTACCGGCGGTGCGGAGGTCGCGTGGAGGCCGGGTCGGGGCCGCGCCGGGCGTGTGGGCGGACTCGGCGCCGGGGCGGGGTGCGGGGTCGCCTTAGGGTGGCGGTGGGAGCTGAGTGGTGCGTGAGTCATGGGTGAGGTGGTGGCGGTGACGGCTGGGGGTGTCGGGGTTGCCTCGCCCGTCGGCGGCGGTCCGGTCGACGAGGGTGCCGCCCTCGCCGCACTTGTGCGTACCTGCGCCGTCGTCTTTCTGCCTGCCGAGGTGCCCCGTGACGGTGTGCTCGCGTGGTGGCGGCCGGACGGCGGGGAGCCGCCCGAGGTGCCTGGTGCGGGAGGCGCGGGGACGTGGGGGCGGGGGGAGCTGACCGTCGTACGGCGTCATGGCGCCGGGGTGCGCAGGCGCGTCGTGCCCGCGCTGTTCGCGCCGGTGGGGGAGGGTGTGGGGGTGTTGCTGGGGGGTGCCGAGGGCGGGGCGGCTCACGCTCCTGCCCGCACCCGTGTCCGCGCCGACGCCCACGGCCGTCACACCGCCTCCGCGCACCCCGCCGCCGCGTGCTGGGGTGCCGCCGCCCGGCACGCCCTGCACCTCGCCGCCCGGGGCAAGCTGCTGCCCGGCCTGACCGACGCCGACACGGACGCCTGGCGGGCCGGGCCCCTCGCCGCCGAGGACGTCGCGCACCTGCGGGCCGTCGCCGCCGCCATGCCCCCGGAAGCGCACGCCGCGCCCCTGCCCGGCACCCGGGCACCGCTGCTGCTGCCAGAGCCGTATGCGCTGGTCAGGGCCTTCGTGGACGCCGTCGTCGACGTCCTGCCGCGCACCCCGGCCGCCGCGTACGCCGTCGGCGCGCCCTTCGCCGCCCACGCCCCGCAGGTGCTGCCCCGGGCGCGCGAGTGGGCGGCGGAGGTGGCGGCCGGGCAGGACGCGGGGGTGCGGGTGTCGCTGCGGGTGGATCTGCGGGCGCACGACTTGTTCGACGGGGAGGGGGACGGTGCCGGGGCCGGGGTCGATGCGGCTGGGGCGGGCGAGGGTGCGGGGGCCGGTGCGGCCTGGGGTGGGGGTGCCGGTGTGGCCGGGGGTGCCGATGCGGCCGGGGGTGCCGGGGTCGGTGCGGGCGTGGCCGGGGCGGCCGGGGGCGTCGGGGCGGCTCACGGGGCCGGGGGCCGTGCCGGAGTCACCGCCGGGGCCGCTGCCGCCGTGCTCCAGGTGCACAGCCTCGCCGACCCCACCCTCGTCGTCGACGCCGCGCGGCTCTGGGAGGGCGCCGAGCACTTCGGGCCGCGCGCCAAGGCCCAGACGCTGCTCGCGGTGCGCCGGGCCGCCCGGGTCTGGGCGCCGCTCGGGCGCCTCGTCGACCGGCCGCGCCCCGACGTGCTCCCGCTCACCGAGCCCGAGCTGTACGACCTCCTGGGCGCCACCGCGACCCGGCTCGGCGCGGCCGGGGTCGACGTGCACTGGCCGCGGGAGCTGTCGCGCGAGCTGACCGCGACGGCCGTGGTGCGGCCCGCGCCGGGCACCGCCGCCGACAACTTCGACTTCTTCAAGACCGAGCAACTCCTCGAATTCCGCTGGCAGTTGGCGCTCGGCCCGGACCGGGGCGGGGCCGAGGGCGCCGACGGCGCGGAGGGCGGATCGCCGCTCACCGAGGCCGAGATGGACGCGCTCGCCGAGGCCCACCGCCCCATCGTGCGGCTGCGCGACCAGTGGGTCCTCGTCGACCCCGATCTCGTCCGCAAGGCCCGCAAGCGCGACCTGGGCCTGCTCGACCCCGTCGACGCCCTCACGGTCGCGCTCACCGGCGCCGCCGACGTCGACGGCGTACGCGTCCCGGCCGTACCCACCGGCGCCCTCGCCCACCTGCGCGAACGCCTCACCGGTGAGCCGCACCCGGTCCCGCAGCCGCCCGCGCTCAAGGCCACCCTGCGCGACTACCAGCTCCGCGGCCTCGCCTGGCTCGACCGCATGACCGCCCTCGGCCTCGGCGGCTGCCTCGCCGACGACATGGGGCTCGGCAAGACCGTCACCCTCATCGCCCTGCACCTGCACCGGGCGCGCCCCGAGCCGACCCTCGTCGTCTGCCCCACCTCCCTGCTCGGCAACTGGCAGCGCGAGATCGAGCGCTTCGCGCCGCACGTCCCCGTACGCCGCTTCCACGGCACCGGCCGCAGCCTCGACGGCGTCCCCGACGGTGCCATCGTCCTCACCACGTACGGCACGATGCGCACCAGCGCCGCCGAACTCGCCGCCCGCGACTGGGACCTGGTCGTCGCCGACGAGGCGCAGCACGTGAAGAACCCGCACGCGGCCACGGCCCGGGCGCTGCGCACGATCCCCGCCGCGGCGCGGGTCGCCCTCACCGGCACGCCCGTCGAGAACAACCTCTCCGAGCTGTGGGCCCTCCTCGACTGGACCACCCCCGGGCTGCTCGGCCCGCTCAAGGCGTTCCGCGCCCGGCACGCCCGCCTCGCCGAGACCGGCGGCTCGCCCGAGAGCGACGAGGCCGTGGCCCGGCTGGCCCGCCTGGTCCGCCCCTTCCTCCTGCGCCGCAAGAAGTCCGACCCGGGCATCGCCCCCGAACTGCCCCCGAAGACGGAGACCGACCACCCGGCGCCCCTCACCCGTGAACAGACCGCGCTCTACCAGGCGGTGGTGCGCGAGACGCTCGCCCGCATCGAGGCCGCCGACGGCATCGCCCGCCGCGGCCTGGTCATGAAGCTGCTCATGGCCCTCAAGCAGATCTGCAACCACCCCGCGCAGTACCTGAAGGACGGTGCGGCGCGCACGGGTGCGGGCGCCTCCCGTACCGGCGCGGGGCGCTCCCGCTCCGGCAAGCTCGACCTGCTCGACGAACTCCTCGACACGATCCTGTCCGAGGACGCGTCGGTGCTCGTCTTCACCCAGTACGTGGAGATGGCCCGCCTCCTTCAGTCCCACCTCGGCGCGCGCGGCGTACCCACCCAACTCCTGCACGGCGGTACGCCGGTGGCCGCGCGCGAGACGATGGTGGACCGCTTCCAGGCGGGCGAGGTCCCCGTCTTCCTCCTCTCCCTCAAGGCGGCGGGCACCGGTCTGAACCTGACCCGCGCAAGCCATGTCGTGCACTACGACCGCTGGTGGAACCCCGCCGTCGAGGACCAGGCCACCGACCGCGCGTACCGCATCGGCCAGACCCAGCCCGTCCAGGTCCACCGCCTCATCACCGAGGGCACGGTCGAGGACCGCGTCGCCGAACTCCTCGCCGCCAAGCAGGCCCTGGCGGACGCGGTACTCGGCGACGGCGGCGAGGCGGCCCTCACAGAGCTGTCGGACGCGGAGCTGTCGGAGCTCGTGGCGCTGCGGAGGGTGCGATGAGCTCCGCTCCGGGCGACGGCGCCCACTCCCCGATGTTCCCCGGCGTCGGCGGCGGCGCCCGCTCCCGGGTCTTCCCCGCCCTCCCGCCGCGCACCGACCCCGACGCCCCCTTCGCCTCGACGTGGTGGGGCAACGCGTGGATCGCCGCCCTGGAGGCTTCGGCCCTCGACCCGGCCCGCCTGGCCCGTGGCCGCACGTACGCCCGCGAGGGCCACGTCGACACGATCACCGTCGAGCCGGGCCGCATCCGCGCGTACGTCCACGGCAGCCGCCCCCGCCCCTACCGTGCCGAACTCCGCATGCGCACCCTCACCCCCACCGACTGGGACCGCCTCCTCGACGCGGCCGTCGCCGACCCCGCCCACCTCACGGCCCTCCTCACCCGCGACATGCCCCAGGCCCTCGCGACCACCGCCGACCACACCGGCGTCCCCCTCCTCCCCGGCCACGGCGATCTCGTCCCCACCTGCACCTGCCCCGACCGCGGCCACCCCTGCAAACACGCCGCGGCCCTCACCTACCAGACGGCCCGCATCCTGGACGCCGACCCCTTCGTCCTGCTCCTCGTACGGGGCGCCGAGGAGACGCGTGTACTGGACGAACTCGCCCGCCGCAACGCGCACTTCGCGGCCCGGGAGGCCGGGCCGCGCGCTGGGGCGGTCGACCGGGGGGAGGTCTCGGCGCTGCCGGACGGGGAGACGCCGGAGCCCCGGGCCACGTCCGACGACGGCTTCGGTTCGGTGGCTGGGGTGGGGGATGGGTTCGGGTCGGTGGTTGGGGTGGGCGATGCCTACGGCTTGGCGGCTGGGGTGGGCGATGGTTTCGGTTCGGCGGCCGGGGCGGGTGACGCCTTCGATCCGGCGGTTGGGGCGGGTGACGCCTTGCGCGCGCCGACGTCCGCCCAGGGGGACGCCGCCCGCCCGTCGGACGCGGCGCGAAGGGCCATCCGGTCGGCTGCCCGGGTGGGGGAGGGGGCTCGTCCGGGACCGGGAGGGGGCGACGGCGTTCGTCCAGCGGCTGTGGCAGGGGGCGTTGCTCGCCCGGCTGGTGCGCCGGGGGACGTCGTCCGTCCGTCGGACGCGGTGCGGGCGGCTGTTCGGGACGCCAGGGCGGGGGATGACGTTCGCTCCATGCCCGACGAGGGTGACGCCACTGCCTCGACGCCCGCAGCGGGTGGCGCCATCCGCCCGTCGGACGCCGCACGGAAGGCTGTCCGGGGCACCACGGCTGGGAACGCCCTTCGCCCGGTGGCCGCCGCCGACACCGCCGCCGACACCGACCCCACGAC
>NZ_JNXT01000057.1 GCF_000716675.1 Streptomyces alboflavus
TCCGGGCGCTTCCCTTCGGTGTTTCTTTTGTTCTTGCGTTTCCGACTCTATCAGATCTTTCCGGCTTCCCGTTCCGATCCGATTTCCTCGGTGCTTTCCGGCCTTTCGGCCTTCCGGCGGTGTTGACTCTATCAGATCCTTTCGGGCCTGATTCCCAGTCAACCGGGTTTGCCCTCGCGGCTGTTGGGCCGTTCCGACGTCTCAAACTTTAGCGGATTCTCCCGGCAGTTCCTAATCGGGCCGTTTCCGGCCGCGACAAGATCAGGGAAATGAATTCGGGCGTGCCGAAATCATCCCCGGAGGGAGATCGTGCAGGTGGTTTGAGTGGCCGCGTGAGCGGCGGGAGTTGCTGTCGCAGAACCGTTACAGCTCGGCGGCAACCCGAAGTACCTTACGGATCGGGCAGACGACTGTCAACCTGCGCCGGTCGGAGGCTCAGCACCCCTCTGTAGAGAGGGAGCCGAGGGTCAGTCGAGGTCGGTGAGGCGGCCGCCCGCGTCCGGCTGGGCGTGCTCGACCCGGCGCAGGAGTCGCGTGAGGACCTCGCCGAGTACGCCGCGCTCCACGGGGGTGAGGTCCTGGAGGAGGTCGTCCTCGAAGACCGTGGCGAGGCGCATCGCCTCCAGCCACTTCTCCCTGCCCTCCGCGGTCAGCTCGACGATGACGCGCACCCGGTTGTTCTCGTCGCGCTCGCGGGTGACGAGGCCTTCGCTGACCATGCGGTCGATCCGGTGGGTCATCGCGGCGGGCGTGAGGCCGAGGCGCTTGGCCAGGTCGCCGGGTCCCATTTGGTACGGGGCGCCGGACAGGACCAGGGCCTTGAGGACCTCCCACTCGGCGTTGCTGATGCCGAGCGTCGCGGTCTGGCGGCCGTAGGCGACGTTCATACGGCGGTTGAGGCGGCCGAGGGCCGAGACGATCTTCTCGACCTGGGGGTCGAGGCCCTGGAACTCCCGCTGGTAGGCGGCGATCTGCTCTTCGAGTGTCGGCTCTGTGGGGCCGGGGGTATCGCCCATGGCCGCAGTATGGCACGGGGTCGCTTGCCGTCGAAGTCCTTCGGTGTGTATTGTTTAGCTCCTAACTTTAGCTTCGAAGTCTTCAGTCCTAAGGCAGGTGAAAGTGAACAAGGCGATGGGCGCTGCGATGGGCCGGATCCACGTGGGCAACGCGCTGAGTGCGTTCGGTCTGGGTTTTACCGTCCCCTTCTTGTACGTGTACGTGGCGCAGGTCCGGGACCTGGGCGCGGTGACCGCGGGCCTCGTGCTCGCCGCGTTCGCCGTGGCCGCGCTGATCGTGCTGCCCTTCTCGGGCCGCGCGATCGACCGGCGCGGGCCCCTGCCCGTGCTCGTCGTCGCCCTGTCCACCGCCGCAGTCGGCGCGCTCAGCCTGGGCCTGTCCTCCAGCGCGCCGTTCGTGCTGCTCTCGGCCGGTGCGCTCGGCGCCGGTCAGGCCGTGATGCAGCCGGCGCTCGCCACGATGATCGTGGAGTGCTCCACACCGGGCACCCGCTCCCGCGCCTTCGCCACGCAGTTCTTCCTGCAGAACCTGGGCCTCGGCATCGGCGGCCTCATCGGCGGCCAGATCGTGAAGCACGAGCGGCCCAGTGACTTCACGCTGCTCTTCGCCATCGAGACCGTGATCTTCCTGGTGCTCATCGGCATCATGCTGACGGCCCGGATACCCCGCTCGGCGCGCATCGCCGACGCCACCCCCCAGGCCGGCGGCACCATCAGGGACGTATTCCGCAACCGCGTGATGCTGCAGCTGTGCGTCCTCGGCTTCGTGCTGTTCTTCGCCTGCTACGGCCAGTTCGAGTCGGGCCTCTCGGCGTACGGCGTCGAGGCCGCGGGGATATCCCCGTCCACGCTCGGCATCGCCCTGGCCGCCAACACCGGCGCCATCGTGATCGCACAGTTCGCGGTGCTGCGGTTCGTCGAGCGCCGCAAGCGCTCGCAGGTGATCGCCGCCGTCGGCCTCATCTGGGCCGTGGCCTGGATAGCCGCCGGGTACGCAGGGCTCGGGCACGGCAGCCAGGCCATGGCGACCGCCGCGTTCATCTCGACGTACGCGCTCTTCGGGATCGGCGAGACGATGCTCGCGCCGACCGTCGCGCCGCTGGTCGCCGACCTCGCGCCGGAGTCCATGGTCGGGCGGTACAACTCCGCTTTCGCGCTGGTCAAGCAGCTCGCGCTCGCGGTCGGCCCGGCCGTGGGCGGGCCCATGGGCGCCACGCTGCACGCTCCGTACATCGTGACGTTCCTGCTTTTCTCGCTCGGCATCACGGTGCTCGGGCTGCGCCTCGGCCGGCACCTCAGCCCGGCGCAGAACCACCCGCACCTGCAGAAGAGCCGCGTGGTGGCGCAGGGCGCTCCGGACGCCCCGGAGGCCGTGACCGCCCACTCCTAGGAGTGGGGTCCGCGGAAGCGCGGGCTAGGTCCGCGGGAGCGCGAACTCGCACCAGACCGCCTTGCCGCCCCCGGGCGTGCGCCGTGAGCCCCAGTTCGAGGCGATCGTGGCGACGATGGCGATGCCCCGGCCCGCCTCGTCGGCGGGCTCGGCGCGGCGGCGGCGCGGCAGGTGGTCGTCGCCGTCGGTGACCTCGATGATCAGGCGGCGGTCGGTGCGGCGCAGCCGAAGCCGCATCGGCGGGGTGCCGTGCTGCAGGGAGTTCGCGACGAGCTCGCTGGCCGCGAGGACGCCCAGGTCGTGCAGCTCGGGCGGGAAACGCCAACTGGCGAGGACGCCGGTGGCGAAGGCCCGCGCGCGGGGCGCGGCCTCCACCCCGCCGAGGAGCTCCAGGGCGGCGTTGCGGAACAGGTCCGCGTGCACACCCGTGCGGGCGGGCTGCTGCAGGACGAGGACCGCCACGTCGTCGTCGTGGTCGGCGGTCACGCCCAGGGCGCGGATCAGGCGGTCGCACACCACCTGGGGCGTGCCGGTCGCCCCGGCCAGGGCGCGCTCCAGGGCGGCGACGCCCTCGTCGATGTCCTCGCTGCGGCGCTCGACCAGGCCGTCGGTGTAGAGCACGGCCGTGGAGCCGGGGCCGAGCGGCAGGGAGCCGGAGGCGTGCAGCCAGCCGCCGGTGCCCAGCGGCGGGCCCGTCGGCTCGTCCGCGCGGTGGATCGTGCCGTTCTCGTCCCGCACGAGGATCGGCAGATGGCCCGCCGAGGCGTACGCGAGGCTGCCCTCGTTCGGGTCGTGCACCGCGTACACACACGTCGCGATCTGGCTGGCGTCGATCTCCGAGGCGAGGCCGTCGAGGAGCTGAAGCACCTCGTGCGGCGGCAGGTCGAGGCGGGCGTACGCGCGCACGGCCGTGCGCAGCTGGCCCATGACGGCCGCCGCGCGCACCCCGCGGCCCATGACGTCGCCGATGACCAGGGCGGTGCGGCCGCCGCCGAGGGTGATCACGTCGTACCAGTCGCCGCCGACCGCCGCGTCCGTTCCGCCCGGTTGGTACGTGGCGGCGATGCGCAGGTCGTCGGGCTGCTCCAACTCCTGGGGCAGCAGTGAGCGTTGCAGCGTCACGGCCGTCTCGCGCTGGGTGCGCTCGCTGGCACGCAGGCGTTCGGCGGCCTCTGCGTGGTCGGTGACGTCGGCGGCGAAGACGAGCACACCGCCGGAGCCGTCGCCCGCGGGACCGCCGAGCGACAGCGACACCGGCGTGCACGTGAAGGTGTAGGACCGGCCGCCGGGCGCCTTGCGGGACTTGACCGTGCGCGGCTTGGCGCTGCGCAGGACCTGGTCCAGGAGCGGAAGCAGGCCGACCTCGTCCAGCTCGGGCAGCGCCTCGCGCGCGGGGGCGCCCACGGGGCGAGCGCCGAACGCCGTGGTGTACGCGTCGTTGACGTACGCGATGCGGTGGTCCGGACCGTGCACGAGGGCGACGAGGGCCGGGATGCGGTCGAGGACCTCACGGGCCGGGAGTTCGTCGACCCCGGCGGGCGTGTCCGCGAGGCTCCGCGCGTCCGCGAGGCGCTCGGCCCGGGCCGCGGGGACGGAGCTCTCGCCCAGCTGTGCCGGGGAACCGCCGGCTTTGGTGCGCGCCGCGGCGCGGCGCTGTGTTCCGGGGAGCCGGGCGCTCCAGCGCGTGAAGTTCACTGCGGTAGGCCTCGTGGTGTCGCTTCTGGATCGGGCGGGGGTGAGCGGCCGGGGGTCCGGCCGGTGGCGCGGCGGCTGTCGGCGCCGCCTCCCGGGAAGACACAGCATGGCGTGGAGCGGACGATTTCTCTTGGGTGTGCCCGTCGTGGGTGTGCCCGCCCATCATGGTCACACGTCCAGTCTGGCCGACGGGACTGACATCCGTCAGACGCCGGACCCGCCCGGGGAGTTCCTGTCGGAGGTCTCGGGTGTCATCGGGACTCCTTCGGGCGCTCGCCCCCGGCTGCGAGTTCGAACTCCGCACGCGGGTGCTCGAGCGACCCCAGGGAGACGATCTCGCGTTTGAACAGGCCGGACAGGATCCATTCGGCGAGCACGCGGGACTTGCGGTTGAGGGTGGGCACCCGGCTGAGGTGGTAGACGCGGTGCATGAACCAGGCAGGGTAGCCCTTCAGCTTGCGTCCGTAGACGTGTGCGACGCCTTTGTGCAGCCCCAGGGACGCCACCGAGCCGACGTACTTGTGCGCGTACTCCTTGAGGGGCTGCTTGCGCACGCTCGCGGCGATGTTGTCGCCGAGGACCTTGGCCTGGCGCACGGCGTGCTGCGCGTTGGGCGCGCACTCCTTGCCGGGCTCGTCTGCGGTGACGTCGGGGACGGCGGCGGCGTCGCCCGCGCCCCACGCGTGCGGCGCGCCGTCGACGGCCAGCTCGGCGGTGCACTTCAGGCGGCCGCGGTCGGTCAGGGGCAGGTCGGTGGCGGCGAGCAGGGGGTGCGGTTTGACGCCCGCGGTCCACACGACGGTGCGGGTGGGGAAGCGGGCGCCGTCGTCGAGCACGGCGACCCGGTCCTCGCAGGAGTCCAGGCGGGTCTCCAGGCGTACGTCGATATTGCGTTTGCGCAGCTGGCTGACCGTGTACTTGCCCATCTCCGCGCCGACCTCGGGCAGGATCCGCCCGGACGCCTCGACGAGGATCCACTTCATGTCCTCGGCCTTGACGTTGTGGTAGTACCGCGCGGCGTAGCGGGCCATGTCCTCCAGCTCGCCGAGTGCCTCCACGCCCGCGTAACCGCCGCCCACGAAGACGAAGGTCAGGGCGGCGTCGCGGACGGCGGGGTCGCGGGTGGAGGAGGCGATGTCCATCTGCTCGATGACGTGGTTGCGCAGCCCGATGGCCTCCTCGACGGTCTTGAAGCCGATGCCGTAGTCGGCGAGGCCGGGGACCGGCAGGGTGCGGGAGATCGAGCCGGGCGCGAGGACCAGTTCGTCGTACGTGATGTCGAGGGGTCCCGCGCCCTCCTCCACGGTGGCGAGCGTGGTGAACGACGCGGTGCGCTTGGCGTGGTCGACGGAGCGCACCTCGCCGACGATCACCCGGCATTTGTCGAGAACACGGCGCAGCGGTACGACGACGTGGCGCGGTGAGATCGAACCGGCCGCCGCCTCGGGCAGGAACGGCTGATACGTCATATAGGGATCCGGCGAGATCACGACGATCTCCACCGCGCCCCGCTTGAGCTCCGGCTTCAGTTTCCGCTGGAGGTGCAGCGCGGTGTACATCCCGACGTAGCCACCACCGACAACGAGAATGCGCACAGGTTCCGTCACCATCCCATGACGCACCCGCACTTCGTGTTTGTCCACAGGCTCGACAATTTGTATGACAGGAAGTCGCCGTCGGGGCCGCGCCGCCCGGCCGCCGGGGCTGATGGAATGTGCGCAGGTCAGAGGGTGCCGGCCGGGTGGTGTCGTGGGGGGCAATCGGGTGGGAAACGGTGCGTACTCCGATCGGGGGGCTCTCTGTGCGGAACCCACCTCTTCTGAATTGACTCTGGCTCAACTATGTTCGTGTGACGTCGGGGTGTCGGGGGATGCGCTCGTCGGGTCCGGTTTGCCGGACTCGTGGAGGAGCTTCGCCCGCACGCCGGTCATCGATGGCGGGGAGTGTCTCCGGGGGGAGACGTCATTACCGGGGGAACGTATATGCACATTCAGGACTCTCACTGGACTTCCGCGACCGCGTCGGCAGCTGCCGTCGCCACCGGCGGAAACAGCCGCGATCTGGCAGACGGAGCGCGTTCGACACCACTGCGCGTGGACGCGCAGCGGAATCTCGAACACGTGCTGCGCGCGGCGCGTGAGGTATTCGGAGAGCTGGGGTACGGCGCGCCGATGGAGGACGTGGCTCGCCGCGCCCGCGTCGGTGTGGGCACGGTCTATCGCCGCTTCCCCAGCAAGGACGTACTGGTGCGACGGATAGCCGAGGAGGAGACCTCCCGGCTGACGGAACAGGCCCGGGCGGCGCTCGGCCAGGAGGACGAGCCGTGGTCGGCGCTCTCGCGCTTCCTGCGGACGTCGGTGGCTTCGGGCGCGGGGCGGCTGCTGCCGCCGCAGGTGCTGCGGGTGCAGACGGACGCCGAGGGCGTCGAGGCCACCGCGGGTGCGACGGGAGCGGCGAGCCCCGCCGGGACGGTCGGCTCGGCGGAGGCCCGGGTGCCGCAGCAGCGGCAGGTGACGTCGCTGTCCGCGCCCGATCTGCGGCTCGTGGAGCAGCGGCCGGCGCCGGCGGTGGAGAGTGACGACGCCGGAGCGGCGGCGCTGCTCGAGGTCGTCGGCCGGCTCGTGGAGCGGGCGCGGGCGGCCGGTGAGCTGCGCGCGGACGTGACCGTGTCGGACGTGCTGCTCGTGATAGCCACGGCGGCGCCCTCGCTGCCGGACGCCGCGCAGCAGGCGGCGGCCTCGTCGCGGCTGCTCGACATCCTGCTCGAGGGGCTTCGGTCCCGGCCCGCATAGCCGTTCACGTGGGACATTCGGGCCCTGACGAGCCCTGACGCGCCCAGAATGCTCAACTCCCGTACTGTGCACGGGAGTTGAGCATTCCCCGAATGAGTGAACGCTAGTGCTCCATTGCGGGAACTCGCCCCGGACGGGTGGTTGCTCGTCTTCGCTATTCGATGGAGCGCGGCCGTGTGGCACTCTTGCCCGGTGTTCGGGTCCGAGTGTGCATGCGGAGGCGTTCCGCGATGAGTGTTGACGGGCGGGACGAGCCCACCCCCGGTGGGGGTGAGTCGAGCGGGCTTCCTCCCCGGCAGGTGCCGAACCAAGGCGGTCCCGGTGGCAGTGGTGGGACCGGGGGCTCCGACGCCGCGGGAGGTCCCGCGCGCGGTGGCTCCGGTGCGGCCGGGGCGGCCGGGCCCGATCCCAGTGTGCCGACGCAGCGGGAGCGCGGCTCGGAGGGAGCTCCGGGAGGCGGCCCTCCGTCCGGTGAGCCCGCCGGCGGCGCAGGCCCCGGTTCCGCCGGGGGCACGGAGTCCGTGCTGCCCCCTCCCCGCACCGGCCCCGACGTCCCGCCGTCCGACGCCGACCTCATCGAGCGCATGCGCGCGGGCGACGACTCCGCCTACGCCGAGCTGTACCGCAGACATGCCGAATCGGTACGCCGCTACGCCCGCACCTGCTGCCGCGACGCCCACACCGCCGACGACCTCACCGCCGAAGTGTTCGCCCGGATGCTGGGAGCCGTGCGCTCGGGGTCCGGCCCCGAGCACGCGGTGCGCGCCTATCTCCTGACCACGGTCCGGCGCGTCGCGGCCGGATGGACGAAGTCCGCGAAACGGGAGCAACTGGTCGACGACTTCGCGGTCTTCGCCGCGCAGGCCGCCCGGGGCTCCGAAGTCTCCGACGACACGGGGTCCCTGGGTTCCTTCGGAGCGGGGACGGACCTCGGTGCGGACGTGCGCGCCATGCACGAGGCCGAGCAGTCTCTGGCCATGCAGGCGTTCCGCAGCCTGCCCGAGCGCTGGCAGGCCGTCCTGTGGCACACGGAGGTCGAGGACGAGTCCCCGAGCGAGGTCGCCACCCTCTTCGGCCTGGACGCCAACGGCACCCGCGTGCTCGCGAGCCGCGCCCGCGAAGGCCTCAAGCAGGCCTACCTCCAGGCCCATGTGAGCGCCACGCGCACCGAGAGCGAGGAGTGCGCGCGCTACGCCGACCGGCTCGGCGCCTACGCCCGCGGCGGTCTGCGCACCCGTGCCGAGCGCGGACTGCGCAAGCATCTGGAGGAGTGCGCGGACTGCCGGGTCGCCGCCGGGCAGATCAAGGAAGTCGCGAGCAGCATCCCTGCCGTCGTGCCGATCGCCGTCATCGGCTGGTTCGGTGCCGCCGGGTACGCGAAGGTCGCCGCCCTCGTCGGCGGCGGCGTCGCGGGCGCGGGTGCGGCGGGGGCCGCCGGGGCCGCGGCGGGCGGGGCCGGTTCGGCCGGGGCCGGGGGCGCGGCAGCGTCCGAGGGGCTCGGCGCGCCCGCGAAGGCCGGGATCGCGGCGGGTGTCGTGGTCGCGGCCGGAGTCGCCGTGGCCATCGCGCTCGCCGGTGACCCCAAGCCCAAGGAGGACCCGCCGAAGGCGAAGGCGCCGGTCTCCGCGCCCGTCGTACCGCGCGATCCGCCGCCGCCCCCCAAGCCCGAGCCCAAGCCGGAGCCCCCCGCTCCGAAGCCCAAGCCGCCCCCACCGCCGAAGCCGACGCCGAAACCCACCCCCAAGCCGACGCCGAAGCCGACCCCGAAGCCGAAGCCGCCCCCGGAGAAGCCCAAGCCCAAGCCGCCCCCGCCGCCCAAGCCGACGCCCACACCGCCCAAGCCGACGCCGAAGCCGCCACCCCCGCCACCGCCGCCGCCCGCGCCGCGGGTGTTCCAGTGGAACCAGCTGGAGTACGGCCTCAACGGCGACGGCACCAAGCCCGAGATGCGGCTCGGCGAGAGCAGTTGGGTGTGGCAGCGCTGGGGCATGTCCATCGCCGACAAGCACTACGGCCACGGCGTCACCGTCCACGGCCGCTCCTCGGTCACCATCGACCTGAACCGCAAGTGCTCCGCCTACGAGGCGCTCGTCGGCGTGGACGACATGACGATGGGCCTGGGCAAGGTGCGCTTCTCCGTGTACGGCGACGGGGTGCCGCTGTGGCGCTCCCCGATGATCAAGGGCGGCGACGCGGCGGTGCCCGTGCGGGTCGGCCTGACCGGCCGCAAGACGATCCGCCTGGTCGTCGAGCCCCACACGCCGTTCTCGTCGACGGCCCTGGCGGACTGGGCGCAGTCACGGCTGTCCTGCATCTGAGCCGACGGCAGCAGCTGCGTGGCTACGGCAGCAACTGGGTGGCTACGGCAGCAGCTGGGTGGCTGAGGGGGCGCTCGCACCCGAGGTGCCGGACGGCGGTGCAGTCAGTGCGGCGACGCGGTCGGTGAGCCGACGTCGGGGTGCGCGGTGGGCGAGCCGACAGCGGAGTGCGCGGTGGGCGAGCCGACGGCGGAGTGATGGCGCGGGTCAGTCGGACGTGGCCGCCAGGTTCTCCTGAGCCTCGGTCATCGTCATCTCGCGGCCCGCGGTGCTCTCCCGCTCATAGGCCGCGTCCCCCAGCGCCGCGCGGGCCGACGCGGCCGCGCGCTCGGCCTCGACCCGGTCCGGCATGGGGCGTTCGTACCCGCCACGCCAGTGGGCGGCGAAGGCCAGGAGGCGGGCCGCGCGGTTGTGGTCGCCGGCCTGGGACTTGAGCACGGCGGCGGCGTCCACCAGGCCCGCGACGACCATCTCCGAACAGCGGCTGCGCAGGGCTTCCGGCAGCACCTCGGCGAGGACGGCGAGCCCGGCGCCGGGACCGGACTCGGCCGCCGTGATCCTGGCGTCCACACCGCCGAGGCCCGCGGCGAACTGGGGCGGCAGCGTGCCGCGCTCGGACGCCGCGCGGGACTCCTCCCACAGGGTGCGGGCCCGCGCCACGTCGCCGTCGTGCAGCGCCATCTCGGCGCTCATGAGGCGGACGAAGGCACGGGAGTCCATGACCCCGTACTGATCACCGGCGGTGTTGGCCTCCTCCAGGCCCTTCACGGCGAGGGCGGCGTCACCCGAGCGGTAGGCGATCTCCGCGAGGCGGGCGATCAGGAAGGGCGCCTCGGCGTACGCGCCGACCTCGTAGGCGAGCCGCAGCGCCTCCTCGTACTCCTGCCGGGCCTGTTCGTGGCGGCTGCGGGCCATCGCCGCCTCGCCCGCCGCGCTGCACACCTGCGCGCGCAGCCACCGGTCGCCCACCCGTCTGCTCAGCTCACGCAGCTCCGCCAGGTCGTCGTCGACGCCGCCCAGGCTGCCCTGCCGGTCGACGCTCGTGTGCACCCGGAACATCAGCGTGATCGCGACCTCCCAGTCGCCGCCGAAGCGGCGGCAGTTGGTGACCGCCACGTCCAGATACCGCAGGATGTCCGCGCCCCAGCCCGGGGAGTCGCCGGAGTAGAGCGTGAACGGCCACACCAGGCCGGGGAACCGGCCGCTCTCGGGCACAGGCCGGGTGAACACCTCCCGCACCCGCAGGACGTAGTCCTCCTCCACGCCGCCGTCGAGCAGCTCCGCGGGCCTGGACTCCACCGTCAGGAACAGATGCAGCATCCGCAGGTTCATGCGGGGCCAGAAGGCCGGGGCGTCCTCGTCCGCGAGGTCGGCGGCCAGGCCCGCGGCGCCCGCGGTGAACGACGAGAGGCCCGCCCCGGACTCCTCGGTGCCCGGCGGCAGCGTCAGGGCAAGGGCGCGGCCGACCCACTGCGTGCCCTCCGTGCGGTAGTTCCGCAGCCACCAGAACCAGCCGAGGCCCAGGGCCAGCGCCGTGGCCGACTCCTCGTCGCGGGACTCCAGGGAGCGCTGCAGGGCCGCGCGGAGATTGTCCAGCTCGGTCTCCAGGCGGTGGATCCAGGGCAGTTGCTCGGCGGAGCGGAGCAGCGGCTCGGCCGTCTCGACCAGCGCGCGGAAGTACGCGCTGTGCCGCCGCTCGGCCTCGGCGCGCAGCTCGGGGGTCTCGGCGGCGCGCTCCGTCGCGTACTCGTGAATGGTCTCCAGGAGGCGATAGCGCATCCCCGGGCGCGCGCCGTCGGCTCGTCCGCCCTCCCCGGCCGCGTCGTACGCGTCCGCGACGACCAGGGACTTGTCGACGAGCGCGCCGACGAGGTCCGCGGCCGATCCGGAGCAGACCGCCTCGGCGGCCTCCAGGTCCCAGCCGCCGGCGAAGACGGACACCTCGCGCAGGACCGTGCGCTCGGCGGCGTCGAGCAGGTCCCAGGACCAGTCGACGACCGCCCGCAGGGTCTGCTGGCGGGGCAGGACCGTGCGGGCGCCGCTCGTCAGGAGGCGGAAGCGGTCGTCGAGCCGGTCGGCGATCTGGCGGGGAATGAGCAGCCGCAGGCGGGCGGCGGCCAGCTCGATCGCCAGCGGCAGGCCGTCGAGGCGGCGGCAGATCTCCGCCACCGAATCCGCGTCCCCGGCGGCGTCGAAGCCGGGGCGCACGGCCTCCGCCCGCTCGGCGAACAGGCGGTGCGCCGGGTCGGGCGGGAGCGGCTCGACCGGGCGCACGCACTCGCCCGGCACGCCCAGGGGTTCGCGGCTGGTCGCGACGATGGTGAGCCCCGGGCAGCGGGTGAGCAGGGTCTCCGCCAACTCGGCGGCGGCGCCGATCACATGCTCGCAGTTGTCAAGGATCAGGAGCAGGCTGCGCGGGGCGCAGTACTCGACGAGCAGGGCGAGCGGGTCGCCGTGCGACATCGTCAGCTCACTGGTCATCAGCGCGGTCTCGCGCAGGCCGAGCGCGCTGACGACCGCTCCGGGCACCGCCTCCGGTCGGTCGAGCGGGGCGAGCTCGGCCAGCCACGCGCTCGGATGCCCGGCGGCGGCTTCCTCGGCGAGGCGGGTCTTCCCGGAGCCGCCCGGTCCCGTGAGCGTGACCAGACGTGCCCTCTGCATGTCCGAACGGATGGCCCCGAGCTCCGGTTCCCGCCCCACGAAGGAAGTCAGCCGGGGTCGGAGATTTCCCTGACGTTCGGTGGGGGGACGGGGAGTTGAGGAGGGCGTGGTGCCGGTGGGGAGCTTGCTGTCCGTGGGGCGCGTCGGTCGGGGCGCGGCCTCGTTCGGCGCGTCGGCCCGCGCCTTGCCCTGCGCCTCCCCCGCCCCCCTCAGCTCCCCCGGCTCCCCCGGCTCCCCCGGCTTCGACGGCTTCGACGGTTCGGCCAGCAACTGTGCGTGCAGGGCGCGCAGTTCCGGACCCGGGTCCGTGCCGAGGCCCTCGGCGAGGGTCCGGCGGGCGTCCTCGTACGCGGCGAGGGCGTCGGCGCCGCGGCCCGCGCCGCGCAGGGCGCGGATGAGGAGGGCGCGCAGGGCCTCGTCGTACGGCTGGTCGGTGGTCAGCGCCTTCAGCTCCGGTACGACGTCCGGGGCGTGGCCGAGCAGCAGGTCCGCCTCGACCCGGGCGCGGGTGGCCTCCTGGCGGCGCGCCTCCGGGCGGGTGGCCGCCGTCCGGTCGGGGAGGTCGGCGAGGGCCGGGCCGTGCCACAGGGCGAGGGCCTCGCGCAGGACGCGGGCGGCTGTCGCCGGGTCGTCGCGGGCCAGGGCGGTGGTGCCCTCGCGGGTCAGGCGCTCGAAGCGGTGCAGGTCGACTGCGTCGGGTGGGGTGATGAGGCGGTAGCCGCCGGGCCCTGAGGCGATGGTGTCCCGGCCGAGGGCCCTGCGGAGGCGGCCCACGAGGGCCTGGAGGGCGGCGGGGGCGTCCGCCGGTGGGGTGTCCGCCCAGATGTCGTCGATGAGGGTCTCGACGGGGGTCGTGCGGTCGGCCCTCAGGGCCAGGGCCGCGAGCAGCGAGCGCAGGCGCGGGCCCCCTACGGGCAGGGGTGCCCCGTGGTCGTCGTGCGCCTGCGTGGCGCCCAGGATCTGGTACCGCACTGGGTCATTGTGGCCGGTGGGGGCGATCGCGTCGCGGGGATTGCTGGCGGGGGCGCCCTGGGGGGTGGGGTTCGCCGGGGCGGCGGGGGTTGCACGGGGGTGGCGCCGCCGGGGTGGGGGTGCCCTTCCCTTGCCGTCGTGGCGCCGTCGCACGGGGGCGTGGCCCTCCCCCGACGTCACGGCGCCGTGGAACTGAGCTGCGCCCACCCTCCCCCAAACTCTCGGCTTCGCTCGAGCAGGGGGCACCCCCATCGCCCTCTGGGCGGACCAGCTGCCCACAGCAGGGGGCGGACAGCAGGCACCGGCTGCCTGCGGGCGCAACGGCAGCCCGGGCCGCAGGGCCGCGCGGCAGGCGGCAGGCCGCAGGCGGCAGGCCGCAGGCGGCAGGCCGCAGGCGGCAGGCCGCAGGCGGCAGGCCGCAGGCGGCAGGGCCCAGGCGCCACCCACTCAGCCCCGCGACGCCTGACCGGCCGTCGTGGCACCGGTGCGCACGACCCGGCCGGAGAGTCTGCCGGGGTGGCCCATGTCCCGGCCCGAGGGGGGTTGTTCCGGCGAACGGGCGGGCGGGTGGGAGGGATCCGCCGCGCAGCGGCGGTGCAGGCAAGGGCCACCCCGGGGCCCCACCCCGCCTCCCAGGCACAGCGCCTAGCGCCCCGCGCCGAGCGCCCCCCGCTGCGGCACCACGGACCCCGTCGGGACGGCGCGCTGGCGGGCCGGGGTGCCGGTCCAGCAGGTGCCGCGGCGGGAGAGGAGGCGGCGGAGCCAGATCTCGGTGGAGACGAGGTCGGCGAGGCCGTCGAGCGGCAGGGGTTCGCCGTCGGCCGCCGCCCGCAGGGCCTTGCGGACGACGCGGGCCTCGACGAGCCCGGCCTGGGCGAGCAGCGGCGTGTCGAAGAGGTCGACGAGGTCGTGCACGGCGACCCGCAGGCCGGTGCGGGCGGCGGCGGCCGCGGAGGCGTGCGAGGGGGCGCCCCAGCCGGGCGGGAGCTCGGTGACCCCGGCGCCTTCGAGAACGCTGCGCAGGATCGCGGCCCGCGCCCCGGGCCGCACCCGCAGGGACTCCGGCAGCGCCCGACACGCGCGTACGACCTGGTTGTCAAGGAACGGCGCGTGCAGCCGCTGGAAGCGGACCTCGGCGGCCTGCTCAAGGACGCGCAGGTCGGCGGCGTGCCGGAACAGCGCCGCACGCGCGCGGAACTCGCCGGGCCGCTGCCCGGGCCCGGGTCCCGGCCGCGTCGCCGTCTCCTGGAGGCGAACCGATACTTCTGCGAGGGCCTCACCGGTCAGCCAGCGCGCGGCCGGCCCCGGTCTGGCCCAGGCCAGGGCGGCGAGCGAGGCGCCCACCGCTCCGCCGGGCTCCTCGAAGTGGCGGTGGAGCAGGCGGTCGGCGAGCGACTGCACGCCCGCGCGGTGCGTCGTACGGGCGAGCTTGCGGGCGGCGCCGTACACGCGCGCGGGGACCATGACGGAGCCCTCGGCCTTGGCGAGGGCGGTGACGGGCCGCACCAGGTGCCGTCGTTTGCGGTCCATCAACAGGTCGGCCAGGCGCGCCGGATGGGCGTCGAGGACCTGCCGCGCGCCGTAGCCGGTGAAGTGGTCGGCGCTGCCCGCGGCGAGCCGCGCGCGGTGGCGCTGGGAGCTGACGATGACGGCGCTCGGCTCGTCGGTGAGCGGCCCGTCCAGGTCGGCGTACGGCAGCGCCTCCTCGCCCGCCGCGACGACGACGTGGTGCAGCCGGGGGTTGGCGGCGATGGCGCCCGCGCGCTCCAGCTCGGCCTCGCGGCCGCCGGAGACGAGGTCGTTGAAGGTGACGGCGAGGAGCCGCTCCCCGGCGCCGGTGCCGTGTCCGAGGACCGTGCCGG
Organism: Streptomyces alboflavus; assembly: GCF_000716675.1. GTDB lineage: Bacteria > Actinomycetota > Actinomycetes > Streptomycetales > Streptomycetaceae > Streptomyces > Streptomyces alboflavus. Next base: position 14,707 of record NZ_JNXT01000057.1, read on the forward strand.
GCATCCCGGGAAGACCGGCGGCAAGGAGGGCGAGGGTTCCCGAAGCGGGCCCTCCGGAGAGGTCGGCTCCGATGCCGGGCACGGGCATGCCGCGCGCGGCCCGCCGCTCGGCGGGCCCCATGCCGGGCACGGGCCCGGGGTCGATGTCCGTGCCGGGGACGTGCCGTGGCGCGCGCAGACGCGCGCGTACCGCCTCGACGAGGGCGTCCCTGACCCCGCCGAGCGCACCCGCCTCGTCGGCCGCGGGCGCCGCGACGGCGAGCGAGGCGACGGGTTCGTACCCGGCGATCTCCCGTGCGCCCGCGCGGAGGATGAGCGCATGCCCGGGGGGCACGCGGCGCACGTCCTGGTACGGGGTGGAGTCCTGGAGCGCCTCCGGGACGTCGGGGGCCGCGAGCAGCGCCGCGAGGTGTCCGATGTCCAGGTTGGCCTCGATGAGGTCGGCGAGGGGCAGCGCGGCCGTGGCGTAGGCCGTGCCGCCCGCCCAGGGGGTGAAGAACACGGGCCGCGCGCCCGCGAGGTCACCGGCGATCATCACGCGGCGGCCGACCTGGACGACGGCGGTGTAACTGCCGGGCCAGGCCGTGAGGTGCCGCAGGGCGCCGCCGCGCGCGGCGAACAGGCTGACCCGCAGCTCCTCGTCGCTGGCGCCGCAGGTGCCGAGCACCGCGATGCGGGTCCGGTCGTCGGCCTTCACCGTGCGCACCTCGTCGGCGCGCCAGTCACCCACCGCCCACAGCGGGTCCGGGTCGCCCCAGAGTAGTTGGGACCCCACGGGGTGCAGCGTCTCGCCGTCGGCACCGGTGGCACCCGCCGTGCCGACGGCGGCAGCGCCCACGGGGGGTCCAGTGGTGGTACTGCTCCACCCCACCAACCACCGCATCGCCGCCTCCACAGGCTGTGGACGGCCAGTGCGCCCAGGAACTGATCCGGCACGCATGGCACGCATCCGGAACCGATCCGCGACTGGTCCGCCCGAGTACGGAAACCGGGGGCGGGGGGCCGAGGACGGCACCAGTGCGCCCGGGAACCGAGGGACCGGGGTCCCATGCTGCCACGAAGGAGGCGCGCGGGAGTGCCTGCGGCGGCGCTCACACCGGCGCGAACGCGCCCTGGGCGTTCGGTCGTTGAGGCGGCAACGGCACCGACAAGGGGACGTGGGGCGGCTTGAGCCCACTTTCGAGGGGTCGATTTTCGGCCAATTCAGCCATGGCCGAACACGCTCGACCGCCCCCCGGCGCGCCGCGACATCCACGCACAGCCCGGGAGGCGGTGTGCGCCTCCCGGACCGGTCCGCCGCCCGCGGGGATGGAGGCGGCGGTGTCCCCCAGCCCACTGACTCCAGCGCAGCGGGCCGACCCACGCACCCACCATGGAAGCGCTCCCCACATGGCCGGAGAAGAGCGCACACATAGGCGCACGGCCACACACCCGGAGCGCGCGGCGACACACCCGCACTCCCGTACGGACAACAATCTCGCCATACGGAACTGCGCCTCTTAACGCTTGGGATCCGCGGAACTACGCTGGGTGTGCTGATGTTTTCGCGGAGGCATATACCTGGGGGCTCGGCCAAGTGCTCTTGCGGCCGGGGATCGGGGCCGCGGCGCACGACACGCCGACGGGCCGGGCACCCAGTCGCTGTCCCCCGGGGGAACACAGCACGAATGCCGTGCGGTCAAGCCACTGCCCGGCAGCCGTCTGTGTCGAGGGGTGGCCATGTCCAGGGAGCAACGCGGGCCGAATGAGAAGCTCGGCACCGTTCTCGCCCTCGCGGGAATCAGCAACGCGGGACTCGCCCGCAGAGTCAACGACCTCGGCGCGCAACGCGGTCTGACGCTTCGTTACGACAAGACCTCGGTGGCGCGCTGGGTGTCCAAGGGCATGGTGCCGCAGGGCGCCGCCCCGCACCTCATCGCCGCCGCCATCGGGCAGAAGCTCGGCCGCCCCGTGCCGCTGCACGAGATCGGCCTCGCCGACGCGGACCCGGCCCCCGAGGTGGGCCTCGCCTTCCCGCGCGACGTGGGCGCCGCCGTGAAGTCGGCCACCGAGCTGTACCGCCTGGACCTGGCGGGACGCAGGACCGGCGGCGGCATCTGGCAGTCCCTGGCCGGCTCCTTCGCGGTCAGCGCGTACGCCACGCCCGCCTCCCGCTGGCTGATAACCCCGGCCGACAGCTCCGTCGCCCGTGACGCCTCGCACGCCTCGCTCGACGGGGCGCCCGACGCGGCCCACCAGGACGACGGCGGACCGCCGATGAAGGTCGGCCACAGCGACGTCCTGAAACTGCGCGAGGCGGCCGAGGACGCGCGCCGCTGGGACTCCAAGTACGGCGGCGGGGACTGGCGTTCCTCCATGGTCCCCGAGTGCCTGCGCGTCGAGGCGGCGCCCCTGCTCCTCGGTTCGTACTCCGACGAGGTGGGACGCGCCCTCTTCGGAGCCAGCGCCGAACTGACCCGGCTCGCCGGCTGGATGGCCTTCGACACCGGCCAGCAGGAGGCCGCCCAGCGGTATTACATCCAGGCGCTGCGGCTCGCCCGCGCGGCCGCCGACGTGCCCCTCGGGGGCTACGTCCTCGCATCCATGTCCCTCCAGGCGACGTACCGGGGCTTCGGGGACGAGGGCGTGGACCTGGCGCAGGCCGCGCTCGAACGCAACAGGGGCCTCGCGACCGCGCGCACCATGAGCTTCTTCCGGCTCGTGGAGGCACGCGCGCACGCGCGCGCCAATGACGCGCCCGCCGCCGGGGCCGCCCTGCGGGCCGCCGAGGGCTGGCTGGAGCGCGCCAGGGACGGCGACAACGACCCCTCCTGGCTCGGCTTCTACGGCTACGACCGCTTCGCCGCGGACGCCGCCGAGTGCTACCGCGACCTGAAGGCGCCCCGCCAGGTGCGCCGCTTCACCGAGCAGGCGCTGTCGCGGCCCACCGAGGAGTTCGTGCGCTCGCACGGCTTACGGCTCGTGGTGTCGGCCGTCGCCGAGCTGGAGTCGGGCAACCTCGACGCCGCCTGCGAGCAGGGGGTGCGAGCCGTGGAGGTCGCCGGAAGGATCTCGTCCGCGCGGACCACGGAGTACGTGAAGGACCTGCTGCACCGCCTGGAGCCGTACGGCGACGAGCCCCGGGTGGTGGAGCTGCGGGAACGGGCGCGGCCGCTGCTCGTCGCTCCCGCGTAGCCCGGAGCACCGGGCCGGGGCCCGCGGCCGGATCGCCCGCCGCGGGCACGGACGTGCTCCGGCTCTCCCCGATCGCAGGTTTGGCGGGGATGTCAGTGGCGCAAGGCAGTATCGGGGGTGGGAGGTGCGATGGGGCGAGGTGCTGTGGCGTACGACTGTGACGTGCTCGTGGTCGGGGGTGGGATCGTCGGGCTCGCGGCGGCGTATGCCCTGACCCGGGCGGCGCCCGGCACGCGGGTCACCGTCCTGGAGAAGGAGCGCGGCCCCGCCCGCCACCAGACCGGGCGCAACAGCGGCGTCATCCACAGCGGGATCTACTACCGCCCCGGCTCCCTCAAGGCGCGGTACGCCGTGCGGGGCGCCGCCGAGATGGTCAAGTTCTGCGCGGAGTACGGCATCCCGCACGAGGTCACCGGCAAGCTCATCGTCGCCACCGACCGCGCCGAGCTGCCCCGCCTGCACGCCCTCGTCCAGCGCGGCCGGGAGAACGGCATCCCGGTCCGCGAGCTGGGCCCCGCCCAGATCGCGGAGTACGAGCCGTGTGTGGAGGGCCTCGCCGCCATCCACGTCGGCACCACCGGGATATGCGACTACGGCGCCGTCGCCGCCCAGCTGGCCCGCGCCTCCGGCGTCGAGGTGCGCTACGGCGCGGAGGTCGTGCGGATCGACCGGCGCGCCGACCTCGGCGTCGCCGTGCGCACCGCCGCCGGGGACGTCGTGCGCGGCAAGGTCCTCGTGAACTGCGCCGGGCTCCACTGCGACCGGATCGCCCGGCTCACCGGCGACGACCCCGGCATGCGCATCGTGCCCTTCCGGGGCGAGTACTTCACGCTCGCCCGGCCCGGGCTGGTGCGGGGCCTCGTCTACCCCGTGCCCGACCCCGCCTTCCCCTTCCTCGGCGTCCACCTCACGCGCGGCGTCGACGGCGGGGTGCACGTCGGGCCCAACGCGGTGCCCGCGCTCGCCCGCGAGGGGTACGGCTGGTCGGTCGTCCGGCCCCGGGAGGTCGCCGGGACGCTCGCCTGGCCGGGGGCCTGGCGGATGGCCCGGGAGCACTGGCGGTACGGGGCCGGGGAGCTGCGGCGGTCGCTGTCCAAGGGGGCCTTCACCGACGCCGTGCGGCGGCTCCTTCCCGCCGTGCGGGCCGAGGATCTGTTGCCCGCTGCGGCTGGGGTGCGGGCGCAGGCCGTGCTGCGGGACGGGTCGCTCGCCGACGACTTCCTCATCCGGGAGGGGCCCCGTGCCGTCCACATCCTCAACGCGCCCTCGCCCGCGGCGACGGCGTCGTTGCCGATCGGGCGGGAGGTGGCGCGGCGGGTGCTTGACGCGCTGTGAGCGGTTGCCTCGCGGGTGCGCCCCAGTCCCGCCCCTTCCCGAAACCGGGGGCTGCCGCCCCCTGGACCCCCGCTGATCGGCGCTCCGCGCCTCGTCCTCAATCGCCGGACGGGCTAGATATAGCCCCTCCGGCGTTTGAGGAGCGGGGGTCTGGGGGCGGAGCCCCCAGTTTCGGGAAGGGGCGGGACTGGGGCGCCCCCGCGAAGGCCCACCCCCGGTAAAATCGCCCCACTGTGTCTGAGAATCCCCGCCCGAAGGGCACCCCCCGCTTCCCCGACGGACCCGCGCCCGACCCGACCGGGTCGAGGTTCGAGCGGCGGATCCGCAGCTTCACGCCGCGCCGCAGCCGCGTCACCACCGCCCAGGGCGACGCCCTGCGCAGGCTCTGGCCCCAGTGGGGCCTGGACATCGACGGCAAGGAAGTCCTGGACCTGGACGCACTGTTCGCGGCGGACGACCAGGGCGGTGAGCACGCCGACCGAAGCACCCCCGTCGTCCTGGAGATCGGCTTCGGCATGGGCGAGGCCACCGCCCAGATGGCCGCCGCCGACCCCGGCACCCGCATCCTCGCCGTGGACGTGCACACCCCGGGCCAGGGCAACCTGCTGAATCTCGCGGAGCGGAACGGGCTGTCCAACATTCGGGTCGCCAACGGCGATGCGGTGATCCTGCTGACGGAGATGCTCGCCCCGGAGGCCCTGGACGGCGTCCGCGTGTACTTCCCGGACCCGTGGCCGAAGGCCCGGCACAACAAGCGCCGCCTGATCCAGCCGGAGTTCCTGAGCCTGCTCGCACCCCGCCTGAAGCCGGGCGGCCTGCTGCACTGCGCGACGGACTGGGAGCCGTACGCGGAGCACATGCTGGAGGTGCTCACCGCGCATCCGGACTTCGAGAACGTGCAGGAGGACGGCGGGTACGCGCCGCGGCCCGACTTCCGTCCGCAGACCCGCTTCGAGGGCCAGGGCCTGCGCAAGGGACATGTCGTCCACGACCTCCTGTTCCGCCGCGCCGCCACCCTCGCGGAGCAGCCCGGGACCGCCCCGGCGGAGCAGCCGCAGCCCGCCCCGCAGGACCCGGCGGGGCCGCCCGCCCCCGAGGACCCGCCCCGCTCCTGAGGCCCCCGGGCCCCGAGGCACCATCGCGGTCCGCCGCAACCCTCGTTACTGTCAAAGCCGTGGCCACCAGTCCCGCGTACCCGACGAACCCGGCAGCCGCCGGGCCCGCCGGAGCACCCGGATCCCGGCATCCGCGCTGGTGGCAGCGGCGGGCCATCCGGGCGGCCGCGCCGGTCACGCTGCTTGCCCTGTCCGGTCTGGTGATCCTCGCGCTGGTGCGTCAGCAGACCGGCACCGAGGGGTTCCTGGTGGGCCTCGGCCTCGCCACGCTGCCGGTGCCGCTGCTCGTCGCCGCGTTCCGGTGGCTGGACCGGGTGGCGCCCGGACCATGGCGGAACCTGCTGTTCGCCTTCGCCTGGGGCGCCTGCGCGGCCGCGCTGATAGCGATCGTCGCGAACAGTTTCGCGACCCGCTGGATAGCCACCGCGACCGCCGACCCGACGAGCGCCGACACCCTAGGCGCGACCGTGATCGCCCCGATCGTCGAGGAGACCGCGAAGGCGGCGGCCGTGCTGCTCGTCTTCCTCTTCCGCAGAACGGACTTCACCGGGGTCGTCGACGGCTTCGTCATAGCGGGCGTCACCGCGACCGGTTTCGCCTTCACCGAGAACATCCTCTATCTCGGCAACGCCTTCGGCACCGACCAGCTCAGCGGCGAGACCGGCCTCGCGTCGGTGACGGCCGCGACGTTCTTCGTCCGGGTCGTGATGTCGCCGTTCGCGCATCCCCTGTTCACCGTGCTCACCGGCATCGGCTTCGGGATCGCCGCCCTCAGCGGCGAGCGGCACACGGTGCGGCGGATACTCCTGCCCATCGCCGGGCTGCTGCTCGCCATGGGCCTGCACGCCTTCTGGAACGGCTCGGCGAGCTTCGGCGAGTACGGCTTCTTCGTCGTGTACGCCACGTTCATGCTGCCTCTGTTCGGGCTGCTGTGCTGGCTCGCCGTCTGGCTGCGCCAGCGCGAGCTGCGGCTCGTGCGCGCCGAGCTGCCCGCCTATGTGGCGGCGGGCTGGCTGACCGCGGCCGAGCCGTTCGCGCTCGGCTCGATGTCCGCGCGGAACCTCGCCCGCGACTACGCCGCGCACCACCTGGGCCGCCCTGGCGGGCGGACCGTCGTCGCGTACGAGACGTACGCGACGACGCTGGCGCTCCTTCGGCACCGGGCGGGCCGGGGCCGGGCCCGCGCCGACTTCGCCGTCCGGGAGCGGGAGCTGCTCGACGCGCTGTGGGAGCGCCGCGAGGTGGTCCGCCCGGCGCTCGCGTACGCGGCGCGGGTGACGGCGCCGGTCGTGGTGCCGCTGCCGTACACCGCGTACGGGCCGCCGTACATGCCGTACGCCGTGTACGGCCGGCCGCCCCACATCCGCGCCGCGCCGTACGGAACGCCCGGCCCCACCTACCCCTCGTACAACCCCTACCGCACCTGACACACGGACCGGCGCGTGCCCCGCCCGCTCACGCCGAAGCGGCGGTGAGGCGGGCCACCTCGTCCTCGGTCAGGTCGAGGTCGGCCACCTCCAGGAGCGCCGGGAGCTGCTCGACCGTGCGCGCGGAGGCGAGCGGCGCCGCCACCGTCGGCTGGGCGGCGAGCCAGGCGAGGGCGACCGTGGCGTGCCGGGCGCCGCGCTCCTCGGCTATCTCGTCGAGGGCGGCGAGGACGCGCTGCCCGCGCTCGGTCTCCAGGTGCGCGCCCGCGCCGCCCGCCCGCGCGCTGTCGACCTCGGCGCCCGGACGGTACTTGCCGGTCAGGAAGCCGGCCGCGAGCGCGTAGTACGGGATGGCCGCGAGGCCCGAGCGGGACGCGACCTCCTGGAGCGGGCCCTCGTAGGTGTCGCGGGAGACCAGGTTGTAGTGCGGCTGCAGCGCGACGTAGCGCACCAGGCCCTCGCGGTCGGAGAAGTCCAGGGACTCCTGGAGGCGTTCGGCGCTGATGTTGGACGCGGCGATCGCGCGGACCTTGCCGGAGCGCACCAGCTCGTCGAGGGCGGTGACGAACTCCTCGACCGGCACGGACGGGTCGTCGTAGTGCGTGTAGTAGAGGTCGATGTAATCGGTGCCGAGGCGGCGCAGCGACTCCTCGACGCCGGACTTGATGGTGTTCGCCGCGAGGCCCTTGTAGTCGGGGTGGGCGCCGACCTTGCTGGCGATGACGACGTCGGAGCGGTTACCGCGCGCGGCGAGCCAGCGGCCGAGCACGGTCTCGGACTCGCCGCCCTTGTTGCCGGGCGCCCAGGCCGAGTAGACGTCGGCGGTGTCGATGAAGTTGCCGCCCGCGGCGGTGTAGGCGTCGAGGACGGCGAAGGACTGGGTCTCGTCCGCGGTCCAGCCGAAGACGTTGCCGCCGAGGGCGAGGGGGAATACTTCGAGGTCGGAGGAGCCCAGCGGGCGGAGTGTGGTCATAAGGGGCTCAACATCCGCACCGGGGAACGAATTCCGTGTGTGACCCACGGAAATCTCCGGCCCCGCTCCCGGGCGCGGCCCCGCCGTCGCGGGTTCCGACCGGCGGCCCTGGCGTCGGGGGGTCGTCGCCAGGACCGCCGGAGCCTTGGGTGTTACGGGTTGAGGCCCTTGCCCTGCAGCCAGGCCAGCGGGTCGATGTTGGCGCCGCCGCTGGTGTGGACCTCCATGTGGAGGTGCGGTCCGGTGACGTTGCCGGTCGCGCCGACGCGGCCGATGACCTCGCCCGTGGTGACCTTCTGGCCGACGCTGACGCTCATCGAGGACTGGTGGCAGTACCAGATCTCGGTGCCGTCCTTCAGTTCCAGGACCGTGCGGTAGCCGTACGAGCCGGACCAGCCGGCCGACTTGATGGTGCCCGTGTGCACGGCCTTGAGGGGCGTGCCGGTGGGGGCGGCGAAGTCCAGGCCGGTGTGCTGGCCGGAGGACCACATGGAACCGGAGTCGCCGAAGTGCGAGGTGAGGGTGTACGAGGAGGTGGGCAGCGAGAAGCTCTTGGCGAGCTTGGCGAGGCGCTCCGCCTCGGCCTTCTTGCGCGCGGCCTCCTCCTTCTTGCGCTTCTCCTCGGCGGCCTTGGCCTTCGCGGCGGCCTTCGCCTTGTCCTGCTGGGCCTTGGCCTGCTCGGCGGCCTTCTTCACGGCGGCGTCCTCGGCGGCGATGCGCTGGGCGTCCTCCGCCTGGTGCTGCTGGTTCTCGGCCTGCTGCATGATGCGGGCGCGCAGGGCCTCGCCCGCGCCGGTGGTGCCGCGCTCGGCGTCGGCGGTGGTGACGCCCGCGGAGCTGAGCGGCGCGGCGGCCGCGACGGTGGCGGTGTCGGCGCCGCCGTCGGAGTCATCGGATATCAGGGAGCCCACGCCCGGCAGGGACTTGGCCTCGGGGAGCTGGTCGGTGACCGCCGACATGTCCGGCATGGCGATGGAGACCGGGGGCTTGCCGCCCTGCGCGGTGGCGATGCCGCCCGCGCCCACGGCCGCGATGACGCCGACGCCGAGGACGGTGGAGCTGCGCGCGAGGCCGCCGCCGCCCTTCTTGTGGACCCGGTGCCTGCCGCGCACGGGGCGGATGGACTCCGCGGTGGGGTTCCACTCCTCCCAGGGCTCCTGGGGGGCGTACCCGCCGAATCCGGTGGGACCTTCGGGTCCTTCGGCGGATTCGTCGTTCGGTACGTAGAGCGCTTCGGGGGCAGGCCGGTTGGACGCCACTGGGGCGCACTCCTTTCCTTCCTTCTCGCCTACCGGGTTAGCTGACGGGTTCGGAGCAGGAAGGTCTCCTACGGGCGTGATGCGTGCCCGATTCACCCCAATGTGGTGGTTCCCCGGCTCCCTTGCGGGATTAGGCGCGTGCGCACGGAGCCGACTTGAGTGCCGGCTGGGACAACCGCGCTGCGTTATCGAACGTTAATAGACAGCGGTGCCGTATTCCAAGCTGTTCCGTCTGATCGTTAACGCTTACGCCACGAACACAAAGGACATCAGCGGCTGGAGTAGGGCGAGTTGAGCCCGGTCCATGACGCACCGCATCGTTCTGGACTTTCAGAGCTTGCTGACATCACGTCAATCGGGCTGCGGAGGGGTGCCCTTCAGTCACCGACCGTGATCGGGCGGCGGACGGCGAGCATCGCCAGGTCGTCCGTGGCGGCGCCCCCGGTGTGCCGGCGGACCTCGTCGACGAGGGTCGCGAGCAGCGAGTCGGGTCCGGCGGGCCCGGGGAAGATGCGGCCGCCGAGCCGGGTGGCGGGGACGTAGAACTCGCCCTTCTCGTCGCGGGCCTCGGAGAGCCCGTCGGTGTAGAGCAGCAGCGTGGCCCCCGGCGGGAACGGGGTCTGGTCGGCGCGGTCCGGCCAGGTGCCGAGGTCGCCCATGCCGAGCGGCAGCGCGGGCTCGGACGGCGAGAGCACGCACAGCCGTCCGTCGGCGCGCAGCATCAGCGGTTCGGGGTGGCCGCGGTTGATGATGCGTACGGTGCCCTCGTCGCCGCGCGGGATCTCCACGAGGACCGCCGTGGTGAACCCCTCGAAGGCGTCGAGCCCGTCGCGCCGCGTCCCCTCCCGCGCTAGGGCCCGCTCCAGGCGCTGCGCCACCGCCTCCAGCGTGGCCTCCTGCTCGGCGGCCTCCCGGAAGGCCCCGATGACGACGGCGACGGCGGCGACCGCCCCCATCCCCTTGCCCCGTACGTCACCAACGACGAGCCGCACCCCGTGCGGGGTGTCCTGCACGGCGTAGAGGTCCCCGCCGATGAACGCGTCGGCCTCCGCCGCCTCGTACCGCGCGGCGATGTCCAGGCCGCCGATCCGCGGGTCGGGCTGGGGCAGGACCGCGCGCTGGGTGGCCTCGGCGATGGAGCGGGCGGAGGCGAGGCGGGCGTCGCCGCGGCGGACGACCCGGTTGATGACCACGGCCAGCGCGCCGACGGTCAGCATCGTCACGAACTCGGTGATGACCTGGACGTCGGGGCCGCCGAAGGGGTGGCTCATGCGCAGCACGAGCACGGCGAGACAGGACACGGCGGCGGTCGCGACGGTGGTCCGCAGCCGGAAGAACGGGGCGGTGATCAGGGGCGCCGCGGCGAACAGCGGGGACGCGGTGAACTCGGGCGGCGTGAGCAGGTCGAAGCAGATCCCGGCGACGAGGAGGAGCGGGGGCAGGGCGCGGACGAGGGCACGCTCACGGGGGAGGGTGCGGGTGGTGCCGCCGGGGGCGATGGTCGGCTGGGAGAGGCGGGCTGTCTTACGGGGGCGGGCGCGGGTGCGGGCCGGGCTGCCGGGCTTCCGACCGCCGGACTCCTGACCGCCGGGCACCCGATCGCCGAGCTCCCGACCACCGGACTCCCGACCGCCGGACTCCCGACCGTCGGGCTCCCGATCGCCGAGCTCCCGACCACCGGACTCCCGACCGCCGAGCTCCCGACCGCCGGACCGACGGTCACCGGACCGACAGTCACCAGACCGACAGTCACCAGACCGACGGTCACCAGACCCCCCACCCCCGGCCCCCGGGTCGCCCTGCGCACCGTCCGGCCCCCCACCACGCACAGCAACCACCACCACTCCACTCCACCGCATCAGCGCCGCGTCGGCCCATCCAGGCTTCCCGCAGCGGGAGCCAGGGGCGACCTGATGTGGGCCGAGTGGGTGAGCCGTGTGGTGGGGCGGGGACGCGCCCGGAGGCGTGCGGCCGAGCGGAACCGGCACCGCACGCCCCGGGCGCGCGAGGGTCAGGCGGCGTCACCCCCGAGCACCGGCACCGGCGCCGCGAGCCGACCGGACCTGCCCAGCGAGCGCAGCGCCAGCGCGCAGCCGCCGCCGAGCGCGGCGAGCGCCAGCCACGGCACCGCGGGCAGCCCCCGGTCGTCCGCCACGTCGAGCAGCGCGCCCATCGCGAGGTTCCCCGCGGTGATGCCGACGCCGCAGACCGTGTTGTAGAGGCCGTAGTGCGTGGCCACCCACCGCTCCCCCGCGAGCGAGACGACGGTGTCCATCTCGAAGGGGTAGAGCACGGCGTTCGCGGCCGCCAGGGCCGCCGCGCACAGCAGCAGCGCCGTGACGCCCGCGTACCCGGGTCCGCCCAGGGCGGGCGGCAGGAACGCGGCGCCCATCAGCGCGAGCCCGGCGGCCAGACACCGCTCCCGTGTCCACGTCCGCCGGCACCAGTCGGTGATCCGCAGCTGCCCGACGAGCGCGACGAGCCCCGACACCACGAACAGCGCACTGGTCGCGACCGTCGTGGCCGTGCCCCCGCCGAGCAGCCGCTCCACTTCGAGGGGCAGCGCGAGGTACACCTGGAACGACAGGACGTACGAGCCGGTCATGGCGAGCGAGAACAGCCAGAACGGCCGGTTGCCGAACACCGCCCGCCACTGTCCCCGCGCCGGACCGGCGGAGCCGTCCCCGGCCGCATCCCCCTTGCGTACCGGAAGGCGCAGCACCTGCACCACCGAGAGCAGGGCGAAGAGGACCGCCGCCACCGCGCACGTGAGCTTGAAGTCCACGCCGGTCAGGGCGAGTCCGACGAGCGGGCCGAGCAGGATGCCGGTCTGGTAGAAGACGTTGAACAGCGCGAACGCCTCCACGCGGCGCTCCGGCGTGCCCGCCTCGGCGGCGACGTACGCGCGTACCGCCGGGTTGAACAGCGCGCCCGCGAGTCCGGTCGCCGCCGACGCGGCGATGAGCACCGGCAGGGTCTGCGCGAACGCGAGCGCCGCGAAGCCGCCGGTGCGCAGGGCGCACCCGGCGACGATCATCGGCTTGTACCCGAGCCGGTCGGCGAGCGCGCCGCCGACCAGGAACATCCCCTGCTGGGAGAGGTTCCGCACGCCGAGCACCAGGCCCACCGCCCAGGCGGCGAGCCCGAGTTGGCCGGAGAGGTGGGCCGCCAGGTACGGCATCAGCATGTAGAAGCCGAGGTTGATGCTGAACTGGTTGACGAAGAGGAGCTGCACGGCGGGCTCGAAGGTGCGCGCGCGGGCCCAGACCTGGGTCACTGGACGACGCCTTCGCCCGGTACGGCGACGGGGTGGCCGTGGGCGCCGACGGGTTCACCGGGACGGCCGGGGCCGCCGCCGGACAGGCTCACCGCACCCCGCGCCTCACCTAGCGCGTCTCCCCGTGCCTCACCTCGCACGTCTCCCCGCACCCCTTCTCGCGCCTCGCCCCGCACCTCCCACCGCGGAGCCGTCGCGCACCGTCCGGCCCGCCACCTGCTCCACGCCACCACCCCGTCGCCGGGACCCGGCACCTCCCGGGGCTCGTCCGGGATCGTGCCGGGGCGGCCGAGCAGCCCGTGGGCGTCGCAGTACTCGTCGTTGAACACCGTGTCGAAGTACCGCTGCGGCCCGTCCGGGAAGACCGCCGCGATCCGGGTGCCGCGCGGCCGGGTGCGGGCGAGCCACGCGGAGACGAGCGCGACCGCGCCCACGCTCCAGCCGCCGGAGGCGAACTGCCGCCCGGCGAGCCGCCGCGCGCTGCGCACGGCCTCGGCGGGGCCCACCCAGTGGACCTCGTCGAAGGCGGCGTGGTCGACGTTCCGCGGGTGGATCGACGAGCCGAGCCCGCGCATCAGGCGGGGCCCGGCGGCGAGCCCGAAGATGGTCGAGGCGACGCTGTCCACGCCGACGAGTTCGAGGCCGGGCAGGGCGTGCGCGCGCAGGGTCCTGGCGATCCCCGCGGAGTGCCCGCCGGTGCCGACGGCGCACACGAGGACGTCGAACTGGCCGATCTGCCGGACGAGTTCGTCGGCGAGGGGCCGGTACGCGGCCTGGTTCTCGGGGTTGTGGTACTGGTTCGGGCACCAGGCCCCGGCGAACTCGGGCCGCTCCATCAGCGCGGCGACCCGCTCGACCCGGGCCTGCTGCCAGCCGCCCACGGGCCCGGGTTCGCGGACGAGGTGGACGCGGGCGCCGTGCGCGGTCAGCATCCGCTCGACGATGGGTTCGAGGCCGGGGTCGGTGACGATGTGCACGGGGTGGCCGTAGTGGACGCCCGCCAGGGCGAGGCCGAGGCCGAGGGTGCCGGACGTGGACTCGACGATGGGCGCGCCGGGCCGCAACTCGCCGCGGGCGCGGGCCCGTTCGACCATGTGGAGGGCGGCCCGGTCCTTGATGCCGCCGAAGTTGAAGCCTTCGAGCTTGGCCCAGTAGCCGCGGCCGCCGTCGGGCGTGGGCTCGTCGATCCAGAGCACGGGCGTGTTGCCCACGGCGGCCGCCGCGGGCTGAAGGTTGCCGATCATGCGGGGGTGTCCTTCGGTGCTTCGGTACGTGGATGGGGGGGTGGCGTGGGAGTCCGCGCGGGAACTCCGGGGCACCCTCAGTTCCGGTCCACTCCGATGGCGAGAAGGATCTGCTGGCCCGCCTTGGGACAACAGGGTCCGGCGCGGGGCGGCGCGCACCGGGCGAGCCGGGCCGCCGTGTCCGTCGCGGGTACGCCGCCGAGGGCGTCCTTGCCGGTCTTGCCGGTCTTGCCGCCCGCCCCGTCCTGCCGCTCCCGGTCGGCGGGCTGTGCGGCGAGCGCGGCGGGGTGCGCCGAGCCCGCGTGCTCGCCGTGGCCGGGGCCCGGGCAGGCGTGGTGGACGGGCGGGACGGCGGTGACCGCGGTCGCGGCGGTGAGCCCGTGCGGCCCGTGGCACACACCGGCGAACAGCGCGCAGGCGGTGAGCAGCACCACCGAGAGCACGTATCGCACCCGACTCATAGTGACCACAAAGCTACGCACGGCACACGAGTCAACGCAAAGCCCAGCGCCGACAACGGCGTGAAACAACGCCACGTACAGCCGAAACGCATCCGCCCGAGGCGGGAGTGGCCGCACATGCCGAAGGCCCGGAATCGATGAACGATTCCGGGCCTTCGGTTTCAGTAGCGGGGACAGGATTTGAACCTGCGACCTCTGGGTTATGAGCCCAGCGAGCTACCGAGCTGCTCCACCCCGCGTCCGTGCCCGGGCCGAGGGCCGTCCGTGCCCGGGCCTCACGTGTTCCCGGCGTGCGTCAGCGTCTCCCAGGCCACGAACAGGTCGTCGGTCCCCTCGGGCCGCAGCTCGGCGGTGAGCCGCTGGGTCTGCGGCAGGTCGAGGTCGAGGCGTCCGTGCAGGTGGTTGAGGGCGACCTCGGTGTCGGGCCCCATGTCGCGCTGGACCCTCCCGCCGCACAGCCAGCCGGGGACAGCGGCGCCGCGCTGGTAGCGGGAGTGGAACTCCAGGGCGGCCTTGAGCCGGTCCTTGGTCTCGTCGTACAGGTCGACACCTTGATGCCAGGCGGTCTCGGCGATGTGGGCGGTGGCGGCGAGCGAGTAGCTGGCGTGCTTGAAGTTGCGGCAGGTCTCCTGGGAGAGCCCGTCGGCGAAGGTCTTCTGCCCGAACCAGTACTTCTGGAGCTGGGCCTTCGTGGTGATGCCGCTGCCCTCCGGCGGGACGGGCAGGGGCCCGTCGGACTTCAGGTAGAAGTAGGCGGGGACGCGGGTGCGGAAGTGGTGGACGGCCCGCTCGAACGACTCGTGGTCGTCGAGGAAGACGGCCAAGCCGATGGTGGCGTCGGCCATGACGAGGTCCCAGTTGCCGTTGGACTCGGCGGAGCCGTCGCGGACCTGGGGCAGGTAGGCGTTGCGGAGCATCCGCTCGAAGCGCAGCAGTTCGCCGTCGGTCCAGCCGTCGTAGGTGTAGCGCACGGCCTCGGCGGCGCGGGCCCAGGAGGTGGCGGCCCAGGCGGTCTGGAGCCCGGCGTTCGCCTCCGTGTGCCGGGTGAGGACACGGGACCAGGCGTCCATGATCTGCACGGCCTTCGCGGCGTGCGCGCGGTCACCGGTGATGTTGTAGAGCAGCGCGTGCGTGTACGCGGCGAGCGCGTCCTCCCGCTCCTCGACGCACCCCTGCCCCGGCCGCAGATCAGGCGGACAGGCCACGACCGCGTACGGCTTGGCCGTGTAGTCGTCCGCGGCGTACTTGCTGGCCCGCATCTGCTCGTACGCCTTGAACCAGGGCTCCTGCCGCGCGGCGACATGCGCGCGCACCCGGTCCAACTGCTTCTTGCTGACGAGGACCCCGGGGTGGGCGAACGGCAGATCGGCGGCGCGGGCCCGGCGTACGCCTTCGTCCTTGCCGTCGTCCCCACCACACCCCGCGGCGCCGATTCCCAGGGCCAGGACCACCGCCACCACGAGCCCCACCCGCCCGCCACGGCCCTTGCGCTCCGCTGCCGCCATCCCGCACCTCCGTAGTCGGGTCGCGCCCCTGGCAGCGTGCCGTGGGGCGGGTGGGGGTGCAGGGGGTGGTGGGCCATGTGGGGGACGGGTCACCCGATCGGCCGTTCAGGGCTCGCCCCGGGCGGGGGCCGGCCCCTGTCACGGTCGGCGTCTCCGCTGTCAGGACCCGTGTCAGGCCCGTGACAGCCCCGTGAAAGGTGCCGCCGCGACCTTGAGGACATGAGGACTTCAGCGATCGCGGTTTCGGGACTGCGCAAGACATTCGGGGACAAGGTCGTGCTCGACGGCATCGGCTTCGAGGTGCCCGCGGGGTCGGTCTACTCGCTGCTCGGGCCGAACGGGGCGGGCAAGACGACGACGGTGAACATCCTGACCACGTTGATGACGGCGGACGCCGGGGTCGTGCAGGTGGCCGGGCACGACGTGGCGAGCGGGACCAAGGGGGTGCGGGCGGCCATCGGTGTGACGGGGCAGTTCGCGGCCGTGGACGACTTGCTGTCGGGGCGGGAGAACCTGCTCCTGATGGCCGAGCTGAAGCGGGTGCGCAACAAGGAGAAGCTCATCTCGGGGCTTCTCGAGCGGTTCGACCTCGTGGAGTCGGCGCAGAAGCTCGTGTCGACGTACTCCGGCGGCATGCGCAGGAAGCTGGACCTGGCGATGACGCTGGTCGGCCGCCCGGAGATCATCTTCCTGGACGAGCCGACGACCGGCCTCGACCCGCGCAGCAGGCGCACGATGTGGCAGATCGTCCGCGAGCTGGTCGCCGACGGCACCACCATTTTCCTCACCACCCAGTACCTGGAAGAGGCCGACGAGCTCGCCGACCGCATCGCGGTCCTGAGCAACGGGAAGATCGCCGCCGAGGGCACCGCCGACGAGCTGAAGCGCCTCATCCCCGGCGGTCACGTCCTCCTCCGCTTCACCGACCCGGCCGCGTACCGGCACGCCGCCTCCGCCCTGCGCGAGGAGGCCACCAAGGACGACGAGGCGCAGTCCCTGCAGATCCCCAGCGACGGCACCCAGCGCGAGCTCCGCTCCATCCTCGACTGGCTGGACTCGGTCGACATCGAGGCGGACGAGCTGACCGTGCACACCCCCGACCTCGACGACGTCTTCCTCGCCCTGACCGAGCGCACCGACACGGGCCTCACCACCGGCACCAACTACCTGAACAAGGCGGCGATCTCCCAGTGAGCACTGTCTCCACGGCCATGGCCGACTCGGCGATCATGCTGCGCCGCAACCTGAAGCACACCCTGCGGAACCCCGTCACGGTGTTCAACGCGATCCTGTTCCCCATCGTCATGATGCTGCTGTTCGTGAAGGTCCTCGGCGGCGGCTTCGACGTCGGCGCCGGCGTCGACTACATCGACTACGCGACCCCCGGCCTGCTCGTGATGACCATCAGCTACGGCCTCGGAGCGACCTCCACGGCCGTGAACGACGACATGACCAAGGGCATCATCAACCGGTTCAAGACCATGGACGTCTCCCGCGGCGCCATGCTCACGGGCCACGTCGTCGTCACGACGGTCCGCTGCCTGGTGGCCTGCTCCGCGATCATCGGGATGGCCTTCCTGATGGGGTTCGACCCGGGCGCGAGCGCCGCCGAATGGCTCGGCGTGCTCGGCCTGATCGTCCTGGTCAGCTTCGCCGCCGCCTGGCTCACCGTCGGCCTCGGCCTCGCCGCCAAGTCGCCCGAGTCGGCGGGCATGGCCACCGTCCCGCTGATCATGCTGCCGTTCCTGAGCAGTGCGTTCGTCCCCTCGGAGACGATGGGCACGGGCGTACGGCAGTTCGTGGAGTACCAGCCCTTCACGCCGATCATCGAGGCGCTGCGCGGCCTCCTCGCGGGCAACCCGTCGAGCGGCGACACGATCGCGGCGGTCGCCTGGAGCGTCGGCTTCGCCGTCATCGGGTACCTGTGGGCGGTCTCCTCGTTCAAGAAGCGAGCGTGACCCCGGCCAGCTCGGACCAGCCGGTCCGCCTCCCCTCCAGAGCCGCCTCGGCGAACCGCGTGTCGCCGAGGCGGCTCCGCGCCGTCCGCTCGATCCGGGCCGCGTCCGGGTGCGAGCGGTCCGTGAGCCCGAGCACGGCCTCGCCCGCCGCGAGCAGCCGTACGGCCTGCTCGTGATCGCCCCGGCGCTGCGCCAGGTCCGCGACCCCGACAAGAGCTCGCGCGATCACCGGCGCGTGCCCCGCCTCGGCCGCCGCCGCGCAGGCCGCCGCCCGGTGCGCGCGGGCCTCGTCGAGGTCGTCGGTGAGATATCCGAGCAGGTCGTACGTCATGGAGCGGATGTTGGCCCGCTCCGCCTCCTCGCCCAACAGGTCCCTCGCCACGTCGAGTTGCGCCCGCGCCTGAGCGACGTCGCCGTCCCACCGGGCGAGTTCGGCCTTCGCGAAGGCCAGGACGGCCAGGGAGCCCGGCCAGGTGACCCGCTCCGCGCACCGCTCGGCATCGGCCAGCGCGGCCGCGCTCGCGGCCTTGTCGCCGAGGAGCCGGTACGACTGCGCCTGCGCCGACCGGATCGGGATGACGTCCTCGGTGGCGCCGACCTCGGCGATGGCCGCGATCGCCTGCTCGTAGTGCTCGCACGCGGCGGCGAACTCGCCGCGCACGGCGATGCGGGCGGCGAACTCGGTCTGCGCGAAGGAGATGCCGAAGCGCTCGCCGAGGGACTGGAACTCGGCGATGGCCTGGGCGAGGTGCGCGTCCACGTCCTGTCCGTCCTGGCCGTCCGGCCCGCCGCCTTGGCCGTCCGGCCCCAACATGATCCGCATCTTGCCCATGAGCAGCCGCGCCAGCGCCCGCGCCCACGGGTCCTCGTGGTCGAGCAGCTCCTCGAACGCCGACACCCCCGCACCCGGCTCCCGCAGCATGCGTTCCAGCGGGGCGACCAGGCCGATCAGCGGGTGGTTGCGCCGCCCTCCCCGCCCTCGCCTGCCGAACTCGTACGCCTTGTGGATCCACTCCGCGGCCTGGTGCTCGTCGCCGGGCCCGGACGTCACGAACAGCACGACAAGGCCGTACACCGTGGCCCGTACGTCGTCCGTCACCGCACCGGGCGTCCTGGTGGCCGCGGTGATCAGCTCGAAGCCCTCGGTCCTGTGGCCGCTGAGCCACCAGTACCAGCCCGCGCCCGCCGCGAGCCGCATCGCCGCCTGCGCCTCGCCCGCGGCGAGCGCGCCGCGCATGGCCGCGCCGATGTTGTCGTGCTCGGCGTCGAGCACGGCGAGCCACTCCAGTTGCTCGGCCCGGCGCAGGTGCGGCTCGGCGGTCTCGGCGAGCCCGGAGACGTACGCGAGGTGCTCGCGCCGCGCCAGGTCCGCCTCGCCCGCCTCCGCGAGGCGCTGCCCGGCGTACTCCTTGATGGTGCCGAGCATCCGGTAGCGGGGCGCGGTGCCGCCCTCGGCGCGGAGCAGGGACTTCTCGGTGAGGGCGGTGAGGAGTTCGAGCACGTGCTCAGGGGCGAGGACGGCGTCGGCGGCGTTCGCGTGGCCGCCGTCGCCCCCGGGGGCCACGTCGTCGGCGTACCCCGCGCAGACCCGCTCCGCCCCCTCCAGACTCGCCCCGCCGGAGAACACCGAGAGCCTGCGCAACACCGCACGCTCGGCGTCGGTGAGCAGCTCCCAGCTCCAGTCGACCACCGCGCGCAGCGTCCTGTGGCGCGGCAGGGCGGTCCGGCTGCCGCTGGTCAGCAGGCGGAACCGGTCGTCGAGCCGGTGGGCGAGCTGGTCGACGGACATCGTGCGCAGGCGGGCCGCAGCCAGTTCGATCGCCAGCGGCATCCCGTCGAGGGCGCGGCACACCCGCGCCATCGTCGCCAGAGTGCGCGGGTCGGCGGCGAGGCCCCGGCGCACGGCCCCTGCCCGGTCGCGCAGGAGCTGGACGGCGGGCGAGGACGCGATGGCGTCCGGTCCCGCGCCGCCGTCCGGCAGGGCCAGCGGCTCGACCTGCCACAGCGCCTCGCCGGTGATGCCGAGCGGCTCCCGGCTGGTCGCGAGGATCCGCAGCCGCCCGCACTCGCCGAGCAGCCGGTGGGCGAACACGGCCGCGGACTCGATCACGTGCTCGCAGTTGTCCAGGACCAGCAGCGCGTCCCGGTCCCGGCAGGCGGCGACGAGCCGGTCCGTCAGATCGGCGTTCGGGGCCCCGCCGAACAGGGCGTCCCGCAGGTCGAGCCCGGCGAGAGCCGCCCGCGCCACGTCACCGTCGGGGCCGATGGCGGCGAGCTCCACCAGCCAGGCCCCGTCGGGCAGTTCACCGAGGAGCGTGCGCGCGGTCTCGGAGGCCAGCCTGGTCTTGCCGGAGCCGCCGGGCCCGATGAGGGTGGTGAGGCGGTGTGCGCGGAGGCGCTCGCGTACGGCGGCGATGTCGGCGCTCTTCCCGACGAAGCTGGTCAACTCGGCGCGCAGGTTGGTCGGCCCGGCACCGCCCGAGCCTCCCGTCGGGGCGGCTTCCCCCAACTCCCCCCGTACAAGGGCGCCATGCAAGGCGGCGAGCTCGGGCGAGGGATCGGCGCCCAGCGCGTCGGCGAGGGCGTCCCGCACGTGCTCGTACGCGGCCACCGCCTCACCGGTGCGCCCGGCGGCGACGAGGGCCCGCATCAGCGAGGCGACGAGCCGCTCCCGTACCGGATGCGCGGCCACGAGCCCGGCCAGCTCCGTGACGACTTCCGACCCGCGCCCGAGGGCGACCTCCCCCTCGACCCGCTCCTCCGTGGCGGTCAGCCACAGCGCGTCGAGCCGGGCGACGGCGGCGTCGAAGGGCGCGCTGCCACGCACGCCCACGTCCTCCATGACCGCACCGCGCCACAACTCAAGCCCTTCACGAAGCACCCGCACCCGCCCGGAAAGGTCCCCCGTACGCACGCACCCCGCGGCGACGAGGCGCTCGAACCGCAGGGCATCGACAGCGTCGGCCGCGACCACCAGCCGGTACCCGCCGGCCTGCCCCTCGACAGCGCAGTCCGGCAGCACCTTCCGCAACCGCGACACGAGCCGCTGCAAGGCGTTCGTGGCGTCGGCGGGCGGAGCGTCCCCCCAGATCCAGTCGACGAGCACGCCCTTCGGAACACCCTGCCCCGCCCGCAGCGCGAGCGCGACCAACAGCCCCCGCAGCCGCGCCCCCGACACGTCGACCAACCCACCGTCGTCGGTACGCACTTCGAGGGGCCCCAGCATCCGGATCTGCACCAGCCGAGTCTGCCACGGGCGCACGACCCCGCTCCGGGCCGGACCACGCCCTCCTCAGGACGCTCACCAAGGGGCACGCACAGGGCACGCAAGCCCCCTTGAGAACGCCGAAGCGCCCCCACTCGGTGCAGCAGAGTGAGGGCGCCCAGGCTCGACTCACTGCCCGAGCAGCGACCCACCCGTAGCGTCGAGGTCCTGCCCCGTGACCCAGCGGGAGTCGTTGGAGGCGAGGAAGGCGACGACGTCGGCGACGTCCTCGGGCTGGCCGACGCGCTTGAACGCCGAGAAGGACTCGCCGTAGGCGCGGGCCTGCGGGTCCGCGAGCCAGGCGTTGACCTCGGTCTCGGTGACGCCCGGGGCGACCGAGTTCACCGTGATGCCGCGCGGCGCGAGTTCCAGGGCCAGGGTGCGCGTCAGGGTGGTCAGCGCGCCCTTGGACGAGGCGGTCGCGGCGATGCCGGGGAAGGCGATCCGGGTCATGCCGGACGTGGTGTTGATGATGCGGCCGCCGTCGCGCAGCCGGTCGAGGCCGTGCTTGATGATGAAGAACGGCGCCTTCGCGTTGACGGCGAAGACCTTGTCGAAACCGGCCTCGTCCGTCTCCTTGATGCCGGCCGCGAGCGCGGTGCCCGCGTTGTTCACGAGGATGTCGAGGCCGCCGTCCGAGTCGAACTCGGCGATCTTCGCGTCGAAGGCGGCCCACAGGGCCTCGGCGTCCCCGGGGACACCCAGCTCGGCGTGGACGGCGAACGCCCTCCCGCCCGCTGCCTCGATCGCCGCGACGGTCTCCTTGGCGGCGGCCTCGTTGTGGCCGTAAGCCACCGCCACCAGCGCCCCGTCGCGCCCCAGGCGCTCCGAGATGCTCCGGCCGATCCCTCGGCTACCCCCCGTGACCAGCGCCGTCTTACCAGTGAGCGCGCCCATGTCAGGCCCCTCCTCTTTTTTTGCAGTGCTCGTTGCAAAAGGGAGGCTAACAGATTTTTCAGCGAGCGCTGTAAAATCGCGTCATGACGACGAAGCAGCGCGGGCGACCCCGCTTGTTCGACCGGGACGAGGCGATCGCCCGGGCGATGCGCACGTTCTGGGAGCACGGCTACGAGGCGACCTCGATCACCCTGCTCACCGAGGCCATGGGCATCGGGGCCCGCAGCCTGTACGGCGCCTTCGGCAGCAAGGAAGCGCTGTTCAAGGAGGTCGTGGACTTCTACGTCACGACGTACGGCGCCTACATGGGCCGCGCGCTCGGCGAGGAGCCGACGGCCCACGGGGGCATCGCCCGGATGCTGCGCGAGGCCGCGGGGCAGCTCACCGCCGACGACCGCCCGCGCGGCTGCCTCGTCGTCTTCGCCGCCAACGACAACGCGACCGCGTCCGCCGGGGCGGAGCGGATCCTGCGCACCCACCGCGCCGCGTTCACGGCGGCCTTCGAGGACCGCATCCGGGCCGGGATCGCCGCCGGGGAACTCTCCGCCCAGGTCAACCCGGCACCGCTCGCCCGGTATTTCGCCGCGGTCTTCCAGGGCATGTCCCAGCAGGCACGCGACGGCGCGAGCCGCACACAACTGGAGGAGGTCGCGGCGACCGCGATGCGCGCCTGGCCGTAATCGATTTCCCGGCCCAATGCCAAGGAATATCCGCTCCGACCTCTCTGCCCTATTTGCTGACGGACCGCCACGAATGTATATTGAGCGTTGTACAGTTTAGGTGGGGCAAGGGGATCCATGCAGGTCAGGGCGGGCCATCACTAACTTCTTGAGAATTTTCCGGCCTACCCGTCGACTTATGCCGAGTTATTTCAAAATGCTGCGTCTGCACCCGGGGGGAGTGTCGACGCTTATTTAGCCCTGCCATTTTCCAATATTCCCTCCGCTGCTCATGAGGAGGGCCCGAAAATGGGAAACGTGCGTAGACGCTCCGTTCTCACCATCACCGGAGCGCTGGCCGGCGCGACGGCCGTGGAGTGGGGGCTCCCGCGGTCCCAGGCCATCGCTGCCACTGGCAGCGCCAACGCCGGCGGCAAGGCCACGCCGATCACCGTTCTTCCGGACGATCCCCGCTACCCGGAACTGACCGTCGGACACAACACCCGCTGGGTCGGCACACCTGACTACGTCCGCCTGGTCCGCTCCACCGACGAAGTGGTGCAGGCCGTGCGCGACGCGGTGCGCGCCGACAAGCGCGTCTCCGTGCGCAGCGGCGGCCACTGCTACGCCGACCACGTCTTCAACCCCGACGTCAAGGTCGTCATCGACATGACGATGATGTCCGCGGTCTCCTACGACGAGGAGCGCAAGGCGTTCGCCGTGGAGGCGGGGGCCACGCTGATGGACGTCTACCAGCGGCTCTACAAGGGCTGGGGCGTCGGCCTCCCGGCCGGCATGTGCTACTCCGTGGGTGCGGGCGGCCATGTCACCGGCGGCGGTTTCGGCCTGCTCTCCCGCCAGTACGGTCTGACCGTCGACCATCTCGACGCGGTCGAGGTGGTGGTCGTGGACGACGACGGAACGGTGCGCAGCGTGGTGGCGACGCGCGACGAGCAGGACCCCCACCACGATCTGTGGTGGGCGCACACCGGCGGCGGTGGCGGCAACTTCGGCATCGTCACCCGGTTCTGGTTCCGCACGCCGGGGGCGAGCGGGGCGGAGCCCTCCGGGCAGCTGATGCGGCCGCCGAAGGACGTCCTGCTCAGCGCCGTCACGCTGCCCTGGGCCGAGCTGGACAAGCAGCGGTTCACCACGCTGCTGCGCAACTACGGCACCTGGCACGAGCGCAACAGCGCCCCGGACTCTCCGTACGCACCGCTGTGCGGCCTGCTGATGCTCAACCACAAGGCGAACGGGAACGTCGGCCTGGTGACCCAGATCGACGCCTCGGTGCCGGACGCCGAGGGGAAGCTCAAGAAGTACCTGTCCACGATCACCTCGACGGTGGGCATCGACACACAGCCCATGACCGAACCGGTCGGCGAACAGCCGCCGCTGCCCGACCTGTTCACGCCCCAGCGGATTCCGTGGCTGACGTCGGTGCGACTCATCGGCACGCACTACCCCTCACTCACGAATCCCACCCTGCGCGGCGCCTATAAGTCCGCCTACCAGCGGAAGGGTTTCACGGGCGCACAGATCGCGTCCCTGTACCAGCACTTGACCCGATCCGACCACAAGAACCCGATGTCCAATCTCATTCTCTTCCCGTACGGCGGGAAGGTGAGCGAGGTCAAGCCCTCCGAAACGGCGACCGCGCAGCGCGACTCGGTTTTCAAGGCGCTCTTCTCCACCCAGTGGACCGGGAAATCGGGAGACACGGACAATGTGACCTGGCTCCGGGAAATCTTCACCGATGTCTATTCGTCCACCGGCGGCTATCCGGCTCCCAACGCCAGCACCGACGGCTGCTATGTGAACTACCAGGACAGCGATATCACCGACCCGAAGCTGAACACTTCCGGTGTTCCCTGGCACACCCTCTACTACAAGGACCACTATCCGCGCCTGACCCGGGTGAAGGCGAAGTACGACCCCAAGAACGTCTTCCGGCACGCGCAGTCCGTCCAGCTCCCGACGTCGTAGCCGCTCCATGACACGCGCCCGGGGCGGGGCCCAGGCCCCGCCCCGGGCGGTGAACGGATGACTGACATGAAGTTTTCACAGCTGGCCGCGTTCGTAGCGATTGCCGACCATGGGAGTTTCACCAAGGCCGCGGATTCCCTGGGCGTGACCCAGTCGGCCGTCAGCCACGCGATCGCGGGCCTGGAGGCGGAGCTGCGGGTCGGCGTCATGAGGCGGGACCGCTCCGGCGTCGACCTCACCGAGGCCGGCAGCCGCATCCTGGAGCACGCCCGCTCCGTCCTCGCGAGCACCGAGCGCATCAAGCTGGAGGCCAGCGCCGCCCACACCACCGCCGAGGGCCGCCTCCTCATCGGCATCAGCCAGAGCTTCTCGCTGGAACTGCTGCCCCGCCTGATCGCCGATTTCCGTGCCCGGCACCCGAGTCTGGAGATCGGCCTGCGCGAGGGCAACGACCGCAGGATCGCCGAGATGCTGTACGAGCACACGATCGACGTCGGCATCGTGACCCTGCCGAAGTACAACCTCACGACGTATCCGCTGCTGCGGGACGAGATGTGCGTCGTCGTGCCGGGCCATCATCACCTGGCCTCGGTGGCCCGGCTTCCGGTGTGGCGCCTGGCGGAAGAGGACCTGATCATTCCTGCCGACGGGGTGGAGCCCACACTGCGGCTGCTGTTCCAGGCGGCGGGCGCGCGGCTGCGCGTCGCCCATCGGATCCAGGATCTGCACGTGGTGCTCTCGATGGTCGCCGAGGGGCTCGGGGTCACCGTCCTGCCCTCCCTGGCCATCCCCTCGTCGCGCCAGGACCTCGTCGCCGTTCCCTTCGAACCCGCGGTGCGCAGACACATCGCCATCGGGGTGAGCGCCGAGCCCGACGAGCGCTCCCTGACCATGGAGTTCATCCGGTCGGCACAGGCGCTTGCACGCACCTGCCCGGTCCGCCACCGGCTTCCCTCGCTGTCCTGACCGGGAACGCCCCGGCCCCGGCACCCACACCGGGGCCGGGGCCCGGACCGACGGGACCAGCGCGCCGCGTCAGTCCCCGACGCGGCCCTGGACGCCGTCGATCCAGCGGTCGCGGTGCCGGTCGGCGGCGGCCTGGTCGCGGAACGCGTAGGTCTTGAGCAGCCAGCGCTGGCGGGCCCGCTCCGGGTCGTTGATCTCCATTTTGTCGCGGCTGTGCAGACCGTCCTGGTTGGCGAAGGTGAACAGGTCGCCCTTCAGCAGCCGGTGCCGCTGCTTGTCCGCCTTCACCAGGGCGTTCTTCAGCGAGAGCAGCGCGTCCTTGGCCTTCTCCGGGGCGCCCGGCACCACGGTGGTGCTGGTGTCCAGGTAGCGGAAGCTGTGCTCGTTCTCCAGGATCGGGTGCGCGCCGGAGTCCGTGAGGTCGCCGTTGTTGTCCCGGGAGAGGACGTCGTACGGCGTGAAGAAGTACGGCTGCCGCAGTGTCTCCTGCTCCTCGGCGCTGAGGTGGGCGAGCAGGCCACGGCCGCTGACGAAGCCCGTGTAGATGTAGTCACCCTCCGGGCAGCGCATGCCGAGCAGGGAGATGAAGTCCGCGCGGACCGGGTGCGCGGTACGGTCGTTGTGGTAGACGAGTTCGCTGTCGCTGAAGCCGGTCTGCATGCCGCTGTAGCGGTTGATGGCGATGACGTCGGTGAAGAAGTCGCCGTTGAACCGCGTCGCGTAGGACAGCAGCGGAGTGCCCACCAGCTGCCCGAACAGCTCAAGGAACGTCTCGGCGACGAAGGTGTTCTTCTTCGCGTGCTTGTCCGCGACCGGGTCGTCCAGGTCCAGGACGGGGATCTCGTGGTCCAGCGGGCAGTTGCGCAGCACGTGGGCCTCGCCGGCCCCGGTCTCCCGGTCGTGCCGGACGCGCTCGCAGACCTCCCGGAAGAACGCGGGAACCTCCCCGCGGTCCACCACGTCGGCCACGGCGCGGGAGAAGGCCGCGTAGTCCTCGTACGGGTGCTTGGCGACGCCTTCCAGGACCGCGGTCAACTCGTCACGCTCGGCGTCGGTCAGGACGTAAAGGGGTTCCATGGTTCGCCTTCCTTGTTCCTTGACGGATTCCTTGGCGGATTCCTTGCAGGGTGGTTATCGGGTGGTGGGCAGGGCCGCGCGGCGGCCACGTTCATAGGCGGCGATCGCGTCCTCGTGCCGCAGCGTGGCGGAGATCAGGTCCTCGCCCGACAACAGCCGGGCCCGGACCTCCTCGTCGAGTGAGAACGGCTGCGTCAGATCCCCGCAGCGGACCTCGAGGGCCATGAGGTCCACCACGACCTCGACGGTGGGGTCCGCCGCCACCGCCTCCCACAGGCGCTCGACCACGTCGGTGGGGACCACCACGGTGAGCAGCCCGTTCAGCAGGGAGTTGGCGCGGAAGATGTCGCCGTACCGGGGCGCGATCACGGCCCGGAAGCCGTAGTCCTGCAGCGCCCAGACCGCGTACTCGCGCGACGAGCCGGTACCGAAGTCGGGGCCCGCGACCAGTACGGTCGCGCCCTGGTGCGCGGCCTGGTTGAGCACGAAGTCCGGGTCGTCGCGCCAGTCGGCGAACAGCGCGTCGGCGTGCCCGGTGCGGGTGGAGCGCACACAGAACCGCGCCGGGATGATCTGGTCGGTGTCGACGTCGCTGTGGCGCAGCGGAAGCGCCGTTCCGGTGTGGACGGTGAACTGTTCCATGGGCGGTGTCCTCACAGATCGGCGGGCGCGACGAGCCGGCCGGCCACGGCGGTGGCGGCGGCGACCGGCGGCGAGACGATGTGGGTGCGTGACCCCTTGCCCTGCCGGCCCTCGAAGTTGCGGTTGTTGGTGGAGGCGGCGCGCCGGCCCGGGAGCAGCCGGTCCTCGTTGAGCGCGGCGCACATCGAACAGCCGGCCCCGGCCCGGAAGTCGGCGCCCGCCTCGGCGAAGACCCGGTCGAGGCCCTCCTCGACGGCCTGCGCACGCACGCGCGCCGAGCCGGGGACGATCATCATGTGCAGCCCGTCGGCGACCTTGCGCCCGCGCAGCACCGCCGCGGCCGCGCGCAGGTCCTCGATCCGGCCGTTGGTGCACGAGCCGAGGAAGACCGTGTCGATGAGGATGCCCCGCATCGGGGTGCCGGGCACGAGACCCATGTACTCCAGGGCCCGTGCGGCCGCCGCCCGCTCGTCCGCGTCGGCGAACTCGTCGGCGGCGGGGACCCGGTCGTGCAGCGGGACGCTCTGGGCCGGGTTCGTTCCCCAGGACACGTACGGGCTCACCGCGCTCGCGTCCAGGCTCACCCGCCGGTCGAACACGGCGTCCTCGTCGGTGCGCAACGACCTCCAGTACGCGACCTCATCGTCCCAGGCCGCACCCTTGGGCATGCCGGGGCGCTGCTCCAGGTACGCGAAGGTCGTCTCGTCCGGGGCGACCATCCCGGCGCGGGAGCCCGCCTCGACGGACATGTTGCACAGCGTCATCCGGGCTTCCATCGACAGGGCCGAGATCGCCTCTCCCCGGTACTCGATGACGTGCCCCTGGCCGCCTGCGGTGCCGATCTCGGCGATCAGGGCGAGGATCAGGTCCTTGGCGGTGACGCCCGGCGCCAGCCGGCCGGTGACCTCGACCGCCATGTCCTTCATGCGGCGCATGGGCAGGGTCTGGGTGGCGAGGACGTGCTCGACCTGGCTGGCGCCGATGCCGAAGGCGAGGGCGCCGAAGGCTCCGAGCGTCGTGGTGTGCGAATCGCAGCAGACGATCGTCATGCCCGGCCGGATCAGTCCGAGTTCCGGGCCGATGACGTGCACGATGCCCTGGTCCGGGTCGCCGAGGCGGTGCAGCGGGATGCCGAACTGTGCGCAGTTCTCCCGCATCAGCTCCGCCTGGCGGCGCCCCTCCGGATCCTGGATGAGCCGGTCGAGGGCGAGGGTCGGCGTGTTGTGGTCCTCGGTCCCGATGGTGAGGTCGGGCCGCCGCACGGTGCGACCGGCGGCGCGCAGGGCGTCGAACGCCTGCGGGGTGTTGACCTCGTGCAGCAGTTGAAGGTCGACGTAGATCAGGTCGTCCCCGGCACCGCCGTCCCGTACGACGTGCGCGTCCCACGCCTTCTGGGCCAGTGTCGATCCCATGTCAGTCTCCGTCCCTCGGCTCACGGTTCTCGGTGGCGGCTAAGTTCTCGATGGCGGCTGAAGTTCTCGGTGGTCAGGAGCGCGCGGCCAGCGCGGCGCCGACGCGGTCCAGCGCCTGCTCGATGACGTCGCGCGACGTCGCGAACGACAGCCGTACGTGCCCCTCGCCGCCCGGCCCGAACGCGGTGCCCGGCGTCACCGCCACGCCGGCGGTGGTCAGCAGCCAGGTGGCGAACTCGGCGGAGTCGTCGAAGCCGGTGCCGCGGATGTCGGCGAAGGCGTAGAAGGCACCACCCGGCGCGGAGCAGGAGACCCCGGGAAGCGCGTTGAGGCCGTCGACGACGAGCTTCCTGCGGGCCGCGTACTCGTCCGCCATGTCCTGTACGGGCTCCTGCGGACCGGTGAGCGCGGCGAGCGCGCCGCGCTGCACGAACGAGCCCGCGCAGCCGACGGTGTGCTGCTGCGCCTTGAGGACGTCCCCGATGACACCGGCGGGGCCCGCCACATAGCCGAGCCGCCATCCGGTCATGGCGTAGCCCTTGGAGAAGCCGTTGACGGTGAGGGTGCGGTCGGCGCAGGACGGCAGGCTGGCGGGGCTGAGGTGCCGGGCGCCGCCGTAGCGGATCTTCTCGTAGATCTCGTCGGAGATGACGAAGAGGTCGTGCGCGGCGGCGAACTCCGCGATGTCGCGGGCCTCGTCCTCGTCGAGGACGTGCCCCGTCGGGTTGTTCGGCGTGTTGACGACGATCGCCTTGGTCGCGCCGGACACCTGCCGCTCCAGGCGGTCCCGGCTCAGCCGGAACCCCTGGTCGGCCGCGAGCGGCACCGGCACCGGCCGGGCGCCGGCGAGCTGCGCCATGGCGCCGTAGCTGACCCAGCTCGGGGTCGGCACGAGGATCTCGTCGCCGGGGTCGAGGACGCTGAGGAAGCAAATGTAGAGGGCGTGTTTGGCCGAGGGCGTGACAATGATGTCGCTGACGGCCTCGGCGTGGATGCCATTGTCCTTGGCAAGCTTCTCCGAGAGGGCTTCCAGGAGTTCCGGGATGCCTCGGCTCGGTGTGTAGTGGGTGAATCCTTCGGACAGCGCGGCGACGGCCGCTTCGGTGATGTGCGGAGGCGTGGAAAAATCGGGTTCACCGCCGCCGAGATCGAGGATAGAAGCCCCTTGGGTGCGTAGGTTCCGCACCATGTCGAATATGTCGTAGGTGGCCGACTTCTCGATGCCGGATATCCGGTTCGACAGGCGGTGCTGCACGGTTCTCCTCTTCTCGGTGCGGGCGTGCCGAGGCCGGTCAGCCGGCCAGCGCCTGCCGGACTGAGCTGATCGTCGCGGTGCGGGCGAGCACCGTCAGGGCGGCCTGGTGCAGAGCGTCGTCCGACGTCGCGGTGGCGTCCTCGAGGACCTCGACGGCGAAGTCGCGGTCGTGTGCCTCACGTGCGGCGGACAGCACGACCAGATCCGTGGTGACCCCGGTCAGCAGCAGGGTGTTGACGTTCCGCGCCCGCAGCAGCCCGTCGAGGTCGGTGCCGTGGAAGGGGCTCAGCCGGTGCTTGGCGACGACGGGCTCGTCCTCGGCGGGCTTCAGCTGGTCGTGCACCTGGGTGGCCCAGGTGCCGAGCACGATCCGCCGGTCGTCCCGTGCCTCACGGAAGACCGGGGACGTCTCGGGCCACTCGGCGTAGTCGGACGAGAATCCCACCACGACGTACAGCACGGGAATTCCCTGGGCGCGGGCCAGGGAAATTGCTTCGGCAGCGTGATCGAGCACACCGCGCCGACGTACCTGTTCCAGATATCCGTCGCCCGCGTACTTTCCTTCCGGGTGGACGATCTCATTGATGAGGTCCATCACTAGAAGTGCAGGTCGCCGCATCACGCATTCCTTCCGTTGGCACAGGCCGAGTTGGCTCATATCGAGGCGCCGCCACAGTACCACCGGAAAATCGGCCGATCGCCAACTCGGCAGTGCATGAGGGAAATTCATGTGAAGCATGAGCAATGGGTCGTTGAAGGTTGAATGCAGGCGCCTCTACGGTGGTTGGCGGCGCAATCGAATTCTGCGCGCCAGGGCGTCACGCCAACGCGGGAACGCCGGCGCCGTAACGCCAGTTCGGTATCGCCTGCGCCGTAACTCCGGCGCGGTATCGCCTGCGTGCGAACGCAATCGTGGGAACTCGAAAGGGAATGGCCTGCCTTGACACTCCGTGTTGCCGATGACAACTCACTGTCCGAGTCGGCTCCGTATCGCGTCGCGGTGGTCGGCAGCGGGCCGCGGGGCCTTTCGGTGGTCGAGCGCCTCGCCGCCCGGTTGCTCGCGGCGCCGCCCGCCCACCCCGTGGACATCCACCTGATCGACTCCGTGCAGGTGGGCTGCGGCCGGGTCTGGCGGACGGACCAGCCCGAGTGGTTCCTGATGAACACCGTGGCGGGCGAGGTCTCCGCGTACTCGGGCCCCCAGGACGGCGGGCCGCACCGCCCCGGCGCCGGGCCCTCGCTGGCCGAGTGGTGGAGCTCCGCCGACGCGAACTGTCCGGGCCCGCACGGCTACGCTCCCCGCGCCGTCCACGGCCGCTACATGCTGTACGTGCTGAGCACCATCGAGGCGACGCTGCCCGCGGGCGTGCGGCTGCACCGGACCACGGCGGCGGTGGCCGACCTGGAGCGCGCCGCCGACGGCTACCGGCTGACGTTCTCGGACGGCACCCGCCTCGACGCCGACCGGGTGGTCCTGACCACGGGACACACCCGGCCCCGACTGACCGGGGCACAGCGGGAACTCGCCGAATTCGCGGCCGCGCGGCCGCGCCTCTCGTACATCCGCGGCGATTCCACGGCCGATATGCCGCTGGACCGAATTCCGGCGGGTTCGGCGGTCGGAATTCTCGGCCTCGGCCTTTCCTTCTACGACGTCATGGCGGCGCTGACCCTGGGGCGCGGCGGCGCCTTCCGGGACGACGGCATCGGCGGGCTCGTCTACGAACCCAGCGGCGACGAGCCGCTCTTGGTGGCCGGTTCCCGAAGCGCCATGCCTCTGCCCGCGCGCGGACGCAACCAGAAGGACGCCAACCACCGCTACACACCGGTGCTCTTCACCGCCGACCAGGTACGCCGGGCGCGCCCCCACGGGCCGTACGACTTCCGCGCGGACATCGTTCCCTGGCTCCTCGCCGAGGTGGAACTCGTCTACTACGCCACGGAACTGCGCCATCGCGCGGGCGAGCGGGCCGCCCGGGAGTTCACCGCCGAAGTCGCGAGAGCCGCCGAGTCAGGACCGCCGAAGCCGGCCGCGGCGGCCGACCGGTACGGCGTGGGCGACCTGCCGCCGCTCGACCTCGACCGGCTCGCCCGGCCCTTCGCGGGGCGCACGTTCGCCGGTCCCGAGGAGTTCTCCAAGGCCCTCCTGAGCGCTGTCGAGGACGACCTCGCGCACGCCGAACTCGGCAATGTGGACTCGCCGTTGAAGGCCGCCCTCGACGTCCTGCGGGACACCCGCGCGCTCATCCGCGAGTTCGTCGACTTCGGCGGGCTGCTCCCGGCGTCGCACCGCGACGACTTCATCGGCTGGTACAACCCGAGGAGTTCGTTCCTCGCAGCCGGTCCGCCGCGTGTCCGGCTGCGGCAGGTCGCGGCCCTGGTCTCGGCCGGGACGCTGCGCGTCGTCGGCCCGGACACCCGCTTCACGGGGGACGCCGCGACCGGCCGCTTCCTCTGCTCGTCCCCGTACGTGACCGACTCGCACGTGCGCGTGGACACCGTGATCGACGCCCGTGTGCCCTCCCCCGACCTGCACCGGGACCCGTCGCCGCTGACCCGCCGCCTCGTCGAGCGAGGCCTCTGGACCAGCTTTCGCAACGGCACCGGGGCGGACGCCTTCGACACGGGCGGCGTGGCCGTCACCGGGTCGCCCTTCCATCCGATGGACAGCTCCGGCGCCCCGGACGAGGGGCTTTACGTCCTGGGCATCCCCACCGAGCACACCCGCTGGTTCATGCAGGCGGGCAGCAGCCGGCCGGGGTTCTGGACGGACTTCGTCCGGGACGCCGACGCCATCGCCGCACACGCCCTCTCCCCGTTGGAATCCCTGACACGCACCGTGCTCGACACGGTCTGAGGAGACCGTGCCGGACACGGTCTGAGGAGTACGGAACACATGCAGCAGTCCGCTGAAGCTCGCCGGATCTCGGTCTTCGACACCACGCTCCGCGATGGTGAACAGGCCCCTGGCAACGCCATGACCCCGCAGCAGAAGCTCGACATGGCCCTGCGCATCGAGGCGCTCGGTGTCGACTACATCGAGGCGGGCTTCCCCGCCTCCTCCCGCAGTGAGTACAGAGCCACCCGACTCATCTCCAGAAACCTGACGAAGGCCCGCTTCACCACGTTCTGCCGGGCGGTGCGCGAGGACGTGGCGACCGCGGTGGAGGCGGGCGGCACGGCCAACCACCAAGTGCAGATCATGGCCACGGGCAGTGACATGCATCTGCGCCACAAGCGCGGCATCTCGCGCGCCGAGGCCGTCGCCGAGGTCGCGGACACCGTCACCTTCGCCCGCTCCCTCGGCGTGGAGTCCGTGTCCATCGGCATCGAGGACGCCAGCCGCGGCGAGCACGACCTGCTCCGGGCCATCACGGAGGAGGCCATCGCCGCCGGAGCCACGTGCTTCGTCGTCGCGGACACCTCCGGCTGCCACACCCCGGCCCAGTACGCCGCGCTGATCTCCGCGTTCCGCACCTGGGCGCCCGCGCCCGTGCGCATCGCGACCCACTGCCACCAGGACTTCGGTCTCTCCCTGGCCAACGCCGTGGCCGGCCTTCAGGCCGGTGCCGACGAGGTCCAGGCGACCCTCGGCGGCATCGGCGAGCGCGCGGGCAACACGCCCCTGGAGGAAGTGGCCGCCCTCCTCGCCTACCGCGGCGACGACCTGGGCCTGCGCACCGACATCGACCTGGCCTCGATGTACGCGGCGTACACCGCGCTGCGCAAGGTCATCGGCATGGAGGAGCCCCGCAACAAGGCCATCTTCGGCACGTACGCCTTCGCCACCGCGGCCGGCATCCACCAGCAGGGCATCCTGCGCAACCCCGCCACCTACGAGTACGCCGAGCCCGCGCGCTTCGGCCGTGAGCGCTCCCTGCTCATCGGGCGCCACTCCGGCCGCGCCGTCCTGCGCCACCTCCTCGACCAGCTCGGCCTCGATGTCACCCAGGAGGAGCTGGCCGAGCTGTACCGCGTCCACATCGCCGAGCGGACCGGCGGCGACTGCGAGGACCTGGACGTCCTGAAGGAGCGTCTGGCCAAGGAGTTGGGGCCGCGCAGCGCGGTGGCCGCCTGACCCCCGTCGGCGACCAGCCACGAGGGCCCCGACCGTCCCGGCCGGGGCCCTCGTTCTGTGCGGGTCTGTCCGGGGATGCCTGGTCAGACGTGGTCAATGCAGCTAAGTGATCCACCAGCACGTGAAGAGTGGGCCGTCGTCCGCTCACGCATCGCTCACGCAGGCACGTGCTTGACCAGCCCTCCTGACAGATCTCGAACTCGCAGTGCGGGCACTGGTGCTAGTCAGTGGGTTCGGGCTGGCCGGGGTATGGCCTGGGACGGTGCCAGAGCGCGAGCAGAGAAACAACGGGCACCTCGACAGCTACACCGGGCAACGGAGCTACCTGAGCAGGCCCGTTGACCAAGCTGCCGCACTGAGAAAATCCAAGGTCCCGACAGAGTCAAGCCGATGCGACAAGAGCGGCCGCTCAAGCTCCCTCACGCAGCCCCGTACACACAGTCGAGAGCGTCGGTGAGGGCGTCGAGCGCGGCAGGGTAGGCGTGTTCGCTCGGTGTCCCGTAGCCGATGATGACGCCCTGGGGGTGGTCACCGGACGCGTGCCAGCGTCCGTTCAGCCGACCCAGCCGCAGTGCCCGGGCCGCGGCGGCGGACAGGACGTCCTCTTCGGTGGGGCCCTGGTCCGGCAGGCTGAGCAGAACGTGGAGACCGGCGGCGATGCCGTGGACGGCCGGGCGGCGGGCCGGAGGTCCGGGCAGGGCCCGCAGCCGGGCGAGGAGTTGGTCGCGGCGGCGCTGGTAGCGCAGTCGGCTGGTGCGGATGTGCCGGTCGTAGGCGTGGCTGTCGATGAAGTCCGCCAGAGTGAGTTGTCCGGGGACTTCGGTGTGGTGGTCGTCGTACTGCTTGGCTTCGACGAGCGGAGTCAGCAGTCGGCGCGGGCAGACCACCCAGCCCAGGCGCAGGGCCGGGCCGAGGGTCTTGGAGACCGTGCCGACATAGGCGACGTGTTCCGCTGCGGTGCCCTGGATGGCGCCGACCGGGTGGCGGTCGTAGCGGAACTCACCGTCGTAGTCGTTCTCGATGACCAGACCGCTCGTCGAACGCGCCCAGGCCACCAGTTCGCGGCGGCGCGCAGGGTGAAGGGTGTGTCCGGTGGGGTACTGGTGCGCCGGTGTGACCTCCACCGCGTCGACGGACGGAAACGTGGCCAGGAGGTCGGTGCGCGCACCGCGGTCATCGACGGGGAGAGGGGCGACCGTCGCTCCGGCTCTGCGGACCACCTCCCGGTGGAAGGCGGCGCCGGGGTCCTCCATCGCGACCGTGGCCGGTCCGTTCTCGGCGAGCACGCGAGTCAGCAGGGCGAGTGCCTGCACATAACCATTGGTGATCACGATCCGGTCGGGATGCGCGAGCACCCCGCGGGTGCGCCCCAGGTAAGCGGCGACCGCGGTGCGCAGCTCGAACTGGCCGCGCGGGTCGCCGTACGCGTAGGCGTCCGCCGGAGCTGCGGTCAGTGCGCGGCGGGCAGAGCGCAGCCACGCCGTCACCGGGAAGGCGGAGGCGTCCGGTCGGCCCGGCCGCAGGTCGTGCCAGGGCACTTCCGGCGCCGGAGCGGATGGCTCGCCGGGGACGTCGGCCGAGAGGTGGGGGAGCTGGGCCACTGCTGTGCCGGAGCCTTGGTCGGCGGTGAGATAGCCCTCGGCTACGAGCTGGTCGTACGCGCCCCGGACTGTACCCCGGGACAGGCCGAGGTCGGCTGCGAGCCTGCGGGTGGCGGGCAGTCGGGTCCCCGAGACGAGACGGCGGGAGCGGATGGCCGCCCGCAGGGCCTGCTCCAGACCCCGCTGACGGCCGAGCGCCGGGTCGATCTCCAGATGAAGATCGACACCGAAAATGGGCCAGGATTCCCTCACAAAAGTGGACCTTAGCAGCGGCCCAATACCGAACTAGCGTCATGAGCGTGACCACTCCAGAGACGGCAGGGCCGCTCCTTCCCGGCGCGCAACCGAGCCCTCGGCGATGGCTGATCCGGCTGCTCGCCGGGGCCTACGGCCTGACCATCGCCAACCTCTACTACTGCCAACCGCTGCTGCCCCGCATCGGGCATTCCCTCGGGGCGGATGCGTCCGTGGGGCAGTTGGTCACAGTCGGGCAGGTCGGCTATCTGCTGGCCCTGCTCATCGTCGTGCCGCTCGGCGACATCGTCCGTCGACGCCCCCTGGTGTGCGTGCTGCTGCTCGGCGAGGCCGGTGCCCTGGCGGCCACCGCCGTGGCGCCGACGATGGGTGTGCTGCTCGCCGCGGGTGCGGTGACCGGACTGGCGAGCGCGGGCGTGGTGAACGTGCTGGTGCCCTACGCGGCCACGCTCGCGCCCGACCACGAGCGTGGCCGGGTGGTCGCGACCGTGCTCAGCGGTGGCATGGCGGGAGTGCTGCTGTCCCGGACCGTCGCCGGGCTGGCGGCCGAGGCCGTGGGCTGGCGGGGTCTGTTCTGGATCGCGGCCCTGGTCACGCTGCTGCTGGCCGGAGCGCTCGCCCGCGCCTTGCCGTCCACACCGCCCGATGCGGCGCTCGGCTACACAGCGCAGCTGCGGGCAACCGTCCGGCTGGTGGCGGACGAACCCGTGCTGCGGCGGCGCTCGTTGATCGGCGCCTGCGTCTTCGCGAGCTTCGGGGTCTTCTGGGCGACGGCGGCGTTCCTGCTGGCCGGGCCGCCCTACCACTACACCGATGCGGGCATCGGCTGGTTCGCGCTGCTCGGCGCCGCGGGCGCGCTCGCGGCGCGCGGGGCCGGCCGGTTCGCGGACCGCGGTCGGCAGGGCGCGGCGACCGGGGTTCTCCTCCTGCTCGGCACCGCCTCGTTCACCGCCATCGCCGCCGGGGACCGGTACCTGGCCTGGCTCGTCGTCGGTGTCCTGGCCATGGACATCGCCGTGCAGGGGACCCACATGCTGAACCTGAGCGTGGTCTACGGCCTTGTCGAAGGCGCCCGCGCGCGGATCGCGTCGGCCTACATGACCGGCTACACCTTGGGCGGGGTGGCGGGTTCCGCCGTGGGGACGGCCGCCTACCGCGTCGGTGGATGGCACGCCGTGTCCGCAGCGGGCGCCGCATTCACCGCTCTGGGGCTCGTGGTCTGGGCAGTGGACAACCGCGAGAACGGCAGACGGCCGCACCAGTCCGCAAGGCCGGCCGTGGCCCGCCGGACGGGGTGACCCTCGATGATCAGCGGCGGCAGGCGTGAACCGGGGCGGCACATTCCGCTGGACGGCGCTCGTTCGCACCCGGCACGGGTGTCGCCGTGGACGCGAGCGCACAGGGCGAGGTACGTCATGGCGAGCGATCGGCATCTGGTCGTCGCCGCGCAGCCCTCCGAGACCGTCCTTCGTCCCAGGCCGGTCAGACCGCGGCCGGCAAGGCCACGCACCTGAGGAAGTCCCATGTCAGATCCGACCACGAAGGCCACCGCCCCCACTCCCGACCCGGCACGCTGGCGGGCCCTCGCTCTGCTCTGCCTGGCCGGGTTCATGGTGATCCTCGACGCGCAGATCGTCATCCTCGCCCTGCCGACCATCGCCGAGGACCTCGGCGTGACGGACGGTCATGAGGAATGGGTCATGGCCGCGTACCTGCTGAGCTTCGGCGGTCTCATGCTGCTCGGCGGCCGTACCGCGGACCTGCTGGGTCGGCGCCGCGTCTTCGTCGCCGGTAGCCTGCTTTTCCTCTTGTCCTCGCTGCTCTGCGGACTCTCCTGGTCGCTCGGTGTCCTGGTCGCGGCGCGGGTCGCCCAGGGCATGTCGGCCGCCGTGTTCGCACCGACCGCGCTCTCCATCCTCATGAACACCTTCGAAGAGGGGCCGGAACGCAACAGGGCGCTCGCCTTCTGATCGGGAAGCGGCGGCTTCGGCGGTACGGCCGCGCTCCTCGTCGGCGGCCCGGTGACCGACTTCCTCGGCTGGGAATGGGTCTTCTTCCTCAACGTGCCGGTCGCCGCGGTGATGGTGGTCCTGGGCCCGCTGCTCCTGAGGGAAAGCCGCGCACCCCGCCGCCCCCGCGCCTTCGACACGGCCGGAGCGGTGACCGCGACCGCCGCCATGGTCGCCTGCGTGTACGCCGTGGAACGGGCGCCCAGTGCCGGCTGGCTCAGCCCACAGACCCTCGGGCTGCTCGTCGCGGCCGCGCTCCTCGCTGCCCTGTTCGGCGCCATCGAGCGCCGCGTCACAGCGCCCCTGGTACCGCCCCGCCTGTTCCGTACCGGCACGGTCACCGGAGGCAACACCGTGATGTTCCTCCTCGGCTCCTGTGCCTTCGGCGCGCCCTACACCATCGCCCAGTACGGACAGGGCCCCCTCAGCTGGTCCGCGCTGCGGTCGGGCCTCACCACCGTGCCCCTGCCCGCCCTGGCCGCCGTCGGCGCGTACGCGGGCCAAGCCCTCGTCTCCCGCCTCGGCACGCGAGCGGTGGCAGTCGGCGGCCTCACCCTCATCGGATGTGCCTGCGCCCTCCTCAGCTCGGTTCCGGCCAACGGTTCCTTCACTCGCGACCTGTTGCCCGGACTGCTCCTGTTCGGTCCAGGTCTCGGGGCATGCGCGGTGGCCGGGACGGCCGCCGCGCTCGGCGGAGTGGCCGAGCGGGACTCCGGGGTGGCTTCCGGCCTGAGCACCGCCTCGTTCCAGATCGGCGGCGCCTTCGGCGTGGCCGTGGCCTCCTCCGTCGCCGCCTCCTGCACGACCGCTCACGACGCCGCGTCGGGCCACCGTGCCGCCTTCACCGCCTGTGCCGTGCTCGCGGCGACAGCCGTATGCTGCGCCTTCCTCCTGCTGCGCCGACCGCCCCTGCCACAACTGCCCGGCTCGCCCTGAGCCACGGACGCGGGTGCGTCGAGGAGTTCGTTGAGGAAGGCCTGCTGACGCCTCGTCCGCTCACGCATCACTCACGCACGAGCCGGAGAACGACGCAGCGTCCGAGCCCACCGAAGTGGACGCGGACGCTGCGTAGCAGGTCAGAGGGGGTTCCCCTCTCCCGCTCCCGGTAGACCGTGTGGGACTCGAACCCACAACCAATGGATTAAAAGTCCACTGCTCTGCCAATTGAGCTAACGGTCCTCGCCGACACAGTGTCGGCGCACCCATGAGCATAGCCGGACGGGGCCCGGCATCCGATCGGGTATCCCGTCCGGGTGCCCGTGGTCTGGCGAAGGCCCGTACGACGTGTACGTCGTACGGGCCTTCAGTCACTGCTCAGACGGCGTCAGCCGTTGCGCTTCCAGCGCGGCTTGTCGTCGCGGCGGCCGAAGGAGCCGGTGCCGGAGCCGCGGTTGTACGACGGGCGGTCGTGGCCGCCGGCGCGGTGGCCGCCGGCGGGGCGGTCGTCGCGGCGGTCGCGGTTGAACGGGCGGTCGCTGCCCCGGTGGCCGGACGGGCGGTCGTCGCGGCGGAAGCCGCCCCGCTCGTCACGGCGCTCGAAGGAACGGCCGCCACGGTCGCCGCCGCGGTCGTCACGACGGTCACGGTTGAAGCCACCGCGGTCGTCACGGCGCTCGAAGGAACGTCCACCGCGGTCGCCGCCACGGTCGTCACGACGGTCACGGTTGAAGCCGCCACGGTCGCCACCGCGGTCGTCACGGCGGTCGCGACGGTCACGGTTGAAGCCGCCACGGTCGCCACCGCGGTCGTCACGGCGGTCGACGGACACCGCGGCGGTCTCGCCCTCGGTCTCGGCGGGGGCGTCGGCGGCCTCGGCGAGGGCGGCGACCGCGGCCGTCGGGTCCTCGCCGCGCTCGCGGGCGGCGCGGGCGGTGAGGCGGTCGGCCTCGTCGCGCAGCTCGGCGGCGCGGCGCTGGGCGCGCTCCAGGTCCTTGGTGAGGTCGCGGACCTCACGCTCGGCCTGGGTGGCCGCGTTGCCCGCGGACTCGGCCTGGACCTCGGTCATGGAGCGGGCGCCGGTGATCTCGGCGACCTCCGGGTCGAAGGCGCCGCCGCCGTTGATGATGTGGCGCGAGGCGTCGACGCCCGCGTCCTCCATCAGGCGGAAGATCTGGCGGCGCTGGTGCGGCAGCGAGAGGGAGACGACCGTGCCGCTGCGGCCCGCGCGGGCCGTACGGCCGGAGCGGTGCAGGTAGTCCTTGTGGTCGCCGGCCGGGTCCACGTTCAGGACCAGGTCGATGCCGTCGACGTGGATGCCGCGGGCGGCGACGTCGGTGGCGACGAGGGCGTTGACGTAGCCGTCCTTGAAGTCCGCGAGGGTGCGTGTACGGGCGCCCTGCGTCATGCCGCCGTGCAGCGCGTCGGCCTTCACACCGGCGTCGCGGAGCTGCTCGGCGATGCGGTCGGCGCCCAGCTGGGTGCGGACGAAGATGATGGTGCGGCCCTTGCGGGCGGCGATGGCGGCGGTGACGGGCGCCTTGTCGCGGGGCTTCACGATCAGGATGTGGTGCGTCATGGTCGTGACGTTGCCCTGGGCGCTGTCGACCTCGTGCGTCACCGGGTTCGTCAGGTAGCGCTTGACCAGCGTGGAGATCTCGTTCTCCATCGTGGCGGAGAACAGCATGCGCTGGCCGCCGGCCGGGACCTGGTCGAGCAGCTCGGTGACCTCGGGCAGGAAGCCCAGGTCGGACATCTGGTCGGCCTCGTCGAGGACGGCGACCTCGACGTTCTCCAGGGAGCAGGCGCCGCGGTTGATGATGTCGCGCAGTCGGCCCGGCGTGGCGACGAGGATGTCGACGCCGCGCTCCAGGGCGTAGATCTGGTTGCCCATGGACGTACCGCCGCAGACGACCTTCATCTTGAGGCCGAGGACGTCGCCGTAGGGCTGGAGGGCGTCGGCGACCTGCATCGCCAGCTCGCGGGTCGGGGTCAGGATGACCGCGCGGGGCTTCTTCTTCTCGGTGTAGCCGTCGGCGAGGCGCGCCAGGGTCGGCAGACCGAAGGAGAGGGTCTTGCCGGAGCCGGTGCGGCCACGGCCGAGGATGTCCTTGCCGGCCAGGGCGTCCGGGATGGTCGCGGCCTGGATCGGGAACGGGGTGTGCACGCCGTTGCGGGCGAGCTTGCGGACGACTCCGTCGGGCAGGCCGAGGTCACCGAAGGTGATCTCGGGCTCGGCGTCGGCGTCGGCCTCGACGGCCTCGGCGACGGCGTCGGTGGTGACCTCGGTGACGTCCGCGGCCTCGACGATCTCGGTGGGCTCGACGGTCTCGGTGGGCTCGACGGTCTCGGCGACAGCCGCTACGGCGTCGCTCTCGACGGCCTCGACCGACTCGTTCTCGGGCAGGACGGCGTGGTCAGAACTGAAAATGGACATGCGAAATGCGAAACCTTCCGGAGTCTCGGCACGCGCCCGTCAACTCCGTGATTTCGCAATGGACCGCCTCTATGCGGTCAGCCACGGCAAGGGAGAGTACGCGCCACGCGGCGCTCTTCTGTGTCGGCGCCGGGCAAATGGGATCAAACGATCTACCACCATACGCACCCCCCACCCCAATTGGCAAACGCCCACCATATCGGGGCTTTCCCAAGGCCCCGACCACGGCTTCACACCCCCCGTAGACACCCCGTTACGCCGGCCCCGCCTGAGGCGAAGGCTCCCCCCGCCCGGCGGGCTCCCCCACCCCTCCGTGGGCGGACGACGACGGCTCCGGGGACGTCGGCTCCTGCGTGGGCGTGGGCGTCGCGGACGTCGGGTCGGGGGCGGGGGTGCTCCGGGTCGGCCGGGGCCCCGGCCGCGTACGAGTCGGCGAGGGCTTGCCGCCGTCGCTGGTGGGTTCGACGGTCGAGCCGCCGCCGGAGCCGCCCTTCGAGGGCTTGTCGTCGGGCGCGGCGTCCTTGCCGCGCCCGGCGGCCGGCTTCTTGTCGTCCTTGCCGCCGTCCTTCCCGCCGTCCTCGCCGCCCTCGGCGTCCTTGCCGCCCTTGCCGTCCTTCTCGCCGCCCCGGCCGCCGTCGGCGCGCCCGTCGCCACGGGAGCCGCCGGGCGTGACGCTCCCCCCGTCGGGGGCGGCGGCCCCGCTCCGCTCAC
Source organism: Streptomyces alboflavus (assembly GCF_000716675.1). Classification (GTDB taxonomy): domain Bacteria; phylum Actinomycetota; class Actinomycetes; order Streptomycetales; family Streptomycetaceae; genus Streptomyces; species Streptomyces alboflavus. The sequence continues at coordinate 56,621 of NZ_JNXT01000057.1, forward strand.
CGGCGGACCGTGCGGGGGCGGGCGCGCCGCTCCCGTCGTCGCCGATGCTCATACAGCCCGCGGTGGCCGCGACGGCCATCACGGCCGCGGCCCACCGAACGGAAACGTACACATGGCGCACGGCCGAGCACCTCCGAAGGCGCTGGGGGAAGGAACGCCCTGCCCAACTCCCGCGCCCCGCAAGAGGACACGGAAACCCCGCGCCCGCACCCGACCTGTGACCGAAGCCTCAGCGCGACCGCACAGGCCCGAGGTGCGAGGCCCCGGAACCTCAGCCGTACCCCAGGGCGTGCAACCGCTCGTCGTCGATCCCGAAGTGATGCGCGACCTCGTGCACCACGGTGATCTCGGTCTCGGCGACGACGTCCTCGCGCGACTCGCACATCCGCAGGGTGGGACCCCGGTAGATGGTGATGCGGTCGGGCAGCACCCCCGCGTACCACTCACCGCGGTCGGTGAGCGGAGTTCCCTCGTAGAGACCGAGCAGCTCGGGGTCGTCGCGGGGCGGTTCGTCCTCGACGAACACCGCGACGTTGTCCATGAGCCGCGTCAGCTCGGGAGGGATCCGGTCGAGCGCCTCGGCCACCAGTTCCTCGAACTCCTCGCGCGTCATCTCCAGCACACGCCCATTGTCCGCCACGCCCCGCGATCGCCGCCGCCCCGGCCGGGAACAGCCGCGCGCGGAGCCCGCGCCCGCGCCCCCGACGGGCGGGGCGAAGGACCGGCGCGGGCATAGCCACCTCCGCGCATGGGCATACGGGCCCAATGGGGCGCGACGTGACGGTCGTTCTGCGCAACCTGCGCGGCCTGCGCGGGGCGGCGACGGCTCTCGTCAGCCGCTACCGCGCGGCGCACCGGCCCCCCACCACGAACCTCACAAGCACCCCGCACCCGTTCGGCCGTGCGGTGGGCCTGGTGGCGGTGGTGCTGCTCGGGGCCTGGCTGGGGCTGCTGATCGTCGGCAGCGTACGTACGTCCGTGGGGCCCATGGACACGCGCATGCAGCTGCGCCCGTCCCTGACCGGCGGCACGAAGATCGACGTGTCGCCCCTCGGCGCCCTGGAGCTGAACTCGCACGTGGCTCCGATCCGCCTGGACGTGGAGGTGGACCGCCTGGACCCGGTGCGCTCGGAGGCTCTCGTGGACCATCCGGAGCGGATCTCGGGGATGCAGGAGGAGGTGGCGGAGGACGTCGTGACGGGCACGTTCAACCTGGCGGTGCGCTCCTGCGCGGCCGTGGTCGCGGGCGCCACGGCGCTCGGCCTCGCGGTGTACCGCAGACCGCGCAGGGCCCTCGCGGCGGGCGGCCTGGCCCTCGCACTCCTCGCGGCGTCGGGCGCGGCGGCGTACGCGACCTGGAACCCCAAGTCCGTCCTGGAGCCGAAGTTCTCCGGCCTGCTGAGCAGCGCCCCCTCGGTCGTCGGCAACGCCCGCAACATCGTCAGCGAATTCGACGTGTACCAGCGGGAGTTGGCCCGCCTGGTCACCAATGTGACGAAGCTGTACGACGTGACGTCGACCCTGCCCGCATACGAACCGGACCCGTCCACGATCCGGCTCCTGCACGTGTCGGACATCCACCTGAACCCGGCCAGCTGGAAGATCATCTCTTCCCTTGTCGAGCAGTACGAGATCGACGTCATCGTCGACTCCGGCGACACCATGGACCACGGCACCGCCGCCGAGAACGCCTTCCTGGACCCGATCGAGGACCTGGGCGCGCCCTATGTGTGGGTGCGCGGCAACCACGACTCGTTCGCGACGCAGCGCTATCTGAAGAAGCTCAAGAACACCCACGTCCTCGACGGTGGCAAGCCCGTCGACGTGGCCGGGCTGCGGTTCGCGGGCATCGGGGACCCCCAGTTCACGCCGGACCGCTCGGTGAAGCAGGAGGGCGACGCGGTGCAGGAGACGGCGGGCCTCAACCTCGCCGCGTCCCTCCGCGAGCAGGCCGCCAGGGGCACGCCGGTCGACATCGCCGTCGCGCACAACCCCACGGCCGCACGCCGAACCGACGGCACGGTGCCGCTGGTCCTCGCGGGACATGTGCACCACCAGGAGATGGAGGTCATGGACGAGGGCACGCGGCTGCGCATCGAGGGCTCCACCGGCGGCAGCGGGCTGCGCGCGGTCGAGGGGGACCACCCCGACCCGGTGGAGACGTCCGTGCTCTACCTGGACCGCGCCACCAAGCGCCTGCAGGCCTGGGACGAGATCAAACTGGGCGGGCTGGGCCTCACGAAGGCCGAGGTCAGCCGCCATCTGCCCAAGGAGAACCAGCCCGGGGCCGACCCCTCGACGCCGCCCCCGGTCCCGCCCTCGTAAACCGTTTTGGCGATCCCTCCCCCCATCCCATATGCTTCTCACGTCCCCGACGCGCTGCGAAGCGCCGCGGCGGGCCTCTTAGCCCTCATCGTCTAGTGGCCCAGGACGCCGCCCTTTCAAGGCGGTAGCACGGGTTCGAATCCCGTTGGGGGCACCTACAGCTTCGGGGCACGCTCTCCATCGTGAGGGCGTGCTTCTGAGTAGCTGGCATCCTTGCTGTCACCCTTGATGCAGATCTCTGCCTCCGGATCGCCGGGCTCGCACTCTTGAGCCTGGCGCCGAATGGTGCGCTCCCTGCGCCTGAGGTTGTCCACAGCCTGTTGAAGCCACTCCCGCTCCGCCTCATACGCACGCCAAGCGCGGGCACGGCCCGCGGTCAGCTCCCGTTCACGGACGCTTCGACGATCGAGAAGGGCGTCGGGGTGGGCACGACGCGGTCGAGGGTGAGCCCGGCCCGTTCCAGCAGGGTGCGGAACTCCGGCTCGGTGCGCTCACGGCCCGGCAGCATGCCGAGCATGGTCAGGTCGATCATCTTCATCATGTGAGGCGTGTCGCCGGGCGGGATCACACCCTCCAGCACCAGCAGGCGGGCGCCTGGGTTCGCGGCCTCGCGGATCGACTCCAGGATGCGCAGACAGGAGTCGTCGTCCCAGTCGTGCAGGACGAAGCCGAGCACGTAGATGTCGGCCGCGGGCACCGACTCGAAGAAGTCGCCGGCCGTGAACGTGATCCGGCCGCTCAGGCCCTGTTTCGCGAGGTTCGAGAGGGCCGCCGGTTCGACCGCCGGGAGATCAAGGATGACGCCCTTGCGCTCCGGCCGGTCCGCGAGCAGTCGCACCAGCACCGAACCGTCCGCGCCGCCTATGTCCGCCACGACCCGGCCGGGCGGAAGCTCGTACCCGTCGAACATGCCCTCCCGAGCACCGGTCATGTTGGCCATCGCGCGGGTCATGAGCTCCGCTCGCGCCGGGTCCTCGGCCAGCCACTCGAAGAATGGCTTGCCGAAGTGCCGCGTCGCGCCCGGAACCCCGGTCCGGACCGTCTCCAGCAGACCCTCGAACGGCGCGTAGTGCGTCTCCATCCACAGCTCGGCCATGCCCGCAAGCGACCCCGGATGGTTGCGCGACAGCAGCGCGCCCAGCGGCGTGGTGGCCACCAGGTCGCCCTCGCTGCGGAAGACGCCGACCATGGTCAGCGTGCGGATCAACCGGCCGAGCGGGTCCGCCGGCGTGCCGCTGCGCTCCGCGAGGTCGGCGACGGTACGCGGACCGTCGTCCAGCATGGTGCAGACGTCCAGCTTCGCGACGACGTAGAGCGCCTGCGAGACCTGGAAGCCGCCGAGCAACTGCGTCATCGCGATGCCGGGCGGTGGGGTGGGTGCGGACATGGGTGGTCGGTCCTTTCCGAGTGGGACAGCTCCGCACGACCCTAAGAACGGCCGGTTCCCGTGCCGTTCACGTGCGATAGACGGCCAGTTCCGCGCTGATCGCCGCCGCCCTCGGGTCGTCGGTCTCGCCCGCGGTCGCCAGGGCCCGCCGGTAGGCCGCGTCGGCCTGGTCGTGCCGGCCCGCGTCGCGGTGCACGTCGCCGAGCGTGCGCAGCGCGACCGCGGCGAGGGCGTGCGCGCCGACCCGGAGATAGAGCTCCGCGGAGCGGGTGAAGCTCAACTCCGCCGCCTCGTGGTCGCCGAGCCCGGCCTGCGCGCTGCCGAGCGTGTGCCAGGTGTCGGCCAGCGAGTACGGCCCGAGCCCTTCGCCGGACGCGAGCGCCGCCCGCGCGTGCGCGAGTGCGGGGCCGAACCGGCCGAGCCGGATCTCCGACCAGCTCACCGAGTTGAGCGCCCAGGCACGGTAGCTCGCCGCGGTGCCGGGCGGATACATCTCCAGCAGGCGTTCGGACAGCTCGAGTTGCGGCTCGTGGTCACCGGCGCAGTCCAGGACCCAGATTTCGAACCGGTGCGTCTCGGCCAGGAACTCCCGCGCCCCCGCGGCCTCGAAGCCCTCGGCCGCCTGCCGTAGCTGCCCGCGGGCCGCGGAGTACCGGCCCAGGTTCGCCTCCACGAGCGCCAGACCGCGCCGGGAGTGCGCCTCGGCGAGCCGGTCCCCCAGGCGTTGCGCCGCCGCCAGTCCGAGCTGCTGCGACGTCTGGAGGTGGTGCCAGAGGCCCTGCCTGCTCAAGAAGTCGCGCAGCGCCCAGGCCAGCCGCCACGCGTGCCCGTCGAACCCGTCCCGGTGGGCGAGATCGTGCGCGGCGAGCAGTACCGGGTACTCGTCCGCGAACCACGTGGCGGCGTCCGACGACGGTGCCGAAACCATCACGCCCGGCAGCGCGGGCGGGAGCGGGATCCTGGGCCGGGCCGTGAAGACGGCCATGGCCGCCTCGCACGCGGTGTGCAGACAGTGGTCGAGCAGCCGGTGCACGGCCTCCCGGCGCTCCTGGTCGCCGGACCACGGCAGCCCGGCGGCGAACGCGCGCACCAGGTCGTGCGCGGCGAACCGGCCCGGCCGGTGCTCGACCAGCAGCGCCGCCGCGACCAGCGCCCGCAGCAGCGTGCGGGTGTGCAGCTCCGGCAGCGCCAGCATGCTCGCCGCAGCGGCGACGCTCACGTCCGGGCCGGGCTGTGCGCCCAGGACGCGCAGGGCGCGGGCGGCTTCCGGTTCGAGCGCGCGGTACGACCAGGAAAGGACCGCGCGCACCTCGTCGTCGGCGCCCGCGAAGGCGTCCAGCGTGCCGTGCGCCGCGCGCAGTTCGGCGGCGATCGCGGACAGCGGCAGGTGCTCCTGCGTCACGGCCCGCGCCGCGACCACGGCCAGCGCCAGCGGGAGGCCGCCGGTACGGGCGACGATCTCGCGCGCCGCGACCGGCTCGGCGCGTGTCCGGTCCGCGCCGACCCGCGCCACGAGCAGCGCCAGCGCCTCCTCGTCGTCCGGCGGTCGCAGCACCAGCGGCCGGGCACCGACACGGGCGAGCAGCGTCGGAAGCGTCCCCCTGCTGGTGATGACGGTCAGGCCGGGGCCGGCGCCGGGGAGCAGGTCGCGCACCTGGTCGGCCCCCGCGGCGTTGTCCAGCAGGATCAGCAGCCTGCGCCCGGTGGTCAGCGTGCGGAACAGTCCGGCGCGCACCGCGAGATCGCCGGGCACGTCGGCGGGCGCGACCCCGAGCGCCTGGAGGAACCGGTCGAGGATCTCCCCGGGCGGCGTCGGCTCCCCGCCGGGGCCGAATCCGTGCAGGTCCGCGTAGAGGTGACCGTCGCCGAACCGGTCGGCGATCCGGTGTGCCCCGTGCAGCGCGAGCGTGGTCTTGCCGACCCCGGCCATGCCGGAGATCACCACGACGCCGCCGGCCGACAGCGCGTCCATCCGGCGCAGCTCCTCCTCCCGGCCGACGAACGCCGCGCTGGGCGCCGGGAGTTGCGCCGGTGCCGAGGAGGCGGCCGGGGCAGCCAGCAGCGTCTCGTCGGCGTGCAGGATCCGGCCGTACAGCTCCCGCAACCGGGGGCCCGGATCCACCCCGAGTTCGTCGCGGAGCAGCTTCCGGCACTCCTGGTAGGCGGCGATCGCGTCCGCCTGGCGGCCGTCTCGGTACAGCGCCGTCATCAGCAGCAGCCGCAGGTGCTCGTCCAGCGGATGGGTGTCCACCAACGACCGCAGTTCCGGCAGGATCCGCTGCTCGCGGCCCAGTTCGAGGTCGACCTCCAGCAGGCTGCGCCGCGCCGCCAGGTGCCGCCCGTCCAGTACCGTCCGGTGCCGGTCGACGCCGGGGCCGGTGACCCCGCTCAGCGCGGGCCCGCGCCACAGCGCCAGCGCCTCCCGCAGCCGGTCCCCGGCGGTGTCGGGATCACCCCCGGCGCGCGCCCGTTCCGCCGCGCGGACGGCGTCGGCGAACGTGTCCGCGTCGAGCGTGCCCGGTGCGAGCGTGAGCGCGTACCCGCGCCGGGACGATTCGACGGTCAGCTCGTCGCCGAGCAGGCGGCGCAGGTGGTGCACGTACTTGCGGATGACCGGTACGGCGCTGGCCGGTGCCTCGCCCTCCCAGATCTCGGCGGCCAGCGCCGCCGCCGACAGGGGGACGCCCTCTGCCAGCACCAAGGCGGCGAGCAGCGCACGCTGTTGCGGTGGCCCGAGCGGCACCTCGACCCCGTCCCTCCGCACGGCGAACGGGCCGAGCACCTCCACCCGGATCATCCGGCCACCTCCCTCGACCTGCGGCAGGTCCACATTCTTCCTCGCCACCGGATGGTCGGTGTGCGCTGCCGCTGAACGGAGTGAGCGCCACCGGCTGCGCGATCCCGCACTCCCAGCAGTACCGCCGGGCCTTCGCGCCCTGGTCGGCCTGCTCGCCGGCCTCGCGGCGCCGGGTGCGGTTACTGGTGCGTGGCCAGGAACGGCAGGAGGACGTCGGCCATCTCGTCGGGTACTTCTTCTGCGAGGTCGTGACCGGCGTCGAAGACGTGTCCGGTGACGTCGTGGGCCATGAGCCGCATCTGGGACTCGTTGCGGTCGCCGATGAACGCGGATCCACCGAGCGCCAGGACCGGGATGTCCAGCTTCTTCCGCGCGGCCTGCCGGTTCTGTTCGGCGTCCACGAGCATCGCCCGGTATATGGAGAGCATCGCGCGGATGCCGCCGGGCATGGAGTAGCAGCGCACGTATTCGTCGACCGCGTCGGGGGTGGCGCTGTCGGGCCGGCTGCGCTCGAACTTGATCATGTAGGTGATCAGCTCACGCTCGTGACCGGCGATCAGCATCTCGGGGACGTCGGGCTGGAAGTAGAAGCCCAGGTGCCACAAGTGCAGACCGCTGGCGACGTTCTCGGGGGTGAGGGCCGTGTGGTCCTCGAAGCCGAACCCGGGGAACAGGGCCTCGGCGAACACGAGAGCGCTGACGCGGTCGCGGTGACGGGCGGCGAGCTGATAGCCGATCACCGCTCCCCAGTCCTCACCCACCACGGCGTACGTCTCGTGTCCGAGGTGGGTCATCAGCTCGGCGATGTCGTCGCTCATCGTCGCGGAGTCGTAGCCGCCGGACGGGCGGGCGGAGTCGCCGAGACCGCGAAGATCCGGGACGACGACGGTGTAGTGGGGCGTCAGCTTCGGGACGAGGTGACGCCAGTGGTAGCTGGTCTTGGGCACGCCGTGCAGGAGCACCACGGCGGGGCCCGACCCGGCCGTGCGGTAGTGCAGACTCGTTCCGTTCACGGCGGCTCGGCCCGTGCGGACGGGCGTTCCGTCATGGTCGAACATCATGTTCTTCACCTTCCTGGTGCACTTGGCGATGGGGGTGTCAGTGGGCTTGCGGAGGGTCGACGAGGGGCACTGGACGGCTCGGTCCGCTGCCGCCGGGACGTCAGAGTTGTTCCAGCGGCTTCCGCCGAGAGCGGGCGTGCCCGGGGTGAGTGCCGGGGCATGGGGCCTCCGAAGTCTTCGACTGAAGCGGGGTAGGACCGCCGGATCCCGTGCCCGAGCGGGCATCGGCGAATTTTCTGGATCGTCTGATACAGATTCCGGGCACGAAAAAGTCAGCCGAGGGCGGTCAGCGCGACCTCCACAAGGGGTTCGAGGGCGCGGACGTCCGGCGTGATCTTCGAGGAGACCAGCAGTCCGTTGAGGAAGGTGACGAGAAAAGCGGCGAGCGTGTGCGGGTCATGCCGCTCCGCGATCTCACCCCGCTCCACCGCGACCCGCAGCACGTCGGCGAGCGCGTCCCTGCTGGCGTCCTGCATGTCGCGCACGGTGCGCCGGGTCACCGCATCCTCCGGCAGGCGTTCGCAGGCGGCGTTGACCACCAGGCAACCCCGGCCGTCGCCCTCCACCGCGATCCGGACCCGCTCGACCAGCATCGTGCGGATCGCCGAGCGGACATCCGCCCCCTCCTCCAGGCCGCGCAGGGCGGCCGCCGCGAGGGTGGTGCGGTAGTGCTCCAGCGCCGCTCGGTACAGGCCGTCCTTGCCGCCGAACGCGGCATACAAGGACCCCTGCCCGATCCCCAGGTGCCCGGTCAGGTCGCGTACCGAGGTGGCCTCGTAGCCGCGCGCCCAGAACAGCTCCATCGCGCGGCTCACCGCCGCCTCGGTGTCGAACTCCCGGGTCCTCGCCATGACCCCACCGTAGCCTATCTGGATCGCTCGATCAAGAAAACGCCCGCAGGCTACTTGGTGTAGCGGCTGGCGAGCCGGGGGCTCTGGCCACCGAAGGCGGCGAGTTCGGCGGTGAAGACGTCCTGGAGAAGTTGGTAGTCCTCGACGCCCGGGGCGCTGACGGTCTCGCCGAGTTCGAGGCCGCGCAGGGCGCCGGTGACGAGGTCTTCGGCGCTCATGCGTGGGACGGCGCTCATGTCCAGGCCCTGGGCGGAGTGGAGCTCGGTGGCCACGATGCCGGGGCACACCACGCCCACCTTGACGCCGGAACCTTCGACCTCGGCGGCCAGGGCCTGGGTCATGGCCACGAGGTAGGCGAGGGTGCCGGCATAGACGGCCCGACGGGGCATCACGCTCTTGTCGGCGGGACCGGAGAAGGCGATCATCCCGGCGACGTTGAGGATGGCGCCGTGACCGCGCCGCAGCATGGGGCCGACGGCGGCGCGCATGAGCTGGGTGGGGCCCAGGACCTTGACGTTGACCAGTTCGCGGGCCTTGTCGGCGGGCAGGTCCGCCAGTGGCATGTAGTGGGAGACGCCGGCGTTGTTGATCAGAATGTCCAGCGGCTCGTCGGAGGCGATCTGCGCCAGGGCGGTGATGCCGTCCTCGGTGGACAGATCGGCGGCGACAGCGCGCACCTTGGTCTCGGGGTGGGTAGCGGCGAACTCCTTCAGACGCCCCTGGCGGCGACCGACGATGATCAGGTCATAGCCGTCGACGGCCAGGCGCTCGGCGAATGCCTTACCGATGCCCGAGGTCGCGCCGGTGACGAGTGCGAGTCTGCTCATGAGCGATGTTCCTTGTCTCGGCTTCGGCTCAGACAGCCGGGCTGGGGGTTGTGGTGTCGGTCGGGTGCTGGGCCGCGCTGGAGGCGCTGCCCAGCGGCAGGCTCTCCAGGGTGAAGACCGGGCTCGTCGGCGGAAGCTGGGCGAGATAGGAGTCCATCTGGGAATTGGTCACCAGCATCCGGTGTCCGCTCAGGGCGACGGCCGTGGTGGTGTCGGCTCCCGGGTAGGTGCGGGTGGAGACCAGGGTCGCCCTGGTGGCGTGGCGGGACAGCCGCACGGTGTCGACCTGGTTGTTCTCGGAACGGGCGATGTACAGGGTGTTGCCCTTGCGTACGATCCCGTCGGCGCTGTGGAGGGGCGGGGCGGCGATCTTGCGAACCTCGCCGGTGGAGAGAGTCAGCCGGTAGAGCCCGCCGCTGTACCAGTAGCCGATGATCAGCGACTTGCCGTCGGGGGAGGTGACGATGCCGTTGCCGTTGGACTGGCCCTCCACATAGTCCGGCAGATGGTGGGCGACCTTCAGAACCCTGTGGGAACCGGTCGCGGGAGCGTGGACCTCGGCGGCGGGAATACGGTAGACGACGGCACGGAAGGAGTCGGTGATGTAGACGTCACCGTCGGGCGTGATCGTCGCGTCGTTGACCAGAGTCTTCCCTCCGCCGTCCGGGACGGTGTAGGAGGCGACGAGTCTCCCGGTCTTCGTGTAGACGAAGAAGCGCCCCGTGAAGGCACCGGCCACCAGCAGGCGGTTGCCGGTGGTCTTGACCCCGGTGGCCTGGGTCCGGCCGTCCTGGCCGCCGGGCAGGAAGGGGGCAAGGGCCTTCGAACCGAGGCGGCCGCGGTAGACGGTGCCGTCGGCGATGCTGGTGGTGTAGACGTAGCGGCGGTCGGTCGTGACGCTCTCCGGATAGGCGCGGCTGCCGTGCACCGTGATCGCGTAGGCGTCGGACGGGGCACGGTGGGACGGCGCGGCGGTGGCCGGAGCCGTGAGCGCCACCAGCGCGGCGGAGGCCGCGGTGAGAGTGGCGAGGGAACGCAGCCACGAGGCGTGCGCGGCGTTGCTGGTGACCATGGGAAGAGGGGGCCTTCCTGGAGGAATGGTGACGGGTGACGCCGGTGGGCGCGTGGACGCTCCGGCGCAGGTAGTCGTACGGCAGGTCCTGGACGACGAGTTCGGCGTCGGTGCGCTCGGTGTGCGGCCGCCCGGATCAGGTGTCGAGCAGGCCGGGGACAAAGATGTCCTCGGAGGACAACAGCCGCTTGGACAGGCCCTGTTCGCTGTGGTAGCGCAGGAAGGTCTCGACGGCCTTTCGGTTGGCGCCGACACCGTAAGGCCACCAGTCCTGGCCCAGCAGCGCGCGGTTCTCGGCGAAGAGTTCACTGAACCAGGGGGTGAGCACGGACATGTGCTGCTTCGCGGCGCCGGTCCTGTACCGGTCCTGCACGATCTCCTTGGCCCGGCTGAACGCGCGGTAGACCGATTCCGCCAGACCGGGCTCCGCGGCCAGTTCCCGGCGGATCGCGACGACGTGCATCATCGGGAAGATGCCGGTACGACGGTAGTAGTCGCGCTCGACGGCCTCGTAGTCGGGGAAGAGCCGACGGATCTTCTTCGTCGAGCCGTCGAGCAGGCCCTGCGGTACGTCGACGGAGAGCAGGGCGTCTATCTCCCCGTTCTCGAGCATGGCCCCCAGGGTCTGGTCGCCGTCGGCATGACGGACGTGCACCCCGTCCGGAACGGGCTGGGGAATCCAGTCGAAGGAGGGGATGGGGTGGTTGGTGCCGCCGATGACCCAGTTCATCCGGTCCGGCGTCACCCCGAAATCGTCAGCCAGGACACCCTTGTTCCAGACACCCGGGTCGTGGCCGTACAGCGCGAACTCGCCGACGGTCCGGCCCGCCAGGTCCTCCGGCCGCTCGATCCCGCTGTCGGTGTTCACGAACCACGCCGAGTGGCGAAAGTTGCGGTTCGGGAAGATCGGCAGAGCAAGGAACGGCGCGTGGTCCAGGTCGAAGGTGCGCAGGAAGTAGGTCAGACCGAACTCGGCGATGTCCAGGTCACCCGTGGCCATGCGGTGGAAGAGGTCGGAGGCGAGCGGCGAGGTCTCCAGCACCGCGTTCACACCCTCGATCGTGACCCGCCCGTCGAAGAGGGGCTCGGTGTGCTCGTAGCGGTAGACACCCACAGAGAAGTTTCGATCGGCCATGCCAGGCCCCCTCCGCTTACGCGAATGATCTTTCACTTTTAGACTGGCATCATGATGGGCCGCCGTCAAGGCGAATGACCGTTCACGTTTGAAGGAGGGCCCGCCCGTGCCCCGCATCACCCCTGCTCGCCGGGAGGCGAATCGTGCGCAGATCATCGCCGCGGCGCGGCGATGCTTCGCCCGCGACGGCTTCCACCAGACCTCGATGCCCGACATCGCCGCCGAAGCGGGCGTGGCGGTCGGCGCTCCGTACCGCTACTTCACCGGCAAGGACGAACTGATCCTGGAAATCGCCGGGGAGGTGTTCCGGCTGATCTTCGATCCGATCGGGCGGATCGTCAGCGCCGGTGAGAGTGCCACCTCCGCCGATCTGGTCGAGGCGGCGATGGCCCCGGTGAGCGGTGACGAGGTGGCTGACGGTGCGGGCGGCGTCGTTCCCGTCGACGAACTCCTGCGCTGCGCCGTCCAGTCGTGGGGCGAACTCCTGCGCAACGAGGCCATGCGGCAGCGCGCCCATGCCGGCTTCGAGGGGGTTCGGCGGAAGGTGGTCGACGCACTGCGCGCCGGTCAGCGGGCGGGCGCCGTGCCTGCCGAACTCGATCCCGACCGTGGATCACGGGTGGTCATGGCGCTCCTGCACGGGTTCGTGCTGCAACGCGCGGCATTCGGGCTCGAGGACACCGCCGGCTTCGCGCACGAGGTCCGCCTCGCCCTCGGGGGCGCAGGCGTGCTGAAGAGTGAGGTTCCCCCGAGAGGGTGAACTCGCTGACCAGTGCCGCCGGGCCTCACCCGATCCGGACACTCGCGCCCGGAGGGAGCCGACGGTAGCGAGTCGGGACCCCGGGGCCTCGCTCGCCGAGGAAGCCCTCGACCATCGCGGTGCCGACGTCGTTGAGGGCGCCGTCATGGACGGCATAGGCATCCTGGGGAGCGACCTCGCGCACATAGTCGATCAGATCGCCGACCGTGGACCAGGGGGCGTGCACAGGCAGCAGCAGCGTGCCGACCGGAGTGCCGGGGACGGTCAGGGCGTCGCCGGGGTGGAACAGGGAATCGTCCACCAGGAACCCGATGTTGGAGACGCGCGGAACATCCGGGTGGATGACCGCGTGCCAGGTTCCGTGCACCGTGAGGTCGAAGCCCGCGACGCTGAAGGCGTCCCCGTCCCCGGTGGTGGAGACCTGCGCGCCGAGACCGTCCAGTCGCTCCGCGACGGTGGAGTTGGTCCAGATGCGCAGACCCGGACGCGCCGCGGCCGCCCGGCGCAGCACCGCCTCCGAAAAGTGGTCGAAGTGCTCGTGCGTCACGAGCACCGCGTCAGCGCCGTCCAACGCCTCGGGGTCGGTCAGACCGCCCGGGTCGATGACCAGGCGGCGCCCGTCCTTCTCCAGCCGCACACACGCATGACCGAACTTGGTGAGTTCCACGACCGCCACGTCCTTCCACCTTCACCGAGCATTACTTGCACATCACTTGTACAACTTAACTGTACAACTAAGTGCGGGATCTGTGCCTAGGATGGCTCCATGGACGAAGACGCGCTGGGCGAGGAGCTGCGGCGGTCGATCGGTGAGCTGGTCCGGGCGGTGAGAGCCGTGGACACCATGCCCCCCGGCGAAGCCGCCATCCTCGGATTCCTCGACCGCGACGGCCCCCTGACCACGGCCGATCTCGCCCGACTGCGCGGCGTCACACACCAGTCGGCCGCCAAATCGGTCAAGGACCTCTCCGTCGCCGGCCTCGTCCGCGGCGAGCCGCACCCCGACGACGGCCGCAAGCTCCTGCTGCGCCTGACCGACGCCGGCCGTTCCCGTCTCCGGCGAGAGCGCACGCTCCGCGCCGGCGCCCTCGGCGCCGCCATCCGCGAGACCTTCGACCCCGACGAGAGACGGCGTCTGAGCGAGTCGGTCGCCCTGCTGTCCCGCCTGACGGCCCGCCTCACCGGACTCGGAAGCGACACCCGCCCTACGGCAGGGCCACGCCAGGAGCGGTAGACGCCGGTCAGGGGCGGACTTTCGTGTTGTCGGCCTCGCGGAGACCGGCCTCCACGCCGACAGACCAGTGCTCAAGCGCCACGCGCAGCCGCCGGGGATCCCCTGTGTCGGACGCCCAGGCGATGTGGCCGTCGGGGCGGATCAGCAGAGTTCTGTGCAAGGGGCCGGCGGGGGCCGCGACGCGCAGCCACCGCGTCTGAGGGACATGACCGCCCTGGATGAGCGGTTGGACGATGAGCACGAAGCGCCCCTCACGCAGTGCCTCGTACACCCCACCCGGCCGGGCCGATGGCCTCGCCGTGACCAGTCAGGCGGGCGATCCGGGCTCCGGTGCCGCGGGGGGTCCGGCCCCCGATACCGCGGGCGATCCGGCTCCGGGCATCGCATCGGGCCGCGCCACGAGCCCCGGCGACCTCGACTTCTCCTCGGACGTACGGTGGCTGGTCCAGGTCTCCCGCGCCTTCGCCGCCCTGCCCGAGCGGGAGCGCCGCACGCCCACCGGGTGACCGTGGACGGTCAGCCAGCGAAGGCGGGCGCCGCGACGCCCTGGCCGACCCCGGTCACCACGAACACGCTGCCCGCGAGCGGCTCGTCGTGGTCGGGTGCGCGACGCGCCGAGGTCACGTACAGCTCGGTCAGGTCGGGGCCGCCGAAGCCGCACGCGGTGGTGAGCGAGACGGGGAAGCGGATCTCCCTGTCGAGACGGCCCTCCGGGGTGTAGCGCCGGACGGCGCCACCCCGGAAGAGCGCCACCCACACACCGCCGTCGGCGTCGACGCACAGGCCGTCGGGCACCCCTTCGACGTCGGCGAGGTCCACGAACGGGCGCCGGTTCACGGCCGTGCCGGACGCGAGGTCGTAGTCGAGCACGTCGACGCGGCGCGTGGGGGTGTCCACGAAGTACATCCGGCGGTCGTCCGGGCTCCAGGCGATGCCGTTGCTCAGCCGGGTGTCCGTCACCACCCGGTGTGTCGCCCCGTCCCCCGAGAGCCGTCCCAGCCACCCCGGCGCGGCGTCCCCGGCGACGGTGCCGACCCAGAGGCGGCCCCGGCGGTCCACGCCGGTGTCGTTCCCCCGCACCCCTTCGGCCGACCAATCCGTGACCATGTGCACCGCCCCGTCGGGCCCCGTGACCGCCACCCCGTCCCGGAGGGTCAGCACCAGACCGCCCGCCCGGCCCGCCCGGGGCTTGGCCGCGGCGACGGGCTGGTCGAACCGCAGCGCCGTGTCGCTGCCGTCCGCGGGACGCAGCCGATGCGCCTCGCACCGGTTCAGGTCCACCCAGAGCAGCGACCCGTCCGCCGCGTCCCACGTCGGGCACTCACCGAACGCCGCCGCCGCGTGCAGGACCACCTCGACCGTCACAGCGCTCCCCTGGTCTCCCGCGGGCCGGCCCAGACGCGCCGCGCCGCGTCGAGCAGCACCGCCGCGCCATCGCCGTCCAGGACGTCGGCGACCGGCAGGTCGTGGCGCGGGTCCGCACGCTGGACGAGGTGCTCCACGAGTCCGGCCGCCTGGAACACCGGGGTCCTGTCGATGATGGCTCCCTCGGTGCACCCGGCGAGCAGACAGGTCTGGCCCGTCCCCACATAGCCGGAGTCAATGTTCCGGGAGAGGGCTTCCCGGTGTATCTGCAACGCGGCTGTGCGCTTGCCCACGACGCAGTCGCTGCCCGCGATGTGAATGAGCCTGGCCCGGGTGCGGCGACGGCGTCCGGAATATTTTGGCAAATTCTCGTACGGGCGCCTGACGTCGACTATTTCCCGGCCGTCGGCGAGCAGGTCGACCAGTTCCGTTTCACGGAGGCGCACATGCAGACAGGAAATGACGTGGAGGCCGTCGCGCACGGCGGTACGTATGGTGTCCCACCAGAAATCCGGGAGGTCACCCGGTTCCCGGGGCGTATGCAGGAACTTGCCGTCGACCGACTCCCCGAAGTCGGACTCGGTCAGTGCCACGACCAGCGCGTCCGGCTCGAACCGCATGGCTTCCGCGAGTGACCCGACGACCGGCACGTCGGTCCCGGGGACCACGGATGCCGTGGTCGGGGCCGTGTGGGAGCGGTCGATCACCGCCACGGGCCGGAGCCATGTGCTGTGCCGCAGGACACCCTGGGCGGTCTTTCCCTCGGGATGAGAAAAAGCACCGTCCGCGAACAGCACAACACGTAGCGGAGATTTCGAGAATTCAGATATCAGCACGTGATCAGCCTACCCATCGCGCCTCGGCTGCCACACCGGTCAATTCACGTACGGACTGGTCCAATTCAAATTCATCACCGAATGGGTCGCGCAGCGCGACGACGGCTCCATCGGGCCGTACGAGGACCGCACACGGCCGGACGAGACCGAGCAGCCGATGAGCGCGTTCGCCCGTGTCGGCCGGCGCGGTCACACGGATGCCGACATGCTTCTTCCGGTGGTGTTCGACCAGGCCCCCGACATCGCGCCGGTGTTTTCCCACGCCCGGGAAGAACAGCAACAGCGGTTCCGTGGAGTCCAGTTCGTCCCGCAGCCACCGCCCCGCGTCGAGCGGTACGTCGGGCAGCCGCATCCCGGTGCGCAACCGACCCACCCGCTCCCGCGGGCCCGGGTAGGCGAGCGAAAGCTGCGCCTGGCGCGGCACCACCACGCGGTTCAGGACGCCGCTGCGCCCGCCCACACCGAGCACCGCGTCGCGCGCCCGTGCCCGCCAGCCGTTCATGGTCCACATCCGGGTCTGCCAGTCGGTGTCACCGACGACCGCCCGCGCCACCCCGAGCCGCTCGCTCTCCCACCGGTCGAGCACCTCGTCCCAGTACCGCCCCGCTCGTACTCCGGCGAGGCGACATCCTCGATCCCTGTGTTGAGCCCCTGGCCGCCCGCCGGACTGTGCTGTGCGCGCCGTCACACCCCACCAGCCAGCCGAACCGCTCGGTCGTCCGCTGGGCCGACCCGGTCTCCAGCTCGGCCCGCACACCCTCGCCGTCCTGGGAGAAGCCGGTCAGGGAGGTGCCGAACTCGATGACACCGCCGAGGTCCTGGAACACGTCTCGCAGCACCGCCTCCGTCTCCTGCTGCGGGATCGACAGCGCATACGGGTAGCGGGTACGGCGCATCCCGCCGAAGGCGAGCCGAGCGACGCGCCGCCCCTGTGAGTGGTAGTTCTGGGCCCGAAGCACCACACCCCGCCGGTGCAGTTCGTCCGCGGCGCCGAACCGCGCCAGCGCCTCGATCCCCCGCGGCCACAGGGCGATCGCCTTGGAGTGCGGGTTGGGCCGCTCGGAGCGGTCGACGACGCGCACCGGCACCCCCGCCGGAGGAGTTCGATCCCCGTGACGAGGCCCACCGGGCCCGCGCCGACGATGAGCACGGGGCCGAGCCCTGTCGACGCTGAGCCCCGGCCGAGTACTCGCCGGCCACGTGGACTACCTGGAGGAGTTGCGCATCCACGCGCAGCGGATCCGCGTCGAGGCGGAGATGCGCGCGGGCCGACACCGCCAGCTCGTCCCCGAACTGCGCGACCTGGTGGCCGCCCACCCCTTCAACGAGTGGTTCCACCAGGCCCTCGTCGCGTCCCTGCGGGAGTCGGGCCGCCGGGGCGAGGCCCGCACCGCGTTCCAGGCACTGCGCACCCTGCTCCGGGACGAACTGGGCATCGAACCCGCGGACGAGCCGCTGTGGAGCGTGCCCGCGTGACCCGGCCGCGGTTCCGGGAAGCCTCCCGTTCCTGGGGTGCATCAGTTCCTCCTCACTGTGCCCCCGAGGGTGGGACGGGCTCTTGAAACCCCGATGAAAGCGAGGAGAAAGCGCCGTCAAAGGACCTGCCACAGGGCCCTGTTGCCGCTTTCGAGACACAGCGACTCCGCCGACACCGAGCCACACAAGGTGTCGGCCGAACCGGTCCGACCTGCCGTGCCCCATCGAGCGACAAGATCCATTGGCCCCGGCGCCACGTTTTCAGAGCACGGCATCCACTCTGATACGCTGATCCAGCGACGTCACCAGACCTGACGAGCACCTCCACCAACACCGGGAGTCAACCTCCTGGAGTCGGCAGTGCTCCGAGGAAACAGTGACGGAGAGCACCGTTTCCTCCGGAATCACCACTCCACCTCTGCGTGGAAGAAGAAATCCCGTTGGGAGCACGCAACACACTGTGCGAGAATTACGCTCGCGCAATACAAGGTCCTGTGGAGCAGTTTGGAGTGCTCGCCACCCTGTCAAGGTGGAGGCCGCGGGTTCAAATCCCGTCAGGACCGCTTGCAGATCACCCTGGTGAGCTGCGTGGCTGGGTAGCTCAGTTGGTACGAGCGATCGCCTGAAAAGCGATAGGTCGCCGGTTCGATCCCGGCCCCAGCCACCTCCAGAAGGCCCCGTCCCCCAGGACGGGGCCTTCGCCGTTGCCCCACCGGGCCGAAGGACGAACGCTCGCCCCACCGGACCGAAAGCCGAATGGGGAACCCCCACCGAACCGATCCCCGCAATCCGAACCGGAGGGGACGTGCCGGTATGTCCGCGCGCAGCTCGGATGACCACGACGAACGCACACAGCACACTCACCAGGCCACACACGCGAGCACGGACATACCGGCGCGGCCCCGCCCCACAACCGAACCGAGGGCGAGGGACCGCAACCCGAATCCCCTCCGGTCACCCAGACACGTCAGCCTCAGCCGCGGCGGACCGACGGCGCCGAAGCAGCACCACACCCCCCACCACCACGACAACCCCCACCAGCATCACCCAGTCCGGCACAGCGTCCCCGAGCCGCCCCGCCCACTCCTGCACGGCGAACGAGTCGTCCACGTCCAGCAACCCCGGCAAGGCCGCAGCCCCGTCGTACGCCAGGAACAACCCCCCGAGCAGCACGAAGAACAGCCCGGACAGCACCGACGTCGTATGCAGCTCAAAGCGCCCGACCCGGAACACCCGCCCCCGCAGCCACCGCCGCCGTCCCAACTCGAACCGCTCCCACAGCACGGCGAGAACGAACAACGGCACAGCCATCCCCAGGGCGTACACGGCAAGGAGAGCACCCCCGTACACGGGACTCCCGCTCACGGCCGCCACGGTCAGCACACTCCCGAGGATCGGCCCCGCACAGAACCCGGCGAGCCCGTACACAGCCCCCAGCGCGTACACCGACACCGCCGTGGTGGGCCGGATCCGCCCGGACAGCTCGGCCATGCGCCGCGAGGCGAACCCGAGGCCCACCACCTGCGCGACGCCGAGCGCGATGATCAGCCACCCGGCCCAGAAGACCAACTGCTCCCGGTGCCCGAAGAAGAACCGCCCGGCCACGGACCCGGCGGCCCCGAGCGGCACCAGCGTCGTGGCGAGCCCGGCGTAGAAGATCCCGGTACGGGCGAGGAGCCGCGAGGTGGAGTCGATCGAGTAGGCGAAGAACGCAGGCAGCAACAGGGCGCTGCACGGACTCACGAGGGCCAGCAACCCCGCCAGAAAGGCAGCGAAGTACCCGACGTCGGCGCTCACTTCTCCCCGCCCTTGCCCGCGCCGTCGCCGTCGCCCTCGCCCTCGCCGTCGCCCTTGCCCTTGCCCTTGCCCGCAGCACCCTTCGCCGCCTCGGCCTTCGCCGCGTCGATGGCCTGCTCGAACACGGCGTCAGGCTGCGCCCCGGCGATCGGCTGCCCGTTCACGAGGAACGACGGCGTGGAGGTGGCGCCGAGCTTGTACCCCTCCTCCTGGTCCTTCTTCACGGCGGCCCGAGCGGCATCGCTCCCGGCGTCCCGCGCGAACCGCTCGACGTCCCCGACCCCGGCCTCCCGGGCCAGCTCCTTGAGCCGCCCGTCCCCGAAGCCTTTCTCCTTGGCCCCGTCCGCGTACGCGGCCTCGTGGAACTGCCAGAACTTGCCCTGCCGCCCCGCGGCCCAGGCCCCACGGGCGGCCCGCTCGGAGTCCTCGCCGAAGATCGGGAAGTTGCGCCACTCGATGCGCAGGGTGCCGTCCTCGACGTACTTCTTGACGAGGTCGGGCTCGGTGTCCCGGGCGAACTTCCCGCAGAACCCGCACTTGAAGTCGGCGTACTCGATCATGACGACGGGCGCGTCGGCCTTGCCCTGGGCGAGCGGGTCCTTGGCGTCGCGGCGGGCGAGGGCGGCGAGCTCGGGGTAGACGCCCTCGCGCGGGGATCCGGCGGAGTCGCCGGATCCGGACGACTTCTCGGCGGTGGCGGTGGTGGTGGATTTCCCGGGCTTGGAGGCGGTGTACGAGGCGACACCGAGGATGGCGGCGACGGCGACGACACCGGCGACGACGGCGATGTTCTTCTTCTTGCGGGCGGCAGCCTTCTCGCGGGCGGCCTGCTGGGCGCGGGCGGCGGCCTTGCTGGTGGACGAGGAGGACTTGCCGGTGGATGACGACATGGTGATGCACTGCTCCTGATGCGTGTGATGCGTACGTGTACGCGTACGTAACTGAGGGACCCCTGGGACAGGGGCTCCTACACGCGCAGGACGGAGAGCTCCATCGGCGAGGGCGGCACGAGTGCGGGCGGCGCGCGGCCAGGCGAGAGGGCCAGAACGGCCTGGTCGGCGAGCCAGGAACAGGCGGCGGGCCGGGTGTCGTAGAGGGCGGGCAGCAGCTCGTAGGAGCTGGGGGAACGCGGCGGCGCGGCGGGCCGCTGCCCGTCACCCTTCTCACCGCCCTGCCCGCACCCGGGCACACCTTGGCCTTCACCGGCGAACACCGGGCCCTCGGCGGCGGACACCCGCTCCGCAGGGGCGGACGCCTGACCCATGGCGGCCTGGGACGCCCCAGCCACCCCGGCCGACCCGACCACCCCACAAAGCACCCCGACCCCGAGCACGACGACCAGCACCCCCACCAGGGGGCGCAAGGCGAGCCGAGCCCGGGACCACATGCCCGGAATCGTACGTGTTCCCCCGTGCCCCACGGGAAATCGGTTGGCCGTTCCCGAGCACCGGGTGAGATCCTGGACCGCGTATGTCTACGCAGCCAGCCCTCACCCTCGACGCCCTCGCCCCCCGCCTGACGGAGCTCTCGCTGCGCGACGAGCACCGCATCGGCAGGCGGCTCGAAGGTGCGCGCCGGATCCGCAAGCCCGAGGCCCGCGCCGCCGTTCTCGCGGAGATCGCGGACGACGTCGAGAAGGCGGCGGCCCGCATGGCGGGCCGCGCCACCGGCGTGCCCGCGATCACGTATCCGGAGCAACTGCCGGTCAGCCAGAAGAAGGACGACATCCTGGCGGCGATCCGCGACCACCAGGTCGTGATCGTCGCGGGCGAGACGGGCTCGGGCAAGACGACCCAGATCCCGAAGATCTGTCTGGAGCTGGGCCGGGGCGTGCGCGGCCTGATCGGGCACACGCAGCCGCGCCGGATCGCGGCCCGCACGGTCGCGGAGCGGGTGGCGGAGGAGCTGAACACGCCGCTCGGCGAGGCGGTCGGCTGGAAGGTCCGCTTCACGGACCAGGTGAGCGGCGGCACGTATGTGAAGCTGATGACGGACGGCATCCTGCTCGCCGAGATCCAGACGGACCGCGAGCTGCGCGCGTACGACACGATCATCATCGACGAGGCCCACGAGCGGTCCCTGAACATCGACTTCCTGCTCGGCTACCTGGCCCAGCTACTGCCGAAGCGCCCGGACCTGAAGGTGGTCATCACCTCCGCGACAATCGACCCGGAGCGCTTCTCGCGGCACTTCGGGGACGCCCCGATCGTCGAGGTCAGCGGCCGGACGTATCCGGTGGAGGTGCGGTACCGCCCGCTCCTGGAGGAGGACAACGACGATCCTGACCGCGACCAGATCACCGCGATCACGGACGCCGTCGAGGAGCTCCAGGGCGAGGGCAAGGGCGACATCCTGGTGTTCCTGTCCGGGGAGCGCGAGATCCGCGACACGGCGGACGCGCTGAACAAGAAGAACTACCGGTTCACGGAAGTCCTCCCGCTCTACGCCCGCCTTTCACACGCCGAGCAGCACCGCGTCTTCCAGCAGCACACGGGCCGAAGAATCGTCCTGGCGACCAACGTCGCCGAGACGTCCCTGACGGTCCCGGGCATCAAGTACGTCATCGACCCGGGCACCGCCCGCATCTCCCGCTACAGCCACCGCACGAAGGTGCAGCGCCTGCCCATCGAGGCGGTCAGCCAGGCCAGCGCCAACCAGCGCAAGGGCCGCTGCGGCCGTACGTCGGACGGCGTCTGCATCCGGCTGTACAGCGAGGAGGACTTCCTCTCCCGCCCCGAGTTCACGGACGCGGAGATCCTCCGTACGAACCTGGCGTCCGTCATCCTCCAGATGACCGCGGCCGGGCTCGGCGACATCGAGAAGTTCCCCTTCATCGACCCGCCGGACCACCGCAACATCCGCGACGGCGTGCAGCTCCTCCAGGAGCTCGGCGCCCTCGACCCCACCCAGAAGGACCCCAAGAAGCGCCTCACGCAGCAGGGCCGCAAGCTCGCCCAGCTCCCCGTGGACCCGCGCCTCGCCCGGATGGTCCTGGAAGCCGACAAGAACGGCTGTGTGCGCGAGGTCATGGTGATCGCCGCCGCGCTGTCCATCCAGGACCCGCGCGAGCGCCCCGCCGACAAGCAGACGCAGGCCGACCAGCAGCACGCCCGCTTCAAGGACGAGACGTCCGACTTCCTCGCGTATCTGAACCTGTGGCGGTACGTGCGCGAGCAGCAGAAGGAGCTCGGCTCCTCCGCGTTCCGCCGCATGTGCAAACGCGAGTATCTGAACTTCCTGCGGATCCGCGAGTGGCAGGACATCTACACCCAGCTGCGCACGGTGGCCAAACAGCTCGACGTCCATCTGAACGAGGACGACGCGGGCGACAAGCAGGTCCACCTCTCACTCCTGGCCGGACTGCTGTCCCACATCGGCATGAAGGACGTCAAAGAAGGCGCGAAGAACGAGTACCTGGGCGCGCGGAGCGCCAAGTTCGCCGTCTTCCCGGGCTCCGCCCTCTTCAAGAAGCCCCCGCGCTTCATCATGTCGGCCGAGCTCGTCGAGACGTCCCGGCTGTGGGCCCGGGTCAACGCGAAGATCGAGCCCGAGTGGATCGAGCCGCTGGCCCAGCACCTGATCAAGCGCACGTACAGCGAGCCGCACTGGGAGAAGGACCAGGCGGCCGTCATGGCGTACGAGAAGGTGACGCTGTACGGCGTCCCGATCGTCACCGACCGCAAGGTGAACTACGGCCGGATCGACCCCGAGGTCTCCCGGGACCTTTTCATTCGCAACGCACTGGTCGAGGGTGACTGGCGCACCCACCACAAGTTCTTCGCCGACAACCGCCGACTGCTCACCGAGGTCGAGGAGCTGGAGCACCGCGCCCGGCGCCGCGACATCCTCGTCGACGACGAGACGCTGTTCGACTTCTACGACCAGCGGGTGCCCGAGCATGTGGTGTCGGGGGCGCACTTCGACTCGTGGTGGAAGAAGAAGCTCCACGAAGGAGGCTCGGCGCCGGAGCTGCTCGACTTCGAGCGGTCGATGCTCATCAACGAGCGCGCGGGCGATGTCTCGAAGAACGACTATCCGGACTCCTGGCGCCAGGGCCCGCTGAAGTTCAAGGTGACGTACCAGTTCGAGCCGGGCGCGGACGCGGACGGCGTGACCGTCCACATCCCGCTCCAGGTGCTCAACCAGGTCTCGCCGGACGGCTTCGACTGGCAGATCCCCGGCCTGCGCGAAGAGGTCGTGACCGAGCTGATCCGCTCCCTGCCGAAGCCGATCCGCCGCCACTACGTCCCCGCGCCCAACTACGCCAAGGAGTTCCTGAAGCGGGCCACGCCCCTCCGGGAGCCGCTGCACGTCACGCTCGGGCGCGAGCTGCAGAAGATGGTCGGCGTGCCCGTGCACGGCGACGACTTCGACCTGACCCGCGTACCGGACCACTTGAAGATCACGTTCCGCGTGACCGACGAGCGGCGCCGCAAGCTCGCCGAGGACAAAGACCTGGAGGCCCTGAAGCTGCGGCTCAAGCCGAAGGCCCGCAAGGCCCTGTCGCAGGCCGCGGCCGCGACGGCGGAGCGCTCCGGTGGCGAGTCCGTGGAGCGGACCGGGCTCACGGACTGGACGATCGGCTCCCTCTCCCGCGTCTTCGAAACACGCCGGGCGGGCCAGCCCGTGAAGGCCTACCCGGCCCTCGTGGACGACGGCGACACCGTCTCCGTACGCCTCTACGACACGGAGGCGGAGCAGACGGGCGCGATGTGGCGCGGCACCCGCCGTCTGATCCTGCGCAACATTCCGGTCAATCCGGCCAAGTTCGCCCAGGACAAGCTCACCAACGCCCAGAAGCTCGCCCTGTCGGCGAACCCGCACGGCTCCATGCAGGCCCTCTTCGAGGACTGCGCGCGGGCCGCCGCGGACAAGCTCATCGCTGACTTCGGCGGGCCCGCGTGGGACGAGGAGTCGTACCGCAAGCTGTACGAGAAGGTGCGCGCCGAGATCGTCGACACGACCGTGCATGCCGTGGCGCAGGTCCAGCAGGTCCTCGCGGCCTGGCAGGCCTGCGAGCGGCGCCTGAAGTCCACCAGGAGCCCGGCGCTGCTCGCGAACCTCGCGGACGTGCGGGAGCAGCTCGACGCCCTCATCAAGCCCGGCTTCGTCACGGAGACGGGGCTGCGCAGGCTGCCCGACCTGATGCGCTACATGGTCGCCGCCGACCGCCGGCTCCAGCAGATGCCGACGAGCGTCCAGCGGGACACCACGCGCATGGAGAAGGTCCGCGAGATGCGCGACGAGTACGCGTGGCTCCTGGAGCAGTTGCCGCAGGGGCGGCCCGTGCCGCGCGAGGTCCTGGACATCCGCTGGATGATCGAGGAGCTGCGCGTCAGCTACTTCGCACACGCCCTGGGCACGGCGTACCCCGTCTCGGACAAGCGCATCGTGAAGGCCATCGACGCCGCGGCCCCCTAGCGGAAAGGCTGTAACTGTCCGCTCACACAGAGCGAGTTCGACCAGGGAGCCGACCTCCTGTACAGTCTTTTCTCGCAGCCCAGAGCAACAATCGGAGCTGCGAAACCTGGTCCTGTGGAGCAGTTTGGAGTGCTCGCCACCCTGTCAAGGTGGAGGCCGCGGGTTCAAATCCCGTCAGGACCGCAGTAGAAGGAAGCGGGCCGCATCCGATGAGGGTGCGGCCCGCTTTCGCGTGAGGCCCGTACCCCGCGAGGGTGCGGGCCTCAGTGCGTCGCGGGTCGCACCGAGCGGGGTGCTCGTCCACAACGCGGCTCGCATGCCCGTGCGCTGCGGGGTTGACGGCGTCACATTCCGCCGGTACCCCGGAAAAGGGAGCGAGCCGCACGCTCCCGAGGAGGTGGCGCATGCCCGCATACCCCGCGTCCGCACGGCACGAGACCCGCGCGCTGCTGCGCGCCCATCTCGCCGCGGCCACCAGCTACCGCCACCTGACCCGGCACTGCCCCATCTGCCACCAACTCCTGCGCCTCGCCATGGAGCCCTCCACGGACCCCCGCGACGCCCCGGAGAACAAGGACGCTCCAGAGGCTCACGAGGCCACTGAGGGCCACGAGGACGTTGAGCAACGCGAGGACGAAAGTCCTCCCAAGGCATGACCAAAGCCGAGGCGCACCACACCCGCCGGGTGGGAAGCTGAGCGGAGGACAGGAGTGTTCTCCGGAGAGTTGACCGGGCGTCGGCGCGCTTCGCCTCCTCTAGCGCACGGACAGTCAGGGCAACAAGCCACGGTTCGTGTGACGGTAGTCACCGAACGAGTTTTGGAAACCCCGGAACTTACACCTGCCCTACAACAGGTCAATCTAATATGTGCAATTGCACCACCTGACGCGCCGCCTTGACGGCGCGCCCCCCGACCCCGCGGGGCCCGCCCGACAGGCTCACCCAGGGATCAACAAGTCGGCTCACAGAGGCCCCCAACAGCGCGCACCCACCCGAGGGACAACGAGCGCCGGCGGACACCGGGGGCGCGCGGGCATGAAAAATCGCGCTGGACCCGGCGGAGTCCAGCGCGATCAACGACGCACCCAGAACGATCGGGCGTGGGGCCCGTTGGGGCGGGTCCCGTGTCGTGTGTAGCTATATGTCGGACGTTACGGCCAGGTTGGGGGACCTGGCAGCGGTCGTGCTCATCGTCCGATGTGTACTGCTAACTGCTGTTTAGTTCACAAACGCCGTGCTCAGGCCTCGCTGCGCTGCTGGGGGATACCCGCCAGCAGAGCGCGGACCTCAGCCTCGCGGTAACGGCGGTGCCCGCCGAGCGTGCGAATCGACGTGAGCTTGCCAGCCTTGGCCCAGCGCGTGACCGTCTTGGGGTCGACGCGGAACATCGTGGCGACCTCAGCCGGGGTCAGCAGCGGCTCGGCATCAGGGGTGCGAGCGGTCATGAGCGGCTCCCTCGGGAGAACCGAACCTTCTCGGTTCATTCCTCTAAATTCTGCACCTTGACCCGCGTTGCCCGAAATGGCGGACGCGAGTCGAGTCGGTTATAGGACGAACGGCTTGTCCTCGGCACTACAACTACACCATCCGTCCAGCCGCGTCGGCCAAACCGATGGAATTGCCCTCCCAGGTGTCCATCAGCGACGGAAGCCGATGGACCATGCCATAGCGGACAGTCACGCCACAGTGACGATCAGTCACAGAGCGATCAGGAGTCAACAGACCCCCCATAGCGTGCAATGCAGAGCATTCCGCCCATAGTTGAACGGAAGGAGCCCTCTCCGGACTCCTTGTCCTATTTTGGCATGAGGAAGGCCGATCGGCGCAAGGGTCAGTTAAGTGCGGTCCATCACGCTTGAGGCAAAGGCCCGGATCGGGACCTACGTCCCGCCACCAGGACAAGCGCTCTCCATGAGAACAGGCCCGAGCGTCGCCCGATCCGAGGACGGGGCGGCGGTCAGTTCGAGAACCGGGCGGCGGTCAGCGCGGGACCCGAGCGGCGGTCAGTTCGAGAACTGTCGCTCCCGCACCGCGCGCCAGCGCTCCACGAGCCTCGCATACGCCTCGCCGGCCCCCACCCCGTCACCGGCCCGCAGCGCCTCGATCCCGGCGGCCACGTCCGCCGCCGAGTGGTCCTCGTCGAGCAGCTCGTCCGGCAGCGCGTGCACCAGGCCGCCGTAGTCCAGCTCCACCAGGGAGCGCGGGTGGAACTCCTCCAGCCACCGCCCGACGTCCACCAGGCCGTCGATGAGCGCACCCTCGTCCATCGCGTCCCGCAGCGCCTTCAGGCCCCGCGCCACCCGGCGCCGCGCCTGCACCATGGGCGTGCGGTACCGCAGCACCGGCACCCCGGCCCCGGCGGACGCCTCGGAGCCCACCCTGCCCGCCGAGCCCTCGGCATCCGCGTCGGCCGCGTCCCCGGCGCCCCCCGTCCCGTATCCGGGCTCGTACAGCCGCTCCTCGTCCGCGACCAGGACGAACCAGTTCAGCGGCACGTGCCAGGTCGCCGTGCGGATCCAGGGGCGCGCGTCGGGGTTGCGGGCCAGCCACTGCTCGTAGTCCGCGGCGGCCTGGCGGCGCACCACCGGCGGCAGGACGGCGTCCAGGACCGGCGCGGGCAGCTGCCCGCCGAGATCGCCGAGGGCCTGCCAGCCGCGCAGCCGGGTCCGCCAGGGGCAGACGCACACCACGCCGTCCGTCTCCACCACGAACGCCTCGCCGCTCTCGTGCACCGGCACCGGAACGGGCGGCGTGGGCACCAGATCGGCCAGGGAACGACGGAGTTCGTCCTGGTACGAGGGGCGCTCCCGGCGGCGGGCGTAGCGCGCCCAGTGACCCCGTTCGGGCTCGGGGAAGGCCGCCAGGGGCTCATACACACGCAAGTACGACGCGTACGGGACGATCACCGAGGACACCTTGGGCACGGCTCCTCCCCTCCCCCGCCGGGCGACTGGAAAACACAGCAAATCGTGCCATGGCCGAACAGTGCCGTTCTCCGTCCTGCGGCCCGGGAGAGTGACCCGCGCGGGGACCGGACAGAGTCATGCCGACCACCGTGCGGCGGCCGGACACCACGAGGCTCTACTCTCTTGGCAAACGGGGCCCGCCACCCGCACGGGATCCCCGCCCAACCGCCGCTACGCAACCGGGAGTCACCACCGTGACCGATGTAACCGACGGCGTCCTGCACACCCTGTTCCACTCGGAACAAGGGGGACACGAGCAGGTCGTGCTCTGCCAGGACCGCGCAAGCGGTCTCAAGGCCGTCATCGCCATCCACTCCACCGCCCTGGGCCCCGCCCTCGGCGGCACGCGCTTCTACCCCTACGCCTCCGAGGAAGCGGCCGTCGCCGACGCCCTGAACCTCGCGCGCGGGATGTCGTACAAGAACGCCATGGCCGGGCTCGACCACGGCGGCGGCAAGGCGGTCATCATCGGTGACCCGGACCGGATCAAGAGCGAGGAACTGCTCCTCGCCTACGGCCGCTTCGTGGCCTCGCTCGGCGGCCGCTACGTGACGGCCTGCGACGTCGGCACGTACGTCGCGGACATGGACGTCGTCGCGCGCGAGTGCCGCTGGACCACCGGGCGCTCCCCGGAGCACGGCGGCGCCGGCGACTCCTCGGTCCTCACCGCCTTCGGTGTCTTCCAGGGCATGCGGGCCTCCGCACAGCACCTGTGGGGCGACCCCTCGCTGCGCGGCCGCAAGGTCGGCGTCGCGGGCGTCGGCAAGGTCGGCCACATCCTCGTGGAGCACCTCCTTGAGGACGGCGCCGAGGTCGTGATCACCGATGTGCGCGAGGACTCGCTGCTCCGCATCACCAGCAAGCACCCCGAGGTCACCGCGGTCGCCGACACCGAGACCCTGATCCGCACCGAGGGCCTGGACGTGTACGCCCCGTGCGCGCTCGGCGGCGCCCTGAACGACACGACCGTGCCCCTGCTCACGGCGAAGGTGGTGTGCGGCGCGGCCAACAACCAGCTCGAACACCCCGGCGTCGAGAAGGACCTCGCCGACCGCGGGATCCTCTACGCGCCCGACTACGTGGTGAACGCGGGCGGCGTCATCCAGGTCGCCGACGAGCTGCACGGCTTCGACTTCGACCGCTGCAAGGCGAAGGCCTCGAAGATCTTCGACACCACGCTCGCCATATTCGCACGTGCGAAGCAGGACGGGATTCCGCCCGCCGCGGCGGCCGACAGGATCGCCGAGCAGCGCATCGCGGAGGCCCGCCGCCCGTGACGCACCGCTGACGTCCGACCGACGGAACGTGTGCGTACAGCACCGATTCGACGCCGGATCACGGCCCGCCGACGCCCTCGGGAGACAAGACTCACCCCCGTCGGCGGGTCGCCTGCCAAGAAGAGGTTAAAATCGCAGCTGACCAGCGAGGAAAGGGCACCTTGCCAGTCGTGCGCCTAGGCGCGTCCTGCGGGCGACGTACCGTATGGCCGCAGGAGCAGGTACCGTGGAAGCCCTACGGACCGGTCTCTCCATGGAGAGTCCGTTCCAGATCATGAACGCGTGTCAAGACTCTGGGGCCATGAAGCCCCGATACCGAGGGGGTCGAGCCATGGGGCGCGGCCGGGCCAAGGCCAAGCAGACAAAGGTCGCCCGCCAGCTGAAGTACAACAGCGGCGGGACTGACCTGTCGCGTCTGGCCAATGAGCTGGGCGCTTCGACTTCGCAGCAGCCGCCGAATGGCGAGCCGTTCGAGGACGAGGACGAGGAAGACGACCCGTACGCGCAGTACGCGGATCTGTACAACACCGACGACGATGACGAGGACGTCGACGAGTCCGGTTCATCGTCGCAGCGCCGCGGTGCTTGACCTCGCGGTAGCCGCACACAGCTGAAGTTCGCGCCCATCGCGCCGTTCTGACAGCGACCGCACTTCACCCGGCCCGGGGTGGTAACACCGCCGGACCGGGTTTTGTGCTGTCCAAGGGACACGGGACCGCGTCGGGGCTACTTCGCGTAGTCGCCGGTGAGCTCGGCGCCGGTCGTGTGGTCGCCGCGGTCGGTGATCTCGCCCGCGACCCAGGCGTCCACGCCGCGGTCGGCGAGGGTCGCGAGGGCCACGTCGACCGACTCCTCGGGCACGACGGCGATCATGCCGACGCCCATGTTCAGGGTCTTCTCCAGCTCCAGGCGCTCGACCCGACCCGCGCGGCCGACCAGGTCGAACACCGCGCCCGGCGTCCACGTGGAGCGGTCCACGGTGGCGTGCAGGCCGTCCGGGACCACCCGGGCCAGGTTCGCCGCGAGGCCGCCGCCGGTGACATGGCTGAAGGCGTGCACCTCAGCGGTGCGGATCAGCGCGAGGCAGTCCAGGGAGTAGATCTTCGTGGGCTCCAGGAGCTCCTCGCCGAGCGTGCGGCCGAACTCCTCGACCTGCTGCTCCAGGGACATCCCGGCGCGGTCGAAGAGCACGTGCCGCACCAGCGAGTACCCGTTGGAGTGAAGACCCGACGACTCCATGGCGATGACCGCGTCACCCTTACGGATGCGATCGGCGCCGAGCACCCGGTCGGCCTCCACGACGCCGGTGCCCGCGCCCGCCACGTCGAAGTCGTCCGCCCCGAGCAGGCCCGGGTGCTCCGCGGTCTCGCCGCCGACGAGGGAGCAGCCGGCGAGGACACAGCCCTCGGCGATGCCCTTGACGATCGCGGCGACGCGCTCCGGGTGGACCTTGCCGACGCAGATGTAGTCGGTCATGAACAGCGGCTCGGCGCCGCACACGACGATGTCGTCGACGACCATGCCGACGAGGTCGTGGCCGATCGTGTCGTACACACCGAGCTTGCGCGCGAGGTCGACCTTCGTGCCCACGCCGTCCGTGGCGGAGGCGAGCAGCGGGCGGTCGAAGCGCTTCAGCGCGGAGGCGTCGAAGAGGCCGGCGAAGCCGCCGAGTCCGCCGAGGCCCGCGACCTCGGGGCGCTGCGTCTTCTTCACCCACTCCTTCATCAGCTCGACAGCGCGGTCGCCCGCTTCGATGTCGACGCCGGCCGAGGCGTAGGAGGCACCAGTTGTCTCAGACATTGCCTGGGATCTTTCGGGTTGATGAATGGGCTCAGGGGCGACGGATCGCGTCGGCCGCGGCCGTGGCCGCCGGTCCCGCGGCGAGCTCCGTCTCCAGGAGCTGCTTGCCGAGGAGTTCCGGGTCGGGCAGGTCCATCGGGTACTCGCCGTCGAAGCAGGCGCGGCAGAGGTTCGGCTTGTCGATGGTGGTGGCCTCGATCATGCCGTCGATGGAGATGTAGGAGAGCGAGTCGGCGCCGAGCGACGTCCCGATCTCCTCGATGCTCATGCCGTTGGCGATCAGCTCGGCGCGGGTGGCGAAGTCGATGCCGAAGAAGCACGGCCACTTCACGGGCGGCGAGGAGATCCGGATGTGGACCTCGGCGGCGCCGGCCTCGCGGAGCATCTTGACCAGGGCGCGCTGGGTGTTGCCGCGGACGATCGAGTCGTCGACGACCACCAGCTTCTTGCCCTTGATGACTTCCTTGAGGGGGTTCAGCTTCAGCCTGATGCCGAGCTGGCGGATGGTCTGCGAGGGCTGGATGAAGGTCCGGCCGACGTAGGCGTTCTTGACGAGTCCGGCGCCGAAGGGGATCCCCGAGGCTTCCGCGTAGCCGATGGCGGCGGGCGTGCCGGACTCCGGGGTCGCTATCACCAGGTCGGCGTCGACCGGGGCTTCCTTCGCGAGCTTGCGGCCCATCTCGACGCGCGAGAGATAGACGTTGCGGCCCGCGATGTCGGTGTCGGGGCGCGCGAGGTAGACGTACTCGAAGACACAGCCCTTGGGCTTCGCTTCAGCGAATCGGGACGTTCGCAGGCCGTTCTCGTCGATGGCGATGAACTCGCCCGGCTCGATCTCGCGGACGTAGGCGGCGCCGCAGATGTCGAGGGCGGCGCTCTCGGAGGCGACCACCCAGCCGCGCTCCAGGCGGCCGAGGACGAGCGGGCGGATGCCCTGCGGGTCGCGGCCCGCGTACAGCGTGTGCTCGTCCATGAAGACGAGGCTGAAGGCGCCCTGGACCTGGGGAAGCACCACTGAGGCGGCTTCCTCTATGGTCAGCGGCTTGCCGTCGGCGTCCGTCTGCGCGGCGAGCAGGGCCGTGAGCAGGTCCGTGTCGTTGGTGGCCGCCACGCGCGTGGTGCGGCCCTCCTGCTTGGGCAGGTCGGCGACCATCTCGGCGAGCTGCGCCGTGTTGACCAGGTTGCCGTTGTGGCCGAGGGCGATGGAGCCGTGGGCCGTGGCGCGGAAGGTGGGCTGGGCGTTCTCCCAGACGGACGCTCCCGTAGTGGAGTAGCGGGCGTGACCGACCGCGATGTGTCCCTGGAGAGAACTGAGGGAGGTCTCGTCGAAGACCTGGGAAACGAGCCCCATGTCCTTGAAGACGAGGATCTGGGAGCCGTTGCTGACCGCGATTCCCGCGGATTCCTGGCCCCGATGCTGGAGGGCATAGAGCCCGAAGTACGTGAGCTTTGCGACCTCTTCACCCGGAGCCCAGACACCGAAGACGCCACAAGCGTCCTGGGGGCCTTTCTCGCCGGGGAGCAGATCGTGATTGAGTCGACCGTCACCACGTGGCACGCCACCGAGTGTAGGCGAGATCGACCACTGGTCCGAATTGGGGAAGGGTCTGGCGGGGGCGCCTTGGGTGGTGGGGTGGTTTTGCCCCCTTGTCACCAGCGGATGTTACCCGGGGGCACCGTAGTGTCGCGCTGCGCGCTCGTCCTCAAGCGCCGGACGGGCTGATTCCAACCCTCCCGTCGAGTGGTTCCGGACTGGCTGATTCCGGCGCCCCCGCCGAATGCATCCTGGCGGGCTGGTACCACCGCCCCCGTCGAATGGTTCCGGGCGGGCTGATCCCGGCACCCCCGCCGAGCCGTCGGGTCAGGCGGTCGGTGCCTGGGCCTTCGCCATGGTCTTGCCGTCGGGGGCGGTCAGGGTGAGGGTGCGGTGGTCCAGCTTGTAGGAGGCCTTGCCGCCGAAGAGCTTCAGGAGGGCGCGTTCGGTGGGCATGACGTCGCCGGGGCACATCTTGCGGGTGACCCGGGGCGCGCCCAGGGTGATCTTGCCGTCGGCGGCGGCCGCGTTCGCGGTGACGTCGTTGCAGCCGAGGTTGCCGCGGACCGCGCCGTCCTTGGTGAAGGTGAGCTTGATCTTGTCGTCCAAGGCCTTGGGCAGGGAGGTCGACGTGGATCCGGTGCCGACGGACGTCACCGTCCACTCGGTGCCCTTCAGTGGCGCCCCGGCCTCGGCGCTGAGGGCGATGCGGTCGCCCCCGGCGGTGGTGAGCGTCAGGTTCTCGTCGTCGACCTGGGCCTTGAGCTTGCCGTCCATGGCGCGGGCGAGGCTCTTCTCGAAGTCGAGCGCGTCGCAGGCGATCTCGGTGTGCGGGCCCGGTTCGAAGTGGACGGTGTCGCCCTTGACGGACGCCTTGGCGCCGTAGCCGTTGCAGCCGAAGTTGCCCGCGGCGGTGCCCTTGCCGCCGAACTTCACATAGGCGCCGTCCGGGGCGGCCTTCTTCTTGCCGTCGACCGTGAGGCTGTCGACGTTCCAGCGGACTCCGGTCAGCGACGAGTCCGAGCCGCCCTTGCCGGAGCCTGAGTTGCCCGGTCCGGCCTTGTCGGATCCGCCGTCGCCGGAGCCGGACTCAGAGCCGCAGGCCGCGAGCAGCCCGGCGGCGGCGAGGACGGTGAGGGTCTGGGTCACACGCTGCTTGTACATGTCATTGTGACGGGGCGGCTCCGGGTCCGGTTCCCTCCGTGTCTCGCCGCCTCCCCTCGCGCCCCTACGCGCCCCTCCACGTCCCTCCGCGTCCCTCCGCTTCACGACATGATCGGCAGCAGCCCGCCGAGGTCGGCCCGTTCACCGCTCGCGCTGACCTGGGCCGCCTCGCGCGCAGCCGCCCACGTCGTCCGCCCCGTGGCGAGCCTGATCCAGGTCAGCGGGTCGGTCTCGACGACGTTCGGCGGGGTGCCGCGGGTGTGCCGGGGGCCCTCGACGCACTGGACCACCGCGTACGGCGGGATCCGCACCTCGACCGAGCCACCGGGGGCCTTCGTGGCCAGGGCGTCGGCGAGCAGGCGGGTGCAGGCGGCCAGGGCCTGGCGGTCGTACGGCACGTCGAGGCCCGGCAGCGCGTCGTTCAAGTCGTCGGTGTGGACGATCAGTTCGACGGTGCGGGTGACCATGAAGTCGGCGAGGGTCATGCCGCCGAAGCGCGAGGGCACGAGGCGGGTGTCGGCGGCGCCGGGGAGGGTCTCCGCGAGCCGGTCGGCGGCGTGCGCGAAGAGTGCGTCGAGGTCGGTGCCCGCGTCGACGATGCCGTGCACGTCCTCGTCGACCTGGGCGGACGCCGACGACGTGCGGAACGGCCAGTCCTGGAGCGGCACTTCGTGCTTGTCCGGCTCGGGCGCGTCCAGATAGCGGGCGACGGAGCCGAGCACCATCGTGAGGTGGGCGGCCAGTTCGCGCACGGTCCAGTCCCCGAGCCGGGTGGGCGCGGCGAGTTGCTCCGGGGTCAGGCCCGCGACGGCCGTGCGCACCGCGGCGAACTGGGCGAGCACGGCGGTGCGGATCTTGGTCGGGTCGTAGCTGCGGGTGCGCTTCTTGGCCGGTGGCATGGAGGGAGCCTAAGCCTTGACCGCGTAGCCGCTCAGTCCCTTTTCCACCAGGGCGAAGGCGTCCCTCGCCAGGCGCGCGGCGTCGGCGGCGACCTGGTCGAGGGGGACGTCGGCGACGCGGCGGCGGTGCACCTCGGCGAACACCGCGTTGCGCACGCCGATCAGTTGGGCCGCGGCGACCTCCGCGAGGACCGCGTCGCCGGTCTCGGCCGCGAGGACCTCGGCGAGGAGCTCCTGGCGGCGCAGGTGGAAGGCGTGCGCGCGGTGCAGCAGGACGGGGGTCTCGGTGATCAGGCGCAGCACCTGGAGCGTGCGGGCGCTGTCGCTCAGGCCGACGGACGGGTCCCTGGCCTCGATCAGGTCGAGCAGCTGGCGGCGCAGGGCCTCGGCGGCGGACTCGCCGGGGGCGCGGTCGCGCACGGCGTCGGCGGCGTCCGCGACGTGCTCCTCCATGGGTCCGAGGAGCACGTCCTCCTTCGTACCGAAGTAGTTGAAGACGGTCATCTTCGAGACGTCGGCGGCGGCCGCGATCTCGGCGACGGACACCTTGTCGAAGCCGCGCTCGACGAACAGCTCCACCGCGGCCTGCCAGATCCGCGCGGCGGTCTGCTGCTTCTTGCGCTCCCGCAGGCCGGGCGCGCGACTGCCCTGGTCAGAGGCGTCGGCCTGGCCCTGCTCGGCGGGTGCGGGCCGGCCCGTCGGTGCGGCTTCTCGTGCTGCCATGGCCGGACGATACCAGGATGAATTTTACGCTCGGACTAAATTTAGCTCTGGATCAAATTCTTGCCGGATGCCTGTTCCGCGTCGCGAACGGCCGTGAACACCTCCCGGTTCGCGGGCACCCCGACGCCCCGCCAGCGGAAGGGCACGCCCCTGGCCGTGTTCAGGTCCGGACCGTCCATCAGCTGGAAGTGGATGTGCGGCTCGGTGGAGTTGCCGGAGTTCCCGCAGCGGGCGATGGCCTGCCCGGCCCGGACGCGGTCCCCGGCGCGTACGTCGAGCGAGCCGCGCTGGACGTGCGCGTACAGGGCGTACGTGCCCTCGCCGAGGTCGAGGACGATGTGGTTGCCGACGATGCGGCGGGACCCGCCGACCGTCCTGCCGATGCCTTCGACCAGCCAGAAGTACAGCACCCCGAGCAGGGAGCTGCGGCTGAGGTGGTCGCGCTGACCGTCCTCGGCGTACGCGACGGTCGCGTCGGCCACAGCGTACAGCGGCGCCCCGAAGGCGGGGTACGCCTGGCCGCGCCGGGCGACGGGCCAGAACCAGACGGGGGTCGGGCGGGCCGGCCCGTGCTCCGGCTCGGCCGTGATGTCGATGGCGTAGGTCTGGCCGAGGCTGTGCGTGCCGTGGCTCGGCACCTTGTCGGCGGGGCTGTTGAGGGCGGACCAGCGGCCGGTGACCGGGGGCTCGACCTCGACGGGCGCGGGCGGTTCCGTCGCGGTCTGCTGCCGGACGGAGCGGGATGTCGCCAGGCTGATGGCCACCACGCCGAGCACGGGCAGCCAGCCCAGCCAGTAGTTGTACGGCAGGTCCACGAAGAATCCGGCGGTCACCTGGGCGAAGAAGATCAGCCACAGGACCCGCTTGACCAGTGCGGCGATCTTGCGTTGACGTACGGACATGGTCGTTCCCCCTGATGTGTGTGTCATGGGCAGGCGGCGTGCAGGGCCACGAGCAGCGGCACCACCCGCCCCGCGGGCACCTCGTGCCGCCCGCGGCCGGTGCTCTGCAGCCAGCCCGCGGCGGTGAGCTGACGCAGGTGGTGGTAGATCTGGCCGGTCGTGCCGATGTCGTCGAGCGCGGCGAGGTCGGCGGCGGTGCGGCGGCCGCCGAGGATCTCGCGGAGCAGCCGCAGCCGCACCGCGTGCCCGAGCGCGGCGAACGAGTCGGCGGCCGCCGCCCAGTCGTCCTCGAACAGCCGGTCGGTGACCTGCCCGGTCTGCCACTCGTACCGCTGCCCGGTCGGCAGCCGCACCGCGCCGGTGTACAGCACCCCGCCGTCCGCCGCCCCGAGCTCGGCGAGCTGCGCCTTCAGCCCTTCGAGCGCCCAGAAGTCACCCCGGCCGACGGCGGGCGCCGGCCGGTCCTCGCCCTCAAGGGCGGCCATGCGTCGCTCCAGCTCGGCGACGCGCTCTTCAAGATCCACGCTACTAAGTTACGTAATTACGTAATCTCAATCAACCCCGGAACGAAGAAGCCCCCGTCCGGACCACGTCCGAACGGGGGCTCCCGCAGCTCCGGCGACGACTACGTCAGGCGAACAGCCCCGGAATCGTCTCCGCGTGCGCCGTGCGCAGCTCGTCCAGCGGCAGCGTGAACTCGCCCTGCACCTCGACGGCGTCCCCGTCGACCACACCGATCCGCGTGACGGGCAGACCGCGCGCCCCGCACATGTCGGTGAACCGCAGCTCCTCGCTCCGCGGCACGGACACCACGGCACGCCCCGCGGACTCGCTCAGCAGGAACGTGAAGGCGTCGAGCCCGTCCGGCACCACCAGGCGCGCGCCGACCCCGCCGCGCAGGCAGGACTCCACGACCGCCTGGACCAGGCCGCCGTCGGACAGGTCGTGCGCGGCGTCGATCATGCCGTCGCGCGAGGCGGAGATCAGGATCTCGCCGAGCAGCCGCTCCCGCTCCAGGTCGACCTTGGGCGGCAGGCCGCCGAGGTGGTCGTGCACGACCTGGGACCAGGCCGAGCCGCCGAACTCCTCGGTCGTCTCGCCGAGCAGGTAGAGGAGCTGGCCCTCTTCCTTGAAGGCGATCGGCGTGCGGCGCGTGACGTCGTCGATGACGCCGAGCACGGCCACGACGGGCGTCGGGTGGATCGCGGTCTCGCCGGTCTGGTTGTAGAGCGAGACGTTGCCGCCGGTCACCGGGGTGCCGAGCGCCAGACAGCCGTCCGCCAGACCGCGCGTGGCCTCCGCGAACTGCCACATCACGTCCGGGTCCTCGGGGGAGCCGAAGTTCAGGCAGTTGGAGATGGCGAGCGGCTTGGCGCCGGAGGCGGCGACGTTGCGGTACGACTCGGCGAGCGCGAGCTGCGCGCCCGCGTACGGGTCGAGCTTCGCGTACCGGCCGTTGCCGTCCGTCGCCATGGCGACGCCCAGGTTGGACTCCTCGTCGACGCGGACCATGCCCGCGTCCTCGGGCTGCGCGAGGATCGTGTTGCCCTGGACGAAGCGGTCGTACTGGTCGGTGATCCACGCCTTGGAGGCCTGGTTCGGGGACGCGACCAGCTTGAGGATCTGCTCGCGCAGCTCCGCCGCGTTCGCCGGGCGCGCCAGCTTGTTCGCGTCGTCCGCCTGGAGCGCGTCCTGCCAGGACGGGCGCTCGTACGGCCGGTGGTAGACCGGGCCCTCGTGCGCGACCGTGCGCGGCGGTACGTCGACGATCTGCTCGCCGTGCCAGAAGATCTCCAGGCGCTCGCCCTCGGTCACCTCACCGATGACGGTCGCGATGACGTCCCACTTCTCGCAGATCTCCATGAAGCGGTCGACCTTGTCCGGCTCGACGACCGCGCACATGCGCTCCTGCGACTCGCTCATGAGGATCTCCTCGGGCGAGAGCGAGGAGTCGCGCAGCGGAACCGTGTCCAGCTCCACGCGCATGCCGCCCGAACCGGCCGAGGCCAGCTCGCTGGTGGCGCAGGACAGGCCCGCGCCGCCGAGGTCCTGGATGCCCGCGACCAGCTTCTCGCCGAAGATCTCCAGGGTGCACTCGATGAGGAGCTTCTCCTGGAAGGGGTCGCCGACCTGGACGGCCGGACGCTTCGCCGGACCGGTCGACTCGAAGGTCTCCGACGCGAGCACGGAGACGCCGCCGATGCCGTCGCCGCCCGTGCGGGCCCCGTACAGGATGACCTTGTTGCCGGTGCCGGACGCCTTCGCGAGGTGGATGTCCTCGTGCTTCATGACGCCGATGCAGCCCGCGTTGACCAGCGGGTTGCCCTGGTAGCAGGAGTCGAAGACGACCTCGCCGCCGATGTTGGGCAGGCCCAGGCAGTTGCCGTAGCCGCCGATGCCCGCGACGACGCCCGGCAGCACGCGCTTGGTGTCGGGGTGGTCGGCGGCGCCGAAGCGCAGCGGGTCCACGACGGCGACCGGGCGCGCGCCCATCGCGAGGATGTCGCGCACGATGCCGCCGACGCCGGTGGCCGCGCCCTGGTAGGGCTCGATGTAGGAGGGGTGGTTGTGCGACTCGACCTTGAAGGTGACCGCGTAGCCCTGGCCGACGTCGACGACGCCCGCGTTCTCGCCGATGCCGACGAGCATGGCGTCGTTGTCGGGGACCTTCTCGCCGAACTGCTTCAGGTGCACCTTGCTGCTCTTGTACGAGCAGTGCTCGGACCACATGACGGAGTACATGGCGAGCTCGGCGCCGGTCGGGCGGCGGCCGAGGATCTCCCTGATCCGCGCGTACTCGTCCTCCTTGAGGCCGAGCTCCTTCCAGGGCTGCGCGGCCTCGGGGGTCTCCGTCGCGTGCTTGACGGTGTCGAGGGTCATCGGGCGTCCACCAGCTTCTTCAGGATCGAGGTGAAGAATCCCAGGCCGTCCGTGCGGCCGGTCCCGATCAGCGGCTCGACCGCGTGCTCGGGGTGCGGCATGAGGCCGACGACGTTGCCGGCCTCGTTCGTGATGCCCGCGATGTCGCGCAGCGAGCCGTTCGGGTTCATGTCCAGGTACCGGAAGGCGACGCGGCCCTCGGCCTCCAGCATGTCGAGGGTGCGCTCGTCGGCGACATAGCGTCCGTCGATGTTCTTCAGCGGGATCGAGATCTCCTGGCCGACCTCGTAATCGGCGGTCCAGGCAGTCGAGTTGGTCTCCACGCGCAGCTTCTGGTCGCGGCAGATGAAGTGCAGGTGGTTGTTGCGCAGCATCGCGCCGGGCAGCAGGTGGGTCTCGGTGAGGACCTGGAAGCCGTTGCAGATCCCGAGGACCGGCATTCCGGCCTTCGCCTGCTCGATGACCGACTCCATGACGGGCGAGAAACGCGAGATGGCGCCCGCCCGCAGATAGTCGCCGTAACTGAAACCGCCCGGAAGGACCACGGCGTCGACCTGCTTCAGGTCCTTGTCGCGGTGCCACAGCGGCACGGCCTCGGCACCGGCGACGCGCACGGCGCGCTGGGTGTCGCGGTCGTCGAGCGTTCCAGGAAAAGTGACGACTCCGATTCGAGCAGTCACTTCGCCTCCACCGCCGGCTCTTCGACCTTTACGACGAAGTCCTCGATCACGGTGTTGGCGAGGAAGGTTTCCGCCATCTCGTGGATACGGGCGAGGGCCGCGTCGTCGACGGGCCCGTCCACCTCGAGTTCGAAGCGCTTTCCTTGACGTACGTCGGAGATCCCCTGGAAACCGAGGCGCGGCAGTGCACGCTGCACCGCCTGTCCCTGGGGGTCGAGGATCTCCGGCTTGAGCATGACGTCGACTACGACGCGTGCCACTGGCACTCCCGGTGTGTGGTGCTTGCGCTGCTGCTTGCGGGGTACTGCTCAGCTGGCGCCGAGCGGGCCGCCGAGCAGGTTCCTTCAGACTACCCGCACAAAATTTCTACCCGCGTAGATTCGTAGCAACATACGTGACCGCAGTCACTTCGAAGGGGTCGGCACGGCGTCGAGCAGGACACGTCCGCGAAAAATCCTGGAAAAGATCACAGTTCGCCATTGCGTCCACCACCCCACCGCACCCACCCTGCTGGGGAAGCGCCCGGCCTGCCCGTATTCTCCCGGACACGCCGCCGGAACACGCGGTTGGTTTTCCTTGGCTTCACTATTCAATGCCAGGCACTGTACAAAGGAATTGGCAATAGCCGATACTTTGTCCCAAAACTGCCGGACAGTCGGCATCACCGCACATCGTTGCACGTCAATGCGGTGGCGCCGCACGAAAGGACCGATATTCGTGGCGCAGCGTGTCGTGGTCACTCTCTTTGACGACATCGACGGCTCAGAAGCGGCGGAAACGATCGCCTTCGGTCTGGACGGGAAGTCGTACGAGATCGACCTCAACCAAACCAATGCCGAGAAACTCCGCAAGGTCCTCGCCCCCTACCTGGACGCGGCCCGCAAGCAGTCGAAGTCCGGCAAGGTCTACCGGCACACGGCGGTGACCCCCGACCCGGCGGCCGTGCGCGCCTGGGCCCGCTCGCACCGCCTCGACGTACCGCCGCGCGGCCGGATCCCGAAGAAGGTGTACGAGGCGTTCGAGGCCGCCAACTGACTCCGGCCGCCGGCGTCGGACCCCTCGGGGACCTCGCGACGGGGGTGCTCGCGCAACCGACTTGCGCAGCACCCCCGCTGGTCAGCTAGAGTCTGGAGCACGCCGAAGGGCAAGGCCGAAAGGGCCGAACCCCGAGGAGTCGTGCGGGTGTAGTTCAGTAGTAGAACATCCCCCTTCCAGGGGGAAGGCGCAGTGTGCAATTCCTGTCACCCGCTCCGCACCGCTCACCGACCACCCATTCGGGTGCGGTAAGCTGGTGCTCGCGCCGATCAGTGAGAGCTGGTCGGAGGCAATGCGAACGTAGCTCAGTTGGTAGAGCGCAACCTTGCCAAGGTTGAGGTCGCGAGTTCGAACCTCGTCGTTCGCTCCAGTCACGAAGGCCCGGTGTCCCAGACACCGGGCCTTCGTCGTGCTCCCCGCGCCCCGCAGGCGGCGGCCCGCACGTCTGACATTTGTCATGCGAGTCGATGACAACGCGCACTGCCCGCGGCTTCGACGGCGGGCGAGCCTTGAGTCATGACAGACCAAGTGATCGAAGTGACCGACCTGCGGCGCCGCTACACGGGAGGCTTCGAAGCGGTCCGGGGGATCTCGTTCACCGCCGGTCGCGGGGAGCTGTTCGCTCTGCTCGGCACCAACGGCGCGGGCAAGACCTCCACCGTCGAAGTCCTCGAAGGCCTCGCCGAACCCGCCTCCGGGACCGTCCGGGTCCTCGGGCACGACCCGTACCGCGAGCGGGACGCGGTCCGGCCCCGGATCGGCGTGATGCTCCAGGAAGGCGGCTTCCCGTCCGAGCTGACCGTCGACGAGACGCTGCGCATGTGGGCCGGCTGCACCAGCGGGGCCCGCCCCGCCGCCGAGGTCCTCGAATCCGTCGGCCTCACCGGCCGCGGCAAGGTGCGCGTCAAGCAGCTCTCCGGCGGCGAGAAGCGGCGCCTCGACCTCGCGACCGCGCTGCTCGGCGACCCCGAAGTGCTGTTCCTCGACGAACCCACCACCGGACTCGACGCCGAAGGCCGCCGCGAGACCTGGAAGTTGGTGCGCGCACTGCGCGAACAGGGCACCACCGTGCTCCTCACCACCCACTACCTGGAAGAGGCCGAGAACCTCGCCGACCGCCTCGCGATCCTGCACGAAGGCCGCATCGCCGCCACCGGCACCGTCGCCGAGGTCGTCGCCTCCCAGCCCGCCCGCATCTCCTTCCAGCTGCCCGAGGGGTACTTCCCCGGCGACCTGCCGCCGCTCGCCGAACTCGGCGTGACCGGACACGAGGTGGAGGGCCGCACCATCCGGCTCCGCACCGACCGGCTCCAGCAGGTCGCCACCGCCCTGCTCACCTGGGCCGAACACACCGGCGTCCGGCTCGACCGGCTCGACGTGCGCGCCGCCTCACTGGAAGAGGCGTTCCTCCAGATCGCGCAGGAGGCGACCCGGACCGCCGAGGAGACCGGCGACATCCGTCAGGTCGGCGGCTCCCGCCGGACGAACCAGCAGAAGGAGACCGTCCGATGAGCCCCACCGACACCGTCGCCCCACCGGCCGCCCGGCCCGCCCGCGGCGCCGCCACGACCACCCCGGCCGGCCGCCTCCTGGCCCTGGCCCGGGCCGAGCTCACCCTGCTCGGCCGCGCCAAGGGCACGCTGTTCGCGGCGCTCTTCGTGCCCCTGGTCGTGCCCTTCACCATGAAGTCGGCGGCCCAGGAAATGGACCTGAAGGGCACCGGGCTCTCCGTCGGCTCGGTCCTGCTGCCGTCCGCGATCGCCTTCTCCCTGCTCTTCGCCGTGTACTCGACCCTGGTCAGCGTGTACGCGGCCCGGCGCCAGGAACTCGTGCTCAAGCGGCTGCGCACCGGCGAGGTGCGGGACACCGAGATCCTCGCGGGCGCGGCGCTGCCGTCCGTCGCCATCGGGCTCGTCCAGTCCCTGGTGCTCATGGGCATGTGCGCCGTCCTGCTCGACGTGGGCACTCCCGGTGCCGTGCACTACGTGGCCCTGGGCCTGGTCCTCGGACTCGTGATGTTCCCGCTGCTCGCCGCGGTCACCTCGATCGTCAGCCAGAGCGTGGAGAGCGCCCAGGTCATGGTCATGCCGCTGCTGATCGCCTCCCTGATCGGCTCCGGCGCGACCGTGCCCCTCGAAGTCATGCCGGACAAGCTGGCCAGGATCTGCGAGCTGCTTCCGCTGTCCCCCGTGATCGCGCTGATCCGCGGCGGCTGGACCGGTGAGCTCGACGCCGGTGAGGCGCTGCGCGCCCTCGCCATCGCGGTGGCCTGGATCGTGGTCGGCGTGTTTGCTGTACGCAGGTGGTTCCGCTG
This sequence comes from Streptomyces alboflavus, assembly GCF_000716675.1. GTDB lineage: Bacteria > Actinomycetota > Actinomycetes > Streptomycetales > Streptomycetaceae > Streptomyces > Streptomyces alboflavus. The sequence continues at coordinate 99,139 of NZ_JNXT01000057.1, forward strand.
GGAGCCGCGGCGCTAGCGGCGCCGGTCAGGGGCCTGCCGGGCGGGCGAAGGGAACAGGGACGGGGAGAGGGAGAGGACAGGGAGCGGTGGGCAGGATCCGGGGTTGGCAACGGCGCTGGCGCGGTCTGAGGAAGATCGAACAGGTCGAGCTGCAGAGCATGGTCATGTGGCACACCGTGCCGTGGATCTTCTTCCTCAGCTGGTGCGCGGTGCCGATCGGCCTGAACCTGCGGCACGAGACCACCGCGCAGCTCCTCGGCTGGTCGATGATCGTGGTGGCCGCGCTCCAGTGCGTGCAGGTCAACCGCACGCTGCGCCGCGCCCTCGACCACTACCTGGGCCGCGCCCCGTTCCCGCGCCGCGACCTGGCCGTCATGTTCGGCCTCACCGTCGCCGGCTTCGGCCTCGCCCTCGCGCTCCAGCACATCGACGGCGTCAAGGGCGGCGTGATCGGCCTCGGCTTGCTGTTCCTGATCACCCCGTACGCGGAGGCGCTGGGCTTCGCCGTGTCGATCCGGAGCTTCTTCCGCCAGCTCGCGGGCATCCTCGTCGTCCTGCTTGCCGCCTTCGCCGCCGTGGGGACGCGCGGCGGGCTGCTGGCCGCCCTGGCCGTGCTCATCGCCGTCGGCGGCCTGGTCTCGCTGCTCACCTCGCGCTGCGGAGCCTGGACGCTCGCGGTGATGTGGGAGGCCGAGCGGGCCCGCGAGACCGAGGGCCGCCTCGCCGTCGCCGAGGAACGCCTGCGGTTCGGCCGCGACCTGCACGACGTCATGGGCCGCAACCTCGCCGTCATCGCGCTCAAGAGCGAGCTCGCCGTGCAGCTCGCCCGGCGCGGCAGGCCCGAGGCGGTGGACCAGATGGTCGAGGTGCAGCGGATCGCGCAGGAGACCCAGCGGGAGATACGGGACGTCGTCCGCGGCTACCGCGAGGCCGAGCTGGGCGCCGAACTCGCCGGGGCGCAGGGCGTCCTGGAGGCCGCCGGGATCGTCTGCCGGGTGTCCGGGGCGCCCGTCGGGCTGCCCCCGGCCGTGCAGGCGGCGCTCGGGTGGGTCGTGCGCGAGGGCACCACCAACGTGCTGCGGCACGGCGACGCGGAGACGTGCACCATCACGGTTTCGGTGACGGAAGGACGTACGGAGTTGACCATCGAGAACGACGGGGCGCCCGAGGCCCCCGTCGGCAGCGGCGGGTCCGGGCTCAGGGGGCTCGGGGAACGGCTCGCCACCGTGGGCGGCACGCTGGAGCACACCGCGGCGGACGGGCGCTTCCGGCTCACGGCACGGGTGCCGCTGCCGGGGCCCGGCCGCCCGGACCGGGCACCCGACCCGGCGGACGCCGTCCCGCTCACCCCGGAGGCCAAGGCCTCATGACCGCCGTACGCGTGCTGCTCGCCGACGACGAGCATCTGATCCGCGGCGCGCTCGCCGCCCTGCTCGCCCTGGAGGACGACCTCGTCGTCGTCGCCGAGGCCGCGACCGGACCCGAGGCGCTCGCCATGGCGCGGGCGCACCGGCCGGACGTCGCCGTGCTCGACCTGCAGATGCCGGGCGCCGACGGTGTGAGTGTCGCCACAACGCTGCGGGAGGAACTCCCCGACTGCCGCACCATGATCGTCACCAGCCACGGCCGCCCGGGGCACCTCAAGCGGGCGCTCGAAGCGGGTGTGCGGGGGTTCGTCCCGAAGACGGTCAGTGCGCAACGGCTTGCGGAGATCATCCGTTCCGTGCACGCGGGAAACCGGTACGTGGACCAGGAGTTGGCCGCCGACGCGATCTCCGCCGGGGACTCCCCGCTGACCGTCCGCGAGGCCGAGGTGCTCGAACTCGCCGCCGACGGCGCGCCCGTGTCGGAGATCGCGGAGCGGGCCGCGCTCTCGCCGGGAACGGTCCGCAACTACCTCTCCTCGGCCGTCACCAAGATCGGTGCGGAGAACCGGCACGCGGCGGTGCGTCTCGCGCGGGAGCGAGGTTGGGTATAGTGGCTCTCGCGCTTCGGCGCAGCGCGGACGTAGCTCAGTTGGTAGAGCGCAACCTTGCCAAGGTTGAGGTCGCCAGTTCGAACCTGGTCGTCCGCTCAGCGAAAGCCCCCCGGTTCCTCGGAACCGGGGGGCTCTGTCGTGCCTGCGGTCGTGTCCTACGCCCAGGCGGTTCCCGTGAGCCGCTCGTACGCCTCGATGTACTTGGCGCGGGTCGCCGCCACCACGTCCGCGGGCAGCGGCGGGGGCGGCTGCTCGCTCGCGCGGTCCCAGCCGGACGCGGCCGAGGTGAGCCAGTCGCGCACGTACTGCTTGTCGAAGGACGGCTGGGCGCGGCCCGGCTTCCAGGTGTCGGCCGGCCAGAAGCGGGACGAGTCCGGGGTGAGGACCTCGTCGGCGAGGACCAGGGTGTCCCCGTCGAAGCCGAACTCGAACTTGGTGTCGGCGAGGATCAGACCGCGCTCACGGGCGATGTCGCGGGCGCGGCTGTACACGGCGAGGGTCGCCTGCCGCAGCTGGGCGGCGGTGTCGGCACCGACCTGGCGGGCCACTTCCTCGTACGACACGTTCTCGTCGTGCTCGCCGACGTCCGCCTTCGTGGCGGGCGTGAAGATCGGCGCGGGCAGCTCGGAGCCGTTCTCCAGGCCCTCGGGCAGCGCGAGGCCGCAGACCGTGCGGGTGTCGTTGTACTCGACGAGGCCCGAGCCCGTCAGATAGCCGCGGGCCACGCACTCGACCGGGACCATCGCCAGGGACTTGCAGATGAGGGTGCGGCCCTCCCAGTCGGCGGGGGCGCCGGACGGCACGTCGGTGGAGATGACGTGGTTCGGGGCCAGGTCGGCGAGCTGGTCGAACCACCACAGCGAGAGCCGGGTCAGCACCCGCCCCTTGTCGGGGATCTCGGTGGGCAGCACCCAGTCATAGGCGGACATGCGGTCGCTGGCGACCATCACGAGGTCGCCCGCCTCGTTCTGGTACAGCTCGCGCACCTTGCCGGTGTGCAGATGCACCAGACCCGGAACCTGAATCGGCTCGGGCTTTTCGACGAATCCGGACACGGTTCCTCCCCGTGGTTCTGTCCAAGTGGCTCGATTCTCCCGTATGCGGGAGCTGGTCTTGGCCACGGGTTGCCCGGATGGGGCGTGGTGAACGCGAACGGGCCTCGGCGGTGTCCTCGGAGGGCCGGGCCGCGGCCGGGTCCGCGGGTCCTGCCTCAGTCGCGTTTGCAGATGCGGTCCAGGAGGTTGGCCGTGGCGCGCTGGACGCGTGGGTCGATGTGGCCGGGGCGGTCCAGGGCCGGGGACCAGGCGAAGGTGCCCGACGCGAAGACGAGGGCGCCGGAGGGGGCGCGGTACAGCGAGGTCTCCTGGTGGCGCACGGCGCCCTCGCTGTCCTCGTACGGGGAGTGGGCGAGCAGGATGCGGCCCTGGTGCTCGGGGAGCGCGGTGCGCGGGAAGTAGCGGTCGGCCTCGCCCGCGACCAGGCCGTCGATCTCGTCGCTCTCGTGCGCGCCGGTCGCCTCCCACAGCCAGTGGTCGGCGTTGCGGACGACGAGCGGGTGCGGCTCGGGGACCCGGCCCGCGTACTGGATGCCCATCAACTGCTGCTCGGGTACGTCGACTTCGCGCCACAGCGCGGCCTTGCCGGGACCCCGGCGTTTTCGGCAGGTCAGCAGGCGGTCCGGGACGCCTGAGGGGGACGGGCCCAACTCGACCTGCCAGTACATGGTGTTGGCGGACAGGAAGACCAGGGACGTGCCGGACTCGCGGGCCAGCTCCGTGGTGCGGCGCATCGCCGCCGACCAGTACTCGTCGTGGCCGGGGAAGACCAGGCCCCGGTAGCGGGTCGGGTCGATGCGGCCCGCGTGCAGGTCGCGGGTGTCGGCGTACGCGAGGTCGTAGCCGTAGCGCTCGGCCCAGCGGATGAAGTCGTAGGCGTGGCCCACGTGCAGGGGCAGGCCCGCGCCCGCGTACGGCCGGTCGAAGGAGACCGTCGTCGCGGCCTCGCTCTCGCCGAGGAGCCGGCCGTAGTCGTCCCAGGCGTGGTAGAGGCTGGCGCCGGTGTGGCCGTCCTCCGGGTAGAGGTTGTACGCCTGCCAGGTGATGTCGGGCAGCAGGACGAGCAGGTCCGCCGAGGGGGCGACGGGCTCGCCGGGGCCCGGGGGGACGCTGTCGCGGACCGTGAAGGGGACGTGCGAGCGGTAGCCGTCGGTGGTGGTGAGGACCGCCACGTACGCCCCGATGTTCCAGTACGACGGGATCTGCAGGCGCCAGGACAGCCACCAGTGGTGGCAGGAGACCGTGCGGTCGGCGGCGAGCGGGGCGGGCTGGACGATGCCGGAGAGGCGGGGGCTCGTCGTGATCTTGCGGGCGCCGTCGCCGCTGTAGTGGCCGATGCGGTAGATGTCCACGCTGAACTGCTGGGGCGGGTCCACGGTGATGTGGAAGTCGATCGCCTCGCCGGGGGCGGCGGCTCCGGTGCTGGTGAAACCCTTGATCTGGCGGTGTATGTCGTCGGCTGTGCGGGGGCTGCCGGTGCGGGGGGCGGGGACGGGTCCGGTGGCGCCGGGGGTGTGGTCCACGTACCAGGGGACTACCTGGCCCGTGTCGTCGAAGTAGTGCTCGGCGCCGCGGAGCCAGGGCAGGGGGCCCTGGCCGAACGGGTCGGTCACGGCGTGGGCGAGGGCGCCCGACTCCCAGCGGCGGATCGGCTCCGGTCCCATGCGTTGTCCCCTCCCTCGCTCCCCCGGCCTGGGCGACACGGGTGGTGCGGCGGGGGTACGCCCTTGGCTCTGCGCTGTTCCGGCTCTGTGCTGTTCCGGCTCTGCACTGTCCCACGTGGCCGTGTCGGCTGCCGGACCCAGCACATCACATTACGCACGTGTGTCGTTACCGTTCGTCGTGAATTGGTGCTGGGTGGGGGGGTCTGGCCCTGGGGCGGCGGGGGTGGGTGTTCCCCTCGGGTGGGACGGGGGCGCCGCCGGATCGGCGCTGCGCGCCTCGTCCTCAAGCGCCGGACGGGCTGAAATTGCCCCGACGTCGGCCTGAAGGTGCCGGGCTGTTGCTCGGCAGGTGCAAGGTTGGGCGGGTGGGTGAGAGAGCCCGTCCGGCGTTTGAGGACGAGCGCGGAGCGCGATCCGGGGCGGGCCGGGGGGTCAGACCAGGCGGACCGGTTTTTCGGGGCGGACGCCCAGTTCGGTGAGCCAGTGGCGGAGCGGCTCGGGGTCGCCGTCCTCGACGAGGGTGAGGACCCGCGGGGCGAGGTCGGCGGCACGCTCCCCGCGCAGCAGGAGCGAGGGCCCGTCCAACCAGTCGAGCCCCGGCGACGCCCCCGCCGTGTCCACGGCCGCACAGCACACCATCGCCGTGACGTGATCGGCCAGCAACTCCCGCCCGGACCGCGGCGGTTGCAGCGGGAACAACGGCAGCACCCCGTCGTCCCACAGCGCCTCGTCCGGCCCCTGCCCCGCCGGCGCGGGCCGAGGCGGCGCCGCGGCCTCCTCCCGGGCCACCTCGGCGCTGAGCCGCGCGGCCAGCTCCCCGCCCGGCCCCTCCGGGGCGTCGACGACGTCGGCCGGATCGACGGCGGCGGCAAATCCGGCCTGCGCCAACTCGGCGTCCGTGAGCCCCGCTTCGGCCCCGTCGGCATCGGCGGCACCGGACTCGGTGAGGCCGGGCCGGGTGCGACCGGCCCCGGCAGAGCCCGCGCCGACCTCGGCCGCCGCCCGCCGCGCCATCGCCTCCGGGTCCGTCAGATGCTCAAGAACGCGCCCGAGCGTCGGCCCCTTGGGGTCACCCGCCGTCGGGTCGCTGGAGCGGCTGACGCCGAGCGCGTCCAGGACGCGGTGGAGCCGCGCCGCGTCCATCCGCCACTTCCGGTCGACGACCTCGTCCGGATACTCCTGCCAGGCCACCGGCGCCCAGCCGGGCCCGGGCTCGGCGGGCCCGCCGTGGAACAGCCGGGCGGCGAGCAGCGAGGCCGCCTCGTCCACCGCGCCGGGCTCCTCGAGGAGGTCGCACGCGGGCCGCTCCCCGAGCCGGGAGGCGAACCCTTCGGCGAGGCGGTCGCGCCGGGAGAGTTCGGTGAGGGCGGAGACGACACCCGCGTCGAGCCGCGAGGGCCACCGCCCCATGCGCCAGGCGGGCAGCGCGACCCGGGTCAGGAGCCGGTCCCACCCGGCGTACGCGAGGCCGACCTGCTCCTGGGCGACGATCCGCACGCCGTAGTCCACGCTCTGGGCCCGCTCGGCCGCGGCCGCCGCGACGCCGCGCTCCATCTCCGCGGCGTGCACGCGGCAGCTGCGCAGGAGCAGCCGCGCCACCTTCCCGACACCACCGAGGACGGTACGCGCGAGCGGCCCGCGCCCCGGCGCCGACGCGACGGCGACGGCGGCATCGAGGCCGCGTACGAAACGACGGGCTGCGGCTATGTCGGGGTGCGCCGAGGGACCCGTACCCGCGACGACGGGGGCGAGCACGGCGCGCAGCTCGCCGACGCGCATCCACCACAGGAAGGGCGAGCCGATGACGAGGACGGGGGCGACGGGAGCGCGGCGGCGGGGCGGCCGGGCGCCCTGGATGGCCGTGCCGTGGGGCGGGGTGGGCAGCTCCGCGCGCGCACCGTCCGGGCCGGTGCCCGTGCCGGGGGCGGCCGTGTCGGCCGGGGTCCCGTGCGCCCGGTGGGTGCGGTCCTCCAGCCAGCTGTCGCAGTCCGGGGTGAGAGCTATGGCCGAGGGGGCGGGGACTTCGAGGCGGTCGGCGAGGTCGCGCACCAGGCGGTACAGATCGGGGGCGGAGGCCTCCGTGATCGGGACGGTCGGGCTCATCGCGGGTCTGGCCCGCGCGACGACGAGGGCGACGGCCCCGGCGCCGAGCAGCACGAGCACCGCGAGGACCGTCACGGCCCAGCGCGCCGCGGCCCAACTGCCGCCGCCTATGTGCCCCATGGCCGTGGCGGCGAGCAGCACGACGGCGACGGCCGCGGGCAGCAGGGCGACGGCCAGCGCCCGGCTGCGGATGCGCAGCACGGCGAGGGCCCGGGAACGCGCGGCCCGCGCGCCCACCTCCACACCCATACCTGACACGACCGAAGTCACCCCCTGCTGCCTACAGCTCGGCCGGCGGCCGGAGCCGACGGCGCACGTCGTTGGCGTTGCTCACTCCCCCACTGTGGCACCCGCCACCGACATCGCAATGCCGGTGGGCTGTTTGGCTGTGAGTGCCTTCCATGCCTTCGCCGCACCCTAGTTGGGGTGCCGGTCACCGTCAGCCGGATGGCCGACCGGTCACTCGATGGAATGGCTTTGGGCAAAGCTGGCCCGCTCCACGGGAGGCCGGTGAACGACGTGCGGGCCCGTGGGCACGGGCCCCGGGACCGACGTCCGGCGCACCGACCGGACCCGCCGCTCCGGCAAGTCGGCGGCCGTCATACGGCGGCCCCAGCGGACACCCTCGGTAACGCCGGACGGGTCTACGGAGGACCGTAGACCCGTGGGGCACAGGGGCAGGAGTGACGGGGGGGCGACCCGGGCCATGCGGGCTACGCGGCCTCGGGCCACCCGCTCCCGGTGCCGTCCCGCGGGGTTACGCGGCGCCGCCCCGCGCCGCCTGCTCGGCGATGTCGGTGCGGTGCTGGGAGCCGTCGAGGCGTACGCGGCCGACCGCCGCGTACGCGCGCTCGCGCGCCTGCGCGAGGTCGGCGCCGGTCGCCGTCACGGACAGCACGCGGCCGCCCGCGCTGACGACCGCGTCGCCGTCGCGCCTGGTCCCGGCGTGCAGGACGTACGCGTCCGGGGCGTCCTGGTCCGCGACGTCGGCGAGGCCTTCGATGGGGTCACCGGTGCGCGGCGTACCGGGGTAGTTGTGCGAGGCGATGACGACGGTGACGGCCGCGTCGTCGCTCCAGCGCAGCGGCGGCAGGTCGGCGAGGGTGCCGTTCGCCGCGGCCAGCAGGAGGCCCGCGAGCGGGGTCTTGAGGCGGGCGAGGACGACCTGGGTCTCGGGGTCGCCGAAGCGGGCGTTGAACTCGATGACGCGGACGCCGCGGCTGGTGATCGCGAGCCCGGCGTACAGGAGCCCGGAGAAGGGGGTGCCGCGGCGGCGCAGTTCGTCGACGGTCGGCTGGAGCACCGTCTCCTGCACCTCGTCGACGAGCTTGGGGTCGGCCCAGGGCAGCGGCGAGTAGGCGCCCATGCCGCCGGTGTTGGGGCCTTCGTCGCCGTCGAGGGCGCGCTTGAAGTCCTGGGCGGGGCGCAGCGGGACGACGGTCTCGCCGTCGGTGACGGCGAAGAGAGAGACCTCGGGGCCGTCGAGGAACTCCTCGATGACGACGCGTCCGCAGGCGAGGGCGTGCTCCCTGGCCTGCGCGATGTCGTCGGTGACGACGACGCCCTTGCCCGCGGCGAGGCCGTCGTCCTTGACGACGTACGGCGCGCCAAAGGCGTCGAGGGCCGCGTCGACCTCTTCGGGGGTGGTGCAGACGTAGCTGCGGGCGGTGGGCACGCCTGCGCCCGCCATCACGTCCTTGGCGAAGGCCTTGGAGCCCTCCAGCTGCGCGGCCTCCTTGGACGGCCCGAAGCACGGGATGCCCGCTTCCCGCACGGCGTCGGCGACCCCGGCGACCAGGGGCGCCTCCGGTCCGACGATCACCAGCGCGGCGCCGAGCTTCGTGGCGAGCCCGGCCACGGCGGCGCCGTCGAGGGCGTCGACCGGGTGCAGCTCGGCCACGTCCGCGATCCCGGCGTTGCCGGGGGCGCAGTGCAGGGCGGTGACCGCGGGGTCGAGGGACAGGGAGCGGCACAGGGCGTGTTCGCGGGCACCGCTGCCGATGACGAGGACCTTCACGGGGGTCAGCCTAGCCCGGCGGACGGGGTGCCTTTGTTCGGGCGTCCGAGGCGGGGCGCGCCCGGGGCTTGTGGGTTTCTCCAGGTGAGGGGCTCGGACCTGGAGGTTCCCTATTCGTTCGTGTACTCCTCGACGACCGTCGCGCCCAGTTCCCGCACGATCAGCTCATGGCCGGAGAGGGCCGAGTCGACCAGGTCCGGGTCGTCGTCCTCGGGGATGTCGTCCTCGGGGGCGACGTGCTCCGGGGCTCTGGACGGCGGGGCCTGGGCGGGCGCGGGGGCCGGGGGCCGCGACTGCCCCTGCTGGGGGGCGGGGGGCGCGGACGCCGACTGGGCGGGACCGGGCTGCTGCGGGGCCGGGGTCGGCGACGGTGCGGGGGACTGCGGCGGCGCGGGCTGCTGCGGGGCGGGGCGGGGGGCCACGGGGGCGCCGCCGAATCCGCTCGCCGCGGGTGGCGGTGCCGAGCCGCCGGAAGGGTCGACGATCGCCTCGACCTTCCACTGCACCCCGAACTGCTCCGTCAGCGCCTGCCGCAGGACGTCCTCGCTGCCGCTGGACGCGAAGTTGTCCCGGGCACCGGCGTTCACGAAGCCGAGCTGGAGCGTGGTGCCGTCGAACCCGGCCACCTGGGCGTTCTGGCTGAGCAGGATCCAGGTGAAGCGGCGGCGGTTCTTGACCGCGTCGAGGATGTTCGGCCAGAGGGAGCGGGGGTCGGGGCCACCGCCCGTGTACGCGGCGGCGGGGGTGGCCGGGGCCGGCTGGGCGACGGGGGCCGGGGCCGCGTACGGGTCCGGGGCGGCCGGGGCCGGGGCCTGGGGTGCGGCGGGGGGCTGGGC
>NZ_JNXT01000058.1 GCF_000716675.1 Streptomyces alboflavus
GGGGTAGGTGGCGGCTGGCCCTCCGGGCCGGGGTGGGTGGCGGCTGGCCCTCCGGGCGGAGGTAGGTGGGAGTTTGCCCTCCGGGCGGAGGTAGGTGGCGGCTGGCCCTCCGGGCCGGGGTGGGCGGGGCTTCCTCCGCACGAGGTCGAGGCGGGTGCCGCCCCTCGGGCAGGGACGGACGGGGCGCCCTCCGCGCGGCGTTAAGGCGGGTGCTGCCCTCCGGGCAGGGGCGAGAGGGGGCGCCTTCCGCGCGAGGTCGAGGCGGGTGCCGCCCGTCGGGGCGGGGGTGGGCGGGGCGTCCTCCACACGAGGTCGAGGCGGGTGCCGCCCCCCCCGGGCAGGGGCGGACAGGGCGCCCTCCGCGCGGCGTTAAGGCGCGTGCTGCCCCCCGGGGAAGGGGCGAACGGAGCGCCCACCACACGACGTCAAGACGGGTGCTCCCCCCGGGCAGGGGCGGACAAGGCGCCCACCACACGACGTCAAGGCCGGTGCTCCCCCCGGGCACGGACGAACGGGGCGCCCACCACACGACGTCAAGGCAGGTGCTGCCCGTCAGGCGGGGCCTACCCGCCCACCCCGCCCGACGAGTTGCGGCGTCCGCCCCCCCCCGGCCCTGCCCCCAGGACCGAACCGCTCCCCCACCCGCACGGAGGGCGGAAAGGGTGGGTGGGTGGGGGTAATAGCCCGTCCGGCGCTTGAGGACGAGGCCGTTCAGGCCGATGGGGGGGGCCGGGGGCGGAGCCCCCTGGGGTGGTGGCGACGTCGGGGGTGGTGGCGCCGGGAGTGGCGGCGTCAGGGGTGGCGGCGTCAGGGGTCAGCTGATGCGGTCCAGGATCGTGGGGCGGGGGGAGAAGTCCGTTCCCGTCGGGGACACGTCGTACGTGGAGGTCAGGGCCTCCAGGGCGTACTCGAACCGCTCGGGGGTGTCCGTGTGGAGGGTGAGGAGGGGCCGGCCCGCCACGACGGAGTCGCCCGGCTTGGCGTGCAGGACGACGCCCGCGCCCGCCTGGACGGGGTCCTCCTTGCGGGCCCGCCCGGCACCCAGACGCCACGCCGCGACGCCGATGTCGTACGCGTCGAGGCGGGTGAGGACACCGGAGGAGGGCACCGTGACGGTGTGCGTCTCGCGGGCCTCGGGGAGCGCCGCGTCCGGGTCACCGCCCTGGGCGGAGATCATCCGGCGCCAGACGTCCATCGCGGAGCCGTCGGCGAGGGCCTTCGCGGGGTCCGCGTCCGACAGCCCCGCCGCGTCGAGCATCTCGCGGGCCAGGGCGAGGGTGAGGTCGACGACGTCGGCGGGGCCACCGCCCGCCAGGACCTCGACGGACTCGCGGACTTCGAGGGCGTTGCCCGCCGTCAGGCCGAGCGGGGTCGACATGTCCGTCAGGAGGGCGACCGTGCGGACGCCGTGGTCGGTTCCCAGGCCCACCATCGTGGACGCCAGTTCGCGGGCGTCGTCCAGGGTCTTCATGAAGGCACCGGAGCCCACCTTCACGTCCAGGACCAGCGAGCCCGTGCCCTCGGCGATCTTCTTGGACATGATGGAGGAGGCGATGAGGGGGATCGCCTCGACGGTGCCGGTGACGTCACGCAAGGCGTACAGCTTCTTGTCGGCCGGGGCCAGGCCGTCGCCCGCCGCGCAGATGACGGAGCCCGCGCCGTTCAGGACGTCCAGCATCTCCTCGTTGGAGAGGAGCGCGCGCCAGCCGGGGATCGACTCCAGCTTGTCGAGCGTGCCGCCGGTGTGGCCGAGCCCGCGCCCGGACAGCTGCGGCACGGCCGCACCGCAGGCCGCGACCAGCGGCGCGAGCGGCAGCGTGATCTTGTCGCCCACGCCGCCCGTGGAGTGCTTGTCGGCGGTGGGGCGGGACAGCGAGGAGAAGTCCATGCGCTCGCCGGAGGCGATCATCGCCGCCGTCCAGCGGGCGATCTCACGGCGGTTCATGCCGTTCAGGAGGATCGCCATGGCCAGGGCCGACATCTGCTCGTCGGCGACGGCGCCGTGCGTGTACGCGTCGATGACCCAGTCGATCTGCTCGTCGCTCAGCTCGCCCCGGTCCCGCTTCGTACGGATGACGGAGATTACGTCCATGGCAGAAATCCCTTCCGGCGGTGCCGGTCGTCAGTGACCGGCGTGCGTCGACACGACTCTACGCGCATAGAGCCAGGAAGCGGCAGGGCCCCCGCCAACTCGGCGGGGGCCCTGCCCGGTTGGGCTCAGTTCAGGTGCTCGGGCCCGAACGCGTCCGGCAGCATGTCGCCCAGGGACCGCACCCCGGACGACGTCTCCAGAAGCAGCCCGGGTCCGCCGAACTCGTACAGGAGCTGACGGCACCGGCCGCACGGCATCAGGATGTCGCCCTTGCCGTCCACGCAGGTGAAGTGCGTGAGGCGGCCGCCGCCGGTCAGCTGGAGCTGCGAGATCAGGCCGCACTCGGCGCACAGGCCGAGGCCGTACGAGGCGTTCTCGACGTTGCAGCCGGTGACGGTGCGGCCGTCGTCGGCGCGGGCCGCGGCGCCGACCGGGAAGCCCGAGTAGGGCGCGTACGCGCGGGACATGGCCTCGCGCGCGGCATCCCGCAGGTCGTCCCAGTCGACGTCCGCGGCGGCGGTCACGGTCGCCGCCCCTCGGCAGAGTGCGTCATTTCCCTTGTCCCTTCCGGTACGGCATCCCGTCCGCCTTCGGCATCCGCAGCCGCTGCGCGGAGAGCGAGAGCACCAGCAGCGTGACGACGTACGGCGTGGCGGTGACGACCTGGTTCGGCACCTCGTCGGTGAGGCCGTACCAGAGGAACATCAGCGCCGACGCCGCCGCGGTGATCACCGCGGGGACGTAGCGCTTGCGCCAGATCAGGTAGGCCGCGCCGATGAGGAGAAGGATGGCGATCAGGAGCAGCAGGGCGTGGACATTCGTGCCGCCGCCCCGCAGCTTCAGGCTGTCGGTGTAACCGAACAGGCCGGCGCCGAGCGCGAGTCCGCCCGGCATCCAGTTGCCGAAGATCATGGCGGCGAGGCCGATGTAGCCGCGCTGGCCGGTCTGGCCCTCCAGGTAGATGTTGGAGGCGACCAGGGACAGGAACGCGCCGCCGAGGCCCGCGAGGCCGCCGGAGATGATGACGGCCAGGTACTTGTACTTGTAGACGTTGACGCCGAGGGACTCCGCCGCGATCGGGTTCTCGCCGCAGGAGCGCAGGCGCAGGCCGAACGCCGTGCGCCAGAGGATGAACCAGCTGAGCGGCACCATCGCGACGGCGATGAGGGTCAGCGGCGACACGTCGGTGAGCAGACCGCCGAGCAGACCCGCGATGTCGGACACCAGGAACCAGTGCTTCTGGTTGAGGTCGTGCAGCCAGTCCGAGAGCCCCGGCACGGAGAACTTGCCGAGGGACTCGACGCCGGGCGACTGCTTCGACGTACCGCCCTCCTCGCCCTCGAAGGCGAAGGTGGAGAGGTAGCGCGTGGTGCCGAGGGCGAGGATGTTCAGGGCCACACCGGAGACGATGTGGTTGACGTTGAAGGTGACCGTGACGATGGCGTGCAGCAGGCCGCCGAGCGCCCCGCCGAGCACGCCGAAGACGATGCCGACCCACGGGCCCCACTGGTAGCCCGCCCAGGCGCCGAACCAGGTGCCGAGGATCAGCATGCCCTCGAGGCCGATGTTGACGACGCCCGCGCGCTCGGCCCACAGGCCGCCGAGGCCCGCGAGGCCGATCGGCACGGCCAGGCGCAGGGCGCCGGACATCTGGCCGGTGGAGGTGATGCCGTGGGCGTCGGTGATGAGCCGGACCACGGAGGTCAGGACCAGGACGCCCGCGATGATCAGGAGCAGGACGGGGAGCGAGATGCGGCGGCGGCCCGGCTGGGGAGCGGCGGGCGCGGCCTTGGTGACGGTTGCCGTGCTCATCGGGCAGCCACCTCCTTCACGGTGTCGTTGTTGCCGTTGTTGCCGTTGTCGGCACCGGCGGCACGGGCCGCGGCGGCCAGTTCCTCACCGACGCGCTGCTGCTGGCGGCGCAGGCCCCAGCGGCGTACCGCCTCGTAGGAGACGACGACCGCGATCACGATGAGGCCCTGCATGATCACCGCGATCTCCTTGTCGTACGCCACCGGCTGGGCGTAGTCGAGAGCGGGCGACGCCTTGTCGAGGAAGGCGATGAGCAGGGCGGCGAACGCGATGCCGACCGGGTTGTTGCGGCCGAGCAGGGCGATGGTGATGCCGGTGAAGCCGAGGCCGGTGGGGAAGCTCAGGCTGTAGGTGTGGACGTCGCCGAGCAGGATCGGCATGCCCGCGAGGCCCGCGACCGCGCCCGAGATGATCATGGCGGTGAGCACCATGCGCTTGGCGTTCACACCGGAGGCGGCGGCCGCCGACTGCGAGGCGCCGGTGGCGCGCAGGTCGAAGCCGAAGCGGGTGCGGTTGAGGACCAGCCAGTACAGGACGCCGCCGAGGGCCGCGATGACCACGAAGCCGTAGATCTCGCCGGAGTCGCCCATGGAGATGCCGGGGAACCAGCCGGACTTGTGCATGACGCCGGTGGTCTGGTTGTTGCCCACCGGGACGCCGAAGTTCTCGGTGAGGGTGAGGTAGCCGATGACGCTCGTCGCGATGGCGTTGAGCATGATCGTGGCGACCACCTCGCTGACGCCCCGGGTGGTCTTCAGGATGCCCGCGATGCCCGCCCAGAACGCGCCGGTCAGCATCGCGACCAGGATGAGCAGCGGGATCTGGAGGCCGGACGGCAGCGAGACGTGCGCGCCGACGACGGCCGTGACCATCGCGGCGAGCCGGTACTGGCCGTCCACACCGATGTTGAACAGGTTCATGCGGAAGCCGATCGCCACCGCGAGGGCCGCCAGATAGTACATCCCGGCCTGGTTGATGATCAGGACCTGGACGTCGGAGAACCCGGCCTGCTCGAACATCAGGCTGTACGGCTCGATCGGGCTCTTGCCCGAGGCGAGCAGCACGACCGACGTCAGGGCGACGGCCGCGATGAGCGCGATGACCGGACCGGCCACCGCGAGGAGCACCCGCTCCTTGTCGAACTTCTTCATCGGGCCTCGTCCTCCGGGGCGGCTTCTTCGGTTGCGTCGGCGGGGGCGTCGGCGGCGGACCCGGCGTCCGTGGCCGCGCCGTCCTCGACGTGCTCCAGGTGTCCGGAGGCCGCGCCCGTCATCGCCGAGCCCAGCTCCTCCGGGGTGACCGTCGCCGGGTCGGCGTCCGCGACGAGCCGGCCGCGGTAGATCACGCGGAGGGTGTCGGACAGGCCGATCAGCTCGTCCAGGTCGGCGGAGATGAGCAGCACCGCGAGGCCCTCGCGGCGCGCCTCGCGGATCTGGTCCCAGATCTGCGCCTGCGCGCCGACGTCCACGCCGCGGGTCGGGTGCGCGGCGATGAGGAAGCGCGGCTTGTGGCTCATCTCGCGGCCGACGATCAGCTTCTGCTGGTTGCCACCGGACAGGGAGGCGGCGGTGACGTCGATGCCGGGCGTACGGACGTCGTACTCCTCGACGATGCGCCGGGTGTCGGCCTGCGCGCCCTTGGTGTCGAGCCAGAAGCCGCGGCTGTTGGGCTTCTCGGTGACGTGGCCGAGGATGCGGTTCTCCCAGAGCGGGGCGTCCAGGAGCAGGCCGTGGCGGTGGCGGTCCTCGGGGATGTAGCCGACGCCGCCCTCGCGCCGCCTGCGGGTGGCCCAGTCGGTGACGTCCTCGCCGGACATGCGGATGACGCCGGAGTCGGCGTGCTTGAGGCCGATGAGGGCGTCGATGAGTTCGGTCTGGCCGTTGCCCTCCACGCCCGCGAGGCCGAGCACCTCGCCCTCGTGGATGGTGAAGGAGATGTCGTCCAGGAGGGCGCGGCCCGACTCGCCGTCGGCGAGCAGCTTCAGGCCCTCGACCTGGATCATCGGCCGGTCGGTGACCGTGGACTCCGCGGTCTCCGGCGTCGGCAGCTCGCTGCCCACCATCAGCTCGGCGAGCTGGCGCGGGGTGGTCTCGGACGGGACGGCCGTGCCGACCGTCGTGCCGCGCCGGATGACGGTGATGTCGTCGGCGACGGAGAGGACCTCGCCGAGCTTGTGCGAGATGAAGATGACGGACAGGCCCTCGGACTTGAGCTCGCGCAGGTTGTCGAAGAGCGCGTCGACCTCCTGCGGCACGAGCACGGCCGTGGGTTCGTCGAGGATCAGCGTGGTGGCGCCGCGGTAGAGGACCTTGAGGATCTCCACGCGCTGGCGGTCGGCCACGCCGAGGTCCTCGACGTAGGCGTCGGGGCGCACGCCGAGGCCGTAGCGGTCGGAGATCTCCACGATCTTGCGGCGGGCCCCGGCACCGATGCCGTACAGCTTCTCGCTGCCGAGCACGATGTTCTCCAGGACGGTCAGCTGGTCGGCCAGCATGAAGTGCTGGTGGACCATGCCGATGCCGCGGCTGATGGCGTCCGCGGGGCTGTTGAAGGCGACCTTGTCGCCGTCGACGGCGATGGTGCCCTCGTCCGGCTTCTGCATGCCGTAGAGGATCTTCATCAGCGTCGACTTGCCGGCGCCGTTCTCGCCGACGAGGGCGTGGACGGTGCCCTTGCGGACGCTGAGGTGGATGTCGTGGTTGGCCACGACGCCCGGGAACCGCTTGGTGATGCCGACGAGTTCGACGGCACAGGCTGCGGGGCGGTCTGCGGGCGGAGGGCTGGTGGACGCGTCGATGGCGCACTCTCCTGAAGGACTTAAGGAAAGGGGCCGGACCCGCACACGCGGTGTGTGCCCCTGCTTCACGCCTCAGTGGCCACCGGACGACCGCCCGAGCTCACGGCGTACGACGCCGTCTGGCTGTCGCACTCCGTCAACTGGGGTGCCGGGCGCGGTGGTTGAGGCCCTGGCCGCGCGAACGGGGCGCGAGGAGGCCGCCTGGCCAGTGTCCTCACACCCCGTTCCGCTGCCGTAACGGCACCACTACAGCGCCGTCTTGACCTTGATCTTGCCGCTGGTGATGCCCTGCTCGGCCTTCTTCAGGGCGGCCTGCAGGTCCTTCATCTTGGTGAACTCGGGGTTGGAGTCGGCGAGGCCGACACCGCCCGACTTGAGGTCCGCGCGCACGACGCCGCCCTCGGCGTTGTCATCCTTCACCGACTTCACCAGGTTGTACACCGCTCCGGCGACGTCCTTGGTGGCCGAGGTGAGGATGTACTTCTTGTACTTGTCGAGCGCCTTCTGCTTGTACTGGTCGGAGTCGACGCCGATCGCCCAGACCTTCTTGGCGGCGGCGGCCTCGATGACGCCCTGACCGGAGAGACCGGCGGCGTGGTAGACCACGTCGGCGTCGCCCTCGATCTGGCCGCTGGCCGCCTCCTTGCCCTTGTCCGGGCTGGAGAAGCCGCCGTCCTCGGCCTTCTCGGTGAGGAACTGGCGCTTGACCTTGACCGACTTGTCGGTGTCCTGGACGCCCTGGACGAAGCCCGCCTCGAACTTGCGGATCAGCGGGTTGTCGACACCGCCGATGAAGCCGACGGTCTTGGTCTTGGTGGCCTTCGCGGCGGCGACACCGGCCAGGTACGAGGACTGCTCCTCGTTGAAGACCAGGTCGGCGACGTTCTTGGCCTTGATGGTGGCGTCGTCGACGATGCCGAAGGTGACGTCCGGGTTCTTGGCCGCGACCTCCTTGATGGCGGGCGCGTAGGCGTAGCCGACCCCGATGACCGGGTTGTAGCCCTGCTTGGCCAGCTCGGTGAGGCGCTGGACCTTGTCGGCGTCGGACTCGCCGTCCGTGGGCTCGACGGCCTTCTTGCCGACCTTGAGCTCCTTGGAGGCGCGGTCCATGCCCGCGGTGGCGGCGTCGTTGAACGACTGGTCGCCGGCGCCGCCGATGTCGTACGCGATCGCGACACCCTTGCTCTTGCCGTCGTCGGTCTTGGCGGCGTCGCTGGAGGTACCGCCGCAGGCGGTGGCGGAAACGGCGAGAGCGGCGGTCGCGGCAGACGCGAGCGCTATTCGGGACACCCGGCGCATAGAGACGAACTCCTTATGTACAAGGACGTGAGTACGGACGCGGCTTGGCGGACCTGGGGACACACGACGTGCCACGTACGTGCAGTGCGCCTCACCCGGCGCTGATTTCGCCGCAGCGTAACGCGCGTAGACCTGACATAAGAACCCTTCTGTCCGGTCCGTTATCGAGCTGTGGCCACCAGGCGTCGGGCGGGTGACGGCCCGGTGCGGCGGCCATCGGAGGCCTGAACTGCGACGGATTCACCGGGGCCCAACGGGTTATACGTACGACTCAAGGACGGACGTCCGACGCCGTTATACGTACGACGTCGGACACACCACACAAAACCCGGATCAAGGCCGGGTCTTGACCGTCACCTTGCCGTCGACGATGTCCTTCTTGGCCTTCTCGACGGCGGCCACGACGTCCTTCATGTCCCGGTACGCCGGATTGGCGTCGGAGAAGCCGACGCGCCCGGACTTGAGGTCGTAGCGCTGGGTGCCGGTCATCGGCTTGCCCTCGACGACGGACTTGGTGAGGTCGTAGACGGCGCCGCCGACGTCCTTCAGGGCGGAGCCGAGGATGTACTTCTTGTACTTGGCGAGCGCCTTCTGCTTGTACTGGTCGGAGTCGACGCCGATCGCCCACTTCTTCTGTGACCCGGCCTCCTGGATCACGCCCTGCCCGGAGAGCCCGGCCGCGTGGTAGAGCACGTCGGCCCCGGCTTCGAGCTGTCCGCTCGCCGCGTCCTGCCCCTTGTCGGGGCTGGCGAATCCGCCCTCCTCGGGCTTCTCCGTCAGATACCGCTTCTCGATTTTGATCTTCGGGTCGACGGACTTCACGCCCTGCACGAACCCGGCCTCGAATTTATGGATGATCGGGATGTCCACGCCCCCGATGAAACCGACGTGTTTGACCTTGGTCGCCTTCGCCGCGGCGACTCCCGCGAGATACGAACCCTGTTCCTCGTGGAATACGAGATCCGCCACGTTGTCGGCCTTGACGGTGTCGTCGTCGACGATCCCGAAAGTGATCTTCGGGTACTTCTTCGCGACTTCCTGAACGGCGGGCGCGTACACGAATCCGACGCCGATCACCGGGTTGTAGCCCTGCCGGGCCAGGGTCTCGATGCGCTGGGTCTTGTCGGCGCTGGACTCGCCGTCGCCCGGCTCCATGGCGATGCCGCCGATCTTCAGGTCCTCGCGGGCCCGCTCGTACCCGGTGAACGCGGCGTCGTTGAACGACTGGTCACCCCGGCCGCCGATGTCGTACGCGAGTCCGATGCCCTTGCCGGAGTACGTCCCGTCGCCCTTCTTCCCCCCGTCGTCGTCCTTGGCGGCATCGCTGCTGGTGCCGCCGCACGCGGAGGCCACGAGGGCGAACGTCGCCACCGCCACGGCCACTTGGGAAATCCTCGATACTCGACGCCGACGCATAGGACGCACCCCTTACGTTTCGAACGTTCCCCAACGCACCGGTGACGGCGCTGATTTCGGCGCACATTAACGCGCGTAGAAAGGGAGGGGAACGGTTTCGGCGGTGGCCGTTATCGATTCGTGGCGGGGTGTTCTGCCCGTGTGGGTGACGCTCACGGAAGTGGATTGGGTGACACCACGTGAGCGGTTCGGGTCACGCCCGCGCAAGGGGTGTTACGCGGGCGTCGAGCGGAGGCGGAGGTTCAGGCGGAACGCGTGGCGGCGTCGATGAGGGCGGCGGCCGTGAAGAGTTCCACGCCGACCGTGATCGCGTGTTCGTCGGCGTCGAAGTCGCCCTGGTGCAGATCGCGGATGCCGCGCTCGCCGGGGGTGCGGACGCCGAGCCGGGCCATGGCGCCGGGGACGCGCTCCAGGTACCAGGAGAAGTCCTCGCCGCCGAGGCTCTGCTCGGTGTCCTCGACGGAGGCGTGGCCGCGCCGGGCGGCCATGGCGTCCCGGAGCAGGTCGGTGACGACGGGTTCGTTGACGACGGGCGGGACGCCGCGGACGTAGTTGATCTCGGACTTGGCGCGGTAGAGGTCGGCGATCTCCTGGATGGCGCCGTGCACGAGGTCGGGGGCCTGCCGCCAGGCCGCGAGGTCGAGGCAGCGGATGGTGCCGGACAGCTCGGCGTGCTGGGGGATGACGTTGCAGGCGTGGCCCGCCTCGATGCGGCCCCAGGTGACGGCGAGGCCCGAGCGGGCGTCGATGCGGCGGGCCACCAGGGCGGGGACCTCGGTGACGACCTTGGCGGCGGCGGTGACGAGGTCCGTCGTCAGGTGCGGCCGTGCGGTGTGGCCGCCGGGGCCGTCGAGCGAGACCTCCAGGCGGTCGCAGGCGGAGGTGATGGGCCCGTGCCGCAGGCCGATGCGGCCTGCGTCCACGCGGGGGTCGCAGTGCACGCCGATGATCCGGCCGACGCCGTCGAGCGCGCCGCAGTCGATGGCGTCCGTGGCGCCGCCGGGCAGGACCTCCTCGGCGGGCTGGAAGATCAGCCGCACCGGGTGCGGAAGGAGCCCCTGCTTCGCGAGCTCGGCGAGGACGAGTCCGGCGCCGAGGACGACGGTGGTGTGCACGTCGTGGCCGCAGGCGTGGGCGCGGTCGGGGACCGTGGAGCGGTAGGAGACGCCTGTCTTGGTGTCGGGGATGGGCAGGGCGTCGATGTCGGCACGCAGGGCCAGGACGGGGCGGTCGGGGCGGGCTGGGCTGTCGGGGCGGGCCGGGCGGGAGGTGCCGTCGGGGGTGCCTCCGATGTCGCAGATGAGTCCGGTGCCGATGCGCAGGACGCGGGGTTCGAGCCCCGCCGCCTCCAGGCGGGCCTTGAGGGCCGCGGTGGTGCGGAACTCCTGGTGGCCCAGCTCCGGGTGCATGTGCAAGTCGCGACGGAAGGCCACGAGTTCGGCGCGCAGCTCTTCTGGCAGCGCGCCGGGCAGATCTCCGGGCGGCACGGACTCGGATTCGGACTCGCGGGACATCAATTGGTTCACCCTGTGAAGGGTAAGGCGACCGAAGGGTCAACTACGGCTCGATCAACAAAAGTTCAGCCAGATTGAGGTAAGAAAGCTGGCCGCGTGCGCATGTCCGGCTGGTACGGCGGGTATGAAGAATAGTTACCTCCGGTAGGCGGAGAGCGATCACCGCAGGTCGGAGGGGTCCACCTCTGGGGGTGGGGTCATCCTTGCGACGGAGGAGCGACCAAGATCGCGCCAAGCGGCTGACGGGCAGCGAGCGGGTGCCGGGCGGCCGATGTGTGGCCGGTGAGGCCCGGGCCGACGGCGGCGGCGCCGCCCCTCCCCTGCCGAGGGCGGCGCCGCCGTCGTTCACCCCCTGAGGGGCGTGCACCCGCGCACGGGTGTACGTCTACTTCGTCCGCTTCGCCTACTTCCCGGCGAACTTCCAGACGTACGGCTCGCCGTCCTCCTCCTCGGCCCAGTGGACCTCAAGTCCCTTGGAGCCCTTGGGCACGAGGTAGGTCTCGCAGAGCACATGGCTCTCGCCCTGCTTCCAGCCCTCGATGTCGAGCGGGTCGTCGCAGCCGGGCGCGTCCTCGGAGGCACCGATGACGAGGCCCCCGCGCCGGCCGTCGGCCCAGATCTCCGTGGTGTCGGCGGCGTCGGGGGTCTCCTTCACGACGCCGCCGCCCTTGTGCGTGAACTTCAGGTGCGCGACGGCGGGGACGAGCCCCTTGGCCTTCTTCGGGTCCCGCACCAGCTTCTGCGTGTCGGCCTCGGTCCCGACGTCGACCTTCTGTGCGAGGACTTCGTACGTGACGGGGGTGGCGCCCTCCTTCACCTTGCCGGTGGCGCTCTTGCCGGCGCCGAGCGCGCCGCCGCCGTTCGGCTTGTCCTCGGCCGGCTTGTCCTTCGCGTGGGAGCCCGCCGCCGGGGCCTCGTCCTTGGATTTGCTGTTCGACTTCTTCGAGTCGCCGTCGTCCCCGCCGCACGCGGTGAGCGCGAGGGCGAGCGTGACTGCGGGAACGCCGAAGCGAAGAAGGCTCTTTCGGTAGAGCAAAGGTGGCTCCTGGTACGGAAACTGAGTGAGCGGCAAGAGTAGAAGCCCGCCAGAAGGGGAGTCCAGGCACCCCCCTCCTCCTGACACGGACCTCTCACTTGACGTACGCAAACACCGACAGAGAAGACGAGCTCAGACAGATGGGCCGGAAACAGCCACCCAGCACCGCCATCTGACGAACCATTCGCCAGGACAAATCAGCAACGATGCCCAATCCTCCCGGGCCGACGCTCCGAACGTAGGGAGTCACGGCCCGGTCCCGGGCCCTCTGGCCTTCCGGGGCTCTCCCGACCCCCGGAAGCGGTCGGCGCCACCGTCGCCTCCCCGCGAGGGGGCGCCGACCGACCCCTCACGCCGGGCGGCGCCGGAAGCGCCAAGCCCCCGTCAGCTCTTGATCGAAAACTTCGAATGCAAGGCTTCGCCCGTTCGCGCGAACGTCAAGGAACTACTCGCCTTCCGCCTTCAGCAAGATCTGAACCTTTGACGGAAATTGCGGATCGTCCACCATTACCGAACAGGCCACAGAGCCACGGAATCCCGTGAACTCCATTCGGGTGTGTTCGTTCGGGTCGTGCAATACGAGCCACCCAGACGGACATGGGAGTGACACCTCAAAGAGGTTCACAGGAAGCACCACAGGCGGGGTCGACTTCCATACCTTGCATTCGACGGGGCCATCGACACCGGCCTGAACACCGAAGATGAGCGAGCTGCCCTCTCGGTACCAACTGTTCGACGCCGGGTCCCAGTCGCCGACGTCATCGCAACTCCCCGCGTCCCGCAAGATCAGGCACCCGTGCTCGATTTTTGCCAAGAATGCGACCACAGGGCTACTCCACGAACTCTCTGCGCCCGTGATCAGCTCTGACTCGAACAATTTCCCCGAAGGCTGTTCCCTTTGCATAGCAGAGAGTATTGCGTACCTGGACCGCCATCTGCACGGACGTCTTCCCAGTCCAGAGCCACCCCGAAGAAGCACTGGCCCAATCGGCAGTCTCGCCAGGAAGATTGACGGCAACCTTGTACAGCCTCTCAGGTTTACCAACCGACGCCGACCCGGCGCCGACCTTCGCGGCGTCGGTGGCGTAGACCTGACACCTCTCGGTAGCAGTCAAATCCAAACCTGCTCCGTGCTCCATGCCCTGTTCGAACTCGCCCCTCACCGAGAGTCAGGCCTCGGCCAAGGCGCGAGTCCCGGATCGGAGTGCAGACAGACCAGGGGGCGATTCGCGCACACCGCCAACTCCAGGGAGTCTTCAAAGGTTGAACCGAGCTCCCATATCCAACCCATGCCAACAGCAACCACCCTTCCCCCAGCTTCGACGAACACGCTTGAATAACTGAGCCATTCGCCGATGGGGAAATAGTTCCCACCGAGAACACCCTCCACCTCTGCCGCTAGATCACGCTGCCCTGATCCAGCGGCAAAGGGATCGAAATTGTAAGGCTCATCATTACTGAAGTTCGGCCCAACTCGATTTACCGGCTCGATCGAGAGCCCTCCCACCGACGCGAGGATTTCCCCCGCCAATGGGTGGGACCGGTGCCCTTCGCCCTCCAGCGGCTTCACCCATCGATCGGCGTCAACCTTCCTGTCTCCGCTCCATCCGGCCGCACCAAGCGCCCCAAGGAGATCCTCGCTGAGCGAGTCGAAGCGGATCAGGGACATCAGTTGATCTCCAGGTCTTCCATCAGCCTGCCACAACGGCCGCAGGGGTGAGCCGGTTCACCATGCCCATCCGTATTCGATGTCGGCATGGAGCTATTCGGTGCCCTTACCGTACGCATGGCTCCACCCCTGACGCGTCGAGCCACGTGCCCAACTGCGGGCTCCAGAAGGGGTGTCCTTCTGTCGCGGTGACAGGGGCTGTCCTGGTGGACTTCTTGCCGTCGACGGCGAGCGTGACCTTGACGAGGTCCTTGGGGCCCTTGCCCTTGACCTCCGCCGTGTCCGTGAGCTGGTCGACAGCGCCACACCCCGCCCCCTCCATATGGGGAGCGGGGGGGGGCACCACCGTGCTCAGGGCACCGGGCGGACCCGGCACAGCGCCACCGCGACCGGCTGCGTCGTCTCCTCGTCGCACCCGTGACAGACGCACGTCATGACGTGCGCGGCCGCCTTCATGCTCGCGCCCGCTTCCCGGAACAGCGCGGGCAGGAACACGGCGGATAGCTGTCCCGCAGCGGCGGCAGCATCACGCCCGTCGTGTCCACGCGCCTCGTGCCGCCGTCCGAGGTGATCGTGCCCTCCCGATCGACCACGTAAGTCCTCAATGTCATGCCGCTTCCGGCGCCCACTTCAGCGATGTCACCGGGGGCCGTACTGTCGCTCATGTCGACTCCTTCGTAGTCGGCCGTGCCCCGGGACCGTTCGCGCGGTCGCCGGGGTCCTTCTACGAAGACCCTTACGGCGGACGCATGCCGCTCCCATCCCACGGCCCCATAGGACCGCCCTATATTCGGGATATGGACAGGGAACCCACCCTCGATCTGTGGTCCCATCCGCAGTTGCTCGCCGCGCTCACCGGCCAGGACTGGGGGGGCGGTCTTCCGTACCTACCGGAAACTCACCGGCCTCAGTCAGACGAAGCTCGGGATACGCGTCGGCCTCACGCAGTCCGATGTCTCGGACATCGAGCGCGGACGTCGACTGGTGACCTCGAACGAGGTGCAGGCGCGCATCATCGCGGGGCTCGGAGCACCCGAACGGCAGGTCGCCGCAGGGCGACACGGCGTCGCCCCTGTCGCCGGCCTTGCCCTCCCCGGGCCGGGCCCCGACGAAGACCTGTTGACCCGCGTCGCGAGCGTGGTCGAATCCCACAGCCGCGTGGACACCGCGACCCTCGATTGGCTGGACGGCCTGCTGGCCGAGCATCGCCGCGCCGAGGACGTCATCGGATCACGGCCGCTCGTGGACGTGATGCGCCAACAGCTCCGTACGGTCGTCGACATGTACAGCAGCGCCCGCGGCTCCTTGGCCGACCGGGTCGTGCGGCTGGCCTCCGAGCATGCGCAGTTCCTCGCGTGGATGGCTCAGGATCAGGATCAGACAGCCGCAGCCCTCGCCTGGTACGACCGCAGTCACGAATGGGCGCTGGAAGCCGGGGACGCCAACATGGCCGCGACCACACTGAACATGAAGGCGCATCAGGCCTGGTCCAAGGGTCGAGCTACCCGGTGTGTGCGCCTCGCTGAAGCGTCCCGCTGGTCGTCGCCAGGAACGTCCCTCGGCGTACAGGGCATGGCCACACAGATGGCAGCCCGTGGGCACGCCCTCAACGGCGCGGCTGACGAAGCCCACCAACTCCTTGACGAGGCCCAAGAGGTCATGGGCCGGGCAGCCGAACGCCCCGAGGACGAGCCGCCATGGATGTACTTCTACTCACCCAACTGGTTCACGTTGCAACGGGGGATGGCGACGCTGCACCTGCGCGACTGGCAAGCAGCCGTGGACCAGTTCTCCGCCGGACTCTCCGCGATGCCGGACGCGTACCGACGCGACAAGACCTGGTTCCGCGCCTGCCTCGCGCACGCACTCGCCGGGGCAGGCGAAACGGCCCAAGCGCTCGCCGTCGCCACGGCCTGCGTACCGGACGCCGCGGTCGTCGGACGCCCGCACTCATGGAACGAATTGCACACCACAGCGGGCGTACTCATGCGACGTGCTCCCGCACAGGGGCGCCAACTGGTCGCAGCTCTGCGTGAGTTCGACTGAGCTTCGTCGAGTTGCCCGCCGATCAGGTGATGGCCCATGAAGCGCAACGAGCAAGACCTCCGAGCTGTTGATCGAGATGTTCGACGTCTCAGGCGACCGGCGCCGCAAGCTCTGCCCATCTCGCCCGGACCTCGCTCAGGTCAGCGTCGCGAGCCAGACCCCGCTTATGCCGAGCCCGTTCCTTGCGCGTCAAACACCGCCATGGGGCTACCTCATCCTCCCGGAAAGCAGGGACCACGACATCCGCCACGACCCCGACGTAACATGAACCGTCAAAGGTCTCCAGACAACACACGGCGAAGCTTGTGCATTACTGTCGCACATTCTGAATCCAAGGCAAGGTCCACCCTTGGCTACAGCGACAGAGCTTGTCGATCACTCAGCCACGCAGGCGCATATTCTCCACCCGGAAAGTTCCCATCTCCGTCGGGCCAAACCAGCTGGAGTGCAGAGAACGGCCTCTCTCCATAGAAGACGGAGGCCTGCGCCAGGCTAGAGGTCAAGAGGCCTTGTGGAATCGCCCGGAATTGCACATCGAACCCCTCGAGGATGTCGCCCGACGTGTCACCGTCGCCATACGCGTTCCCTTCAGCGAGCATGGCGTGTACTGAGCTCAAAACGCTTCCCGAAGTCTCCTCCGGGAGCCCCGCAACGACCACTTCGGGGTGATCAAAGCTGGAACCGAACCCGATGCTGTACGTAAAGGGAGGGCGCTCTGCAGCAGGATCAAAGACCCAGATCCAGCTCCATCCCTGAGCTGCCACATCGCTGTGGATCTTTCGCTGGATCGAGCTGAGGCCCACCCCGCCCAGTTCATCACTCACGGGAGCACTTCCTTCAGTTATCCGACTTTTCCCTGTTGCAGACTCGACACAAGACCTGCCCGTTAGACGGGTCGCCGGACCCACCTCGCGACTTGGGCTGAATATGATCGATCTGCCATTCGTTTTCGGGGGGTGTCACTCCACGCTGAGATTTCTGGGGCCGAACAACCTCCTTGCCGCATATCTCACACGTTGGCACCCCATATTTTTCCTGGTTCTCATCGAGAACCTTACCCTTGCCGGCGGGCGTAAACGGTTTACCAGGCCTGCCGCCAGGAGCACCCCCGACTACACAGTTGGAGTTGCTGTTGTGAACGAGGACCGGCGCAGCCCCCGCCCCCACATAGTACGTATGCAGATCCGCAACCGTCAGGTTGTGAACCGTCGCCGACTGCGTCCACCGCTCGACCGCCGCGACCTGGACGTACGTCCCCGCGCTGGTCCGGAGCCACTGCCCCGACCGCAGGTCCGTCGCGTCGAGCCACTTGCCCAACTCCGGGACCCAGAAGGGGTGTCCGTCCGTCGCTGTGACGGAGGCCGTCTTGGGGGACTTCTTGGCGGACTTCTTGCCGTCGACGGCGAGCGTGATCTTGACGAGGTTCTTGGGGCCCTTGCCCTTGATCTCCGCCGTGACCGTGCGGACCTTGGTCTTGCCGGTCTTCGGGTCGGTGGCGAGGACCTTGTCGCCTATGTCGACGTCTCTGATGGATTTGGTGGTGCCGTCGGCCATCAGGACCTTGGTCGTGGGCGTGAAGCTGTTGGACGCGCACGACTTCTCGGCCGCGTCCTCCAGTTTGTCGGCCTTCTTGTCCAGGGTGCGCCACTTGCCGTAGCTGCTCTTGAGTTGACTGAGCAGGCCCCAGACCCGTTTGGCGAGTGCGATGCCCTTCTTCCAGTTCCACACGTATTTCTTGGCGAGTTGGCCGATCTTCGCGCCGATCGCGCTCGTGACGACATTGAGGATGGTCGCCCCGCAGGAGCCGAGGCTGCCCGTGCTGAAGCAGTCGAGGGCGTCCGTGATACCCAGCTCGTCCTGGACGATCTTGCCGAGTTCCTTGGCGGCCAGGACGGCGCGGCTCTGCTCGACATTGGCCCTGGTGCGGACGATGACGGCTTTCCGCTGGGCCGGTGTCTTGTCGAGCATGTAGTACTTCTTGTAGACCGGCGTCGGCTTGGAGGTCCAGCCGCCGTTGTCCTTCAGTCGGCACGAGACACCGATGAGGGCGCACTCGTCGGGCTTCTCACCCGTCGGGTCCGACAGCGTCACCGGGTTGTTGTTGGCGTACGCGTACCCGTTGCCGCCGACGCCGTGCAGGACCTGTTTGCTGCGGTTGCCCGAGGCGTCGTAGTCGAAGTCCTGCCAGTAGGCCCCGGGGCCGCCGAGGGTCGGCGTGGTCGGATCGTCCGCGCACGCCTTGTTCTGGCCCCCCGTTTACGCCGGAGCCGCCTGCCCCACCGTCGAAGGCGACCCCACGGCAGGCCCAAGGCCCCCCGAGCCCTCCGCAGCCGCGGAGCCGTCGGCCACCGAAGCCAACCGCTGCACATCCCGCGCCGTCCCCGTCACCCCTGACAAGAACCCCTGTGCCCGGGGCGATGCCGTGTCGGTGAGCCAGGAGGGGTCGATGTCCATGACGGCGACCTTGACCTCGGTGCCGGCGAGGGCGAGGGGGAGGGTGTGGACGACGGTGGAGGGGAAGCTGAGGATGGTGCGGCCGATGGGGCCCCGGCGGGCGATGAGTTCGAGGGGGAGGTCGGGGCGGACGATCTGGAGGCCCGTGTCGACGGCCAGGCGGTGGAGTTTCTCCGCGCTCTCGCGGCGGTGCGCGAAGTAGCGGGCCGCGCCGTGGGTGCGGGCCAGCGCCTTCACCGCCTCGATGTAGCGGTCGAGGTCCACCACGCCCGTCTCCACCAGGGACGTGCCGACCAGGTCCGAGCCCTTGGTGATGCGCGGCGGGCCGAAGCGGGCCCGCGTCCAGGCGAAGGCGTTGGCCCTGATGATCACCCCGTCCGGCGCCGACTCGATCGGCATCGACGAGAACACCTCGACCGTGCGGTCGCCGCTCGGCGTCAGGCGGCGGCGGGCCTTGGACGACACCGGCATGAACACCATGTCCCGCGCGCCCGGGCGGCCGCCCCTGCGGTGCCAGCGCACCAGGCGTTCGCCGCGCGCCAGTTGGGAGATGAACTCCATCGTCGCGGTGCCGTCGTCCACGACCACCAGGTCGCGGGCGCGCGTGATGGACAGGAGCAGTTGTACGTAGCGGGAGAACGGGTCGCCGATCACTATCCGGCGGGCCCTGCGCAGCGGTCCGGCCAGGCCGCCAATCGTGTGGAAGGGCGCCGTGGTGCCGCCCCGCGCCTCCTCCCAGCGCACATGGAAGCCCTCGCCGCGCGCCAGTTCGCACATGCGGCGCAGCTGGCCCCGGGTCATGGGGTCGGTGGGCGAGAGGACCACGAGGGTGAGGGAGCGGGGTTCGGCGGTGGCCGACGGGTGGGGTGCGGCGTCGGGGTCCCAGTCCCCCTCCGGTGCTCCGGCCACCCCCGCCGCGTACGCCCACTCGAGCACGTTCAGCAACTGCACCGGCGACTCGACGAACGCCAGCGTGCCGCCGTCGGTCGTCGGGGTGGCGGTGCGCCGACCGCTTCGTACTGACATGAGTCCTCCCGTGTACAGCGGTGCGGCGGTCCCCCGTGGAGCCGCCGGAGGCCCCGGCCGCGACGGACCGGGGCCCGGGGCCGGAGCCGACGGAACCGGCGCCCCGTGGTCCCGGGGCGCCGGTGGGCCGGCAGGTGTCAGACCGCGACCGGCTCGCGGTCGCCCGACTCCGACTCGGCGACGACGCCCGCGACGCGGCGGAGCTTCTTCATCGGGCCGAGCTCGGACTCGTACACCTTCTTGACGCCGTCGCCGAGCGAGGCCTCGATGGTGCGGATGTCGCGGACGAGGCGGGACAGGCCCTGCGGCTCGACAGAGGCGGCCTGGTCGGAGCCCCACATCGCGCGGTCCAGGGTGATGTGGCGCTCGACGAAGGTGGCGCCGAGGGCGACCGCGGCGAGGGTGGTCTGCAGGCCCGTCTCGTGGCCGGAGTAGCCGATCGGGACGTTCGGGTACTCGGCCTGGAGGGTGTTGATGACGCGGAGGTTCAGCTCCTCGGCCTTCGCCGGGTACGTCGACGTGGCGTGGCAGAGCAGGATGTTGTCCGAGCCGAGGACCTCGACCGCGTGGCGGATCTGCTTCGGGGTGGACATGCCCGTGGAGAGGATGACCGTGCGGCCCGTCGCGCGCAGGGCGCGGAGCAGCTCGTCGTCCGTGAGGGAGGCGGAGGCGACCTTGTGGGCCGGGACGTCGAACTTCTCCAGGAAGGCGACGGCCTCGGTGTCCCACGGGGACGCGAACCAGTCGATGCCGCGCTTGGCGCAGTGCTCGCTGATGGCCTGGTACTCGGACTCGCCGAACTCCACGCGGTGGCGGTAGTCGATGTACGTCATCCGGCCCCAGGGGGTGTCGCGCTCGATGTCCCACTGGTCGCGCGGGGTGCAGATCTCCGGGGTGCGCTTCTGGAACTTCACCGCGTCGCAGCCGGCGTCGGCGGCCACGTCGATGAGCGCGAAGGCGTTCTCCAGGTCGCCGTTGTGGTTGATGCCGATCTCACCCGTGATGTAGACGGGGTGGCCGGGCCCTGCGGTCTTCGAACCGAAGGTGCGCAGGCGGTCGTTGGAGGACGTGTTGCTCATGGGGGGACTTTCCTTAACTGTTGAGGGAGGGGCCGAGGATCCAGGCGGCGATCTCTCGGATCGCGCCGTCACCGCCGGGGACGGAGGTGACCGCGCGTGCGGCGCCGCGTACGACGTCGTGGGCGCTCGCGACCGCCACGGGCCAGCCGACGAGGCCGAAGCACGGGAGGTCATTGACGTCGTTGCCGACGTAGAGCACGCGCTCGGGAGCGATGCCCTGCTCCTCGCACCACTGCTTCAGTGCGAGGTCTTTGCGGTCGATGCCGTGCAGGACGGGGATCTTGAGCTTCCGTCCGCGGGCGGCGACGACCGGGTTCTGTTCCGTGGACAGGATCAGCATCGTCAGGCCCGACCTGCGCAGGGCGGCGATGCCGAGGCCGTCACCGCGGTGCACGGTGACGAACTCCCGTCCGTCGGAGTCGATCAGCACCCTGTCGTCGGTCTGGGTGCCGTCGAAGTCGAGTACGACCGCGTCGATGTCGTCGCGGGTCGGCAGGGCGCCGTCGCGGTCCGCGTCGAAGAGCGGGGCGAGGGCGCGGGCGCGGGCGAGGTCGTGCGGGTCGTCGATCTCCAGGACCCGCGCGGGGTCGGTGCGGACGAGTTCCGTGTGCCCGAAGAAGCGGTGCTTGTGGGTACGGAAGCCGGTGGCGGCCATGCCGTAGACCGCGCCGGTCTCCAGGAGGTCCTGGGGGCGGTCCTGGCGGCGGGGGCGGAAGGACTTGTCGTGGTTGACGCCGTAGCCGCCGGAGGTGGTGGTGTCGGTGACGACGGTGGTCGTCCCGCCCTCGGCCGCGGTGCGCTCGCCCTCGATGGCGGGCGGCTCGTCACTGGCGTCGCGCCACACGAAGCCGTGGAACGGGGCGACGGTGTGCGCGGTGTCGGCGCCGCCCCGGGTGATCGCGCCGACCACGCCGTCGACGTCCTCGCGGACGATGAAGGGGCTGGTGCACTGCACGAGCAGGACCACGTCGACCGTGACGCCGTGCCGCTGCTCGTAGCCGTCCATGGCGTGCAGGACCGCGGCCTCGCTGGTCGCGGTGTCCCCGGCGATGGCGGCGGGGCGCAGCACGACCTCGGCCCCGGCGGCGCGCGCCGTCTCGGCGATCACCGTGTCGTCGGTGGACACGACGACGTCGGTGACCAGCGGCGAGGCCACGCAGGCGCGGATGGCGCGGGCCACCAGCGGGACGCCGCCGACCGGCGCGAGGTTCTTGGCGGGCACGCCCTTGGAGCCGCCCCGCGCGGGGATGACGGCGAGGACGCGGCGCACCGGTTCGCCCTCCGGGTGGGACGGGCCCGCTGGGTGGGGCTTGGACATGGAGGCTCCTTCAGGGATGCCTGGTGGGGGGCTGGTCGGGGCGGCGGGCCGGGGGAAGGGGGTGGGTTCCGGGGTGGACCGCGTGGGGGCGGTCGGCCCGGGCCGGGCGGGTGTCTGGGGCGGGATCTCGGCGGCTTCGGCCGGGTGCGGTGTGATCGCGGCGCCCTCGACCCGGTCCGCCACGACCCCGGCGCCCTCGACCCGGTCCGCCACGACCCCAGCGCCCTCGGAGCTCGCCGTCCCCGCCGCGCTCACAGGTCGCCCGCCGGCCTCCGGCCCCTTCACAGCTCCCCCATCCGCCGGATCACCGGCGCCACCCGCTGCACGCCGTGCCGGTACGCCCCGCGCGCGGCGCTGCGGACGGCCTGGCGGACCGGGCCGGGGTCGCGGTCGGCGGCGGGGGCGCCGGGGAGCGGGGTGGCGTCGGGGCCGAGGTGGTGGCGGGCCAGGATGCCGGGGAGGTAGCCGGGGGCGGTGACCTGCGTGTAGTACGGCTGGATCGGCGGGAGCGAGCCGTCGCGGGAGCGGGCGGTCAGCTTCGCCACCCGCTCGCGGGCCGCGTCGAACGCCGTCTCGTACGCCCCGTCGGCGGCGACGCCCTGGCGCGCGACCCAGTCGGGGTCGGGCTCGGGGCTCTGGCCTGCGTCGAGCTGGTCCCAGGAGGCGAGGCAGCCGGAGCCGATGAAGGCGTGGTTGCCGAGCGCCTCGCGGACGCCGAGGTCGGTGAGGACGGCCGTCGGGATGCGGCGGTGCAGCGCTTCGAGGGCGGCGGTGGAGCTGACGGTGACGAGCAGGTCGGTGCGGTCGAGGACCTCGCCCATGTGCCCGTAGACGAGGCGGAAGTTGGCGGGCTGCTCCTCGCCGCGGACCAGCTTCTGGTACGGCAGCTCCTCGATGTGCGTGGTGTGCTCGCCGGGCTTGCTGCGCAGCTTGAGCAGGACCTCGCGCTCGGGGTGGCGGCGGGCGTGCTGGATGAGGCGGGACAGCAGGTAGGCCCGGTCGGCCCGCTTCTCCGGCACGGAGGGCTGGGCGGCGAAGACGACGGTGTAGGGGTCGCGGGGCGCGTACGGCTCGCCGCCGAGGAACGGCAGCGCGGCCTCCACGACGCCCGACGCGTCGGCGCCCACGCCCTCGTACACCGCGCGGAAACGCTCCGCGTCCTGGCGGGAGTTGGCGAGGACGACGTCCGCGCCGTGCCGCAGGAGGAGTCCGTCGGCCAGCTTCTCGTAGACGACGCCGACGTAGCCGGTGACGACGACGGGGCGGCGGGCCGCACCGGCGAAGACGCGGGCGAGGCCGTGCAGGACGGCCTGGACGGCGCCGCCGACGAGGGCGAGGACGATGACGTCGGGGGCTTCGGGCGCCTCCTCGTCCCGGCCGGACGCCACCGCGTTCAGGAACTCGATGGCGGTGACCTCGCGCATGCTGTCCGCGCGCACCCCGACCTCTTCGAGCTGGCGGGGGGTGGGGGTGGCCCGGCCGCGGAGCAGATAACCGTCGAGGCGGAGGTCCGGTGCGGCCTCTTCGCCCTCGGCGGCTCCCGTGAGGCGCTTCGCGGTGAGCGAGCCCCATTTCCACCGGGTGTCGGAGTCGGCGAGCACGGCGACCCGCGTCGTCTTGTTGCTTACTGGCACAACGAGGACGCTAGGAAGGCATTCCGATTGATGGCCCAACTCAGGTGCAACAAACGGTTAACAGCATGCCGACGAATGGCGAAGGGGGCTGGCAAACGTGTGACGGGACGCCCGGTTAACCATTCCGCCACGCTTCGTTCACCTGACATCCCACTGCGGGACAAGACGAATGCCGGGCCGACACCTAACGTCTCGCACGTGGTTAAGCTCTCCGTCATCGTGCCGTTCTACAACGTGCAGCAATACGCGCCCGACACCTTGAAGTCCCTGCACGCGAACGTGCGCGAAGACTTCGAATTCATTTTCGTCGACGACTGTTCGACGGACGAAACCCCGGACGTGCTCGAGCGTGCCGCGCGCGAGCTGCCCGGCGCCGTCCACCTCAGACATGAACAGAACGGGGGCCTGGCCACGGCCCGCAACACGGGTCTGGACGCGGCCCGCGGCGAGTACATCACCTTCCTCGACGGCGACGACTGGCTCGCGCCCGGATACTACGAGCAACTGCTCGGCGCGATCGAGGAGTTGGGCTGCGACTTCG
Source organism: Streptomyces alboflavus (assembly GCF_000716675.1). GTDB lineage: Bacteria > Actinomycetota > Actinomycetes > Streptomycetales > Streptomycetaceae > Streptomyces > Streptomyces alboflavus. Next base: position 23,734 of record NZ_JNXT01000058.1, read on the forward strand.
TCCGCACCGACCATGTGCAGTGCACGGCGCGCGCCCGCAGCGTGCACCGGGTGCCGCACGGCCTGCGCGGCGTGGTGATGTCGCCGCGCGACGTGATCCTGCCCGCCGACCGCTCCACGTCCGTGGACTACGCCTTCGCCTGGGCCGGGATGTACCACCGCCGCCTGCTCGACCAGGGCCTGCTGCACTTCACGCACGGGCTGCGCACGGCCGAGGACCGGCCGTGGATCTGGCGGCTGCACCGGGAGGCGAAGTCGTTCGCCGCGGTGGGGCTGCTCGGCGTCTTCTACCGGCGCGGGGTCGCCTCGTCGCTCACGCAGATCGGCGACGTCCGCCAGCTCGACTTCATCAAGGCGTTCGACCAGGTGGTGCGGGAGACGGCCGAGGACCGTGACGCGGACGTCCTGCTGCCGAAGGCCGTGCGCACGTACTGCGCGATCATCTCCCACCACCTGGGATCCATCGAAAGGTTCGAGCCGGCCGTGGCCCGGAAACTGAAGTCGCTGAGCGCCGCCGCGCTCAAGCGCATGCCGCAGGGCGTCCTCGACGAGGCCCTGGACTCCATGGACGTGCAGCGCGCGACCCGGCTGCGCCGACTGCGCCGCCGCGCCGTCGGCGCCGGGGAGGTGGCCGCGTGAGCCCCGCAGGCCAGGCCGTTCCCGACCCGCACGCCGCCGCCCTCGCCGCCGCGCGCCCCGACGCCCGCCGCCGCACCACGCAGATCTTCTTCGCGTCCACGCTGTACGGCGTCGCCACCCTGGCCGCCGCCCTGGACGCCGACCGCTTCGGCCCGGCCGACCGGCGCGTCCTGCTGATCGCCAACAACGCGGCGACCCCGGAGACCACGCCGTCCGTCGACACGATGCCCGGCTTCGAGCGGCTGCGCGGCCGCTTCGACGACGTGCTCTCGTGGAACGAGGCCATCTCGCCCTTCCACCCGGGCAGTTGGTCCCCGCGCGGCGACGACCTGCCGCTGTGGCAGCGCTATCTGCGGCTCGCCTGGAACCTCGGCGACGACAACGTCGAGCTGGCCGTGGAGTCCATCCAGGTCAACCCGGCGCTCGCGCTGACGCAGATCTTCACGGGCGCGCCCGTGGACGTCTACGCCGACGGCCTGATGAGCTACGGCCCCACCCGCAACAAGATCGACCCGCTGGTCGGCACCCGGGTGCGACGGCTGCTCCACCTCGACCTGGTGCCCGGCCTGAAACCGCTCCTGCTCACCGAGTTCGGCGTCGAGCCCGAGCTCGTACCGACCGACACCTTCCTGAAGGTCCTCGGCGAACTCGCCGACAGCGAGGCCGATTCGGGCGCCCTGGACGCGCTCGCGCGGACCGGTGAACCGGCGCTGCTGCTCGGCCAGTACCTCTCCGCCCTGAACATCCTTAACCCCGACGAGGAAGAGGACCTGCACGCGCGGATGCTGCGCGGGGCGGCGGCGCTCGGGCACACCCGGGTGGTGTTCAAGCCCCATCCGACGGCGCCCGCGCGCTGGTCGCGGCAGCTGGAGCAGGAGGCCGAGCGGCTCGGCGTGGAGCTGACCGTCCTGGACACGCCGGTGCTCGCCGAGGTGCTCTACCAGCGGCTGCGGCCCGGCCTCGTCGTCGGCTGCTTCTCCACGGCGCTGCTCACCGCCTCCGCGTTCTACGACCTGCCGGTGGCCCGCATCGGCACGGAGACGCTCCTGGAGCGCCTGAAGCCGTACGAGAACAGCAACCGCATCCCGGTCACGCTGGTCGACGCGCTGCTGCCCGAGCTCGGCGACCGCGAGGCCGTCTCCGGGCGGCGCAAGGAGCCGGACGTGGCAGCGCTGAGCGGTCTGGTGCGTGCGGTGGGCTTCGCCATGCAGCCCAAGATCTACCCGAGCCTGCGCCCGGCCACGGAGCGCTATCTCGCGGCGCAGCTGAACGAGCGCACCTGGCGGTACTTCAAGAAGCGCAGGCTGACCGCGCTCGCGCTGCCCGGCGGGATCCCGGTGCAGCTCGCGTTCATCCCGCGCAACGCGGCGGTGCGGAAGGTGGCGCGGCGGGCCCGGTCGATCAAGCGGGCGGCGCTGGGCTGAGCAGGGGCGTTCCGCCGGGGTTTCCGGGGTGCGGGGCATCGGCGTGCCGCGCACCCCGGCTGCGGGTAAGGTGAAAATCCGCTCGCGTTCACGGGGAATTCATCTTCCCGGGCCTTCTCGGCCGTTCCGCGCAAGTTCTGCGGATGTCCAAAAGCAGCATTGCGGCACGCGCCTTGACCGCTTCCGGGGTATCCCCTAGTTTCCCGGGAAGCTTGCGTCCGCAACAAGAGAGTGGTTTTCCCTCATGCCTGCTGCGCACGACATATCCACGCCGCCGCAAGAGCTCAGTGACGTTCCCGGCTGGTTCCCGAATCTTGATCAAATGCTGTTCGACTGGCTGCTGACCCGGCAGGAGAGCCGGGGAGTTCGGGGCGATCTCCTGGAGATCGGCGTCTATATGGGCAAGAGTGCGATTTTCCTCGGCCATCATCTGGTCGACGGCGAGGGCTACACGGTCTGTGACCTCTTCGAGGACGAGGCACCGGACGGCGCCAACAAGGCGGAGTCCGACAAGTCCTACCCGACGCTGACCAAGCAGGCCTTCGAGCGGAACTACCTGTCGTTCCACGACGCCTTGCCGCGCGTCCTGCGCGGGCCGAGCTCGGTGGTGCCGGACGAGGTCACGCCGAAGTCCTGCCGGTTCGTGCACGTCGACGCCTCGCACCTGTACGAGCACGTGCAGGGCGACATCGGCGCGGCCAGGGACACGCTGCTGCCCGAGGGCATCGTGGTCCTGGACGACTTCCGCTCCGAGCACACGCCGGGCGTGTCCATCGCGGCCTGGGAGGCGGTGCTCAACCGCGGCCTGAAGCCGATCTGCCTGAGCACGCAGAAGCTGTACGGCACCTGGGACGAGCCGGGGCCCGTGCAGGAGGAACTGCTCGACATGGTGCGGCGGCGGGACGACTGCCATCTGAGCGTGCAGGAGGCCGCCGGGCACCGGATCATCCGGGTCAAGTCCAAGAAGGGCATGCGGGCCCCGGAGTTCCCGCCCTCACGGCACTACCGCACCCACGCGGCCACCCGGCCCGGCGCCCAGGAGCCCGGCCCCCGCGCCGCCGCCCCGGCCCCCGCGTCCGGCGCCCGCCGCCCCGCCGCCGCCCGCGCCCGCCGCCTCGCCGCCGACCTGCTCCCGCCGGTCGTCACACGGGCCGTGCGCCGGGGCCGAGCAGGGTGACGCCGACCCCGGCCACCACCGCCGCGAGGCCCGCCTCGAAGCCGTCCTCGTAGCCCCGGAACATCTCCTCGCCCGCGGCCGCCGCCAGCGGGTAGTCCTTCAGACGCTCGGCGCGCGCGACCAGGTCGTACCCTTCGCCGTCGGCGCCCGCCGCACCCGCAGCGCCCTCTGCGCCCGCCGCACCCGGGCGCGGCCCTGAGGCCTGCTCCTCGATGACGTACCCGATGGTGTAGCTCATCGCGGTCATCAGGGCGCGGGCCGCCGCGCCCGTGGTGAAGCCCGCCTCGGTGAGGCGGCGCAGCTGGGCCTCCACGGGGGCCGCGTACGACGTGTCCGTGAAGTACGTGCCGCTGTAGACCTTCGCGCCGTCGCGGTAGTGCAGCAGCATGCGGCGCAGGGCGCGCATCGCCGTCGTGACGGAGGTCTGCCAGTCGGCGTCCGGCGTGCCCGCGAGGTCGGCCGCCGCGCCGCGCACCATCTCCGTCGCCATCTCGTCGAGCAGCGCCTGCTTGTCCTTGAAGTGCCAGTACAGAGCCGGTGCCTTGACGTCCAGCTCCTTGGCGATGGCGCGCAGGGTCAGGCCGTCGAGCCCGGTCTCGTTCAGGAGGTCGAGCGCGACGCGCGCCACCCGCCGCCGGTCCAGTCGTGTCGTAGCCACCTTGACAACTTAACACCGTTAAGCGCACTCTCGGGGGCATGACACTTAACAGCGTTAAGGCAATCACCTCAAACCACCCGGATGCGGTGACGACGACCGAGGTCCTCGTCGTCGGCGCCGGGCCCACCGGCCTGTCCCTCGCCGTCGACCTGGCGCGCCGGGGCGTGCGCGCCCTCGTCGTGGAGCGGTCCGCGGGCCTCTTCCCCGGTTCGCGCGGCAAGGGCGTCCAGCCCCGCACGCTGGAGGTCTTCGACGACCTCGGGGTGGTGGGGGCGATCCTGGCGGCGGGCGGGGCGCCGCCGGTCGGCATGGTGTGGCGGGGCGGCGAGCGGCAGGGCGAGTACCGCATGTTCGACGAGCAGGAGCCGACGGACGCGGCGCCGTACACGGGCCCGGTGCTCGTGCCGCAGTGGCGCACGCAGGAGATCCTGTACGCGCGCCTGACGGAGCTGGGCGGGTCGGTCGCGTTCGGCACGGAGGTCACCGGGATCGCGCAGGACGCGGACGGGGTCACGGCACACCTGGCGGGCGGCGGCACGGTCCGCGCGGCGTACGCGGTCGCTGCGGACGGCGGCCGCTCCGCCGTGCGCCGCGCGCTCGGCATCGGAATGACCGGAGAGACCGTCGACCCGCAGCCGATGCTGGTCGCCGACATCCGCATAGCCGACGGCGCGCTCGACCGGGACAACTGGCACATGTTCCCGCCGGCCGGCGCCCACCCGTCCGAAGGCGCCGCGGGCAGCGGCGACTTCGCGGCGATCTGCCCGCTGCCGGGGATCCCGGACTTCCAGCTGGTCGCCCGGTTCACGGGCGGCGCCGAGCCCGACCTCTCCCCCGACGGCGTACGCGAAGCGGTGGCCGCGCGCACCCACCTCACCGCCGCCGACGTCACCGAGGTCCGCTGGGCCTCCGACTTCCGGCCGCGCGCCGCGCTCGCGGACGCCTTCCGCGCGGGCCGCGTGTTCCTCGCGGGCGACGCGGCGCACGTGCACTCCCCCGCGGGCGGCCAGGGCCTGAACACCAGCGTGCAGGACGCCTACAACCTGGGCTGGAAGCTGGGTGCGGTGCTGCGGCTCGGGGCGGACGCGGGGCTGCTCGACACGTACGAGGAGGAGCGGCGGGCGAACGCCGCGCGGATGCTCGACCTGTCCACGCGCATCCACCACGGCACCGGCAGGCGCGGCGCGGCCACCCGCCAACTCGGCCTGGGCTACCGGGAATCCTCCCTCTCCCTGGACACGTCGACGACCACCTCGGACACCGCGCCCCGGGCGGGCGACCGCGCCCCGGACGCCCCGCTGGGCGGCACCCGAGGCGGCCGCCTCTTCGACGCCTTCCGCGGCCCGCACTTCACGCTGCTCGCGGTGGCCACTGACACCGAACTCCCGTACCTGAAGCCCGACTTGGTCCACTTGCACCGCATGGCCGAGTGCGCCCCGTACGGAACGGGGCTGCACCTGATCCGCCCGGACGGATACATCGCCTGGACGGGCCAGGACGAGCCCGGCCTCAGGAAGTATTTGACCTCAACTAAACTTGAGGTCCTAAGTTCGGGGACATGACGAACACGAACGCGAACGCGAAGATCCCTTTCACCCCGTCCCACAGCGACACCGAGCTGGTCAACCAGCCGATCGGCTACTGGAGTTCGGCGGCGGGCAAGGCCGTCGTCCACCACATCCGCACGATGCTCGCCGAGAACGGCCTCACCCAGCCGCAGTGGTGGATCCTGAACCAGGTCGTCGGCCACGAGAACGGCCGCGACCGCAGAGAGGTCGTCCAAGTCCTGCGCGGCTACCTGGAGTTCGGCGAAGGGCCGCTGGAGCACGACATCGACTCCCTGATCGGCCGGGCGCTGCTCACCCAGGACCCGGACATCGCAAACGCCCCGCTGCGCATCACGGAGGCGGGCACGGAGCTGCAGAAGCGGGTCGCGGCGCTGCAGGGACGGACCCGCGCGGAGATCCACGAGGGCATCGACGACGCGGACTACGTACGCGCCCTGAAGGTCCTCCAGCGCATGATCCACAACGTGGACGGGCAGGCCTGGCACCACTGACGCAGGCTTCCCAAGCATTCGCTCATGGGAAACACTTCGGGGTGTGTTGTCCGGTGGAGCGGTGTGGGGGATGCGATGAGCAGGGACGCGACAGCCAGGGGACGCGCGGCGGCGGGGGCCGTCGTCGCGCTGGCCCTGGCGTGCGGGTGCACGGCGCAGGCGGTGGAGACGACGAGCAAGGACAAGAAGTCGCCAGCCACCCGCCCGTCTTCGGCCAACTCCTCGCCCACGCCGAGCGAATCACCCCTGAAGAAGATGAAGTCCCCTGTGTCCCGCGCGGAGTTGCCGCAGTCGAGGACCCCGGACGTGCCGTCGACACCGTCCACGCCGCCGCCCCGGCCGCGCACCAGCACGCCGCCGCCACCGGCCCCGCCGGAGCCGGGCCCCGTCGTCCTGGCGCGCGGCCAGGACGGCAGGAAGGTGCGTGAACTCCAGGCACGGCTGCGGCAGATCGGCTGGTTCGGGCAGAACCCGACGGGGACGTACGGCCCGGTCACGGCGACCGCCGTCGAGGGCTTCCAGGGCAAGCGCGGCCTGCTGCGGACCGGCGCGACCGACACCCGTACCTGGGACCGGCTGCTCGCCATGACGCGCGAGCCGACGAAGGCCGAGCTGTACCCCGACGGCGGCATGCCCCCCGCCAAGCCGGACCGGCGCTGTCTGACCGGCCGGGTCATGTGCATCAGCAAGGAGAGCCGCACGCTGACCTGGATGGTCGACGGCAAGGCCGTGACGACGGTCGACGTCCGCTTCGGCTCGGAGTACACGCCGACGCGCGAGGGCGAGTTCCAGGTGTTCTGGAAGAACCGCGACCACGTCTCGACGCTGTACGACACCCCCATGCCGTACGCCATGTTCTTCAGCGGCGGCCAGGCCGTGCACTACTCGTCCGACTTCGCAGCCAGGGGCTACAACGGCGCGTCCCACGGCTGCGTGAACGTACGCGACAAGAAGGGCATAGCAAAGCTCTTCAAGCAGGTCAGGACGGGCGACAGGGTGGTCATCTACAAGTGACCTGCAAGGGTGCCCGAGATCTTGCCCCCAGAACAACCGCAACCACCCATTGAGCAACCCCAACGGCGATCAATTTGGTCCGCGAGAGCGGCGCCGGCTTAGGCGCAAGAAGATGCCCGCGAGAGCGGCGCCGGCTTAGGCGCAAAGAACAGCGCGGGCGGGATCGGGGGAACGTATCCCGCCCGCGCCAGTGGCACTGAGCCGTAGGTACGGGGGGAACCCCGGCTCGTGCGCAGCCGATGACCAGTCGGCTCACTACTTACTGCGCCGTCGATTCGGAAAACGTCACACCCTGGGGGTGCGGCCTGGATCACACTTTCGTGGCGGGTGCACGGAGTGCGGTCAGCGGACCGGCAGGGCGCTGTACGAGGCCGAGGGGCGCGGCAGCGGGGCGGGCAGCATGACGGGCGGGGCGTGGCCGCCGGAGCCGCCGCCGCTGTGGCCGTCGCCGGGGCCGTGGTCGCCGCCTCCGTTGTGCCCGTCGCCGTCTCCGTCGCCCTGGCCGCCGCCTTGGCCGTCGTCGCCCTTGCCGCCGCCCTTGTTGCCGTTGAGGACGCGCTCGCAGAACCGCTGGACGCGTTCGGCGCCGCGCGCTGCCTCTTCCAGGCGGCGGCGCTTGTCGCCCTGGAGCGCGCCGCTGCGGTAGTCGCGGCAGGCGGAGATCACGCGCTTGCGCCACTTCCTGGCGTCGCCGCGCTGCTCGCCCTCGCCCGCGCCGGGGCCGGGGCCCTTGTCCGGCTTCTCGGCTTCGTCCTTGTCGCCGTCGGTGCCCGCGGTCTGGCCGGGGGACTTGGTGTCCTCGGGCGGCGTGCTGGTCTCGGGGCGCCGGGACGGGTCGTCCTCGGGGGCGGAGCTGACGTCGTCGGGTACCTCGTCGGGCGGGTCGACGGCGTCGTCGGAGGGTGTGCTGAGCGGCTGCTCCGGCGTCTGCACCGGGGACGCGCTGGTCGCGGGCCCCTGCTCGCTCCGTGTGAACGGCGAGGGGATCACCCCGGTCCCGGCCGCGACGGCGACTCCGCCGGCCATGCAGGCGGCGAGCGCGGCGGCGACGCCGAGGCGGACGGGCCGCGCCCAGCGGGTGGGGCGGGGGGCGGTGCGGCCGATGCGGACGGCCTGGTCGGCCGGGTCGGTACGGCCGGTCCGGCCGGGGGGAGTGGCCAGGGCGGTGGGTGCGCCGGGGGCGCGGGTCTCGCCGAACGTGCCGGGGTCGGCCGGGGCCACGGGGCTGATGTTGGTCGGGGCACCGCCGGGCGCGCCGGACGTACCGGGCCCACTGGGTGCACCCGCCCCAGCAACCCCACCAGCCCCCCGAGCAGCCCGGAACGCCGCCAGCGCCCCTGCCTCACCCGGCAGTTCGGCCTGCACGGCGGGGGTGGACGCGGGAGCGGCTTCGGCGGGGGTCGGCGGGGTGGGCGCGCGGAGGGCGATCAAGGCCTCGGTGAGGCGTTCCGCCTGTTCGCGCTCGTGATCGCCGATGCCGTCGAGCCGCTCGCCGCGGAGCAATCGCTCCGCCGCATCGCGGTCCAGCCACTGGTACTGCTCGTCGGCCATCACATGTCCTTCTGCGTCCGCGTACGCGAATGCGTCACACACGGGGACGGTGGCACCGCACGTCCGTGCGGGTCAGGCTGCGGGGGTACGGCGCCGAGTCCGCGCCCCTGGGCGGGGTCGTCGGCGCCCATCAGCTCGGCGAGGCGCTTGAGGCCGCGGTGGGCGGCGGTGCGGACCGCGCCGGGCCGTTTGCCCAGCGTCTCGGCGGCGCTCTTGGCGTCGAGGCCGACCACGACCCGCAGCACGACGGCCTCCGCCTGGTCCTGCGGGAGCTGGGCTATGAGGGCGAGCGCGGCGCCGGTGGAGAGGGACTCGATGGCCTCCCCCGCGGTGTCGGCCTCGCCGGGCTTGCCGGTCAGCTCCGTCTCGTCGCCGCCGATGGCGGGGCGGCGGCCGCGCATCCGGATGTGGTCGAGGGCGCGGTTGCGGGCGATGCGCGCGGCCCAGCCGCGGAAGCGGTCCGCGTCGCCGCTGAACCGGTCGAGGTCGCGGGCGATCTGGAGCCACGCCTCGGACGCGACGTCCTCCGCGTCGAGGTCGCCGACGAGCGTACGTACGTAGCCGAGCAGCCGCGGGTGCACGGAGCGGTACACAGTACGGAACGCGGTCTCGTCCCCGTTCTGTGCCGCAAGCACGGCGGCGGTCAGCTCGGCGTCGTCCTCCCCCTGCACTGCGTGCCCCTCTGCGCCTGGTCAGGCGCCGCTCTCACGGGTCTGTCTTCTCGCGGTCGTGCGCCGCTGCACCGCTCGCGGTGGGTCCGGTCGGCGGTCGCGTCGATGGGTCGCAACGCGGCGCGAACCTGCACGCTACGGCGTGAAACCGGTGCGCGTCCATGTTTGTACAACATGCAACTAGCGGGTGACGCATCGCGGTGTGACAGAAAACGCACCCGGGACGCAGAAGGGAGTACGGACCGCCACGCGGTTCGTGGCGTGTGACGGCCGGGGCCTCTCCTGTGGGGGGTGGCGGCCCCGGCCGCTCACTCGCCGACAGCGCGGCTCAGACCTCGAAGAGGTCGGCCCCCGCGGGGCCCCCGAACTCGCTCGCGTCGACGACCTCGGCCGCGGGCGGCGTCGCCACCTCGAACGGCTCGTTGTAGTCGGACAGCCTCAGGACCCGGCGCTCGCCGTTCTTCTCGGATTCGTAGGCCGTGATGCGGTGGCGGCCCTCGGCCGCGACGTACAGGGCGTTCGCGTCGCCGCGCTCCACGTCGACGACCGGGATGACGTGCCGGCCGTGGCGGAACGTCGGCTCCTCGGCCCGGACGGTTCCGTTCAGGTTCTCGCCGAGCCCGTCCATCGCCCGCGACAGACCGCCCAGGTCGCACATTCCCTTGCCGAAGGCGGCGTTGTCCTTCGGCATCCGCAGGTACTTGCCGCGGACCAGCGCGACCCGCTGCCTGATGCCCGCGGCGACGCCCGGGTCCTCCGCCTCGGCCTCGGCGAGCAGGCCGTCGAGGGAGGACTCGCTGAACCGTATGTGCGTGGCGCCGCCCTTGACCACGAGCAGCTCGCCGCGCTGCCCCTGGCCGCCGTCGAACGTGCCCGTGCAGTTGTCGTGCCGGTCCAGGCGCAGCGAGACCTCGATGCGCTGGGCCGTGCCCGCGGTCGCCGAGCCCTTGGTGATCGCGGCGTTCAGGCGCAGCGACCGTGCCGACTTGAGCAGCCGCATGCCCTCCGTCGCGAGCTCCGTGCCGCGCGCCTGGTCCGGCGGCAGCTGCTGCTTAAAGGTCCCGTTCAGCCGCACCGGCTTGTCGTCGGTGCCGCAGGCCGTCAGCGTGGCCGCCGTCGCGGCGGCCACGAGCACGGCGGCCACACCCCGGGACCGGCTCCGGCGCCCGCCGCCCCGCGTCCCGTGCCCCGCCCTCAGCCCCACAGTGCCCACCCGCCCCGCCGACCTTCCCGTTCCCGAACCCGCACCGGCGCTCGCGTGTTCGCGTACGCCTTCTCACGCTTTTCTCATGCAACTCGTCCCATGAACCCTGCGTGGCCGTCCGCCCGGTTGTCACACCAGCGCGATGAGGGAAAGGTCACGCGACATTTCGCCCCGCCCTGTACAACCCTTCCGTTCTCCGGGCAGTCGTATGAACTCGCTGATTCACCAGGAGCTCACCAGAGGGGTTGGGGCATTTGAGCCTGCGAAAGGCGCACCGCGGGGCGTGGCTGGCCGTCGGGGCGGTCGTGCTCGGCGGCACCGGAGTCATGGCGGGCACGGGAGCGGCGGCGTACGCGGCCGACGCGACGCCCGCCGCGCCCACGGCCGACTTCGACCGCGACGGCACCGCGGACCTCGTCGTGGCCACGCCGCGCGCGTCCGGTGCGAAGGGGTCGGTGACCGTCGTGCCGGGCGGCACGGGCGGTCCGGCGGCGGGGAAGAAGAAGACGCTCACGCAGTCCAGCACGGGCGTGCCGGGCGTGAGCGAGTCCGGCGACGAGTGGGGCGCGGCCACGGCCTGGGGTGACATCGACGGCGACGGCAACGCGGACCTCGTGATCGGTGCGCCGGGCGAGGACGACACGTCGGGCCACAAGGACCGCGGCGCCGTGACGATGCTGTTCGGCCCGAAGTTCACGTCCGGCACGGACATGCAGCTGTCCGAGGACTTCGCCTACGGCGGCGCCCGGTTCGGCTCGGCGGTCGCCGTCGGCGACTTCGACGCCGACGGCAAGGCGGACGTGTTCGCCGCGGCCACGGGCACGGGCGGCAGCTGGTCGGCGCGGTTCGCGGCGGGCCGCGAGACGGCGGGCACCGTCACGTCCGGCGACCGGGCCATCGCGTACGCGGACGCCGCTTCCGGCGACTTCAACGGCGACAAGTACGCCGACGTGGCGCTCACCTACCGCGACGCGGCCGGGAAGGGGAAGGTCGTCTGGTTCAAGGGCACCCGCTCCGGCCTGAGCCGCGTGAGCACGCTGACGGCCAAGGGCGGCCGCTCGGTCGCGGCGGGCGACGTGACCGGTGACGGCCGCGACGACCTGGTCATCGGCCAGCCGTACACCTCGGAGTCCGGCGCGCACGCGGGCGGCCAGGTGACGGTGGTGCCGGGGACGTCGTCGGGCCTGTCCTCGGCCGGGGCGACCACGGTCCACCAGGCGAGCCCCGGCGTGGTCGGCGCGGCCGAGGCGGGCGACGCGCTCGGCTGGTCGGTGGCGGTGGGCGACGTCGACAAGGACGGGCACGCGGACGTGCTCGCGGGCGCCCCCGGCGAGGACATCACGCGCGCGGACAAGCCCCGTACGGACGCCGGAACGTCACTGCTCTTCAAGGGCACCGCCTCCGGCCTGACCGGCACGGGCGCGCTCGCCGTCAGCCAGGACGAGCCCGACGTGCCCGGCTCCACCGAGTCCGGCGACCGGCTCGGCTCGGCCGTCTCGCTGGCCGACTTCGACGGCGACGGCCGCGCGGACCTCGCGATCGGCGCGGACGGCGAGGACGAAGGCACCGGTACGGTCCTGCAGTTGGACACCGACGCCTCGGGGGCGCCCGTGCTCAGGAGCGGGGTCTACTACGGGCGGACACAGCTCGCCGCGCCTGCGCGGGCGCACCTGGGCGAGTCCCTGACGCCCTGACGCCCTGACGCCCCGGCCCTCCGGCGGCTGAGCGATCACGGAGCGGGCGGTGCCGACGCGGCCCCGGAAGGCCGGGGCCGGGGCGCCGCCCGCTCCAGCGCGTCGTAGGCCCGGTGACCCCGTGCGCGGTGTCGGCGGCTGATCCGCACGCGCAACCGGTACGTGGCGGCAGGCCCTAGTCCGCCCCCGCCCCCGACCTCCGCGACCGCGACACCACCGCCCGAAGGACCCGCCGCCCCTCGGTCGACACGTCGAGCACCTGGCGCAGCCCGCCGCCGGTGCCCGCGCGGCCGCCGAGCAGTTCGAGGACGCGTACCTGGCGCCGGAGTTCGGCGGCGACGAGCGGTGACACGCCGTCGCTCCCCGCGTCCAGGAGCCGGTGGATCTGCAGGGCGGCGGCCGAGCAGCCGTCGGCCCAGGTCCGCAGGGAGTCGGCCGAGCGGGCGGCGGGGACGGCGTCGAGCATGCGCCGGGCGAGGGCGGTGGCGTCGGAGTCCGCGCCGGACCCACGGGACCCACCGGACCCACCAGAACCGGCAGTCTCACCGGCATCGGCAGCCCCACCGGACCCATCAGCCCCAAGCGCCCCCCGCACCTCCCCCAACGCCCCTTCCCACGCCGTGCCGTCGGCGATGCTCACCCACAGGGGGCGCAGGACCTGGTCGTCGTCGCCGAGCAGGGGCAGGCAGCGGTCGAGGCAGCCGAGGCCGCTGGCGGCCAGGGCGGTCTCGTCGGCCAGGGCGATGAGGTCGACCAGGTTCGGCTGGCCGGTATCCGACGGTCCGGCGGCGCGGAGCGCGCTATCCGGCCATGCGTCGTCCTCCCGCGCCTGCGGGTCGGAACTGGGCAAAGGGCTCGTACTCATGACGTACGCCGTCTCCTGTCGCGGACTGGGCACCTCCGCATGCCCCACTTGCCCTTACTGCGTACGGAGGCTCAGTAACGTCACAGCGGCCGGAATTCGACGCTGCGCGCGACAGGCTACTGCGGGAACACCCCGAGCCGGTCGAGAAACCGGAAGAACAGTTCTTCCGCGGACGGTTCGGGGTCCGCGGTGAGGACGTCGAGGAGCGCGGCGGGCCGGGCGGTGCGGCCCGACTCGGCGGCCCAGGCGACGGCGCGCTCGGCGGCGTCGCGCGGCTCCAGGAAGTAGTCCTCGACGGTCAGTTCGTCCTCGCCGAGGTAGGAGGCCATCGCCTCGCGGGCCAGACACGTCGTCCACGCGCCGCTCTCCGGCGCCGCCGCCTCGACGACCACGCAGTCGCTGTCCAGGACGTACCCGAAGAGCGCGGGCGCCTCCGTCTCCCGGGCGAGCGCGTTCATGTTGCCGACGTCCACCGAACCGTCGCCCGGGCACTCCCAGACCTGCCAGCCGTCGGGCCGCTCCTCGAGGAGCGTGAGCCGGTCGCGTACGCCCGCCACCGCGGCGAACTCCCCGAGCGGCCGCGCGCTCCTGCCCACGACGTAGTACCCCCAGTAGCCCATCTCCGTGCCCCCGTTGTGCTCGAACCGCTGTTTCCGGCTTCTGGCCGAATACACCACAGGGCGCGTGCGTGCGCCACCGAAAGCACGGATCACGCACAGCACGCGCGGATGATCCACGCGTTCGGCCACGGACGATCCACACGCCGGGGCACGGCGCCGCCCCATCGGGCAGTCCCTGGCCCCGGGCCCCGGGCCCCGATCAGTCCCGGGGTCCCCATCCCGAGCGCGCCAGCGCGTCCTGCATCGCGGTGAGACGGCGTACGAAGAGCATCGCAACGATCGCGGCGGCGATGTTGATGAGGTCGGAGGCCATCAGGGAGACGACGGCCTGCTTGACCTTCTCGGGCTCTTCGGCGGCCCGGTACTGGCGTGAGGCGATCTGCCCGAAGATGCCGGTCGTGAGCCACAGCGTCCACCAGGCGTTGAGGAGCGTGCGCCGCCTGGCCTCCTGGCCAGCGCCCGGCAGCCAGCGGCTGCCGGAGCTCGCGTCCCAGATGTCGACGGCGATCCGGCGCGGGATCCACAGGTTCGCGATCGGCACGAACCAGCCGCCGATCGCCCAGCCCCGGGTCTTCCTGTGCCCGTCGGGCGCGAACACGTCGGCGTTCGCGCGCACCCGGTGGAACCAGCACAGGAAGAGGACGACGGCACCGAGCATGGCCGCGCCCTGGAGGATCCCGGAGACGCCGTAGAGCGTGTCGGCCCGGTCGAGGCGGTCCTCGGTGACGGCGCCGTAGTCCCCGTCGATCACATCGCTCACGACGCCGAAGACCCCGCCGCCCGCCCACAGCGAGAAGAGGTCGGCGGCGATGCCCGCCCCGAGCACCGCGACCGTGGCGTTCGCGAGGCCCACGGGCGACTTCAGCCAGGCACCGGGCCCGGGGGCGGACGGGGGCGGCGGTGCCGAGGGCATGAGCGGTGGTGTGTACGACATGACGGAGCGGTCCCCCACGGGTCGAGACGGAATGAGCGCGTCGCGTGCGCGCGACGGCGCGAGGCCGCCGCCCACACCCCTCCCCAGGCGTCGGCGCGGCACGACCGGCGCAATGTACGCGTCAACGACAGGGGTGTCCACCCGGGGATCATCAGGGACTTGGCGGACATTCACGAGCAAAAGCGCGGGCTCGGGGCAGGGGCACAGCGCACGGGCTCAGGGCACGACTCAGCGCGCGGGCTTCGCGGCCCCCGCAGGCCTCGCGGGCTTCGCAGTCCTCTCTACGTCTCCCGCGAGCCGCACGAACGCGGCCCACGGCCGCGTCGGCCCCCGCTCGTCCCACAGCTTCTGCGCCGTCGCCCGCAGCGGCATCCGGACCCCGCGCGCCACCTGCTCCTGCGTCTGCGCTCCGGCGAGGTCGCACCAGACGGCGAAGGTGCCGCCGAGGATCTGCCGGTCGTAGGACGCGGGGACGGGCCGGGTGCCGCGCACGACGAGGGGGGTCCACTGTTCGTAGATGCGCTGCCCGGTGGGGTACTGGAAGTCGTTGGGCTCACCGAGGACGTAGTAGAGGTACTCGTCGTTGTAGTTGAGGACGTCGCGGCCCTCGCGCAGGTACTCGACGGGCTCGCGGGCGCCGATCTCCTTGCCGGTCCAGTACGCGACCTCGACCCGGTCGTCGGCCTTGGTGACGCCGCCGCGGAAGAACCCGTCGTTCCAGGCCCGCACCGCGCGGCCAGGGCCGACCGCCTTCGCCCGGTCGTTCAGCCACGCCGTCGCCAGGTCCTGGACGCGGGCGTCCGGGCCGAGCCGGTCGCGCGCGGCGGCGGCGAGCCGCGGGTAGGACGCCTCGGGGTCGCTGCGGGTCAGCGCCTGGTACTCGTCGGCGCCGAGGTGCCAGCGGGCGCCGGGGAACAGCTCGTCGTACTCGCGAAGCAGGTCGTCGACGATCTCGGCGGCCTTGGGCTTCGCTATGTCGACGGCGCCCCGCGTGGCCACGCCGCGGCTGTCGCGCAGTTGCAGGTCGGGGTGGGCGGCGATGACCGCGCCGAGGTGTCCCGGCGAGTCGATCTCCGGTACGACGGTGATGTGCCGCTCGGCGGCGAGGTCGACGATGCGGCGGACCTGCGCCTTGCTGAGGTGGTCGGCGGAGACGACCTCGGGGTGCGAGTCGGAGGCGATGCGGAAGGCCTGGTCGTCGGAGAAGTGCAGGCCCAGCTCGTTGTACTTGAGGTCGCCGAGCTCCCGGATCCGGTCCTCGATCCACTCGGCGGAGAAGTGCTTGCGGGCGATGTCGACCATGAAGCCCCGGCGCGGCTTGGCGGGCCGGTCCCGCACGACGCCCTCCGGCGCGGTGCGGCCGCCCGCGACCTCCTGCTTGAGGGTGCGGGTGCCGTAGAAGACCCCGGCCGCGGCGGGCGCGGCTATGCGCACGGTGCGGTCCTTGACGGTGAGGGTGTACGACTCGGCGCCACCGCCGTCCCGCCCCTGCTCCTCGGAGAGGTCGAGGCGCACGTCGCCCGCGCGCGGCTTCGCCTCGCCCGCGTACCGCAGCCGCAGCTCCCCGGCGATGAGGCGCGCCTCGTCCGCGAGGGCCCGGTCCCCGACGACGACCCGGCCGCCGTCACCCGGCCGCCAGCCGGGGCCGCGGGCGG
The DNA here is from genome assembly GCF_000716675.1 of Streptomyces alboflavus. Classification (GTDB taxonomy): domain Bacteria; phylum Actinomycetota; class Actinomycetes; order Streptomycetales; family Streptomycetaceae; genus Streptomyces; species Streptomyces alboflavus. Next base: position 39,898 of record NZ_JNXT01000058.1, read on the forward strand.
GGGTGTGCTCGCGGACGGCGGGGACGGTGGCGGGCGCCTCGGAGAGGGCGTACGACTTCGTGGGCGCGGGCGAGCGCGGGGCGGGCTCCGAGGCCGTCGCCGTCGCCGTCCCCGACGTGCGGCCCCCGTCACCGGAGCCACCGCTACTGCCGCCGGACCCGTCGGGCCAGAACCCGACCGCGAGAGCCACCGCCCCCGCCGCGACGATCCCCGTCCCGACGGCGAGCCGCCCCCGGATCACGACTCGTCCCCCGTCGACACACCCACCGGATCAGGAACCACGTCCGGGCCCGCCGCCACGGAACTGGCGACGGCCGACACACCCGCCGCCCCGGAAGCCGTCAGCCCCGCCGCGCCACAACCCACCGCCGGACCCGCCGCACCAGAAGTCAGAGCCTCCATGCCCCCACGCTAAGCCCGCCCCGGCGCCGCCCGCTCGTCCACCCCACGGGGGCCCACGCGTCCACCGGTCAACCCCAAACTCTCCCATTCGGATGAAATCCGGGTGCCTCACGGACACCTCTCTCCCCTCCCCGCTAGCGTTGCCCCAGACCTCGCGCCGGGATCCCGCCCCGCGCCGGGACCACCCGACACCCGCTGCTCTGTGCCGAGGAGCTCCCCTGCCGCCGCACCGCGCCATACCGGACGCCCTGAACGCCGCACAGCCGAAGGACGCCGAGCGCACCCTGCTGACCTGCTGCGGAAGCCGTCACTGGGCCCGCCGCGTCGCCGCCCACCGGCCCTACCCCGACCTGGACGCGCTGCTCGCCGCCGCCGACGAGGCGGCCTACGACCTCGCGCCCGACGACCTCGCCGAGGCCCTGGCCGCCGAACCCCTGGAGCCCTCGCTCCCGCCCGGCCACGGCTACGAGGCCGCGGCCACCGCCCTGCGCGCCGCCACCGCCGCGTACGAGAGCCGCTTCGGCCACGCCTTCGTGGTCTGCCTCGACGCCGTCGCCCCCAGCGAGGCCCTCGACCACCTGCTCGCCTCCATCCGCGACCGCCTCGGCAACGACCCGGAGGAGGAGCGCGCCGTGGCCGCCGAGGAACTGCGGCGCCTGGCCCGCGGCCGCCTCACCCGCCTGGTCCACGCCCAGGCCGCGCCGACCGCCGCGAACAGCCCCGCCGCACCCCCGGCCCAGCGGGGCGAACCCCACCGCGATAGCCCGTACGTACCAGTTTGATTGCCTGTTTGATCACACCAGCGGACCCCGGGCGGGGAAGCCGACAACTCGTCGATACGATGTCGAGCGGCCGGTGGACCGTACCCGGCCGGGCTCGTCCGACCGAGAAGCCGGCCGGCCCCAATCCCCGCTCCCGGAGGGTTCTTCCGTGCCGGCTGGAACGCTGTACCGCGGCCGGGAAGGCATGTGGTCATGGGTGGCTCATCGAGTCACCGGTGTCCTCATCTTCTTCTTCCTGTTCGTGCATGTCCTCGACACCGCTCTCGTCCGCGTCTCCCCTGAGGCGTACGACGAAGTCGTGGCCACCTACAAGACACCTCTCGTCGCGCTCCTGGAGTACGGCCTCGTCGCCGCGATCCTCTTCCACGCGCTGAACGGTCTGCGTGTCATCGCCGTCGACTTCTGGTCGAAGGGCCCCCGCTACCAGAAGCAGATGCTCTGGACCGTCGTGGGCATCTGGGTCGTGCTGATGGTCGGCGCGCTCTACCCGGTCCTCGGCCACGCCGTCCGTGAAGTATTCGGGAGCTGAGGCCAGACATGTCCACTGACACGACCGTGACGAAGTCCGGCGGCTCCGGCGTCGGCCCCGTCGAAGACGTCGCGCTGTACGACGTCGACCACCCGGCCCCCCTCATCGAGGCCCCCCGCAAGCGCACCTCGAAGACCCCGCGCGCCACGCGCGGCAACTTCGAGATGGCCGCGTGGCTGTTCATGCGCCTGTCCGGCGTCGTCCTCGTCGTCCTCGTCATCACGCACCTGCTGATCCAGCTGGTCCTCGACGGCGGCGTGAGCAAGATCGGCTTCGCGTTCGTCGCGGGCCGCTGGGCCTCGCCGTTCTGGCAGGTCTGGGACCTGCTGATGCTGTGGCTCGCGATGCTGCACGGCGCGAACGGCCTGCGCACGGTCATCAACGACTACGCGGAGCGCCCGAACACGCGCCTGTGGCTGAAGGGCCTGCTGTACACCGCCACGGTGTTCACCATCCTGCTGGGCACGCTGGTGATCTTCACCTTCGACCCGAACATCCGCTAGGCACGGGGCTGAGGTAACCACCCATGAAGATCCACAAGTACGACACCGTCATCGTCGGCGCGGGCGGCGCCGGCATGCGCGCCGCCATCGAGGCGACGAAGCGCAGCCGCACCGCCGTGCTCACCAAGCTCTACCCCACGCGTTCCCACACGGGCGCGGCGCAGGGCGGCATGGCCGCCGCGCTCGCCAACGTGGAGGAGGACAACTGGGAGTGGCACACCTTCGACACGATCAAGGGCGGTGACTACCTGGTCGACCAGGACGCCGCCGAGATCCTGGCGAAGGAGGCCATCGACGCGGTCCTCGACCTCGAGAAGATGGGCCTGCCATTCGGCCGCACGCCCGAGGGCCAGATCGACCAGCGCCGGTTCGGCGGTCACTCCCGCAACCACGGCGAGGCCCCGGTCCGCCGATCCTGCTACTCGGGCGACCGCACCGGCCACATGATCCTCCAGACCCTCTACCAGAACTGCATCAAGGAGGGTGTGGAGTTCTTCAACGAGTTCTACGTCCTCGATCAGCTCATCGTGGAGGAGGACGGCGTCAGGAAGTCGGCGGGCGTCGTCGCGTACGAGCTGGCCACCGGTGAGATCCACGTCTTCCAGGCGAAGGCCGTCATCTACGCCTCGGGCGGCACCGGCAAGTTCTTCAAGGTGACCTCCAACGCGCACACCCTCACCGGTGACGGCCAGGCGGCCTGCTACCGGCGCGGTCTGCCCCTTGAGGACATGGAGTTCTTCCAGTTCCACCCGACCGGCATCTGGCGCATGGGCATCCTGCTCACGGAGGGCGCCCGCGGTGAGGGCGGCATCCTCCGCAACAAGGACGGCGAGCGCTTCATGGAGAAGTACGCGCCGGTCATGAAGGACCTCGCGTCCCGTGACGTCGTCTCGCGCTCCATCTACACGGAGATCCGCGAGGGCCGCGGCTGCGGTCCCGAGGGCGACCACGTCTACCTCGACCTGACGCACCTCCCGCCGGAGCAGCTGGACGCCAAGCTCCCGGACATCACCGAGTTCGCGCGCACGTACCTCGGCATCGAGCCCTACACGGACCCGATCCCGATCCAGCCCACCGCGCACTACGCCATGGGCGGCATCCCGACGAACGTCGAGGGCGAGGTCCTGTCCGACAACACCACCGTCGTCCCGGGCCTGTACGCCGCCGGCGAGGTCGCCTGTGTCTCGGTGCACGGCGCCAACCGCCTCGGCACCAACTCGCTCCTGGACATCAACGTCTTCGGCCGCCGCGCGGGCATCGCCGCCGCCGAGTACTCCGAGAAGGCCGACTTCGTCGAGCTGCCGGAGAACCCGGCGGAGCTCGTGGTCTCCCTGGTGGAGCAGCTGCGCGACTCCACCGGCACGGAGCGCGTCGCGGACATCCGCAAGGAGCTCCAGGAGACGATGGACGCCAACGTGATGGTGTTCCGTACGGAGCAGACCATCAAGACGGCCGTCGAGAAGATCGCCGAGCTGCGCGAGCGCTACAAGAACGTCTCGGTCCAGGACAAGGGCAAGCGCTTCAACACCGACCTCCTTGAGGCAATCGAGCTGGGCAACCTGCTCGACCTCGCCGAGGTCATGGCGGTCTCGGCCCTCGCCCGCAAGGAGTCCCGCGGCGGCCACTACCGCGAGGACTACCCCAACCGCGACGACGTCAACTTCATGCGCCACACCATGGCGTACCGCGAGGTCGCCGACGACGGCAAGGACTCGATCCGCCTCGACTACAAGCCGGTCGTCCAGACCCGCTACCAGCCGATGGAGCGTAAGTACTGATGGCAACTCCGACGATGGACAAGGTCGAGGCGGAAGCCGCGGCCTCGTCCCACCTCATCACCGTCACCTTCCGGATCCGCCGCTTCAACCCGGAGATCTCGGCGGACGCGGTCTGGGAAGACTTCCAGCTGGAGATCGACCCCAAGGAGCGCGTCCTCGACGGCCTCCACAAGATCAAGTGGGACCTGGACGGCACCCTGACGTTCCGCCGCTCCTGCGCGCACGGCATCTGCGGCTCGGACGCCATGCGCATCAACGGCAAGAACCGCCTTGCCTGCAAGACCCTGATCAAGGACATCAACCCGGCCAAGCCGATCACGGTCGAGCCCATCAAGGGCCTGACGGTCCTCAAGGACCTCGTCGTGGACATGGAGCCGTTCTTCCAGGCCTACCGCGACGTGATGCCCTTCCTGGTCACCACGGGCAACGAGCCGACGCGCGAGCGCCTCCAGTCCCCCGAGGACCGCGAGCGCTTCGACGACACCACGAAGTGCATCCTGTGCGCCGCGTGCACGTCGTCCTGCCCGGTCTTCTGGAACGACGGCCAGTACTTCGGCCCGGCCGCGATCGTCAACGCGCACCGCTTCATCTTCGACTCGCGCGACGAGGCCGGTGAGCAGCGCCTGGAGATCCTGAACGACAAGGACGGCGTGTGGCGCTGCCGCACGACGTTCAACTGCACGGACGCGTGCCCGCGTGGCATCGAGGTCACGAAGGCGATCCAGGAGGTGAAGCGGGCGCTGATCACGCGCCGCTTCTAGCCTCCGGCTCGGCTCGCAGTGAGGGCCCCGCTTCCCGGTTCCACACCGGGGTGCGGGGCCCTCACTCGTTCTGGTGAACGATTCGGCTCCGGACGCCCGGGCCTGGTTCGTCCTACGATGATGCTCTCGACACCAGCCCACAGGAGGCACGCGATGTCCGCAGCATCCGTCGAGCAGCCGCATGACGACCGACCTCTGATCGCTGAGGCCAACCGGCTCAGGGACCGCAATCCGGGCTACCGCGTCGAGATCATCGGAGGCCAGATCCTCGTGAGCCCGCCCGCAGACGGCCCCCATGCCGACGTCCTGACGGACCTCATGTTGCCGTTCATCTCGGCGGGGTTGCACTCCACAGACTCAAGGGTGATGCAGGCGTTCGGCGTGTGGCTGCCCACCGGCGCTGAGGACCACGCGATCCCCGACTTGTCGGTGGTAGACGCCGACTACCGGGATCATTACATCGAGAACGGCTGCTACGACCCAGCCGTCTTCCGCCTTGTCCTGGAAGTCACCTCCAGCAACTACCAGGCGGACCTGCGCACCAAAGTCTCCGCGTACGCCGAGGCCAAGATCCCTGTCTACGTCATCGTCGACCGCAAGCACCAGCGGCTCCACGTCCTCACCGACCCGGCGGCCGGCGGCTACGCCAACCACCAGGTCCATGCCCCTGGTCAGACGGTCGCCCTCCCCGACTCGCTCGGTGCCAAGGTCTCGCTGGACGTGACGGCCATCCTCACAGCGGGCAAGGGCTAGTCCACCCGCTCCCACCCCCGGCGTTCCTTGCGCGTGGCCACCGTGTCCGGGGTTCGGCTCCGATACACCACATAAGGCCGGAACAGATACTGCACCGGCGCGCTGAACATGTGGATCAGGCGGGTGAAGGGCACCAGTGCGATCAGGGTCATGCCGATCACCGCATGGAGCTGGAAGGTCAGGGGGACGCCCGTCATCGCGTCGACGTCCGGGCGGAGCGTGAAGAGGCTGCGGGCCCACGGGGCGATGGATTCGCGGTAGTTGTAGCCCTCGCTCACCGAGGAGTTCGTGAGCTTGGCCCACATGCCCATGACGATCGCGGCGAGCAGCACCGCGTACATGAGCTTGTCGTTGCGGGTGGTCGCCCGGAATACCGGCGTGTTCGTGCGCCTGCGGTAGAGGAGCAGGGCGATGCCCGCCACCGCGAGGACCCCGGCCGCCGTGCCGCCGAACAACGACAGCAGGTGGTATCCGTGCTCCTTCAGGCCGACCGCGTTCGTCCACGACTCCGGGATGAACAGGCCCATCACATGGCCGACGAGGACGAAGAGGATGCCGTAGTGGAAGGCGGGGGACGCGATGTTCAGGAGCTTCGACTCGTACACCTGTGAGGAACGCGTCGTCCACCCGAACTTGTCGTAGCGGTAGCGCCAGATCGTGCCCGCGACCAGCAGGGTCAGGGCCACGTAGGGCAGGACCGCCCAGATGAAGGTGTGCATCAGTCGACTCCGACCGTCTCGGTGGGCGGGCCCGTGCGGGCCAGGGCGCGGGCCGCCGCACGGTCCTTGGGCGAGGGGCCGGGGAGGGTGCGGCAGACCGCGTCGAGGACCGAGGCGTAAGGGGTGCCGTGCTCGGTGAGGGCGATGCGGAGGAGTTCGAGGCCCGCGCGGTGGGTCAGGAGCAGGTCCGGGGAGCCGGTGGCGGCGGTGAATTCGAGGACCGTGGGGAGGTGGTCGGGGAGTTCCTCGCCGGTCGGCTCCAAAGCCTGGGCGCGGTACGTCTCCTTGAAGGCGACCAGGGACGCGCCCCGGCGGCGGGTGTCGCCGTCGGCCCACCAGCTCAGGTACAGGCTGTGGCGGTTCTTGAAGTCGAAGGTGCGGACGTAGTCCTCGGCGAGGGCCGTCGGGGAGGCGGACTCGGCGTGGTCCAGGAAGGCGGCCAGCTCCGGGACGGCCGCGCGGACCAGGGGGAAGTGGGCGCGGGTCCGCTCGTCCGGGTAGCAGAGGCAGTGCGCGGCGCCCTGGTACAGCGCGGCGTGCGCGGTCACCGGCCCTCCTCCCCCGGCTCCGGGGTGTCCGCGGTCTGGCGGCCCCGGGAGGCGTGGAAGTTCTCGATGGTGACGAGGGGCAGGCCGTTGTGGGTCCCCGAGTCGTCCCCGAAGGGCCCGGGCCCGCCCATCCCAGGGCCGCCCATCCCAGGACCGCCCGCCGCGTCCAGCGAGCAGCCGTCCGGCACCGCCGACTCCTCCAGGCGCCGCGCGTCCGCCAGGGCCGCCGTCGGGATGACGTACCGCTCGTCGTACTTGGCGATGGCCAGGAGCCGGTACATGTCCTCGACTCCGGGGCCCGTCATGCCGACCGCCTCGACGGCCGAACAGTCCGGCGGGTCGCCCAGGTTGACGCTCCGCATGTACGACCGCATCGCCGCGAGCCGTTCGAGTGCGGCCCGCACCGGTCCGACGTCCCCGGCGGTGAAGAGTTCCGCGAGGTATTCGAGGGGGATCCGCAGGGTGTCGATGGCGCCGAAGAGGTTGCCCGCGTCCTCCCCGTCGTGCCCGGTCCCGGCGAGGGCCTCCACGACCGGGGACAGCGGCGGGACGTACCAGACCATGGGCAGGGTGCGGTACTCCGGGTGCAGCGGGAGCGCGACGCGGTAGGTGCTGATCAGGGCGTGCACGGGTGAGCGGCGGGCGGCCTCGATCCAGTCGTGCGGGACGCCGTCGCGCTCGGCCGCGCGCCGCACGTCGGGATCGGACGGGTCGAGGAAGACGCCCAACTGGGCCTCGTACAGGTCCTGTTCGGAGGGTGTCGAGGCGGCTGCGGTGACCTTGTCGGCGTCGTAGAGGACCACGCCGAGGTAGCGCAGGCGGCCCACGCACGTCTCGGAGCAGACCGTCGGCAGGCCGACCTCCAGGCGCGGGTAGCAGAGCGTGCACTTCTCGGCCTTGCCGGTGCGGTGGTTGAAGTAGACCTTCTTGTACGGGCAGCCCGTCACGCATTTGCGCCAGCCCCGGCAGCCGTCCTGGTCGACGAGGACGATGCCGTCCTCCGCCCGCTTGTACATCGCGCCGGACGGGCAGGCCGCCACGCACGCCGGGTTCAGGCAGTGCTCGCAGATGCGCGGCAGATAGAACATGAAGGTCTCTTCGAAGGTGGCGCGGATCTCGCGGGAGAGCCGGTCGGCGGTCCCCCGGGCCTGGTCGCGGGCCTGGTCGCGTGCGCGCTCCACCATCGGGTCCGCGTCGACGCCGGGCGCGCCGCCGCCCAGGTTGTCGTCCCAGTTCGAGCTCCACTCGATCTTCATGGGCTTGCCGGTGAGCAGGGAGCGGGGCTCCGCGACCGGGTAGTCCTCGCCGAGGGGCGCGTCGGTGAGGTTCCTGTACTCGTAGGTCCAGGGCTCGTAGTAGTCCTTGATCTCGGGCAGGACCGGGTTGGAGAAGATCGTGGCGAGGGCGTGGAAGCGGCCGCCGGACTTGAGCTTCAGGGCGCCGCGCCGGTTCAGCTCCCAGCCGCCGCGCCACTTGTCCTGGTCCTCGTAGCGGCGCGGATAGCCCTGGCCCGGGCGGGTCTCGACGTTGTTGAACCAGACGTACTCCATGCCGGAGCGGTTGGTCCACGTCTGTTTGCAGGTGACGGAGCAGGTGTGGCAGCCGATGCACTTGTCGAGGTTCATGACCATCGCGATCTGTGCGAGTACCCGCATGGCTAGTACGTCACCTCCTGCTCGGTCCTGCGGCGGATCACGGTGACCTCGTCGCGCTGGTTGCCCGTCGGGCCCAGGTAGTTGAAGGCCCAGGAGAGCTGGGCGTAGCCGCCGATGAGGTGGGTGGGCTTGAGGAGGAGGCGGGTCAGGGAGTTGTGGATGCCGCCGCGTTTGCCGGTCGTCTCCGCCTTGGGGACGTTCACGGTGCGTTCCTGCGCGTGGTGCATGTAGACGGTGCCGGTCGGCATGCGGTGCGAGACGACGGCGCGGGCCGCCACCACTCCGTTCCTGTTGACCGCCTCGATCCAGTCGTTGTCCTGGACGCCGATGGCCGCCGCGTCGGCCGGGGACATCCAGATGACCTGGCCGCCCCGGGACAGCGACAGCATGAACAGGTTGTCCTGGTACTCGGAGTGGATGGACCACTTGTTGTGCGGGGTGAGGTAGCGGACCGTCACCTCCCGTTCCCCGTCGGGCCCGAGGCGCGGTTCGCCGAAGAGGCGGTGCATGTCGAGCGGCGGCCGGTACACGGGCAGGGCTTCGCCCAGCTCGTGGATCCAGTCGTGGTCGAGGAAGAAGTGCTGGCGCCCGGTGAGGGTGTGCCAGGGCTTGAGGTGCTCGGTGTTGAGGGTGAAGGCGGTGTAGCGGCGGCCGCCGGACTCGCTGCCTGACCACTCCGGCGAGGTGATCACGGGAACGGGCGCGGCCTGCGTGTCGGCGTAGCTGACGCGCTTGCCCTCGTGTTCGGCGGCGAGGTGCGCCATCTCCTGGCCGGTGCGCGCCTCCAGGGTGCGGAAGCCCTGGGTGGCGAGGCGGCCGTTGGTGGTGCCGGACAGGGCGAGGATGGTGTTCGCGGCCTTCACTGCGGTGTCCAGGCGGGGGCGGCCTGCGGCGGGCCCTTCGCGTACGACGCCATTGAGGGCCCGTAGCGACTCGACCTCCTCGTCGGGGTGCAGGGCGATGCCCTTCGCGGGCAGGCCGAGCTGTTCCACCAGCGGGCCGAGGGCGGCGAACTTGGCGCCGATCGCGGTGTAGTCGCGCTCGACGACGGTCAGGGCGGGCATGGTCTTCCCCGGCGCGGGCTCGCACTCGCCGCGCCGCCAGTCCAGGGCGACGCCGCCGGGCTGGGCGATCTCACCGGGGGTGTCGTGCTGGAGGGCGGTGGCGACCAGGTCCTTGCGGGTGCCGAGGTGGTCGGCGGCGAGCTCGCTGAGCCGGTCGGCGATGGCGCGGAAGGCGTCGAAGTCGGTGCGGGCCTGCCAGGGCGGATCGACGGCGGGGGTGAAGGCGTGCACGAAGGGGTGCATGTCGGTGGTCGACAGGTCGTGCTTCTCGTACCAGGTGGCGGCCGGGAGCGTGATGTCGGACAGGAGCGTCGAGGACGTCATGCGGAAGTCCAGGGACAGGAGCAGGTCGAGCTTTCCCTCCGGGGCCCGCTCGTGCCAGGTGACGTCACGCGGGCGCGCCCCGGCCGGGGCCTCCTGGGCACGCAGGGACGAGTGAGTGCCCAGCAGATGCTTGGTGAAGTACTCGGCGCCCTTGGCGGAGGAGCCGAGGAGGTTGGCCCGCCACAGGGTGAGGACGCGCGGCCAGTTCTCCGGCGCGTCGGGGTCCTCGCAGGCGAACTTCAGCTCCCCGGACCGCAGTTGGTCCACGGCCGCCGTCACCGGGTCGTCGCCCTCACCCAGGTCGAGGGGGTTCCGGTCGAAGGTCGGGTACGACGGCATCCAGCCCGACCGGGTCGCCTGCGCCAGGCAGTCCGCCGCCGTCATGCCCTTGAACCGGCCCTCGCCGAGCGGTGAGGCGAGCACGTCGGCGCCGAAGGTGTCGTAGCGCCACTGGTCGGTGTTGAGGAACCAGTACGCCGAGCCGATCATCTGGCGCGGCGGGCGCGACCAGTCGCCGGCGCCCGCGAGGGTGGCCCAGCCGGTCGCGGGACGGCACTTCTCCTGGCCGACGTAGTGCGCCCAGCCGCCGCCGTTGCGGCCCTGGCAGCCGGTGAGCTGGAGCAGGGCGAGGAAGGACCGGTAGATGGTCTCGGAGTGGAACCAGTGGTTGGTGCCCGCGCCCATGAGGATCATGCAGCGGCCCTTGGACTTCTCGGCGGTCGCCGCGAACTCCCGGGCGATCCGCGCGCACTTGGCGGCCGGGACGGAGGTGTGCGCCTCCTGCCAGGCGGGGGTGCCGGGCGCGGAGGCGTCGTCGTACGAGGACGGCCAGTCCCCCGCGAGCCCTTCGCGCCCCACGCCGTACTGCGCGAGCAGCAGGTCGAAGACCGTGGTGACCAGCGGACTTCCCGGCCCCGCGAGCCGGATCGCGGGCACCCCGCGCCGCAGCACGTCGCCCCGCCCCTGCCCGTGCGTGCCGCCCTCGGTGTCGAAGCGCGGAAGGAGCACCTCGACCCCGCGCGCGTCCTCCTCGTACAGCGAAAGGCGCGGCCGTACGTCCCCCAGGTCCAGGTTCCACCTGCCCTTGCCGGACTCCGTCCAGCGGAAGCCCAGCGAGCCGCCGGGGACGACGGGCCGCCCGGTCGCCTCGTCGAGCACGGCCGTCTTCCACTCGGCGCCCTCCCCGGTGTCGCCGAGGTCGGCGGCGCGCACGAACTTCCCTGGCACGTACGCCCCGTCGCGCTCCGTCAGGGTCACCAGGAAGGGCAGGTCGGTGAAGCGGCGTACGTAGTCGTCGAAGAACGGCACGCGCCGTTCGACGAAACACTCGCGCAGGATGACGTGGCCCATGCCGAGGGCGAGCGCGCCGTCCGTGCCGGGGTGCGGGTGCAGCCACTCGTCCGCGAACTTGGCGTTGTCGGCGTAGTCCGGGGCGACCACCACGACCTTCTGGCCCCGGTAGCGCGCCTCCGTCATCCAGTGCGCGTCGGGCGTCCGCGTCACGGGGACGTTCGAGCCCCACATGATCAGGTAGGCCGCGTCCCACCAGTCGCCGGACTCCGGCACGTCCGTCTGGTCGCCGAAGACCTGCGGGGACGCGACCGGCAGGTCCGCGTACCAGTCGTAGAACGACAGCATGGGCGCGCCGATCAGCGACATGAAGCGGGCCCCGGCCGCGTGCGACACCATCGACATGGCGGGGATCGGCGAGAAGCCCGCGACCCGGTCGGGGCCGTACGTCTTGATGGTGTGCACGTGGGCCGCCGCGATGATCTCGACGGCCTCGTCCCAACTCGCCCGCACCAGGCCGCCCTTGCCGCGCGCCCGCTGGTAGGCCCGCCGCCGCTCGGGGTCCGCCTGGATGTCGGCCCAGGCGAGCACGGGGTCGCCGAGGCGCTGCTTGGCCTCCCGGTACAGATCGAGAAGCACGCCCCTGACGTAGGGGTGGCGCACGCGGGTCGGGGAGTACGTGTACCAGGAGAAGGCGGCGCCGCGCGGGCAGCCGCGGGGCTCGTACTCGGGGCGGTCGGGGCCCGCCGTCGGGTAGTCCGTGGCCTGCGTCTCCCAGGTGATGATGCCGTCCTTGACGTACACCTTCCAGCGGCAGGAGCCGGTGCAGTTCACGCCGTGCGTGGAGTGGACGACCTTGTCGTGGCTCCACCGGTCCCGGTAGAAGACGTCACCCTCGCGGCCGCCCTCGATCCGGACGCTGTGCAGGTCGGGCGCGGCCTCGCCCCGGCGCAGGAAGCGGCCGGTCTTCAGGAGGAGGGCGGCGGGCTCGGCGGCGGTGCCGGGCCCTGCGGCGTCGAATCCGCCCGGGGCGTCAGGGCCGCCCGGCACGTCGGGGCCGCCGCCCGGGGCGTCCGGTTCGGTGGAGGCAGTCACACCGCCATCCCAAGCCGTGCCGTGCGGGTCCGCAGCTCGGCCTAGGCTAAGTGGTGGCGGGCCCGGGTCCGGGTTGTCATGGCGGGGTGAGACACCAGTGGTGGGACGAGGTCACCCCGGCGGCCGGGGCCTGTGTGATGGCGACCGGCATCATCTCCGTCGGCCTGCATCTGACCGGCCACGAGGTGCTGTCCAAGATCCTGCTGACCGTCGCGGCCCTCGTGTGGCTGCTGCTCGCGGCCGACTTCGTGACGCTGCTCGCGCGCGACCGTGCGCGCTGGACGGCGGCGGCGGTGACCCCGCCCGCGCTCACCGCGGTCGCGGCGACGGCGGTCCTCGGCACCCGCTTCTCGCTCCTGGACTGGCAGGGCCTCGCGATCGCGCTGCTCGTCCTTGCGGCGGTCGTGTGGCCGGGGCTGCTCGTCGCCGTCGTACGGCACTGGGGGCGGGACGTGCCCCGGCCGCACTGGGGACAGGGGCTGCCCGGCGGCGTCTTCCTGGTGTGCGTGGCGACGCAGGGCCTCGCCGTCCTCGCGGCCACGCTGTGCCTCGCTGGCGAGGGTGACTGGCTGGGCGACGCGGCCCTCGCGTGCTTCGCCCTGGGGCTGCTCCTGTACGCCTACGCGCTGCTGCGCTTCGACTTCCGGCAGACCCTGACGGGCGCCGGGGACCACTGGGTGGCGGGCGGCGCGCTCGCCATCTCCGCGCTCGCCGCCTCCAAGCTGACCGCCGTGCCGCTGTGGACGGGCGGGGGCCACGACGCGCTGCGCACCCTCACCTTCGTCCTGCTGGCGCTCTCGCTCGCCTGGTACGCGGTGCTGCTCGCCGCGGAGGTGGCCCGGCCGCGCTTCCACTACGACGTGCGGCGGTGGGCCACCGTGTTCCCGCTCGGCATGACGGCGGTGGCCACGCTGTCCACTGGCGTGGTGGCGGACGTGCCGTGGCTGCGGACCCTTGGGCGGGTGCTGTTGTGGGTGGCTGTGGCGGGGTGGGGGTTGGTGTGGGTGGGGTTCGCCTGGGC
>NZ_JNXT01000059.1 GCF_000716675.1 Streptomyces alboflavus
CGGTGGTGGGGCGGGGGGTCGGTCCGGGGGGTGGGGGCCGGTGGTTCCGCCGGGGGTGTCGCTGCCGTCTGGCCCGTCTGGCCCACCTGGCCCGCCTGGTCCGCCTGGCCCGCCTGGTCCGCCTGGCCCACCTGGTCAACCTGGTCAACCTGGTCAACCTGGTCAACCTGGTCCACGATCGCCGCCGCCCGCGGCCCCGTGCTCGCCGCCGCCGACAGCGCCTCCGCCAGGCCGCCCAGCTCCACGTGGACGACCGTGACCGGCTTCGTGGGGCAGCTCGCGGCGGCGGCGCGCAGGGCCGCCGCCAGGGACTTGTCCTCGCCCTGGCGGGTGGACTCGCCGAGGGACGGGATGACGGTGACGACGACGGCGTCGGAGCCCTCGTCGGCCAGGGCGGCGGCGAGCGCGGTGCGGAAGTCGTCCGGGGACGCGGCGGTCGTCAGGTCGAGGGGCGGCAGGGGGCGCAGGCCCTCGGCGACGCAGGCGTCGTACGTGAGCAGGCCGAGCGACTCGGAGTTGCCGAGGATGGCGACGCGGGGTCCGGCGGGCAGCGGCTGCCCGGCGAGGAGCAGTCCGGCGTCGACGAGTTCGGTGACGGTGTCCACGCGGATCACCCCGGCCTGCCGGAGCAGCGCGGAGACGGTGGCGTGCGGGAGGCGGGTGGCGGCGCTCGCGTGGCCGGTCGGCGCGATGCCGCTGTGCCGGGCGCCCTGGACGACGACGAGGGGCTTCACGGCGGCGGTGCGGCGGGCGAGGCGGGTGAACTTGCGGGGGTTGCCGATGGATTCGAGGTACATCAGGGCGACGTCGGTGTCCGGGTCGTCGTACCAGTACTGGAGTACGTCGTTGCCGGAGACGTCCGCGCGGTTGCCGGTGCTGACGCACGTGGACAGGCCCCACAGGCCCGAGCCGCGGCGGTGCAGCCGGGACAGGAGGGCGATGCCGATGGCGCCCGACTGGGTGAACAGGCCGAGGCGTCCGGCGGGCGGCAGTTCCGGCGCCAGGGAGGCGTTGAGGCGGGTCTCCGGAGAGGTGTTGATGACTCCGAAGGCGTTCGGTCCGATGATGCGCATCCCGTAGGAGCGTGCTTGACGGACGAGTTCACGCTGTCGTTCGCGTCCTTCGGGGCCACTCTCGGCGTATCCGGCGGAGATGACGACGAGCCCCTGGACGCCGTGTTCGCCGCAGTCGGCGACGGCCTGGGGGACACGTTCGGCGGGGACGGCGACGACGGCGAGGTCGACCGGTTCGGCGATGTCGCGCACGGAGCGGTGGGCGGGCACCCCGTCGATGTCGGTGGCCCCTTCGGGGAGTGCGCTGTTCACCGCGTACAGCCAGCCGGTGAACCCCGCTCCCAGGACGTTGCGCAGGACGCCGCGGCCGACGCCGTCCGGGGAGCGTCCCACGCCGATGACGGCGACGGATCCCGGCGCGAGCAGGCGCTGCACGGAGCGGGCCTCCGCGCGCTGTTCACGGGCGCGCTGGACGGCGAGGGAGCGGTCGGTGGGCTCCAGGTCCAGTTCCAGACGTACGACGCCGTCCTCGAAGCTGCGCTGCTGCTGATAACCGGCGTCCGTGAAGACCTTGACCATCTTGGTGTTGGCGGGCAGGACCTCGGCGGCGAAGCGGCGGATGCCGCGCTCGCGGGCGACGGCCGCGATGTGCTCCAGGAGCGCGGAGGCGACGCCGCGGCCCTGGTGGGCGTCCTGCACCAGGAAGGCGACCTCGGCCTCGTCGGCGGGCGCGGACGCGGGGCGGCCCTGGGCGTCGATGCGGTCGAAGCGGACCGTCGCGATGAACTCGCCGCCCACGGTGGCCGCGAGTCCCACGCGGTCCACGTGGTCGTGATGGGTGAAGCGGTGCACGTCCTTGGCGGACAGGCGGGGGTAGGGCGCGAAGAAGCGGTAGTACTTCGACTCGTCGGAGACCTGCTCGAAGAAGCTGACCAGGCGGTCCGCGTCGGCGGCGGTGATGGGCCTGATCCGGGCGGTGCCCCCGTCCCGCAGCACCACGTCGGCCTCCCAGTGGGAGGGGTAGGGGTGCCGGTCCGCCGCGGTGGGCTCGGCGCTGTCCGACGAGGTGTGCGCTGGGCCGTCCGCCGGGGTCTGCATGGGGCCAGGGTACGGGTCGCGCGGCCGCCCGGGCCGGGGCAGTGTAGGAGTGGTCGAAGGGCGGCCGGGTAGGGGACGTACGTCCGTGGCGGGTGGTGACGGACGTCCGGCAGGAGCATTCGGGTCGGCATGAGATAGTGGTCTAGACAAGTGTGAGACACCTGGAAGGGCAGCAACACATGGCTGAGCGCCGCGTCAACGTCGGCTGGGCCGAGGGCCTCCACGCCCGGCCCGCCTCCATCTTCGTCCGTGCGGCCACGGCCGCCGGCGTCCCCGTGACGATCGCCAAGGCCGGCGGCAACCCGGTCAACGCCGCCTCCATGCTCGGGGTGCTCGGTCTGGGTGCGCAGGGCGGCGAGGAGATCGTGCTCGCTTCGGACGCCGAGGGCGCGGACGCCGCCCTCGACCGCCTGGCGAAGCTGGTCGCCGAGGGGCTCGAGGAGCTTCCCGAGACCGTCTAGTGCGCCTGGCCTCTCCGTACGCGGAGAACGCCGCCCGGCACATACGCGAAGGGCCCGTCCTGATTCCAGGGCGGGCCCTTCGCGTATCCGGCGCGCATCTCATGACGCATGGGCACATCTCGTGACTCATATGGAGTCGCGCACCTGGCGATTGTCCGGCCAGGCGCCTCACGCACATTCGGCGCATATTCGGCACGCATTCGGCACGCATTCGGCATGCACTCGGCACGTATTCGACGCATATTCGAAGCCGAAACAGAGGCAGTGGAATGCCGCCCGCGAACATGTCTCTCTTTGTATACGGCGTCGCCGTTAATTCCGCGCGCTCACCGTGTTGACGGCATGTTGCGAATCCCTCACACGCCCGGCGCGGGGGCCGGTCCGCGGCCGGTGCGCGATGGTGGCCCGTTCGGCGTGCAGCACGGTGAGGGCGCGGGCCCGCTCCGCGTCGCCGCGGGCCACGGCGTCGACGACGGCGGCGCGCTCGGACCAGGTCTGCGCGGGGACGGCCTGGGGCTCCATGCCGTACATCCAGGCGATCTTGTGGCGGAGCTGGGTGAGCAGGGTGATCAGGCCGGGGCTCGACGAGGCCTGCGTGAGCGTCTCGTGGAACCAGCCGTCGAGCGAGCGGAGGTCCTCGGTGCCGCCGTGCCGGGAGCGCTCCTTGCCGAGCCGGACGAGCCCGCGCAGGACCTTCAGATGGGCTTCGGTGCGGCGCTGGGCGGCGCGGGCGGCCGCGAGGGGCTCCAGGAGCGCGCGGATCTCCAGGAGGTCGGCTGCGTCCTGCTCGGTGGGCTCGGCGACGCAGGCGCCCGCGTGCCTGCGGGTGACGACGAAGCCCTCGGCCTCGAGCGTGCGCAGGGCCTCGCGCACGGGGACGCGGGAGACGCCGTAGCGGCGGGCGAGCAGTTCCTCGGTGAGGCGCGTGCCGCGTTCGTAGACACCGGAGACGATGTCGTCCCGGATGGCCGTGCAAACCGAGTGCGCGGGAATGCGCATGACGGACCTCCGCTTTAATGCCCGCGAAACGCGTCGGTCGGCGCGTCGGCCGACGCGTCGAATGGCGCTCGTTCAACGACTCCATGGACCCTGCCGCCGTGAACTCTATTGCAGCGGGCCGGATTTTCCGACGGGAGACCGGAATCCATGGATATCTTTTGGCCAAAAGGGCCCGCATGCGCAGGAAAGCCCCGGCTCGGTCGAGCCGGGGCTTTCCTGCGTCCGGGAGGGTCCCGGCATCAGGATTCAGACGTTGACGCCGTGCGAGCGGAGGTACGCCACGGGGTCGATGTCGGAGCCGTAGTCCGCGCCGGTGCGGGCCTCGAAGTGCAGGTGCGGGCCGCTGGAGTTGCCGGTCGAGCCGGAGAGGCCGATCTGCTGGCTCGGGGTGACCGCCTGGCCGACCGTGACACTGAGGGACGACATGTGGCCGTACTGCGTGTACGTGCCGTCGTTGTGGCGGATCACGACGTTGTTGCCGTAGGCGCCGCCCCAGCCGGCCTCGACGACGGTGCCCGCGGCGACCGCCTGGACCTGGGTGCCGGACGCGGCGTGGAAGTCGACGCCGGTGTGGCTGCCGGAGGACCACATGGCGCCGCCGGTCTTGTAGCCGGTGGAGACGTAGCTGCCCTCGATCGGCGAGACGTAGGAGCCGAGGCGCTTGCGCTCGGCCTCGCGGGCGGCGCGCTCCTTGGCCTCGCGCTCCTTCTGGGCCTTCACCTTCGCGGCGGCCTCGGCCTTCCGCTTGGCCTCGGCGGCCTTGCGCTTGGCCTCGGCGGCATCGGCGCGGGCCTCGGCCTCGGCCTTCTTCTGGGCGGCGGCCTCGGCGGCGGCGTGCTTCTGGGCGGCGGCCTGGGCGTCGATCTCGCCGGCCAGGGAGTCGCCGACGGAGATGGACTGGGTGAGGCCGGTGTGCGCGTACTCCGCGGAGCTGCCTTCGGCGGCGAGGGCCGGCGCGGCCAGGCCCGAGATGACTCCGGTGGTGGTGAGCGCGGCGACGCCCGCGGCGCTTGCGGTCGTGCGCGTGATGCGGCTCGGACGGCGGTGCTTGCCGGTCGGGCGGGTGAACGCCATGAAGCGGCTGATCCTTTCCTTCCTTCTCGCCTACCGGGTTAGCTGACGGGTTCGGAGCAGGAAGGTCTCCTACGGGCTCCTCGCCTCGCGGCAAGGGGTCCGATTCACCCCAGGGACGTGTGGGTCCCCGGCTCCCCTGGCTCGCGCCGTACGGGGACTCGGCGATGGCTGTCCGGTGCCGCGGACGCGGCGTACTGCCTGACGGACAGCCGGACCGACGCTAAACGCCTCATCTTTCAATCGACAAACGAATCAGGCCGTTTGTAGCGCACGCCACAGACCAGACGAGCAACCTCCATGCCAATTCGGACATATGGCGGCATGCAGGGACCCCAGCGGCTTCCTGAGCCACTGGGGTCCCTGTGCTCACGAGAGGGTTGCTACCGCTATGTCCGGCTTTACGTCATCAGCGGCGCAGGTCCGTCCCGTCCGGCAATCAGCCGGTGACCACCGTCACTTCACCGATGCCGAGCGCCTTGACGGGCTCCTCGATCTGCGCGGCGTCGCCCACGAGGACCGTCACCAGACGGTCGTCCGGGAAGGCGCTCACGACGGCCGCGGTGGCCTCCACGGTGCCCGTCTGCGCCAACTGGCGGTACAGGTGGGCCTGGAAGTCGTCCGGCAGGTGCTGCTCGACCTGGTCGGCGAGGGTGGCGGCGACGGCCGCCGCGGTCTCGTACTTCAACGGGGCGACGCCGACCAGGTTCTGCACGGCGACGTCGCGCTCGGGGTCCGTCAGGCCCTCCGCGGCGAGCGTGCGCAGGACCTTCCACAGGTCGTCGAGGGCCGCGCCCGTGTTCGGGGTGTCCACGGAGCCGCTGATGGCGAGCATCGCGGCGCCCGTCCCGTCCGGGGCGGAGCGCAGGACCTGGGCGAAGGCGCGCACTCCGTAGGTGTAGCCCTTCTCCTCGCGCAGGACGCGGTCCAGGCGTGAGGTGAGGGTGCCGCCCAGGCAGTACGTGCCGAGGACCTGCGCGGACCACACGCGGTCGTGCCGGTCCGGGCCGACGCGGCCGATGAGCAGCTGCGTCTGGACGGCGCCGGGGCGGTCCACGATGACGACGCGGCCGCGGTCGTCGGCGGTCACCGGGGGCACCGGGCGCGGCTCGGCCGTTCCGCCGGTCCAGGCGCCGAGGGTGTCGGCGAGGACGGCGTCCAGGTCGATGCCGGTGAGGTCGCCGACCACCACGGCGGTGGCCGTCGCGGGGCGGACGTGCCTTTCGTAGAAGGCGCGTACGGCCGCCGAGTCGATCGCGGAGACCGTCTCCTCCGTGCCCTGGCGCGGGCGCGACATGCGCGAGGACGCCGGGAAGAGCTCCTTGGAGAGCTCCTTGGCGGCACGCCGCGCCGGGTTGGCGGCCTCGTGCGGGATCTCGTCCAGGCGGTTGCGGACCAGGCGCTCGACCTCGCTGTCGGCGAACGCGGGCGCGCGCAGGGCGTCGGCGAGCAGGCCGAGCGCCTTGGGCAGCCGGGAGACGGGCACCTCCAGGGAGACCCGGACGCCGGGGTGGTCCGCGTGCGCGTCGAGCGTGGCGCCGCAGCGGTCGAGCTCGGCGGCGAACTCCTCCGCGGAGTGCTTGTCGGTGCCTTCGGAGAAGGCCCTCGCCATGATCGTGGCGACGCCGTCGAGGCCCTTGGGCTCGGCGTCCAGGGGGGCGTCGAGGTGGACCTCCACGGCGACGAGCTGCTGGCCGGGGCGGTCGCAGCGCAGCACGGTGAGGCCGTTGCCGAGCGCGCCGCGCTCGGGGGCCGGGAAGGCCCAGGGCCTGGCCGTGCCCGCCTGGGGCTGCGGGTGGAACTGCATCGTTGCGGCCTCGGTCACTTCGCCGTCTCCTCGTCTTCCTCGTCGGCGGCGTCTTCGGGGGCGGTGGGTTCGTACACGAGCACCGCGCGGTTGTCGGGGCGCAGGCGGGCCTTGGCGACCTCCTGGACCTCGTCGGCGGTGATGTCGAGGACGCGCTGGACGGCGGTGAGGGCCAGCTGGGGGTCACCGAAAAGGACCGCGTACCGGCACAGTTCGTCCGCGCGGCCCGCGACCGTGCCGAGCCGGTCGAGCCACTCGCGCTCCAACTGGGCCTGGGCGCGCTCCATCTCCTCCGGAGTGGGGCCCTCCGCGGCGAACCGGGCCAGCTCCTCGTCGACGGCGGCCTCGATGACGGGGACCTCCACGTCGCCGGACGTCTTCACGTCGAGCCACCCGAGGGAGGGCGCCCCGGCGAGACGCAGCAGGCCGAATCCGGCGGTGACGGCGGTGCGGTCACGGCGCACGAGGCGGTTGTAGAGCCGCGAGGACTCGCCGCTGCCGAGGACCGTGAGCGCCAGGTCGGCCGCGTCGCTCGCGCGCGTGCCGTCCTCCGGGAGGCGGTAGGCGGCCATGAGGGCGCGCGCGGGGACCTCCTCCTCGACGACCTCACGCAGCTCCTTGCCGATGCGCTCGGGCAGCGAGCCGTCACGCGGGGGCTGCTTGCCGTCGTGCGAGGGGATGGAGCCGAAGTACTTCTCGACCCAGCGAAGCGTCTCCTCGGGGTCGATGTCGCCGACGACCGAGAGGACCGCGTTGTTCGGCGCGTAGTACGTACGGAAGAACTCCCGCGCGTCCTCGAGGGTGGCCGCGTCCAGGTCGGCCATGGAGCCGATGGGCGTGTGGTGGTACGGGTGGCCCTCGGGGTAGGAGAGGGCGGTCAGCTTCTCGAAGGCCGTGCCGTACGGAACGTTGTCGTAGCGCTGGCGGCGTTCGTTCTTGACGACGTCCCGCTGGTTCTCCATCGACTCCTCGTCGAGCGCCGACAGGAGCGAGCCCATGCGGTCGGCCTCCAGCCAGAGGGCGAGCTCCAGCTGGTGGGTCGGCATCGTCTCGAAGTAGTTGGTGCGCTCGAAGCTGGTGGTGCCGTTCAGCGAGCCGCCGGCGCCCTGCACCAGCTCGAAGTGGCCGTTGCCGTGCACCTGCTTCGAACCCTGGAACATCAGGTGCTCGAAGAGGTGAGCCAGGCCCGTACGGCCCTTGACCTCGTGGCGGGAACCGACGTCGTACCAGAGGCAGACTGCGGCGACCGGGGTCAGGTGGTCCTCGGAGAGCACCACGCGCAGGCCATTGGCCAGCCGGTGCTCGGTCGCTGTCAGGCCGCCGGAGCCGGCCTCGGCTGTGGCCGTGTGACCCATGGGCATGTACGTCCCTTCGATCGCGAAATCCTCGATAAGTGCTGGCAAGTCCTGCCACTGTAAGCAAGGCCTCGGACCCCTGGCGAAGTTCCCGCTCCGCCCTCGGCGTAGTCGGGTTTCGCCCTCGGCGTGATCCGCCGCGGCCGCGGGCGCCGTCGGCCGGGCGGGTGAGCGGTGGAGGCGGTGGGACGGGCGGGGCGCACGGTCGCTGCCGGGGGGCGCGGCGGGCGGGGCGCACGGTCGGTACAGGTGCGGCGCGCGGTTGACGCGCGCTCGGGGCCCGCCCACCACCGGGTCGTGGTCGGCGTTGTCAGTGGGACAGTCCACAATGGTCGGCGTCAGATCCCGCACTTGTTGGTG
This sequence comes from Streptomyces alboflavus, assembly GCF_000716675.1. Taxonomy (GTDB): domain Bacteria; phylum Actinomycetota; class Actinomycetes; order Streptomycetales; family Streptomycetaceae; genus Streptomyces; species Streptomyces alboflavus. The sequence continues at coordinate 8,165 of NZ_JNXT01000059.1, forward strand.
AAGGAGCCGCAGCAGCGATGGCCCGCCGCAGCACGAAGACCCCGCCGCCCGACGACTCGTTCGAGGAGAAGATCCTCGACATCGACGTCGTCGACGAGATGCAGGGCTCCTTCCTCGAGTACGCCTACTCCGTCATCTACTCCCGCGCCCTGCCCGACGCCCGGGACGGCCTGAAGCCGGTGCACCGCCGCATCGTCTACCAGATGAACGAGATGGGCCTGCGCCCCGAGCGCGGCTACGTCAAGTGCGCCCGTGTCGTCGGCGAGGTCATGGGCAAGCTGCACCCCCACGGCGACGCGTCGATCTACGACGCCCTGGTGCGCATGGCGCAGCCCTTCTCCATGCGCCTCCCGCTGGTCGACGGCCATGGCAACTTCGGCTCCCTGGGCAACGACGACCCGCCCGCGGCGATGCGGTACACCGAATGCCGCATGGCCGACGCGACCTCCTTGATGACGGAGTCCATCGACGAGAACACGGTCGACTTCGAGCCGAACTACGACGGCCAGGAGCAGGAGCCGGTCGCGCTGCCCGCGGCGTATCCGAACCTCCTGGTGAACGGCTCCTCCGGCATCGCCGTCGGCATGGCGACGAACATGCCGCCGCACAACCTGGGCGAGGTCATCGCCGCCGCCCGGCATCTGATCAAGCACCCGGGCGCCGACCTCGACACGCTGATGCGGTTCATCCCGGGCCCCGACCTGCCCACGGGCGGCCGCATCGTCGGCCTCGCGGGCATCAAGGACGCGTACGAATCGGGGCGCGGCACCTTCAAGATGCGCGCCACGGTCTCCGTGGAGGCGGTGACCGCGCGCCGCAAGGGTCTGGTCGTCACGGAACTGCCCTTCTCCGTGGGCCCCGAGAAGGTCATCTCCAAGATCAAGGACCTGGTCGGCTCGAAGAAGCTGCAGGGCATCGCCGACGTCAAGGACCTCACCGACCGCCAGCACGGCCTGCGCCTGGTCATCGAGATCAAGAACGGCTTCGTCCCGGAGGCCGTCCTGGAGCAGCTGTACAAACTGACGCCGATGGAGGAGTCCTTCGGCATCAACAACGTCGCCCTGGTCGACGGCCAGCCGCTCACGCTCGGCCTCAAGGAGCTCCTCGAGGTCTATCTCGACCACCGCTTCAACGTCGTGCGGCGCCGCAGCGAGTTCCGCCGCGGCAAGAAGCAGGCCCGGCTGCACCTGGTGGAGGGCCTGCTCGTCGCCCTCCTGGACATCGACGAGGTCATCCGCCTCATCCGCTCCAGTGAGAACTCCGCGCAGGCCAAGGAGCGCCTGATGGAGCACTTCTCGCTGAGCGAGGTCCAGACGCAGTACATCCTGGACACGCCGCTGCGCCGCCTCACCAAGTACGACCGCATCGAGCTGGAGTCCGAGCGCGACAAGCTGAAGGCGGAGATCGAGGAGCTGACGCGGATCCTGGAGTCCGACGCGGAGCTGCGCAAGCTGGTCTCCTCGGAACTGGCCGCCGTGGCCAAGAAGTTCGGCACGGACCGGCGCACGGTGCTCCTGGAGTCGGCGGGCGCACCCGCGGCCGCGGTGCCGCTGCAGGTGGCGGACGACCCGTGCCGGGTGCTCCTGTCGTCGACAGGCCTGCTCGCGCGCACGGCCAACGGCGAGCCCTTCGGGGAGAGCGACGGCAAGCGCGTCAAGCACGACGTGATCGTCTCCGCGGTGCCCGCGACGGCGCGCGGCGAGGTGGGCGCGGTGACGTCCGAGGGGCGACTCCTTCGGCTCTCCGTAGTGGACCTTCCTCAGCTCCCGGACACGGCTTCGGCACCCAACCTCTCCGGAGGGGCGCCGGTCGCGGAGCTGCTCTCCCTGGAGGGCGACGAGAAGCTGATCTGCCTGATGACGCTGGACGAGTCCTCGCCGGGCCTGGCGCTCGGCACCGAACAGGGCGTCGTCAAGCGCGTGGTGCCCGACTATCCGGCCAACAAGGACGAGCTGGAGGTCATCACCCTCAAGGACGGCGACCGCATCGTCGGCGCGGCCGAGCTGCGCACGGGCGAGGAGGACCTGGTCTTCATCACGGACGACGCGCAGCTGCTGCGCTATCCGGCGGGGCAGGTCCGCCCGCAGGGCCGTCCGGCGGGCGGCATGGCGGGCATCAAGCTTGCCGACGGCGCGAAGGTGCTTTCCTTCACGGCGGTCGACCCGGCGGCGGACGCCGTGGTGTTCACGGTCGCGGGCTCGCGCGGCACGCTCGACGACTCGGTGCACACGACGGCCAAGGTCACGCCGTTCGACCAGTATCCGCGCAAGGGCCGTGCCACGGGCGGCGTGCGCTGCCAGCGGCTCCTGAAGGGCGAGGACTGCCTGAGCTTCGCCTGGGCGGGCCCGACGCCGCCGCGCGCGGCCCAGCGCAACGGCCTTCCGGCGGAGCTGCCGGAGGTCGACCCGCGCCGGGACGGCTCCGGGGTGTCGCTGGCGAAGTCGGTGGCGGCGGTGGCGGGGCCGGCGTAGTCAGTCGTCGGGGCCGGAATCGTCCGGGCCGGGGGCGGAGGCCGCGTCCGAGCCCGGCCCCGAGACCGGCTCCCCCTCCGGCTCCTGTACGTAGCGCAGGACGCCCCACATGCCGAACTCATCGGTGTGCGGGGCGTCCTCGTCGTTCTCCCGGCACAGCGTCAGCTCCCCGTCCAGGGCCGCGACGTCTATGCCGGAGCCGATGAGGACGAGCTGGGTGAGGCGCTTCTCGCCGGGCTCCCACGGCTCGGGGTAGAACCGCAGGAAGCGCCCCACGGCGTGCACCGCGTACCGGTTGCGGGCGTCGGCGGCGCCGAAGTCGACGTACCCCTTGATGCGGTACAGCCCCTCGGGCCTGCTGTCGAGGAACGCCATCAGCCGGCGCGGGTTGAGGGGCGCTTCCGAGGTGAAGGCGAGGCTTTCGTAGCCGGCGTGCAGGTGGTGGTGGGCGGGGTCGTCACACCCGCAGGCGGCGTGGCCCTCGGCATCGGGCCGCCCGGAGCCGGGCCTCTCCCCCTCCGGCAGGTCGGCCTGTTCGCCGTGGTCGTGCAGGTCGTCGAAGGACAGCTGCCCGACGCGTTCCCCCACGGGCTTGCGGTCGAGCAGGAGCGCCACGTCGACGCGCCCGTACGAGGCGGTGACGACGGCCGCGCGGTCGGTGAGGCGGTGCACCTCGGCGAGGATGCGCTCCCGCTCGGCGTCACTGACCCGGTCGGCCTTGTTGACGACGACGAGGTCGGCGATGCCCAGGTGCCGGTCGACCTCCGGATGCCGCTGCCTGGTGGCGTCGAACTCGGCGGCGTCGACGACCTCCACGAGACCGCCGTACACGATGTTCGGGTTCTCGCTGGCCAGCACCATCCGCATCAGCTCCTGCGGCTCGGCGAGCCCGCTGGCCTCGATGACGATGACGTCGATACGGGCGGCCGGTCCGGCAAGCCGCTCCAGATACTCGTCCAGCTCGCTGGCGTCCACGGCGCAGCACAGGCAGCCGTTGCCGAGGGAGACGGTCGAGTCGCCGAGCGCCCCGGCGACGGCCATGGCGTCGATCTCGATGGAGCCGAAGTCGTTCACAATGGCCCCGATCCGACTGCCTCCACTGCGATGCAGCAGATGGTTCAGGAGTGTCGTCTTCCCGGAGCCCAAAAAGCCGGTGAGGACGACAACCGGAATCTGCTGCTCACGCACGTGCGGCCCCTCGCGTCAACTCTCATCAAGGTGGATCAAGTCTCTCAAGATGTGTACACATCGCGGGCGACGAAGCTGTACGACGATTGAAGACCGCTCCAGGATATGTGCGCGTAGACGCGCCGGTTGGTGAACGATTGTTAGCGGCGCTCGCGGGGCACACATTGGGCACGGCGCACGGGAAGAGAGCACAGCTTCCCTCCGTGCGCCCTCCTCTCCGCCTCCCGCCCGATCAGAGCCGCTCGGCACCCTGGGAGACGGCAAGCGCCGCCCATCGCTCGCCGGTCCGCACTCTGCCGCCCCGCACCCGACGACCGGCGTACGGTCGCCTGATTCGGGGGTTGACATGACCACACGGAAAATCGGCACAGGGGGGCTCTGCTCCGCGGCCGGAGCGGGACTCGCCCTCGCGGCCGGATGCCTCGCACTCCTGGCCGCCCAGCAGCGCACATACGCAGAGCTCCGCGCGCGGGCGGACCGGGCGGAGCGCGCCGAGTGGCGGCGCGCCATGATGGCCGAACAGCAGGAACTCCAGCTCTATCTGCTCCGGAAGGCCATCGAGGACCCCGATCTCGCGGCGGTCTACAGCGTCGCGGAGGCCGATTCACCCACGCAGCGGCGTCAGTTCCTGTTCGCCAACGCGCTCTACACGAACGCGGTGCTCGCCTATCGCAGTGGCGTCGTCACCTGGGAGGAACTCCACGGCCACCTGCGATGGATCGCCACCAACCCGGTGTTCCGCCAGTACTGGCACGCCACCCGCCATCAGCGCGCCAGCCTGAAGGACTCCTCGGACGAAGCCCGGGTGGGCCGGATGACGGACACACTCATCCGCGACCTGGACGAGGCCGACACCGACGAGTACTGGGTGGTGGGTGAACCCCCGCCGGAATAGGGCCGGTTGGAGCAGCCCGAGTTCGGGGCGGGATAAGGAACGGCTAACCTGTCCCCGCCCGCCCCGTCGTCCACATCACGGGTGGCGGGCGCTGCGGCATGTCGACACCTCGGGGCGACGACCCTTCCTGCGTCCGAACCCCTCCCCTTGCGCCTCATCCGCATCACCCTTTTCACCCCATCCGCATCACCCTCCAGACCGACACTCCACTACCGCCCCCTACCCATGACCATTCACTCCTCAAGGACCGGGATCCACTTGAAGATCGTGCGCCGCATCGGTGCGTCACCACGGGAACGTGGCAGTCTCGCCGGCGACACCTGCCCCGACATCTTCGAACTCAGCAGCGGCGACTTCGCCGTCATCGGGACGGAAGCAACAGCGGCGCTCGACGGCGAGCTTCCCCCTGACGCCGCCCGCGCCCCTCACGAGCGCATCGTGATCGTCAGCCGCGAGACACTCCTCCGCGCGAAGGCCGACATCCCCAACAGCTGATCCCGCCGCGTGGAGTGACCGGCGCTCACCGCGCCCTCTCCGTCGAGGTCCTCCGGCCACCCCGTTGAGGCCGCCTCCGGATGACGAACTCCTCCGCTCGCCCCACCGACCTTGCGTGCAGTGAGGCCCGCGCCAGACCGGCACCGGGCCTCACTGCCGTCTCCCGGCCCGCGCCGGCCGCCTGAGACCGTCTCAGCCCCAGGCCGCCCCGGACCGGGGCCTCCTCAGAGTCCCGCCCCGTCCGGCGCGGGCACCGGAACCGGCGGCACCGGCCCCGCGTACCGCGCCGCAGGCCGAATGATCTTCGAGTCCTCCGCCTGCTCCAGGATGTTGGCGCTCCACCCGACCACACGCGCCGACGCGAACGTCGGCGTGAACATCTCGCGCGGCAACCCGCACAGCTCCATGACCACGCCGGCGTAGAACTCCACGTTCGTGTGGAGTTCGCGGCCCGGCTTGAGCTCCGCGAGGATCGCCTCGACCTGCCGCTCCACCTCGACGGCGAACGCGACCAGCTCCCCGCCGAACCCTCGTGCGATCCCGCGGAGCATCCGGGAACGCGGGTCCTCGGTGCGGTACACCGGGTGTCCGAAGCCCATGATGCGTTCACCCGCGAGGACCCGTTCACGGATCCACGGGTCGATGCGGTCGGGGGTGCCGATGGCGTCGAGCGTGTCCAGTGCTCGGCTCGGGGCGCCACCGTGGAGGGGCCCCGACAGCGCGCCGACGGCACCCACGAGACAGGCGGCCACATCCGCGCCGGTCGAGGCGATGACCCGGCCCGTGAACGTGGACGCGTTGAATCCATGGTCAATGGTGGAGATCAAGTATTGCTCGACCGCACGGGCCCGGTCGGCGTCCGGCTCTGAACCCGTGAGCATGTAGAGATAGTTGGCGGCGTACGGAAGGTCGTCACGCGGCTCGACCGGGTCGAGCCCCTGGCCAAGCCGGTACAGCGCGGTGAGCAGCGTCGGCACGACAGCGGACGCGGTGAGTGCGTCGGCGCGCCGCTGGTCACCGTCGATGTCGTACACCGGCCGGAAGCCCTTGGCGGCCCCGAACAGCGAAAGGGCCGAGCGCAGCCCGGCGAGCGGCCCCGACAGGGCGCTGGCCCTGGCGATGCCGGGCAGGGCCGCCCGCACCTCCTCGGGGAGGTGCCGCAGCGTGGCGGCCTGCTGGGCGAACGCGGCTCGCTGCGCGGCGTCCGGCAGCGAGCCGTGGAACATCAGGTGCCAGACGTCCTCGAAGCTGCGGGTCTGCGCGAGCTCCACGGCGGAGTACTGGCGGTAGTGGTAGAAGCCCTCGCGCCCCCGGACGTCACCGAGTTGGGTCTCGGTGACGACGACGCCCGCGAGACCGCGTGGGACCTCGACGGGAGCGGTGGGGGTGGCGGCGGAGCCATTGATCGGCATGTTGTTCCTCGACTTCCTCCCTGGACTTGATTCGACTGTCCATGCTTGACTGAAGCTCTGTCAATATTGATTGAATCAATATGACGATGCAGATGTCGGGACATGGATACGGTGACGCCCATGACGGATCAAGAAGCGGGTCACAGCGCAGTCACGCGCGCAGACCGCCGCCTCACCACCAAGGAAGCCGCGGAACTCCTCGGCGTGAAGCCGGAGACCGTGTACGCGTACGTGAGTCGCGGCCAACTCAGCAGCCGCCGCGGCCCCGGCGCACGGGGCAGCACCTTCGACCCCAAGGAGGTCGAGGCGCTGGCCCGCAGGAACCGGCGCGAACCCGCCGCGGCCTCCGGCGCCAACGAGCTCTCCGTACGCACCCGCATCACGCTGATCGAGAAGGACCGCTACTACTTCCGTGGCGTGGACGCGGCCGCGCTGGCCCTGCGCCACTCCTACGAAGAGGTCGCCGAGTGGCTGTGGACCGGCGTGCTGAAGCCCGGCATCCACTTCACGGCACCCCCGGAGCCGTCAGGCTCGGCCCGCCTGGCCGTGCGCGCGCTACCGGAGCACTGCGGCCCCACCGACCGCCTGCGCGTGGCGGCCATCGCCGCGGGAGCGTCCGACCCGCTCCGCTTCGACCTCTCCGAGGAAGCCGTCGTCGGCACGGCCCGCACCCTGATCCCGACACTCGTGGCCGCGCTTCCGCCCCTGCTCTCCGCCCACCGGGACGGCGGCCCACTCGCCGGACGCCTGTGGGGACGTCTCAGCCGCCACAAGCCCGACGACGCCTCCCTGCACGCCCTGGACACCGCGCTCGCGCTGCTCGTCGACCACGACCTGGCGGCATCCACGCTGGCGGTCCGCGTCGCGGCATCGGCACGCGCCCACCCGTACGCGGCCGTGTCGGCGGGGCTCGGCGTCCTGGAGGGCCCTCTGCACGGCGCTGCCAGCGGCCTCGCCCACCGCATGCTCCTGGAGGTCCTCGACCGCGGCACGGCGGCACCCGTCGTCGCGAACGAGCTGCGCGCGGGCCGCCGCGTCCCCGGCCTCGGCCACCGCGTCTACCAGGGCGAGGACCCCCGCGCGCAAGCCCTGTTCGGCCTCCTGGAGACCATGCCGAAAGCAGGCCCGGCCCTGGCGGCGGCCCGTGACGTGATCGCCACCACGGCCCGCCACACCGACCTGCACGCCAACGTCGACCTCCCGCTCGCCGTCCTCACGGCGTCGTCCGGCATGGCCGCGGAGGCGGGCGAGGCCGTCTTCGCCGTGGCGCGCACCGCCGGGTGGATCGCGCACGCCCTGGAGGAGTACGGCGAGCGGCCCATGCGGATGCGTCCCGTGGGGCAGTACGTCGGGCTGCGGCCGCCCCAGCCGCTGCCGGAGGCGCACGGCCCGTCCGGCACGTCCGATGTCCCCGGCGCGAGCGCCACGCCCGGCTCGCCCAGCAGGTGAAACAGGCTGGTCCGGGCGCGGGTTAGGCTCACCTCCGTGAGTACGTGCGCGACCGCCTCGCGGGATCTGGACGAACCTCTGGCGGGCACCGCGGCCACCGCCAGGACCTGGCTGCTCCTGGAACAGCCAGGACCCTGGGGCGCCAAGGCGCTCACAGCGAGCCACCTCGATCCGGACGTGGGACGCGCCCTGGAGCGGGCGGCCGAGTCGACCGGCGTGCGGGTCGCCCTCATCCGGCGCCCAGGGCGGCACGCCGACTGCCACACACCGGCGCGGCACCGCGTCTACGTAGCGCACACCGTCCCGGGCAACGCCTGGCTGCGCTCCCATGTGGTGGACGAACCACGGCAGTTGCTGGACCTGGACTTCGCGGCGCTCGGCGCCGGCGACCACGGGGGCTTCGGTTCACCGCACACGGGCGAGCCGCTGGCGCTCGTCTGCACGAACGGCAAGCGTGACCGCTGCTGCGCCCTGCTCGGCAGGCCGCTGGCCGGAGAACTGACCGCCTCCGGAGAGGAGGGCGTCTGGGAGATCACTCATCTGGGTGGTCATCGCTTCTCCCCCACGCTCCTCGTCCTGCCGCACGGCTATGCGTACGGCCGCACCGGGGCGCACGCCGTCAAGGAGATCCTGCAGGCGGTACGTGAGGACCGCGTCGTCACTGAAGGGTGCCGGGGCAACTCCGCCTGGGAACGCCCCGGACAGGCCGCCGAGCTTGCGGTGCGCACCGCCGCGCGGGAGGACGCGCTGGGCACGCTCAGCGTCGTGGGCACCACGGGTGGCGCTCCGCGCTGGGAGGTGACGGTCGCCCACACCGACGGGCGGCACTGGCGGGTCACCGTCGCGCAGGGCGCCTCGTTGCCGCCGCGCCCGGAGAGCTGCGGGGCGGCGCTGGGGTCGCCCGCGCGGATGGACGTGATGGCGGTGCGGGAGATCGTGTAGGGCCGCTCGGGCGGCGGGCTCCTGGCCGCGTGGAGCCGCCCGGACCGCCACCCTCCCGACAGCTCCGGAGAGGACGCTCCCGAAAGATCACGCAGGCCCGCTGGTCCAAGGGCTCTCGAAAGATCACGCAGGCCCACTGGTCGAAGGACTGCCGGGAGATCCACGCCACACTCCCTTCGGAGCAGGCCGCCCCTCGCCGTACCGTTCGTACACATGAGCCCGACTCCCCCTGCCCGACGTCTGCGCCTCGGCCTGCCGCGGCGCGTCTTCTCGCAGGTGCTGCTGATGCAGCTGGCGATCGCCGCCGGAGTGGCCGTGCTCGCCACCGGGCTCTTCCTGGCGCCGCTCAGCGACCAACTGGACGACCAGGCGATGCGCAGGGCCCTCGCCATCGCGCAGACGACGGCGGCGCAGCCCAGGATCGCCCAGGACCTGGCCTCCTCGCGTCCGGCGGCCGACGGGCCCGTGCAGGCCGCGGCGGAGCGGATCCGCAAGGCCAGCGGCGCCGAGTACGTCGTGATCATGAACAAGGAAGGTGTGCGCTGGTCGCACACGGACCGTGACGAGGTGGGCAGGGTCGTCTCGACGGACCCCAGCGACGCGCTGGCGGGCCGCCACGTCATGGAGATCGACAACGGCACGCTCGGCCGCTCCGCGCGCGGGAAGGTGCCATTGCGGGACACGAGCGGCACGATCGTGGGCGCTGTCTCCGTAGGCATCGAGTACGACAGCGTGCGCGCCCGGCTGATCCACACGATCCCGAGCCTGTTCGCGTACGCAGGCGGGGCGCTGGCCGTCGGCGCGCTCGCCGCCTATCTGATCTCGCGCAGGGTGCACCGCCAGACGCGTGACCTCGCGTTCTCCGACATCTCGGCGTTGCTCGCGGAGCGCGAGGCGATGCTGCACGGCATCCGCGAGGGTGTCGTCGCCCTGGACCGCGGCGGCAGGATCCGGCTGCTCAACGACGAGGCGCAGCGGCTCCTTGGGCTCGGTGCGGAGGCGATCGGTGAGTCCCTGGAGGCGGCGCTCGGCGAGGGCCGCACCACCGATGTCCTGTCGGGCCGCGTCTCCGGCACCGACCTCCTGACGGTACGCGGCCAGCGCGTCCTGGTCGCCAATCGCATGCCCACGGACGACGGCGGCGCCGTCGCGACCCTCCGCGACCGCACCGAACTGGAACAGCTCGGCCGGGAACTCGACTCCACGCGCGGCCTCATCGACGCCCTGCGCGCCCAGGACCACGAGCACGCCAACCGCATGCACACGCTGCTCGGCCTGCTCGAACTGGAGATGTACGAGGAGGCCGCGGAGTTCGTGGGCGAGGTGGCGGGCGCGCACCGGGTGACCGCCGAGCAGATCACCGAGAAGATCCACGATCCGCTGCTTTCGGCCCTGCTGGTCGGCAAGGCGACCGTCGCCGCGGAGCGCGGCGTGTCGCTCGCCGTCTCTGAGGACACCGCTCTGCCCGACCGGCTCGTCGACCCCGGTGGGCTCGTCACGATCGTCGGCAACCTCGTCGACAACGCGCTGGACGCGGCGGCGACCCTGCGGCCCGGGACTGCGGGCATCGGGCACGCGCGCGTGGAGGTCGCTCTGCGCACCGAGGGGCCGGAGGGGCGCACGATGGTGTTGCGGGTACGCGATTCGGGTCCCGGTGTGCCGGCGGAGCAGCGTGAGTCGGTGTTCACGGAGGGCTGGAGCACCAAGGAGCCGCCTGCGCACGGGAAGCGCGGTATCGGGCTCCCTCTGGTGCGCAGGCTCGCCGAGCGGCAGGGCGGCAGTGTGGCGGTGGGTGCGGCGCCAGGCGGTGGCGCCGAGTTCACGGTCGTCCTGCCTGAGGGACTCGCGGAGCTGCGGCCGGTGGCCACGGAGGAGGCACGATGATCGAGGTTCTGGTCGTGGACGACGACGTGCGCGTGGCGAACGTCAACGCGGCCTACGTGGAGAAGGTTCCGGGTTTCCGGGTGGCCGGGCGCGCGCACAGCGCCACCGAGGCCCTGCGCCTCGTCGAGGAGCTGCCGGTCGATCTGGTGCTGCTCGACCACTATCTGCCGGACGAGACGGGCCTGGCCGTGGTCCGCTCGCTGCGTGAGCGCGGCCACCAGACCGACGTGATCATGGTGACGGCGGCCCGTGACATCGCCACGGTCCAGGCCGCGATGCGTCATGGCGCGCTGCAGTACCTGGTCAAGCCCTTCTCGTACGCGGGGCTCCGCGCCAAGCTCGACGCGTACGCGACGCTGCGCCGCACTCTCGACGGCGGCGGCGAGGCGGAGCAGGCCGAGGTCGACCGCATCTTCGGTGCCCTCTCGGCCACACCGGCGCCGGAGCTGCCCAAGGGGCACTCTCCCACGACCGCGGAGCTGGTCCGCAGGGCCCTGATGGCGGCTGAAGGGCCGATCTCCGCCCAGGACCTCGCGGAGTCCACCGGGTTGAGCCGACAGACCGCACAGCGCTATCTGAAGCTCCTGGAGCGCACGGGCCGTGTACACCTGAGCCTGAAGTACGGCGACACGGGCCGCCCGGAGCACCGCTACGCCTGGTCGTCCTCCTTCTGACCTCCGACGCTACGCGGCGCCCGCTCCCGTCAGCGACCGCACTTCCGTCTCCGCGTGCTTGGCCTCGTCCGCCGGGTCCGACGAGGTGACCGTGCCGAACCATCCCGCGAGGAAGCCGAGCGGAATCGACACGAGCCCGGGGTTCTCCAGCGGGAAGTACTGGAAGTCCACGCCGGGGAACAGGGAGTTCGGGCTTCCGGAGACCACGGGCGACAACACCACGAGCACCAGTGAGGGCAGCAGCCCGCCGTAGACGGACCAGACGGCGCCCCGTGTGGTGAACTGCCGCCAGAACAGCGAGTAGAGCAGCACCGGAAGGTTCGCGGACGCCGCGACCGCGAAGGCCAGGCCGACGAGGAAGGCGACGTTGAGGTCGCGGGCGACCAGGCCGAGCCCGATCGCGACCGCGCCGATCCCCACCGCCGCGACCCGCGCCACCGCGACCTCGCTGCGCGGCTTGGCGTTCTTGCGCCGCAGCGAGGCATAGAGGTCGTGGGCCACGGACGCCGAGGAGGCGAGCGTGATCCCGGCGACCACGGCGAGGATCGTGGCGAAGGCGATGGCGGCCACGACCGCGAACAGAACCGTTCCGCCCGTGGAATCCGCACCGCCGCCCAGGTCGAGCGCGAGCAGCGGAACCGCCGTGTTCCCCGCCGCGTTCGAGCCCTTCACCGCGTCGGTCCCGACGATCGCCGCGGCACCGAAACCGAGCACGATCGTCATCAGGTAGAAGCTGCCGATGAGGCCGATGGACCAGATGACCGACCGACGGGCGGCCCGTGCGGTCGGCACGGTGTAGAAGCGCGACAGGATGTGCGGCAGTCCGGCGGTGCCGAGCACCAGCGCGAGGCCGAGGCTGATGAAGTCGAACCGCGACGTCCAGTCACCGCCGTACTTCAGCCCGGGCGCCAGGAACTGCCCGCCGTGCCCGCTGCGGTCGGCGGCCGTCCGCAGCAGTTGGTCGAAGTCGCCGTGGAAGCGCATCAGGACGAGCACGGTCAGTGCGATCGCCCCGGCCATGAGCAGGACCGCCTTGACGATCTGGATCCACGTGGTGGCCCGCATCCCTCCCATCGACACATAGATGACCATGAGCGCGCCGACACCGATCACCGTCCACGTCTGCGCCGCCTCGCTCGTCCCGCCCAGCAGCAACGCGACCAGTGAGCCCGCCCCCACCATCTGCGCCACCAGATAGAGAACGGACACGGTCACCGAGGAAGTTCCCGCGGCGATCCGCACCGGACGCTCCCGCATCCGCGCCGCCACCACGTCGGCGAGCGTGAACCGCCCGCAGTTCCGCACCAGTTCGGCCACCAGGAACAGCACGACGAGCCAGGCCACCAGGAAGCCCACCGAGTAGAGCAGCCCGTCGTAGCCGTAGAGCGCGATCAGCCCGGAAATGCCGAGGAACGAGGCCGCCGACATGTAGTCGCCCGCGATGGCAAAACCATTCTCCATGGGCGAGAACAGCCGACCTCCGGCATAGAACTCCTCCGCGGAGCCGTGCCGGTTGCGGCTCACATACGTCGTGATCCCCAGCGTGACGGCAACGAACGCCCCGAACAGGACCAGCGCCAGCGTCTGGTGATCCCCCGTCACCGCTCGGCCCCCTGGCGCAGTTCCTGCTCCCGCTTCTGCTCGAACACGACCCACCGCAGGTCGAGCGCCGCCTTGTCCCTGCGCAACCGGGCATGCCGTGCGTACGCCCACGTCAGCAGGAACGTTGAGGCGAACTGCGCGAGACCCGCGACCATCGCCACGTTCACCGCTCCGCTGACGGGGCGTGCCATCAGCTCCGGCGCCGCCGTCGCGGTCACGACGTACGCCACGTACCAGGTGAAGAAGGCGGCCACGGCGGGGATCACGAACCTTCGATACCGACGGCGCACCTCCTGGAAGGCCGCGCTCGCCTGCACCTCCAGATAGATGTCGGCGGCGCTCCGCTCCGGCGCGGCGGCCGGCGCCGGTACGGCGGGCGCCGTGGGTGCGCCGGTGCCGTCCAGCTCGCCCCATCCGGAGGCCAGCTCGTCGTACCACGGATCCTTCAGATCACCGGGCCGGACCCGCCCGGCGTCGCGGCCGTCGTGCTTCTCCACCGAACTCTCCTTGTCCGCGGCCTGATCCGGCCGCGTGCCCAAGGATGGGCAGATCGGGAAGATCCGTGACTCTTCTCTCCCCGCTCTTCACCCCATCAGGTGACGGAAGCCCCTCACCCCCGCGTTCTGCCCGGCGGCTGCGCGAGACCGTGCCGGTAGGCGTAACGCACCGCCTGCGCACGGTCCTTGAGCCCCGCCTTGGCGAAGAGGTTGTTGATGTGGGTCTTCACGGTGGCGGTGGAGACATGCAGCGCCCGCGCGATCTCCTGGTTGGTCATCCCTTCCGCGATCAGGGTGATCACCTCCGTCTCCCGCAGCGTCAGTCCGTCGGGCGGCTCCGCCGGGCGCGTGGCCTCCGCCGGCTCCGAAAGCCGCTCGAGGAGGCGCCGTTGGATCTTCGGCGAGAGCCCCGCGTCCCCCGAGAGCACGTCCTCGACGGCCCGCACGATCTCCTCCCCGCCCGCGTCCTTGGTGAGATAGCCCCGCGCCCCGGCCTTGAGCGCCGGGAAGAGCGACTCGTCGTCGGCGTACGTCGTGAGCACCACGACCTGCGTGCCCGGATACTGCGACCGGATCCGACGCGTGGCCTCCGCCCCGTCGCAGCGCGGCATCCGCAGGTCCATCAGGACCACGTCCGGCGCGAGTTCCGCGACGAGCCGCACCGCTTCCTCGCCGTCGCCCCCGGCCCCGACGACCTCGATGCCCGGCAGCAGCCCGAGGAGCATCACGATCCCCTCGCGCACCACGGTCTGATCGTCGACCACGACCACCCGCGCGGGCGGCCGACCCCCACCACCAGCGCCCCGGTCCCGCGGAACCACGCCCTCACCACCACTGCCCGTACCCCGCCGACCCGCGACACCAGCACCAGCCTCGGGTGACCCTTCGTCCATCGTCATCCCGGCACCTTCAACCGCACCGCGAAGCCTTCCTGTTCCGGCCCTGCCTCCAGCGAGCCGCCCAGCAGCTCGGCACGCTCGCGCATCCCCAGCAGACCGTACCCGGCTCCGGAAGCCGCGAGTTCGCCCGGCGAACCGCCCGAGTCCCGCACGTCCAGCGTCACCTCCCCCTCCCCGTACTCAAGGAGGACCGTCACCTTGGCCCCCCGCGCGTGCTTGCGCACGTTCGTCAACGCCTCCTGCGCCACTCGGCGCACCGCCTGGGACGCCTCCGCCGTCAGATCCCGCCGCTCCCCCGTGACCGCCACCGATGCCCGGTCCGACGCCGCCAGTTCCCGTAGGAAGTCCTCCACCGGCGTCATCTCACCACGCAGCGCGGACAGTGCCTGCCGGGTCTCGGCCAGTCCTTCCGAAGCCATGGACCGAGCTGCCACCACACGTCCGAGGATCTGCTGCCGCTCACCGCCACCCTCGATCAGCAGCCGGGCCGCCTCCAGGTGGACGAGCTGGGCGGACAGGCTGTGCGCCAGCACGTCGTGGATCTCCCGGGCGATCCGCCCCCGCTCGGCCAACGCTGCCGACTCGGCCTCGGCGACGCGCGCCGCACGCTCCTGGGCCAGCAACTGCTGGGCGTGCCCCCGAGCTTCCGCGTCCAGTCGCAGGACGTACCCAGCGAGGGCGATCCCCGCGGTCACCGCCGCCGTCGTCGGCCAGGGGTCCTCGTTCACCAGGGCGAACGCTCCGAGCGCCGCCCCGGTCGCGATCACAGCCGCTCCCAGGGGCAACCGCTCCAGCGACATGATGGCGGCGGCACACCACAGCACAGCCGCCGGAAGGTCGAAGCCGGTCGCATGGGCCGCGACGCCCACCGCCAGGACAAGGCCGAGCGATCCCAGCGACAGCCACAGTCGCTGCTCCAGCGTGGCGCGGAAGTACACCACGAGGGATGTCCCGCAGACGACGATGGCGACCAGTCCCAGCGCGATCCCCCAGCCCGGGAGCCCGCTTCGGAAGAGGGTGCTCCAGAGCAGCAGACCGATGAACACCGCGCGCACGAGCCGACTGAGCAGCCGTCGGGGGCGCGTCATCCTCTCGCTGGACAGGGCCTCTCGCGACGGCCAGCGCGTCCAGGTGTCAAGCGTGCCGGACACCCCGTTCCCACGGGGAGCCCCGTCGCCGGCGGGGTCCGTCCCCATCAGTGCGGGCATTTTGTCACCGTACGCCGCCGGCCAGGGCCGGCGCCGGGCGCAGGGCCTGGGCCCGCAGTTCCAGGATGCCCGCGCGCACCAGCAACGACGCGGCGAGGGCGACCAGGAGCGCGCCGGTGCCCTGGTGGATGCCGATGAGGAGGCCTATCCCCATGAGCCCGAGCCGGGCGGCTATGCCGACGGCCCAGACGACGGCGGTGGACTTGGTGCCGCGGGTCCACACGGAACCGTCCGGCTCGGTCCAGACCCGGCTGGTCCAGGCCCAGGCTGCGCCCATCAACAGTCCCACGGCGATCTCACCGCCGAGCAGCACGAGGGAGGCCGTCTCGTGCTGGGTGTCGATGACACCGGAGCCCCCGAGGCCGAAGTATCCGAGCACGACAGGGATCAGCCACCAGCGCTTGGAGTCGGTCATGCGCTGCGGCTGCGTCTGGCGTCTGACGACGAGAGCGACTGCGGCAAGGATGAGCAGCGCGTTGGCAAACCCGGGCATCACGGCCTCCGATGGCATGCGCGGACGAAGAAGAGCGATGAAGAAGTACGCCTTCGACGCTACGGAATCAGCCTGGTCAGAGGATCGGAGCTGGGGTGGATCATGGGTGGACCGGGTGTCTCCACCCACGGGTGGAGCTACCCGTCGCGAGGGCCTCCGGCCGCGCAGACACGGGTGCCCCGCGTGCTCCGGACACCCTGACGAGGGCGCCCCAGCGCACACGGGGCACTACTGCGTGCAAGATCGCGTTCAAGCACGCACCCATGGTCGAGCACGCGCCCGCAGGGACCTCACGCGTCGATGCGCGAGCGGTCCAGGGTCGCCGCCGAGCTCGTGATGAACTCCTTGCGCGGCGCGACCTCGTTGCCCATGAGCAGGTCGAAGACCTGTTCCGCCGACTCGAGGTCGGAGATGTTGATCCGGCGCAGCGTGCGGTAGCGGGGGTCCATCGTCGTCTCGGCCAGTTGGTCGGCGTCCATCTCGCCCAGGCCCTTGTAGCGCTGGATGGAGTCCTTGTACCGCACGCCCTTGCGCTCGAACTCGAGGAGGGTGTCGCGCAGCTCGCGGTCCGAGTACGTGTAGACGTACTTGTCCTGGCCCTTCTTGGGCTGGACCAGCTCGATCCGGTGCAGCGGCGGCACGGCGGCGAACACACGGCCCGCCTCGACCATGGGCCGCATGTAGCGCTGGAACAGGGTCAGGAGCAGGATGCGGATGTGCGCGCCGTCGACATCGGCGTCGACCAGCAGGATGATCTTGCCGTAGCGCGCCGCGTCGATGTCGAAGGTCCGGCCGGACCCGGCTCCTATGACCTGGATGATCGCGCCGCACTCGGCGTTCTTGAGCATGTCCGAGACCGAGGCCTTCTGGACGTTGAGGATCTTGCCGCGGATGGGCAGCAGGGCCTGGAACTCGGAGTTCCGGGCGAGCTTGGCGGTGCCGAGGGCGGAGTCTCCCTCGACGATGAACAGCTCGCTGCGGTCGACGTCGTCGCTGCGGCAGTCGGCGAGCTTCGCGGGCAGCGAGGAGGACTCCAGGGCGGTCTTCCGACGCTGGGCGTCCTTGTGCTGGCGGGCCGCGATGCGTGTGCGGGCGGCGGCGACGGCCTTCTCCATCACGGAGCGCGCCTGCGCCTTCGCGTCACGCTTGGTGGAGGTCAGGAACGCCTTGAGCTCCTTGGCGATGACGTTGGCGACGATGCGGTTGGCCGCCGACGTGCCGAGGACCTCCTTCGTCTGACCTTCGAACTGCGGCTCCGCTAGGCGCACGGTGACGACGGCGGTGAGGCCTTCCAGGGCGTCGTCCTTGACGATGTCGTCCTCGGCGACGCGCAGCAGCTTCTGCGCGCGCAGCGCCTCGTTCATCGTCTTCGTGAGCGACCGCTCGAAGCCGGTCACGTGCGTGCCGCCCTTGGGGGTGGCGATGATGTTGACGAACGACCTGACCGTCGTGTCGTACCCGGTGCCCCAGCGCAGCGCGACATCCACGCCGAGCTCCCGCGTGACCTCGGTCGGCGTCATCTGGCCGTGGTCGTCGAGGACGGGCACGGTCTCCTTGAAGGTGCCCTGGCCGGAGAAGCGGAGGACGTCACAGACGGCCTTGTCCTGCGCCAGGTACTCGCAGAACTCGCTGATTCCGCCGTCGAAGCGGAAGGATTCCTCGCCCTTCGTGCCGCCCTCGCCGAGGCCGAACTCGTCCCGCACGACGATGGTCAGTCCGGGCACCAGGAAGGCGGTCTGGCGGGCGCGCTGATGCAGGTTCTCCAGGCTGAGCCTGGCGTCCTTGAGGAAGATCTGGCGGTCGGCCCAGTAGCGCACGCGCGTGCCGGTGCGGGTCTTGGGGATCTTCTTGACCTTGCTCAGCCGTGCCGCCGGGTCGAACGCCGCGTCCGCGCCGGGCTTGGCGAAGGCTCCGGGGACACCGCGCCGGAAGCTGATGGCGTGCGTGTGCCCGGCGCGGTCCACCTCGACGTCCAGACGGGCCGAGAGGGCGTTCACCACAGAGGCGCCCACGCCGTGCAGGCCGCCGGAGGCCGCGTACGAACCGCCGCCGAACTTGCCGCCCGCGTGCAGCTTGGTCATGACGACCTCGACTCCGGAGAGCCCGGTCTTGGGCTCGACGTCGACCGGGATGCCGCGGCCGTTGTCCCGGACCTCCACGGAGGCGTCGTCGTGGAGGATGACCTCGATGTGGTCGCAGTACCCGCCCAGGGCCTCGTCGACGGAGTTGTCGATGATCTCCCAGAGGCAGTGCATCAGACCGCGGCTGTCCGTCGACCCGATGTACATGCCCGGACGCTTGCGGACGGCTTCGAGCCCCTCCAGGACGAGAAGGTGCCGCGCGGTGTAGTTGGAACCGTCCCGGTCTGCTCCGGTCAGCAACGCTGTGGACGGCACGGACGTCTCGGCGGTCACGCGGTTCGCTCCTCGCTGAATTTCAAGGGAGGCCCTTTGGGGTAAGGGCCCGGCTTCTACTGCCCGTCAGAGGGTACCGAGGCCTGGTAGAGCCGTTGTCACGCCACCCTCGACTCGGCCCAGACTAGTCCAGAAGCGCACGCGTGTTCGATCGCTCGATGGAGTGAAGCACACATCACGTTCCCTTCCAGGCATGAACCATTTAGGCTCCGGGCACGTCCTCATGAACAACCGGCAAGCCAGCCGGCGAGGACCTGACCTGACAGACAGCGCGAAACCGTACGACAGCAATACGGCACATTCGCCGCCAACCGGCAGCAGACAGCCACCCCGAATGAAAAATTCGAGGAAAAGCCACGAGCGGGAACGTTTTCGGCCTGGTTGGATGTTGACCCTGGTACGACAGCTCGTCGAGCTAGAGAAGAGGCGACGTGACTACTGTTCTGACCCCCGCGAGCCCCCTGACGGCCGCTGACCGCTGCGACCGCTGCGGCGCACAGGCGTACCTGCGCGTCGTCCTGTTGAGCGGCGGTGAACTGCTCTTCTGCGCCCACCACGGTCGCAAGTTCGAGCCGGAACTCAAGAAGATCGCCGCCGAGATACAGGATGAGACGGAGCGCCTGACGGCTGTGCCGGCCAGCTCATCCGAAGAGGAACGCTGAAGCCTCGCACGACGACGAGCGAGCGCCGGACCACCAGACCGGCGACCGGGCGGCTGCCCCTGTAACCCCAGGGGCAGCCGCCCGCTCACATTCCTCAGGACGCCCGACAGCCCGCGCTCCCCGGCCGACCGGGACTCTGTGCCGTACCGGTGCCCCAGGAGCGCGTGCGGGCCGCCCAGAGCCGCGCACGGCCCGTCCGCGCGGAGCCCGGAACTCAGGGCCCCGCGCGGTCCGTCCGCTCACTGACCCTGGTTCATCACCCGCACGACGTCCGAGATCCGTGTGTACACCCCCGGGCTGCCCGCCCGGCCGCAGCCGTCCCCCCACGACACCAGGCCGATGAGCCTCCCTCGCGCGACCAGCGGCCCACCGCTGTCGCCTTGGCAGGCATCCCGGCCCCCCTGAGGCTCCCCCGCGCACACCATGGAGGCGCGCGTGTACGTGCCGTCAGCACTGCCGGGGTACGCCTCCTCGCACACCTTGTCCGCGAGGACCGTGACCTGGGCGGCGCGCAGCGACCGGGCGTAGTCGCCCCGCCCCGTGGTGTCACCCCAGCCGTACACGGTGGCGCTCGTACCGGGGTCGTAGGCGGCGTCTCCGGCGCGCGCCGTCCCGATCACATGGCTCTGCGGCAGCGGCTGCGCCAGGGTCAGCACCGCGAAGTCACCGGCGTTGGTGTAGCTGTCGTAGTCGCGGTTGACCCGCACGCGGCTCACGGAGATCTCACTGCCCGCGTTCGTGGCCAGGTCCTCACGGTCGGCGATGACCTTGAGGTCCCGTACCTCACCGAGGGCCACACCGAGGACTTCCTCGCGCATGCAGTGCGCCGCGGTGAGGACCGTCGAGCGCGCGATCGCGACACCACCGCAGAACTGGCCCGACCTCGTACCCCCGAACCGGTCACGGCTCGCAAGGGCCACCGTCCAGGGGCTGTCGGCCACCCGCACCGGCTGGCCTCCGATGATGACGCTGTCGGCCTCGGCGGGGGCCGTGGCCGCCAGGGGCAGCGCCGCTGCCGCTGCCCCCAGGACCAGCGCTGAGGCCAGCGATCGGGCGATGGGACGACGCATGCGATCTCCTCACTCCGGGTTGCAATCGCACACCCAGAGTCAGCCACCGTCCCATGCCCCGCACGTGCGCCACGCGGGCAGGCGAAAGGCCCGGAGTCCCGTGCGGGTCTCCGGGCCTTTCTGTGGCACTGTGCCGCGGCTCAGTCCAGGTAGTCGCGCAGGACCTGCGAGCGCGACGGGTGGCGCAGCTTCGACATCGTCTTCGACTCGATCTGGCGGATGCGCTCGCGCGTCACTCCGTAGACCTTGCCGATCTCGTCGAGGGTCTTCGGCTGACCGTCGGTGAGACCGAATCGCATCGAGACGACGCCCGCCTCGCGCTCCGACAGGGTGTCGAGCACGGAGTGGAGCTGCTCCTGGAGGAGCGTGAAGCTGACCGCGTCGGCCGGGACGACGGCTTCGGAGTCCTCGATGAGGTCACCGAACTCGCTGTCGCCGTCCTCGCCCAGCGGCGTGTGCAGGGAGATGGGCTCGCGGCCGTACTTCTGGACCTCGATGACCTTCTCCGGGGTCATGTCGAGTTCCTTGGCCAGCTCCTCCGGGGTGGGCTCGCGGCCCAGGTCCTGGAGCATCTGGCGCTGCACGCGCGCGAGCTTGTTGATGACCTCGACCATGTGCACCGGGATACGGATGGTGCGGGCCTGGTCGGCCATGGCGCGGGTGATGGCCTGACGGATCCACCAGGTGGCGTACGTGGAGAACTTGTAGCCCTTGGTGTAGTCGAACTTCTCGACCGCGCGGATCAGACCGAGGTTGCCCTCCTGGATGAGGTCCAGGAAGAGCATGCCGCGGCCGGTGTAGCGCTTGGCCAGGGAGACCACGAGGCGGAGGTTGGCCTCCAGGAGGTGGTTCTTGGCGCGGCGGCCGTCCTCGGCGATGATCTCCAGCTCGCGCTTGAGCTTCGGCGCGAGCTTGTCCGCGTTGGCCAGCTTGTCCTCGGCGAACAGGCCCGCCTCGATGCGCTTGGCGAGCTCGACCTCCTGCTCGGCGTTGAGCAGGGGGACCTTGCCGATCTGCTTCAGGTAGTCCTTGACCGGGTCGGCGGTGGCACCCGCGGCGGCGACCTGCTGTGCGGGCGCGTCGTCCTCGTCCTCGTCGGAGAGCACGAAGCCCTGCGCGCCCTCCTCCGCGGGCTCGCCCTCGCCGGGCTTGCCGGCGGCGGGCGTCTCCTCGGTGGCCTCCTCGTCCAGGAGCTCACCGGCTTCCTTCTTGGAGGTGGTCTTCTTGGCCGCCGTCTTCTTGGCGGTGGTCTTCTTGGCGACGGCCTTCTTGGCGGTCGTCTTCTTGGCAGCGGCCTTCTTGGCCGTACCGTCCTCGGCGGCTTCGGCGGCGACCGGCTTCTCGGGCGCGGCCGCGGTGGTGGCCGGCTTCGCCGTGGCGGTCTTGGCCGCGACCGTCTTGGTCGCGGTGCGCTTGGCCGGGCTCTTCGCTGCGACGCTCTTGCGGGGGCGCTTCGGCTCCGCGGCACTGACCATCAGCGTCACACCCTCTTCCTCGAGGATCTGGTTGAGGCTGCGCAGAACGTTCTTCCACTGAGTGGCCGGGATCTGGTCAGCTTCGAAGGCACGACGAACGTCGTCGCCGGCGATCTGCCCATCAGCCTTTCCCCGCTCGATGAGCGCCATGACAGAGACGGATTCGGCGATCTCCGGCGGGAGCGTACGGGATGTGCTGGCCGACACGAACAACCTCTCGGAACGTTGGAAAACGGCTTCCGGCCCCGTCCACTGTGGACCGGAGCCGACGACCGACGGCTGGGGATTTGGGCCGACGGCGCGGGCGGGGCCGTGGAGCTCGGACAGCGCCGTGAACGACGGCTGTATTCCCTCCTCGGCTATCACCTCTTAGGTCATCGCGCTGTTCGTAGGAGCGTTACGCCCAATCTACGTGGCCCGAGTCACACCCCGTAAGCGCTCAAAAGCAGCTAGATGCGGTCAGAAGCGACGAGAGTTCCGTCATCCTCCAGTCGGATGCGCACGTCGCGTTCGTCGTGATGCGCGTCCGTCGGCGCCCTCACGGCCGCATCAACATTCCTCGTCACGCATCAACATCCTTCGACGTCCGTCGGCTCCCTTGGGGTGTACGCCGACGTCTCTCCGTGTCGCCAGCGTCCTTCAGCCCGGACCGCGACGCCACCCGGGCGCCGGGCTCACGGTCGCCGTCCACGTACGAAGTCATCGTCTTCCCCCTGAGTACGAAGCCCTCGCATGACCTCCCATCGCTCGTGCCATCCCCCGCCGCTGCCGCCGGACCCGCCCTGCCCCTGAGGGGTGCGGGAGTCCGGCGACGCGGGCGGCATAAGGCAGCGAAACGATGCTGCGGGGGCGGGCACGGGCTGCCGTACTGACGCGGGAGGGGTCAGTGCTCGCGGGGAGCGGGCACCACGCGCTCCACTTCCGGGTGGACGGTGAGCAGCTGCCGCATGGCGGACTCGGCACCGGCTCCGTCGCCCGCGGCGAGGGCGTCGACGATCCGGGAGTGGTGCACCAGGGAGGCCTCGGTCGGGCGGTCACAGCCGGTGACGGGCCCTCCGGAGACGTGGAGTGCGGCGGAGACGATGCCGGAGAGGTGCTCCAGCATGCGGTTGCCCGCGACCTGGATGAGCAGCGAGTGGAACTCGGCGTCCGCGCGGGAGAAGGTGATCGAGTCACCCTGGGCCAGCGCGTGGCCCATGATCTCCACCATGTCGGCGAGCCGCTGCTGCACCTCCTCGCGGCCGTGCCCGGCGGCGAGGCGGGCCGCCAGGGGCTCGATCGTCCAGCGGAGCTCACTGAGTTCGCGCCGCTGGTCGTCGCGCTGCGGGCCGAACGCCCGCCATTCGATGATGTCCGGGTCGAGCAGGTTCCAGTCGCTGACCGGGCGGACGCGCGTGCCGACGTTCGGGCGGGCGCTGACGAGGCCTTTGGCCTCCAGTACGCGCAGCGATTCACGGACGACGGTGCGGGAGACCTCGAACCGCTGGCCGATCTCCTCCGGGACCAGGGGCCGGTCGGCTCCGAGGTCTCCGGAGACGATCATCTGGCCCAGCTGCTGGACCAGTTGGCCATGCAGCCCGCGGCCGCGGTTGCCTGCGGCTCGTCGGCCCACGCGGCCCAGGTCCTGGTCCGCGCCGTCCCACACGGGAGCGACCACGCGGTCGGCGCCGGGAGCCTCCGCGTAGGGGTAGCGGTCGAGTTCGCCCGCCGGGCCGGCGAGGCCGGCGTCTGCGGAGCGGGCGGTGGTCATCATGGTGTGCGCAAGGGTACTCACGGATGAGTTGTCGGCTTGGCCCTCAAGTCCCTTGAGGTCTTTGGTGAAAAGCACACGAAAGGGTGATCGCTTACCTCGCTCCAATTGACGCGTTATCGGAAAGAAGTGGCCGCCGCCCGGAGAGTTGCGCGCAACGCAGGAACGAAAGGCAGCAGATTGCGGTCAGCTCGCCCTGTTTCGCGTCGCGGTCAGCAGATAAGCGCAGAGCAGGGCGGTGACGGACAACGCCAGTGCGCCGCCCACGGGTTGGGCAACCATCCGGAGTCCCCCGGCCAGATACCGCTCGACTCCGAAGGGCCATTCCACGAGTGCGAGCTGCCGCAATCGCCCTGGCAGACCGACCGCCGATCGCACAGACGGGCCCGCCAGCCCCTTTTGTACGAGGGGTACAACGACAATCGGAACGGCGACGACAGCGGCGAGCCCGGCAGTGGTGGACCGGAACACACCGGCCGCCAGAACCCCCGCCCAAGCACAGCCGATCATAAAGGTGATCCAACTCGTACTCACGGAAAGCCAGTCAGCGGGAACTTCGGTGAGCTCCGGTCCGTATACGAGGTGGAGCACGGCGGCGTCGCAGCCCACGGTGAGCACGGCCAGGAGCAGAGCGGTGACCGCGGCGACCACGAGCTTCGCGGCGAGCAGACCGAGACGGCGCGGGACGGTGCCTCGGTCCGTCGCGAGGGCGGGATGGCGGAACTCCTCGCCGAAGGCGAGTGCGCCGAGAAGCCCGGCACCAAGGGCCGCGGGCGGCAGCGGAAGTTCGGTGGGCCAGGCCGCGAGCAGCCGGGGCTGCGGTGTGTGGCCCGTGCGACCGAGGAAGACGCACAGCAGTGCGGATACGGCGAGGACGGCGGCCACCGTGAGGTGTCCGGTACCGATTCCGGTGGCGCGGCACAGTTCGTAGCGCAGGGGACGCAGGGGGCTGCGAGCCGCGTGGACGGCGATGGGGGGTGGCAGGGGGGACACGGGGGGTGGTGGAGGCTGGGGCGGGGCTGGGGACGGGGATGCATGCGGGCTCTGGGGGTGAGGCTTCGGTGATGTCCGTGTGGGGGTCAGGTCGGCGGGCGGCTCGCCGCCGTCCAGTGGGCGGAGCGGGACGAGCGGGTGGAGTGGGGCGAGTCGGGGTGAGGGCTCAGGGGGGCGTCCGGGCTCATCCCGGGGCTCACCCGTTGGCTCATCCCGCGGCTCATCCATTGGCTCGCTCCAGGGCTCGGCGGCGGGCGACCCGGCTCTCAGAGTGGGCTCCGCCTCTGCGCCTGGATCCGCCGGGGGCTCGTGCTCAGGCTCCGCGTCGGGCCGGACGAGGTCGGCGTACTTCCGTTCCTCAGGCAGGAGTTGAACCGTCGGTGCCGGTTCCGGCAAGGTCACGGGCGGGAGGGTGACGGTCGACGCGTCAGTGACGTCTGGCGGGGCGGTGTCAGCACCACACGGGTTGCGCGGAGTGCTCTTAGTGGATACGCCGGGCGCGCGCTCCGGCGCCGCCACCTCGGGCTCCGCCTCAGGAGCCAACCCACGACCTGCCGACGCCCCCGCGTCCCCGATCTCGTCCGCGAGGCGATGAACGAGAATGCCGTGCCGGAACGCGGTCTCGCCCACATCCGCGCAGGTGCTGCCGTACACCGAAAGCCTGTTGCCGTCCTCCTCCACCACCTCCACGGGCCTGCGGCGTGCCCGTGCTTCCTTCGTCAGCAGGGCGGCCAGGCGCGCGGCATGCGGCGTGCGGACAGCCACGCGGGGGCGCAGCCGGGTGCGGGCGAACTCCCCCGCCTCCTGATCGGCGGTGACGCGTCCGGCTTCGAGCGTGACGACCCGGTCAGCGGTTCGCGCGGCCTCCTTGGAGTCGCTGGTGGAGTACAGGACGGTGCCGCCTCGGGCCGCGTGCGCCCGCAGGAAGCCGTGCAGCCAGGCGCCCTCCCGGGCGGAAAGGCCGTCGGCGGGACCGTCCAGGACGAGCGTGTGCGGGTCGGCGAGCAAGGCGCAGGCCAGCGCGAGCCTGCGATCCATGCCGCGCGAGAGGGTGCCGAGTGACTGTCCGCGAAGGCTGACGAGCCCGACGGCCTCCAGTACGTCGTCGGCACGCAGCACGGGCACACCAACAGCGGCGCAGAGCATCCGCAGGTGGCCCCGCACCGAGCGAGCCGGATGACCTGGCACTTCGCCGAGCAGCACACCCACTTCCCGGGAGGGATGGGCGATGCGGTGCAGAGGGCGGCCTCTGAAGTAGGTGACCCCGCGGCCCTGTTGGAGTTCGAGCATCAACCTGAGCACCGTCGTCTTGCCCGCGTCGGCCGCGCCGAGCAGCGCGGTGACACGGCCCGTGCGCGCCTCGAAGGACACGTCGTCGACAGCGGGCGGGAGCTCCTTGCGACTCTTGCTGGTCAGTCCGATGGCCTGGATCATCGCTTCTCTCGCGGGACGTGCGACCGCTCGGCGGCCGGGGCGAGTCCGCCGAATCGGGGACGGACGAACCCCGTGGGTACCGCAGCAAGATAACGCGACATTTCCGGCTTTTCGCTCAGGGCGTGGGCCGCGGGTGTCAACCGCGGTGCCCGAGGCGCCGAATGACGCACCCCGATCGCGCAGCCAGGAGCGGCACTACGCGACCGAGAGGCGCCCTCAGACGTCGGGGCGCAGCATCGGCGGGTTGAGGAGCGTGGCGCCGCCTGCCCGGAAAAGCTGTGCGGGCCGCCCGCCCTGGCGGGTCGTCGTACCGCCGGTGGGGACGAGGAAGCCCGGCGTGCCCGTCACCTTGCGGTGGAAGTTACGCGGGTCGAGCGCCACACCCCACACGGCTTCGTAGACCCGGCGCAGCTCACCGACCGTGAACTCGGGCGGGCAGAACGCCGTGGCAAGAGAGGAGTACTCGATCTTCGAACGGGCGCGCTCCACTCCGTCGGAGAGGATCTGCGCGTGGTCGAACGCGAGGGGCGTCGCCTGTTCCCCCTCGCGGCCGTACCCGCCCTGGGCGAGCAGGGCGTCGACCGGCGCCCAGCGCGCGCTGTTCGCGTCACCGCCCGCTCTGGGCGCGGGCAGGTCGGGTGCGAGCGCGAGGTGCGCGACGCTGACCACCCGCATGCGCGGATCGCGCTTGGGGTCGCCGTAGGTGGCCAGCTGCTCCAAGTGCGCCCCATTGGCCTGAACCGGGCTGTCAGGATCATGGGCGCACAGCCCCGTCTCCTCGATCAGTTCCCGCGCCGCCGCAGACGACAGGTCCTCATCGGGCCGCACGAACCCGCCGGGCAGCGCCCAACGTCCCTGGAACGGTGACTCACCGCGACGTACGGCCAGCGCGCACAGCGCGTGGCGACGCACGGTCAGCACGACCAGATCGACGGTGACAGCAAAGGGCGGGAAGGCCGACGGGTCGTAGGGCGACATGCCGCGATCATAGTCGTCTGCTTGACGATAAACACCTCCTACGCCAGCTCCCGCAACATCTACTTCCGGCCCCGATTCCTGGGATCCGCGCCCGTGGCCCGCCGCGCCCTCCGCACCGCCGCCCAGCGCTCTCACACCCCCAACTGCAGCCGGTCAGCCGCTTCCTCGACCATGGCGAGCCCGAGCCTGCTCACCCGGACCGAGAACGGGGCTTCCGCGACACGCAGCCCCGTCAGCCCGAGCTCGCCCAGCGGGGCGCTGCGCACGGGGTTCAGCGTGACCGTGCCAGCAGGGGCGTCCGGACGGATTCCGGCGAGCACCGTCAGGAGCTGTACCCCGGCTGCCGCGGTCATGGCCGCCGGGCGGCATGCCGCAGGGTGCGGCAGTGGCGCGCCGCCCTCCGCGCGTTGCTCGCTCGCGTACATCTCGGGCAGGCGGTGGCCGAAGGTCTCGGCCGCGGCGAGCACTCCGCGCAGCAGCGACCCCGCTTCCTTCTCGTACCCCGCAGCGGCGAGCCCCGCGACCGCGACGGCCGTCTCGTGCACACGCACCGCCCCGCTCCGGTGCCCGAACGGGTTGTACGCGGCCTCCTTCACGCCCATGCTCCGCAGCCCCCAGCCCGAGTCCATGGCGGGGCCGCCGAACAGCCTGGCGACCTGTTCCGTCTGCACCTTGTCGAGCAAGCCGGGAGCGAGCTCCCCGGATCCGAGCAGCCCTGTGTCCAGGAGGTGGGCCGCGCTCCCGGTGAGGTACGGAACCAGTCGGCCGTCTGGCAACCGCGCCGCCGCAGGCCTGCCGCCCGCCCGGTCCGCCGCCCAGAACTCTTTGCGGAACCGGCCGCGCAGCCGCCCCGCCCACTCCCTGAGCTCGCCACCGCCCGCACGTCCATGGGCGTCGAGCAGGTCCGCGCCGAGCAGCGCCGCACGGTGGGCGTGGGCCTGGGTCTCGCAGCGAGCTGGGCCGCCGGGGTGGGGGTCCGGGAGGAAATCGCTGTCGTCGACGGCACTGAGGAGCCACCGCAGGCACCGCTCCGCGGGCGGCAGCAACTCCTCCACGTCCGCCTCCGGCGTCCCCCAGCGCCAGGCCTCGGCCAGCAGCACGGGGAACAGCAGCGTGGCTTCGATGCCCGTGCAGCCGGGAGGCAGCAGCGGTCCCGCGTTGCGCATCGGCCCCGGGATCATGCCTGCCCGCGGCCCCGGTGTGCCGATCTGGCTGCGGGCGAGGGTGCGCAGCGTGCCGACGGCGAGCCTGGTGCCGAGCGGCAGGGCCATCCGGGCGGCCATGAGCGCCTCGGCGGGCGCGAGACCACACCGCCAGGGCGCCCCTGCTGCCACGTACACGTCGGTCGGATACGCGGGGTCCCGCAGCAGCAGTGCCCTCAGGTCCGCCGTGGACGTCTCCAGGAGCCGACCCACCGTCGGCTCGTCGCCGACCGCCCGGACCGGTGACAGCGGGCTGCTCGCACCGTGCCCCACCGGGCGCACCGGCCCACCACCGTCCGGGCGGACCCGCAGCTCCACGCTCTGGCTGCCTCCCGGGGGCAGCTGCACCTCCCAGCGGAGCAGTCCGGCGGAGGCCAGCGCGTCCTTGGGTGCCGGAACGGCGGTGACCACGCAGTGGCCCTTGCCCGAGGACCAACGCATGCCGGAGTCGTGCACGCTGGCCGGCAGTTCCGGGCCGGCTCTGCCCGAGGCGACCGCGCCCAGTTCCGCGAGGTCCGTGCCGAGCGACACCTCGACGGGCAGCCTGAGGGGACGGCTGGCCGCGCTGTGCAGGGTGATCCGCTCCGTGCCGTCGGCGTGCCGGGTCCGCTCCACGACGACGTCCGGATCCGGCCCGCCTTCGGTGGACGGCAGGACGGTGGCGACGAAGCGGGCGCTGTCGGCCGAGAGCATCCGTGCCTGTACGGCGACCGGTTCCCGCCCGGCCACCCGCACCTGGCAGCGCGACAGCATGCGCCGCCCCGAGCGGTAGAACCCTTCGAGCCCACGGCCGTTCAGTTGCCCTTGGTCGGTGGACACCGCCAGCGCCGGCAGCGCAACGCAGACCAGCGAGGCGTGCACAGGCGGCAGCGCGCCTGGGCGGCGTGAAACGGGGCCGGGGTCCTGTCCGACGGGTGGGCGCCGGGCAGCGGTGGCGGGCAGGCGGATGCTGTTGTCCTGCCCGCCATCGGATCTCTTGGGCCTGCCGGAGAGACCGGACAGGCCGGAGGCAGGAGACGGAGCGGGAACGTGCATGGGGCGGCCTCTTCTGCGTTGTCTGCGCTGCGGAGACTCGGTCGCGGTGCAGCGGCGCGACCCGGACGTGGGTACCGCCACTCAGGTGAACGGGCCCGGGCCGCCCCAAGTCACGCACGCGCCTCAGGAAGCCGCCCATACGGCGGCGCACCGCCGCGACGGCCATTCCGGCTCGCGCCCGTACAGGTCGCCGTACGCGGCGCCCGTCCCCCGAGTTCACCTGCCGTTCCTCGTCTCACGCCGGCCCGCGGGCCGCCGGTGCCGCGGCCCCGCCCCTGCGCTGCCGCCCGGACGTGTCCCACGGGTGGTGGAGCAGCGAGCACGGCGCCGACCAGGGGACGTCGAGCCGACGCCTGCGTCAGCCCTCGGTTCACCTGCCACCACGGCGTCGGAAGCCGCGTCGGGGGCGGCACCTGATCCCGCGGCGGAGGCGGCGGGAGCGGCGGAGGCGGCGGGAGCGGCGGAGGCGGCGGGAGCTGCGGGAGCGGCGGGAGCTGCGGGAGCTGCGGGAGCTGCGGGAGCGGGGGCCGAGACGGCTGCGTCGGCGGGGGCCGGAGCAGATGCGCTCAACCGATCCGCATCTCCAGGAAGTTCGACACCTCCTCGAGGCTCGGGAATCTCGTCGAGGGCAGCGGCGTGATCGGCACCGAGTCCGTCTGCACTGAGCCGGTCGAAGGGTCCGGCGCCACGCACAGCCGTGGTGTCGGTGATGTCATCGGACGTGCCGGGGCTGTCAAGGGCACCCACGCCCTCAACAACCGCACCACTCCGGCCGCCTGCCAGGTCGACGATCGGGACTCCCGAGTCGACCGGAACCTCCGCGCCAGCCGGGGCCTCCGCGCCGACCGGGGCCTCCAGGTCGATGAGTTCCTCCGGGGCGAGCGGGATCTCGGGGTCGTCCGACTCGCGCTCGGCCCGCTCGCGACGCAGGACGCGGCGAATCGGCTCCGGGTCCTCGTCCGCGCCGCAGGCGGGGTAGAGCAGCAGCGCGAAGGTGTAGTGCGGGTCGGCTTTGAGCGCCATGGTCAACGCCTCCTGGCCCTCGATGAGGTCACCCAGAGACCAGGCGACCCAACCGGCCAGGGCCAGTGGCGCCGCCGCGTGCTCGTGGAACGGGCCGACGCAGCGGCGTGCGAGCGCCCGCCAGAGCCTGAGGGCGGGTTTCGCTTCCGCCCCCTCCATCCACTCCGCCGCCCGGTCCCGGGTCGTGCGGTCCTGGATGCCGAGGATAAGGGCAGCGGCCTCGTCATGGGCCAGCAGCTCGTCGTCCTGGAGGTCCGCGGCCAGCGGGTCGCCCTTCGCGGGCGCCTCAGCGAGACGGGCCATGACGCGACGGGCGAGGTCGATCGTCTCGTCGGAGACATCGGCGTGGCCGCCCTCGTCCAGGATCCTGGGCACGAGCGCGATGGCCGCCCCGTGCAGCGCGCTCTCCTGAGCGGCCGCGGCGTCGGTCCGCCAGGGCGTGAGTCGCGCTCGCAGCTTCCCCTGGTCGAGGCCCACAAGGCGGCCCGAATACGCGGTGGCCGCGGCCAGGACCGACGTGCCCGCGGGAAGCAGCCGCGTCCCCTCCGGCGGGCAGCACCGCTGGTCAGGGCAGCAGTACGTCCAGAAGCGCCCGTCCGAGATGCAGACGACCTCCAGGACCGGGACGTCGAGACCGCCGCAGGCGGTCCGCAGAGCCTGAGCCAGCGGCCGCAGGCGCTCCACGACCTGCCGCCCGGAATTTCCGGAGGCGCCTTCTGCCTCTCCTCGGCGGGGCTGCCCGGAGGTGTCCCCCGCGGACCCTCCCGGCTCCTGGCAGAGGAAGGCGACGACGCCGTCCGGTCGGGCCTCGCGCCGTTCGCAGCCGCTCACGAGACACTGCGCGAGTTGCTCCGCGACGGCCGGCCAGTCCTCCGCACGCGTCGGAATACCGAGGCGCGCCCGGCCGCCGAACCGTCCGCTACGGCCGTGCAGTGCGATGAGGACGACGCTGTTCTCGGGCCTGAAGCCGAGCAAGTACGGCAAGGCGTCGGCCAGTTCGGCGGGAGTGCGCAGGGTGACCACGGACTCGGCGACGGAGTCCGCGCTCGCATCTTCGACGGGCGCTTCGATCGTGCCCTCAGTCGGGCCGTCGGTCGTGCCCTCGGTCGGATCGGCTGATTCGCTGTGATTCGTCATGCGCCGACTCTGCACCGGATCCCATCATTCCGGTTGACCCTGTGGATAACCATGATCAGGGGCACCTCAAGAGTTATCCACAGACTGGCGGACTCGTTCACCCGATGTCGTACCCATCAGGTTGCATGGGGCCATGAGCAACGAAGACCTGCGCACGGCGGCCGACGCCGTCCTCGCCCGCCTCGTCGGCGGCCCCTCCCCCGATTCCGGCGGGGCGCCGCCGGGCGGCCCTCGGCTGCGCGAGGACCAGTGGCGCGCAATCGAGGCACTGGTCGCCGAGAAGCGCCGGGCGCTCGTCGTGCAGCGAACGGGCTGGGGCAAGTCCGCCGTGTACTTCGTCGCGACGGCACTGCTGCGGGAGCGGGGCAGCGGCCCCACCGTGATCGTCTCTCCGCTGCTCGCGCTCATGCGGAATCAGGTGGAGTCGGCCGAGCGCGCCGGGATCCGAGCCCGCACGATCAACTCGTCCAACACGGAAGAGTGGGACACCATCCAGGCCGAGGTGGCGGCGGGCGAGGTGGACGTCCTGCTGGTGAGCCCGGAGCGGCTCAACAACCCGGACTTCCGCGATCAGGTCCTGCCGAAGCTGGCCGCGGCCACGGGCCTGCTCGTGGTTGACGAGGCCCACTGCATCTCGGACTGGGGACACGACTTCCGCCCCGACTACCGCAGGCTGCGCACCATGCTGGCCGACCTTCCGCCCGGCGTCCCGGTCCTGGCCACGACAGCGACGGCCAACGCCCGCGTGACGGCCGACGTCGCCGACCAGCTCGGCACCGGCGGCGGATCGGACGCCCTCGTCCTGCGCGGCGCGCTCGACCGGGAGAGCCTGAGCCTCGGCGTGCTCCAACTGCCCAACGCGGCACACCGGCTGGCCTGGCTCGCCGACCACCTCGACGAGCTTCCGGGCTCCGGAATCATCTACACCCTCACCGTGGCCGCCGCCGAGGAAGTGACGGCGTACCTGCGCCATCGCGGGCACACGGTCACCTCGTACACCGGCAAGACGGAGAACGCGGACCGGCAGCAAGCCGAGGAGGACCTGCTCGCCAACCGGGTCAAGGCTCTCGTCGCCACCTCCGCCCTGGGGATGGGCTTCGACAAGCCGGACCTCGGCTTCGTCGTCCACCTCGGCTCGCCGTCCTCACCGATCGCCTATTACCAGCAGGTGGGCCGAGCGGGCCGCGGCGTCGCCCACGCGGAAGTCCTGCTGCTTCCGGGCAAGGAGGACACGGCGATCTGGAACTACTTCGCCTCGCTCGCCTTCCCGCCGGAGGAGCAGGTGCGGCGCACCCTGGACGTGCTGGCGCAGGCCGACCGCCCCATGTCGCTTCCGGCTCTTGAGCCTCTCGTCGAGCTGCGCAGGTCACGCCTCGAGACGATGCTCAAGGTCCTCGATGTCGACGGCGCGGTCCGGCGTGTGCAGGGAGGCTGGATCTCCACGGGCAGGCCGTGGACGTACGACACCGAGCGCTACGCCTGGGTGGCCAAGCAGCGGCAGGCGGAGCAGCAGGCCATGCGGGAGTACGCGACTACGGCCGGCTGCCGCATGGAGTTCCTGCGGCGTCAGCTCGACGACGAGGAGGCCGCGCCGTGCGGGCGCTGTGACAACTGCGCCGGCGGGCGGTTCAGCGACAACGTGTCGTCCGCGGCACTGGAGACGGCACGCGGCGAGCTCGCCCGCCCGGGTGTCGAGGTCGAGCCGAGGAAGATGTGGCCCACGGGTCTGGCGGCCGTGGGGATGACGCTCAAGGGACGCATCCCGGCCGGCGAACTGGCCGCACCCGGACGGGCCCTGGGCCGGCTGTCGGACATCGGCTGGGGCAACCGACTGCGGCCGATGCTCGCGCCCCAGGCTCCGGACGGGCCAGTTCCGGACGATGTGGCGAAGGCCGTCGTGGAAGTGCTGGCCGACTGGGCGAAGGGGCCGGGCGGCTGGGCCTCGGGAAGCTCCGACGCTGGGCCGCGTCCGGTGGGAGTGGTGACCATGGCCTCGCGCTCGAAGCCGCAGCTGATCCAGTCCCTGGGCGCGCGGATCGCGGAGATCGGGCGCCTGCCGCTGCTCGGCTCCCTGGAGTACGTCGACGGGGCCGAGACCGCGCACGTGCCGAGGAGCAACAGCGCCCAGCGGCTGCGAGCCCTGGACGGCACGCTGACCCTGCCGCCCGCGCTGGCCTCGGCCCTCCAGGAGGCGGACGGGCCCGTGCTCCTGGTGGACGACTCGACGGAGACCGGCTGGACGCTCGCCGTGGGAGCGCGGATGTTGCGCCGAGCCGGAGCCAAGGGGGTGTTGCCGCTGGTCCTGGCCGTACAGGGGTGAAGCGGGCTTGGGCGAGGGACGCTCTGGGCAGGGATATGCGAGACGTATCACCGGATACAGGGCGACGGCTTCAATTGCTCGTTGCCGCAAGCCAGTACGACGGGAAGAATTGGAAGCGCTCCCGCGCGGCCCCCGTGGTCCAGTAGGGCTCTGCCGTGGTGCGCCCCAGTCCGACGCCGCCCTCCGCAGGGGCGTGTAGCCGAAGGGAGGAACGTGACCTTCGGATTCACACCGTCCACAGCGGCATCGACGACGGATCCATCGGCCGCCGCCGCGATACCCGATCCCGCTCAGTCGCCCACCCGTCTGCTTGAGCCCGCCGAGTGGTCGGCCGCCGAGATCCCGCTGCTTCGGAACCCTCGCGAGGTCGTCAGTGGCCTGCACACCCGCCACCGGCCCACTCCGGCCACGGCGGTGGTCGCCGTCCTCGACCAGGAGGAACGGGTCAGGGCGTCCGCGTCGTTCGCGAGGCGGTCGAGCGTCGCCGACGGCTGGGTGTTCCGCAATGCCCTGCTCGCGCAGTTGCGCCGGGTCATCCCGCACGATCTGCGCCGCCGCACCCCGGTGCGTACGGCCGTGTTGCTCTACTGCCGGGACGGGGACGGGCTGTGGACGCCGGAGGACGGCGCGTGGATGTGGGGCCTGCGGGACGCGTGCACGCTGCACGGGCTGCGCTGCGGGGCGTACATCACGCTGACCCGGGAGGGCTGGCAGGTGCTCGGCGAAGGCCGCGCGGGCCGTCGGCCGAGCGCCGGTTCGCGTCCCGAGGACCTCGCCGAGGTCGAGACACCTCCGCCGCGCATGGGTGGCGTGGCGTCGGAGTTGTTACGTCGCGTCGCCGCTCGCTGAGACGTCGTAGGGACTGGACCGTCCCAGGGCGGGACGGGTAGGTGCCCGCCGGACGCCGCCTCGCACCGAGCGCCCCTCATGCACCCGCTACCGCCGCGGGCAACCCACGGCGCAGGCGCCAGCCGCCACCACGCACCACGCACCACGCACCACGCACCACGCACCACGCACCACGCACCACGCACCACGCACCACGCACCACGCACCACGCACCACGCACGTGCAGCGCGCGGCCACGCAGGTGGCCGCAGCCCAGCGCGACGTGGCGCGCGGCGCCGCGGCGCGAGGCCGCGGCGTGGCCCGCCGGACGGGAGCGTCAGACGCCCGCGCCCAGCATCGCGTTGATCCGCTGCGGGTCGCCGCAGACGACCAGCAGGGTTCCGGCCCGGGTGAGCGCCGTCGGCAGGGCCGCGACGGCGACCTCTTCGCTGCCGCCGTTCAGGGCCACGACGACCACGGGGCGAGCCTTGGCGCGGGGCAGGGCGGCGGCGTCGGCGTAGAAGACGTCGTCGCCTGCGTCGTGCTGGGCCCAGTAGGCGGCGTCGCCGAAGGACAGCTCGTGCGTCGCCCACGGGTGCGGTTCGCCGGTGGTGATCACCAGGACGTCACCCGGGGCGCGGCCCGAGTCGAGCAGCAGGTCGACGGCTTCCTCGGCGGCGTCCAGCGCGCCCTCGGACGAGGCCGGGATCAGCTGGATCTGCGGGAGCGCCGCGGCGGCGTCGACGGCGGAAGCTTCGGGGGCAGCCGGAGCCGTGGGCTCCGGCGTGGGGGCCAGGGCGGTGGGCCCGGGCTTGACGGCCGGTTCGCGCGTCGCGCGCTGCGCGGGCGGCGTCGGCCGTGCGGGACCCGGACGTCCGGGCCGCGGCGGCGCCGCGGGACGCGGGCCGGGTACGGGGCGGGGGGTCGGCGCGGTACGGCTGCTGGCCGGCGTGGCGCGGGGACCCTGGGCACTCTCGTGAATCTGAGGCTCCTCGGGAATGAGAGGCATGCGTTGTTGTCTATCAAACGCCGATGCGACACGCGTCGGCGGGTGGCACATGAGTGCGACCGGAACTGCGGAAAACATCAGAAGTCAAAGCCGAGCTGGCCCTCGATTTCCGGAACGTTTCCCTCCGCCCAGCTGCGGGCTTTCTTGAGATGCCGCCACTGGGGCAGCGCATCAAGATACGCCCACGTAAGCCGGTGGTAGGGGGTGGGCCCCCGTTCCGCCAGCGCGGCCTTGTGCACCGGCGACGGATAACCGGCGTTGGCCGCAAAACCGAAGTCTGCATGTTCGATGCCCAGTTCGGCCATCATTTTGTCGCGCCGAACCTTGGCGATCACCGATGCGGCGGCGACGGCCACGCAGGACTGGTCGCCCTTGATGACCGTACGGACCCGCCACGGCGCCCCGAGGTAGTCGTGCTTCCCGTCGAGAATGACCGCCTCCGGACGGACCGGAAGGGCCTCGAGGGCCCGGACCGCGGCCAGCCGCAGCGCGGCCGTCATGCCCAGGTCATCGATCTCCTCGTGCGAGGCGTGACCGAGGGCGTGCGCCGTGACCCAGCCCTCCAGCTCGTCGGCGAGCTCGGCTCGCCGCTTGGGGCTGATCAGCTTGGAGTCGGTGAGCCCTGCGGGCGGCCTGCGCAGTCCCG
Organism: Streptomyces alboflavus; assembly: GCF_000716675.1. Classification (GTDB taxonomy): domain Bacteria; phylum Actinomycetota; class Actinomycetes; order Streptomycetales; family Streptomycetaceae; genus Streptomyces; species Streptomyces alboflavus. The sequence continues at coordinate 44,250 of NZ_JNXT01000059.1, forward strand.
TCACCGCCGCACAGACAGTGACCGGTCCCGCCCACGCCCCGCGTCCGACTTCGTCGACACCGGCGACGATCTTCGCTCCGGTGGTGGCGCGCAGGGAGCGCTCGACGGTGTGGGTGGGTGCTTCGTACGGCATGGCGCCAGACAGCGTACGCCGCCGATGACCACTCGCGACACCCCGGTTCGCCGAGCTCTGTCCGGTTTCACGCCGACGCCCCGCGCGTGCGCCTCGGCCACCCCCGCGCTACACGCGCAGCAGCGGCACCATGACCTGGTCGATCAGGCTGATGAATTCCTCGTCCGTCCATTCGCTCCCGCACACCTTGGAGCGATACATCATCATCGCCGGAATCACATCGCAGACGAATGGATCCGTCGCTCCGGAACGCACCTCTCCGCGCTCCATTCCGCGCCGCATGACCTCTCTGATGAGTTCCACACTCGGTTCGATGACACCTTCGACGATCACTCCATGGAAACGCTCCGCGGTTGCCGTGTCGCACTCGTGAAGAACAGCCATGAGCGCATAGCCGGGGCGTGACGTCATGGCCGTACGCATCTGACGGCACAGTTGCAGCAGGTCCTCCCGGACGCTTCCGTGATCCGGAACGCCCACCAGGTCCGGCAGCCCGGCCTGCAGCGCGTCCACGACGAGGTCCTCCTTGGACGGCCAGCGCCGGTACACCGCGGCCTTGCCCGTCTGGGCACCCGCGGCCACGCCCTCCATCGTCAGCCCGCTCCAGCCGACCGTACTGAGCTGCTCCAGCGCGGACTCAAGAATCGCGCGCTCCAGCACGGGGCCTCGGCGGCGCGAGGAGACCGCCTGCGTGGAGGCAGCCGTCCAACGCGAAGTAACCATCTACACATCTCCGTTGAGCAATCAAGGCAGTTCCAGTGAACGCTTGCGTTCACTGTCAGGGTTTCACTACCGTAGACCGCGACAGTGAACGTATGCGTTCACTAACGCACTTGTGGGGGACCCATAGTGACAACCTCTCAGTTAAATCAAGATCAGAAGCCAGGTGCGGCCCGCCGAGAAGGCCGACCCGGCATAGCGCTCACCATCATCGCTGCCTGTCAACTCATGGTGGTCCTGGACGCGACGATTGTGAACATCGCGCTCCCGCACATTCAGGACGCGCTCAAGTTCTCCACGACAGACCTCACTTGGGTCGTGAGTGCGTACACCCTCACCTTCGGCGGCCTGCTGCTTCTCGGTGGCCGCGCCGGTGACATCCTCGGTCGCCGACGGGTCTTCATGACCGGCATCCTGCTCTTCACCCTCGCCTCGCTGCTCGGCGGATTCGCCCAGGAGCCCTGGCAGTTGCTGGCGGCACGCGCCCTGCAGGGCGTCGGTGGCGCGATCGCGTCGCCCACGTCACTCGCGTTGATCACGACGACGTTCCCCGAAGGCCCCGAACGGAATCGCGCGTTCGGTGTCTTCGCAGCCGTATCCGCCGGTGGCGGCGCGATCGGCCTGCTGGCGGGCGGCATGCTCACCGAGTGGCTGGACTGGCGCTGGGTGCTGTTCGTGAACGTGCCCATCGGCGTGCTGATCGCCTTCCTCACCCCGCTCTACATCAGTGAGTCCGAGCGCCATCCCGGCCGGTTCGACTTCGTGGGCGCGCTGACCTCGACCGCCGGCATGGCCGCGCTCGTCTACGGCTTCATCCGGGCCTCCGAGGACGGCTGGCGCGACGGTCTGACCCTGGGGTCCTTCGGCGCGGCGGTCGTGCTGCTCGCCGCCTTCGTCCTGATCGAGAGCCGGGCGAAGGAACCGATCACACCACTGAAGATGTTCGCCGACCGCAACCGGTCGGGCACCTACGTGATCATGCTCAGCCTGGCCGCCGCCATGTTCGGCATGTTCTTCTTCATCGTGCTCTTCGTCCAGAACGTGTTGAGCTACACCCCCATCGAAGCCGGCCTCGCCTTCCTCCCTGTGACGGTCGCGATCGTGATCGGCGCGGGTCTGTCGCAGCGGTTCCTGCCGGTTCTCGGGCCCAAGCCGTTCATGGTGACCGGCTCCGCCATCGTCGCCCTCGGCCTTGGGTGGCAGACGTTCATCACTCCGGACAGCTCGTACGTCAGCGGGGTCCTCGGGCCGATGGTCCTGTTCGGCTTCGGCATGGGTCTCAACTTCGTGACGCTCACACTGACCGCGGTGTCAGGCGTCGCGGTGCACGAGGCGGGAGCGGCGTCCGGACTGCTCAACGCGACGCAGCAGGTGGGCGGTTCGCTGGGCCTGTCCATCCTGACGACGGTCTTCGGCACGGCGAGCCGGGACGAGGCCAAGGAACAGGTCCCGGACTTCATGGCGAAGGCCTCGCCGGAGCAGAAGGCCGAGTTCGCCAAATCGGGAGAGCTTCCCGCTCCCTGGGGCCACGAGGTGCTGTCCACCGGCATCTCCACGGCCTTCCTGCCGGCTGTCGGCATGGCCGTACTCGCCCTGGTCACGGCCTTGCTCGTGATCCGGGTGCGCAAGAGCGACCTGGACGCACTCTCCGGTACGGCGAGCGCGGCAGGTCCAGCGGGGGGCTGACGGGGGCCGTGTGTGCCGGGCCGTTCGCGACGGCGAGACCGGCCCGGCACATACGTTGGTCAGCTCACCTCTGAGGGCGCGCGTCAGCGGTCCTCAGCGTACGAATCACCGGCCTGCTCCGGCCCTCAGGCAGCAGCCACCGGTACCCAGGCGGGCAGCGGCTCGGTCCGCTCCAGCCATGCGGCCGGAGGCGCCCCGTCGGCGTCAGCACCGGCACCGGCCCCCGCGGCGACGACCCCACCCACGATCGCGCACGTGGTGTCCATGTCACCACCCACCCGCACGGTCGCCCAGAAGCCCGTTTCGTAGTCGCCGAGCGCGCGTGCCGCAGACCACAGCGCGAACGGCACCGTGTCGTGCGCCGTCGTGCGGCGCCCGCACCCCAGCACCGCCGCCACCGTCCCGGCGTCCCCGTAGTCGAGCATGTCCCGGGCCCTGCGCAGCCCGGCGCCCACAGCGCTGCGAGGTACGAGATCGATGACCCCGTCGAGCAGCGCCTTGGGAGTCGGCGGCCCCGCGGGGTCGGCGGCCAGCGCGGCCGCGGCGGCCACCGCCATCGCCCCTACGACGGCCTCGCGATGCTGGTGGGTCGGGTAGGCCGAGATCTCCGCCTGGTGGGTCGCCTGCTCCGGGTCGTCGGCGTACCAGGCGCCGAGCGGAGCGATCCGCATGGACGCGCCGTTGCCCCATGACCCCTGCCCCTTGAACAGGGCGGAGGACAGCTCCCGCCAGTCCCCGCCGTCCCGGATCCGGCCGAGCAGCTGGTTCACGGCGGGGCCGTACCCCCGCTCGACGTGGTGGTGCTCGGCGAAGGAGCGGGCCAGCTCGTCCTGGTCGATCCTGCCGTGGGCGGCGAGGACGGACAGCACGGAGCAGGCCATCTCGGTGTCATCGGTCCAGGGCCAGGGGCCCTCGGGCAGCTCGCGCCGCTTGAGCAGTGGGTAGTGCGCGGGCTTGAAGAACTGGGAGCCCAGCGCGTCTCCCACCGCAAGACCACGCAGGCTGGCGAGGGCGCGGTCCAGGCGCTGGTCTGGAGAGAGGTCAGCGGTCATCGCCCTGTCACTCTATCCGGTGATGCCGTACGGCTCCGGCTCACGCCAGCGCTCAAACGGCCGGTCGAGTGTGTACTTGCCGTCCTCGCCGAGCAGCAGCGTCCGCGTCTCGCCGTTGCCGGGGTTGGACAGCGACTCGAACTCCGCCACCGACCAGTGGAACCAGCGCATGCAGAACAGCCGCATGGTCAGCCCATGGGTGACCAGCAGGACGTTCGGCGGGTGGTCAGGGGCCTCGAAGCTGCGGTACAGGCTCTCCAGGAAGGAGCCGACGCGGTCGTAGACGTCGGCACCGGACTCGCCCTGGGCGAAGCGGTAGAAGAAGTGGCCGTAGGCGTCGCGGTAGGCCTTCTGGAGCTTGACGTCGTCCCTGTCCTGCCAGTTCCCCCAGTCCTGCTCCCGCAGCCGCGGCTCCTCCCGCACCCGCACCCGGTCGGGGTCGAGGCGCAGGGCCCGGAAGGTCTCGTGGGTGCGGCGGTACGGCGAGACGTACACGCTCACGTGCTCCTGGCCGAACAGCTCCCGCAGATGTTTCCCGGTCTCCTCCGCCTGGCGCCACCCGGTCTCGGTGAGCGCCAGGGCATGGTCGGGCTCGCGTTCGTACACGGTGTCGTCGGCGTTGCCGGCCGACTCGCCGTGCCGGACGAGGACGATGCGCCGCGGTCGTGCCATGGGTCGACCCTAGATCGGTGGCACCCCGGGCGGGTCAGGAGGGTAGCCGTCCGGACTCCATCCGGCGTATTCGTCCCGTGAAACGGCCGCGCAGGAGTCGGTCGTGCGAGACGACCACGAGAGCTCCCGTCCACTGCTCAAGGGCCTCCTCCAACTCCTCCACGAGGGCGAGCGCCAGGTGGTTGCCCGGCTCGTCGAGCAGGAGCAGGTCCGCGGGTCTGGCGAGCAGCCGGGCCAGGGCGAGCCTCCGGCGTTGTCCCGCGGAGAGCGAGCCGACGGGGACGTGGAGGTCGCGGGGGTGGAACAGGCCGTAGGAGAGCAGCAGTTCGGCCTTCTCCTCGGCGGTGAGCGGCAGGCCCTTCCCGAAGGTGTCGAGCACGCGCTCCGCCGGCCGGTGCACCGGGATCTCCTGGGCGAGGTACCCGATGCGGCCCCGGCGGACGACGGAGCCCTCGTCCGGTTCGAGCACGCCCGCCATGGTGCGCAGCAGGGTGGACTTGCCCGCGCCGTTGCCACCGTGGATGAGGAGTCGCTCGCCCGCCGCCACCGTGAGCTCCGGGACGGACAGGCGGTCCCCGACCCGGACGTCCCGCAGGGTCACCAGGTCCCCGTCCACGGCCCCGGCCTCCGGGCGGGCGGCGAAGCGCAGGGGCGCGGGCGGCTTGGGCACGGGGTGGTCGTGCAGTCGGCGCAGCCTCTCCTGCGCGTTGCGCACGCGCCCGGCGACGGAGGCCTGCACGCGGCCTCCCGCGCGGTCGTACGCCATCTTGTTGTTGTCCTTCATGCCGCGGCCGCCCGCCACGGCGTGGGCCGTGGTCGCCGCGAACTCCTCCAGCCGCCGTGTCTCCTCGCACCACTCCACATAGGCCTGCTCCCAGCGCCTTCTCGATGCCGCACGCTCGGCCAGCAGGCCCTGATAGCCGCCCCCGTAGCGCACGACCGCGCGGCGGGCCTCGTCCACTTCGAGGATCGCGGTGGCCACGCGCTCCAGGAAGGTCCGGTCGTGCGAGACCGCGACAACCGTGCCGTGGTGCGCCAGAAGGGAGGTCTCCAGCCAGTCGAGTGCGTTCTCGTCAAGGTGGTTGGTCGGCTCGTCCAGGAACATCACTTCAGGGGCGGCGGCGATCAGGCAGGCCAGGCCGAGGCGGGCCTGCTCGCCGCCCGAGAGGCTGCCCAGCTGCCGTCCACGGTCTATGTGGGCGAGTCCGAGGCCGTGCATGGCCTTGTCCACGCGGGCGTCGGCCTCGTATCCGCCGCGCAGTTCGAAGGCCGTGAGGAGGTCGCCGTACTCGCTGAGCACAGCCTCGGACGCCGCGCCGAGCCCCGTCTCCAGCTCACGCAACCGGCGTTCCATGGTGCGCAGTTCGGCCAGGGCGGCGTCGATCGCGTCCCCCACGCGACGGTCTGCAGGCAGCTGCGGGGTCTGCGCGAGGAACCCCGCGCCGCCCTCCGCGACGGTGACCACGTCACCGCTGTCCGGCCGGTCCTGTCCAGCCAGGAGGCGCAGGAGTGTCGACTTCCCGGCGCCGTTCTCGCCGACGATCCCGATGCGTTCACCGGGCCGGACCGTGAAGGAGACGTCGCCGAGCAGGAGGCGGTCACCCCTGGCCTTCGTCACGCCACGTACCGAGATCTGTGTAGGCATGGGCACCCCCGTTTCCGTACATGCCACTTCCACCCGCTGCGGGCAAACGCAACCCATGTCGCATTACGATGAGTGTGACACAGTCGGCCGCACTAATGCAACAGGAGTAGCACTTGAGCGCGACACCACTCGGCGCAGCCGGGAAGACAGCCCGGCGCAGCCGGCCGGCCAGAGGAAGCGAAGGACCGAGATGACGAACGAGGGCGTTCACGCCGACGAGCGACCGGCACCCGGCACACGCCGCCCCGGCGGCCGCACCGCCCGCACCCGTGCGGCGGTCCGCGACGCGGTCCTGAGCGGGCTCAGCGACCACGGCTACCCGGGCCTGACGATCGAGTACGTCGCCGAGCACTCCGGCGTGCACAAGACCACGCTGTACAGGCGCTGGGGCGGCCTGGAGGGCCTGATGGCCGACGCGCTCGACCTCGCGGGCGAGGACGCGTGGACCCCGCCGGACACCGGCAGCCTGGAAGGTGATCTGCGCGCGCTCGCGCACGAGGTCGTCGACGCGTTCGCCGACGAGTCGAAGGCCGCGGCGCCGACTGCCTTCGTCGCCGCCTCGTTCCAGTCCCCGCGCGCGGCCGACGCCCTGCGGGCCTTCTACGCCGAGCGGTTCTCCCGCTGCGAGGCCGTGGTCACGCGAGCCGTGGAGCGGGGCGAGGCGGACCGGGACACCGACGCGGCGGCGCTCGTGCGCGCCGTCTCCGCGCCGCTGATGCTCCGCCTGTTCGTCACGCGGGAGCCGATCGACGCGGCGCTCGCCGACCAGTCGGCGGCCGTGGCACTCGCGGCCACACGCGCGGGGGCGTTCACGAGGCGCTGACTACGACTGACCACGACTGATTGCAGCTGATTGCGGCAGATTGCGGCTGACTGCGTATGTGCCCTCACACCGTCCACGAAGGTTCCAACTGCACGACATCCCCCGCGAGCGCCGCCACATCCGCCTCGGTCTGCGCGCGCAGCGCGAGCCGTTCCACCCGCTCCACGCGGTACTTCCCGTGCTCGGCCGCCGACTGCCACATGGAGAGGACCAGGAACTCATGGCCCGGGGCCTCACCGAAGAGCCCCCGGACCATGCCGGGCGAGCCCGCCATGGCAGGGTTCCAGACCTTCTCCTGCATCAGTGCGAAGTTCTCCACCCGCGCCGCATGAACGCGACAGTGCGCCACCCGGACCACGTCCGCGTCCGTGAACCGCGGCTCGAACCCCGTCTTCACGTCGAAGCGGTGGTCGAAGAGCTTGGCCTGCAGGTTCTTGTACGTGCCCACCTGCGCCGAGGCCAGCCGGTCGTGCGAGCGGGCCATGAACGAGTCGTAGAAGGCGCGGCTCTCCCAGAACGCGAAGACATGCGCCACATCCGGTCGACCGCGACTCCATCCTCCGCCCTGTCCCCGGAACCCCGGCTCCCCCAGAAGCCCCGCCCACTTTCGCTGCGCCCGCTCGAAACCCCGGCGGTCCACCACGGTGCAGCGAATCCACTTGACCAGCACCGCGCCATCGTACGGCGCGGCGCGTGGCCAGGGTCACGCTCCGGCGTAGTGCACCCGGATCAGCTCGGCGAACTCGTCGTCCCCCAACTCGATGCCGAACTCCCGCACGAGCGTGTGCCGCAACTCGCTTACAGGTACGTCGCGTTCGTCACGGGAGCCGTCGGGGCGCGTGCGGGTCAGTTGCGCGCCGATCAGCCGGCACCGCACGCCGGGGGCGGCCTGTTGCAGCACCGGGCGTCGGATGAAGGGAGATTTGGGGTGAGTTGAGGTGTAGTGGTTCATCACTACGTAGTCGACGGGCAAGCACCGGGTCGTCGTGTAGGCGTAGAGGTCGAACCAACCGTCGGCGTTCTGGGTGCGAAGAACCCGCACCCCTTCCTCTTCGCTCCCGATGCCGAACCGCCACTCTCCTTGGCTTACGTCGACGCCCGTGCGCAGGGGGATCGGTTCGAGCAGTCCGTCGGCGCCGAACCCGACATCGCAGTGCCACTGTTCACCGTCGGCCTCGACGTCCAGGAGCATGTGCGTCACCGCGCGCGTGGTGGACGCTCCCGCCCTGACCCGGGCGCCGAGCCCCTTGACCGAGAAGCCGATGCGCTCCAGGGCGGCGGCGAACAGCAGGTTCTGTTCGTAGCAGTAGCCGCCGCGGCGCCGGTGCACCATCTTGTCCTGCAGTGCCGCCAGGTCCAGCAGGACCGGCTGGCCGAGCATGATCTCCAGATTCTCGAAGGGGATCGAGGCCACGTGCCCGCGGTGGAGCGCGCGCAGCGTCTCCAGGTCCGGCTTGGCCTCGCCCTCGTACCCGATCCTGGCCAAGTAGGCCTCGATGTCCAGCTCTTCCCCGTTCCATGTCATGGGGGCAATGATCGCAGGCGATCCGAAGGGTTCACGGCACCGATGTCAGCGGCAGGCCTTAGCGTGGTCGTAGCACTGACAACGCACGAAGACCCAGGGGGAGTTCGGTGAGCAACATCAAGAAGGGGCTGAAGAAGGTCGAGGTCGGCCTGCGATGGGATCCGAGCCCCCTCGGCACGCCCTCCCACGACTTGGACATCGTCGCCGCGACGTACACCTCCGAGGACCTCCACGGCAGTCCCGCCTACCTCGTGCACTTCGACAGCCGTTCCCCGGACGGCACGATCACGCTCAGCAGGGACAGCAAGACCGGCCAGGGCTTCGGATACGACGAGGTCATGGTCCTGGAGCTGGAGCGACTCGCCGAGAGGTACGTCCGTGTGGTGGTCGGCGTGGCCATCCAGCAGCCTCCGGAGGGCCGGGTCTTCGGAGACATACTGAATGCCTCGGTCCGGATCCGCGAGGGGTACACGGACCTCGTCGAGCACGACTTCGCGGAAGTGGCCGGTTCCACGGCCTCGGTGGTCGCCGAGTTCACCCGGGATCAGCCGGGCGGCCCTTGGACGTTCCGCGAGCTGCTCCAGGGCTTCGACACCGACCTTGCGTCCTTCACGGCCGCGATGGGCGGCGTCCACTGAGACGCGGTGAGGGGCGGCGGGCCCGAAGGCCCGCCGCCCCTCACCTCACGGCGTCAAGCGGTCAGCTGCAGCCGCTGGTGGAGCCGCAGCCCTCGCAGATGTAGCACGAGCCCGCGCGCTGCATCTTCGTGCCGCAGGAGAAGCACAGCGGCGCGTCGGCCTGGATGCCCAGCTGCATCTCGACGAGCTCGGCGCTGGTGTGCGCCTGCTGCGGAGCGGCCGCCTCGGCCTCCGGCTTCGGCGTGGCGACGGCCTTCAGGACCTCCGTCTGCCGCGGGGCGGACTGGGCCAGGCCCTCGACGTCGACGTCCTCGTCGGCCGGCTCGTACGAACCGGTCTCCAGGTGACGCTGACGCTCCTCGGCGGAGTGGATGCCGAGCGCGGAGCGGGTCTCGAAGGGCAGGAAGTCCAGCGCCAGGCGGCGGAAGATGTAGTCGACGATCGACTGCGCCATCCGTACGTCCGGGTCGTCCGTCATGCCGGCCGGCTCGAAGCGCATGTTCGTGAACTTGGAGACGTACGTCTCCAGGGGCACGCCGTACTGCAGGCCGACGGAGACGGCGATGGAGAAGGCGTCCATCATGCCCGCGAGGGTCGAACCCTGCTTGGACATCTTGAGGAAGACCTCACCCAGACCGTCGTCCGGGTAGGAGTTCGCCGTCATGTAGCCCTCGGCGCCACCGACGGTGAAGGACGTGGTGATGCCGGGACGGCCCTTCGGCAGACGCTTGCGGACCGGGCGGTACTCGACGACCTTCTCGACCGCGCTGCGGATCGTGCCTTCGGCCTTCTCGGCGATCTCGGTCTTCTCCTCCTCCTTCTTCTTGGCGGAGAGGGGCTGACCGACCTTGCAGTTGTCGCGGTAGATCGCGAGCGCCTTGACGCCCAGCTTCCAGGCCTCGAAGTAGACCTCCTCGACGTCCTCCACGGTCGCGGTCTCGGGGAGGTTGACCGTCTTGGAGAGCGCGCCGGAGATCCACGGCTGGATGGCCGCCATCATCCGGACGTGACCCATCGCGGAGATGGAGCGCTCGCCCATGGCGCAGTCGAAGACCTCGTAGTGCTTGGTCTTCAGGCCGGGGGCGTCGATCACATTGCCGCGCTCGGCGATGTGGGCGACGATCGCCTCGATCTGCTCCTCCTGGTAGCCCAGGCGACGCAGGGCCTGCGGCACGGTGCCGTTGACGATCTGCATCGAGCCGCCGCCGACGAGCTTCTTGAACTTGACCAGGGCCAGGTCGGGCTCGAGGCCGGTCGTGTCGCAGGACATGGCGAGACCGATGGTGCCGGTCGGCGCGATGACCGAGGCCTGCGAGTTACGGAAACCGTTCTTCTCGCCGAGGCGCAGGACGTCCTGCCAGGCCTCCGTGGCGGCGGCCCAGATCGGGGTGTCCAGGTCGTCGATGCGGACGGCCGAGGCGTTGGCGTCGGCGTGCTGCTTCATGACGCGCTTGTGCGGGGTGGCGTTGCGGGCGTAGCCGTCATAGGCGCCGACGACCGCCGCGAGCTCCGCGGAGCGCTTGTACGAGGTGCCGGTCATCAGCGACGTGATGGCACCGGCGAGGGCACGGCCGCCGTCGGAGTCGTACGCGTGGCCGGTCGCCATCAGGAGGGCGCCCAGGTTGGCGTAGCCGATGCCGAGCTGGCGGAAGGCGCGGGTGTTCTCGCCGATCTTCTGGGTCGGGAAGTCCGCGAAGCAGATGGAGATGTCCATCGCCGTGATGACCAGCTCGACGACCTTGGCGAAGCGCTCGGACTCGAACGACTGGGTGCCGTTGCCGTCGTCCTTGAGGAACTTCATCAGGTTCAGCGAGGCGAGGTTGCAGGACGTGTTGTCCAGGTGCATGTACTCGCTGCACGGGTTCGAGCCGTTGATGCGGCCGGACTCCGGGCAGGTGTGCCAGGCGTTGATGGTGTCGTCGTACTGGATGCCGGGGTCGGCGCAGGCCCAGGCGGCCTCGGCCATCTTGCGGAAGAGCGACTTGGCGTCGACCTCCTCGATGACGTCGCCGGTCATGCGGGCACGCAGACCGAACTTGTCGCCGTTCTCCACGGCCTTCATGAACTCGTCGTTCACACGGACCGAGTTGTTGGCGTTCTGGTACTGGACGGACGTGATGTCGTCGCCGCCCAGGTCCATGTCGAAGCCCGCGTCACGCAGCGCGCGGATCTTCTCCTCTTCCTTCACCTTGGTCTCGATGAAGCCCTCGATGTCGGGGTGGTCGACGTCGAGGATGACCATCTTGGCCGCGCGGCGCGTGGCGCCGCCCGACTTGATCGTTCCTGCGGACGCGTCGGCGCCCCGCATGAAGGAGACCGGACCCGAGGCGTTGCCTCCGGAGGACAGCAGTTCCTTGGAGGAACGGATACGGGAGAGGTTCAGGCCGGCGCCGGAGCCGCCCTTGAAGATCATGCCCTCTTCCTTGTACCAGTCGAGGATCGACTCCATGGAGTCGTCGACGGACAGGATGAAGCAGGCGGAGACCTGCTGCGGCTGGGGCGTGCCGACGTTGAACCACACCGGGCTGTTGAAGCTGAAGATCTGGTGCAGGAGGGCGTATGCCAGCTCGTGCTCGAAGATCTCGGCGTCGGCGGGCGAGGCGAAGTACTTGTAGTCCTCGCCGGCCTTCCGGTACGTCTTCACGATGCGGTCGATGAGCTGCTTCAGGCTCACCTCGCGCTGCGGCGTGCCGACCGCGCCGCGGAAGTACTTGCTCGTGACGATGTTGACCGCGTTCACCGACCAGAACTCGGGGAACTCGACGCCGCGCTGCTCGAAGTTGACCGAACCGTCGCGCCAGTTGGTCATGACGACGTCACGGCGCTCCCAGGCCACCTCGTCGTACGGATGCACGCCCGGGGTCGTGTGGATGCGCTCGATGCGCAGGCCCTTGCCGCCCTTGGGTCCCTTCGCGCGCGAACCTCGCGCGGGGCCGCTCGTCGTCTCGGTCATGCCGCCTCCCTGTATCAGGCTAAAACGCCCTGAAGTGCCACGCTCTTCCCGCAGCACGGTGTGTGTCTTGTGTCGCGGGCACCACTGGGGGCGACCGCGACAGGTCTGGTTCGCCGTCGGACCGTGAAAGGTCAGTCGCCGGCGGTGGCAGGCTGCGGGACTTCGGCAGTCCCACCGGGCCCGCGGCCGGTCGCGTCACGTTCCGCTCCGGAGCCGTCCGGCGCGGCGTCGCGCCGCTCCCGCAGCTCTTCGACCGCGGCCTCGAAGTCCTCGAGCGAGTCGAACGCCCGGTACACGGACGCGAAGCGCAAGTAGGCGACGAGGTCGAGTTCCTGCAGCGGGCCGAGTATGGCCAGCCCCACGTCGTGGGTGGTCAGTTCGGCACTTCCGGTGGCCCGGACCGCTTCCTCGACGCGCTGGCCGAGCTGCGCCAGCGCGTCCTCGGTCACAGGCCGCCCCTGGCATGCCTTGCGGACGCCGTTGATGACCTTGGTGCGGCTGAAGGGCTCGGTGACGCCGCTGCGCTTGACGACCATCAGGGAGCAGGTCTCCACGGTCGTGAAACGACGCGAGCAGTCCGGGCACTGACGGCGCCTGCGGATCGACGTGCCGTCATCAGTGGTGCGGCTGTCGACTACGCGGCTGTCGGGGTGCCTACAGAAGGGGCAGTGCATGGATCTCCCAACCCTCCTTCATGGCACGACACAGAGGCCTCCAAGGACCCTTGGGCCCCTCGAAGCAGCCCCAAGCATAGGCGATGCCCGCGGCCCCGGAAGACCGGGGACCACAACTTCTAGGCTGCGGTCGCAATCCAACCACTACATCTGGGGTTTGCCCGTCATCCTCGACGTCACCGCGTGTCGCGGGAGCCGCCGGACGGGCAGGCGCGTGCGGGCCGGCGCCGACGCCACCCGGGAGGTCCCAGCGCCCTGTTGACGGGGCACCGAATGGCACTATGGGAGCCTCACTCGGCAGGGCCTGGACCCCGGCGGTGAAGCGTACCGTAATGAACCGAAATTCCTTTCGGCCCGAACGTCAGCCATACACCCAGACACATGATCAGGACAGGGAATCTACGATTTTTCACTCGAACGTGTGTTTGGCGCAACCTTTCGAAAGCAACTACCGTTGGCTAACTAGGGAGAACATCTCGAGAGGGGCCGACCGACGTGACCACCACCGCAGACAGCGCCACCATCACAGCCCAGGACCGCTCCCAGAGCCGATTCGAGCCGGTGCATGCCATGAATGACGCAGCCACGAACCAGGAGGGGCCCAAGCCCACACGCTCCCTGCCGGGCCGACCTCCAGGAATCCGCGCCGACAGCTCCGGGCTCACCGATCGCCAGCGCCGGGTGATCGAGGTCATCAGGGACTCGGTGCAGCGGCGTGGTTACCCGCCGTCGATGCGGGAGATCGGTCAGGCGGTCGGACTCTCCAGCACCTCGTCCGTCGCCCACCAGCTGATGGCTCTCGAGCGCAAGGGCTTCCTGCGCCGCGACCCGCACCGCCCGCGGGCGTACGAGGTCCGGGGTTCGGACCAGCCCAGCACCCAGGCCACGGACACCACGGGCAAGCCGGCCGCTTCGTACGTCCCCCTGGTCGGCCGCATCGCGGCAGGCGGCCCGATCCTCGCCGAGGAGTCCGTCGAGGACGTGTTCCCCCTCCCCCGCCAGCTCGTCGGCGACGGAGAGCTGTTCGTCCTGAAGGTCGTCGGCGACTCCATGATCGAGGCCGCCATCTGCGACGGGGACTGGGTCACGGTCCGCCGCCAGCCCGTCGCCGAGAACGGCGACATCGTCGCCGCCATGCTCGACGGCGAAGCGACCGTCAAGCGCTTCAAGCGCGAGGACGGACACGTCTGGCTCCTGCCGCACAACTCCGCGTACCAGCCGATCCCCGGGGACGAGGCGACCATCCTCGGCAAGGTGGTCGCGGTCCTGCGTCGCGTGTGAGCCTCCGCCCCTGACACGGGCCCCGGAACCTACTGCGCCGGTTCCGGGGCCCGTCTCTTGCGTTCTGAGGGCTGCTGCAACGGGGCAGCGGTGCGTTCTGGGCGCTGCCGCAACGGGGCAGCGAGCTACTCCTCCGAGGCCTCGGCCGCCTGCGCCGCCCCGGCCCCTCCCGACGCTTCCGCAGCCGTCGCCGCCGCGTCGATCGCCGCCAGGGAGCGACGCACCTGGTTCCGGTCCGTCGTGTACCAGAACTCCGGCAGCGAGGCCCGCAGATAGCTTCCGTAGCGCGCGGTGGCCAGGCGCGGGTCCAGGACAGCCACCACCCCACGGTCCCCCGAGGCCCGGACGAGACGACCGGCACCCTGGGCCATGAGCAGCGCGGCATGGGTCGCCGCGACCGCCATGAAGCCATTGCCGCCCGCTTCGTCCACGGCATTCTGCCGGGCACTCATCAGCGGGTCGTCAGGGCGCGGAAACGGGATCTTGTCCATGATCACCAGCTGACAGTTCGCGCCCGGCACGTCGACGCCCTGCCACAGCGAGAGCGTGCCGAACAGACACGTCCGCGCATCGGCCGCGAAGCCCTTGATCAGCTCGCCCAGCGTCTCCTCGCCCTGCAGCAGGATCGGCATGTCGAGCCTGCCCCGCAGCTCCTCGGCCGCCGCCTGGGCCGCCCGCATCGAGGAGAACAGGCCGAGCGTCCGCCCACCCGCCGCCTCGATCAGCTCGGTGAGCTCGTCCAGCATGTCGCCGCGCGTGCCCTCCCGCCCGGGACGTGCCAGGTGCTGCGCGACGTACAGGATGCCCTGCTTGCGGTAGTCGAAGGGCGAGCCGACGTCGACGCCCTTCCAGACGGGCGCGTCCTCGGTGTGGCTGCCCTCCGGGGACAGCCCGAGGGACGCCCCGACGCCATTGAAGTCCCCGCCGAGCTTGAGCGTGGCGGACGTGAGGACCACAGAGCGGTCGGTGAACAGCTTCTCGCGGAGCAGGCCCGAGACGGACATCGGGGCCACCCTCAGGGAGGCGCCGAAGCGGTCGTGGCGTTCGTACCAGACGACGTCGTACTCGGAGCCGTTCGTGATGCGCTCCGACACGTCGTGGATCGTCTCCACGGAGGCCAGGGCCTGCTTGCGGACCACGTCCTCGTCCTGGACGGACTTGTCGCGGGTCGAGCCGAGTGCCGAGATGACCGTGCGGGCGGCGTCGCGCAGCGCCATGAGGGCATAGCCGAGGTCCTCGGGGACCTCTTCGAGGCGCCCCGGCAGCGCCAGCTCCATGAGCCGCTCGAAGCCCTCGGCGGCCGTCTGGAGCTGATCCGCGGCCTTCTCGTTGACCAACTTCGCCGCGCGCCGCACCGCTCGGTTGACCTGTCCCGGGGTGAGCTCGCCGGTGGCGACACCCGTGACACGGGATACCAGCTCATGGGCCTCGTCCACGATCAGCACCTCGTGCTGGGGCAGGACGGGGGCGCCCTCGATGGCGTCGATCGCAAGGAGCGCGTGGTTGGTGACCACGACCTCGGCGAGCTTCGCGCGCTCGCGGGCCATCTCGGCGAAGCACTCCTGGCCGTACGCGCACTTCGATGCGCCCAGGCACTCCCTGGACGAGACGGACACCTGGGCCCAGGCGCGGTCGGAGACGCCCGGGGTGAGGTCGTCGCGGTCGCCGGTCTCCGTCTCGTCCGCCCAGTCCCGCATGCGCAGCAGGTCCCGGCCGAGCTTGCTCGTGGGCGTCGCCGCCTCGAACTGGTCGAAAAGACCCTCTTCCTCGTCCTGCGGAACGCCCTCGTGCAGGCGGTGCAGACAGAGATAGTTCGACCGGCCCTTGAGCATGGCGAAGTCGGGGCGGCGGCGCAGCAGCGGATGCAGGGCGTCCACCGTCCGCGGCAGGTCGCGCTCGACCAGCTGGCGCTGCAGCGCCAGGGTGGCCGTCGCGACGACGACCCGCTCCCCGTGCGCCAGCGCGGGCACCAGGTAGCCGAGGGACTTTCCGGTGCCGGTGCCGGCCTGGACCAGCAGGTGGGAACCGTCGTCGATCGCCTCGGCGACGGTCTCGGCCATGGTCACCTGGCCGGGGCGCTCCGTACCGCCGACGGCGGCGACGGCGGCGTGCAGGAGCTCGGGGAGGGAGGGCTTCGTCATAGCTCGACCACCCTACGGTGCCCCACTGACAACACTGCGATCAAGGCTGATGGAGGGGGTTGGCCACGGTCCCGTGGACAGCGGCGTGCGGGCGCTCGGAACGGTCGCGGTAGCCGTCGAGGTGGAGCCGGTTGCGGTTCAGACACAGCCGCTCGATACGGGGTGTGAGCAGGTCGAAGGTCTCGTACCGCTCCTTCAGCTCGGGGGCGCGGGCCTGGTGCCGCAGGATCTCGGCCCGTACGAGGGCCCAGAAGTCGGCCTCCGGGACGCCCAGTTGGTCCTCGCACAGCGGCGCCAGGTAGCGGAAGACACCCACGAAGAGCCCGGCGTGGATGAACTGGGTCAGGAAGGACGGCGGCTCGGTGAGCAGGATGTCGCGTACGTCGTCGGGCATGGAGGCGTGCTCCGGCACGGGCTCCGCACTGACATTGACGTCGTCCACGAAGTCCTTGACCGCGAGGCGCACGGGGACGTCCTTGTCGTCGAAGACGACGATGGCGTTCTCTCCGTGCGGGGAGAACACCGTTCCGTAGCGATAGAGGAACTGCAGCAGGGGCGGCAGCAGCGCGGCGAACAGACGCGTCAGCCAGGCCGCAGGCGTCAGCCCGGAGCGGGCGACGAGCTCCGTGACGAAAGCGCGGCCCTGGGGATCGGTGTGCAGGAGCGCGGCGAGGGTGCGGGCGCGCTCCCCGGGCGCGAGGTAGCGCGTGAGGGGCTCGCGCCAGATGGCTCCCAGGAGTTCCTTGTACTGGTAGGGAACTTCTGGGAGCGAGTCGTAGACAGGGTGCTCGACGGCGACGGAGGCGACCTCTCCGAGGAGGATCACCCGGCACTCGTCACGCAGGAACGGATCGCTGTCACGCAAGGCGTGCACCCAGGAAGTGACGGCCGAGGCGGCGACCGTCCGCTCAGTCGGCAGACCACGCCACACCAGTGTGTTGAGGACCGACAGCGGGAGCTTGATGGTGTGCCGGTCGGGACGGGTGGTGTTCAGGAATGTCCGGATCGACTGCTGTGGCAGACGCAGGTCGCCGTCACTGGGGAGCGGGACGATGGTCCCCGCGGCGACGGACGGGGCGAACAGGGGCAGCACGACGTCGTCCCACTGCCAGGGATGCACGGGCAGGTACAGGTACTCCCGGGGGTCGAGGCCGCGCGCGCCGAGTATGGCCGCGTAGGACTCGCGGGTGCCTGCGTCGAGCTCGCGCGCGTAGAGGTCGTCCGCGGTGTCCAGGCCCGGCACGCCGCGGTAGGTGGAGATGCTGTGGTGCACGGCGATCCACGGGATGGCCGCGTCGCTGCGGGCCTCGGGTGCCCAGCGTGCGGCGTCCGTCGCGGAGAAGCCGATGCGGCCCTTGTTGAGGACGAGCCAGGGATGGCCGGTCTGGTGGCCTTCGAGCTCCGCGTAGCCGAGGTCGGCGAGCTGCCCGGCGCTGAGCGCTCCGTGGTCGAGGCGGGTGTCGGCGCTCAGCGTCGCGGTCAGTTCGCGGATGAGGTGGCCGAGGGTGGCGCCGTCGAGGTCCAGAGTGCGGCGGGCGACGGTCAGGAAGCGCAGTGGGTCGATGCAGGGGCGCGGGCTGCCGGTGCCGTCGGTGAGCGTGAGGCTCGCCGGGTCCACTCGCCAGCTGCCGTACGCGCCGCGGCGGGCGCGGAAGGTGAGACGGGGGCGGGGCTCGCCGGGCGCGGCCGGTTCGTCGAGAAGCAGGGTGTACGTGTCCGTGGCGCACCCCTCACCGTCCGCGACGCCCCCTTCGCTTCCTACGGCGGACGCTGCGGCGGACGCCCTGCTTCCCCTGGCATCCTCGCGGCCTTCGGCATCGCCGCCTCGGCTGTCGGCGCTCACTGCCCCCGCCGGTACCGGACTGAGGATCTCTTCGTACGCGAACTCGGCGACGATCTTGGCGAGGAGTCGGCGCCCGGCCTCCTCCCAGCGTTCCGCGGTCAGCTCAGGCGGGTCGTAAAGGGCGGCGGGGTCGTTGGGTGTCGCGGGGTCGGAAAGATTCGGCACGGGGACTCCTCGGGGAGGGAACCGGATCGGGTCGAGCGGTGTATCAGAAGTGAGCGGATCGAAGTGAGCAGATGAGAGGGGCGGGCCGAGCGGGTCACAGCACGGCGCGCAGGGCCCGGTCACGGACCATGAGTGCCGCTCGTTTGTCGGGGAGGTCCACCTCGGCGGCGAAGCGGAACCCGGCACTGAGAAAGGCAGAGACGGAGGGGGTGTTGCGCAGATCTGGTTCGGCTACGACACGTGCGCAGGAGGGGCGGTGATCGAGTACGAGGTCGGCGACGGCCCGGAGCAGGGTGGTGCCGAGGCCTCGGCCGCGATCGGCGACGCCGCCGACGAGGAGGTGGATCCCGGTGTCGTGAGGGCGTGCGGGGTAGTGGCGGGCGAGGGGGTCGAGGTCGGCGCGGTAGATCTCCCAGTAGCTCATGGGGGCGCCGTCGAGGACGCCGAGGCAGGGCACGCTGCGCCCGTCGCCGTCGAGCTGGGGGCGCAGGTGGGTCTCCGTGACGGATGGGGGTCCGGCCAGTTCCCAGAAGGCCGCCACGGCGGGGTCGTTCATCCACCTGCTGATCAGCGCCAGGTCGCGTTCGATGCGTACGGGGACGAGTTGGAAGACGCCGGCTTCGGTGGTGGCCGGGCTCCAGGTGGCCACGTGGTCGAGGAGGTCGCCGCGGGCCGGGTCGGGCTCGGGGGCCGTCGTGGGGTCCGAGCCCGCCGTGGCGTCGGAGCTGAGGTGCGCCGCGTGCCCACCGGAGTCGGCGATCAGCGCGACGAGTTCGTCGGGCAGCCGCAGGTCCAAGGTGTCGTCGCAGTCCGGGGTGCCCGCGGTGGCGGGATCTGTTCCGGCGTCGGTGCTCGCGTCGGTGGGAGGCACGGCGTCGCTCCTCTCGGAGGGGATCGGAGGGGAAGGGTTCGGCAGGGGTGGGGCCTGGTCCTCAGGAAGGGGTCATGGTCATCGGCGGGGAAAGGGGGCGTGGCCCCCAGTGGCGCAAACGAAGTGGTCGTGGCCACCGGGGAGTTGGTGGATCCGGGCGGGGTTCGGGGTGGAGCGGGTCACGTATGGAGGGGATTCGAGATGGTGACGTAGACGGATTGGGTGTCGACGGGCCCGACGAGTTCGTCGAGTCCGTGCAGGCGGGTCAGCAGGTTGGCCTTGCACCGCAGCACGGGTGAGTCGAGCAACCGGGCGGGCAGCGGGGTACGGAGCCGGTCGGGGCCCGAGGCGGCGGCGAGGAGGAAGCGGCGGAACGCGGCGAGCAACAGCCGTTCTTCGGCGAGGCGTTCGGCGCCCAGGGCGCCGATGAGGCCGAGGACGTTGTTGATGCCGAGGTAGTAGGCGAAGCGTTCGTCGGTGACCTCGTCGGAGACGAAGGTGTCGCTCTGTCGGCCGATGCCGGGGAGCCGCTTGTCCAGCTCGGCGCGGCGGGATTCGCGGAAGTAGTAGCCCTGGTTGTCGCGGTAGCGGCCGCCGGTGGGCCAGCCGTCGGGGTCGAGCAGCAGCAGGGTGTTCTGCTGGTGGGCCTCCAAGGCGACGCCCGCTTCGCTGTCCAGCCAGAGCACGGGGCGTACGACGTTCTGGAGGTAGCGCAGGAACCACTCCGTGGCGACGGCTCCTCGTGGGCGGCCGGTGTGTCCGGCGAGCCGGGTGATGATCACGGCGAGCCGGGAGCGCATGAGCGGCCGGTCCTGGCCGGTGGGCTGGGCGGGCGGCCGGGGCGAGACGAGGCCGGCGATGCAGGTCGCGTCGTCGCCGGAACGGAAGGGGTTGTGCCGGATCATCACGTCGAGTCCGGGGACGGCTTCCCCGTCGGCTCCGGTGACGGCGAGCCAGGCCGGGTCGCGGATCACGTCGAAGCCGGGATGGGCCGCCTGCCACTGCTCGGCGAGGCCGCTGCGCAACAGCCGGTGGACCTCGACGCCGCGGTGGAGTTCCTTGCGGAGGTTCTCACGACGGGAGTTGGTGATGCGCAGGGCCAGCGAGAGCTTCAGCATGGCCGGGGCGCCGGAGCGGTAGAGGGTGCGGACGGAGGAGGTGGGGTGCCAGGGTGCGCCGTGCGGGCCGAGGTCCTTGAGGAGTCCGGCGTCGAGCAGCGCGGCGGTCTCGGGGCGGTGGCGGAGTTCGCGGATCTGCCACGGGTGTGCGGGCAGCACGGCGTGATCGTCCGGCAGCGGCAGGTCGGGGCCCGCGAGGCGGGCGGCGAGCTGGTCGGCGGGGACGGTGCGGCCGCGTTCGGTCCAGGCCGAGTCCATGGCGAGCACCGAGCGTTCGACGGCGAGCCAGTGCAGCGGGAAGGCGCCGCGCAACTCGGGTGAGTAGAGCCGGGATTCGGTGTCGGACAGTCCCTCGCGGCTCTTCGGGGTCGGGTGCAGCGGGTGACCGAGGAGGAGGGACTGTTCGGCGGCCAGGAACAGGTCGGGGATGTCGCCTGGATTGTTCCTGCGGTCGGCGATGAAGTCGGCGGTGCGGCGGACGGAGTCGGCGACGCGGGCCACCAGGTCGGCGCCGTCGGGGGCTTCCCGGGCCTCGGTGGGTTCGGCTTCGGACGCTTCCCCGAGGGCCGCGGTCGGCGGGACCGCCGGTTGCGGTTGTGGCTGCGGCTGCTCCGGGCCGGGCTGCGCCTGGGGGTCCGAGTCGGTGAATTCGCCACGCTGGGTGTCGGGTTGGGCGGCGGCGTCGGGGGTGTGTGCGGTGTGCTCCCGGGTGGGGCCGTGGGTAGCTTCGGCCGTGCGGGCTGTCTCGCGGCTCAGGAGGGCGGCGACGGTGACGGCGTCGACCGGTGGCGCGGTGGTGGGGCCGTCTTCCAGGCAAGGGGGGCCGAAGCGGTGCCAGCCGGTCGGGGACCAGTAGTCCACGGGGACGAGGAGGGCGGTGCCGCTGGCTTTGAGGGGGATGCGCAGGGAGCCGTGTTCCGGTGCGGCCATGTCGTTCTCCCGCACCCAGCAGCGCAGCAGGTTCTCGACGGCTGCGGCCTGGGCCGCGGTGTGCGGGTCGGGGTGGTCGAGGAGGTCGGTGGTGCCGTGGTGCAGTCGCTCGGCCTCCTGGCTCCTGCCTTTCTGCCGCGGGACCGTACTGGCCTCCGCCGTCTGCGGGGACTGCGCGGACTGTGTGCCGCACGCTGCCGGTGGGTGCGGTTGGGGACGGCCGTCGGGTGCGGGGGTGGCGTTCAAGAGGGTTCCTTGTGTGGTTGATCGGGCTCCGTTTGGCGACGGGCGGTGTTGGGCGGGACGGGTCGCGGAGGGGGCACAGGGTGGGACGGTGACGGACGCGCCTGGGAGGTGATGGTGCGGCTGCGCCTGTCACCAGGTCGGTCGGTTCGTGCCCGGCTCGGTCAGGGGACGTGCGTCGCGGTGGTCATGGATGGTCCGGTGCGAGTCTGCCGTCGGGGGTGCGGCGGTGGGAACGCTCCGCCGCGGTGAGGGCATCGGCGAGTCGGTCGAGGACCGCGGTCGCCTGTTCGTCCGTGATGGTGAGGGGAGGCAGGAGTCGCACGACGCTGGAGTGCCGTCCGCCGAGTTCGACGATGAGCCCGCGGCGCAGGCACTCGCGCTGTACGGCGGCGGCCAGTTCGGGGGCCGGTGGGTGCGGACGGGTGTCGGGGAGGTCGTGCGGCCGGTGGTGCTGAAGGTGATTGTGCCGGTGCGGGTGCTGGTGTGGGTACTGGGCACTGGCCGGAGGCGCGGTGGGCATGGTCACGGGGGGTGCGGTCGTCGGGGGTGCGGGGGCCGGTTGCGCGGGGGCTGTGGGGGCGTACGAGGTGCTTGGGGTCTGTGAGGTGGACGCGGAAGGCGCCGTCGCGTGGCCCAAGTGCAGGGTGCGGGAGGCGGGTTGGGGGCTTTCCGGGTCCACGAGTTCGACGCCCAGCATGAGGCCGAGCCCGCGGACGTCGCCGACGCAAGCGTGGTCGGCAGCGAGGGAGCGCAGACCGCCGAGCATGCGGGCGCCGAGGGTGGCGGCGCGTTCGGCGAGGCGGTTCTCGCGTACGTGGGCGAGGGTGGCGGCGCCGGCGGCCATGGCGAGTTGGTTGCCGCGGAAGGTGCCCGCGTGGGCGCCGGGGGGCCAGACGTCGAGGTCGTCGCGGTAGACCACGACGGCGAGGGGGAGGCTGCCGCCGATCGCCTTGGACAGGACGAGGACGTCGGGGACGATGCCGCTGTGCTCGACGGCCCAGAAGGCGCCGGTGCGGCCGACGCCGGTCTGTACCTCGTCGGCGATGAGAGGGATGCCACGGGCCGCGGTGATGTCGCGCATCCGGCGGAGCCAGGCGTCGGGGGCGGGGAGGACTCCGCCTTCGCCCTGGACGGGTTCGAGGATCATGGCGGCGGGGGCAGGGACGCCGGACTTGGTGTCGTCGAGGAGGTTCTCGGTCCAGCGGGCGGCGAGTTCGGCTCCGTTGGGGCCGCCGATGCCGAAGGGGCAGCGGTAGTCCTGCGGGTAGGGCAGGCGGGCGACGCGGACGTCGCGGGCGCCGCCGGATGCTTCGAGGGCTCCTGCGGTCATGCCGTGGTAGGCGCCGGTGAAGGCGAGCAGGCCCTCGCGGCCGGTGGCCGTGCGGGTGAGTTTGAGGGCCGCTTCGACCGCGTCGGTTCCGGCGGGGCCGCAGAACTGGATGCGGGCGTGGTCGGCGAGGGCGGGCGGGAGGGTGCGGAACAGTTCGGTGGTGAAGGCGTCCTTGACGGGGGTGGCCAGGTCGAGGACGTGGAGGGGGGCTCCGGAGTCGAGGACGTTGCGGATGGCTTCGAGGACGACGGGGTGGTTGTGGCCGAGGGCGAGTGTGCCCGCGCCGGAGAGACAGTCCAGGTAGCGCTGTCCGTCGGCGCCCTCGATGGTCATGCCGCGGGCTCGGACGGGGACGATCGGCAGGGCTCGCGCGTAGGTGCGCGCGGCGGACTCGCGGGCGGACTGGCGGCGCAGGATGCCTTCGTGCGCGCCCCTGTCGGGGGTGGGGGTGCCTGACTGATGCGTGCCGGTTTGGTGCACGGCCTTGCCCTGCGCGCCGCTGTCCTGCGCACTCTCCTCGCGGGCGACACCCTCAGGCACAACACCCTCACGCCCACCCTCCTCGCGCACGGCGCCCTCGCCAGCACCCTCCACGTCCGCGCACCCCTCGTACACAGCACCGTCACGTGCGACACCCACACGCATGACAGCGTCGCCCGCAGCACCCCCACCACGCCCGGCCACCTCACCGGCAGTTCCCTGCTCCGCGGCCCCCGCCGCGATTTCGCGCCCCGCGGGCACCACCGCGGAAGCAGGCTCGATCACGGCCACAGCTGTTGGTCCTCCCGCTGGGACTTGACGCGGGCCCGCGGATTTCGGTCGGGCGCGCGAGCGAGTTGGCGCGGGGGCTGAACGCGCGCGGCGTGTCCCCCGTACGTACCAACGACGGCACGTGCGCGGGATCACGGGTGCCGGGAAGATCCTTGCCGTGACGGAACCGTTGCCGTCTCGTGGGCCGTCCCCAACGGCACCGGCATAGTGTGGGGTGCCGTTCATCAGCACCAAGGTGTTCCGCACCGCGGGCAAATCCGGACGTTCGGTACCACCGACGACCGGGCGCCCGCCAGCACGGGCATCCGCGCGCCCCCTAGGGGTGCGCCGTGATGACCGAGGCCGTACAGAAGGACGTACGGCACCACGATGTACGGCATTTGGAACGATTTCGAGGCCCAGGGGGATTCTCACCATGCGACCCATACGTCCGCTCTTCAGCTCCCGCAGTGGGAGGAGCGCGCGCGGCAGGACCTCCCCCGTGGCGGCCGCCGTCGCGCTCGGCGCGGCGCTCGTTCTGACGGCGACCGCCTGCGGCCCGAGTGACGACAACGCGGGCGACTCGTCCGCGTCGCAGCCCGGCGACAAGGGCGACGACAAGATCCAGCTTCCCGGCGACATCCAGGACCGGCTCAAGGAGCACGGCATCGACCTGGACAAGTGGAAGGACGGCGCCTGGAAGAACTGGGACAAGGACGACTGGCTGCGCGAGGCGGGCGACTTCGTCAACCCGATCATCGAGGACCTCTGGGACCCGGACCGCATGCGGGACGCGGACAAGAACCCGGACCGCGGTGTCGACGAGGGCGACATCTCCGGTGACCAGGGCGTGACGGACCCGACGCCGGAGCCCGTCGAGGCCGCGGCCGTGAAGACGCCGTACCACGACCAGGTCCCCGCGGCCGGCAAGCTCTTCTTCGACGGTCCCGAGGGCTCCATGGTCTGCTCGGCCACGGTCGTCAAGGACCCGAAGAACCCGGGCAAGTCCAACATGGTGTGGACCGCCGGTCACTGCGTCCACGCGGGCGCCAAGGGCGGCTGGTACCGCAACATCGCCTTCGTCCCGTCGTACAACGACAGCGGCACGCCCACCACGGAGCTCCAGGGCAAGCCCAAGGAAGAGGTCGCTCCGTACGGCGTCTGGTGGGGCGACTGGGCACAGACGTCCGACCAGTGGATCGAGACGGGCGGCCCGACGGGCGGCAAGGGCGCTCCTTACGACTTCGCGGTGATCCACGTGACGCCGGAGAAGGGCAGCGAGGGCAAGTCCCTGGAGGAGACGGTCGGCACCGCTCTGCCGGTGGACTTCGACGCCCCCGCGGTGCCGAAGATCAAGGACATGACGGCGACCGGCTACCCGGCGGCGTCGCCGTTCGACGGCCAGAAGCAGTTCCAGTGCGCGGACAAGCCGGGCCGCCTCTCCCTGAGCAAGCCCGACCCGACGATGTACCGGATCGGCTGCACCATGACCGGCGGTTCGTCCGGTGGCGGCTGGGTCACGGAGGGCCAGGACGGCAAGCCCGCGCTGGTGTCGAACACGTCGATCGGCCCGGTGACGGCGGGCTGGCTCGCGGGTCCGCGCCTCGGTGACGAGGCCAAGGGCATCTACAACGCGGTGAGCAAGAGGTTCGCAGGGCAGTAGGCAGTCGGGGCGGTGCGACGTCACCGCCGGTGGGTCGGCCTCGATTCCCGAGGCCGCCCCACCATCCGCTTCGTCCGCGTACGA
Organism: Streptomyces alboflavus; assembly: GCF_000716675.1. GTDB lineage: Bacteria > Actinomycetota > Actinomycetes > Streptomycetales > Streptomycetaceae > Streptomyces > Streptomyces alboflavus. The sequence goes on from NZ_JNXT01000059.1 coordinate 69,193, forward strand.
GACGCGTACGAGACGCGTACGAAAAGCGTGCGTGCGGCGTACGCGCATCAGCGCGGCGAAACCTTCACCGCCCCGCCGCTGTTCGTCCCCAATTCCACAGGCATAGTGGGAGCTCACGTCGGCCCGGGCGGCGGACGCCACGCCCACGCCTGACACGCACATGGCAAATACACGTTCCTACGGGGGTTACAGCTACATGCGTTCCATTCGTGCGCCCTTCGCGCGCAGCCGCGGCCGCCGCGCCGCGCTCGCCGTCACCGGGCTCGCCGCGACCCTGGCGCTCACCGCCACGGGCTGCGGCCCGAGCGACGACAAGGCGAGCGACAAGTCGGACAGCGGCTCGGCGCAGGAGGCGGACAAGGGTTCCGGCTCCGACTCCGGCTCCGGTCTGCCCGGCGACCTCGCCGACCGGCTCAAGGAGCACGGCATCGATCCGGACAAGTGGAAGGACGGTGCCTGGAAGAACTGGAGCAAGGACGACTGGCTGCGCGAGGCAAAGGACTTCGTCAACCCGGTCATCGAGGGGCTCTGGAAGCCCGAGCGGATGCAGAAGGCCAAGGACCCGAACAAGACGATCGCGGCGAAGGACGCGACCGCCGACCAGGGCCAGACCGACCCGGACCCCGCTCCGGTCCGGGCGAAGCCCGAGAAGACGCCGTACCACGACAACGCGGCGCCGGTCGGCAAGATCTTCTTCGACTCCCCCAAGGGTTCGATGGTCTGCTCCGGCACGGTCGTGAAGGACCCGCGCAACCCGGGCAAGTCCAACCTCGTGTGGACGGCGGGCCACTGTGTGCACGCCGGTTCCGAGGGCGGCTGGTACCGCAACATCACCTTCGTGCCCTCGTACAACGACCTGGGCAAGTCCGAGGCGGCCCTGAGCAACGCGGCACCGCAGGAGATCGCGCCGTACGGCCAGTGGTGGGCGGACTGGGTCTCGACGTCCGGTGAGTGGATCGACCAGGGTGCCTCCTCGGGCGGCGCCGGCGCTCCGTACGACTACGCCGTGATGCACGTGAAGCCGCAGGAGGGCACCAAGTCCCTCGAGGAGACCGTCGGCAACGCGCTGGAGGTCGACTTCTCGACTCCGTCGGCGCAGAGCGTGGCGTCCATGGGCGCCTGGGGCTACCCGGCCGCGCCGCCGTACAACGGCTTGATCATGCACAAGTGCATCGACAAGCCCGGCCGTCTGTCGCTGGACCCGGCGACGCCGACGATGTACCGCATCGGCTGCACCATGACCGGCGGTTCGTCCGGCGGTGGCTGGTTCCGGGTGGTGGGCGACAAGTCCCAGCTGGTGTCCAACACGTCGATCGGCCCGGCCGACAACACCTGGCTCGCCGGTCCGCAGCTGGGCAGCGGCGCGAAGCAGGTCTTCGACAACATGAGCGAGAAGTACGGCTCGCAGTGAGCCGTCGGCCGCCCGGGCCGAAGTGACCCTTCGGCCGCCTGGTCCCGGTGACCCGACGGCGGCCAGGTCCCGGTTGCCCGTAGGCAGTCACGACCGCGGTGACCTGGAGCTTTCACGGTGAAGGCCCCGCCCCCTACGAATGGGGGCGGGGCCTTCACCGTGTGGTGCGCCTACAAGTTCCGCGTCAGCGCGCGGATTCTCTGCGTCCGGTCAGTGCGCCGCGGGGACGTACGGCGCGAGTTCCGCCGCCAGTTCCTCGTGCACCCGTGCCTTGAGCAGCGTGCCCTCGGGAGTGTGCTCCTCGGAGAGCACCTCGCCGTCGGCGTGCGCACGCGCCACGAGCTTGCCGTGGGTGTACGGCACGAGGGCCTCGATCTCGACCTCGGGGCGCGGCAGTTCGGCGTCGATGAGCGCGAGCAACTCCTCGATGCCGGCGCCGGTGCGCGCGGACACGGCGATCGCGTGCTTCTGCTGACGCAGCAGCCGCTGGAGGACCAGCGGGTCGGCCGCGTCCGCCTTGTTGATCACCACGATCTCGCGCACGTCCGTCGCGCCCACGTCCCGGATGACCTCGCGCACGGCGGCGAGCTGCTCCTCCGGCGCGGGGTGCGAGCCGTCCACCACGTGCAGGATCAGGTCGGACTCGCCGACCTCCTCCATGGTGGAGCGGAACGCCTCCACGAGGTGGTGCGGCAGATGCCGGACGAAGCCGACCGTGTCGGCCAGGGTGTACAGCCGACCGCTGGGCGTCTCCGCCCTGCGGACCGTCGGGTCGAGGGTGGCGAACAGGGCGTTCTCCACCAGCACACCCGCGCCCGTGAGGCGGTTGAGCAGGGAGGACTTGCCGGCGTTCGTGTACCCGGCGATGGCGACCGAAGGCACCTTGTTGCGCTTGCGCTCCTGGCGCTTGATGTCGCGGCCCGTCTTCATCTCCGCGATCTCCCGGCGCATCTTCGCCATCTTCTCGCGGATCCGTCGCCGGTCCGTTTCGATCTTGGTCTCACCGGGACCGCGGGTGGCCATGCCGCCACCGCCGCCGCCACCCATCTGACGGGAGAGCGACTGACCCCAGCCGCGGAGCCTCGGCAGCATGTACTGCATCTGCGCGAGGGCCACCTGTGCCTTGCCCTCTCGGGACTTGGCGTGCTGGGCGAAGATGTCGAGGATCAGGGCGGTCCGGTCGACCACCTTGACCTTGACGACGTCTTCGAGGTGGATGAGCTGGCCGGGGCTGAGCTCACCGTCGCACACGACGGTGTCCGCTCCGGTCTCGAGGACGATGTCACGCAGCTCCAGGGCCTTGCCGGAGCCGATGTACGTCGCCGGGTCGGGCTTGTCGCGGCGCTGGATGACGCCGTCGAGCACGAGCGCGCCCGCGGTCTCCGCGAGGGCGGCCAGCTCGGCGAGGGAGTTCTCCGCGTCGTGAACCGTTCCTGAGGTCCAGACGCCCACGAGGACGACGCGCTCCAGGCGGAGCTGTCGGTACTCGACCTCGGTGACGTCCTCGAGCTCGGTGGAGAGTCCTGCGACGCGGCGCAGGGCCGCGCGCTCGGAGCGGTCGAACTGCTCTCCGTCGATCTCGTGGCTCCAGGCGACGTCCTCTTCCATCAGGGCATCGGCCCGAAGACCTTCGGGGTAGTTCTGCGCGAAGCTCTGTGCGTCCTGGGAAGGGGAAGAAGAGGAGGTCATTGGGTCCTTTACGTCGATGGGAATCCGATACGGAGAGCGCCTGCGGGCATTCTTCGCCCTGCCGCACCGCGTGTGCGACTCGCACCGCGTGCCACAGCGCCACCCGTCATGTTCGACAACGCTCACAGCCCCCCGGAGATTCCCCGGGCCGGCCGGGTCCGCCCCTGAGATGTCCCCGAGGGGATCTCCCGGACGGGCCGCGCCGTCGACCTGTTGATGGTCGCACGGTACGACCCGTCTCGTCACCCGAGTATTTCGGTGCGGCGCCTCGCCCCGGGACGGCCGGGGCACCCGCCGCCTAGGGCCTGGCGCTGCTTCTTGCCGGACGCCGCCTTACTTCTTGCCGGACGTCGCCTTCTTCTCCGGCGGCGTCGACGTCCAGTCGGGGTGCCCGGGCATCGGCGGCGTCTTCGCCCCGTACAGCCAGGCGTCGAAGAACCCGTCGAGGTTCCGGCCGGAGACCTCGGACGCGAGCCGCACGAAGTCGGCGGTGGTCGCGTTCCCGTCGCGGTAGGTGTGCACCCAGGCCCGCTCCACGGCCTCGAAGTCGGACCGGCCGATCTCCTGGCGCAGCGCGTAGAGCACGAGCGCGCTGCCGTCGTACACGACGGGCCGGAAGATGCTGATCTTCTCCCCCGGCCGGGGCCCCTTGGGCGCGGCCGGGGGCCCGCCCGCCGCGCGCCAGCTGTCGGAGAGCCGGTAGGCGTACCGCATCCGCTTCTCCAGCGGCTGGCGCGCCTTCTCCTCGGCGTACAGGGCCTCGTACCAGGTGGCGTGCCCCTCGTTCAGCCACAGGTCGGACCAGGTGGCGGGGCTCACGCTGTCGCCGAACCACTGGTGCGCCAGCTCGTGCACCATGATCGATTCCACGTACCACTCGGGGAACTCGGGCCGTGTGAACAGCTCCTTCTCGAAGAGCGACAGCGTCTGTGTCTCCAGCTCGAAGCCGGTCCGGGCGTCGGCGACGAGCACCCCGTAGGTCTCGAACGGATAGCGGCCGACCTTGTCCTCCATCCAGGAGATCTGGTCAGGGGTCTTCTTCAGCCAGGGTTCCAGTTGCTTGCGGTCCTTCGTGGGCACGACGTCCCGTACGGGGAGGCGGTAGGGGCCGGTGCGGTGCAGCACGGTGGAGCGGCCGATGGACACCTGGGCCAGCTCGGTCGCCATCGGGTGCCGGGTGCGGTACGCCCACGTGGTGGTGTCCGCGCGGCGTTCCTCGGCCAGGGGCAGGCCGTTGGCCACGGCGGTGAGGCCCTTGGGCGCGGTGACGCGGAAGGTGAACTGCGCCTTGTCGGCGGGGTGGTCGTTGCACGGGAACACGCGGTGCGCGACGTCCGCCTGGTTGGCCATCGCGAGCCCGTCGCCGGTGCGCACCCAGCCGCCCTCGACGTCGCGGGACACCGGGTCGCTGGTGTGCCGCACGGCGATCCGCAGGCGCTCGCCGGGCTGCACGCGCGCGTGGGGCGTGACGACCAGGTCCTCACCGGCGGTGGTGAAGTCGGCGGCGGCGCCGTTCACCTCGACGGAGCGGACCTTGCCGTGGGTGAAGTCGAGGTTGACGCGCTCCAGCGGGGCCGTCACCCGGGCGTCGATCTTCGTGAGCGCGTCCAGGGGCTTGCTGTTGTCCCCCTGATAGGTGAAAGCGATGTCGTACGACGTGACGTCGTACCCGGGGTTGCCGAGGTGGGGGAAGAGCCTGTCGCCGATGCCGAGCGGGGCGGCGGGCTGCGGGGCGCTCGCGGCGAGCAGGGCGGCGGAGGTGGTGGCGGCGAGGACGGCGACGGCGATCCGGACCGACTTCGGCCGGGACGGCTTGGTGCGCGGGGTGAGGAGCATGAACTACGGCTATCAGCGCACGCCTTCCACACCGGGACGGCACGCGACGGGCCCACCCGAACGAGTCGGCGCCGTTTCACCGAAGAGCGCCGCCGAGCTCAGCGAGGGGCGCTGCCGGGACCCCCGGGGAGCATCGTCAGGCTCCCGTCGGGCTCAGCGTGGAGCGGCCTCAGGGCGCCGCTGCCGCCCGGTGCTGAGCGCGGGCCACGTCGTACACCCCGGGGACATTGCGCATGGCGCGCATCAGGCCCGGAAGGTGTGCCGCGTCGGGGAGTTGGAGCGTGTACGTGTGGCGTACGCGCTGTTGGCTCGGGGGTTCGACGGTCGCCGAGATGATCGCGGCGCCTTCTAGGGCGATGGCTTCGGTGAGGTCGGCCAGGAGGTGCGCCCGGCCGAACGACTCGGCGATCAGGGTGACCCTGCACTCCGTAGTGTCCCCCCAGCGCACGCCCACCTCCGGGCGCCCCACCTGCGTCATGCGCGCCACCGCGGGGCAGGTCACGCGGTGGACGGTGACGACGCCGCCGCGTACCGCGAAGCCGGTGATCTCGTCGGGCGGGACCGGGGTGCAACAGCCCGCGAGCCGTACGGTGGCGCCCTCGCGGTCGACGACGACGTTCTCCGCCGCCGGGCGCAGGGCCGCGGAGACCTGGGGCCTCGGTGTGGCGGCGGGCACCGTCACGAGGGCGGGCGGAGCCGGGGCGGACTGCGCGGGAGGGACGGGGGCGGACGCCGGGTGCGTGGTGAGCCAGCGCCGGATGGCAATGCGCGCGGCGGGGGTGCGCGCGTGGTCGAGCCAGTCGCGCGAGGGCCCCGACGCCAGGTCCTGGCCCATGAGCAGCTGCACGGTGTCGCCGTCGCGCAGGACCGTGCTGAGCGTGGCCAGGCGGCCGTTGACGCGCGCGCCGATGCAGGCGTGGGCGTCCTCGCCGTACTGGGCGTAGGCGGCGTCGACGCAGCTGGCGCCCGCGGGCAGGCCGAGCGTGCCGCCGTCGGTGCGGTAGACGGCGATCTCGCGGTCCTGGGCGAGGTCTTCGCGGAGCGTCGACCAGAAGGTGTCGGGGTCGGGGGCGGCCTGCTGCCAGTCGAGGAGGCGCGAGAGCCAGCCGGGACGGGTGGGGTCGGCGCGCTCGCCGTCGGGCGGCTGCTCCTCGGACGGCACGGCGTAGGGGTTGTGCAGGGCGACGACGCCCGCTTCGGCGACCCGGTGCATCTGGTGGGTGCGGATGAGGACTTCGGCGACTTCGCCGTCGCCGCGGGCCACGGCCGTGTGCAGCGACTGGTACAGGTTGAACTTCGGTACGGCGATGAAGTCCTTGAACTCCGAGACGACCGGCGTGAAGCAGGTGTGCAGCTCGCCGAGGACTCCGTAGCAATCGGCGTCCTCGTTGACGAGGACGAGCAGGCGGCCGAAGTCGGCGGGGCGCAGCTCGCCGCGTTTGCGGTGCGCGCGGTGGACGGACACGAAGTGGCGTGGCCGGATGAGGACTTCGGCGGCGATGCCGGCCTCGCGCAGGACGCCGCGCACCTCTTCGGAGATGTCGGCCAGCGGGTCGGTCCCGGCCCGCGTCTTCGCCGAGATCAGCTCCCTGACCTCGGCGTACTCCTCGGGGTGGAGGATCGCGAAGACGAGGTCCTCCAGCTCGGTCTTGAGGGCCTGCACGCCGAGCCGTTCGGCGAGCGGGATGAGGACGTCGCGGGTGACCTTGGCGATGCGGGCCTGTTTCTCGGGGCGCATCACGCCGAGCGTGCGCATGTTGTGCAGGCGGTCGGCGAGTTTGATCGCCATCACGCGGACGTCGTTGCCGGTGGCGACCAGCATCTTGCGGAAGGTCTCCGGTTCTGCAGCGGCTCCGTAGTCGACCTTTTCGAGTTTGGTGACGCCGTCGACCAGGTAGCAGACGTCGTCGCCGAACTCCGCGCGTACCTGATCGAGCGTCACATCCGTGTCCTCGACGGTGTCGTGGAGCAGGGACGCGGTCAACGTGGTGGTCTCGGCGCCCAGTTGGGCCAGGATGAGCGTGACGGCGAGCGGGTGTGTGATGTACGGCTCACCGCTCTTGCGCATCTGGCCGCGGTGCGAGGACTCCGCGAGGACGTAGGCGCGGCGCAGCGGCTCCAGGTCGGCGTCCGGGTGGTGGCCGCGGTGGGCCTCGGCCACATGGCCGATGGCGTCCGGCACGCGGTCCCTCGCGGCGGGGCCGAGGAATGCGGCGCGGCCGAGTCTGCGCAGGTCGAGGCGGGGGCGGGCGCGCCTTCGCTGGGTCGAGGGCGTCGTCGGGCCTGGCGTCGCGGGATTCGTCGCCTCCGCACTCATGGGCACCTCCGGCAGCTCCGACCGGCGGTGGGCGGACGGCAGCCTGCTCCGTCCGGGCCGGTGCTTGATGCTATCGAGCCCATCACGTGGTGCTGACCCGCTCTCGCCGAGCGTGAAACGGATCACCCATTCGAGCGACAGTTCTGTGGAGTGTCGTTTCGAGCGGGACGAGCGGGGTTTCGACCACGGCGCGGGGTCGGGGGCGGGCGGACCGCCCGTGCTCCCGTGTGCGCCGTGCGGCCGAGCGCGCCATCAGGCCGCCGCTACGGCCGCCGCCAGCCAGTCGGCGTCGATCTCGCCCTCGGCCACGATCACGGCGGGGCCCGTCTTCTCGATCTCGCCGTCCGGCCGCTCTGTGATGACCAGGCGCCCGCCGGGCACGTCGACGGTGTACGCCACGGGGGTGCCGGTCACTGCGGGGTCCAGGCCGTCCCTGCGCGCCGCCGCGACGGCCACGGCGCAGGCTCCCGTGCCGCACGAGCGGGTCTCGCCGGCGCCGCGCTCGTACACGCGCATGGCGACGTGGCGCGGGCCGCGGTCGACCACGAACTCCACGTTCACCCCGTGCGGGTAGGCCGTGGCCGGGCTGAAGGGCGGCGGGTCCAGGAGGCGGCCCGCGTGCGCCAGGTCGGCCACGAAGGCGACCGCGTGCGGGTTGCCCATGTTCACGTTGAGCGCGGGCCACTGGTGCTCGTCCACGGAGATCGTGACGTCGCCCCCGGGGAGCACGGCCTTGCCCATGGCGACGGTGATGTCGCCGGGGGCGCCGTCCTCGGTGGGCTTGGCGATGTGGACGCGCTTGACGCCGCCTCGGGTGGCGACGGCCACGTCGCCCTCGCCGACGAGCCCCGCACGCTCGAGGTACCGGGCGAAGACGCGCACGCCGTTGCCGCACATCTCGGCGACCGAGCCGTCGCCGTTGCGGTAGTCCATGAACCACTCGGCCTCCGCGGCCAGGTGCCGCGCGTCCGGGTGGGCGGCGGAGCGCACGACGTGCAGCAGACCGTCGCCGCCGATACCCGCGCGGCGGTCGCACAGGGCGGCGACGGCGGCCGGGGGCAGTTCGATGGCGTTGTCGGCGTCGGGGACGATCACGAAGTCGTTCTCGGTCCCGTGCCCCTTGAGGAAGGCGATCCGCGTGCTCATCCCTCGATCGTACGGGGTGGGTGCGACAAGCTGCCGGGGCCGTCCATGGGGAGAGGTGACGCCCAGGCCGCGTCGGTGCGCCGTCGGGGTCGGGGCGTCAGCGGAGGCGGGCCACGCGCCACACCGCGAGCACCGCGACCACCCCGACGACCAGCGTGTACGCGGACACCACGCGCCAGTCCGGCCGCCGCCCGGAGCCGCGCTCCGGCAGCCCCGGCCAGGTGTGCCCCACGCGGCGGGCGGCCATCATGCCCCAGCCCGCGGCACAGGAGCTGAGGAGCAGCCCGAGCATCGCGACGACGGCGCCGCCGTCGCCGAACTCGAAGGCCAGCGGGAAGGCGAACATCAGGGAGCCGACGGCGGCGAGGATCACGATCGGCGCGAGCTGCCAGATGCGCAGCCTGCGCTGCGGCCGCAGCTCGACCTCGACCTCGGGTTCCGTCGCCAGCTCCTCCTCGGTGGGGCCGTCGTCGGTCATGCCGCTCTCGGTGATCCCGGGGCTGTCGGGTCCGTCCGGGCTGAGTCGGCCGTCCGGTCCGTCCGGGCCGAGTCGCGCGCCGCTGTGCGCGGGGTGCTCCGCACCGTCCTGTGCGGTGTGCTGCTCGCCGTCATGTGCGGTGTCACGAGGGCCGGCCTCCATCGCCACGCGCCCTCCCACTTCGGACTCCACTGGTCGATCGATGGTCGATGATGGCACGCCGTCAGCTGCCTCGATGACCGGCGGAGCGTCCCGATGCCATCACGTGATCAGGCTGTGACCGCTCGTTCGACCAACGCCATTGCACTCCCCGGGAGTTCCCCGCGGTCGGCGACGGCGCCGCTCAGCCAGTGCACGCGTGGATCACGCCGGAACCAGGAGTCCTGTCGGCGCGCGAAGCGTTTCGTGGCGCGCACGGTCTCGGCGCGCGCCTCGTCCTCGGTGCACTCACCGGCGAGCGCCCCGAGCACCTGTTGGTAGCCGAGCGCGCGCGACGCCGTGCGCCCCTCCCGAAGCCCTTGCGCCTCCAGCGTGCGCACCTCCTCCACAAGTCCCGCCTCCCACATGCGGTCCACGCGCGTGGCGATGCGCAGGTCGAGCTCGGGGCGGGCCACGTCGACGCCGATCTGCACGGTGTCGTACACGGACTCGTGACTGGGGAGGTTGGCGGTGAACGGCTTGCCCGTGATCTCGATGACCTCCAGGGCGCGCACGATCCGGCGCCCGTTGCCGGGCAGGATCGCGTGGGCCGCGTCCGGGTCGGCGGCGGCAAGGCGGGCGTGCAGCACGCCGGGGCCGTGCTCCTCCAGCTCCTCCTCCAGGCGGGCGCGGACGGCGGGGTCGGTGCCGGGGAACTCCAGGTGGTCGACGGCCCCGCGCACGTACAGGCCGGAGCCGCCGACCAGGATCGGCCAGCGGCCCTCGCCGAGCAGCCGGTCGATCTCCGCGCGCGCGAGCTTCTGGTACTCGGCCACGCTCGCCGCCTCCGTCACGTCCCAGACGTCCAGGAGGTGGTGCGGCACCCCTTCGCGCTCGGCGGGCGTCAGCTTGGCGGTGCCGATGTCCATCCCCCGATACAGCTGCATCGAGTCGGCGTTGACGACTTCGCCGCCCAGACGCTGGGCGAGGTGGACGCCCAGATCGGACTTTCCGGCCGCGGTGGGCCCGACGACGGCGATGACCCGCGGGGCGGGAGGTGCACTTCTCACCGACCCAGTCTCGCAAATCGCTCGGCGGGTGCCCGAACGAGCTACGTGACGGCACGGCTCCGGGTTCGTTGCCTGTTGCGAGGTTCCGGCCGCCGGTTTCGAGGATCGGTGACCCGGGCGACGCAATCGGACGCACCGGGTGGCGCGGGATTTCGCCCACACGAGTAACGTATGGAGTAGATATGGGCGTTTTTAGTCGGTTTCGCCGGAAGAGCAAGGACACGGACGAGGCATCGACCACCGAGGCGTCGGCCGCCACCGTGACGGCCGATGAGGAGGACGCCGAGGCCTCCGCTGAGGCCAAGGCCGACGACAAGGCAGAGGACGGAACCGAGGCCGCAGAGGCAACCGCGTCCACCGCGGCCGCCACGTCCGCCACGTCCGCCACGTCCGCCACGTCCGCCACGTCCGCCACGTCCGCCACGTCCGCCACGTCCGCCACGGACAAGGACAACGACAAGTCCGAGGCCAAGGCCTCTGCCGAGGACGAGACGGAGGAATCGGCCGAGGCGGCTGCCGCGGAGGGTGTGGAGATCCCGAAGCAGCAGTCCGCGCAGGAGGCGGCCGACAACGAGGCCGGTGAGAGCGCCCGCAAGTGACTCCCCCGCGAAGGAAGGCGAATCCGTGGGCTTCCTGAACCAGCTGAAGGACAAACTCGCCCCTGCCAAGGACAAGGTCTCGGGCCTCGCGCAGCAGCACGGGGACAAGATCGACCAAGGCCTGCACAAGGCCGCCGACGTGGTCGATCGCAGGACCAAGGGCAAGTACAGCGACAAGATCCAGGCGGGGGCGGGCAAGGCCAAGGACGCCCTGGACCGCCTCGCCGGGACGGACGGCGGCAAGGGCGGGAGCGGCGGTGCCACTCCCCCCGGCGACGCCCCACCCCCGTCACCGCCGACGCCCCCTTCGGCTTCCTGAGCGGCTCTGGACCACCGGCGGACGGCCGTGAAGCGCGACTGGCTTCACGGCCGTCGGCGTGTCCGGGAGACGGCTTTCCGGGAGTGTCGGCCGGGGCCGCGGCGGCCTCCTGGGAGCCCTCGGGCGGGCCGGTGGCCCTCCACAGGGTGTCGGCGTGGCCCTACGACCAGGCCGCCACCAGGTAGCCCACCCCGTACGGCGCGTCGTCGAAGAGCAGCTCGCCGCGCAGGCCCGCGCCGTCGGCCGCGCCCGCGAGCACCTGCCAGGGCGCCCGGCCCGCCGCCTTCAGCTCCTGCGCGAGCTCCGCGTCCAGTGCCTTGAGCGCCGCCACGTCGGCCGCGGCGAGCGCTCGCGCCACGTCCGCGTCGAACCCTGCGGCCCGCTCGTCCAGATAGCCGGGCGCCTTGAGTGTGCGGCACGCGCTGGCGTCGCCCATCACGAGCAGCGCCACCCGGTCCGCGCGCGCGGCGATCTCCTCTCCCACTTGGATACACCGCTCGGGCGCGAGAGGTTCCCCCACACCGAGGCCTTCGAGCGGGGCGGCCGACCACTCCGTGCGCCCGAGCAGCCAACCGGCGACGGCCAACGACACCGGGAGCAGACGCTCCGTGGCCTCACCCGTGCCGGCCCCGGCGTCCGCCGGGGCCTCTCCGAGGCGTACGTCGAGGTCCACGCCGAAGCCCCGGAACGAACCGCGTGCCCCCTGGGCGTGCGGTCCGCGGTCCTGCTGCTCCGCGGGTCCCACGACGACGAGCCGGTCGGGCCGGGACGCGGCGAGCACACCGATCGCGTCCGTGCACGCCGCCCGCGCGGCATCCAGTTCCGGCGCGGCGCCCGCTGCGACCTCGGGCACGAGCAGGGGCGGACAAGGGCAGACGGCTGCGGCGACAAGCATGATCCGCAGCGTACAGACAGGGCCGACGGCCGCGGCGGACAGGCGCAGCGGACGCGGCTCTGGGCAGGGAACGCCGTGTGCGTCAGTCGATGCTGCAGCCGCCCGTGGCCGCCGGGAGCGGCTCGGGGACGCCCACCTTCGGGAGGCCGAGGAGCACTCCGGAGGGCTTCGGGGCGTCGGCCGTATTGCGCTTCTCCCAGGCGTCGCCCGCGCGGGTGCGCCGGACGTCGAGGACGGTGCCCTCGGCGAGCAGGTGGTGCGGCGCCGCGTACGTGATCTCGACCGTCACCACGTCACCAGGGCGCACCTCGGTGTCGGGCTTGGTGAAGTGCACCAGGCGGTTGTCGGGGGCGCGGCCGGACAGGCGGTGCGTGGTGCCGTCCTTGCGGCCCTCGCCCTCGGCGACCATCAGCTCCAGGGTGCGGCCGACCTGCTTCTTGTTCTCGGACCAGGAGATCTCCTCCTGGAGGGCCACCAGGCGTTCGTAGCGCGCCTGGACGACCTCCTTGGGGATCTGGTCGTCCATCTCGGCGGCGGGCGTCCCGGGGCGCTTGGAGTACTGGAAGGTGAAGGCGTTGGCGAAGCGGGCCTCGCGGACCACGTGCATGGTCTGCTCGAAGTCCTCCTCGGTCTCACCGGGGAAGCCCACGATGATGTCCGTGGAGATCGCCGCGTCCGGCATGGCGGCGCGGACCTTTTCGATGATCCCCAGGAAGCGGTCCTGGCGGTAGGAGCGGCGCATCGCCTTCAGGACCGGGTCCGAGCCGGACTGCAGCGGCATGTGCAGCTGGGGCATCACGTTCGGCGTCTCGGCCATCGCTGCGATCACGTCGTCCGTGAAGTCGCGCGGGTGCGGGGAGGTGAAGCGCACCCGCTCCAGGCCCTCGATCCGCCCGCAGGCGCGCAACAGCTTGCTGAAGGCCTCGCGGTCGCCGATGTCGGAGCCGTACGCGTTCACGTTCTGGCCGAGCAGCGTGATCTCCGAGACGCCCTCGCCGACGAGCGCCTCGATCTCGGCGAGGATGTCGCCGGTCCTGCGGTCCTTCTCCTTGCCGCGCAGGGCGGGCACGATGCAGAAGGTGCAGGTGTTGTTGCACCCCACGGAGATCGACACCCATGCCGCGTACGCGCTCTCGCGGCGCGTGGGCAGGGTCGAGGGGAACGCCTCCAGGGACTCGGCGATCTCGACCTGCGCCTCTTCCTGCACGCGGGCGCGCTCCAGGAGGACCGGCAGCTTGCCGATGTTGTGCGTGCCGAAGACGACGTCGACCCAGGGCGCCTTCTTGACGATGGTGTCGCGGTCCTTCTGGGCCAGACAGCCGCCGACGGCGATCTGCATGCCGGGGCGCTGGGTCTTGCGGGGGGCGAGGCGGCCGAGGTTGCCGTACAGGCGGTTGTCGGCGTTCTCCCGAACCGCGCACGTGTTGAAGACCACCACGTCCGCGTCGCCGTCGGAGCCCTCCGGAGCGCGCACGTAACCGGCGTTCTCCAGGAGGCCGGAGAGGCGTTCGGAGTCGTGGACGTTCATCTGGCACCCGTAGGTGCGGATCTCGTAGCTTCGCGCGACGGCCGCTTCGTCCACTGCTTCGTCCACTGCTCCGGTCCGGACACTGCTGCTGGTCATCCCTCAAGGGTACGGGGGCTGCGGCAGTGGGCTCTCACCACCTTGGTCCCCGCCCTCGTCCCTGCCGCGCCCCGCCCAATTCGGGTGCGATCCGCGGGGCGGCCCCCTAGCTTCTGCACATGAGCGCTTCCTTTGTCCCCGACGACTTCGTCGTCCCCCTGGAGCTGGTCACCCCGGAGTTCCGTCTGGAACCGCTGGAGGGCCGGCACAACACCGAGGACCTCGCCGCCTGGACCGGCAGCATCGAGCACATCCGTGCCACTCCGGGCTTCCGGGGCCGGAGCTGGCCCCCGCTGGCCGGGATGTCGCCGGAGGAGAACCTGCGCGACCTGCACGAGCACGCGGAGGACTTCGCCCGGCGCGGCGGGTTCACGTACACCGTGATCGAGACGGCGAGCGGCGAGGTCATCTGGTGCCTCTACATCTATCCGCACCGTGCCGACGGCTCTCCGCCCCATGCCGACGGTTCCCACACCGATGCCTCCGGAGGAGACGGTTTCGACGCCGACGTCCGGTCCTGGGTCCGGGCCGACCGCGCCGCCCTCGACGCGACCCTGTACGAGGCCGTGAGCGCGTGGCTGGCCGCGCGCTGGCCCTTCGGGAAGGTCAACTACGCGGCCCGCTGACCCCGCGCCGCTACACGACCCCGGTCACCGTCACCCTGACCCGCGCGGACACCGCCTCCGGCGCCTGCTCCTCCAGGGCCGCCACGACCGCCGAGCGCACCGCGCGGGTCACGTCCAGGGCGCGGTGCCCCCGGCTCAGCACCACGTACACCTCGATGTCCAGACCCTGGGAGCCCTTCCCGCGCTCCACGCGCACTCCGGAGGCCCCGGCCGCCCCGGACGTGCCGCGGCCCGCTCCCAGGCCCACGGAGGAGCGCAGCAGCTCGGCCAGCCCGGGGCGCAGGAAGGCCACGCCACGGGTGGCGAGCACGGCGCTGCCGACGACGTCCGCGAGTGCGCGCGGAGCCTGCTGTTCCGTCATCCCTGCCGCCCTTCGGTGCCCTCGTCGTCCAGCAGGTCGGCGATCACCACGTCGACCGCAGCGACCCGCATGCCCAGTTCGCGGTCCGCGGCCGCGACGATCCGGGCGCGCACCTCGTCCGCGACGAGCTGCAGGTTCCAGGAGAGGCCGACCTGCACTTCGACGCGGATCCGGGCCGGTCCGCGCGGCAGCCGTCCCGGGGGCGGTGCCGCGGCCGGGCGGACGGTGTCCTGAGGGTCGGCCTCTATGCGGCAGCTGCCCGCGCGGACGCCCGGCAGGGAGTCCACGGCGGCCCGGAACGTCCGCGCGGCCGCCGCCTCCACGATCCACGCGTCCTCGTCGGCCTCGCCCAGCGGCAGGGTGCGGCCAGGACGCAGCTCCAGGCGTACGACGTCCATGACGCGGCCGGCGAGCGCGGTGGTGTCCCACGTGTGTTCCTGGGGTTCGTCGTCGCGTGTCCGGGCGACGGCGTCCTCCAGGGAGCGCAGCGCCCGCAGCGCGTCGGCGCAGTGCGGGCAGCCGGCCGTGTGCGGGTCCGGCTCGCCCGTCTCCGCCTGCTCCCACACCTGCGCGAGTTCGCGGCCGCACGGCAGGATCTCGTCCTCGGGCACGTCCTCGAACGACGTCCCGCCCGGTGCCCCGCCTTCGTTCATCGCCATCCGGCCATCGCCTCCGTCAGATAGCGCCGGGCCCTGAAGACGCGGCCTCGGACCGCCTCCTGGCTGATGCCGACCGACTCGGCGATGGACTCGTAGGGCACGCCGTCGAGCTCCCGCAGGACCCAGCACACCCGCTGCTCCGGTGAGAGCCCTTGTATCGCCCGTGACAGGTCCTGGACGGCGGCGTGCGCCTCGGCGGCCCGCGGCGGGGACACCTGGTGCTCGGGGGCCTGCGGCTCCGGAACGCTGTCCAGGGCCGTCACGGGCTGCCGCGAACGCAGCACGTTGAGACAGCGGTTGGTGACGATCCTGTGCATCCAGGTGCCGAACCGGGCGTCCCCGCGGAACTCCGGCAGTTTGCGCCAGGCGCTCACGAAGGCCTCCTGCACGGCGTCCTCCGCCTCTGTCGGGCTGCCGAGCAGCCGTGTGGCGAGGCGCAGCAGGACGGGCGCGTGCCGGTGCACGAGCGCCTCGAAGGCCTCGTCGTCACCTTCGGCGGCACGCACCACCAGCAGCGCGTCCTCATGCGGCAACGACGCATCCTCGTCCTCCGGCGCTCTGCCCCGTTCCCCGGGCACACGCGGCTCCTCTCGCTCCGGTCGTCCTCTTACGACACACGACAAGCCGCCCGCGTTACGCGGCGCAGGCACGCTACCTGTCCGGGGAAGAAATTCCCGAGAGGCGCGTAACGGATCCGGGGCACCCGTGTCAGTGGAGGTGAAGGGCGCGACACGAAGTGGTGCGGCGCGGCGAGCGCCGTACGACGCGGAACACGCCACGGGGGCAGCACAGCGACACGGTCGGCACGGCGTGCACGGCCGTTGAAGACCCGCACGACCAACGAGACAACGAGACCAACGACTAGGAGATGCCGATATGGCGACACAGGAGCTCACCTCGAAGTCGGCCGCTTCCAGCAGCACGGAGAAGGAACTCGTCGGCGGCCAGAAGAGCACCGAGGGGGCCACCACCCTCGCGGGCCGCACCGGCGCGAGCGAACCGGCGGCGACGCGCGGCAAGACCTCGATCGCGGATGTCGTGGTCGTCAAGATCTCCGGCATGGCGGCGCGCGAGATCCCCGGAGTGCACGACATGGGCGGCGGTCTGTCCCGCACCATCGGCGCCGTGCGCGACCGCGTGCCCGGAGGGCGCCCGAACGTGGGCCGCGGCGTGAAGGTCGAGGTCGGCGAGCGGCAGACGGCGATCGACCTCGACATCGTCGTCGAGTACGGCGTGCCCATCACGGACGTCGCCCACGACGTGCGCGAGAACGTCATCGCGGCCGTGGAGCGCATCACCGGCCTGGAGGTCGTCGAGGTCAACGTCGCGATCAACGACGTGCACCTGCCCGACGACGACCGGGACGCCACCGCGGAGACCCGCGTCGAGTAGGACCAGGCCCCTTGCCGCTCTCCCGGCGGCTGCGATGCCCCTTCTGCGTCCCTTCTACGGTGTGAGGTGAGTGGTGAACAAAGCCCTGGTAGGCCTGTTTTCGGGGATGGCTCTGGGATTCGCCGGATGGTTCGGCGGCTTCGGCGCGTTCCTGCTGGTCGCCGCGCTCGGCGCGGTGGGCTTCGTCCTGGGGCGCCTCGTGGACGACGGGATCGACATCCGGGAGTTCCTGTCCGGGCGTGACCGGGAGCGGCGATGAGCACCCCCGCCGCGGAGCGCGGTGCGACCACCGTCGCGGACCGCGCGGTGCGCCGGATCGCGGAGCGCGCCGCCACGGAGGCGCTGGGGCCGGGCGAGGTCCGGGTCAGCGGGGGCTCGGCGGCCGTGCGCGGCCGCCGGGCCCGTGTGGACGTCACCGTGGCGGTGCCCTACGCGGGCGTGCTCGACGACACGGGCGAGAACGTCCGCTCGCACGTCACCGAGCGCACGGCCCACCTGACCGGCCTCTCCGTGGACTCGGCCCGGGTCCACGTACGGGAGTTGTCCTTGCGGGAGGGCTCGACGGAGAGGGTTGATCAGGCGGAGGGCGCTGGGTACGGGGAGGGCTCCGGGTACGCTGAGCGCCCTGCGTACGGCACAGGCACCGCAGACGCGCGGGACGCCAAGGCGACCTCTCGGGACGCCAAGGCGAGCTCTACGGAGGCGACGGTCACGCGCGGCGTACGGCGCCCGTGGTCCGAACGGCGGTTGCCGGTGGCAGCGTTGGCCCTGGCTGCGGCCGTCGCCTCCGGAGTGCTGCTGTACGACGTGGTGGCGGTGCACGCGGCGGACCGGGCGCCCGCGCGGTGGCGGGTGCGGCTCGTGGACTGGCTGGCCGCGCACGGGCCGGACGGCGGTACCGCGGTGACCATCGCCGCCGCGGCGGCCGTGTTGGCCCTCGGCGTGTGCCTGCTGGTCCTGGCGGTCGCCCCGGGGCAGCGACGGCTTCTCCCGATGGCGGCGCCGCTGCCCGGGGTGCGCGCGGTCCTCGAACGCGGTGCGGCCGCGGCCCTGTTGCGGGACGCCGTGGTCCAGGTGCCGGGAGTCACGCGGGCGCGGGTGCGGGTCGGACGCCGCCGGACGCGGGTGCGGGTGGGGCTCGGGTTCGGTGACCCCGCCACGGCCCGCCAGGAGGTCCTGAGGGCGGCGGAGGCGGCGTTGGCGGAGTGCGGGCTCGCCAGGCCGCCGCGGCTGCGCGTACGGCTGCGTACGGAGCCCACGTGGCGTGAACCGGCGCCGCCGGCCCCGGTGGCCCCGCTCCCGGCCGGCACGACACCGCAGCCCGCCGCCCAGGAGCCCGCACCGGGGAGCGGCCCCTCATGAGCGCGCTCCGGCAAGGTGTGAACCGCGCGACGCTGCTGTGCGTCGCGGTGCTGCTGCTCGGTTCGGGGGCCGCCCTGGCCACCACGGCGGACCCCGTCCGGGACCGGCTGCCGTCCGGCTGGCCGCGCCTCGGCACCGACCGCGTGTGGCTGGACGGCGCCGCGCTCGGGCGCTGGCGCGACCACTCCTGGTGGCCGCCCGTCGTGATCGCGGCCCTGGCGGTCGCCCTGTTGCTGTTCCTGTGCTGGGTCGCCCTCGAGGTCCGCGCGGGGCGCTTGCGGGTGCTCCCGCTGGGGCGGGACGGGGTCACCCTCGCGGGTCCGGCGCTCGCGGCGGCGATGGCCGGGCGCGTCCAGGCGGTCGACGGGGTGGCCCGTGCCCACGTGCGCCTCCTTGGCCGCCCCCACCGGCTGCGGGCGCGCATCACGCTGGTCCTCGCGGCGGACGGCTCGCCCCGCGCGGTCCTGCGCCGGCTGGCCGAGCAGGCCGTCGCGGAGGCCCGTGCGGCGGCGGCACCGCGCGCCCTGGAGGCGGAGGTGCGGATCGGCGTCCGGACGCACAGGGCGCGCCCGCGCCGTCGCGTCCGCTGACCAACGTCCCGCGCCCGGACAGCGTGCCCCGCGGGGCGCACCCGCCTCGAAACCCGCCCCTCGTAAGGGCGTTCAGGGGCGCCTTGCCGCCGGTGTGAGATGGACGCTCATATTCCGCGACTAGATTGCCTCCTGGCACCTCAGCGGCCGCGCGCGTCACGGCCCTCACCCCGCCACAACCTCACAACGTCACACGTAAAACGTCACGCCAGGAGGCGATCACGTGACCGCGAGCCCTTCTCCGCAGGAGTCGAACCCGCAGGACTCGGCCGACGCGGCCGACGCCGTACGGAACCGGATCAACACCGCGCAGCCGCACACGGCCCGCATCTGGAACTACTGGCTCGGCGGCAAGGACAACTACGCGGTCGACCGCGAGGCGGGCGACAGCATCCGTGAACTCCACCCGGGAATCGGCGACTACGCGCGCGCGGACCGCCTCTTCCTCGGCCGCGCGGTGCGGCACCTGGTGGCCGACTGCGGCGTGCGCCAGTTCCTCGACATCGGCACCGGACTGCCGACCGCGGACAACACCCACGAGGTGGCCCAGCGGATCGCTCCGGAGTCACGCATCGTCTACGTAGACAACGATCCGCTCGTCCTCACCCACGCGCGCGCCCTGCTGACGAGTTCCCCCGAGGGCCGGACGGACTACCTGGACGCCGACATGCGTGACGTCGAGGCCGTCCTGGAACACGCCTCGCAGACGCTGGACTTCAGCCGTCCGGTCGCGTTGATGCTCCTCGGAGTCGTGATCTTCATCGAGGACGACAAGGAGGCCCAGGGCCTCGTGCGCCGCATCATGGACGCGCTGCCCTCGGGGAGCTATCTCGTCCTGTCGCACACGATCACCAGTCCGGCGATGCCGGACGTCGACGCGGCGGTGGCCTTCTGGAACGAGCACGGCACTCCGAAGCTGACGCAGCGCACCCCGGAGCAGGTCGCCAAGTTCTTCGACGGTCTCGAACTGCTGGAGCCCGGCGTGGTCTCCTGCTCGCGGTGGCGCCCGGAGCCGACGGGGCTCGGCGAGCCGGACGAGGTGGCGATGTTCGGGGGTGTGGCCCGCAAGCACTGACGCGCGCCGCGCAGGTCGCGTGGCGCACGGGTCACGTGGTGCACGGGTCACATACCGCACAGGTCACGTGCCGTCGGGCCGAAGCGCCGCAGGGGGCACGGCAGCGGGCCCCAGTCCCTCCGGCCCTGGGCGTCCCTCCCGGCCCGGCCGACGGCCAGGTGGCATTGGTCTCCTCGGGCGGAGACGAGGCGGGGGCATGAGCGAACGGCGGCCAGGTGCTGCCGGAGCGGGGTGCCAGGCCCAGCCGAGGGGGCGCCGTGCAGGTGCGTGAAGGTGACCGCGTCGATGTTCGGGGTGGCGGCCTACTTCACGGAGGCTGTCCGGGAGGTGGTCGGCGTACGGCTCCCAGTCGCCCGCGGCCGTCGTGGGCAGCCGGCCGCGCGGCTTTGAGGCCCACCGCGCTGAGCCGCATGACCACAGGGCACGGCGGTGCCGCACAGAGGGAGCCCCACGCCACGACCACCGGCGCCCGCTGCCCCTGCGCGAACTGGCGGAGCGCATGTGCTGCGAGCCGTTCAACAGCACGTTCGTCGCCGACCGCGTGGAGGAGCAGGGGGGGGCAGGGGCTGGTCGCGCGCCGCCCGCACCCCTGCGACCGTGCCGAGTCACCTCTCGCGCCGCTGACCCAGCAGGAGCAGGGCACCCTCCAGGACCTGCTCCAACGCGCTGTCGACCGCTGAGAATTCGGTTTCGCCGGCGCGGTGCGGCCACGAAGAATGCCCCCATGACGACGCCCACCCACGAGCCCCACCAGCACGGCAAGCTGCACGCCGGGGAGCCCGACATCGACGTACCGCTGGTCCGGAAGCTGCTCGCGGCCCAGTTCCCGCAGTGGGCGCACCTGCCCGTCGAGCAGTTCCCGTCGGCCGGGACCGTCAACGCCGTGTTCCGGCTCGGCGACGACATGGCCGTACGCGTCCCCCGCATCGCCGGTGGCGCCGCGGACGTGGCCAAGGAGAGCCGCTGGCTGCCCTGGCTCGCGCCCCGGCTCCCGACGGCGATCCCCACCGTGCTGGGCCGCGGCGAGCCCGGCGAGGGCTATCCGTGGGTCTGGTCCGTCCACAGCTGGCTCGACGGCGAGAACCCGGCCGTCGGGGCGCTCACCTCGCCCGACGCGCTCGCCGCCGACCTCGCCGCGTTCGTCACGGCCATGCGCCACGCCGACCCCACGGACGCGCCGCCCGCCTATCGCGGGGCCCCTGTGGCGACGGAGGACGCCGAGACGCGCGCGGCGCTCGAGGAGCTGCGACGGCTGGGACAGTCGGGGCCAGAGGATCAGCCGAGCCGACCGGGTCACGCTGGTCAATCCTCCCCGGACACCACTCCCACCCCCTCCCCCGCCGTCGACACCCGCATCGACCTCGACGCCGCCACCGCCGTCTGGGAGGCCGCCCTCCGCACCCCCGAGTGGGACGCACCGCCCGTCTGGGTCCACTCCGACCTCATGCCCGGCAACCTGCTGGTCCGCGACGGCCGCCTCCAAGCCGTGATCGACTTCGGTACGGCGGGCGTGGGCGACCCCGCCTGCGACCTGATCGTGGCGTGGAACCTGCTGCCCGCCGACGCGCGTGAGACGTTCCGCGCCGCGACCGGCGCGGACGACGCGACGTGGGCGCGCGGGCGCGGCCGTGCGCTGTCCATGGCGCTCATCCAGCTGCCGTACTACGCCGTCACGAACCCGGCGCTCGCCGCCAACGCGCGCCATGTGATCCACGAGGTCCTGGCGGACCACGCGCGCGGCACCTGACACCGCCGCCCGGGCGCCCGTACCAGTACGGGGGCCCGGGACCGTGCCGGCACGGCCAAGCCCTCCCGCACCCGGTGCCCCCAGGAGCCACGCCCCCGCCGCCACAGCCTGGCGCCCCCGCCCGCACAGACACCGCCCTCCCTGGCCAGCACGCCGCGTGAGGTGGCAGGATCGCGCCCATGTTCGCGGCCCTCCACCTCAGCCGGCGCCGGGCCCTGCAGGCCTCGGCGGCGGCCCTAGTGGTGTTCGGGCTGCTCCTGTGGTGGCTGCTCCCGGTGGGCGAGAGTTCGCCGCAGGGCCGGATGACCTTCAGTACGGGAGTGAAGGGCGCCGTCTACGAGACGTACGGGAAGCTGCTGCGCAACGCCGCCGCGGACGACATGCCGGACGTCGACATCGACCTCCTCAACAGCGAGGGCTCGCAGCAGAACGTCGAGCGCGTCGCGACGGGCAAGGCCGACTTCACCATCGCGGCGGCCGACGCCGTGGAGAAGTACCGCCTGGAGGACCGGCCCGGCGCGGACCGGCTGCAGGGCTGCGCACGGCTGTACGACGACTACGTACAGCTCGTCGTGCGGCGCTCCTCCAAGATCGAAGAGGCCAAGGACCTGCGCGGGCAGCGGGTCGCCGTGGGGCAGCCGCGCTCGGGCGTGCGGCTGATCGCCGACCGGGTGCTCAAGGCCGCGGGGCTGCGGCTCGACAAGGACATCACGGCGCTGCCCGCGGGCATAGACACCGCCCCCGACCTGCTGCAGAGCGGCGACATCGACGCGTTCTTCTGGTCGGGCGGGCTGCCCACCAGCTCGGTGCGGGAGCTGTCCGAGGGCCTCGCCATCCGCCTCGTACCGCTCGGCGACCTCGTGAAGGCGCTGCACAAACAGGGCGGCGCGTCCCGCTACTACCGCGCCGCCACCATGCCGGCTGACGCCTACCCGCAGGCCCAGCAGAGCGCGTCCGTGCCGACCCTGGCCGTGGCGAACCTCCTGGTGACCACCGACCGGGCCGACCCGGAGCTGACGGAGGGGCTGACCCGGACCGTCATCGACAGCCGGGACCACATCGGCGCGCAGGTGCACGCGGCCCAGCTGGTCGACCTGCGCACCGCCCTGTACACCGACCCCCTGACCCTGCACGAGGGCGCGCGGCGCTACTACCGCTCGGTCAAACCCTGAGGCAGCACTCGCAAACCCTGAGGCAGCACCCGGCCCATCCCTCAGGCATCGCTCCAGCAAGCCCTGAGGCACCGCTCAGCCGCCCCCGGGCCCCCCGCCCGGCTCCGCTCCGGGGCCCTGCTTCCGAACCGCCCCCGCCCCCTCCGGCGCCTGCCTCGGAATGCCCACCGTCACCTTCAGGCCGCGCGGTTCATGGCGTTCGTACGCCATCGTGCCGCCGCCCGCCGCGAGCAGGGCCCGCGAGATCGACAGGCCGAGGCCGGAGCCCTTGACGTTCTGGTGACGGTTGCTGCGCCAGAAGCGGTCGCCGATGCGGGACAGTTCGTCGTCGGCGAGGCCGGGGCCGCCGTCGGTGACGACGATGGTGGTCCTGGAGTCGGCGGCGGCGACCCGCACCCGCACCTCCGCTCCCTCCGGTGTGAACTTCAGGGCGTTGTCGATCACCGCGTCCAGGGCGCTGGACAGGGCGATCGGGTCCGCCCAGCCGGTCGTCGCCGGGCACTCCCCGGCAAGACGCACGCCCCGCTCCTCGGCGAGCGGCCGCCAGGCGGCGACGCGCTCGGCCGCCAGCTCGCCGATGTCGGTGAGCTGGAGATCCGCCGCCGCGTGTTCCGCGAGCGCCAGGTCGAGCAGGTCGTCGAGGACCTGCGCGAGGCGCTTGCCTTCGGTGCGCACCGAGGCGATCTCCTCGTTGCCCTCGGGCAGTTCGAGGGCCAGGAGCTCGATGCGGAGCAGCAGGGCGGACAGCGGGTTGCGCAGTTGGTGCGAGGCGTCGGCGACGAAGGCGCGCTGCTGCTCGAGGACGTCTTCGACGTTGTCCGCCATCTCGTTGAACGACCGGGCCAGGCGCCTTAGTTCCGGCGGACCGCCGGCGGCCGCGACGCGGGAGGCGAGGCGGCCGGTGGCGATGTCGTGGGTGGTGGCGTCCAGGACCCGCACCGGGCGCAGGACCCAGCCGGTGAGGCGCAGCGCGGCGCCGACCGCGAGGAGCATGGCGGCGGACTCGCCCGCGCCGATGAGCAGCCAGCCGTGCAGGGTCTTCGCGCGCATGCGCCCGGTGGGCGAGTCGGTGACGACGACGGCCACGACGTCGCCGTCGCGGATCACCGGTGAGGCGACGACGATCCGTCCGCCCTCGTTCCAGGGCCATACCTGGGGCGGGTTGTGGCTGCCGCGGGAGCGCAGGGCCTCTTCGAAGGCGTCGCTCACGTCCCCGCCGCCGGTGGGCAGGTACCAGTCGCCGGGGGCGTGCGCCATGGGGAAGCGGTCGCGGAAGAACACGCCCGCCTTGATGCCGTACACCTCGTGGTAGTAGTCGAGTTCCTTCTGCAGGGTCTCGCGTCGCTCGTCCTTGTCGCGCACCCGTGAGCCCGAGGGGCGCTGGGTGACGAACTGCGCGAGCGCGGCGAAGCGCGCCGTGTCGTCGATGCGGTCGACGACCACCTTCTGCTGCTGTGCCGACGCCACGCTGACCGCGAGCGGGAAGCCCAGGGCGAGCAGCACGCCCGCCATGAGGACGATGAGGAGCGGTAGGAGGCGGGCGCGCACCTGTGCCCGCTACGACGCCGGGGCGACGAGCCGGTAGCCGACTCCGCGCACGGTCTCGATCAGGGCGGGCATGTGCAGCTTGGCGCGCAGGGACGCCACGTGCACCTCCAGCGTGCGCCCCGTGCCCTCCCAGCTCGTGCGCCACACCTCGCTGATGATCTGCTCGCGCCGGAAGACGACTCCCGGGCGCTGGGCGAGCAGCGCGAGCAGGTCGAACTCCTTGCGGGTCAGCTGGACCACGTCGCCGTCCACGCTGACCTGCCGGGTGGGCAGTTCGATACGGACGCTGCCGAGCCGCAGCTCGGTGTCGGCGGACTTCTTCGCGGCACCGGCCGAGGGGCGGCGGATGACGGCGTGGATGCGGGCGATGAGTTCCCCGGTGTCGTACGGCTTCACTACGTAGTCGTCGGCTCCGAGGTTGAGGCCGTGGATGCGGGAGCGGACGTCGGCACGGGCGGTGACCATGATGACGGGGATGGAGGTGCGCTTGCGGATCTTTCCGCAGACCTCGTAGCCGTCCTGGTCGGGCAGGCCGAGATCGAGGAGTACGACTCCGAAGGGCGCCGCTTCGCCGGGCAGCAGGGCCTGTAGTGCCTCCTCCCCGCTGCGGGCGTGGGTGACGGCGAAGCCGTGCCGGGCCAGGACCGCGGACAGGGCGGCGGCCACGTGGTCGTCGTCCTCGACGAGCAGCAGTCTCATGCGGTCTCCCTCCAGCCCATCGGCCCCCCACTCGTTCATCGGTCGTTCCGTTCCCGCTCACGCGGTCCCGCATGTGTGTTCGCGGCCGCCGGGCACGCGCGCGTGCGCGCGGATTTCAAGCGGCATACGGGCGCACGAAAGCACCCAAGGCATCCACGCCGATGGATAAGGACCGCGTCAAGGCCCTTAGGGTCACGGACACGTTCCGTTATGCACCCGGTACGCAGCCGGGGCGCCCTCTTCACACGGAGTGTCCGGTTGCGGCCGGATCGTTATGCTCAATTTCCCCTCAGATGTAATGACGCTGGTCGCACCGGGTTACTACTGTCCTCCCAACCCGAGGAGGATGGAGCAACAAGCCGTGACCGAAGTATCGGTGACCAAGGACGCCAAGCCCGCGGCGGACGACCTTGTCGTGCTGAAGGGTGTCAACAAGCACTTCGGCGCCCTGCACGTCCTCCAGGACATCGACCTGACCATCACCCGTGGTGAGGTCGTCGTCGTGATCGGTCCCTCCGGGTCGGGCAAGTCGACGCTGTGCCGCACCATCAACCGCCTGGAGACCATCGATGCGGGAGCGATCTCGATCGACGGCAAGCCGCTGCCCCAGGAGGGCAAGGAACTGGCCCGGCTCCGCGCGGACGTGGGCATGGTCTTCCAGTCCTTCAATCTCTTCGCGCACAAGACCGTGCTCGAGAACGTGATGCTGGGCCAGACCAAGGTGCGCAGGACGCCCAAGGCGGAGGCGGAGGAGAAGGCCCGCGCCCTGCTCGACCGGGTGGGTGTCGGCTCCCAGGCCGACAAGTACCCCGCGCAGCTCTCCGGCGGCCAGCAGCAACGCGTCGCGATCGCCCGCGCGTTGGCGATGGGACCCAAGGTGATGCTCTTCGACGAGCCGACCTCGGCCCTCGACCCGGAGATGATCAATGAGGTCCTCGAGGTCATGCAGCAGCTCGCCCGGGACGGCATGCCACCTTCGATGCCAGGACGCACCACAGCGTCTCCCTCAACCTCCGCCGAAACAAAGGATGTCCACCATGAAGGTTCGCAAGTCCGCCGCCGCGGCGGCGGTGATCGCCGCTCTCGCCCTGACCGCCACCGCCTGCGGCGGTGACTCCGGGACCGCCGGTGACAAGCCGAAGGGCGGCGCCGGTGGCAAGGACCAGCCGAAGCTGCCCACGTACACGGTCGCCAAGGACGTCAAGATCGACTCGCCGACCCTGAAGAAGGCGCAGAAGGACGGCGAGATCGTCTTCGGCGCCAAGAACGACCAGCCGTTCCTCGGCTTCGAGGACACCGACGGCAAGCGCTCCGGCTTCGACATCGAGATCGCCAAGATGGTGGCGGCCGACCTCGGCTTCCCCGCGAACAAGGTCAAGTTCGAGACGATCGACTCGAACGTGCGTGAGACGGCCATCTCCAAGGGCCAGGTCGACCTCTACGTAGGCACGTACACGATCAACGACGAGCGCAAGAAGCAGGTCGGGTTCGCCGGACCGTACTTCATGGCCGGTGCCGACCTGCTCGTCCGCAAGGACGACAAGGCCATCACGGGTCCGAAGTCCGTCAAGGGCAAGACGGTCTGCTCCATCAAGGGCTCGACTCCGCTGCAGGAGATCAAGAAGTCCAAGTACGGCGCCAAGACCGTCGAGCTGTCCAAGTACTCCGAGTGCGTTCAGCAGCTCCTGAACAAGGAGGTCGACGCCGTCACCACCGACGACGCGATCCTCAAGGGCTACGCCGCCCAGCGCCCGGAGAAGCTGAAGGTCGTCGGCGACCCCTTCACCAAGGAGCCGTACGGCGTCGGCATGAACAAGGACGACAAGGCCCTGCGGGACGCCGTCGCCGACGCCCTCGAGGCGCACCAGAAGAACGGTGACTACAAGAAGGCGTACGACGCGACCCTCGGCCTGTCCGGCTCCCCGTACCAGGAGCCCCCGGCCCTCGAGCGCTACTGACATCTCCGTTCGATCCACCGGCACTGAGCGTCGCGCCCTGTGGGTGCCGTCACGGCACGCGCAGGGCGCGGCAGCTCCGCCCGACAGCAGCCGCCGCTAGGACATCTCCGTGAATGTTTTGCTCGATCATCTCCCGGAATTCCGGGAGGGGTTCATAGGAACCATCCTGCTGACCCTGGCCAGCGGAGCCCTGGCGATGGTGCTGGGGATCGTGATCGCCGGGTTCCGCGTGTCCCCCGTGCCCCCGCTGCGCTTCTTCGGCGCGGCCTGGGTCACGCTCTTCCGGAACACCCCGCTCACGGTGCTCTTCCTCGTGGCGTGGTTCGTCGTTCCCGTGATCTTCATGCCGGGTCTCAGCCCCTGGACCAAGGCGCTGTTGGCACTCGGCTTCTACACCTCGGCGTTCGTCTGCGAGGCCATCAGGTCCGGCATCAACACGGTGCCCCTGGGCCAGGCCGAGGCCGCCCGCTCCATCGGCATGACGTTCTTCCAGACCCTGCGTCTGATCGTCCTGCCGCAGGCCACCCGCACGGTGATCCCTCCGCTCAGCTCGATCTTCATCGCCCTGACGAAGAACTCCGCCATCGCGGGCGCGTTCAGCGTGACGGAGCTGTTCGGCGTGCAGAAGCTGCTCAGCGACAAGGGCTTCGACATCGCCTGGATCTTCCTCTGGGTGGCCATCGGCTACCTGATCATCACCTTCACCATCAGCGGTCTCTTCCGGCTGCTTGAGCGCCGCTTGGGGGTCGCGCGATGAGTGCGAGCGTCCTGTACGACGCGCCGGGACCGAAGGCCCGTCTGCGCAACCGGATCTACACGGTCATCGGCTCGCTCGCCGTGCTCGGCCTGATCGTCTTCGCGATCTTCCGACTGCACGACAAGGGCCAGCTGGAGCCCGAGGTCTGGGACATCTTCAACAACGCGGGCGTGCGGAACAAGATCCGCGACGGCCT
The DNA here is from genome assembly GCF_000716675.1 of Streptomyces alboflavus. GTDB lineage: Bacteria > Actinomycetota > Actinomycetes > Streptomycetales > Streptomycetaceae > Streptomyces > Streptomyces alboflavus. The sequence goes on from NZ_JNXT01000059.1 coordinate 96,857, forward strand.
CCTGAGCACCCTCAAGGTGTTCGCCCTCGCGGGAGTCCTCTCGCTCGCCCTCGGCCTGCTGCTCTCCGTCGGCCGGCTCTCGGACCACCGGGCGATCCGCTGGTTCGCCACGGGCTTCATCGAGCTGTTCCGCGCCGTCCCGCTGCTGATCACCATCTACGCGCTGTGGGTGCTGATCCTCACGTACCAGAAGGACCTGGGCGTGATCGGCGAGAACGCCTCCTTCTGGGCCCTGGTCATCGGCCTCACCGTGTACAACGGCTGCGTCCAGGCCGAGGTGTTCCGCGCGGGCGTCAACGCCGTGCCCCGCGGTCAGGTCGAGGCCGGGTACGCGCTCGGCCTGCGCAAGTCGCAGGTCATGATCACCCTGCAGATGCCCCAGGCGATCCGCGCGATGCTGCCGACGGTCATCAGCCAGCTGGTGGTGACGCTGAAGGACACGTCCCTCGGCTACATCATCACGTACGACGAACTGCTCTTCGCCGCCCGCACGATGGCGAACAACATCATCGTCAACGGCGAGAACCCGATCACCCCCGTGGTCATCGTCGTCGGCGCCATCTACATCGTGATGTGTCTGGCCCTCTCGTCCCTCGCCACGTGGATCGAGCGGCGCGGCAGCAGGGCGAAGACGGGCATCAGGGTGGCGGCCGCCGCGGAGCCCGCCGAGGCCCCGCAGGTGCTCGACAAGCCCGTGTCCCCCGTCGTCCCGCCGACGGCGGACAGCGTGACCGTGGCGGAGGACGCGGCCTCTACGGAGAGGGCGGTCTCTACGGGGGACGCGTCCTCTACGGAGGGAGCGACTTCCACGGACGGTACGGCTGACGGTACGGCCCCGACCGACGGCGGTGCTGCCGAGCCGCCGGAGGACACCCCGCCTCCGGACCTCAAGAAGTAGCGTTCGCGCACGCACACCGCGATGGCCCGCCGGAACACCGGCGGGCCGTCGCCGTTCCGGTGCGCCGCCCAGTCTCCCGACGGGGTACGCCCCGAGCGTCCGCTTGACGGGGTGCCATGCAGTCTGTTGCATACGTTCTGTGATCGTGCACCGGGCTCCAACTGCCATTTCCTGTACGTACGTCCAGCGCCCCCGGACCGTCCTGGCAGGAGGCCGCGCGCCGTGGACCCGGTGATCGTCGTCGGCGCGGGTCCCGTCGGCCTCACCCTCGCCCTGGCCCTCGCACGTCACTCAGTTCCCACCGTGGTCCTCGACGAAGGACCCGGCAAGGACGAGCAGCGCCCCGCGCGGACCGCTGTCCTGCGCGAGGACACCACGGCGCTCGTCGAACGGCTCACCGGGCACTCCTTCGGCGACGCGGAGACCGGCGCGCGCTGGACCGGATGGCGTTCGATGCGCCGCAAGCAGGTGATGCGCGAGCTCACGTTCAGTGACGAGCTGCCTTCTCCGCTGCACGTCCCGCAGCACGAGCTGACCGGCGCGCTGCGCGCCGCCATCGCCGACGAACGCCTCGTCAAGGTCGCCGTGGAGAGCAAGCTCGACGCCCTGGAGCAGGACGCCTCCGGGCTCACCGCCCACACGCGCGGCCTCAAGGACACCTGGTGGCGTGGCAGTTATCTGGTGGGGTGCGACGGGCCCCGCTCGACGGTGCGCAAGCTGCTCGACGTCCGCTTCCCGGGGCGCACGGCGGTGGAGCGGCACGCGGTCGCCGCGCTGCGCACGGAACTTCCGTGGCCCGGCCAGGCGTTGTTGCATCGGAGCCCTCCTTGGCGCGGTGGCGGTGCCGAGGTGACGGGACGTCCGCTGGCCGACGGCGCGTGGCGGATCGACTGGCTCCTGCCGCCGCGCGGCGAGCTGGTGACACCCGACGTCCTCGTGACCCGCATCCGCGAGACGCTCGCCGGCTGGTCCGGCGGCGCCACACCGGCGTACGAACTGCTCGACACCGGCGTCCACACCGTCCACCACCGCCTCGCCCGCCGGTGGCGGGTCGGCCGTGCCTTCCTGGCCGGGGACGCCGCGCACCTCCTCGGCGCGCTCGGCACCCACGGCCTGGACGAGGGCCTGCGCGACGCGGACAACCTCGCCTGGAAGCTGGCCCTCGCCTGGCACCACGGCCCGCGCGAGGTCCTGCTCGACAGCTATCAGGCCGAGCGCCGCGGCGCCGTCTCCGGCCGGCTGCGCGCCGCCGACCAGGCGCTGCCCGCGCTGCGCGGCGGCAAGGGCCTGCGGGCGTATGTCCCAGGGACCGCGCGCGGGCAGGACGCCCTGCTCATGGACGGCCACGTGGGCAACGGACAGCTGGGCGGCCCCGGCAGGTACGCCGACTCGCCGCTGGCCCCGGAGAGTTCGGACTCCGTCGTGGCGGTGGACACGGAACCGGGCAGTCCGGTCACCGATGTGGGCGTGACCGCGCCCGACGGCACCTTCGTCCGGCTGCGGGACCGGCTCGGCCGCGGCCATCTGCTCGTCGTCCTTGTGGCGCCGGGCACCGTCGTGTGGGAGCGGCGGCACTGGGTGACGGCCGGGATCATGCCCCGGCTCGCCGCCGCGGTCACCGCGCTCCCCCACCCCGCCGAACTCCTCGTCGCGGAGGCCTACCCGGGCGCCGCGGCGCACAGCGTCCTTCTCGTACGCCCCGACGGCCATCTGGTCACCGCGCTCAGCGGGGTGCGTCCGGCGGAGCTGTACGCGGCGGCCGAGGCGGCGCTGGGTGAAGGGGCGGGGAAGGGGGGTGCGGGCGGGAGCGGTGCGGATTCCCGCTCCGGTTCGGGTCCCGGTTCCGGTCCCGGCGAGGCGTCCGGCGCCTCGCCCGAGCACATGTCCGACTCCGAATCGGGCGCGCCCGCCCGGGCCCCGTCCAACACCCCGTCCAACGCCCCCTCCAACGCCCCCTCCAACGCTCCGACCAGCGGAAAGCGCGGCCCCAAGAAGTCCGGTGGTTCATCCTGAGATCACCGACCGACCGGATGCTGAACATGAGTTGACCGTCTCCCGGCCGCATGGTCTACTCCGGACCATGACCGACACCGCTGTTCGCCTGTGGCGGAGGGTCCATATGGACCTCGTCCGCTATGCGGGCTGCGTGTGTCGGCCGTCCTGCTGAATTCGCCATTCCCCTTTCCGCGCATGCCGTACGTCGGCGTGCGCTTCCGCGAACTCACTGGACGGCCCCCATGTCTGCCTCCGTACCGGCCTCTGCTCCCGTACCCGCCGCGCTGCCCACGCCCGCCCGGCCGACGGCGAAGCCCACCTCGGCCGAGCTCCTCGACTTCGTGCGCCGCGCCGCGGCCGACACCGACCTCATCGCCTCGCTGCCCCTGGACGCGGAGGGCCGCACCTGGGTCCGCCTCGAAGGCCCCCAGGGAAGTGAGGCCTGGCTGATCGGCTGGCCGCCCGGCACCGGCACCGGCTGGCACGACCACGCCGAGTCGGTGGGCGCGTTCACCACCGCCGCGGGCACCCTCAAGGAGAACTCGCTCGCCGCCCGCCTGCCCACCGACGGCTGGAAGACCCTGGAACTCGCCGAGAGCGTCGACCGCGAACGCCGCCTCGCCACCGGACAGGGCCGGGCCTTCGGCCGCAACCACGTGCACGAGGTGCTCAACGAGTCCACGGACCAGCACGCCATCTCCGTGCACGCCTACTACCCCCCGCTCCCGCAGATCCGCCGCTACAGCCGTACCGGCGCCGTGCTGCGCCTGGAGCACGTCGAGCGCCCGGAGGACTGGCAGTGAGCGCGGGCCTGGAAGTGAACGGCGTCCCCGGGGTCCCGGCGGAGCAGCGCCCCTCCGGAGAACCCCAGTCCCCCGTGGGCATCGACGAGTTGCTGGAGCGGGTGCGGCGCGGGCTCGACCGGGTCACCCCTGAGCAGGCGTACGAGATCGCGTACTCGGACGGGCTGCTCGTCGACACCCGGTACGCGGAGCTGCGCGAGCGGGACGGCCTGATCCCCGGCGCCATCGTCGTCGAACGCAACGAACTGGAATGGCGCCTCGACCCCCAGGGCAGCCACCGCGCCCCCGAGGCCACCAGCCACGAACTGCGGGTCGTGGTGTTCTGCAACGAGGGCTACGCGTCGAGCCTCGCGGCCGCCTCCCTGCGGCAGTTGGGACTGCGGCACGCTACGGACCTCATCGGCGGGTTCCAGGCGTGGAAGGCGGCGGGCTTGCCGGTCGAGCAGGCCGAGTAGGCCGAGTAGGCCGAGTAGGAGTAACGAGTAGACGGGTAGACGGGTAAACGAGTAAGAGGCGTCCGCCATTGCGTACGCCCCTTACTCCCTCAGTGCGTACGCCGCCTACTCCCTGGCCGTCGCGAGCGTGACCGGGCGTGGCTTCAGGGCGGCCCGGCCGGGCAGTGCCGTCGCCGTCAGGGCGAGCAGCCCGGCGACGCCGACCACGGCCGCGAGGACGAGGGGCAGGACGGCCGGCGCCGCGGCGCCGGTCATGCCGACGCTGAAGCCGGTCAGGACAGCGAGGGCGATGCCACTGCCGAGCACGGTCGCGAGGAGCAGGACGGCGAGTGCCTCGGTGCGCAGCATCCGCAGGACCTGGCGGCGCGTCGCGCCGGCGAGGCGGAGCAGCGCGAACTCCCGGGCGCGTTCGGAGATCGACATGGCGAACGTGTTGACGACGGCGATCGAGGTGAACGCCAGGATCAGGCCCATGGCCACGTGGTTCACCTCGGCGTTCGCCTGCCCGCGCTCGGCCTGGAGGGTGCCGACCGCGGAGGGTGACTGTACTTGTACGTTCGGGAACTTCGTGAGGGCCTTGGAGAGTTGATCCTTCGTACGGTCGGTCTTGACGAGGACCGTGGCGGCGAGCGGGTTGTCGACGTGGCGGGCGACCAGCGCGTGGGCCATGGTCAGATCGCCGAAGCCGAGCCCGCGCGCGTAGACGGCGGTGACCTTCAGGGTCGTCGGGGTGCCGTCGCCGAGGGTGAGCTTGAGGCTGCTGCCGGGCCGCACGCCGAGCTGGTCGGCAGCGACCTCGCTGAGGGCGACATCGCCCGCGCCGAAGGACGTCAGCGAGCCCGCGGTGACATCCGGGTCCCAGGTGTGCCCGAGGCCCGCCGGGGTCACGCCCTGCGCCGGGTACTTGTCGAGGCCGACGCGGACGGTCGTGCGGACGACCTCGGTGACGGCGTCGACGCCCGCGGCTGTCCGCAGCTGCCCGGCGGCCTGCCCGGGCACGCCCGGCCCCCGCGCGGTCAGGACCCAGTCCGCGCGGACGCCGTCGCGGGCCTGGGCGGTGGCGGCGGCGTCGAGCGTGGGCTGGACGAACAGGACGGTGCAGGTCATGCCGATGAGCAGGACGAGGGGGGTGACGGCTGCGGCCATGCGGGCGGCGTTGCCGCGCAGGTTGGCGTGCGCGAGGCGGCCGCCGGGGCCGGTCATGCGCAGCGGGAGGCGGAGCAGGGCGGCGGCCGCCTTCACGATGAGCGGCCCGAGCAGGGCGACGGAGGTGGCGAGGACCACAACGGCCAGGAAGGTGACGGGAGTCGAGGCGGGTTCGGTGCGCAGGCTGCCGAGGACGACGACGAGGGCGATCCCTCCGGCGAGGAGGGCGAGGCCTGCCCCGATGCGGGCCCAGGACGGCCTTGTGGGCTCAACGCGGGCCTCGGCGAGGGCTTCGCCCGGGCGGATCCGCACGATGCGGCGCGCGGAGAGGCGGGCGGCGGCCCAGGCGCCCAGGAGCGTCGCGGCGAAGGCGGCGAGCAGCGGGAAGGGGCTGACGACGCGGTCGAGGGTCGCCGGGACCGCGCCGCGGGACACGAACTCGTCGTACAACAGGCCGCCGAGCGGGATTCCGGCGAGCGCGCCGAGCACTCCCCCGGCCGCTCCGACGATGAGCGCCTCACGGCCGAGCAGACGGCGGATCTGCTTGGGGCTCGCGGCGATGGCGCGCAGCAGGGCCAGTTCGCGGTGGCGCTGCTGGATGGAGAGCGCGAAGGTGCCGACGACCACGAGGACGGCGACGAGCAGGGAGGTGCCGCCCATCGCGCCGCCGATGCTGACCAGGCGCACCCGGGCGCCCGCGGCGTCGAGGAACTCGACCGGCCCCCGGTCGCCACCGGCGTTGACCTGCGCGGTCGTGCCGCTGAGTGCCTTCTTGACGGCGTCCTTGAGCTGGTCGGCGGAGGTGCCGTCGGCCGGTACGACACCCACGGCGGTGACCTTGCCCGGGTGGGCGGCGAGCCGCTGGGCCTCCTGGGTGGAGAAGAACAGCGCGGTCTGGTGTGCGAGCGCGCCGTCGCCACTGCCGTCGCCGCGGCCGGGAGTGGCGATGCCCGTGACGCGGTACGTGCGCGGGGCCTGTGTCGACTGCACGGTGAGGCGGTCGCCGGGTTCGAGTCCGGCGCGGTCGGCGAGGCCGCGGTCGATGACGAGGTCGGTGTCGGCGCGCGGGGCCCGGCCTGTGGCGATCCGGAAGGGCGTGAGGGCGGCCGACGTCCAGGCGTGGCCGTACGCGGGGCGGCTCGCGTCACGCGCCCCCGGGGGCGTCGACGGCTCGGCCAAGAAGGTCAGTTCGGGCACGACCTTGCCGACGCCGGGGACGTCCTTGAGCCGTTGCGTGACGCTGTCCGGCAGCCAGGCCCGCTCGGCGATCGGCTTGGCCTTGTGCTTGACCTTGGTCTTGCCCTTCTTGTGCTTGACCGTCGTCTTGTGGACGTTCTGGTCCGCGGAGACCATCACGGGGGCGGCGGCGTAGCGCTCGGTGCGGATGGTGCCGCGCAGGCCTGTCTCCAGGAGCGTGCCGCAGGCCGTGATGAGCGCTGCGGCGCACATCAACGCGACGAACGCGCCGAGGAATCCGCCTTTGCGGTCCCGGATCGTCTGCAGTGCGTAGCTCAGCATCATGGCGTCTGGGGGCCTTTGCGGTTGTCGGCGGCCTCGTCGGTCACCGGGGTCGGGAAGGCGAGGAAGCGGGTGAGCACCGTGCGCGCGCCGGGCGGGGTGTCGGCTTCGGGGCGCTTGTAGCGGTTGAGGAGCGCGATGTACTCCTCGAAGAACTCACGGAGTTCGGCCACCGTCAGGCGCATCGTGCCGCGTGAGTACGGGAAGGCGTCGGCCCATTCGCCTGCGTCGTCGGCGTCGGTCTCCTGCTGGAGCCGGGCGAAGAGTTCGAGGTCGGCGGCGTACGCGTGGTGGTTCAGCTCGTCCATGACGAGCCGTGTCTCGGCGCTCTGCCGACTGCGGGGCGGGAAGCGCCGGTCGCCGGGGATCATTCGCCACCAGCGCTCCCGCCCGTGCCCGGGGCCCGGTGTCTCCTCGACGAAGCCGTAGCGCGCCAGTTCGCGGAGGTGGTAGCTGGTGGCTCCGGTGTTGAGGCCGAGGGCGCGCGCCAGTGTCGCGGAGGTGGCGGGGCCGTGCAGGGTGAGGTGCTGCAGCATCTGCTGGCGCCGGGGCTGCGCGAGCGCCTTGAGCACCTGGAGGTCGTCGAGCTCCTGTGGTGCGGGCGGGAGGTGGCTGCTCGCGGGGGTGCCGCCCGCCGACGCCTCGGAGGGGGCGCCGCTCGCCAGCGCCTCGGCCTGCGTGCCGCTCTCAGGTGCCCCGGCGGGCCTGCCGCCCTCCGGAACCCCGGCGGGGGTGCCGTCTTGGGAGGCACTGCCCTCACCGAGCACGGCGTCGTCGTCAGTGGTGCTCTCGTCCTGAGCCATGCGTACACAGTCGCCTGTGCACAGGTATCTGTGCACTGAGGCGACCAGGCATGTTCAGGGTGGGGACAACCCCACCCTCTGGCCGGGATCCCAGGTCAGTACGCCTCGTACCCCAGGTCGTCCGTGTCCTCCCCCTCTTCCTCCAGGGCCTGGCGCACGACCCGGAGCGCCATGCCCTCCGCGTACCCCTTGCGGGCGAGCATGCCGGCGAGGCGGCGGAGTCTCTTGTCCCGGTCGAGGCCGCGGGTGGAGCGGAGCTTGCGGGCGACGAGCTCGCGGGCGGTCGCTTCTTCCTGGTCCGCGTCCAACTGCCCGACGGCCTCGTCGATCACGGCCGAGTCCACGCCCTTGGTGCGCAGCTCCCGCGCGAGCGCCCGCCGCGCCAGGCCCCGGCCGTGGTGCCGGGACTCGACCCAGGCGTCCGCGAAGGCCTCGTCGTTGATGAGGCCGACCTCCTCGAAACGGGACAGCACTTCCTCCGCCACGTCGTCGGGGATCTCCCGCTTGCGCAACGCGTCGGCGAGCTGCTTGCGCGTGCGCGGGGTCCCGGTGAGCAGGCGCAGGCAGATGGCCCGCGCCCGCTCAGCCGGGTCCCCCGTGGGCGGTTCCCCGTCCTCGGCCCTCGACGAGGACGGGGAACCGCTGTCCTGTTGGCCGCCGAAGCCGCCGCGCCGCCGACGGCCACCGGCGCGACCGCCCCTGCCGCCACGACCGCCGCCGCGCGGGCCGCCGCTCTCGTCGTCGCCCGGGAGTCCCGGGGCGACACCGGCCGGGGCGCGGCCGTCCGGGCCGACGGCCTCGGGGCGGCTTCGCCCCGCGGGGTCGGCGCGGTCCGCCCAGTCGGTTCGTCGCGTCATGGCCTAGCTCTTGGCCGCCGCGGCCTTGGACTTGGTGGCCTTGACCGCGGGGGCGGGCACGGTCTTGGCGGCGTCAGCCTCCGCGGGGGCCGGGGTGACCGCGGCATCCGCGCCCGGCTCCGCCGGAGTCTCCGGGCGCACGCCGACGCCCAGCTTCTCCTTGATCTTCTTCTCGATCTCGTTGGCGAGGTCGGGGTTGTCCTTGAGGAAGTTGCGGGCGTTCTCCTTGCCCTGGCCGAGCTGGTCGCCCTCGTACGTGTACCAGGCGCCGGCCTTGCGGACGAAGCCGTGCTCCACGCCCATGTCGATCAGGCCGCCCTCGCGGCTGATGCCCTGGCCGTAGAGGATGTCGAACTCGGCCTGCTTGAAGGGGGGCGCGACCTTGTTCTTGACGACCTTGACGCGGGTGCGGTTGCCCACCGCGTCCGTGCCGTCCTTGAGGGTCTCGATGCGGCGGATGTCCATGCGCACGGAGGCGTAGAACTTCAGCGCGCGGCCACCGGTCGTGGTCTCCGGGGAGCCGAACATCACGCCGATCTTCTCGCGGAGCTGGTTGATGAAGATCGCGGTGGTCTTGGACTGGTTGAGCGCACTGGTGATCTTCCGGAGCGCCTGGCTCATCAGACGGGCCTGCAGACCCACGTGCGAGTCGCCCATCTCGCCCTCGATCTCCGCGCGCGGCACCAGGGCGGCGACGGAGTCGATGACGATCAGGTCGAGGGCGCCGGAGCGGACGAGCATGTCGACGATCTCGAGGGCCTGCTCGCCGTTGTCCGGCTGGGACAGGATGAGGTTGTCGATGTCGACGCCGAGCTTCTTGGCGTACTCCGGGTCGAGGGCGTGCTCGGCGTCCACGAAGGCCACCGCGCCGCCGGCCCGCTGGGCGTTGGCCACGGCGTGCAGGGTGAGGGTCGTCTTGCCGGAGGACTCCGGGCCGTACACCTCCACCACGCGGCCGCGGGGGATGCCGCCGACGCCGAGTGCGACGTCGAGTGCGGTCGACCCGGTGGGGATGACCTCGATGGGCTCGTTCGGCCGCTCGCCCATGCGCATCACTGCGCCCTTGCCGAATTGCCGTTCAATCTGTGCGAGCGCGGCGTCGAGCGCCTTCTCGCGGTCGGTTCCTGCCATGGGTTCCACCCGATTTGCTTGAGTCGATCGCTTCACGTCAAAGACGCTAACGCCTGCCACTGACAATGCGCCCCGACGCCCGCCCGGCCTGTGGATAACTCCGGGCGATCCGCCCTCCTCGAGCCACCGGCGCGGCCCGGGGATCCCCCCGTGAACCCCCGGGAACGCGCCACCAGAACCCCTATATGAATGGATGTTCGATTTCACTGTCAAGCGCACCACGCGGCACCGACTCGCATCCGCTTGACATGCAGCCAAACAGCTGCCCATCATGAAAAGGCAGCCACTTGGCTGCATTACTGGGGGTGGCAGACACGTGGACGCGGTGTTCAAGGCACTGGCCGACCCCAGTCGCCGTCGGCTGCTGGACCGGCTCCGGGACCGCAACGGGCAGACCCTGCGGGAGCTGTGCGCGGGACTGGACATGGCCCGGCAGTCGGTCAGCAAGCACCTGGCCGTGCTGGAGGCGGCCGAGCTGGTGACCACGGTGCGGCAGGGGCGGGAGAAGCTGCACTACTTGAACGCCGCTCCGATCAACGCCATCGCGGAGCGATGGATCAGCCGATTCGACCGCGAGCGGGTCAACGCCCTCGCGGACCTGAAGAGAGCACTGGAGCAACCTCCCATGGACAACAAGACCTTCGTCTACACGACCTACATCCGCACGACCCCCGAGCAGCTCTGGCAGGCCCTGACCGACCCGGCCTTCACCAGCCGCTACTGGGGCGTCAGCTTCCGGACCGACTGGGCCAAGGGATCCCCCATGGCCTGGGCCGAGGCCGACGGCAGCGTCACCGAGCACCCCGAGCAGGTCGTCCTCGCCCACGAGCCCCACAGCCGACTGTCCTACACCTGGCACACCTTCAGCCCGGAGTGGGCCGCGGCCAACGGCATCAGCGAGGAGACGCGCGCCCGGCTCGCCGCGGAGCGCCGCTCCCAGGTCACCTTCGCCCTCGAGCCGCACGGCGACCAGGTCAAGCTGACCGTCACCCACGAATTCGACCCCGCCGGCGCACTGCACGCGATGTGCAGCCAGGGCTGGCCGGCCATCCTCTCCAGCCTGAAGAGCCTCCTGGAGACGGGCGAACCGCTCGTCGAGGCGCACGAGGGCTGACTCCGTGGTCGACGGCGCAGGCAGGCCCGCGCCCCCTCCGCCCGACAGCCCGCCCGGTGTTCCCCGGAGGGCTGTCGGCAGCCTGTCGGCGCCGACGGACGAATCATCACCAGGGTGTCGGCGGCGGCTGCGACGGTGAACGCGTCGATACCGCCCGCGTGAGCGGCACCCGAGCGCGAGGAACCGCTGTGCACCAGCCCTGGGACGTCCACGTCCTGCCGTCCGCCCCGGGGCGGACCTTCCTGATCACCGGGGGCAACGCCGGTATCGGCTACTTCGTGGCGGAGCAGCTCGCCGCGACCGGAGCCCGGATCGTGCTCGGCAGCCGGGACCCGCGGAAGGCCGAGGCCGCCATGACCTCGATCCGCTCGTACGTCCCCGGGGCCCGCCTGCACCACCTGCCGCTGGACCTGGCCGAACCGGCGTCCCTGAAGTCCGCCGTGGACGCATGGGACATCGACCGCCTGGACGCGGTGGTCCACAACGCCGGGATCGCGCTCGACGATCCACCACGTCGCGAGAACAGGCACGGCCACGAGCTGATGTTCGCCACCAACCACCTCGGCCACTTCGCGCTGACCGGATGGCTCGCACCGCTGCTCGCCGCGGCACCGGCGGGACGCGTCGTGACGGTCGGCAGTTTCGCGGCCCGGTCCGAACGCCTCGACCCGGCCGATCTGCAGTGCGCCCACGACTACCGGCCGAAGCGCGCCTACGGCCGCTCGAAGCTGGCGCAGATGGTCTTCGGCTTCGAGCTCGACCGCCGCCTGCGTGCCGTCGGCAGCCCGGTACGCAGTGTGGTGGCCCATCCCGGGGGCGCGCTGGACGCCCTCACGCCTTCCCGGCCGCCGGTGCACTCCCGGAGCGTCGGCGAGCGGCTGCGCGGCCTGCCCGCCGGGCTGCTGGTCCAGAGCAAGGACGCGGGGGCGTGGCCCCTCGTGCGGGCCGTCCTGGACCCGGACGTACACGGAGGGCAGCTGTGGGGGCCGGGCGTCTTCGGCCTGCGCGGCAGGCCCCGGCTTGAGCCGGTACCGCCGCACATGGCCGATCCCGCGGTCGCGGCCCGGCTGTGGGCGGCCAGTTGCGACCTCGTGGGCGTCGACCCGGGCCTCGGCCTGACGTAGCCGCGCTCCGCTACCGCGCGTCGGGCGGCGTCTCGTCCCCGGGCCCCGACACCAGGCGCCGCACGCGCGCGAGGAGGGACGATCCGTCGCGGCGACGGTGCCCGTGCACGCGCGGGTCGTCCATGACGTCGTACCGCTTCACGTACGCCCCCAGGAAGGCCTGCAGCGTCGCAACCGCCGGGATGGCGACCAGGGCGCCGACCGCGCCGAGGAGCGCCGTGCCGGCGATGACCGACCCGAAGGCGACCGCCGGGTGGATGTCCACGCTCTTGGCGGTGAGCTTGGGCTGCAGGACGTAGTTCTCGAACTGCTGATAGATCACGACGAAGATCAGCACCCACAGCGCGTACCAGGGGTCCACGGTGAAGGCGATCAGCATCGGCAAGGCGCCCGCGAGATAGGTGCCGATCGTCGGGATGAACTGCGAGACCAGGCCGACCCACACCGCGAGCACGGGGGCGTAGGGAACTTCGAGGACCTGGAGCAGGATGTAGTGCGCGATCCCGGAGATCAGCGCCATCAGACCGCGGGAGTAGAGATAGCCGCCGGTCTTGTTGACCGCGATCTCCCAGGCGCGCAGGACCTCGGCCTGCTTGGCGGGCGGCAGCACGGAGCACAGCGCGCGCCGCAGCCGGGGCCCGTCGGCGGCGAAGTAGAACGAGAACAGCAGGATCGTCAGGAGCTGGAAGAGACCACCGAGCACCTGGGCGGAGACATCCAGGACACCGCTCGCGCTGTTCTGGACGTACTTCCGCAGCCAGTCGGAGTGGATGAGGCTGTCCTGGACCTCGACCCGGGACAGGTCCGTGTCGAAGGTCATGTTGATCCAGCGGATGACCTTGTCCAGATAGTCGGGGAAGTCCTCGACCATGTCGACGATCTGGCCCGCGAGCATGGATCCCATCATGGTGATGAAGCCCGCGCTCGCGATCAACACGCCCAGGAAGACGATGGCCGTGGCCAGGCCCCTGCGCAGCCCGCGGGCCGCCATCCAGCTCACGGCGGGCTCGACGGCGAGCGCCAGGAAGAACGCGATCAAGATATTGATCAACAGACCGGTGAGCTGGTGGAAGGCCCAGCTGCCGAGCTGGAAACAGGCGACCAGAGCGAGCGCGAGCACCATGGCGCGCGGCAGCCAGCGCGGCATGCCGGCGCCACGGGCCTGCTCCGCCGAGGGAGGCTGGGCGGACGGGGCGGTGCCGGGCGCTGCTGCCTCGGGGGTGATCTGTGCGGTCTCGTCTGTGGGTGCCACCGTGCCAGTCTCGCCCACGCCACGACCGTTCTGCCGCCGCCCCCGGATTTAGCGGTCTCTACGCGCGCGTGGAGACCGTCACCACGTACGTGAAGGCACGCCCTCCGCGACTGAGCTGCCCTGTGTCAGCGGTTTTCAGCCGGTACGTTCATGGCCGAGCACACCGCCCGCCACACGTCCTTCGCCTCCCAGCCCGCGTCAAGGGCCTGGTGCACCGTGCGCCCGCCGAGCTCCGTCATCACATGATCGCGCGCGAAGGTCTCGGCGTACCCCGCGCCGAAGTGAGCCGCCATCCGCTGCCAGAAGACCGTCAACCGCATGCGTCCAGTATCGCGCCCCTGAGAGTGCAGCCCCGCACAGAGGGCTTCCCCCAGCCGCGTTCCGCCCTACCTTCTGAACATGGCCGAAAACGGAGCGTCCCCGCACACCGCTTCCTCCCCGTCGCCGTCCTCCCCGCTGCGCCGCGCCGAGCAGTTCGTCTGGCTCACCGCGCGCGTGCTCGAACAGCGACGGTTCGCGTACCACTTCCTGGACGGCGGCACCGGGAGCGCCGACGCGGTGGAGACAGCGCTGGCCGCGTACGGCAACGAGGACGGGGGGTACGGCCACGCGCTCGAACCCGACCTGCGCGGGCCGGTCAGCCAGCCGCTGCACACCGGGCACGCGCTGCGCGTCCTGGACTCAATCCAGCGCTGCGGCGGCATGCGCGTGGAGCGGGTGTGCCGCTATCTGACCTCGGTGTCGACACCGGACGGCGCGCTCCCTGCGATCCATCCCAGCCAGCGCGGCTACCCCTCGGCGCCGTTCGTGCCCGTGGTGGCCGACCCGCCCAGCGAACTGCTCGCCACGGGTCCTGTGGTGGGCCTGCTGCACCGCAACGAGGTGTGGCACGCCTGGCTGTTCCGGGCCACCGACTTCTGCTGGCAGACCGTGGAGAGCCTGGAGAAGTCGCATCCGTACGAGATCCAGGCCGCCGTCGCCTTCCTGGACGGCGCGCCCGACCGCCCGCGCGCGGAGGCGGCCGCCGACCGGCTGGGCAGGCTGGTCCGCGAGCAGCGCCTGGCGGTCCTCGACCCGGAGCAGGCCGACGCCAACCCGGTCTCCCCGGGGTACGGCCCCGGGGAGCATCACTTCGCGTACGACTTCGCCAAGGCTCCGGAGTCGCTCGCCCGCGCGTGGTTCACGGATGACGAGATGACACGCTCCCTGGACTTCCTCGCGAACGAGCAACAAGGAGACGGCGGTTGGCCGATCCGGTGGCGTCAGTGGGCGCCGGGCACGGCCTTGGAGTGCCGTCCGATCGTCACGGTCGAGGCGCTGCGCACGCTGCGGGCGTACGGGCGGTCCATCGGCTGACGGCCCGCCTGGGCACACCGCGGTGCGGCCCTCCGGTGCTCACCCCGCCAGGGCCCGCACGCCCGCCGTGACGACGACGGCCGCCCCGATGACCACCAGGAAGGGCGCCCGCAACAGCAGCGCCAGGGCGGCTGCGGCCAGGCCCGCCGCCTTGGCGTCGAGCACGAGCACCCGGCCGTCGGCGAAGGCCTGCTGGGCCGTGAGGGCGGCGAGCAGGGCCACCGGCAGCAGGGCGGCCGTGCGCTGGACGAGCGGCCGCTCCAGGGCGCCCGCGGGCACGAGCAGGCCCGCGAGCTTGACGGCGTAGCAGCCGACGACCGTCACGGCGATGGCGATCCAGATGTTCAACGGTCTTCCCCTTGCGCGCTGTCGTCGGATGCCTGCTGTGCTCGCTGTGTTCTGCGCCCCTCTACGCGTTTGTGGCCCTCTACGTAGAGGACGACCGGGACAGCGAGAGCGGCGGCGAGGACCGGCACTCCGGAGGGCAGCACCGGCAGCAGTCCGAGTCCCAGGAGGACGGCGACGGCCGCGACCGCCCGCTGCGTCGTGGTCCGCACCATCGGCGCGAGCAGCGCGAGGAACACGGCGGGACCGGCGGCGTCGAGCCCCCAGGTGGCGGTGTCCCCGATGGCCTCCGCGCCGAGGGCGCCCAGGAACGTCGAGAGGTTCCACAGGAGGTAGAGGCTGACTCCGGTGACGACGAAACCGATCCGTGCCGCGCGCCGGCCGTGCTGCGCCAGCGAGACGGCCGTCGTCTCGTCGATCACCATGTGGGCGGCGAGCGGACGCACCGCGCGCGGGAGGGCGAGCAGTTGGGAGAGCCTGATCCCGTAGAAGGCGTTGCGCATGCTGAGGAAGACGGCGCCCACGGCGGCCGTGAACGGGCTCCCGCCCCCGGCGAGCGCGCCGACCAGCGCGAACTGGGAGGCGCCTGTGAAGGCCAGCAGGCTCAGCACGCAGGTCTGGAGCACGGTGAGGCCGCTCCCGGCCGACGTCACCCCGAAGGCGAAGCCGGAGAGGCCTACGGCGATTCCGACACCGAGGGCGTCGCGGACGACAGCGGAGTCGGGACGGGCCGGACCGGGACCGGCGCCGACCGCGGGGCCCGGGGCCTCAGGGGCTGCTTCGGAGTGCCCGGGTATGTCTGGGGATGATGTTCGCTCTGCCACCCCCCGGACGCTACGAGGGGCAGGTCGGGGCGGTCTTGTACGTTCTTGCGCTCCCGCTGGTAGGCACCCGGGGGCACCCCGACGATCCGCGCGAAGTGCCGGTTGAGGTGCGGCTGGTCGGTGAAGCCGACGGCGACGGCCGCCTCCGCGGGGCTCGTACCGGCGTCCAGGAGGTGGCGGGCGCGCCGCACGCGCGCGTCGGTGAGCCAGGCGTGCGGCGGCATGCCGTACGCGTCGCGGAAGGCCCGCAGCAGGGCGAAGGAGCTGACGCCGAGACCGGCGGCAAGGCGCTCCAGGCTCGGCGGGTCGACGAGCCGTTCCTCCAGGACGGCACGCGCGCGTGCCGCGACCCGCGCGCCCGCGGAGCGCACACCGCGCTGCGGCAGGTTGCCGCCGTTCGACCGCAGCAGCCGGGTGACGGCGACTCGCAGGAACGTGTCGGCGGCGAGCGCGTTGCCCTCCTCGGCCGCCCGCAGGACCCGGTGGACCAGGGCCACGGCGTACGGGTCGTCGAGGACCGGCAGGACGAAGCCGGGCGTCCCCCGCAGGGTGGTCGTCTCCCTGGCGATGGCGGCGACCACGTCGGGGGCCGGATAGACGGCTCCGTAGCGCCAGCCCTCAGGGTCTCCGGCGCGGCCAGTGTGCGGGGTGTCGGGGTTGATCAGGGCGATACTGCCGGGTCCGGCGTGCCGGTCGGCGCCGGTGTGCTGGAACACGTCGACGCCCTCGCGGATCGCCGCCATCACGAAGTGCTCGTGGGTGTGGCGCGCGAACGTCTTGCGGACGTAGTGGGCGCGCAGCAGGTCCACGCCGGGCAGCTCGGCGTACGTCCAGTGCCGTGCCTGCTCCGCCGAACCAGCCATACCTCCATTCTGCGCCCGTCCGGCGCTTCGAGTGCAAGCCCTTTTCGCAGGTCGGAGCCATTGTCAGTGGCGGGGTGCACGATGGGGTCATGGTCAGGTCCGCTCGCAGTCACGACGACGCCCTCGACGGCTTCTCCCCCGCGACCCGCGGCTGGTTCACGGGGGCCTTCTCCGCGCCCACGTCCGCCCAGGCCGGGGCGTGGCGGGCGATCGCGGAGGGCTCGGACGTGCTGGTGGTCGCCCCGACCGGCTCCGGCAAGACCCTGGCCGCCTTCCTCGCCGCCCTGGACCAGCTGGCCTCGACCCCGCCCCCGGCCGACCCCAAGCAGCGCTGCCGCGTGCTGTACGTATCCCCGCTGAAGGCACTCGCGGTCGACGTGGAGCGCAATCTGCGCAGCCCGCTCACGGGCATCCGCCAGGAGTCGGTGCGCCTCGGCCTGCCCGAGCCCGAGGTGCGGGTGGGCATCCGCTCCGGAGACACCCCGGCGGCTGAGCGCCGCGCCCTGGCCACGCGTCCGCCGGACATCCTGATCACGACGCCGGAGTCGCTGTTCCTGATGCTCACGTCGGCCACCCGGGACGCGCTCACGGGCATCGAGACGGTGATCCTGGACGAGGTGCACGCCGTGGCGGGCACCAAGCGCGGGGCTCATCTGGCGCTGTCCCTGGAGCGGCTCGACGCGCTCCTGAAGCGCCCCGCCCGTCGTATCGGCCTGTCGGCGACGGTCCGCCCCGTGGACGAGGTCGCCCGCTATCTGTCGCCGCAGCGCCGGGTGGAGATCGTCCAGCCGAAGTCGGGCAAGGAGTTCGACCTCTCCGTGGTGGTGCCGGTCGAGGACCTCGGCGAGCTGGGCGGCTCACCGGCGACCGACTCCGACGAGAACGCCGAGCGCCCCTCGATCTGGCCGCACGTCGAAGAGCGCATCACCGACCTCGTGCAGGCGCACCGCTCGACGATCGTCTTCGCCAACTCCCGCCGCCTGGCGGAGCGCCTGTGCAACCGGCTCAACGAGATCGCCTACGAACGCGCGACGGGCGAGGCCCTCCCGGACGACCAGAGCCCGGCGGAGGTGATGGCACAGTCCGGCGCCGCCCAGGGGGCGCCGCCGGTCCTCGCCCGCGCACACCACGGCTCGGTCTCCAAGGAGCAGCGCGCCCAGGTCGAGGAGGACCTGAAGGCAGGCCGCCTGCCCGCGGTCGTCGCCACGTCCAGCCTGGAGCTGGGCATCGACATGGGCGCGGTGGACCTGGTGGTGCAGGTCGAGTCGCCGCCCTCCGTGGCGTCCGGCCTGCAGCGGGTGGGCCGCGCGGGGCACCAGGTGGGCGCGGTCTCCACGGGCGTCGTCTTCCCGAAGTACCGAGGCGACCTGGTCCAGGCCGCCGTCGTCACGGAGCGGATGCGCACGGGCGCCATCGAGTCGCTGCGGGTCCCCGCCAACCCCCTGGACGTGCTGGCCCAGCAGCTGGTCGCGATGGTCGCCCTGGACAGCTGGCAGGTGGACGACCTGCTGGCCCTGGTCCGCCGTGCCGCGCCGTTCGCCTCGCTCCCGGAGTCGGCGTTCACCTCCGTCCTCGACATGCTCGCCGGCCGCTATCCGTCCGACGCCTTCGCGGAGCTGCGCCCGCGCGTGGTGTGGGACCGCGTCGCGGGCACGGTCACGGGGCGTCCGGGGGCACAGCGCCTGGCGGTCACCTCCGGGGGCACGATTCCCGACCGCGGCCTGTTCGGGGTCTTCCTCGCGGGCGCCGACCCGAAGAAGGGCGGCGGCCGCGTCGGCGAGCTCGACGAAGAGATGGTCTACGAATCCCGCGTGGGCGACGTCTTCACTCTCGGTACGAGCTCCTGGCGCATCGAGGACATCACGCGCGACCGCGTCCTCGTCTCCCCCGCGCCCGGCGTCCCCGGAAGGCTGCCGTTCTGGAAGGGCGACCAGCTGGGCCGCCCGCTCGAACTGGGCCGTGCGCTCGGCGCGTTCCTGCGCGAGGTCGGCTCACTGCCGCAGGACGACGCACGCGACCGCCTCCTCGCCGCGGGCCTCGACACCTGGGCCGCGGACAACGTCCTGACGTACCTCGCCGAGCAGCGCGAGGCCTGCGGGCACATCCCGGACGACCGCACGATCGTGGTGGAGCGCTTCCGCGACGAGCTGGGCGACTGGCGCGTGGTGGTGCACTCCCCGTTCGGCGCCCAGGTGCACGCCCCCTGGGCCCTCGCCCTCGGCGCCCGCCTCACCGAGCGGTACGGCATGGACGCCCAGGTCATGCACGCCGACGACGGCATCGTGCTGCGTCTGCCCGACGCCGACCTGATGGGCCTCGACCTGCTCGACCAGGACCCGGCCGACCTCGGCCCGACCGTGGACTCGACGCTCGATCCGGACAAGGCACCCGTGGGCGCGGGGGACGTGGCCTTCGACAAGGGCGAGGTCGGCCAGATCGTCACCGACCAGGTGGGCGGCTCGGCGCTGTTCGCCTCCCGCTTCCGCGAGTGCGCCGCCCGCGCGCTGCTGCTGCCGCGCCGCAGCCCCGGCAAGCGCACCCCCCTGTGGCAGCAGCGCCAGCGCGCCGCCCAGCTCCTGGAGGTCACCAGCGAGTTCGGTTCCTTCCCGATCGTCCTGGAAGCGGTCAGGGAATGCCTCCAGGACGTCTTCGACGTACCGGGCCTGACCGAGCTGATGGGCGACATCGAGTCCCGCCGCGTCCGCCTCGTCGAGGTCACCACCCCGGAGCCCTCTCCCTTCGCCCGCTCCCTCCTGTTCGGGTACGTGGCGCAGTTCCTGTACGAGGGCGACTCACCGCTCGCCGAGCGCCGCGCCGCCGCCCTGTCCCTGGACTCCCGCCTCCTGGCCGAGCTGCTCGGCCAGGCCGAGCTGCGCGAGCTACTCGACGCGGACGTGCTCGCCACCCTGGAGCAGGAACTCCAGTGGCTCACCGACGACCGCCGCGTCAAGGACGCCGAAGGCGTGGCCGACCTGCTGCGCCTCCTCGGTCCGCTCACGGACGCCGAGCTGGCCGACCGGGGCGCGGAGCCCGCGTGGGCCGAGCAGCTGGCGGGCGCCCGCCGGGCCATCCGGGTCCGCGTCGGCGGCGGCGTCCACTGGGCGGCGATCGAGGACGCGGGGCGCCTGCGGGACGCGCTCGGCACGGCACTGCCGGTCGGTGTCCCGGAGGCCTTCACCGAGCCCGTCAAGGACCCCTTGGGTGACCTCCTCGCGCGCTATGCCCGCACGCACGGCCCGTTCACGTCCGCCGCGGCCGCCGCCCGCTTCGGCCTGGGCGCGGCGGTCACGGACGGGGCCCTGCACCGCCTCGCGGCGAACGGCCGTGTCGTACAGGGCGAGTTCCACCCCGCCGGGATCGGCCAGGAGTGGTGCGACGCGACCGTCCTGCGCCGACTGCGCCGCCGCTCCCTCGCGGCCCTGCGGCACGAACTGGAACCGGTGCCACCGGCCGCCCTCGCTCAATTCCTGCCCCAGTGGCAGCACTTGAGCGGGCACGGTCTCCGCGGGGTCGACGGTCTGGTGCGCGCCATCGAGCAACTCCAGGGCGCGTCGGTCCCGGCGTCCGCCCTGGAGAAGCTCGTCCTGCCCTCCCGGGTCACCGGGTACGCCCCCGCGATGCTCGACGAGCTGACAGCGGCCGGGGAGGTGGTCTGGGCGGGCGCCGGAGCCCTCCCGGGCAAGGACGGCTGGATCAGCCTCTACTTGGCAGAATCGGCCCCCCTCCTGCTCCCGCCCCCGCACCCCCTGGAGCTGACCGCGCTCCACCAGTCCGTCCTGGACACGCTCTCCGGGGGCTACGGCCTGTTCTTCCGGCAGATCGCCGACCAGATCCGCGCGACCACCCACCCGGACGTCTCCGACCCCCAACTGGCCGACGCCGTCTGGGACCTGGCGTGGTCCGGCCGACTCACCAACGACACTCTCGCCCCGATGCGGTCCCTCCTGGGGTCGGGGCGCACCGCCGGCTCCACGGCCCACCGCGCGAAGCGCAGCGTCCCGCGCGGGCGGTACGGCTCACTGACGGCCGCCGCGCGCCCCGCCTCCCGCACGGGGCCGCCCACGGTCGCGGGCCGCTGGTCCCTGCTGCCCGCCCGCGAGCCCGACCCGACCCTGCGGGCCCACGCCCTGGCCCGCACGCTGCTCGACCGGCACGGCGTCGTGACCCGCGGGGCGGTCGGGGCCGAAGGCGTCGAGGGCGGCTTCTCCGCGGTGTACCGCGTCCTGTCGGCCTTCGAGGACAACGGCCAGACCCGGCGGGGTTACGTGGTGGAGGGGCTCGGGGCCGCGCAGTTCGCGATGGACGGCGCGGTGGACCGGCTGCGGGCCGGGGCCACCGCCCGTGAGCGCGGGGACGGCTCCCGGCCGTCCGACGCCCAGGCCGTCGTCCTGGCCGCCGCCGACCCGGCCAACGCCTACGGCGCCGCCCTGCCCTGGCCCGAGCCACCGTCCGAGGCCGGCCACAAGCCCGGCCGGAAGGCGGGGTCCCTGGTGGTCCTGGTGGACGGCGAGTTGACCCTGTACATGGAGCGCGGCGGCAAGTCGCTGCTCGCGTGGTCCACCGCGCCGGACGACTCCACCCCGTCGGAGGACCCGCGACTGGCCGCGGCGGCCTCGGCGTTGGCCTCTGCGGCGAAGCATGGGGCACTCGGCACGGTCACCGTGGAGCGCGTCAACGGCTCCCCCGCCCTGACGTCCCCCCTCTCCCCCCTCCTGGAACTCTCAGGTTTCCACGCCACCCCCCGCGGCCTCCGAATCCGCCCCTGACCTCCCCTGACACCACCGACCTGGGCCTCCCCCTCCCCCACATCACAACCACCCCGGCCCGGGACCGCGCCCCCAGACAGAAGGCCGGACGAGGAGCCCCACCGGACCGAAGGACGAATGCTCGCCCCCCACCGGACCGAAAACTGAATTGGGAACCCCCACCGAACCGATCCCCGCAATCCGAACCGGAGGGGCCGTGCCGGTATGTCCGCGCGCAGCTCGGCCCACCACGAGGGGCGTACACAAAACGTAGGCGACGCCACACACGCGAGCACGGACATACCGGCACGGCCCCGCACCCAACCGGACAGAGGGCGAAAGGACAGCAACCCCTAAC
The DNA here is from genome assembly GCF_000716675.1 of Streptomyces alboflavus. Classification (GTDB taxonomy): domain Bacteria; phylum Actinomycetota; class Actinomycetes; order Streptomycetales; family Streptomycetaceae; genus Streptomyces; species Streptomyces alboflavus. Next base: position 118,444 of record NZ_JNXT01000059.1, read on the forward strand.
GACCCCCCCCCATCCCAAGGCGCCCCCGCCAGCAAAAGTGGAACGCTACCCCCATGCCCGAAGGAGACACCGTCCACCAATCCGCCCACCGCCTCCACACAGCCCTCTCCGGCCACCCCCTCACCCGCTCCGACCTCCGCGTCCCCAAACTCGCCACCACCGACCTGACCACCCGCACCGTCCTGGACGTCACCGCCCGCGGCAAACACCTCCTCACCCGAGTGGAAGGCGGCCTCACCCTCCACTCCCACCTGGGCATGGACGGCTCCTGGCGCGTGTACACCCCCCAGGAGCGCTGGCGCGGCGGCCCCACCCACCAGATCCGCGCCATCCTCGCCACCGCGGACCACACAGCCGTCGGCTACCGCCTGCCGGTCCTGGAACTGCTCCGCACGACCGACGAACACCACGCCGTGGGCCACCTGGGCCCCGACCTCCTGGGCCCGGACTGGGACCCGGAACTGGCGCTGCGGAACCTGCGGGCGGACCCGGAGCGCGCCCTGGGCGAGGCACTGCTCGACCAACGGAATCTCGCGGGCATCGGCAACATCTACAAGAGCGAACTGTGCTTCCTGCTCAGGGCCACCCCTTGGCTCCCGGTCGGCGAGCTGTCCGAGGAGCAGGCGACGCGCCTCCCGACCTTGGCGAAGAAGCTCCTGGAGGCGAACCGCGACCGCCCGGCCCGCACGACGACGGGCAGCACCCGCCCCGGCCAACGCCTGTACGTCTACGGCCGCGCACCCCGCCCCTGCCTGCGCTGCGGCACCCCCCTGCGCGCGGCGGACCAGGGCGACCCGACCCGCAGACGCCCCACGTACTGGTGCCCGACCTGCCAACAGGGCCCCACCCCCTAGGAACAACGCAACGCTACGCACCCACGCACCCACGCACCCACGCACCCACGCACCCACGCACCCACGCACCCACGCACCCACGCACCCACGCGAACCAACCAGTTGACGTCCCGTCAGATCCCGCCGTACGGTCCCGCCATGCCCATAACGGCGTACGACCTCACCGACCGCACCGCGTTCGTCACAGGCGCCGCCAGCGGAATCGGCCGCGCCACCGCCGTGCTACTGGCCGAGGCGGGTGCGGCGGTGCACTGCGCCGACCGCGACGCCCAGGGCCTGAAGGAGACGGCGACCCACATCAAGTCGGACGGCGGCACGGCGTTCACGTACACCGTGGACGTCGCCGACAAAGAGCAGGTGGACGGGGCCGTAGCGGACGCGGCCGAGGCGACGGGCCGACTGGACGTGATGGCGGCCATCGCCGGGATCATGCACAGCAGCCCGGTCCTGGAGACCCGCGACGAGGACCTGGACCGGGTCCTGGGAGTGAACTTCAAGGGGGTCCTGTACGCGTGCCAGGCGGCGGCCCGGACGATGATCTCCGCGGGGACGGGCGGCAGCATCGTGACGATGGCGTCGAGCGCGGTCGACACCAGCCACCCCGGCCTGCTCTGCTACGCCTCGGCGAAGGCGGCCGTCGTACAGCTGACGAAGACGCTGGCGGCGGAGGTGGGTGAGCACGGAATCCGCGTCAACGCGGTGGCCCCGGGATGGACGCGTACGCCGATGACGCACCGGCACAAGGAGGAGGCGCAGGCGGCGACGGAGGCCGCGCTGGCCCGCAGGTCACCCCTGGGCAGGGTGGGCGAGCCAGAGGACGTGGCGCACGCCGTACTGCACCTGGCGTCGGACGCGTCGTCGTTCACGACGGGTCAGATCCTGCGCCCGAACGGCGGCGTCGCGATGCCGTGGTGACCTGTCTCGGTGGCCTGCGCCGAGCGACCCCCGCGGCCCGCGCCTTGGCCACACAGTGCACCGGGAGCAGGCTCAACCCCCACCCGCCGGCCGCGACGGCCCCCTCCAGGACCCCCGCCTCGGGCGCCAGGGCGAGCCGGAAGACGGCCCACCACCACAGCGCGGAAAGCCCAAGGACGGGCGCCCACCGCACGACGCGCCACGGCACGGCTGTCACCTCCCGCCAGGGGCCGGGCCGACCGCGCGGCCGCGTACGGAGCCCGCCCGGACCGACTCCGGACGCGGGCTTTCCGAGTCTCCCCCGCCCCACCGACCCCCGCATCCGAAGAGCCCACAGCCATCCACATCACAGCCCGGCGCCCCCCGGCATGGTCCACACCATCGGCACGACCGGTGCCGAGTCAGCCGTACCGACGACTGGAGGACGCCCGAGAACATCCCACGACCACGCCGGACCCGTCCGGTCCGCCAAGACAACCCCACGGACCGCACGGGCCGACGGCACGGGCCGACCGCACAGGCCCCGACCTCACAGCCGCCTTCACAGACCCGACCTCACAGGTCAACCCGACAATCGAGCCCCCGCCCCCCCAAGGCGCCCCCAAGGGCGCCCCCGCCAGCCCTATCCGTTCTCGGCCTGGAACATCCAGTGATGCTTCTCCAGATCGGCCGTGATCTGGATGAAGATGTCCTGGCTGACCGGATCCGCGTCGCCGGTGGCCCCCACCCGCTCCCGCATCCGTGTGATCACCGCTCCGAGCGCGTCCACGAGCGCCCCGACCGCGTCGGTGTCCTTGACCCAGCCGTCGGGGACCTGGCCGATACCGCTGCTCGACGCGACCGTCCCGGCCCGCCCGTCGGGCGAGACACCGAGCGTGGAGGCGCGTTCGGCGACGGTGTCGGAGTGCAGCCGGGCGGTGTCCACGACCTCGTCGAGCTGCAGGTGCACGGAGCGGAAGCGCGGGCCGACCACGTTCCAGTGGATCTGCTTGGCCACCAGGGACAGGTCGACGAGGTCCACGAGGGCGCCCTGCAGCGCCTCGGACACAGTCTTCAGGTCGTCGTCGGGCAAGGGGCTCTTCACGACGTACATCGTTTCCTCCGCGTCTTGACGGTCTTCGTGTCTCGGCTGTCCAAACAACGCCATCCAAAACACCATCAACCATCGCGCAAGCGCTTCATTACGGCCACTTCGGGCACCACACGCACCACACGCAGGCAAGACACGAGCAGGCAAGAGCGCCGGACGGACCCGCGAGAAGACAGCAAAAACCCCGGCCGGGCGACCCGGCCGGGGCTCTGTGCGCGTAAGGGGCCCGAACGTCAGGCGGCGACGACGTCGACCGCTTCCGCAGGCGCCTTGATGGTCACCCGTTCCGGTGGCACACCGGTCACCGAGACGGAATTGAGCATCGGACGCATCGGTGCGCGCACCGGTTCCGTAGCCGCTGCCGACTGGGCCAGCTCGGCGAGCGAGAGCTCGTCGCTCACTTCTCGCATGAGCTCGGACATCCGTACGTCAAGCGCGTCGCAGATCGCGGAAAGCAGCTCGGAGGAAGCCTCCTTCTGCCCCCGCTCCACCTCGGAGAGATAGCCGAGTGAGACTCGGGCGGACGAGGAGACTTCGCGCAGAGTACGGCCCTGGCGCTGGCGCTGCCGACGCAGCACGTCACCCAGCAGGCGACGGAGCAGAATCATCGGTGGCTCCCTCCTCGGACCGCGTAGCCGCATCCTTCACGCCCCACCGTACCGCCTCGCGCGGCGGCCGTGCGGGGAGCGATGTCGTGTTCACTCAGGGCTGCAAACATCAAGTCCCCCCGTTCTGTTCCGTATCCTGTGCCCGCTCATTCCCGGCGCGTTCTCCTGAGAGCCGCCGGAGGAGCAGTCCCAGCACACTGCGTACGCTCTCTCTACGGATTTCCGTACGGATTCCGTTCAACCTCAGGCCGGCCACATTCCCCTCAGAGCGAAGCGGGGAACCAGGACCGACGACCGCGACGAACACCGTTCCGACCGCCTGTCCGTCCTGCGGATCGGGGCCGGCGACGCCCGTCGTGGCGAGCCCCCAGTCGGCGCCGAGCAGCTCGCGCACACCGGCGGCCATCTGCAGGGCGACGTCGCCGTCCACGGCTCCGCGGGCGGCGAGCAGCTCGCCGTCCACCCCGAGGACATCCCGCTTCAGCTCCGTCGCGTACGCCGTGACGGAGCCGCGGAAGACCCGCGAGGCACCCGGCACCGACGTTACCTCGGCGGCCACGAGACCGCCGGTCAGGGATTCGGCGACGGCCAGCGTCTCCCCGCGCCCGGCGAGCAGCCGCAGCACCTCGGCGGCGACCCCGGCCCCGGCCGAGGCATCCGCACCAGCCTCAGCACCAGCAGCCGCACCGGCCTCAACACCGGCCCCGGCCCGCGCGCGGGCTTCCGCCCCCGACCCCCCGGCGCTCACTTCGCGGCCCCCCGCTCCGGCTCCGGACCGGCCTCCTCACGCGCCGCGGCCGCGCTCGCCGCCATGCCCTGCCTGCGCAGCACCACGGCCTGCTTCACGTAGTCCAGGCCGGTGACGACGGTGAGGACGACGGCGACCGCCATCACCCAGAACCGCAGGGTCGCGAGCGGGCCGGTCAGCGCGAGGACGTACATCCCGACGGCCGTGCCCTGCGCGAGCGTCTTCATCTTGCCGCCGCGGCTGGCCGGGATGACGCCGTAGCGGATCACCCAGAAGCGCAGCAGTGTGATCCCGAGCTCACGCCCGAGGATCACGCCGGTCACCCACCACGGAAGGTCACCGAGCCAGGACAGACAGATGAGCGCCGCCCCCATGATCGCTTTGTCGGCGATGGGGTCGGCGATCTTCCCGAAGTCCGTGACCAGGTTGTACGTGCGGGCGAGGTGACCGTCGAAGAGGTCGGTGATCATGGCGATGGCGAAGGCGGCCCAGGCGAACGAGCGCCAGGCCGGGTCGTAGCCGCCGTTGCCGAGGAGCAGCATCACAAAGCCGGGCACGAGCAGCAGCCGGACCATGGTCAGCATGTTCGCGACGTTCCACAGGCTGGCCTGGTCGACCGCCGCGGCGCCCAGCTTCCCGCCGCGCACCGGCTTCGCGCCGTGCGCGCCGGAGCCGCCCGCCGCGGATGCCGGGACTTGGGTCATCTGCCCGTCCCTTCGCCGACGCCCCGGGACCGGCCTGCACCGGGGCCTTCGGGGCCGGCTCCGGCCCCGTCGCCCAGGAGCTCGCACTGCTCCGCCACCAGATCCACGCCTTCCGTGCCGACCACCTTTGCCACGACCATACGGCCGACGTGCAAGGGCTCCCCAGCCGTCGCGTCCGCGAATCGGATCTGGCCGTCCGTCTCGGGTGCCTGGTGCGCGGCGCGGCCGATGGCGCCGTCCTCGTCGTCGACGGACTCGATCAGCACCTCCAGGCGCTCGCCGAGGCGCTCCTCGGCGCGCTGTGAGGTCAGCTCCTCCGCGAGCCGCGAGACCCGTGCGAGGCGCTCGTCGACGGTGTCCTGGTCGAGCTTGTGCTCGTACGTGGCCGCTTCGGTGCCCTCCTCGTCGGAGTACCCGAAGACGCCGATCGCGTCGAGCCGGGCGCCCGTGAGGAACCGCTCCAGCTCGGCGACGTCGGCCTCGGTCTCGCCGGGGAAGCCGACGATGAAGTTGGAGCGCACACCCGCCTGCGGCGCCTTGCCGCGGATGGTCTCCAGGAGCTCCAGGAAGCGGTCGGTGTCTCCGAAGCGGCGCATCGCGCGCAGCACGCCGGGCGCGGAGTGCTGGAAGGACAGGTCGAAGTACGGCGCGACCTTCTCCGTGGACGTCAGGACGTCGATGAGCCCGGGGCGCATCTCGGCGGGCTGCAGGTAGCTGACGCGGACGCGCTCGATGCCGTCGACGGCCGCCAGCTCGGGCAGGAGCGTCTCCAGGAGACGGATGTCACCGAGGTCCTTGCCGTACGAGGTGTTGTTCTCGGAGACCAGCATGACCTCCTTGACGCCCTGCTCGGCCAGCCAGCGGGTCTCTCCGAGCACGTCCGAGGGGCGGCGCGAGATGAAGGAGCCGCGGAAGGACGGGATGGCGCAGAAGGAGCACCTGCGGTCGCAGCCCGAGGCGAGCTTCACCGAGGCGACCGGGTTGGTCCCCAGGCGGCGGCGCAGGGGCGCACGCGGCCCGGAGGCGGGCGCGAGGCCCTCGGGCAGGTCCACGGGCGCGTGGCCGGGCAGGGAGACCTCTGTGCCCGCTTCCTGGCGCTCCGCGGGGCTGATCGGGAGCAGCTTGCGGCGGTCGCGCGGGGTGTGCGAGGCGTGGATGCCGCCGTTGAGGATGGTCTGCAGGCGGTCGGAGATGTCGGCGTAGTCGTCGAAGCCGAGGACGCCGTCGGCTTCGGGCAGCGCCTCGGCGAGATCCTTGCCGTAGCGCTCGGCCATGCAGCCGACGGCCACGACGGCCTGCGTCCTGCCGTGGCCCTTGAGGTCATTGGCTTCGAGCAGGGCGTCTACGGAGTCCTTCTTGGCGGCTTCGACGAAGCCACAGGTGTTGACGACGGCGACGTCCGCGTTCTCGGCGTCCTCCACGAGGTCCCAGCCGTCCGCCTCCAAGCGGCCTGCGAGCTCCTCCGAGTCCACCTCGTTACGGGCGCAGCCAAGCGTGACAAGGGCGACGGTGCGGCGTTCGGGCATGGAATCAAGACTACTTCGTCCATGCGTCGGCGCCCGCCGCCAGGGTTCACCGGTGATCGCGACGGGCGCTCGGGGCAGGGCAGGTCAGCCGACTTCCGGGTCACCCTTCGTGTACGAGAGGCGCTCGACCTGGCCCGGCTCGAATTCGTTGTCGACCGGTTTGCCGTTCACGAACAGCTTGATCGCGCCGGCGTCACCGAGCACGAGGTCGATCTTCTGCTTGTCCTGGAAGGTCTTGGTCTGGCCCTGCTTGAGCAGGCCGTCGAACAGCTGTCGGCCGTTGTGGTCCTTCACGGAGATCCAGCTGCGGCCGTCGGCGGCGTCGACCTTGACGGTCACCTTGTCCTGCGGCACTCCGGCGACGGCGCTGTCGGACGGGTCCGGCTTGGGGTCGGCGGGCTTGCTGGCGCTCGGCTTCGGGGCGGTGGGCTTGCTGGGCGTGGAGCCCTCGGCGACCTGCTGGCCGTCGTCACTGTCGTCACCGCCGCTGAAGGCGGTGTACCCGACGAAGGCGATCACGGCGACGATGGCGGCCACCATGGCCGCGGTCCAGTTCGGGCGGCGCGGCTCGGAGCGGATCCGCTCGGCCTCGAACAGCGGCGCGGCCGGGGTGGGCGCGGGCGGCCTGCCGCCGTGGCCCGCGTCGTACTGCGCGATCAGCGGGGCGGGGTCGATGCCGACGGCGCGCGCCAGCGTACGGATGTGTCCGCGGGCGTACACGTCGCCGCCGCAGCGGGAGAAGTCGTCCTGTTCGATCGCGTGCACGATCGGGATGCGCACCCGGGTGGACGTACTGATCTCGTCGACGGTCAGTCCCGCGTCCACGCGTGCCTGCCGAAGGACGTGACCGATCGAGGGACGCTCTTCCGCGGGATGTTCGGCCGCGGGGCTGTCCTCTGCGGGGCGGTCGTCTGAAGGGTGGGCGTCTTCAGGGGAGTTGCCGATGGACACGGGTGCGCCTTTCGAGCGTGTAGCCACCTGCCGGACATTCAGTCTAGGGGGGCCGAGAAAGGGTGGGGCAACCGGGCGGACGGACTTTGTACGCCATCAGAATGGCCGGACATCCTGATGGTGGGACATCGTGCTGTTCTTCCCCTCAACTTGACGTGAGCCGAAGAGAAACGGTTGCTTGCGTTCTCGAACGGGTGAGCACGTCCCCGTACGGGTGAACACCGTTCCCTCGGGCCGAACCGGCTCCGTACGGGCGAACCGGCTCCGTCAGTCAGCCTCCCCGCGGATCACGGCGAGCACTCCATCCAGCTCATCGGGTTTCACAAGAACGTCACGTGCCTTTGAGCCTTCGCTCGGTCCGACGATGTTCCGGGACTCCATGAGGTCCATCAGGCGGCCCGCCTTGGCGAAGCCGACGCGCAGCTTGCGCTGGAGCATCGACGTGGACCCGAACTGGGTGGAGACGACCAGCTCGGCCGCCTGGCACAACAGGTCGAGGTCGTCGCCGATGTCCTCGTCGATCTCCTTCTTCTGCTTGGTGGCCACGGTGACGTCGTCGCGGAAGACGGGCGTCATCTGGTCCTTGCAGTGCTGGACGACCGCGTGGATCTCGTCCTCGGTGACGAAGGCGCCCTGCATACGGGTCGGCTTGTTCGCACCCATGGGCAGGAAGAGGCCGTCGCCCTTGCCGATCAGCTTCTCGGCACCCGGCTGGTCGAGGATGACGCGGCTGTCGGCGAGCGAGGAGGTCGCGAAGGCGAGCCGTGAGGGAACGTTTGCCTTGATGAGGCCGGTCACGACGTCCACGGAGGGCCGCTGCGTGGCGAGCACCAGGTGGATGCCGGCGGCGCGCGCGAGCTGCGTGATGCGCACGATCGAGTCCTCGACGTCGCGCGGCGCGACCATCATCAGGTCGGCCAGCTCGTCCACGATGACCAGCAGGTACGGGTAGGGCTGCAGTTCCCGCTCACTGCCCTCGGGCGCGTTGACCTTGCCCGCGCGCACGGCCTCGTTGAAGTCGTCGATGTGCCGGAACCCGTACGCGGCGAGGTCGTCGTAGCGCAGGTCCATCTCGCGTACGACCCACTGCAGGGCCTCGGCCGCCCGCTTGGGGTTGGTGATGATCGGCGTGATCAGGTGCGGGATGCCCTCGTACGCGGTGAGCTCGACGCGCTTGGGGTCGACGAGGACCATCCGGACGTCCTCGGGCGTCGCTCTTATCATGATCGAAGTGATCAGACAGTTGATGCACGACGACTTTCCGGAGCCGGTGGCTCCGGCCACCAGGATGTGCGGCATCTTGGCCATGTTGGCCATCACGTAGCCGCCCTCGACGTCCTTGCCGAGCGCCACCAGCATCGGGTGGTCGTCCTCCGCGGCGTCCGCGAGGCGCAGGACGTCACCCACGTTGACCATCTCGCGGTCGGTGTTGGGGATCTCGATGCCGACCGCGGACTTGCCGGGGATGGGCGAGATGATCCGCACGTCCGGGGACGCGACGGCGTACGCGATGTTCTTGGCCAGGGCCGTGATCTTCTCGACCTTCACGGCGGGGCCGAGCTCGATCTCGTAGCGCGTGACCGTCGGGCCCCGGGTGAAGCCGGTGACGTCGGCGTCGACCTTGAACTCGCTGAAGACGTTCGTGAGGGAGTCCACCACCGCGTCGTTCGCGGCACTGCGGGCCTTGCCGGGGCCGCCGCGCTCCAGGAGGTCGAGCGAGGGCAGCGAGTAGGTGATGTCTCCGGAGAGCTGCAGCTGCTCCGCGCGCGGGGGCAGGTCGCGGGGCTCTTCGGGCGCGGCCTTGGTCAGGTCGGGGACGCCGGTGCCCGCGGGGGCCTTGGGCGCCGCCTTCCGGCCCGGGACGGGGGCCTCGGTGGCGCGGGCCGGCGGCACAGGGGCGGACCGCTCGTGCTCCTCGCGGTCCACGGCGACGCCCTGGGTGAGGTCGGCGACCAGGGCCGAGGGCGGCATGCCGTGCATGACGGCACCGTCGAGCGCCGCGGCCGCGGCGGCGGCCACGTCCACGGCGTCCATGGGGCGGTCCGGGTCGGGTCGCACAGACGCGCGACGCGGCCTGCGCCGCTTCGACAGCGCCTCTTCCTCCGCCTCGTCGGCCGAGGGCCCCTGCGGGCCGCTCCCGGGCTTCCTGCGGCGCCGCGCGGGCAGGGCCTCGCGCCACTGCTCGTCGTAGCGCTCGTCGTCGTCTGAATACTCGGGATAGTCGGCGTACTCGCCCTGGTCGCCGTACGCGCTCTCCGCCGCGGGCGCCTCCACGACGCCGAGCCGCACGCCGAGCTGCCGCAGCCGCTGCGGGATGGCGTTGACGGGGGTGGCCGTGACCACGAGCAGCCCGAAGACGGTCAGCAGGACCAGCATCGGTACGGCGAGGACCTCGCCCATGGCCTTGTTCAGGGGCGTGGAGACGCCCCAGCCGATGAGCCCGCCCGCGTCCCTTATCGCCTGCATGCCGTCGTCGCGCGCGGGCGAACCGCACGCGATGTGCACCTGGCCGAGCACGCCGATGACGAGCGCGGACAGGCCGATCACGATGCGGCCGTTGGCGTCGATCTTCTCGGGGTGCCGGATGAACCGCACGGCGATGGCCGCGAGCAGTATCGGCACCAGCAGGTCGAGCCGCCCGAAGGCGCCGGTCACCAGCATCTCGACCAGATCGCCGACGGGCCCGCGCAGATGGGACCAGGTGCCCGCGGCGACGATCAGGGCGAGGCCGAGGAGAAGGAGCGCGATGCCGTCCTTGCGGTGCGCCGGGTCGAGGCCCTTGGCGCCGCGTCCCACGCCGCGGAACATCGCGCCCACGGCGTGCGCGATGCCGAGCCAGATGGCGCGCACCACGCGGTAGAGGCCGTTGGTGGGGCTGGGCGCCGGCTTCGGGGCGGGCTTCTTGGCCGCGGCCTTCTTGGCGGGCGCCTTCTTCGCCGCGGGCTTCGCGGGCGCTTTCTTGGCGGCGGCCTTCTTCGCCGGAGCCTTGGTCGGCGCGGCCGCCTTCTTCGCGGGCGTCTTCTTGGCTGCGGGCTGACGTGAGGCCATGGGGGTGAGGTTACCGGGGGAGGCGACGGTGGACACGTGTGCCCTCCCCCAAGTTCTCGGCTTCGCTCAAACAGAGGGGACCCCGTCTTCACCCATCTGTGTCGCCCTTGCCGGGGCGGAGAACTGACGGGTCTTCACAGTGGGCGAGACGGGTGTTCGCAAGGGGGCGGGCGGGACCTGCGCGCGCGTCAGTTCTGCGACGGCACCGAAGCGGCGCCGTTGCCCGTGCCCGGCTCCAGTGCGTCAAGAGCCCTGCGCAAACCCGTGAGTTTGCGTTCGAGATGGGCTGCCGTGGCGACGGCGGCGGCGTCCGCCGAGTCGTCGTCGAGCTGCTTGGACAGCGCCTCGGCCTGCTCCTCGACGGCCGCGAGGCGCGCCGACAACTCGGCGAGCAGACCGGCGGGCTCCTTGGCCTCCGCGGCCGCGGCCTTGGCGCCGCCTTCGAGCTGGAGCCGCAGCAGCGCCGCCTGCTCGCGCAGTTGGCAGTTCTTCATGTACAGCTCGACGAACACCGAGACCTTGGCGCGCAGCACCCACGGGTCGAAGGGCTTGGAGATGTAGTCCACGGCACCGGCCGCGTACCCGCGGAAGGTGTGGTGCGGGCCGTGGTTGATCGCGGTGAGGAAGATGATCGGGATGTCCCGGGTCCGCTCCCGCCGCTTGATGTGCGCGGCGGTCTCGAAACCGTCCATTCCTGGCATCTGGACGTCCAGCAGAATGACCGCGAAGTCGTCCGTCAGCAGCGCTTTGAGCGCTTCCTCCCCGGACGATGCCCGCACCAGCGTCTGATCGAGCGCAGAGAGGATGGCCTCCAGCGCCAGCAGATTCTCCGGCCGGTCATCGACCAGGAGGATCTTGGCCTTCTGCACCATGGCCCGCCCTCCTCGCCCCGGCGGTACACCGGGCGCCGCCCCAGGGGACGGCTCCCTTGCGCCGTCCGTCCTTGTGCCGGTCATGGTAGCCGCACCCCGCCTGTCGCCACACCCTGTCACCGCGATGTCACTGTGCACGTAGCAGAAACGCAGCGGCGGACCAGAAGGTTCCCCGAATACCGCGGTTCTACACGACGTCGGCCACACTCTGTCAGCAACTCCGCGTAATGGTGCGGCTTCTTGACACCGACCGCGAGCCGCCTTCCCGCCGTACCTGAGTCGGCTTCCGGCCGCGCCCGGGCCGCGGGGTCACTCCTGGTGCATCCACTGGTGCATCACCGACAACAGATGATCAGGGTCGACCGGCTTGGTCACGTAGTCCGAGGCCCCGGAGTCGATGGCCTTCTCCCGGTCGCCCTTCATGGCCTTCGCCGTGAGCGCGATGATCGGCAGACCGGCGAACTGCGGCATGCGGCGGATCGCCGTCGTCGTCGCGTAGCCGTCCATCTCCGGCATCATGATGTCCATCAGGACGACCGTCACGTCGTCGTGCTGCTCCAGGACCTCGATGCCCTCCCGGCCGTTCTCCGCGTACAGCACGGACAGGCCGTGCTGCTCCAGGACGCTGGTGAGCGCGAACACGTTGCGGATGTCGTCGTCGACGATGAGGACCTTCTCGCCGCCGAACTGGATGCGCACCCGCGGGGCCGGAGCCTCCTGCCCCACACCCTCCTGCCACTGCTCCGGCGTCCCCGCGCCGGACCCGGCCGCGGGCTGCCCCGGAACCGCCTGCGCGGGACCCGTGGCGGGCGGCGCGCCCCGGCGGCGGCGCCGGAACAGCGCGGCGGGGCCAGGAGCCGCCTGCGGGGGCGTGGCGGCGGGCGGCGGGGACTCCGGGCGCCCGCCCTCGTCCGCGGCGGTCTCCCGGGACTGCAGGGACTCCAGGGACTCCAGTGCGGGCAGCTCGGGCGTCGCGGGCGGCGGCGGGAGCTGGGTGTAGCCCTGCGGCGGCAGTTCGCTGGGGTGCAGCGGCAAATACAGCGTGAAGGTGGAGCCGCGTCCCGGTTCGCTGGCCGCGTGGATCTCGCCGCCGAGCAGCCGCGCGATCTCCCGGCTGATCGACAGGCCGAGGCCCGTGCCGCCGTACTTGCGGCTGGTCGTGCCGTCGGCCTGCTTGAAGGCCTCGAAGATCACCCGCATTCGTCCGTGTGCAGCGTCGCGGGCAGCTCCGGCGAGACCCGTACGGAGAAGTCGAGGCCCTTCTCCGCGGTGAGCGGGCGGAAAGTGGCCTCTACGTAGTCGACGAGTTGGACGAGGGCGATGCGTGTCGGGCTGACGTCCATCTTGCCCGCCTCGACCTTCGACAGGTCGAGGATGTCGTTGATCAGCTGGAGCAGGTCCGAGCCCGCGCCGTGGATCGTCTCGGCGAACTCCACCTGCTTGGGCGTGAGGTTCGCGTCGGCGTTGTCGGCGAGCAGCTTGGCGAGGATCAGCAGCGAGTTCAGCGGGGTGCGCAGCTCGTGCGACATGTTCGCCAGGAACTCGGACTTGTAGCGCATCGACACCGCGAGCTGTTCGGCGCGCTCCTCCAGGACCTGCCGGGCCTCCTCGATCTCGGTGTTCTTGACCTCGATGGACGCTGATCGTGTTGACGCTCGTCGCGATCATCTCGGCGATCTGGCTGAGGAAGTCCTTCTGGATGTGCGTGAACGGCTGGAAGGACGCCAGCTCGATGACACCGAGGACCTTGCCCTCGAAGAGCACCGGCAACACGATGACCTGCGCCGGCGGCGCCTCACCGAGCCCGGAGGCGATCCGCAGATAGCCGGAAGGGGCGTTCTCCACGAGAATCGTGCGCCGCTCCTTGGCGGCCGTGCCGATCAGCGTCTCCCCCGGCCGGAACGACGTCGGCATCGACCCCATCGAATAGCCGTAGCTGCCGAGCATGCGCAGTTCGTACGCGTCCTCGTCACCGCCGAGGTCACTCGCGTCGTCGGTCGGCATGGCCAGGAAGAACGCGCCGTGCTGCGCCGAGACGACCGGCGTCAGCTCGCTCATGATCAGCGAGGCCACGTCCTCCAGGTCGCGGCGGCCCTGCATCAGGCCGGAGATCCGCGCCAGGTTGCCCTTGAGCCAGTCCTGCTCCTTGTTGGCGAGGGTGGTGTCGCGGAGGTTCGCGATCATCGTGTTGATGTTGTCCTGGAGGACCTGGATCTCGCCCGCCGCGTCCACGTCGATCTTCAGGTTGAGGTCGCCGCGCGTCACCGCGGTGGCGACGGCCGCGATGGCGCGCACCTGCCGGGTGAGGTTCCCGGCCATCTCGTTCACGGACTCAGTGAGGTCCCGCCAGGTCCCGTCGACGTCCCGCACCCGCGCCTGACCGCCCAGCTGCCCCTCGGTGCCCACCTCACGGGCGACCCGGGTGACCTGCTCGGCGAACGAGGAGAGCTGGTCGACCATCGTGTTGATGGTGGTCTTGAGCTCCAGGATCTCGCCGCGCGCGTCGATGTCGATCTTCTTGGTGAGATCGCCCTTGGCGATGGCCGTCGTGACCATCGCGATGTTGCGCACCTGACCGGTCAGGTTGGACGCCATCCCGTTCACGGACTCGGTGAGGTCCTTCCACGTACCGGACACGCCCGGGACGCGCGCCTGGCCGCCGAGGATGCCGTCCGTGCCCACCTCACGGGCCACCTTGGTGACCTGGTCGGCGAACGAACTCAGCGTCTTCACCATCGTGTTGAAGGTGTCCGCGAGCTGCGCGACCTCGCCGCGCGCCTCGATCGTCACCGTCTTCGTGAGGTCGCCGTTGGCGACGGCCGCGGCGACCTGCGAGATGTTGCGCACCTGCATGGTCAGGTTGTTGGCCATCAGGTTGACGTTGTCGCTGAGGTCCTTCCAGATGCCCGTGACGCCGACCACCCGCGCCTGACCGCCCAGCTTGCCCTCGGTGCCCACCTCACGGGCCACCCGCGTGACCTGCTCCGCGAACGACGACAGCTGGTCGACCATCGTGTTCACGGTCGTGACGAGCTCGAGGATCTCGCCCTTGGCGTCGACGGTGATCTTCTTGGACAGGTCACCCATGGCGACGGCCGTCGTGACCTCGGCGATGTTGCGCACCTGGAGGGTGAGGTTGTTCGCCATGCCGTTGACCGACTGCGTCAGGTCCTTCCACGTACCCGAAACGCCCTGCACCTCGGCCTGCCCGCCGAGGATGCCGTCCGTGCCCACCTCGCGGGACACCCGCGTGACCTGCTCGGCGAAGGCCGACAGCTGGTCCACCATCGTGTTGAGGGTGTTCTTCAGCTCCAGGATCTCGCCGCGCGCGTCCACGTCGATCTTCTGCGACAGGTCACCGCGCGCCACCGCAGTCGCGACCTGCGCGATGTTGCGCACCTGGGCCGTGAGGTTCCCGGCCATGCCGTTCACGGAGTCGGTCAGGTCCCGCCACACACCGGCGACGCCCGGCACCTGCGCCTGGCCGCCGAGTCGCCCTTCCGTGCCCACTTCCCGCGCCACGCGCGTCACCTGATCGGCGAACGCGGAGAGCTGGTCCACCATCGTGTTGATGGTGTTCTTCAGCTCCAGGATCTCACCGCGCGCGTCCACGTCGATCTTCTGCGACAGGTCACCGCGCGCCACCGCCGTCGTCACCTGGGCGATCTGGCGCACCTGCGAAGTCAGGTTCCCCGCCATGAAGTTGACGGAGTCCGTGAGCTCCTTCCACGTACCGCTGACGCCGTCCACGCGCGCCTGGCCGCCGAGCCGCCCCTCCGTGCCCACGTCCCGCGCCATCCGCGTGACCTGGTCGGCGAACGACGACAGCTGGTCCACCATCGTGTTCACGGTGTTCTTGAGCTGGAGCATCTCTCCGGAGACGTCGACCGTGACCTTCTGGGAGAGGTCGCCGTTGGCCACCGCCGTCGTCACCTGCGCGATGTTGCGCACCTGCCCGGTGAGGTTGCGGAAGGCGGTGTTCACCGAGTCGGTGAGGTCCTTCCACGTCCCGGCGGCGCCCGGCACCTGCGCCTGCCCGCCCAGCTCGCCCTCGACGCCGACCTCCCGCGCCACCCGCGTCACTTCGGCGCCGAACGACGACAGCTGGTCCACCATCGTGTTGACGGTGTTCTTCAACTCCAGCATCTCGCCCGCGACATCGACGGTGACCTTCTGCGACAGATCGCCGTTCGCGACCGCCGTCGTCACCTGCGCGATGTCCCGCACCTGCGTCGTCAGGTTCCGGAAGACCGTGTTGACGGAGTCGGTCAGGTCCTTCCACGTCCCGGCCGCGCCCGGCACGTTGGCCTGCCCGCCGAGCTGCCCCTCCGCGCCGACCTCGTTGGCGACGCGCGTGACCTCGTCCGCGAACGTCCGCAGCGTCTCCGTCATCTGGTTGATGGTCTCGGCGAGCTGCGCCACCTCGCCGCGCGCGCTCACCCGCACCTTCTGCGACAGATCGCCGTTCGCGACGGCCGTCGTGACCTGGGCGATGCCCCGCACCTGCGCGGTCAGGTTGCCCGCCATCAGGTTCACCGAGTCGGTGAGGTCCTTCCACACGCCCGCGACACCCGGCACCTGCGCCTGCCCGCCGAGCTCGCCCTCCGTGCCGACCTCCCGCGCGACCCGGGTGACCTCGGAGGAGAACGAGGACAGCTGGTCCACCATCGTGTTGACGGTGTTCTTCAGCTCCAGCATCTCGCCGGCCACGTGCACCGTGACCTTGCGGGACAGATCGCCCTTGGCCACCGCCGTCGTCACCAGGGCGATGTCGCGCACCTGCGCCGTCAGCCGGTACGCCATCGTGTTGACCGAGTCCGTGAGGTCCTTCCACGAACCGGACATGCCGCGCAACCGGGCCTGCCCGCCCAGCTTGCCCTCCGTGCCGACCTCACTGGCCACCCGCGTGACCTCGTCGGTGAACGTGGACAGCTGGTCGACCAGGTTGTTGACCGTGCGCCCGACCTTCAGGAACTCACCGCGCAGCGGATGGCCGTTGCCCTCGTCCGCCTCCGCACGCAGCTCCATGCGCTGCTCCAGGTCGCCCTCCGCGACCGCGGAAAGCACCCGGCCGACCTCGGAGACGGGCCGTACGAGATCCTCCACGAGGGCGTTCGAGGCGTCGATCGCCGCCGCCCAGGAGCCCTCCATGGCCCCGCCCCGCAGCCGCTCTGTGAGCTTTCCCTCACGCCCCACCGTGCGCCGCACCCGCGACAGCTCACCGGTGAGGTGGAGATTGCGGTCGGCGACCTCGTTGAAGACGGCGGCGATCTCCGACATCACGTCGTCGCCGGAGACCGTCAGGCGCTTGCGGAAGTTCCCGTCCCGCATCGCCACGAGGGCGACGAGCAGCCTGTTGAGGGCCGCGGCGTCCACCGTGGCCGTCGCCCCGTTGCGCGGTTTGCGCTGACTGTTCAGGGACTGTCCGTCTTTCGCGCGCGCCTTAGAGGTCCGCGTCGCAGCGCCAGACTCCACTGTGTCCCTCCCGCAAGGGTCGACCGTACTGCTGGGGCTCCATCTCGAAGCCTGCCCAGTGTTTCACCATGGCCGAACCAGGCCATAACAGTTCGGCAGCTTCGCACACCGTCCGCACTCCCTCCGGGCGGAAACACTGGCGACCGGCATCAGCTTGGACGGCGAAGGTAAGTAACCTGGCATCCGGCTGTCCAACCACCCCGGTCCTGCCCGGCCAGGGCGGTGGCACACATAAACAGCGGGCATCGGAGGGGCGGCCGCACCATGGGACTGCAGATTCCCGGGGGACAACGGACGAGGAGCTCTGTGATCACCGCGCGCGCGGCTGCGACTTTCGAACCTCTCGGGCGTTCCGTCGCGACGGCCCGTTCGTTCGTCAGAGACACCCTCCAGGGCTGGGGGTTCTCCGACATCGTCGACGACGCGGTCGTTCTGACCAGTGAACTCGTCACGAACGCCGTCGTCCACGCGGGCACAGCCGCCGACGTCCTGTGTCTGCGCACCGAGGACGCCGTCCGCATCGAGGTCTCCGACCACTATCCCGAGCGTGAGATCCCCCTCCAGAGCTCCCCTGCGACCATGGGCAGCCCCGATCGCGAGGGCGGCCGCGGCCTCCAGCTCTGTGCCGCGCTCGCCACCCGCTGGGGCGTCGACTACACCTCGACCCACAAGCAGGTCTGGTTCCAACTCGACCTGCCCGACCGCCCCGTCGGCACCCGCGCCGCGGGCCCCGCGCTCCCGGCCGACCTCCTCCCGATCACCGACGGCCGCGTCCGTGTCGCCGTCGTCCAGATCGACCGCGCGGGCGCCATCTCCGCCTGGAACGAGGACGCCGAGGAACTCTTCGGGTACGTCGCCGAACAGGTCACCGGCAAGCCCCTCACCGACTTCGCCGCCTGGCCGCACACCCCCGGCACCAGCACCGGCATCGCCGACGCCCTCCAGCTCTCCCGCTGGGAGGGCAGCTACGGCATCCGCGACTCCGGCGGCCGTGTCATCCCCGTCTACGCATCCCACCTGCGCGTGCGCGACACCGACGGCGACCCCTCCACGGTCTGTCTGCTCGTCCGCGACGACGAGCGCGCCGTCCTGCAGACTCCGCTGCGCGGCCCCTCCCCGGAGCCCGGCGCCCTCAGCGAGCCGCGCGCCGCCGACCCCTTCGAGGTCTTCATCGGCTCCCCCGCGCCGGAGGACCTGGACGGCCTCCTGCAGCGCACGGTCGAGCGCGCCCGCGACATGCTCGACGGCGACGCGGCCTTCCTGCTCCTGGCGACGGACGACGAGACGGAGCTCGAGGTCCGCGCCTCCACGGGCCTGCCGTCGGCCCGCCAGCGCTTCGCCCGCGTCCCCGTGGAGGCGGGCCCCGGCCGGTACGGCTCCGCGCGCCTGCCGGCCGTCCACGAGGACCTCACGGTGGTCCCGGGCGCCGTCCCGCTGCTCAACAGCACCGGCATGCGTTCGGTCGTCACGGTCCCGCTGAAGGTCGAGGGCCGCCTCACGGGCTCGCTCGGTGTCGCCGCCGAGGCCCCGGACCGGTACTCGAACGAAGAGGCCCTGCGCCTGCAGTTCGCCGCCGACCGCATCGCCCTCGCCGTGGAGTCGGCCCGCCTCGGCGAGCTGGAGCGCCTGCGCCGCGGCTCCCTCTCCTTCCTGGTGGAGGCCTCCGACCTGCTCGCGGGCACCCTCGACCGCGACCAGACCCTGGCCCTCATGGCCCAGATGACGGTCCCCACGCTCGCGACCTGGTGCGCCGTCTACACGATCGCCGACCAGGCCTCGGAGCCGTACCTCTCGTACGTCCTGCACGAGGACGAGGAGCGCATCGACGGCCTCAAGGCCCTCCTCACGAAGGTCGCCCCGCCGGACCCGGTCCCGACTCCGGGCGCCCGCGTCTGGACGGCCCCTTCCGACGCCGCGCACCAGGCGGCCCTGCGCACGTCGATGCGCAACCTCGGCCTCGGCGAGCCGATGACGGTCGGCGCGGGCATCGGCACGACCCTGTCGACGGCCTCCGCGGTGGGCGGCGAGACGGTCGTCCTGCCCCTGGTGGCCCGCAACCGCGTCATCGGCATGCTGGTGCTCGGCAAGCCGTCCGACGAGCACTTCCGCCAGGAGATCCTGGAGCTCGCCGAGGACCTGTCCCGCCGTGCCGCCCTGGCCCTGGACAACGCCCGCCTGTACTCGGAGCGCATGGCGATCAGCCAGTCCCTCCAGCGCAGCCTGCTCCCGCCCGGCCTGCCCCAGGTCCCTGGCGTGGAGGTGGAGGTCATCTACCGCGCGGCCGGCGAGGGCAACGAGGTCGGCGGTGACTTCTACGACCTCTTCCCGATCCGCGACGGCGCGTACGGCTTCGCGATCGGCGACGTCTGCGGCACGGGTCCGGAGGCGGCCGCGGTCACGGGCCTGGCCCGGCACGCCCTGCGTCTCCTTGCCCGCGAGGGCTTCGGCGGCCCCGCGGTCCTGGAGCGCCTGAACGCCGCGATCCTCGACGAGGGCGCCCGCAGCCGCTTCCTGACGCTCCTCTACGGCGAGTTGTGGCCCCAGGAGGACGGCTCCGCGGTCCTGAAGATCGTCTGCGCGGGACATCCCCTTCCGCTGCGCCTGCGCCAGGACGGCACGGTCGAGCCGTACGCGGAGCCGCAGCCCCTGCTCGGCGTCATGGACGACCTGGAGCTGTACGAGCAGACGGTGACCCTGGATCCCGGGGACGTCCTGCTGTGCGTCACGGACGGCGTGACGGAGCGCCGCGAGGGCACGCGCATGCTGGGGGACGACGGTCTCGCCGATGTCCTGACGACGTGCACGGGTCTCACGGCGGGCGCGGTGGCGGCCCGCATCATGCGCGCGGTGGAGCGCTTCGCTTCGGACGCCCCGTCGGACGACATGGCGATCCTGGCGATGCGCGTGCCGGGCCTCGACGACTGACCGCTGTGTGCCCCCTCCCGAGAAGGGGGCACACAACAAAGAAGGCCACCGTCCCCAGGACGGTGGCCTTCTCTCATTCCTTCAATCTCTGAGCCCCCAAGCGGAATCGAACCGCTGACCTTCTCCTTACCATGGAGACGCTCTACCGACTGAGCTATAGGGGCCAGTTGCGTTCTGCGCGGTTTCCCGCGCGGCAACGGAATAAATCATACCCGAACATCGGGCGCCTCAGAACCGCCGTCTCCTCGGGCGCCGAGGAAACCTGGCCGGATTCAGAACGCGGGCTGGAGCAGTCCGCCGAGCGCGTTGCACGCCGACACGATCCGCTGGAGTTCCCGTCGCGTCAACGAGGCGTCCACGGGCAGCGCGAGCGTCTCGTCGGCGGCCCTTTCGGTCTGCGGCAGTTCCACGTCCCGCCAGTACTTCGGCGTCCGGTGCAGCGGCGTCTTCACGGGTACGTGGCAGTCAACTCCCCTGGCCCGTACGGCGCGCGCGAACGCGTCGCGGTCCGGCCGCCCGTTGCCGGGCACCCGGACGACGTACTGGTGGCTGTGGGCAGCTCCTCGGGCCGGCGTTATCACTCCGGTGAGGCGCCCGTTCAGGTACGAGGCGTACGCCTGCCGCTGCGCCATCCCGTCATGGGGCGCGTCGGGCTCGGCGTGCTCCAGTACGAGGAGCGCGTGCCGCTGTCCGACGGCGTGGAGCCCGGCGATGTCCGCCTGGTTCCCGAAGCGGTGTACGGCGACCACGGCGGCCGTTCGGGGGGTGACAACGGCGTCGACCGCGTCGGGGTCGAGGCAGTACGTCCGGGGGTCGATGTCCGCGAACACGGGCATGGCGCCCGCGAGCACGGCGGCCTCGGCCACTTCGGCGTTCCCGTAGGCGGGGACGATGACCTCGTCTCCGCTGCCGACTCCTGCGGCTCGCAGCATCGCAAGTGTTCCCATGTCGCGGATGTTGGTCGCACAACGTGAACGGGGAGTGACGCGCAACAAAAAAGAGCTGGTCCCTGAACCGAAGTTCAGGGACCAGCTCTTTTATCAATTTTAGTTCGGCGGCGTCCTACTCTCCCACAGGGTCCCCCCTGCAGTACCATCGGCGCTGTAAGGCTTAGCTTCCGGGTTCGGAATGTAAC
>NZ_JNXT01000060.1 GCF_000716675.1 Streptomyces alboflavus
GCCCCCCCCCCCCCCCCCCCCCCCCCGGCCCCCCCCCCCGCCCCCCGCCACGCCCCCCCCGCATCAAGCCGCCCCGCGGCAACCTCCCCCGCCAGCCACGCCAGGTCCCGCCCCAACCCCGCACACCCCAGCAGAAAGAAGCTCACGATCGACCGGTCGTGCCGCCCCTGGTCCCCGTACAGCACCCCGTGCGCGAAGTGCTCGTCGTCCCCACCCGAGTGCCCCACGGCGACCAGCACCCCACCCTCCGCCAACTTCTCGTACGCGGAGACGAGTTGCCGCCCACCGACGAGATCGACGACGCCGTCCAGCGGCGCGTCGACCTCCTCGGGGTCCCCGACGACGGCGTGCGCGCCGAGCGCCCGCAGCGACTCGCCCCGCGCACCCGGATCGCCGGTCGAGGCGACGACGTACGCACCACCTCGCCGGGCGAGCTGCACGGCGTACCGCCCGACCCCGCCCGTCGCCCCGGTGACCAGGACCCGCCGCCCGAGCAGCGGCCCCACCCGGTGCAGGGCCCGCAGCGCGCTCGCCCCGGCGACGGGGATCGCACTGATGGCGCCGAGGTCGGCCCCGTCCGGCACGGCACCCATGAACCCCGTGTCCACGGCGCGGAGTTCGGCCCATCCACCCGCCTCGCCGAGGGTCACCACGGGGGTGCCGACCGGGGGCCCGGAGCCGTCGGCGGCGGCCCGCTCGACGTGTCCGGCGGCGTCCCAGCCGAGGACGGCGCCGGGCGCGGCACCGGGCAGGACGCTCGCGACCTCGCCGTAGTTGAGGGAGGTCGCGGCGACCCGGACCAGGGCCTGGTGCGGGGCGGGTTCGGGGTCGGGCGCGGTGCCGAGACGGAGTCCGGCGGAGGCGTCGGGGTCGACGAGGAGAGCACGCATGACGAAGTCACCTTTCACAGGCACGACAGGGCAGGCGGAGCAGACAGAGCGCCACAGCGCGGGGCAGGGCGGGGCGCAGCCCGGCGGCGCCGAACCGCGGCGCAGCCATAGTGCCACTCAGTGGCAGAAGCCATCAAGGGGCATTGGCTACCGGGCTACACTCCCCGCATGGACTCCGCCCGCCCCGCCCCCCAGCTCCCGCTGCGCGAACGCAAGAAGCTCCGCACCCGGCAGGCCCTGGTCGACTCCGCCCTGGTGCTGTTCACGGAGCGCGGCTTCGACGGCGTCACGCTGGACGAGCTCTGCGACACCGTGGAGGTGTCGAAGCGGACCTTCTTCCGGACGTTCACCAGCAAGGAGGACGTGGCCTGCGCACCGCTGCACGACCTGTGGACGGCGTTCCTGGAGGAGTTGGAGCAGGCGCGGCCGCAGGGCGGGCCGCTGCACGAGCTGCTGCGTGACGTCCTGCTCGGCACGCTCGACCGGATGCCCGGCGAGGAGTGGGCGCACCGCGTGCTCCTGAGCCGCCGTCTCGCCGCGCGGAACCCGTCGATGGACGCGCACGGCCTCGCGTTCTGCGACCGCACCGGCCGGGCCGCCCTGGACATCGTCGTACGCCGCTTCGAGCTCGGCGGCGTCCCGGACGACCCGGACCACCTCCGCGCGCGGCTGGCCGTGGACCTGCTCGTGGCCGCCTGGCACCGCGGCCTGGACTCATGGACGACCGGCGCGCCCGCGCCCGAACGGGCCGCTCTGGCCGCCGCGTTCCGCCGGGCGAGCGCGGCCGCGCCGGAGAGCCTGGCGCTCACCGCGCGCACCGGGCCCGCCTGAAGCAACCCGGAAGCGGCACGGAAGCGGCGCAGAGGCGACGCAGAAACCGCGCAGAAGCGGCATGGAACGGCACAGAAACGGCACGGAGGCCGGGTCCGGCAGCGACTGCCGGGCCCGGCCTCCGTGGCCGTACGGTGCGGGAAGGACTCAGCCCAGGCGGTGCATCCACCCGTGCGGGTCCGCCGCGACACCCCGCTGCACGTCGAGCAGCGCGTCCCGCAGCTTCATCGTGACCTCGCCGGGCGCGCCGTCGCTCTGCGTCCACTCGCCCCGGGCGGACTTGACCGTGCCGACGGGCGTGATGACGGCGGCGGTGCCGCAGGCGAAGACCTCGGTGAGGGTGCCGTTCGCGGTGTCGGCCTGCCACTGGTCGATGGAGACGCGGCCCTCCTCGGAGGTGTAGCCGAGGTCGCGGGCGACGGAGAGGAGGGAGTCGCGGGTGATCCCGGCGAGCAGGGAGCCGGTCAACTCGGGGGTGACGATCTTGTCGCCGTACACGAAGTACAGGTTCATGCCGCCCAGTTCCTCGACCCACTTGTGCTCGACGGCGTCGAGGTAGGCGACCTGGTCGCAGCCCTTCTCGGCGGCCTCGGCCTGGGCGAGCAGGGACGCGGCGTAGTTGCCGCCGGTCTTGGCGTCGCCCATGCCACCGGGGACGGCGCGCACGCGGTCCTCGGAGAGCCAGATGGAGACGGGCTTGACGCCGCCGGGGAAGTAGGCGCCGGCGGGCGAGGCGATGACGACGAAGAGGTACTCGTTGGCGGGCTTCACACCGAGCCCGGCCTCCGTGGCGATCATGAACGGGCGCAGGTACAGCGACTCCTCGCCGCCGTGCGCGGGCACCCAGTCGATGTCCTGTCGGACCAGCGCGTCACAGGCGTCGAGGAAGGTCTCGACGGGCAGCTCCGGCATGGCCATGCGGCGGGCGGAGGCCTGGAAGCGCCGGGCGTTGGCCTCGGGGCGGAACAGGGCGACGGAGCCGTCGGGCTGGCGGTAGGCCTTGAGGCCCTCGAAGATCTCCTGGGCGTAGTGCAGGACGGTCGTCGCCGGGTCCAGGGCGAGCGGGCCGTACGGCACGAGCTGGCCGTCGTGCCAGCCGCGGCCCTCCGTCCAGCGGATGGTCACCATGTGGTCGGTGAAGTGGCGGCCGAACCCGGGGCTGGCCAGGACCGCCTCGCGCTCCTTGGCGGAGACCGGGGTCGAGGAGGGCTTGAGCTCGATCGTGGGCGTCGTCATGGTTGCGTGTCCTTCACCGGTTTGTGTGTGACGGACCGCGCCGAGACCCGTACGCGCGCTGCTCGCGGCGTCCGGGCGTGCGCCGTTTCGCGGCCCCACGTTCGATTATCGCTCGTGGGACGACCTGGACGAAACGGCGGCCTGGGGCGGCCCTGGGTTCGATGGTGACACCCGGGGACCGCAAACGAGAAGCCGCCGGGTGCGCGTGCGACCCGGCGGCTTGCTGTGACGGAGCTGGTGGCCGGCGGATCAGCCCGCTACGCGTACGGCGAGCGCGTCGCCGATCTCGTCGGTGGTACGAGTGGTGTCCCCGCGTCCGCCGAGGTCGGCGGAGACGGCCTCCTCGACGCGGCCCGCCTCGTTGTCGTACCCGAGGTGGCGCAGGAGCAGGGCGACGGACAGCACGGTGGCGGTCGGGTCGGCCTTGCCCTGGCCCGCGATGTCGGGCGCCGAGCCGTGCACGGGCTCGAACATCGAGGGGAACTCGCGGCTGGGGTTGATGTTGCCGGAGGCCGCGACGCCGATGCCGCCGGAGACGGCCGCGGCGAGGTCGGTGATGATGTCGCCGAAGAGGTTGTCGGTGACGATCACGTCGAAGCGGGCGGGGTCGGTGACCAGGTAGATCGTGGCCGCGTCGACGTGGATGTAGTCGGTGGTGACCTCGGGGAACTCCTCGGCCACCTTGTTGAAGACGTTCGTCCACAGATGGCCCGCGAAGGCGAGCACGTTGTTCTTGTGGACCAGCGTGAGCTTCTTGCGCGGGCGGGCCTGCGCGCGGGCGAAGGCGTCCCGGACGACGCGCTCCACACCGAAGGCCGTGTTCACGGAGACCTCGGTGGCGACCTCGTGCGGGGTGCCCTTGCGGATGGTGCCGCCGTTGCCGGTGTAGGGGCCCTCGGTGCCCTCGCGCACGACCACGAAGTCGATCTCGGGCTGGCCCGCGAGCGGCGTGGCCACACCCGGGAGCAGCCGCGAGGGGCGCAGGTTGACGTGGTGGTCGAAGGCGAAGCGGAGCTTGAGCAGGAAGCCGCGCTCCAGGACGCCGGAGGGGACCGAGGGGTCGCCGATGGCGCCGAGCAGGATGGCGTCGTGCTTCTTGAGGTCCGCGAGGTCGGCGTCGGTGAGGGTCTCACCGGAGGCGTGATAGCGGCGGGCCCCGAAGTCGTACTCCTTGGTCTCCAGCTTCACATCCTGCGGGAGGACGGCGTTGAGGACCTTGAGCCCCTGGGCCACGACTTCCTGGCCGATCCCATCTCCGGGGATCACTGCGAGATTGATGCTGCGAGACATGACGGCACCGTACTCCTCGTCCCATCCAATGACATTCCCTGTCCGTCATACGGACAGGCGCGTGGCGGACCCGCGGACGGCGGCGGCCGGGTTCCGCGCGTGCGCCACCACATGGACACGCATCCTTCACCTGTACGTCCGGCCTGAGTTGGACGCTCCTGGGAAGTTCCCTGGTCATGGACACCCCCAACGTCGGGCTCCCGGAGGAGCTCGCGAGCCGCCTGAGCATGCCGGAGCAGCACGAGTACCTGCGCGGGAAGCTCTCGCGCCGCAAGGTGCTCGCCAGTTCCTTCGCCACGGCGGGCGTCGCCGGCGGCATCGGCCTGCTCGCGGGCAGCTCGGGCAGCGCGTACGCCGAGCGCCCCACCGGCACGGCCCCGCTCGCCGCCCCGCGCGGCCCGGTGAAGGTCGACGGGAGGCTCGTCGCGCCGTTCGGCCGCCATCTCGCCTTCGGCGCCGACCCGAAGACCCAGATGCGGATCTCCTGGCAGGTGCCGTTCGCGGTCAAGTCCCCTTACGTACGGGTGGGCCTGAAGCCCTGGGAGCTGAGCCGGAAGATCGAGGCGGAGGTGCGCGACCTGCACACGCCGTCCCTGTCGAAGAAGCTCCCGAAGGTCGAGCAGTACTACCTGCACGTGGCGCTCGACGGCCTGAAGCCCGGCACGACGTACTACTACGGCGTCGGCCACGACGGCTTCGACCCGGCGTCTCCGGAGCGGATGGCCACGCTCGGCTCGTTCCGCACCGCGCCCGCGCGCCCGGAGAGGTTCGTGTTCACGGCCTTCGGCGACCAGGGCGTGAGCTACGAGGCGCTGGCCAACGACCAGTTGATCCTCGGCCAGAACCCGTCGTTCCATCTGCACGCGGGCGACATCTGCTACGCCGACACCACGGGCCACGGCAAGGAGGGCGACAGGTACGACGCCCGCGTGTGGGACCAGTTCCTCGCGCAGACCGAGTCGGTGGCGAAGTCCGTGCCGTGGATGGTGACGACCGGCAACCACGACATGGAGGCGTGGTACTCGCCGAACGGCTACGGCGGCCAGTCGGCCCGCTGGTCGCTGCCCGAGAACGGCTTCGACGCGAAGAACGCGCCGGGCGTCTACTCGTTCCGCTACGGCAACGTCGGCGTCGTCGCCCTGGACGCGAACGACGTCTCGTACGAGATCCCCGCCAACAAGGGCTACACGGACGGCAAGCAGACCGCCTGGCTCGACAAGCGGCTCGGGCAGCTGCGCGCCGACGAGGACATCGACTTCATCGTCGTGTTCTTCCACCACTGCACGTACTCCACGGCGACGCACGGCTCCGACGGCGGGGTGCGCGACGCGTGGCTGCCGCTGTTCACCAGGCATCAGGTGGATCTGGTGATCAACGGCCACAACCACGTCTACGAGCGGACCGACGCCGTCAAGGGCGGCGAGGTCGGCAAGCCGGTGCCGGTCGGCGCGTCGACCGATCCGACGCGCGACGGCATCGTGTACGTCACCGCGGGCGGCGCCGGCAAGGACCTGTACAGCTTCCCGGCCGGGGTCGACGACAGCTACGAGGGCCACGAGAAGGACGAGGGCACGATCCTCACCTTCCACTGGACCAAGCTGCGCCTGCCCGACCCGGACACGGTGCAGTGGTCACGGGTGCGCTACACCGGCTTCTCGTTCCTCGCGGTGGAGGTGACGGCCGGGTCCGACCCGAAGCTCACGGTCTCGGCGCTCGCGGAGAGCGGCGAGCGCGTCGACCACTTCGAGATCAGGCGCGGCAAGTAGCGCGGGACGGCTGCGGGCAGCGCGGGCGGGCGGGGCTCAGTGCCCCGTCTCGCCGCCGTTGTCCCTGCGGTCGAGGGCGCGCTGCAGGGCGGCGGCGGCGTTCTTGCGCTCGGACTCGCTGGGGCGGACGGCGTGGCGGACTCGGCGGGCGGTCGTCTCGGCCATGGGAAATCGACTCCTTAGATCGCATCCGGGAGTGCGGATCCACGTACGTACGGTCGTACGCGGAAATAGGGAGGGTTACGAGACGCCAGAAGGGCGGGGAGCGCGGGCCGCAGGGTTCGCCTGCGCGGGGCCCGGCTCGCAGCCGCCAATCGCTTGATCGAGCGAGACGTTCGGCTCCTACAAAGCTAAGACAGCTTCGCTCACTTGTCTCTACAATTACTCGGGCTTCCTACTATCTGAGACGGCTCCCACCGGGTCGACCGCCTCCTCTTCCGTTTCGGGTCACGCGCGCAGCGCCCGCAGTTCCCGGATCAGGGCCCGGACGGCCAGCGATCCGGCCAGCTCCGGCGTGGTGACATAGCCCACCGAGCGTGTCGGTCTGTCGGCGCCGAGATCGGTGATCTGCACCGTCGGGGGCGCTCCGGTCAGGGACAGGGCGGGCATGATCGCCATGGCGTGCCCGGCGCTCACCATCGCGAGCACCGCACCGTCGTCCTCGGTCTGCGTGGTCGCCCGCGGGATCCAGTCCTGGCCCGCCCACCAGTCGCGGGTGTACGAGGTGCAGTTCTCGGCCCAGTCCACCAGCGGCAGGGAGCGCGGGTCGGGGTGCCCGGCCGGGTGCACGAAGGAGTAGGGCTCCTCGACGAGCACATCGCCGACAAGGCCCTGCGGGATCGGCGAGGTGGTGCCGATGGTGGCGATGCCGAGGTCCGCGCGCCCGTCGGCGACCTCGCCCGCGGTGCCG
Organism: Streptomyces alboflavus; assembly: GCF_000716675.1. GTDB lineage: Bacteria > Actinomycetota > Actinomycetes > Streptomycetales > Streptomycetaceae > Streptomyces > Streptomyces alboflavus. The sequence goes on from NZ_JNXT01000060.1 coordinate 6,924, forward strand.
CGGCCCAGCTCGCGGACGACGCGGACCTCGGGCTCAAGGCCGGGGTGGCGGGCCCGCAGGTTCGCGAGGGCGGGCGGGAGCAGGTGCAGGGCGGCGCTGCGGAAGGCGGCGACGCGGAGGGGTCCGGTGAGGGTGGGCGCCCCGGGGCCGCTGCCGTCCGCGGCACCTGCCGCACCTCTGGTCTCGGCGACGAGGGTCTCCAGGAGCCGCAGCACGCGGCGCGCGTGGGCGGCGGCCCGCTCGCCCGCCGGGGTGGGCGTTGCGCCCTTGCGGCCGCGTTCGAAGAGCACCGCGCCGAGCTTGTGCTCCGTGCCGCGCACGGAGTGCGACACCGCCGACTGCGTGAGGCCGAGGTCCCGGGCGGCGCCGGAGAAGCTCCGGGCGCGCTCGACGGCGACGATGATCCGCAGCTCGTGCGGGGCGAGGTCGGGCTCGGCCACCGGTTCCCACCTGGTCCTGTCTGGTTCGTGTCATGGATTCCCATGAGGAGCGCTCATGCTTCGGCGCGTTCCATGAACCGAACCCTCTGCCGCTCCCCCGCATTCCCCGCCTACGGTCGGCTCCATGAACAGCATCTCCGGCGCCACCGCCCGCACCGTCCACCAGATCGCCCGCCCGCACGGCTTCCCCACCCCCGACGACTTCGCGTTCGTGGAGTCCGCGGTGCCGGAGCCCGCGCCGGGCACCGCCCTGGTGGAGAACCTGTACTGGTCCGTCGACCCCTACCACCGCGAGATGATGGACGGCGAGTTCGCCCTGAACGCCCCGCTCGAAGGGCGCACCATCGGCCGCGTGACCGCCTCCCGGACGCCGGAGATCGCCGAGGGCGAGATCGTCTTCCATCGGCAGGGCTGGCGCACCCACGCGGTGGTCACCCCGGAGGAGGCCCAGCGGCTTCCGCGCTTCGACGGGGTGCCGCTGTCGGCGCACATGAGCATCCTCGGCGGCACGGGCCTGACGGCGTACGTGGGCCTGACCCGGATCGCGAAGCTCCGCGAGGGCGAGGACCTGTTCGTCTCCGCGGCGGCGGGCGGCGTGGGCACGGCCACGGGGCGGCTCGCGCGGGTCATGGGCGCGGGCCGGATCGTCGGCAGCGCGGGCTCGCCCGCGAAGGTGGCGTACCTGACGGAGCAGGTCGGCTACGACGCCGCCTTCGACTACCACGCGGGTCCCGCCGTGGACCTGCTCGCGAAGGCGGCCCCCGACGGCGTGGACGTGTACGTCGACAACGTCGGCGGCGAGCAGTTGGAGGCGGCGATCGAGGGGCTGCGGGAGTTCGGCCGGATCGTGCGGATCGGCACCGTCGCGCAGTACAACGCCCTGGAGCCGCTGTCCGCGCCCCGCAACCTCACCGAGATCGTGGAGAAGAGCCTGCGCATGGAGGGCTTCCACGTGCGCAACCACCGTCATCTGCAGGACGAGTTGTACGACTTCGTGGTGCCGCATCTGCAGAGCGGCCGGATCGGCCTCGACGAGACGATCGTGGACGGCTTCGACCACATCGTGACGGCGTTCCTGGGGATGCTGCGCGGCGAGAACGTGGGCAAGATGATCATTCGCGCGACACCAGCGTAGCCGTACGGCACGACCGCTGGGGCCTGTCCGTCGCGACGCCGCGCCGACCCGTCGACAGGCCCTAGAACACGTCCCCGTCCCGCCAGTCGATGAGCAGTTCGTGGGCCGGGTCGAGGTCGGAGCCCCACACCATCGGCGGGTCCTCGTCCGGCATGGACACCGGGCCCTCGGGGCCGAGCGTGCCGACGGTGCCCGACCAGGTCTCCCAGCCGTGCGCGCGGTACAGCTTCTCGCCCTCGTCGGAGGGCGAGAGGACGCCGAGGTCGTAGCCGCCGTCGACGATCCGCTCCAGGGCGCTCATCACCTGGCCGCCGAGGCCCTGGCGCTGCCGGTCGGGGCGCACGGCGACGTTCTCGACGTAACCGACGCGCAGGGAACGGCCGTTGTGCAGGACGCGCCGCTGGACGACGCAGCCGTGCGCGAGCAGCGTGCCGTCCGAGTCGTGCACGAGCACATGCATGCCGCCGAGCCCGTGGGCCCAGTCCTCGTCGCCGAAGTCGCCGTCGAAGGCGAGGTCCATCAGGGCGCGTCCTGCCTGGAGTTCGGCGGCGGAGAGGTCGGCGGTGTGGGCTGTGCGCAGCACCGTGCCGCCGGCGGAAGGAGAGGTGGTCTGACTGATCACGGACCCACGGTACTCAGACCCCATTTGAGTACGCACCCCGATTTTCCGGTGCCCCCGGCGGCGGCAGAGTCACCTGCATGAACGCTTCCTCTGGCTCCTCGGGATCCCCGGGTCCCGGCCTGTACGCGCTGAAGCCGTGGTACGCGCGGAAGCTCTCCGGCGTACGCGGCGCGCTGGCCCGCCGCGAGGTGTCCCCGGACACCCTGACCGCGGCGGGCGTGGTGTGCGCGGCGGGCGCGGGGGCGGCCCTCGCCTGGCTCCCGGCCCCGCTCGCGGCGCTGCCGGTGGCGCTCCTGCTCGCGGCCCGCCTGGCGTTCGCGAACCTCGACGGCGCCCTGGCCCGCGACACCGGCCGCACGACGCGCCGCGGCTCCCTCCTCAACGAACTGGGCGACAGAGCGGCCGACTTGGCCGTCATCGCCGGTTTCCTCACGCTCGCCCCCCTGTGGCTGGTGGCCACGGCGGCCCTGGCCGCGACCCTCCCGTCCTGGGTGTCCCTCGCGGGCGCGGCGGCGGGCGCACCGCGTCTCAACGGCGGCCCGGTCGGCAAGACGGAACGCTGCGCCCTGGCGGTCGTGGCGGCGGCGTCCGGGTGGTGGGTGCCGGTCCTCGCGGTGATCGCGGCGGGCTCGGCGGTGACGGCGGTGACGCGGGGCGTGCGGCTGTGGGGGGAATTGGGGCGGACGCAGGAGCCGGGGCGGCCCCGGACACCCGAGCAGGCCGACGTCCCCTCGACACAGCAGGAGTTGAGGGCGCGATGAGTCTCGCGATCCTGGTCGGGGAGACGGTCGGGCGGGCCGTGCCGGTCGTGGCGGGGGTGCTGGGCGCCGGGGGTGTGGCCGTGGCCGCGCTGCCCGCGCGGGTGCGGATGCGGGCCGAGTTGCGGCGGCGGTGGCGGACCTGGGCGCTGGCGGCGCCGCTGTTCCTCGGGGCGTTCTGGGCGGGCCCGGCGGGCGCGTTCGTGCTCGCGGCGGGGCTCGGGGCGGTCGCGGTCGGCGAGTACGCGCGGATGGCGGCCCTGCCGCGCGCCGAGCGCGCGGTGCTGTGGGCGGCGGCGGTGCTGCTCCCGGCGGCGGCCTGGGCCGCGCCGGACACCCTGGACGTACGCGTCGTCGGCGGACTCCTGCTCGTCGCCGCGCTGCCCGCGCTGTTCTCGGGCGACGCGGCCCACGGCTTCACCCGCGCCGCCCGTACCGTCTTCGGCCTGCTGTGGATCCCCGTGTCCCTGACCGGCCTCGTGCTGCTGGGCGACACGGCGGTGGCGGTGGGCGTGGCGGTGGCGTTCGGCGACGTGGGCGCGTGGTGCGGCGGCACGGCCCTGGGCCGCCGCGGCCCCCTGGCCCGCCCCCTCTCCGCCCTGTCCCCCAACAAGACCTGGGCGGGCGTCCTCGGCTCGGCCGCCGCGACCGCGGCAGCCCTGGCCGCGGTCGGCGCCTTCACGCCCCTGCTCTGGCTCGCCGTCCTCACCGGCTGCGTCCTCGGCGACCTCCTGGAGTCCATGGTGAAACGCGAGGCGGGCGTCAAGGACGCGGGCACCTGGCTCCCCGGCTTCGGCGGCCTCCTGGACCGGATCGACTCCCTGCTCCTGGCCCTCCTGGTGACGATGGCGGTGACACTGTGACGACGCTGACCCGCACCCGTCCGCACCGAGTGGGACGCCCGCACCGCCTCCACGGTCCGGCTCGCCGAACACGCGGCCGGGCGAAGTTTTCAGCCCGTCCGGCGTTTGAGGACGAGGCGCGAAGCGCCGATTCGACGGCGCCCCCGTCCCACCCGACGGGAAAACCCACCCCCGGGGTCCAGGGGCGCAGCCCCGGTTTCGGGAAGGGGCGGGATCGGGGAAAGCGCAGCGCAGCTTTCCTACGGAGAGCCCTCTGGTGGACCCTCCTCACCCTCACCGGAGGCGTCTCCCGCCACGGCCACCTCCCCAAGGGCGGCTGCGTGGTCGTGGCCAACCACAGCTCCCACGCGGACACGGCGGCCCTCCTCGCCGCCTTGGACGCCCGCCACGCCCCCACGATCGCCGCCGCGGCGGACTACTGGTTCGCCTCCCCCTGGCGCAGCCGCATCTGCTCCCGCCTCGCCGCGGGCTTCCCCGTACGCCGCACGGGCGGCGGCATGGACGACCTCCTGGCGAGGACGGCCGACCTGCGCGCGGGCCGCGCGGTGGTCCTGTTCCCGGAGGGCACCCGCGCCCGGGCGGGCGAGCTGGGCGCGTTCCACAAGGGCGCCCTGGTCCTGGCGAGGGCGGCGGGCGTCCCCGTGGTCCCGGTGGGCATCGCGGGCACGGACCGCCTCCTGCCGAAGCACGGCACCCTGCGCCCGTCCCTGGTCCGCGTCCGCATCGGCACCCCGCTCCCGCCGACGGCGACCCCGGAGGAGGCCCGCGCGGCGGTGTCGGAACTGCACCGCCGTACGACCGAGGAACCCCTCAGGGACTCCCGCGTCCGCAAGCGCGTCGCCCGCGTCCTCGCGACCCGCTGGGCCCTCCCGCTCGCGTTCGCCTGGGCGTTCGCGGAGGCCCTGAGCTGGCCGCTGATGCCGGAGCTGCTCCTGGCGATCGTGTGCGTTGCGGTGCCGCGCCGCGCCCTGAAGCTGTCCCTCGCGGCCCTGGCGGGCACGCTGGCGGGCGGCGTCCTCGCCCTCCAACTCGCCGCGTCGGGCGCGCAGTTGCCGCAGCCCCTGACCACGGACCGCATGCGCGCGGAGGTGCGCGCGGAGCTGGCCGCGCACGGAGCGACGGCCGTCCACGACCAGCCGTGGAACGGCATCCCCTTCAAGGTGTACGCGGCCGGAGCGGGCAAGGCCGACGTCCCGGCCCCGGACTGGCTGGCCCAGTCGGCCCTCGCGCGCGGCTCGCGCACCCTCACGGTGGGCCTCGTGTGCGGCGCGTTCGGCTTCCTCGCCCACCGCCTGCGCCGGTTCTACGGCCTGTATCTGGCCCTGCTCGGCACCGGATTCACGATCGGCCTGACGCTGATCGTACGGAGTTGGAGCTGACCGCCGACTGCCCGGCGGGGCCGCCCCACGGGCACCGGCCCCGCCCCCGAAACCCGCCGCCGCCCCCTGTCCGCCCCCGCCCCCGCGCGGCACACTCGGCTCATGCCTGATACCGAACAGAGCAAGCCGGAGACCGGACACACCGAAGAGCGCTGGACCCCCATCCACGGGCAGCCCTACCGCTCCGTCCCCTACCGCCCGGCCCGCATGCCGGAGGCCGAATCCCTCAGCCAGGCCGCGGAGTTGAGGGACCGCATGCGGGAGCGCCGCACGGTGCGGCAGTTCTCGTCGGACCCGGTGCCGACGCAGGCCGTGCGGGACGCCATCGCCTGCGCGGCCACCGCGCCGTCGGGCGCGCACCAGCAGCCGTGGACCTTCGTCCTCGTACAGGATCCGGAGATACGCCGCCGGATCCGCGAGGCCGCCGAGCACGAGGAGCGCATCTCCTACGACGGGCGGCTCGGCGAGGAGTGGCTGGCCGCGCTGCGCCCGCTCGGCACGGACGAGGTGAAGCGGCACCTCACCGACGCGCCCGCGCTGATCGTCGTCTTCCAGCAGCGCTACTGGCTCGGCGAGGACGGCACGAAACACAAGCACTACTACGTGGACGAGTCCGTGGGCATCGCCGTCGGCATGCTGCTCTCGGCCCTGCACCTGTCGGGCCTGGCCGCGCTGGTGCACACGCCGAGCCCGATGCGCTTCCTGTCGGAGGTGCTCGGCCGCCCGGCGAACGAGAAGGCGTTCGCGGTGCTCCCCGTCGGCTATCCGGCCCCGGACTGCCAGGTCCCCGACCTCGTACGGAAGTCCCTGGACCAGGTCCTCGTGGAGGTCTGACCGCACCGGCCCGCCCCCGGCACCGCACCCCCGCCTCCGGCTAACCAGTAAAAGACACTTGACTGGTTAGCCGGAGGCATGCTCGAATCACCTCATCGACAACCACTGAAAGAGCGATGAGGGGTTAGATATGCGCGCCCAGGTGCACTACTGGTCCGTCGAGGTCCGCGGCCACGAGATCTTCTACCGCGAGGCGGGTCCCGCCGACGCCCCCGCCCTGCTGCTCCTGCACGGCTTCCCGACCAGCTCGCACATGTTCCGCGACCTCATCCCGCGCCTCGCCGGGCGGTACCGCGTCATCGCGCCGGACCACGTCGGCTTCGGCCGCTCGGCGACCCCCGCGGCCACGGACTTCCCGTACACCTTCGCCGAACTCGCCCTTGTCACCGCCGAGTTCACGGAGAAGATCGGCCTGGACCGGTTCGCGCTCTATGTGCAGGACTACGGCGCCCCGATCGGCCTGCGCCTCGCGCTCGCCCACCCGGACCGGGTCACGGCGATCGTCACGCAGAACGGCAACGCCTACGAGGACGGGCTCGGCAAGGAGGCGTGGGCGCCCGTGTTCGCGTACATCGCGGCGCCGAGCGAGGAGACGGCCGGGCCCGTCCGCGAGATCCGCTCCCCCGAGGGCATCAAGTGGCAGTACACGCACGGCGTACCGGACCCGAGCGCGGTCAGCCCGGACGCCTGGGACCACGACGTGGCCATGATGGCGCGGGACGGCCAGGACGAGATCCAGCTCGCCCTCATGGGTGACTACGGCAGCAACATCGACCTCTACCCGGACTTCCACGCGTACTTCCGCGCGAGCCAGGTGCCGGTGCTCGCCGTGTGGGGAGGCCACGACGAGATCTTCGTGCCCGCCGGGGCGCTCGCCTTCCAGCGCGACCTGCCCGAGGCGGAGATCCACCTGCTGCCGACGGGCCACTTCGCCCTGGAGACGCACGCGGAGCAGATCGCGGGCCTGATGGACGACTTCCTGGCCCGGCGCGTGTGCTGAAGTCGGGTGGGCCGACACGGATACGTCACCGCCCCCGGCCGGGGTGGGGCCCAGGCCGGGGGCGGGGGTCGGGGTGGCGTCGGGCCGCAGGCGGGCCCGACGCCGGTCGGGGGATCAGCCCATGTGCGGGTAGGAGTAGTCGGTCGGCGGGACCAGCGTCTCCTTGATGGCGCGGGTCAGGGTCCAGCGCTGCAGGTTCTGCGGGGCACCGGCCTTGTCGTTGGTGCCGGAGGCGCGGCCGCCGCCGAAGGGCTGCTGGCCGACGACGGCGCCGGTCGACTTGTCGTTGATGTAGAAGTTGCCCGCGGCGTAGCGGAGCTTCTCCATCGTGTACGCGGCGGCCGCGCGGTCGCCCGCGATGACCGAGCCGGTCAGGGCGTAGTCCGACGCCGACTCCATCTGGGTCAGCATCTCCTCGTACTTGTCGTCCTCGTAGACGTGGACGGCGAGGAACGGGCCGAAGTACTCGGTCGTGAAGACCTCGTTCGCCGGGTCGGTGCACTCGACGACGGTCGGGCGCACGAAGTAGCCGACGGAGTCGTCGTACGTACCACCGGCGACGATCGTGCAGGTCTCGTCCGCCTTGGCGCGGTCGATCGCGGCCTTGTTCTTGGCGAACGAGCGCTCGTCGATGACGGCGCCGATGAAGTTCGACAGGTCGGTGACGTCACCCATCTTGATGGCGTCGACCTCGGCGGCGAACTCCTCCTTGAAGCCCGAGTTCCAGATGGAGGCCGGGACGTACGCGCGCGAGGACGCGGAGCACTTCTGGCCCTGGAACTCGAAGGAGCCGCGGGTCAGCGCGGTCTTCAGGACGGCGCGGTCGGCGCTCGGGTGGGCGACGACGAAGTCCTTGCCGCCGGTCTCGCCGACCAGACGCGGGTAGGTGCGGTACTTCGCGATGTTCTCGCCGACCGTCTTCCACAGGTGCTGGAAGGTCGCCGTCGAGCCGGTGAAGTGGATGCCCGCGAGGTCGCGGTGGTGCAGGGCGACCTCGGAGACCGCGATGCCGTCGCCGGTGACGAGGTTGATGACGCCCTTGGGCAGACCCGCCTCCTCCAGGAGCTGCATGAGCAGGACGGCGGCGTGCGTCTGCGTCGGGGACGGCTTCCACACGACCACGTTGCCCATCAGGGCGGGGGCGGTGGGGAGGTTGCCCGCGATGGCCGTGAAGTTGAACGGCGTGATCGCGTAGACGAAGCCCTCGAGCGGGCGGTGGTCGAGGCGGTTCCAGACGCCCGTGGAGTTCGCCGGGGGCTGCTCGGCGAGCAGGTCACGGGCGTACTTCACATTGAAGCGCCAGAAGTCGACGAGCTCACAGGGCGTGTCGATCTCGGCCTGCTGGGCGGTCTTGGACTGGCCGAGCATGGTGGAGGCGGCCAGCGTCTCGCGCCACGTCGTGGACAGCAGCTCGGCGGCGCGCAGGATGATCGCGGCGCGGTCGTCGAAGGACATCGCGCGCCACGCCGGGGCGGCGGCCAGGGCCGCGTCGATGGCGTCCTGCGCGTCCTGCTGGGTGGCGCCGCGGCCGGTGCCGATGACGGCCTTGTGGTTGTGCGGCTGCACGACCTGGAAGGGCTCGCCGCCGCCGAGGCGCTTGACGCCGCCGATCGTCATCGGCAGCTCGATCGGGTTCTCGGACAGCTCCTTGAGCTTGGTCTCGAGCCGGGCGCGCTCCGGGGAGCCGGGGGCGTAGCCGTGGACCGGCTCGTTGACCGGGGCGGGGACCTGGGTCACAGCGTCCATGAGTTCCGTAACTCCTTTGTGCGGGGGAAATCTGGCGGCCGGGGGCGGGCTCAGCCCTTGGTGAGGACCGAACGGGCGAAGAACAGCAGGTTCGCCGGCTTCTCCGCGAGACGGCGCATGAAGTAGCCGTACCAGTCGGTGCCGTAGGCGGTGTACACGCGCATCCGGTGGCCTTCGGCGGCGAGCCGCAGGTGCTCGTCGCTACGGATGCCGTAGAGCATCTGGAATTCGTACTCATCCAGTTTGCGCCCGGCGCGGCGCGCGAGCTCCTGGGTGATGGCGATGAGCCGCGGGTCGTGGGACCCGATCATGGGGTAGCCGGAGCCCTCCATGAGGATCTTCAGGATCCGGACGTACGCCTTGTCGATCTCGGCCTTGTCCTGGTACGCGACCTCGGCGGGCTCCTTGTAGGCGCCCTTCACGATCCGCACGCGGCTGCCGTTCGCGGCCAGGCGGCGGGCGTCGTCCTCGGTGCGGAACAGGTACGACTGGATGACGCAGCCGGTCTGCGGGAAGTCCTTCCGCAGCTCCTCGTGGATGGCGAACATCGAGTCGAGGGTGGTGTGGTCCTCGGCGTCGAGGGTGACGGTGGTGCCGATCGCGGCGGCGGCCTCGACGACCGGGCGGACGTTGGCGAGGGCCAGGTCATGGCCGTCCTCCAGCGCCTGGCCGAACATCGACAGCTTCACGGACATCTCGGCCTTCGTGCCGAGACCGAGGTCCTTGAGCCGGTCGATCAGCTCCAGGTAGGCGTCGCGCGCGGCGTGGGACTGCTCCACCGTGGTGATGTCCTCGCCCACCACGTCCAGGGTGACCTCAAGGCCCTTGTCGGCGGCGTCGACGACGATCGGGACCACCTGGTCGACGGTCTCACCGGCGATGAAGCGGTCGACGACCTGCTTGGTGCCCGGCGCCGCCGACACGAAACGGCGCATCTGGTCACTGCGCGACGCGGCAAGGATCACGGGACCCAGCACGGGCACCTCCACGGGAGTACGAGCGAGTGCCGTACCGACAATTTTGCGACAAAACCGGTACGACACGGAGAACCACCGTGAAACTTATGGATCCGTCCGACCTTGGGCCATCGACACCTGTCACGCATCCGTGGGCTGGATCTCAGACATATGTATGAGGGGCGGGCGGGACTGCGTGACAATGGATTCCGGACGGGCCCGGGACGGGCTGCGTACGGCACGAGTGCGAGGGAAGGGCGGCGGCGGGTGAAGGGCGACTACCAGGAACTGGTCGACGAGATCTCGACCCTGCTCGGCGCGCCCGCCACGCTGGAGAACCGCGACTTCGAGCTGATCGCCTTCGGCGCGCACGACGGCGGCGACGGCCTCGACGCCCCCGACCTCGATCCGGTCAGGACCCGCTCGATCCTCACCCGCCGCTCCACCGCCCAGGTCCGCGCCTGGTTCGAGAGCTTCGGCATCACCCGCGCCACAGGACCGGTCCGTATCCCGCCCACCCCGGAGGCGGGCGTGCACCGCGGCCGCGTCTGCCTTCCGGTACGCCATCGGGGGTTCGCGCTGGGATACGTCTGGCTGCTCGACGACGAGCCGGGCCCCACGGACGCGCAGCTCACCGCCGCCATGGAGGTGGCCGCGCGGATCGGGGCGCTGCTCGCGGAGGAGGTCCGGGCGGGCGCCGACCTCACCCGGGAGTTCCGGGCGGCCCTGACGGCGGAGCGCGGCTGGCAGCGGGACATGACGGTGGCGGCGCTGCACACGGCGCTCGGCCCGCGCGCGGACGGGCCGCACGCCCTGGTGTGCGTGGCGCCCTGGCACGCCCCCGGCTCCCGGCGGCACTCCGGCAGCGGACCCGCGCGCACCGCCCCCGCACCGGACCCGGTCGCCGACCCGGACGACGCGCCCGCGCTGCGGACGGTGCCGGGCGCGGCGGCCCTGTGCACGGTGCCGTGGACCACGGCGCCCGGCGTCCTCGGCCAGGCGCTCGCGGTCCTGGTGCGCCTTCGGTCGGCGGACGCCCTGACGCCCGCGCTCACGGCGGCCGCCCGCCTGGCCGAGTCGGCGGGGCAGGGCGCGGCGGCCGGGGTGGCCGGGGCGCGGCGGGGGCTCGACGACCTGGGGGCGGCCTGGGGCGAGGCGACGGCGGCGGCGCGGGCGGCGCTCGCCGAACCGCGGTTCGCGCCGCTCGCGCGCTGGTCGGACATCGGGCCGTACCGGCTGCTCACGGCGCTGCCCCCGGAGGCGGCGCGGGACGCGGCGGCCCGCGAGCTGCTCTCCCCCGCCCATCGCGAACTGGCCCGCACGGCCGAGGTGTTCCTCGACCGCGCGGGCCAGGCGGGACGGGCGGCGGCCGAGCTCGGCATCCACCGCCAGACCCTCTACTACCGCCTCTCGCGCGTGGAGCAGCTCACGAAGCTGGACCTGGACGAGGGCGAGGACCGGCTCCTGCTCCACATGGTCCTCAAGGCGTCACGCCTGTAGCGGACGCCTGGCCGATCAGGCCTTGACCAGGTCGTCCACCGTCGGCGCGACCCGGCCGAACAGGTCGCCGATCGTGGCCAGCGCGGCGGTGTGCAGGGCCGCCGCGGGCAGGGCGGCGCCGTCGGTGTCGGCGAGGGTGCGGGTGGCGGTGGCCTCGGCGACGACGGTGGGCCGGTAGCCGAGGTTGAAGGCCCCCTGGGCGGTGAAGGTGACGCACATGTGCGTCATGAACCCGGCGAGCACAAGATCCGCGCCCGCCTCGACGCCCAGCTCACCGAGGACCTCCTGGAGCCGGGTGTCGTGGAAGGAGTTCGGGAACTGCTTGACCACGACGGGCTCCCCGTCGACGGGGGCGACCTCGTCGCAGATGGCGCCGATCTCCGCGCGGATGTCGTACGGGGTGCCTTCTCCCCCGTCGTTCACGATGTGGACCACGGGGATCCGGGCGGCGCGGGCGGCGGCGAGGAGCCGGGCCCCGGCGGCGAGCGCCTCGCTCGCGCCCTCCAGCTCCATCACGCCGGTGGTGTACGTGTTCTGGTAGTCGATCAGGACGAGGGTGGTGTCACCGAGCCGGGGCAGCTCGGCCTCCAGGCCGATCACCTGACGGAGGGTGGCGGAGGGCTGCGTGGGAGCGGTCATGAGGGGGTTCCTTTCGAGGTGGGTACGTGGCGGGCGCGCGGGCACGGCGAAGCCGCACGGCTCGCGTGAGTGCCCCGGTGCCCGGGTTCGGTCGGTGAGAGCGGTGCCGGATCCGGCGGCCCGGATCGTGGTGCGGAAGCGGCGGGTCAGGTCGCGGTGCGAAAGCGGCGGCGATAGGCCGCGGGGGTCGTGTCGATCTGCTTGCGCAGCGCCCGGTGCAGGGTCTCCACGGAGCCGAACCCGCTGGCGGCGGCGACCCGTTCCAGGGGTTCGTCGGTGCTTTCGAGGAGGCGGCGGGCCGCCTCCACCCGGACGGCCTCGACGTAGGCGGCGGGTCCGGTGCCGGTCTCCTGGCGGAAGACCCGCGCGAAGTGCCGTTCGCTGAGGGCCATCCGCCCGGCGAGCGCCCCCGCCGACAGGTCGGCGTCGAGGTGCTCCGCGATGTACGTCCGCAGCTCCTCGATGTCCCGCCGGGACGCGGGCGGCCGGCTCAGCGGTACGGAGAACTGGCTCTGCCCGCCCTGACGCTTGAGGTACATCACCAGTTGCCGGGCCACCGTGAGGGCGACCTCCTCGCCCAGGTCCTCGGCGACCAGGGCGAGCGCCAGATCCATGCAGGCGCTGATGCCCGCCCCGGTCCACACCCGCCCGGACCGCACGAAGATCGGGTCGGCGTCGACCGTCACCTCCGGGTGTTCGGCGGCGAGTTGGGCGGCGGTGGACCAGTGGGTGGTCACCCGCTTCCCGTCGAGCAGCCCCGCAGCGGCGAGGACGTGCGCGCCGACGCACACCGACGCGACCCGCCGGGCGCCGGGCGCGGTCTCCTTCACCCACGCCACGACGTCCTGGTCGATCCGGGCGACCGGGCCTTCGGGAAGCATGTCGACGGCGCCGGGCACGAGCAGCGTGTCGATGACACCGCCGCCCCCGCGCGCCCCGCCGCCGCCGACCTCGGCGAACGAGAGGTCGGCGAGGAGCCGCACCCCCGCCGACGTGGTGACGGCGCCGCCGGTCGGCCCCGCAAGCTGCACGTCGTAGCCCGCGCGGCCGCCGGTCTCGCGGTTGGCCAGCGCGAACACCTCGGCCGGGCCGGTCACGTCGAGCAGGTCGACGTCCGGGAAGACCGCGATGACGATGCGTCGGGAACGGGGCATGGACTTATCGTCGCCCGCGCCCCGCACATCCACAATGACGGGCTTCTGTCACATCCGGACACGCGCGTGCGCCAGGAATCCGGACACGCGCGCGTCAGGAGTCCGGGCCGGGCGCCCCCGCCCGCGCCATCACCCGCCGCAGCCCCTCCGTCAGCTGCGCCGCGTCCGTCGCCGAGTCCGGGTCGAAGAGCCACTGCACCATGAGCCCGTTGAGCAGCGTCGTATAGAGCCGCCCCTCGGCCTCCAGGACGTCGTCGGGCAGCCGGTCCTCGTCGATGCCGAGGATCAGCGCGGCCAACCCCGCGCGCCCCTCCTTCTGCGCCTTGACGACCAGTTCGCGCACGCCGGGCAGCCGGTCGCCGTGGGTGATGAACTCCATGGTGAGCACCCACACCCCGCGCGCCTGAGGGAACGTACGGATGACGTTCCCCCACACCTCCTGGAACCGCTCCAGGGACCCGCCGGGCGCCTCGCCGGCCCCGGCCGCCGGGCCGAAGGCGTCGCCGATGGACTCGATGAGCGCGATGTAGGCCTGCGCGAGCAGCGCGTCCTTGGAGCCGTAGTGGTAGCCGATCGACGCGAGGTTCGTCCCCGACTCCTTGACGATGTCGCGGGCCGTGGTGCGCACGAACCCCTTCTCCAGCAGGCAGCGCTTGGCGCCTTCCAGCAGATCCTCACGGTGTCCCATGCGCCAACCCTACCCACGATCCAGACACCTGTCCCACACGATCGTCCCACACGCCCGTCCTACACGCACGTCCCATACGCTCGTACTAGACAGTTGTTTTATACGCTCGTACAGTCCCGCTCATGCCTACGAACCCACCCCCGGCCCCGCAGCCGCCGCAGCCCGTGACCACCACGCCCGTCCCCGCCCGCGCGGGCCGCAAGGAGTGGACGGCGCTCGCCGTCCTGATGCTTCCGCTGCTGCTCGTCTCGATGGACGTCTCGGTCCTGTACTTCGCGGTCCCCGCGATCAACGCCGACCTGGAGCCCACCGGCACCCAGCAGCTGTGGATCTTCGACATCTACGCCTTCGTGCTGGCCGGGCTGCTCATGACCATGGGCTCGCTCGGCGACCGCGTGGGCCGCCGCAAGCTGCTCCTGTGCGGCGCCGCCGCGTTCGGCGCGGCCTCCCTGACCGCCGCGTACGCGAGCAGCCCCGAACTCCTCATCGCCGCCCGCGCCGTCCTCGGCATCGGCGGTGCCACGCTGATGCCGTCCACGCTGGCCCTGGTCCGCACCCTGTTCCGCGATCCCGGTCAGCGCGCGACGGCGATCGGCATCTGGTCCGGAGTCCTGGTCGCGGGTGTCGCGCTCGGCTCGGTGCTCAGCGGGCTGCTCGTCGAGTTCTTCTGGTGGGGCTCGGTGTTCCTGGTGAACCTGCCCGCGATGGCGCTGCTCCTGGCGCTCGCGCCGGTCCTCATCCCGGAGTCAAGGGACCCGCGCCCGGGCCGCTTCGACGTCCTGAGCGTGCCCCTCTCCCTGGCGGCGGTGCTCCCCGTCGTCTACGGCCTCAAGGAGATCCCCTCCGAGGGCCCGCGTCCGCAGTACGTCGTGTCGATCGCCGTGGGCCTCGTCTTCGCCCTCCTCTTCGTGCACCGCCAGCGCACGGCCACGTCACCGCTGATCTCCCCCGCCCTGTTCCGCCGGGCACGCGGCTTCGGCCCCGCCGTCGCCCTCAACCTCGTCTCGTCGTTCGCGGTGATGGGTTCGGCGTACTTCACGACGCAGTACCTGCAGTCCGTGCTCGGCAAGAGCGCGCTGGAGGCGGCCCTGTGGGCGCTGCTCCCCTCGGTCCTCATCGGCTGCGGGGCGCCGGTCGCGACGGCGCTGGTGCGGCGGGGCGTGGACCGGGCGTACGTGGTCGCGGGCGGCTTCGGCGTCGCCGCGTGCGGGTACGGGCTGCTGTTCCTCGCGGACACCGACGCGCTGTGGACGGTGCTCGCCGGGGCGGGCGTGCTCGCCTGCGGCACGGTCGTCGTCGGCTCCCGACTGACCGACCTGGCCCTCGGGTCCGCGCCCGCCGAGAAGGCCGGGGCGGCGGCGTCGCTCATGGAGACCGGGCAGGAGTTCGGCGGGGCGCTCGGGATGGCCGTCCTCGGGTCGGTCGGCACCGGCGTGTACCGGCACGAGATGCCGTCGGGGGCGCCGACGGAGGCCCGCGAGACCCTCGGCGGCGCGCTGGCCGCCGCCGGTCATCTGCCGTCACCGGCGGCCGACGCCCTCACCGCGGCGGCGCGTTCGGCGTTCACCAGCGGCATGCATGTCGCTGCGCTGGTGGGGGCGGGGGTGCTGCTCACTGCGGCGGGGGTGGCGGCGGGGGCGCTGCGCGGAGCCTTCCCCAAGCCCGCCCCTTCCCGATCCTGGGGCTCCGCCCCAGACCCCGCTCCTCAAACGCCGGAGGGGCTATAGACAGCGCCGCTGCGGCACCGTTTTAGCCCGTCCGGCGATTGAGGACGAGGCGCGGAGCGCCGATTCGGGGGAGGCTGTCCCACCCGCACGGGACACCCACCCCCGGTCGGAGCCCTAGTCCGCCAGGTTCACCGACCGGGCCGAGGTCGCCCCGGTCTCCTCCGCCAGCTCCGCGAGGACCGGCTGCGGCACCGTGTCGTCGACGGTGAGGACGGCGAGCGCCTCGCCCCCGACGTCAGCGCGAGCGACCTGCATCCCGGCGATGTTGATCCCGGCCTCGCCGAGGACACGCCCGACGGTGCCGACGACACCGGGCCGGTCGGCGTAGCGAAGGACGACCATGTGGTCGGCGAGCGCGAGATCGACGTCGTAGTCGCCGACGGCCACGATCTTCTGGTGGTGCTTGGGCCCGGCGAGCGTGCCGGACACGGCGATCTCCTCGCCGTCGCCGAGGGTGCCCCGCACGGTGACGACGTTGCGGTGGTCGGGCGACTCGGAGGAGGTCGTGAGGCGCACCTCGACACCGCGCTCCTGGGCGAAGAGGGGGGCGTTGACGTACGACACGGTCTCGTCGACGACGTCCTCGAACACGCCCTTGAGGGCGGAGAGTTCGAGCACCTTGACGTCGTGCTGGGTGATCTCGCCGTACACCTCGACGTCGAGCCGCGCGGCGACCTCGCCCGCGAGGGCGGTGAAGATCCGGCCGAGCTTCTCGGCGAGGGGCAGCCCGGGGCGCACGTCCTCGGCGATGACGCCGCCCTGGACGTTCACGGCGTCCGGCACCAGCTCACCGGCGAGGGCGAGCCGGACGGACTTGGCGACGGAGATGCCCGCCTTCTCCTGGGCCTCGTCGGTGGACGCGCCGAGGTGCGGGGTGCAGACGACCTGGTCGAGCTCGAAGAGCGGGGAGTCGGTGCACGGCTCCTTGGCGTACACGTCGAGTCCGGCGCCCGCGACGCGGCCCTCCTTGAGGGCGGAGTACAGCGCCTCCTCGTCGACGATGCCGCCGCGCGCGGCGTTGACGATGCGCACGGACGGCTTGACCTTGTGCAGCGCGTCGTCGCCGATGAGGCCGAGGGTCTCGGGGGTCTTCGGCAGGTGCACGGTGATGAAGTCGGAGACTTCGAGGAGCTCGTCGAGGGAGAGGACCTTCACGCCCATCTGGGCGGCGCGCGCGGGCTGCACGTACGGGTCGTAGGCGACGACCTTCATGCCGAAGGCGCTCATGCGCTGGGCGACGAGCGCGCCGATGCGGCCGAGGCCGACGACGCCGAGCGTCTTCTCGGCCAGCTCCACGCCGGTGTACTTGGAGCGCTTCCACTCGCCGTTCTTCAGGGCGGTGTTGGCCTGCGGGATGTTACGCGCGGTGGCGACGAGCAGACCGCAGGCCAGCTCGGCGGCGGTGACGATGTTCGAGGTGGGCGCGTTCACCACCATGACGCCCGCCTTCGTGGCGGCGGAGACGTCGACGTTGTCGAGGCCCACGCCCGCGCGGGCGACGACCTTCAGCTTGGGGGCGGCGGCGATGGCCTCGGCGTCGACCTTGGTCGCGGAGCGGACCAGGACGGCGTCGACGTCGGCGATGGCGGGCAGCAGTTCGGCGCGGTCCGCGCCGTTGCAGTGCCGGATCTCGAAGTCCGGGCCCAGCGCGTCGACAGTCGCGGGCGACAGCTCTTCAGCGATGAGTACGACCGGTTTGCCGGTGGCAGCAGTGCTCACGTGAGTCCTCACTAGTCCAATGCAGACGGCCGTCCCGGCGGCCGCAGGCGGTGGAGGTGGCTACCGCGTGGAAGACGCACGACGCTGTGGGCCTGACGCGAATGTGGTTTGCAGTGTAGTGGCGCGTCCGGGTGCCTTATACGCCTCACTGGAAGGATCACCCGGACGTGGCTGGCCGCGACGGACAACAGAATCAGCCCCTCATGGGGGTCCCCCCTGCTCCTTAAGAGCTTGGGGGAGATTGAGGAGCGGGGTCCGGGGCAGAGCCCCGAGGCGGTGCTACGGCCGAGGGGGCCGGGGCAATCGGCCCCGACCCCCGTCGACGTAGCCCTACTCGTTGTCGTTGACCCAAGACATGAGCTTGCGCAGCTCCTTGCCGGTGGTCTCCAGGAGGTGCTCCGAGTCCTGCGTCTTGTACTCGTTGTACTTCTTCAGACCGCCGTGGTACTCGTCCATCCAGTTCTTGGCGAACGTGCCGTCCTGGATCTCGGCGAGGACCTTCTTCATCTCGGCCTTGGTGGCGTCGGTGATGATGCGGGGGCCGGTGACGTAGTCGCCCCACTCGGCGGTCTCGGAGACCGACCAGCGCATCTTCTCCAGGCCGCCCTCGTACATCAGGTCGACGATGAGCTTCAGCTCGTGCAGGCACTCGAAGTAGGCGATCTCCGGCTGGTAGCCCGCCTCGACGAGGGTCTCGAAACCGGCCTTGACCAGCGCGGCCGTACCACCGCAGAGGACGGCCTGCTCGCCGAAGAGGTCGGTCTCGGTCTCCTCGGTGAAGGTCGTCTTGATGACGCCCGCGCGGGTGCCGCCGATGCCCTTGGCGTACGACAGGGCCAGGTCGAAGCCCTTGCCGGTGGCGTCCTGCTCGACCGCCGCGATGCACGGGACGCCGCGGCCCTCCTCGTACTGGCGGCGCACCAGGTGGCCCGGGCCCTTGGGGGCGACCATGCAGACGTCGACGCCCTCGGGGGCCTTGATGAAGCCGAAGCGGATGTTCAGGCCGTGGCCGAAGAAGAGCGCGTCGCCCTCCTTGAGGTTGTCCTTGATGGACTCCTCGTAGACCTGGGCCTGGATCGGGTCCGGGACCAGGACCATGATGACGTCGGCCTCCTTGGACGCCTCGGCCGGCGTGACCACGCGCAGGCCCTGCTCCTCGGCCTTCGCCTTGGACTTGGAGCCCTCGTGGAGGCCGACCCGCACGTCCACACCGGAGTCGCGCAGCGAGAGGGCGTGGGCGTGACCCTGGCTGCCGTAACCGATGACCGCGACCTTGCGGCCCTGGATGATGGACAGGTCGGCGTCGGCGTCGTAGAACAGCTCGGCCACTGGATATCTCCTATGTGTGCTGGTGTTGCGTCCCACCGTACGGCGGGCTGGGTGAGGGAAGTTGTCGGGTCTCGCGATCCGGGACCCGCGCCGCGCGCGGAAGGGGGTGGTCCGCGCGCGGGGCGGGCACTACGCGGAGCGGTCGAGGGCGCGCAGGCTGCGGTCGGTGATGGAGCGCGAGCCGCGGCCGATCGCGATCGTGCCGGACTGGACCAGCTCCTTGATGCCGAAGGGTTCCAGCATCTTGAGCATGGCCTCCAGCTTGTCGCTGCTGCCGGTGGCCTCGATGGTGACCGCCTCCGGGGAGACGTCCACGGTCTTGGCGCGGAACAGCTGGACGATCTCGACGATCTGGGAGCGGGTCTCGTTGTCGGCGCGCACCTTGGCGAGGACCAGCTCGCGCTGCACGGCCGCACCCGGCTCGAGTTCGACGATCTTCAGGACGTTGACCAGCTTGTTGAGCTGCTTGGTGACCTGTTCGAGCGGGAGTTCCTCGACATTCACGACGATGGTGATGCGGGAGATGTCGGGGTGCTCGGTGACGCCGACGGCGAGGGAGTCGATGTTGAAGCCGCGGCGGGAGAAGAGGGCGGCGATCCTGGCCAGGATGCCGGGGGTGTTCTCGACGAGGACCGAGAGCGTGTGCTTCGACATGGGGGTCATGGCGGTCATTCCTCTTCCTGGTTCCTGCTGCTCTCAGTCGTCTTCGTTGTCGCCGAAGTCGGGGCGGACGCCCCGGGCGGCCATGACCTCGTCGTTGGAGGTGCCTGCGGCGACCATCGGCCACACCTGGGCGTCCTCGTGGACGATGAAGTCGATCACGACGGGGCGGTCGTTGATGGCGTTGGCCTCTTCGATGACCTTGTCCAGGTCGGCCGGGTCCTCGCAGCGGATCGCGTGGCAGCCCATCGCCTCGGACAGCTTGACGAAGTCCGGGACCCGGGTGCCCGCGCTCGGCTGCTTGCCGTCCGCCTCCGGGCCGCTGTGCAGCACGGTGTTGGAGTAGCGCTGGTTGTAGAACAGCGTCTGCCACTGGCGGACCATGCCGAGCGCGCCGTTGTTGATGATGGCGACCTTGACCGGGATGTTGTTCAGGGCGCAGGTGGTCAGTTCCTGGTTGGTCATCTGGAAGCAGCCGTCGCCGTCGATCGCCCAGACCGTACGGTCGGGCTGTCCGGCCTTCGCACCCATCGCGGCCGGCACCGCGTAGCCCATGGTTCCGGCGCCGCCGGAGTTGAGCCAGGTCGCGGGCTGCTCGTACTGGATGAAGTGCGCCGCCCACATCTGGTGCTGGCCGACGCCCGCGGCGAAGATCGTGCCCTCCGGCGCCAGCTGGCCGATGCGCTCGATGACCTGCTGCGGCGAGAGCTGCCCGTTGTCCGGGTGGTCGTAGCCCAGCGGGTACGTCTCGCGCCAGCGGTTCAGGTCGGCCCACCAGGCGGCGTAGTCACCGGTGTGTCCTGCCGTGTGCTCGGCCTGGATGGCCTGCACCAGGTCGGCGATGACCTCGCGGGCGTCGCCGACGATCGGGACGTCGGCGGTGCGGTTCTTGCCGATCTCGGCGGGGTCGATGTCGGCGTGCACGACCTTGGCGTACGGGGCGAAGCTGTCCAGCTTGCCGGTGACGCGGTCGTCGAAGCGGGCTCCGAGGGCGACGATCAGGTCGGCCTTCTGCAGCGCGGTGACGGCGGTGACCGCACCGTGCATGCCCGGCATTCCCACGTGCAGCGGGTGGCTGTCGGGGAACGCGCCGAGCGCCATCAGGGTGGTGGTGACGGGCGCTCCGGTGAGTTCGGCGAGGACCTTCAGCTCGGCGGTGGCGCCGGCCTTGATGACGCCGCCGCCGACGTACAGGACGGGGCGCTTGGCGGCGGTGATGAGCTTCGCGGCCTCGCGGATCTGCTTGGCGTGCGGCTTGGTCACCGGGCGGTAGCCGGGCAGCTCCTGCTGGGGCGGCCAGGAGAACGTGGTGCGCGCCTGCAGGGCGTCCTTGGCGATGTCGACGAGGACCGGGCCCGGGCGTCCTGTGGAGGCGATGTGGAAGGCCTCCGCGATGGTGCGCGGGATGTCCTCGGCCTTGGTGACCAGGAAGTTGTGCTTGGTGATCGGCATCGTGATGCCGACGATGTCCGCCTCCTGGAAGGCGTCCGTGCCGATCGCCTTGGACGCCACCTGGCCGGTGATCGCGACCAGCGGGACGGAGTCCATGTGGGCGTCCGCGATGGGCGTGACCAGGTTGGTGGCGCCGGGCCCCGAGGTCGCCATGCAGACGCCGACCTTGCCGGTGGCCTGCGCGTACCCGGTGGCCGCGTGGCCCGCGCCCTGCTCGTGGCGGACCAGGATGTGGCGCACCCGGGTGGAGTCCATCATCGGGTCGTACGCGGGGAGGATGGCTCCTCCGGGAATGCCGAATACCGTGTCGGCCCCGACTTCCTCGAGAGCGCGGATCAGCGACTGCGCGCCCGTGACGTGCTCGACGGCGACGGACTGCGGTCCTGAGGATCGGGGCCGGGGCTGCGGATGGTGGGCCCCGGTGGCCTGCTCGGTCATCGGCATTCTCTTCTCGAAGCTGAGGGTCTTTGCTGAGGATTCTGCGGGGGTGGCGCGGGGTTTTTGCCAGGGTTTGGCAGGTGCCAGTGCAACAAAAAACCCCTCGTGCCGTGAGGCAAGCGAGGGGAGCGCGCCGGGTGCGGTCGCTGGGTGTCTCCGGTGTCCGGACCGGTGCGTCCCAGCTTCAGCCGACGCGCTTTCCAAGTACGAGAATTCGGGTGCGCATGGCTCTGACCCTCCCCCTGGCGCGCCACACCTGTCAAGTAGGTGGGATGGGCGTCTCATTATGTGAGCGACCGTAGGAGGGAGATCCGGCTGCGAGAGCCGCCCCCGCCGCGCCGAAGGGTGTGGTGGGACCGCCGAAGGGCGTCGGCGATTCGCCGTACGCCGCCGAGGCGGCCTTGAAGGCGGGCGCGCCCTCTCCGTAGACAGCGGGCTCGGAAGCGGGGCCGCCGCCCACACACACGGGCTCCACGGCGCCGTGCGGCACGGGGTACTCCCCCACCGTGAGCGCCCGGCGCAGCCGGTATTCGTCGAGCGGGCCCGAGAACGCCATGCCGTACCCGTGCGTGCAGCCCATCGCGCGCAGGGCGATGACCTGTTCGGGCAGGTCGACGCCCTCGGCGACGGAGCACAGGCCGAGGTCGCCCGCGATCCGGAGGAGGCCCGAGGTGATCTTGTGCAGCCGCGCGGACTCCACGACGCCCTCGACCAGACCACGGTCCAGTTTCAGTACGTCGACGGGGAGCCGGCGCAGTGCCGTGATCGCCGCGCTGCCGCTGCCGAAGCCGTCGAGGGCGATGCGCACGCCGAGGCGGCGCAGGGACGCAAGACGGCGCTCCAGGTCGTCCACGGACACCCGCGGGTCGCTGTCGGCCAGCTCGATGACGAGTCCGCCGGAGGGCAGGCCGTGCCGGGTGAGCAGCGCCTCGATGGAGCCGAGCGGCATGGAGCGGTCCACCAGGCGGCGGGCGCCGACCCGCACGCAGACGGGCACCGCGTGGCCCGTCCTGCCGCGCTCGGCGGCCTGCTCGACGGCTTCCTCCAGGAGCCAGCGGCCCAGCTCGGCGGCGCGGTCGTCGCCGTCGGCGGTGCGCAGGAACTCGGCGGGCGTGAAGAGGATGCCCTGGGCCGAGCGCCAGCGCGCCTGGGCCGCCACAGAGGTGACCCGGCCGGTCTCCAGGGACACCACGGGCTGGTGCAGGAGCACGAACTCGCCGTCGTGCAGGGCGCTGCGCAGCCGTGTGGCCAGCTCGGCCTTGCGGGCGACGTCGGCCTGCATCTGGGGTGCGTACAGTTCGACGCGGCCCTTGCCCGCCGCCTTCGCGCGGTACATCGCGAGGTCGGCGTTGCGCAGCAACTCGCCCGCGCCCACGCCCGGTTCGGCGAAGGCCACGCCGATGGACGCGGCGACCCGGACGTCGTTGCCGTCGATGTCGTAGGGCTGGGAGAGGCGGATTCTGAGGCGGTCGGCCAGCTCGAAGATGTGCCGCTCGCGGGCGGCCTGGTCGCGGGTTCCGTCGCCGACGATGAGGGCGGCGAACTCGTCCCCGCCGAGCCGGGACGCGGTGTCCGAGGCGCGGACGGCCTCCTGGAGCCGCTGGGCGGCCTGCACGAGCAGGGCGTCGCCCGCCTGGTGCCCGATGGTGTCGTTGACGGCCTTGAATCCGTCGAGGTCGATGAAGAGGACTGCGGTGCCCCGGTCGGTGACTCTGCGACCGCCGAGCGCGGAGGCGACTCGGCGGGTGAAGAGTGCCCGGTTGGGCAGGTCGGTGAGTGGATCGTGCTCGGCGTTGTGCTGCAACTGCGCCTGGAGGCGCACCCGTTCGGTGACGTCGCGGCTGTTGAAGATGAGGCCGCCGTGGTGGCGGTTGACGGTGGACTCGACGTTGAGCCAGTCGCCGCAGCCGGACTTGAAGCGGCATTCGATGCGGGTGGTGGGTTCCTCCACGGGGTTGGCGGCGAGGAAGCGGCGCACTTCGTGGACGACGCGGCCGAGGTCCTCGGGGTGGATGAGCGTGGCCAGTTCGGAGCCCACGAGGTCGTCGGCGTCGCGGCCGTAGACCCCGGCGGCGGCCGGGCTGACGTAGCGCAGGATGCCGCTGGGCGCGGCGATCATGATGACGTCGCTCGACCCCTGGACCAGGGACCTGAAGTGGTTCTCCTTCTGGGCCAGTTCCTGGGTGAGCGTGATGTTGTCGAGCAGCATGATGCCCTGGCGCACGACGAGTGCGAGGACGACCGTGCCCGCGGTGAACAGCACGACCTCGTCGACGCTGCGGCCGTTGAGGACGTTGTAGAGGATCCCCAGGGTGCAGACGGCCGCGGCCAGGTAGGGCGTGAGGGCGGCGAGCGATCCGGCGATGGGGCGGGTGGTGGCGTACCGCCCGCGGCCGTCGGGGCGCTCGCCGGGACGGTCCTCGCGGTCGTAGCGCTCGTCGTGCGCGCGGAGGCCGCGGCCGTCGGGGCAGCGGGTCCTGCTGTACGCCCGGTACGCCGCGCGCACCGGGCTCTCGCCGGCGCGGGCGGTCCCGAAGTGGCCGCGGCCGTGCCCGGAGGCCGCCCAGGGTGCGTAGGCGAGCAGGAGCGAACCGGCGAACCAGCCGGCGTCGAGCAGCTGGCCCGAGCGGTAACTGGCGTGCAGCATCGGCGAGGTGAACAGGGCGTCGCACATCACCGTGAGCGCGAGGGCGCCGATGGCGGTGTTCACGGCGGTGCGGTTCGCCGAGGATCGTCTGAAGTGCAGCGCGAGGACCATGCTGACGAGCGCGATGTCCAGGAGCGGATACGCGAGCGACAGCGCGGCGTGCGCGACGCTGGGGCCCTCGAACTGCGCGTTGTGCGCGAGGGCGAGGCTCCAGGAGAGCGTGAGCAGGGAGCCGCCGATGAGCCAGGCGTCGAGCGCGAGGCACACCCAACCGGCCTTCGTGACCGGCCGCTTGGCGAGCACGAGGAGCCCGATGATGGCGGGGGGCGCGAAGCACAGGAAGAACAGGTCCGCGTAGCCCGGGCTGGGCACGGGGCGCTCGAGGACGACCTCGTACCATCCCCAGACGCCGTTGCCGCAGGCCGCCATCGCCGAGGAGAGCGCGAACAGCAGCCAGGCGGGTCGAAAGCGGCTGCGGCGGGTGCGGGAGTACCGGAAGCAGGAGACGGCGGCGACGGCGGCGGCCGCGCTGAGCCCGAAGTCCCCCATGATGAGCGCGAGGCGGTCGGAGCCCCAGCCGAGCGCGGACCCGGTCGCGTATCCCCCGCAGACCAGCAGCAGGACGACCTGCGAGAGCAGTCCGGAGCCGGAGGCCGGGCGCCGGGTGAGCGGCGCTCCCGGCGGCGGCACGGGTGGCCCGATCCGGCCCTCCAGGACGGTCACGGAAGCCGACTGCCCGCTCACCGGTCCGCCCCGCTCCTCGCGGCGGCGCCCCGGCCTGGGGCGCCACGTCCACGGACCGGGCCAGGTGCGGGGCCGCGGCAGGGCGGGCTCGTGCGGGGCGGGCGGGTGCGCGCCGGCCGCGGGTGGCCGCAGGCCGGGCACGGGCCGCCGGAGCGGCACAGCGGTCGGTGACGCCGGGTGGCGTCCCGGCGTCTGCGGATCGGTGTGCGCGAGAGTCGTCGGCGGTGGTCCCGCCGCGTCGGATCGTTCGCCCATAGGCCGTACATCGCCCGTCGCCCCCCTCGCAGTCCTGTTGCCACGTCCCCGGCGCCGAACGGTTCACGGCGCATCCCCAGTCGGGACGATACACCAGTCTCGTCACTCAGGGACAGGGTTGCTCTACTCTCCGTGACTGCCAGCGTCAATGCGGACACGCGGCGCACGCGGGCGGGTGCGGAGCGTGCACGGAACGTTCCCTACCGCTTCCGCGCCCCTCGGCTACGCGGTCGTCAGGACGACGTTGGCGAGCGGCTCCCCGGCCGCGTACCGGTTCAACTGGCCGGAAAGGAGGCGCTTGGCGCGGGGCAGGAAGGCGGACGTCGGGCCGCCCACGTGCGGGCTGATGAGCACGCCGGGGGCCTGCCACAAGGGGTGACCGGGGGGCAGCGGCTCCGGGTCGGTGACGTCCAGGGCCGCGGTGAGGCGGCCGCTCTCCAGCTCGGCCAGGAGCGCCTTGGTGTCGACAACGGAGCCGCGGGCGACGTTCACCAGGAGCGCGCCGTCCTTCATGTGCGAGAGGAAATCGGCGTTCACCATTCCGCGCGTGGAGTCCGTGAGCGGCGTGGAAAGGATCACGACATCGGCTTCGGGCAGCAGTCGGGGCAGTTCGGAGAGCGGAAGCACGGGACCGCGCTCCGTGGCACGCTCGGAGCGCGCAACGCGCGCCACCCGCGCACACTCAAAGCCCGTGAGCCGGTCCTCGATCGCCGAACCGATCGCTCCGTAGCCCACGATGAGGACGGACTTGTCGGCGAGGGCCGGGTTGAACCCCTGTCGCCACTCCTGTACCCGCTGTCCCTCCACAAAACGCGGAATGCCCCGCAGGGAGGCGAGGGTCAGCGTCAGGGCGAGCTCGGCGGTGCTGGCTTCGTGGACCCCGCGCGCGTTGCACAACTGAACACCCGGAGCGAGCCGTTCGACGGCGGGCAGCACGTGGTCGACGCCCGCGGTCAGGGTCTGGACGACGCGCAGGGACGTCATCTCGGACAGCGGGCGCGCGCAGACCGCGGGGTCGATCATGTAGGGGACCCCGTAGAAGACGCAGTCGGCGGGGTCGGCGGGATAGTCGCCGCCGTCCCAGAATCGGTAGGTGAAGCCCTCGTCGTGAGGGGCGGGCAGGCCCTCGATCTCGGACGCCGCCACGGGCAGCCATACGTCGGTCGTCATGTCCAGGAGGCTAATGCGCACAGGCCGCACGCGGCGTGCGCGGGCGCAGAGGTTACGTTGGGGGCCGCCCGGACGAAGATCACCGGACAGGGGAGGGTACGGCCAGGTGGAGCGCAGGACGATCGGCGCGGGGGCGCTCGCGGTGGGCGCCGTCGGACTCGGCTGCATGCCGATGAGCTGGGCCTACACCGGCTCCCGACAGCGCGGTGACGCCTCGATGCGGACCGTGCACGCGGCGCTCGACGAGGGTTCGACGCTCCTCGACACCGCCGACATGTACGGTCCTTTCACCAATGAGCTGCTGATCGGCCGGGTGCTGAAGGAGCGGCGCGCGGAGGCCTTCGTGTCCACGAAGTGCGGGCTGCTCGTCGGCGAGCAGCACATCGTCGCCAACGGCCGCCCCGGCTATGTGAAGCGCGCCTGCGACGCGTCGCTGCGGCGGCTGCAGACGGACACCATCGACCTGTACCAGCTGCACCGCGCCGACCCCGAGGTGCCCGTCGAGGAGACCTGGGGCGCCATGGCCGAGCTGGTGTCGGCCGGGAAGGTGCGCGCGCTCGGGCTGTGTGCGGTGGGCGCGCGGGCCGGCCGTCGCGCGGGGGCCCGCACGGGTCTCCACGACGCCACGATCCGGCAGTTGGAGCGCGTCCAGCAGGTCTTCCCGGTGGCGGCGGTGCAGGCCGAGCTCTCGGTGTGGTCGCCGGAGGCACTGGTGGCGCTGCTGCCGTGGTGCGCCGCGCGGGGTGTGGGGCTGCTCGCGGCGATGCCGCTGGGCAACGGCTTCCTCACCGGCACGCTGACGCCGGGGCAGGGCTTCGAGCCGGACGACCTGCGGGCCCGGCATCCCCGGTTCACCGCCGAGATGATGGCGGCCAACCAGCCGCTGGTGGTGGGCCTGCGCCGGGTCGCCGAACGGCACGGCGCGACGCCCGCGCAGGTGGCCCTCGCGTGGGTGCTCGCGCAGGGACCGCAGGTGGTGCCGGTGCCCGGCGCCAAGCGGGAGCGGTGGGCGCGGGAGAACGCCGGGGCCGCGCAGGTGCAGCTCACGCCCGCGGACCTGGCGGAGCTTGCGGCACTGCCTCCGGCGCAGGGGTCGTGGGACTGACGGGGTCTGGGGCTGACGGGGTCCGGGACTGACGGCGTCCGGTACTGACGGGGTCGTGCGGTCGTGGGACCGACGCCCGGAAATGGCGCGCGGTGGATGGGAACCTGCGGGGCGGCTGCGGTGTATGAACAGTAGAAGCTCCGCGTCGAAGGGATCCTGACCGTGCTGAGTGCTCACCACCCCCGTCGTGCCGCCGCGACGGCCGTGCTTGCCGCCGCCGCGCTTCTCCTGGCGACCGGGTGCTCGTCGGACGACGACGGCCCTTCCGGCGACAAGAGCGCGGAGTCCGGCTCCGCCGACCCGGGCGCGTCGCCGTCGGGCGACGCCGCCGACGCGCCGCCCGAGAAGGGCGCGGCCGAGGTCACCAAGACCCTCGCCACGGGCCTGAAGTCCCCCTGGGGCCTGGCCCCGCTGCCGGACGGCGACCTCCTGGTGTCCTCGCGCGACGAGGGCACGATCACCCGGATCGACGGCGAGAGCGGGAAGAAGACCGAGGTCGGCTCGGTCCCCGGGGTCGCCGCCGCGGGCGAGGGCGGCCTGATGGGCCTCGCCCTCTCCCCGACGTACGCATCGGACCACCAGGTGTACGCGTACTTCACCACGGAGTCCGACAACCGCATCGCCCGCATGCTGTACGACGAGAAGAAGCCCTCCGGCCAGCAACTGGGCGCCCCCGACACGGTGTTCAAGGACATCCCGAAGGGCGTGATCCACAACGGCGGCCGGATCGCCTTCGGCCCGGACAAGATGTTGTACGCGGGCACGGGCGAGACCGGCGAGACGGATCTGGCGCAGGACAAGAAGTCCCTCGGCGGCAAGATCCTGCGCCTGACCCCGGACGGCGACCCGGCCCCGGGCAACCCCTTCGCCGACTCCCCCGTGTATTCGCTCGGCCACCGCAACGTCCAGGGCCTGGACTGGGACGAGGACAAGCGCCTGTGGGCCTCGGAGTTCGGCCAGGACACCTGGGACGAGCTGAACGAGATCAAGGCCGGCGACAACTACGGCTGGCCGGAGGTCGAGGGCAAGGACGACTCCGACGACGCCTTCCACGCGCCCGTCGCCCAGTGGAAGACGTCCGAGGCCTCGCCGAGCGGCGTTGCCTACGCGAAGGGCTCGGTGTGGATGGCGGGTCTGCGCGGCGAGCGGCTGTGGCGGATCCCGGTGCGGGGTGTGGCCGGCGAGCCGAAGACGGAGGCGTTCCTCACGGAGAAGTACGGACGGTTGCGCACGGTGGTCGCGGCGGGCGGCGACAAGCTGTGGCTGGTGACCAGTGAGACGGACTCCCGGGGGACGCTGGGGAAGGAGGACGACAAGATCCTGGAGGTGCGCGTGAAGTGAGGCACCGGTGAGGCGGCGGCCGACCAGGGAGGGGGCAGGCATCGGCGAGGGGCGGACGTCGGAGGGCCGGGCGTCAGACGTCGGCGAGGTGCGGGGCGGACGTCGGAGGGCCGGGCGTCAGACGTCGGCGAGGTGCGGGGCGGACGCCAGAGGGCCGGGCGTCAGACGTCCGTGAGGTGCGGGGCGAGCGTCGGGAAGGCCGGGCGTCAGGCCTCGGGCTCCTCCTCGGGACCCGCGCGGTCGGCGTCGTCGGTGTGGTCCGTGCGGCTCCCGGGACCCTGCTGCGGCACCCGCACCACCACCTTGCCGGAGGACAGGTCTATCGGGCCGCGGCCGGGATCGCCGTCGTCCACGTCGACCCGCGTCAGCTCCAGGCGTTTCTTCTCGTCGTCCGTGTGCTTGCGCCCCGGGGCGAAGAGTTGCTCGAACACGTTGAACACTGCGCCTCCAAGGCCGGACGGTGGTCCTGCCCTTCCCAGCGTAAGCGACGCCGCCGGAAACGAGCCGGGCCCCGCGCCCCGGACGGGGCGCGGGGAGCGGCGTGCCCCTAAGGGGCGCGCACCGCGGCGTCGGCCGACTGCGGCCCGTCGCCGGGGAAGAGCTGAAGACGGTGGGCCAGGGCGGCCGCCTCGCCGCGGCCCGCGACGCCGAGCTTGCCGAGGATGTTGGAGACGTGCACGCTCGCCGTCTTCGGGGAGATGAACAGCTCCTCGGCGATCTGGCGGTTGGTGCGGCCGGCGGTGACCAGGCGCAGCACGTCCCGTTCGCGGGAGGTCAGGCCGAGGGCGTCGGCCGGGTCCACGGGTCCGGCCGGGGGCGCGCCGGTGAGGGAGAGCCGGGTGCGCTGGGCGAGCCGGTCGACGCACTCGGCGAGGGGGCGGGCGCCCAGGTGCTCGGCGACGGCTCCGGCCTGGCGGAGGAGTTCGGCGGCGCGGTCCCGGTCGGCGTCACCGGCCCCGGCCCCACCTCCGGATCCCGCTCCGGGCGTGAGCAGCGCGGCGGCGAGCCGGTGCCGGACCCGGGCGAGGTCGTAGGGGCGCTCCAGCGGGCCGACGGCGGTGAGGACGGCCAGCCAGTCGTCGGGGGTGGCGCGGCCTTCGGCGCGCAGGAGTTCGGCGCGGACCCAGAGTTCGTACGCCTGCCAGACCGGGGCGGTCGTGGGCAGGGACTTGGCGGTGGTGCGGATGAGGTGGAGGGTGTCGGCGCGGCCGGGGGCGGCGATGGGCAGGCCCCGGGCGTCGGCCTCGGCGGTGGCGGCGGCGAGGAGCAGCGGCCAGCCGTAGCGCTGGGTCCCGGGCGGGAAGCCCTCGGCGAGGGCCCGGTCGAGTTCGGTGCGGGCGTCGAGGAGGCGGCCCTCGCCCGCGGCGACGCCGATGGCGACGCGGTGCAGCGGCAGGGAGTTCTGCGGCATCGGGTCGTGGGTGCCGAAGTGCTCGCGGGCCTGGGCGAGTTGGTGGGCGGCCTCGGCGATGTCGCCGCGGGCGAGGGCGAGGTGGGCCAGGCGCAGGCTGGCGCCGCCGCGCGGCTTGGCGCTCTGGCCCGCGCGGCGGGCCGCGTCGACGGCTTCCGTCCAGCGGCCGAGGGCGTAGAAGGCCTCGGACCGGTTGACCCACATCCAGGGCTCGGACTCCAGGAGGCCGTAGCGCTGGGCGAGGCGGATGCCCTCGTCGAGGAGTTCGGAGGCCTCGCGGGAGCGGCCGATGCCTTCGAGGACGGAGGGCAGGTTGATGAAGGTGCGGCCGATCGGTCCGGCGCTGCCGCCGGCGAGGACCTCCTCGCGCACCGCGAACATCTCGGCGACCCCGGCGTCGACGTCGCCCGCGTCGACCATCAGGCCACCGAGGGTGAGGCGTGCGGACAGCTCGATGTCGCGGGCGCCGACCATGCGGGCGTACTCCACGGCCTGTTCGGCGGCGGCGAAGGCCTCGGGGCCCGGCTCGTGGAGCATCGACCACCCGGCGACCATGGCGAGCACCTCGGCGTGCACGACCGACGGCGGCAGGCCGCGGACGAGGTCCTGCGCGGTGGCGAGTTCCTTCCAGCCGTCGCCGCGGGCGAGGGTCTGCACGAGCCGGGAGCGCTGCACCCAGAACCAGGCGGCGCGCAGCGCGTCGGGCTCGTCGTCGAGGCGCCGCAGGGCCCGCTTGGTGATCTTCAGGGCACGTTCGCGTTCGCCGCACAGGCGGCCCGCGACGGCGGCCTCGGCCATCAGGTCCAGAAAGCACAACGGGGTGGTCTCGGGGTCGCAGCCGCAGGGCGGGTAGACCTCGGTGTAGTCGACGGGGCGCAGTTGGACGCGGACGTCGTCGGGGACGGCGTCCCACAGTTCCATCGCCCGCTCCAGGAGCCGCAGTTGCTCGGCGTAGGCGTGTCTGCGGCGGGCCTCGACGGAGGCGTTGAGGACGGCGGGCAGGGCCTTGGCGGCGTCGTGGGCGCAGTACCAGTAGCTGGCGAGGCGGGTGGCGCGCTGGTCGGGGGCGACGAGCGCGGGGTCGGCCTCCAGGGCGGTGGCGAAGCGGCGGTTGATGCGGGAGCGCTCGCCGGGCAGCAGGTCGTCGCCGACGGCCTCGCGGACCAGGGAGTGCCGGAAGCGGTAGCCGTGGCCGTCGGGCGCGGGGATCAGGATGTTGGCGCCGACGGCGGCGCGCAGGGCGTCGATCAGGTCGTCCTCACCGAGGCCGCTGACCTCGGCGAGCAGGTCGTACTCGACGGTGGAGCCGCCCTCGGCGACGATCCGCGCCACCCGCTGGGCGTCCTCGGGCAGTTCCTCGACGCGCACGAGCAGCAGGTCGCGCAGCGATTCGGTGAGGGTGGCGCAGCTGCCGCCGTGGGAGGCGACGGCGAGTTCCTCGACGAAGAAGGCGTTGCCGTCGGAGCGCGCGAAGATGTCGTCGACCAGCTTCGGGGCGGGTGCGGCGCCGAGGATCCCGGCCATCTGGCGGCCGACCTCGTCGCGGGTGAAGCGGGCCACCTCGACGCGGCGGACCGTGCGCAGCCGGTCGAGTTCGGCGAGCAGGGGGCGCAGCGGGTGGCGGCGGTGGATGTCGTCGGCGCGGTAGGTGGCGAGGACGACGAGGCGGCCGCGGCGCAGCGTGCGGAAGAGGTACGACAGGAGGTGGCGGGTGGAGGCGTCGGCCCAGTGCAGGTCTTCGAGGACGAGGACGACCGTCTGCTCGGCGGCGAGGGCTTCGAGGAGGCGTGCGGTCAGCTCGAAGAGCCGGGCGGTGGCCTCCTCGCCGTTGCGCCCGTCGACGCCGCGCAGCGGGGTCGAGTCGCACAGCTCGGGCAGCAGCCGGGCCAGTTCCTCCTCCTGGCCCGTGGCCGCCGCGGCGAACTCGGCGGGCAGCATGCGGCGCAGGGTGCGCAGGGCGGTGGAGAAGGGGGCGAAGGGGAGCCCGTCGGCGCCGATCTCGACGCAGCCGCCGACGGCGACGATCGCGCCGCGCGCGCAGGCCACGGCCGCGAACTCCTCCAGGAGCCTGGTCTTGCCGACGCCCGCCTCACCGGCGAGCAGCAATGCCTGTGGCTCGCCCGCCGCCGGGTCGGCGGCGCGGGCGAGCGCGTCTTGCAGAGCGCCCAGTTCGTCGGTCCGGCCGACGAACACCGGGCTGACGGACCTGGTCTCCATGGCGGTGAGCATCGCACAGACCTGCGACTTCGTGGCAGGGCGTTTCCCGGTGGGCGAAACCGGGGCGGCCGTGGGCGGGGTGATCGGGGTGGCCCGGGCCGGGGCGTTCGGGGCGTTCGGGGTGTTCTGCGTGATCGGGGTGGCTCGGGTCGGGGTGAGGGAGGTGACTCGGGTCGGGGCGACGGATGTGGATCGGGTCGAGGTGAGGGATGTGACTCGGGTCGGGGTGGCGGGCGTGGAGCGGGGTGATGGGCCCGGGGTGGGGTTCACCCCGGGCTCCGGGTGCGGGGCGTGCACGCCCTGGCCCTTACGCGGCGCGGGTGAAGCGGTCCGTGAACCGTTCCGCTACGCGCCCGGGGCTCACCCGCCCCTCGGCCTTGTTGCCGCCTTGGCCCCGGCGTCCGGTGCGGGCCTTGCGGGCCTCCCGGACGAGGCGGTCGTGCTGGGCGACCTGGGCGAGTTCGGCGGTCCGCTGCTGGTGGAGTTCGTACTCGAACACGGTGTGCTCCCTGGCTTGTCGGTGGTGCTCAGTGGGTTTCGCCTTCGTTCTCGGCGATGACTCCACTTTCGTCTGCCAGGGGGGTGCGGCACATCGGGAGAGTGCCGCATGTTGGGGCGGGTGGGGGCCTTAGGGCAGGGGTGAGGGGGTCCTTAGGGCAGGTGAGGGCTTAGGTAGGGGGGCGGGAGGGGGGGCCTAGTGCCTAGGACGGGGTGTCGCCCTCGCGTCCTCAGCGGACGGGAAGGCGAGGCCAGAAGGGAGTTGGCAGCGCGCGGGCGAGCCGCGCGCCGCGTTGCCGGAAATGCGTGCGGGCATGCGTGCGGGCATGCGTGCGGGCCGATGGCCCCACCGCTCGCTGTCGGTGCGCTAGCTCGTCGACGGCAGTCCCAGGAGGAGGTTCGAGTACTTCGCGATCGCCAGCACCAGACCGATCGCGCCGAGCGCGACTCCGGCCCACGCCACCGACTTGATCCACGGCGCCTGGACGCGCCCCGGTTCGCCGAACGCGGGCCGCAGCAGCACACCGGCGCCGATCACCAGGGCCGCGAGCGCGAAGAGGCCGCCGACCAGCGCGGTGGTCTTCCAGGAGTCGCCGTAGACCTGCTCCACCTGCTGGGCCACGCTTGCGCCCTGCGAGGTCTTGAGCTGCCCCATCAGTGACTCGCGTGCGGACGCGACGGTGCCGAGCCAGCCGCCGGAGAGCCCGACCACGCCGAGGGCGGCGGCGACGACGGCACCGGCGCCCTGGCCGACCCCGGCGGACGAGGCGGCGGTGTCCCCCGCGGCGGCCTCGAACTCGTCGTCCAGGTCGTCCTCGTCGGCGTCGTCAGCAGCATCATCGGCGGCGGCGGGCTCCCCGTCCGCCACGGCGGCGTCAGCCACGGCGGCGTCGGCCTCAGCGGGCGCCTGGCCCGCCTTCTCGGCCCCGTCGGCCCCCTCGGCCTTCTTGAGGTCGACCTCGGTCTCCGCCCCGGCCTCAGAGGTGTCTGCGGACTCGTCAACTGCCTTGGTTCCCATGCCCCGCACCGTACGGACGCAGTATGAGAACTCCCTTACGGCGAAGGCCCGTTTATGAGAGCCCGCTTAACGCCGAGCGCGGCCGGCGCCCCGAGGGCCACGCCCCCGTACGACACCGGCGCACCCCGCCCTAGTCCCGGGCCTTGGCCGCTTCCCGCTCGGCCCGCGCCTCGCGCCACTCCGGCGCGAGGACCGACCACACCTCCATGTCGTGGCGGATCCCCTGCCAGGGGAAGCTCTCCCGCAGGACCCCGTCGCGCACGAAGCCGAGCCGCTTCGCCACACCCTTGCTGCGGTCGTTGCGGGAGGACACGAGCCACTCCACGCGGTGCATGCCGCGCTGGTCGACGGCCCAGTCGATGAGGACCCGGCACGCGTTGGTGATCAGCCCGCGCCCGGCCGCCGACGGCTCAAGCCACACGCCGACCTCGCAGGACTCGACGGCGGTGTCGAAGATCCGGAAGAGCACGCCGCCGACGAGCGTCCCGTCGAGCCAGATGCCGTAGAAGCGCCCGGTGTCGGCGGCCTGCCGCTCGGCGAAGTGCTGGAGGTGGGCCCGCGCCGACTCCATGTCCGTGACCTTGACGGTGAACGGGACCCAGGGCCCCGCGTACTCACGCGCCCGCTCCACATGGGCGAGCAGCTCCTCGGCCTGCCACGGCTCGATCGGCCGCAGCTCGGCCCCTTCGCCCACGGATATCGCGAACATCCCGCTCCTCACACGTGTCGGCACGCCCGCGCGCCCTACCGCGCGCCCCCGTGCCGCTCAGCCGTCACGTCCTCCAGCGTGAGCGGAGCATCCTCCGTCGCACACTGCCCGGGGATCGTCGCACGCACGCGCGATTCGGGCACCTCAATACTGATGCGGGGCAGCCAGCGGTCGAGGCGCTTGGGCAGCCACCAGTTGGCGCCGCCGAGCATGTGCATCAGGGCGGGCACCAGGAGCGTGCGCAGGACGAACGCGTCGAGCGCGACGGCCGCCGCGAGCGCGATGCCGAACATCGCGATCACCCGGTCCCCGCTGAGCACGAACGCCAGGAAGACCGAAATCATGATCACGGCCGCGGAGTTGATCACGCGGCTGGTCTCGGCGAGGCCCACCCGGACGGCGACGCGGTTGTCGCCGGTCTCCAGCCACTCCTCGTACATCCTGCTGACCAGGAACACCTGGTAGTCCATGGAGAGGCCGAAGAGAACCGAGACCATGATCACGGGCAGGAAGGGCTCGATCGGCCCGGCCCGGCCGAGGCCCATCAGCTCGCTCCCCCAGCCCCACTGGAACACCGCCACGACCACACCGAACGCCGCCGCCACCGCCGCCACGTTCATCACGGCGGCCTTGAGCGGGATGCCGACCGAGCGGAAGGCGAGCAGGAGCAGGACGCAGCCGAGGCCGATCACGACGCCCACGAACAGCGGGAGCTTGCCGACGATGATCTCCGCGAAGTCGTCGTACCCGGCCGTCACACCGCCGACGTGCACGTCGAGGGAGGTGTCGGTCTCGGCCTTGGGCAGCACGTCGGTGCGGAGCCGGTCGACGAGGTCGCTGGTCGCCTTGGACTGGGGCGCGGAGTCCGGCACGACGGTGAGGAAGGCCGCGCTGCCGCCGTCGTCGTACGTCACGGGGCTCACGGAGGCGACGCCCGGCGTGGACGTCAGGGTGGAGCCGAGGTTGTCGACGGCGAGCCGGTCGGCGGCGCCGTTGACCTCGGTGACGAGGGTGAGGGGGCCGTTCACGCCGGGGCCGAAGCCGTCGGCGAGGAGGTCGTAGGCCTGCCGGGTGGTGGCCGACGAGGGGTTGTTGCCCTGGTCGGACGTGCCCAGGTGGAGGGAGAGGGTGGGGATGGCGAGCAGCGCGATCACGGCCACGGCGACGCCGCCGAGCAGCTTGGGGTGGCGCTCCACGAACGCCGACCAGCGGGCGGCGAGCCCCGTCGGCACCTCGGGCTCGGGCCCGCGCTCGGCGAGCCTGCGCCGCTCGCGGCGGCTGAGGGCGCGGGGGCCGATGAAGGCGAGCAGCGCGGGGAGCAGCGTCACCGACGCGGCCACGGTCAGGATCACGGTGAGGGACGCGGCGATGGCGACGCCGTTGAGGAAGCTCAGGCGCAGGATCAGCATGCCGAGCAGGGCGATGCAGACGGTGGCGCCCGCGAAGACGACGGCGCGGCCGGTGGTGGCGACGGCCCGTTCGGCGGCCTCGGCGACGGGCAGGCCGCGTTTGAGGCCCTTGCGGTGCCTGGTCACGATGAACAGGGCGTAGTCGATGCCGACGCCGAGTCCGATGAGGGTGCCGAGCATCGGGGCGAAGTCGGCGACGGTCATGAAGTGGCCGAGCAGCACGATGCCCGCGTACGCCGTGCCGACGGAGACGACGGCCGTGGCGATGGGCAGCAGCGAGGCGGCCAGCGAGCCGAAGGCCAGGAAGAGCACGACGGCGGCGACCGCGACGCCGACGATCTCGGCGGTCTTGGCGCTCTTGGACTCGGTGAGGCCGATCGCGCCGCCGCCCAGCTCGATGTCGAGGCCTTCGCTCTCGGCGGCCTTGGCAGTGTCGACGACGGCCTGGGCGTCGGCCCGGTCGACCGAGTCGATCTGGTCACGGAAGGTGACGGTGGCGTACGCGGTGCGGCCGTCCGCGCTGATCTGGGCGGCGCCCCGGTCGGCGTACGGGCTGGTGACGGAGGCGACCCCGGGCAGCTCCGCGATGCTGTCGAGGGTCTCGGTCATCGTCTGCTCGACGGCGGCCGAGCGGACCTTCTGGTCGGCTCCGGTGTGCCAGACGACGGTGTCGCTGTCGCCGCCGAGGTCGGGGAAGCCCTCGCCGAGGAGCTTGGTGGCGCGGTCGGACTCGGTGCCGGGCACTTCGTAGTTGTTCGAGTACGCGGAGCCGACGGCGGCGGCAGCGGCGGCCGTGCCGCCGAGTGCGAGGAGCCAGAGCAGTACGGCGACTAGGCGGTGCCGGACGCACCACCGGGCGAGTGCTGCCACGAACGGGCTCCCTGAGTGATTCCTGGATCTTCAGCGGGAGCAGCCGGGAAGCGTCGGAGTGACCCGTAAAGAACACATGAGCGACATGAGCGGGGAAATGGATCATGATCATCGCTTATGCGGCGAGATGACCCATGCGCAGACACTCTGACAGTCCCCGGAGATCCTTAGTCCCTTTCGTGGCCTTACTCACAAGGGCACAAGGGGAATCCCAGAGGGCATCGAAACCCTCGAAGCCCGCTGGGACTCCCGGTGCACAGATCACCCCGAGACGCTGGCGCGACCGTTCTCGATGTGTCCCATCAGGCGCCGCCGGAAGCCCTTGTCGCCCTCGGCGGTGACCTCGATGTCGTACCAGCCGCGCTCGTCGCCCGTCTGCCAGGCGATGGTGCGGCTGCTTCCTGCCTTGATCCGGACCGTGCGGGTGCGCCGCCGGACGTCCGCTTCCTCCACGTATCCGAGCGGCTTGACCGTGAAGACGAGGCTCCCCTTGCCCCGGTTGGCCAGCGTCAGATGGATCTCGCGCCGGGTGATCGCCGAGGAGAGGGCGGCCGCGCCTTCCCTCTGTCCTACGAATTCGCGGCGGAATCCGTTCGGCCCGGTGACGGTGAAGTGATACGCGTCACTTTGCTCGGGCAGGATCCAGGAGCCGTCGTGGGACACGTCCTGGTGCTGCGGGATCGGGAACTCGCCCGCGTACGGGTACAGCGCGAAGTGCGCGGCGCGCCGGCCGCCGTTGCGCAGCCGCACCTTCAGGGCGCCGTCCTTGGTGCGCTTGAGGTCGGCGTCCGGCTGGTACGGCAGCGGGCGGGCGCGGCGGGCGCCGGGCTCCTGCACGGGCATGACCTGCTTCTCCGGCGGCTTCGGCTGCCAGCGGCCGGAGAACACCGGGATGGTGCCGGGCTGTTCGACCTCGGGCTGGCGGTGGCCGCGGTGGAAGTCGAAGGCGCTGGTGAGGTCGCCGACGACCTTCCGGCGCCAGGAGCCGATGTTGGGCTCGCGCACACCCGTCCACTTCTCCAGGAAGCGCACGACGGAGGTGTGGTCGAAGACCTCGGAGCAGACGTAGCCGCCGACGGTCCACGGCGACACGACGAGCATCGGCACCCGCGCCCCGAGCCCGGTCGGCCGCCCCTGCCAGCGCTCCGCCTGCTCCTCGGCGGAGTCCCCGCCCGGCACGGGCGGCGGCACGTGGTCGAAGAAGCCGTCGTTCTCGTCGTAGTTGATGAAGACAGCGGTGCGCCGCCACACCTCGGGGTGCGAGGCGAGCGCGTCCAGGACCTTGTAGACGATGGTGGCGCTGTGCACCGGCGAGGACACCGAGGGGTGCTCGGAGTCCAGGGCGGACGGCACCAGGTAGTTGACCCTGGCCAGCTTGCCGCGCGCCACGTCCTTGGCGAACCGGTCGGCCAGCGTGCCGGTGGGCACCCGCCTGAGCCCCCGCTCGAACAGCGACCGCTCCCGCTTGCTGAGCGTCTTGACACCCTCGTCGAGCGCGGCGAGCAGCTTGCCCCGCTCCACCTCGTCCTTGGCGTCGCGGACCTTCGCGTAGAACGCCTCCATGAAGGTGTCGCCGGTCTTGGCGAGGACCTTGCGCGCGATGGCCTTGAAGGTGGTGAAGAACTCGATCTGGTTGTCGGTGAAGTTCTCCCACTCGGTGTACGTCTGCCAGCTGATCCCGGCCTTCTCCAGGCGCTCCGCGTACGTCCCCCAGTCGTAGCCGGGGTGCGTGCCCTCGGCGTACGCGTCGTTCTCGACGGCGCGCTTGCCGTTCGCCTCGAAGCCCGTCTTGCCGCTCCACAGGTGGTTGCGGTTGGGGCTGGTGGAGGTGTGGATGGAGGAGTGGTAGGCGTCGCAGACGGTGAAGGTGTCGGCGAGTTCGTAGTGCAGCGGGATGTCCTCGCGCGTGTAGTACGCCATCGTGGCCGCGGTCTTCGCGGTGATCCAGCCGTCCATCCAGCCGTCGTGCCAGGCCTTGGCGCCGCCGCTCCAGGAGTGGTCGAGGGCGCCGATGTACTGCAGGTCCTGTCGCTGCGCGGCCGCGGCCTCGCGGACGGGGAAGGGAAGCACCGAGCGCAGTGGTCCCGGCTGCTCGAACACGCTCTTGCCGCCGGGCAGTTGGATCGCGTTGCGGTCGGAGAAGCCGCGCACACCGCGCAGCGTCCCGAAGTAGTGGTCGAAGGAGCGGTTCTCCTGCATCAGGATCACCACGTGCTCGATGGCGCCGAGCCCGCCCTTCGGCGGCTCCTTGGCGAGCGCCTGCTGCAACGACGGGGGCAGGAACGACCCCACGGCGGCGGCACCGAGCGCCCCGCCTCCCACTGCCATCAGCCGTCTGCGCGAAATCTCCGCGGTCACGCTCAACCTCCCGGTCAACGCCCAATGGTTCAGGACCGATCCATTGCATGCGCTCGCCGGGGACGCTAGTGACACCTGGTTGCTCAGGGAAGACGCGGGACGGAAGTAATGGTGAACGTCCCCGGCCACCGGGCCGCGCCCGCGGCGGGCACGGCCCGGCCGACCGCTCCGAGGAGCCGTCGGGGCCCGCCCGGACCTAGCTGACCGAAAGGTGGTTCAGATACACGTACTTGCCGCCCGCGCCCATGTTGAGGTCGGTGTCGTAGCGCTGCCACGGCTTCTGCGGCTCGGCCCCGGAGTCGTCACTGAGCAGTACGTCGAGGGACTGGATCGGCGAACCGGCGTCCGGGTCGCGTGTGTAGGCCGCGTAGATGTACTTGCCGCCCGCGCCCTTGTTGAGGTCCAAGGGGATCTTGATGTAGGTCGGCGGGACCTCCTGGCTCGGGTCGAGCAGGAAGATGATGTTCGTGAGCGGCAGGTGCGAGCCGCTCAGTTCGTACGCGAAGTACAGATAGGCGCCGCCGGCCCCGGCGTTCAGGTCCTTGTTGATCTTCACCCAGCCTTCGGGGGTGGGCTGGTCGCCTTCCAGGACGGTCAGAGCGGTCACGGCCACGTGGATCACTTCCTTCGGTTGACCCGGGTGAGCAAGGAGGGCCGACGGTAGGTGCGTGGCACAGGGATGCGCAGGCGCGCCAACCGGCCAGGGAACGGCAACGGGCCAACCTTGCGGAACGCCTGCTGACCTCGTCCTTCTGCCGTCGGCTCGGCGGCGGGACCGACGACGGGACCCCGGCCCAGGCACGCCCCCGTGGCCGGTGCCGGTCGATGCGTCTCCAGAGGGGCGCGAGTGAGCAGCAGTTGGCAGGGACAAGTCGCTTGGGCAACTGATCCCGGCAAGGGCTGGTTCTGGCACTGGCCATCACCAGCGCGAAGGGGCGCCGCACCGTGTGGTGCGGCGCCCCTCGTGCGGGCGGGAGGATCGCGAAGGGCTAGCCCTCGACGCCCAGCTGCTCCAGGATCAGCTCCTTGACGCGGGCCGCGTCGGCCTGCCCCCGGGTGGCCTTCATGACCGCGCCGACCAGGGCGCCGACCGCCGCCACCTTGCCGCCGCGGATCTTGTCCGCGATGGCCGGGTTGCCGGCGATGGCCTCCTCGACGGCCGCGTTGAGCGCGCCCTCGTCCGAGACGACCTTCAGGCCGCGCTTGTCGACGACCTCGTCGGGCGTGCCCTCGCCCTTGAGGACGCCGTCAATGACCTGACGGGCCAGCTTGTCGTTCAGCTCACCGGCGGTGACGAGCGCGGAGACCCGCGCCACGTGCTCCGGGGTGATCGGCAGCGAACCGAGGTCCACGCCCTGCTCGTTGGCGTTGCGGGCCAGCTCGCCCATCCACCACTTGCGGGCGGAGACGGCGTCCGCGCCCGCGTTGATCGTGGCGACGATCGGGCCGATGGCACCGGCGTTGAGGATCGACTGCATGTCGTGGGCGGACACGCCCCACTCCTCGCGCAGCCGGTTGCGCTGGGCGAGCGGCAGCTCGGGCAGGGTGGCGCGCAGGGCCTCGACCCACTCGCGGGACGGGGCGACCGGCACCAGGTCCGGCTCCGGGAAGTAGCGGTAGTCCTCCGCCTCTTCCTTCACCCGGCCCGACGTGGTCGAACCGTCGTCCTCGTGGAAGTGCCGGGTCTCCTGGATGATCGTCCCGCCCGCGCCGAGGACGGCGGCGTGGCGCTGGATCTCGAAGCGGGCGGCCCGCTCCACGGAGCGCAGCGAGTTGACGTTCTTCGTCTCGGAGCGGGTGCCGAACTTCTCCTGTCCGTGCGGGCGCAGCGAGAGGTTCACGTCGCAGCGCATCTGGC
Source organism: Streptomyces alboflavus (assembly GCF_000716675.1). Taxonomy (GTDB): domain Bacteria; phylum Actinomycetota; class Actinomycetes; order Streptomycetales; family Streptomycetaceae; genus Streptomyces; species Streptomyces alboflavus. Next base: position 47,573 of record NZ_JNXT01000060.1, read on the forward strand.
CCTGCTCCATGCGGGCCTCGGAGACGCCGAGGGCCTTGATGAGCTCACGCAGCTCGGCGACGTACGCCTTGGCGACCTCGGGGGCGCGCTCCCCGGCACCGACGATCGGCTTGGTGACGATCTCGATGAGCGGGATGCCCGCGCGGTTGTAGTCGAGCAGCGAGTGCGAGGCGCCGTGGATGCGGCCGGTCGCGCCGCCGACGTGCGTCGACTTGCCGGTGTCCTCCTCCATGTGGGCGCGCTCGATCTCCACGCGGAAGACCTCGCCGTCCTCCAGCTGGACGTCCAGATAGCCGTTGAAGGCGATCGGCTCGTCGTACTGGGAGGTCTGGAAGTTCTTCGGCATGTCCGGATAGAAGTAGTTCTTCCGGGCGAAGCGGCACCACTCGGCGATCTCGCAGTGCAGCGCGAGGCCGATCTTGATGGCGGACTCCACGCCGATCTCGTTGACGACCGGCAGCGCGCCGGGCAGGCCGAGACAGGTGGGGCAGGTCTGCGTGTTGGCGTCCTGCTTCAGCTCCGTGGAGCAGCCGCAGAACATCTTGGTCTTCGTGCCGAGCTCGACATGGACCTCAAGGCCCATGACCGGGTCGTACGTCGCGAGCGCGTCCTCGTACGACACCAGCTCGGGGGTGGTCGTGGCAGTCACGGTGTTGGAACTTCCCTCTCAGCCGAGCAGAACGTCGTCGTCGCCGATGCGCTTCAGCTCGCGCACCAGGATGGCGATGCCCGTGACGATGGCGGCGGCGGAGACGACCGCGTCGACGAGCTTGAGCGTGTCGTGCTCGGCGCGGGCCTTCTTGACCTGCTTGAGCGTGCCGAGCGCGCCGAACGCGGTGGTGCCGATGGACAGATACGTGCCGGTCTTGGACTTCTTGAAGCCCTTGGCCTTGGAGAGTGTCTTACTGCTCACAGCGACGGTGCCTCCTCAAGCAGCGGGTGGCCCCACTTTTCCACGAAGGCGGCCTCTACGGCCGCGCCCACCTTGTAAAGGCGGTCGTCCTTCAGGGCAGGGGCGATGATCTGCAGTCCGACCGGCAGGCCGTCCTCCGGCGCCAGGCCGCAGGGCAGCGACATGGCGGCGTTGCCCGCCAGGTTGGTCGGGATGGTGCACAGGTCGGCCAGGTACATCGCCATCGGGTCGTCGGCGCGCTCGCCGATCGGGAAGGCGGTGGTGGGCGTGGTCGGCGAGACGATCACGTCGACCTGCTCGAAGGCCTTCTCGAAGTCGCGCGTGATGAGCGTGCGGACCTTCTGGGCGCTGCCGTAGTACGCGTCGTAGTAGCCGGAGCTGAGGGCGTACGTACCGAGCATCACGCGGCGCTTGACCTCGTCGCCGAAGCCGGCCTCGCGGGTGAGCGCGGTGACGTCCTCGGCGGAGCGGGTGCCGTCGTCGCCGACGCGCAGGCCGTAGCGCATGGCGTCGAAGCGGGCCAGGTTCGAGGAGCACTCGGACGGCGCGATCAGGTAGTACGCCGACAGGCCCAGGTCGAAGGACGGGCAGTCCAGCTCCACGACCTCGGCGCCGAGCTCCTTGAGCAGCTCCACCGACTCGTCGAAGCGCTGCATCACGCCGGCCTGGTAGTGCTCGCCGCGGAACTGCTTCACGACGCCGACGCGCATGCCCTGGACCGAGCCGTTGCGGGCGGCCTCGACGACCGCGGGGACCGGGGCGTCGATGGACGTGGAGTCCATCGGGTCGTGCCCGGCGATGACCTCGTGCAGGAGGGCCGCGTCCAGGACCGTGCGGGCGCAGGGGCCGCCCTGGTCCAGGGAGGACGAGAACGCCACCATGCCGTAGCGGGAGACGCCGCCGTAGGTCGGCTTGACGCCGACCGTGCCGGTGACGGCCGCGGGCTGGCGGATGGAGCCGCCGGTGTCGGTGCCGATGGCGAGCGGGGCCTCGTACGCCGCGAGGGACGCGGAGGAGCCGCCGCCGGAGCCGCCGGGGATGCGGGTGAGGTCCCACGGGTTGCCCGTCGGGCCGTACGCGCTGTTCTCCGTCGAGGACCCCATGGCGAACTCGTCCATGTTGGTCTTGCCGAGGATGACGACGTCGGCGGCCTTGAGGCGCTTGGTGACCGTCGCGTCGTAGGGCGGGATCCAGCCTTCGAGGATCTTGGAGCCGACCGTGGTCGGCACGCCCTCGGTGGTGAAGATGTCCTTGAGCGCGAGCGGGACACCGGCGAGCGGGCCGAGCTTCTCGCCCCGCGCGCGCTTGGCGTCCACGGCGCGGGCCTGCGCGAGCGCGCCCTCGCGGTCGACGTGCAGGAAGGCGTGCACCTTCTCGTCGACGGCCTCGATGCGGGCCAGGTGGGCCTCGGTGACCTCGACCGCGGTGAGCACGCCGGAGGCGATGTTCTCGGCGATCTCGGCAGCGGTGAGCTTGATGATGTGGTTCTGGTCCGTCATGACTTCTTAGTCCTCCCCCAGGATCTGCGGCACCTTGAAACGCTGCTGCTCCTGTGCCGGGGCTCCGGAGAGCGCCTGCTCGGGGGTGAGCGACGGACGGACCTCGTCCGCGCGCATGACGTTCGTCAGCGGCAGCGGGTGGGAGGTCGGCGGTACGTCTTGGTCGGCGACCTCCGAGACGCGTGCGACCGCGCCGATGATGTCGTCGAGCTGTCCGGCGAAGTGGTCGAGCTCCTCGGCCTTCAGCTCCAGACGTGCAAGGCGGGCGAGGTGGGCGACCTCCTCGCGCGTGATGCCAGGCATGCAGCGATCCTCAGGGGTGAGTGTGATGGTTTCGCCCCCAATCCTATGGGGCTGGCCGTGCTGCCCGCGCCCGAGTTCCCTCCGGGGCCGCGCGCGGGGTCCCGGCGGGGTGCGTGCGGGGGGCTTGTGCGGTGCTTGTGCGGTGCTTGTGCGGTGCCGCGGCTCCGTCGTTGCGCCACCCGGCGCACTGTTCCCCCGCTCCCCCGGTGAGCCGCCGGTGAGCTGCCCGGACGGGGCGCGCGGCGGGGCCGACCATGCGTGCATGGGACTGCGTCAGACCGGCAGGGCACTAAGGGATCGGGCTCTCACGGGGCTGCGCGCCACCGGGGGCGGACGGGGCCTCGCCCTCGCGGCGCCCCTCGGCGGCGCGCTGCTCCTCACGGCTTCGCTCATCGCCTGGTGGTACGTCGTGACGGACCCGGCGTACACGGGGGCGCGCAGCCCGGCCGACCTGAGCGTGTACCTGGACGCGGCGGACGCGCCGGACCGGGGCCTGTACGCGGGCAAATACGGGATCCACGGGCTGCCGTACCTGTATCCGCCGTTCGCCCTGCTGCCGTTCCGTGCCTTCGCGGGCGCGGATCTGACGGTGGCGGTGCGGGTCCTCGCGGGGGTCTCGGTCGTGGCGATGGTGCTGGTCGCGTGGGCGGCGGTGCGGGTCGCGCGCGGGGCGCGGGCGGCGACGGGGTCCGGAGGGCGGGCGGGGAGCCGGTGGGCGGCCGGTGCGGTCACCGCCGGATGCGCGTGCGCCGTAGCCGGGGCCGCGCTGTGGACCGAGCCGGTGCTGCAGAACCTGGACTTCGGGCAGGTGAACCTCGTCCTCATGGCGCTGGTCGTCATGGACCTCGCGACGTCCGACCGGCGGCTGTGGAAGGGGCTCGGCGTCGGCGTCGCGGCGGGCCTGAAGCTGACGCCGGGCCTGTTCATCGTGTACCTCCTGCTCACCCGGCGGTTCCGGGCGGCGGGCCTGGCGACGGCGGCGTTCGCGGGAACCGTGCTCGCGGGCTGGATCGCGCTGCCGGAAGCGTCGGCGGACTTCTGGGGCGGGGCGCTCGCGGGCAGCCCCGGCGGCCGCGACTATCTGGCCAACCAGTCCCTGAACGGCGTCTTCGTCCGGCTCGGCTTCGGTGGCGACGGGGTCGGCGGGCCGGTGTGGGGCGCGGTGTGCGGGCTGCTCGTGGTGGCCGGGCTCGCCGCGGCGGCGGTGGCGTCGCGGCGGGGCCGGGAACTGGTGGCGATCTGCGTCGTCGGGGCGCTGACGCTGCTGTGCTCGCCGCTGTCGTGGACCCACCACTGGGTGTGGATCGTCCCGGCCCTGGTCCTCGCGGCCGACGCGGCGGCCCGGCGGGCCACGGCCCGCGCCTGGCTGTGGGTGGCTGGCCTGTTCACGCTGTTCGCGGCGTGGCCGATCCGCATCGACGGCTTCGGCACCTGGGACCCGACCCGGCCGCTGCTGCCCTACGGACTCCTCTGGTACACGCCCCACTGGCACCGCGAGCAGGACTGGGACCCGTTCCACTTCCTGTCGGGCAACTTCTATGTGTGGGTCGGTCTTGGGTTCGTGGTGTGGGCGGTGTGGGTGTTCGGGGGGTGGGGGGATTCGG
>NZ_JNXT01000061.1 GCF_000716675.1 Streptomyces alboflavus
ACAACTGCCCCGCAGGGACCGCCCCTGCGGGGCAGTCCGCTTCTCAACCATCGGCACCCTGAATGCCCCACCCGTGAGCATGATCAGTGCCGCCTAACAGGCATGTGCGTCTCTCTGGCTCAGGCGGCGAGGGCGAGGCGGGCGGCGGCGGTCTTGTAGGCGGCCTTGCGGGGGCGGTAGATGACGGCGATCGCGGCGACCTGTGCGGGGGTGTAGCGGGTGCACTGACGGGCGCGGCCGTGGGTGTAGCTGACGGAGGAGGTGCCGGTGACGCCTGCCTTGGTCGCGTTCTTGCGGAGGCTGCTGGCGACGGTGCGGGCCTCCTTGGGGGCGAGTCCGGCGGCGATGCAGTGGGTGGCGAGGGTGCCGTTGCCCTGGCGGCGGATCTTCGCGGCGGCGCGGTTGGTGCGGGTGCGGTCGCGGAGGATGCGGCGGGCGTTGCGGCTGCAGTCGTTCATCGGGTCCCCCTACGGTGTTGCGCTTGTCTGTTGCGATACACACTAGCGCTTCACCCTTATGTAGCGCAAGGGGATTGCGCTACTCTGTATCGCATGGATCCGATGACCAAGCTCGACAAGGCAACGGCCAGTTACCGGGAGGCCAAGGCGGTGCACGACGCGGCACAGAAAGCGGCGGCAGCTGCCGTGGTTGAAGCCCTCCGAGCGGGCGAGCGGCCGACCGACGTCACTGCTCGCTCGCCTTTCACAGCCGCCTACGTGAGGCGTATCGCTCGGGACAATGGCATCGAGCCTGCCAAGCCAGGGCCGAAGAAGGGAGCCTGATCGTGGCCAAGCCAGCCAAGCTCTGCTCATGCCGTGACCCCGAGACGAAGAGCCCGCTCGGCAAGCGGTGTCAGCAGTTGGCCAACCCGGATCACGGGAAGTGGTACGCCCGGTACGAGCGGCCTGCCGCGCCGAACGGCATGCGCCGACAGCCGCGCATCGGCCCGTACGACACGGAGCAGGAGTGCCAAGAGGCGTTGGACAACGTCCTGAACGGTGGCCCGACCGTCAACGAGATCCTGGACGACTACATGGAGTCGCTGACCTGCGTGCAGCGGACGCAGGACAACTACCGCCGCTCGCTGCGCATCGTGCGCGAGCTGATCGGCGAGTACCGCTCGCAGTACGTTGAGCGCGACGACATCGACTTCATGGTCAGCTACATGGAGAAGCACGGGAAGCGGGACGGCAGCGGCGGCCTGTCGAAGCGCACGATCGACATGGCCGTGTGCCAGCTGCGGGCCGCATACGAACTGGCCGTCCTTCGCAAGCGGATCAAGCGACGGACCATCCCTGTCGGACCTGACCCAAGGGTGGTGACCCTGTGAGCCGGTGCACTGCGCTGCTGCAGAAGGGCGGCGGCCGCCGCGTTCAGTGCGAGCGCCCGCAAGGCCACTACCAAGCGTTCCTGCGAGACCGGAAGCTTGAGTGGCCGAGTGGCGAGGCCCCTACCCCTGACGGCTGGCACCTGAACAGCGGCGCACTCTGGGGCGACTTCAGTAGAGGTGCTCTGCCGGACATGCGAGAGCAGGCACCGAGCGCGGGCCCGGTGCGCCCGGACGAGGAGCCCACACCATGAGCCTGACCGCACGCCTGCGCGCCCTGCTCCAGCGCCCGCGCGGTGGCCGTCTACATGCCACCCCGCCCGCGCGCGGGCGGCCCGTGGAACTCAGCCCCGGCCGCGCGATCACAGACCCAGACGACGCCGAAGCACTCGGCCTGACCGCCGACGCCCGCCGGATGCGAGGCCTCCCCACCGCATGACGAAGGCCCCGCCCGGACAACCGGAGCGGGGCCGCTGCGCACCCGGGCTCACCCCGGGTAGTCGTCGCCGAGCACCGCGCGCCGCTCCCGCTCGGCCCGCCGGTTCAGCGCGTTCGTCATCCGCACCGCCGTGACGGTGGCCGCGACACCGAGGCCGATGAATACGACCTGCGCGACGAGGCCCCACGGCTTCATTTCCTTGGTGGTGACCATGACGCCGACGCCGACCCAGCCGCCGCAGAACCAGGCTGCCCAGATGCGGAACTTCTCCACGCGCACGGCCTTCTGCACGTCGCTGTAACTGGCCACGGTGCCCCCAGAGGTCGGTGTGGCCCGGAGCGTAGCGGCGCGCGCACGGTGATCGGGCGGGAACGGCGAAGGCCCCGCCGCGACGGAGTAGCGCGGCGGGGCCGGTGCCGGGCGCTACCCGGCGTGAGATGCCAGTGTGGCGGGCGTTCAGCGGTCCTGTGGAGTGCCGGGGACGGGTTTCTCAGCGGTGGGGTACCAGCCGCCGCGGTTGGCTTGGTAGTCGGTGCCGTAGTGGGGGTCGGGCTCGGCGTCGTCGGGTGCTCGGGTGGGCATGTCCTGCGGGAGCGGTGCCACGAGGAGGCTCCTGTCTCGTGTCCGGGATGGGTGGTCCGGGGCGGCCGACTGCTTGGCGGTAGGGCGGCCGCCCCGGGGCGTGTGGGTCAGTCGGTGGGCTGGGTGGGGGTGCCCTCGACGCGGACTGGGTGGATGATGCAGCCAACCCCTTCTGCGATGAGGTCTACTCGCTCGACGTCGCCCGTCTCATCTGCGATGACGTCGCCGAGAGGGGCCACCCCTCTCGGTGGGGGAGTGGCGGACGAATCGGACATGTGCCATGCGCCGTAGAGCCACACGACCGGCACGGCGTAGATCAGGTGCGGGGCCCGCAAGAGCAGCAGTCCGTAGAAGGTGGCGGCGAGAACGGCGAGGACCAGGCGCCTCAGGAGGACTCCGGCGGCGTGGGCGAGGGCGGCGGGCCCGCGCCCGGCGGCGCGCGCGTCGGTGGCGGTCTGCCAGCGTCCCCACGCGGTGATTCCGAGCCACGTGCCGCGGCACAGTCGGCGGCCCGCGGCGGCCGCGCGCGCCTTCACAGGAGCCCCGCGACGTAGTCGCCCGCGGTGGATACGACGGGGGCCGTGATGTAGCCGACGACCCCGGCGATGCTGGAGGCGAGGCCGAGGCTGATTCCGGCGAGGATGCCGCGTACGAAGTCCCAGCGCAGGCCGCGGCGGCTCGTCACGGCGGCGACGATGACCGTGACGATGATGACGACGGCGTGTCCGCCCGGGGTGAGGGAGAGGTACGAGGTGCGCGTGACGTCGGGTGACGTGCCGCCGACGCCGTAGACCAAGGCGAACTCTCCGACCTGGTTGGTGCCCCACAGGGACCAGTCGGCGATGCCGCCGATGATGCCGCCGGCGGAGAGGACGAGCAGGGCGCCGTAGAGCATGCAGAGCACGAACGGGGCCAAGGCGCGCAAGGACTTGAGCGCGAGGCGCTTCTTGTGGCTGGCCCACCAGCGGGTGATGTCCCAGGCGGCGAGGGACAGGCCGACGGTCACGCCGCCGAGGGAGACGGCGGTGTACACGGGAATTCCGAGCGGGGTCACGGTGGGTCCTATCGGAGGACGGCGACGCCGAGGATGGCGAGGGCGAGGATGGCGAGGGTGGTGGCGCTGATGGGGCTGAGGTAGAGCAGGCGGGCGCGGCGGGGCGCGAGGGTGCAGAGGCCGAGGAGGCCGATGAGGGCTGCGGTGGGGAACAGGGCGTCGAGGGCGGGTGTGTTGGTCACGGGTGCCTCAGTGGATGAGGTGGGCGGCGAGGGCTGCGGTGGCGGTGACGGCGGTGAGGGTGGCGGCGGGGCGCCGGTGGCCGTGGGCTGCGGCGGACAGGGCCAGGAGCAGCGCGACGAGCTCGGTGAGGACGGCGCTGGTGGGGCTGGCGAGTCCGGCGAGGACGAACAGGTGCCATGCGTCGGCGACGTCCCGCCAGACGGTGGTGTCGCTCATGGGTTCACCGCGTTCAGGACGCAGGCGGTGAGCAGGCAGGCGATGGCCAGGACGACGGCGGCGGTGCGCACGATGAGGACGGGCCGGTAGCGGGTGGTGGGGGCTGCGGCGGTGAGGATCGCGGCGGTGGCGAAGGCGGTGAGCCCGGCGGCGTGGACGAGGTAGATCATGCGTAGCCACCCCCGCCCTTGCCGACCCCGTCCTCCGGCCGCGGGTTCCGGGACAGCACGGTGCGGATGTACGCGGTGTCGACGGCGTGGCCGTTCTGCGCGAGGAGCAGCGCGATATCGGCCGGGCGCGCGTGCGCATCAGGCTGCAGCATGGATGATGCGTAGAGGATCAGCTCGGTCTTGTTCGAGGTTTGCGGCAGTGCAACCGGGGGCTGCTGCGGCTCGCTGACCTGCGGCGCATCAGGGTTCGCATCATCCGCGTCAGGTGATGCGTCGTGCGCATCATCGGGCGTATCAGGTGATGCGTGGGTGTGCTGGTCGATGAAGGAGGCGAGGTCGCCGGTGTTCTCGAACCAGTCGGTGTCGCCGACGCGGTAGGGGGCGAAGAGGGCGTGCATGCGGCGTTGGATGTCGGGGCCGCCGTGGATGGCGCAGCGGAGATCGCTGTGGTCGGGGAGGCCACGGGTGGTGGAGATCTTGATGTGGTTGCCGCTGGCGAGGAAGTACACGACCGGGCCGTGCGTGCCGTGCAGGGTCGAGAGGTCGTCGACCGGTGTGCCCGCTGCGCCCCGGAGTTCGGTGCTCAGCGGTGGCTGGGCGGTGTCGCGGGCTTCTGCCGGTGTGCTGGCGCGGGGAACCGCTTCGTCTGCTGCTTCGAGGGCCCGTGTTTCGGCGTCGCGGATGGCGCGGGCGCGGTTGACGCGGCGGACGACGGGGATCCTGGCGAGCTCGGCGCCGGCCTCGCCGAGTTCCTGCTCCAGGAACGCGGCGGTGCGGTTGTCGAGGGGGGCGGACTGGTAGGCGAGGAGGATCGTCCAGGTGCCCTTGGCGAGTCCGGAGACGACGGCGCCGACGATGCCGGTGGCGGCGTTTCCGGCGAGCCAGCCGTGTGTGCCGACGGCGCCCATGGCGACGACGAGGGCGATGCCGCCGCCGATCTGTGCCGGGCGGGCGCGCGAGGGGGTGTAGCGGGCCAGCCACTCAATGATCATGAGGGCGATCCAGGCCAGGTCGAACACGGCGGCTGCGCCGTACGCGGCGGGCTCGGCGACGACTCGGTCGAGGAGGTCGCCGATGGAGACGGTCGACCAGACCACGCACGCGATGACGAGGGTGGTCACGATGACGGTGACGGTGTTGAGGGCGATCTGGTCCCAGTCGCGGGGTGGCAGGGGGACCTGGGTGATCTCCTCGTCGGGGACCATGCGGGTCTTGCCGTCGAGGGTGTGTGGGACGAGGCGCTTGCGTTTGATGGTGCGGGTCTTCACGGTGTGGCTCCGGGTGGAAGGGCCGGGCCCGCGCGGTGAGGGCCCGGCCGGTCGGTGCGTCAGGGGCGCGGCAGCGCGCGGCACTTCTCCGCGTGGCCCTGGGCGTGCTCGCGCGCGACCCGCTCGACCCAGCGATGGCCTGCGTAGCCGCAGCCGGTGCAGCGGTAGTCGGCGTGTTCGCCGCGCCTGGTGAGGTCGACGGTGGCGCCTGCGACGGTGAGGTAGCGGGCGATGACGCCGTCGGGCCAGGGCTCGGCGAAGGTGGTGGTCACCTGGTGCCTCCCGGGGTGGCGGCCTGCTCGGCGCCGTGGGCGCGGGCGAGGGCGAGTTGGTCGCGTGCGGCGGCCTGGGTGGCGGGGTCGTGCGCGTGGGCGTAGTCCCTGGCGGCTGCCTGCTGGAGGGCGGCGATGCGCTCGACCTCGGTGGGCTGCTGATTCATCGCAGCCCCCTCGCGGCGCCGCGGAGGACCTGGGCCTGGACGTGGTGCGTGTTGCCCTCGACGCCTGCGGGGATTGCCTCCCACACACGCTTCACGACCGCGTTGACGACGGCGGTGGGGAGACGGTGGAGGCGAGCGGCGACGGCGACCGTCAGGGCTCGGCGCAGCGTGCGCTCGGTGACGCGGCGGTCCTCGCCCATGTCCTCCAGCACGTCGGCCGCGGTCGTGAGGACCTGCGACGCGTACGAGGGCGTGGGCGGGGCGGGCGGCGGGGCTTCAGGAGGCGCGGTGTGGTGGATACGATCCATGGCTAGGACCTGCCATTTCGTCGCTGTTTTGGTGGGTCCGGCCCCCGGCCCATATGGCGCTCCAACGCCGGGCCGGGGGCCTTAACCGTTGCCGAATCGACCGTAGCGAGAAGTGTGGACAATGTCCACACTTCTCGTAGAGGATGACCCATGCCTGAATCCCCCGAGCGGCCTCAGCCGGAGAGGGAGACCATGACCATCCCCAAGCTTGCCGAGCGTGTCGGCAGGAGTCGGACCTTGATCCATCGACTCGCCACGAACCCCGCTGAAGGGTGGCCTGACCCTGTGTTCAAGCCGGGCAGTTCGCGCCCGCAGTACGACGTGGCCTGGTTCGATACGTACTGGGCGGAGCGCCAGGCTGGGATTCGTCAAGGGCGGCGTACGGACCTTGAGGACCCTGAGGAGTGAGCGGCGTGGATGATCTCGTGCAGTGGCTCGGCGAGCAGCTCGACGAGGACGAGCGGATCCTGAGCGAGGCGAATACGTCGCCCGAGATTGTGACGGGGATCCCCCGCTCCTACGCGGCGGCCCCCGTGGCGCTCCACATCGCAGCGTTCGCTGACCCGGCACGGGTGCTGCGCGAGATCGACGCCAAGCGGCGGGTGCTCACCGAGTACGTTGCCGCCGGGGACGCGATGGACCGGGCGGCGCGCGACAACGACACCGCCGGATACAACACGGCCCGTGCGGAGCGGCAGGTGCTGGGACGGGTGATCCGCCGTGACGCCGCCGTATACGCGGACCGGCCGGGATTCCGCGAGGAGTGGCGGCTGTAGCCCCTGTGGGCGTGTGGCTATGCGGCCGTCCAGCGACCAGCGGGCAGGCCTGACGTGCGCTCGTCGACGGCGGCGTGGAGTAGCTCGCCCGGTGTCGCAGTGCTACCGGCGGCCGTCGCGGATCTGGTAGATGCGGGCGCGCGTCAGCTCGGCAGCGTTCGCGATGGCGGTCACAGGGACCCGTCCGATGGCGGCGCGGATGAGGCTGTCTCGGTGTTCTTCGGCGTTAGTGATGGCGCGGGCTGCGGTCGCGATGTCGTCGAGGAGGTCCCCCTCGGCGGTGGGGCCGGGGTGGGCGTCGGGGATCTCGCTGTTCACCTGGTCGGCGAGGACTTGCCACATGTCTTCGGTGGGGGTGCCGTCGTCGTCGGTGTCGATGTCGAGGCCCTCGAAGTCTTCGAGGGTGACGGGCGGGAGGTCGTCGCCGCGATCGATGGTGCCGTTGGTGGCCCAGAGGGTCTTGATCTGCTGCGCGGTGACCTTCATGGTGTGCTCCCTTCCAGCGCCACCCCGTGTAGCGCGCTATGCATACAGTGGCAGTCACCAGCAGTCATGTCAAGCGTGCTATACATCAGGGGAGTTGGTCGGCGTGCCGGACTGGTCCGTCTGACGCACGCTGGGATCATGGCCTCCAGCACGCCCGTAGTGATCTACCCGCCCGACGAGGACGGCGCCCGGCGCGTCCGTGTCGACGGCACGATCCTCGGCCTGGCGTACAGCGTGCGCGATGTCGCCCGGTTCATGCAGGAGGCCGGGCTCCAGTCCTTCGATGAGATGGACGTGGTCCGTTCCCCGCTGATCGAGTGGCGTGGCGGCGGTCCCGAGGTCTGGACCCGCTGACGGGGCGGGCGTACGGTCGTGTCGCGTCACCGTGAGGGGGGCACTCACACCTCGGCCCGCTGTTCCCGTTGGGAGCGGCGGGCCGCGTGCTGTCCGGATCGCGGCTACCGCGGGGAGTCCGGTACGGCGTACACGGGCCAGATCTCCGGCGGCTCCACGACGAGCGGCACGATGCGCTCCTCCACGGCCGGATGCTCCCCGCAAGAGCACGCGTACTTCGCGCCGTCGGCGTTGCGGAGCTGCTCGTGGTAGCGGATGACGCGGCCGTCGGCGCCGTCCTCGACGATCAGGTCGTGGTCGACGGAGATCACGTCGGGGTCGAGGCTGTTGGCGCGTGCCCAGTCGGCGATCTCGTGGGTGCGCCCTTGGGCCTGGTGGAGGCCCCAGAGGGTCTTGCTGGAGATGAGGCGAGCGTTCACGGGATCTCCTTGGGCATGGGCACGTAGCCGCTGATCTTCTTCAGGTCGGGCTCCAGGATCTCCAGCGCCTTCTCCTCCGGGCTCGGCCCGGCGGGCTGGAAGCCGATGAAGTTCGCGAGGAGCCGCCTGGCTATGGCCTCGGCGAGCGGTTCGGGGATCAGGGACGGCCCGGTCGGCGTGGGCCGCTCGAGCTCGGGCCGGTCCAGTTGCGCGCGCTGTTCGTCGGTGAGGCCGTAGCCCTCGGCGAGCGCGAGCAGCGTGGGGCAGTCGTTGATGTGCCTGGTGATCGGTTCGGGGCAGTACCCGCCGTCGTAGCCGCAGCCCTCGCAGGCGTAGTGGGACGGCCAGCCGCCGCCTTGGGGTCGGTGCTCTTCGAGGATCTTCCGGTCGGCCGTGCACCGGCGCAGCACCGTGGCAGCCACGCTGTCCTCGCCGAGCGCGATCTGCCACAGGCTGCTCGTCGTCTCGCGGGCGAGGTGCTCGTGAGCGTTGATCTGCTGGGTGATCCAGCCGTGCAGGTCAGGCACGAACGTGCCCCTCTCAGGAGAAGTGCCGGTCACAGAAGTCGAAGCCCTCGCACTCGAAATCCGAGGCGCGCAGGCTGTCGTACAGGGCCGCGCCGTGGACGCGGCGGGCTTCGGGGTCGTACGCGGTGTGGCTGCGCCCGCCCTGCTTCGCCTCGACCAGTGCAAGGAGTTCGTCGAGGGTGACGGTCCGGCCGTACTCGTCGTTGATCACTCCGGACTTGGCGCGCTCCACCCACAGGCTGTACGCCTTCTCGCGAGGCCAGTCCTGGCCGGCCTGGAAGAGGAACCGCCAGCCCGCGGAGGACTTCCCGAGGTGGAGTTCCTCGCTGGCAGAGCAGTGTGCGCACGCGTCAGCGCAGGGCGGGGTGCGGACGAAGTAGTTGGTTCCCATGTCGTGCTCCTGTGCGTGCAGTGGGGCGTACGGTGAGTCCACCGGGGAGGGGCGTGCCTGGCCTGGGGAGGTCTGTGGGCGCGCCCCTTCGTCGCGCTCAGGTCTCCGGCTCCTCCTCGTGGACCATCGGCCGTGTCGCGTGCGCCTGGCCACTGCCGTACCGGCGCCGCCACGCGGCCTCGAACTTCTTGATCTCGTCCTCGCCGAGCCGCCGGTCGAACGTGACGGCGACGGGCCGCCGCCAGTCCTCCACCAACCCCAGGAGCAGGCACGCTGACTCTGCGTCGTAGCCGACGACTTGGTACAGCACCTGATCGGCGATGTTGATCTGATCGGTGCCGACCATGCTCAGGCCCCACCCGTGGTCGGCGAGTGCTGTGAGCGTCATGCGGGTGTGCTGCGGCGCGGAGTTGACGATGAGGCCGTGGCCGCGTTGGCGAGTGATGGTGATGTCCTGGACGGGCGCCGAGCCTGTGGGCTGCGCGTGCTCGTGGCGGTGGTGGGCGTTGGTGCAGAGCTCGCCGGTGAACTTGTGGTTGATCCGGCAGCGGGCGTACAGGCGGTCGCGCCACATGGTGAGCTCGGCGGCCTGCCCGGGGTGCTGGCGGATTGCGTCGTCGAGGAGCCGCGCGGTCTGGCAGGCCGTGGATTCGTAGGGCTCGGGGGTGATGAGGTCGAGGAGGTGGGTGGGGAGTTGTTCGCGGGTGTCGCCGGGTGGGGGCGGGGTCCAGTCGGTCATCGGTCGCCGCCCATCTCGACGTCGTGGTTCCGGTCGGCGTCGGCGCATTCGCGGACGCTCGGGCCCTCGTCGTGGGCGGGCCGGGGCGGCGCGACGATCGTGACGGGTTCACCGACAGCCATGGCGTGGTCGATGGCGGCCTCGGTCATGTCCGTGTCGCCGGGCTCGTCATCGGAGCGGCGCCGGATCTCGGCTTCCATGTCGGTGGCCCATTCGGCGGGGGCGTGGATGGGTATGTTGTCGCTGCGGCAGGGCTCGGCGGTGAGGTGGCCGCCGCCGCGCCAGCAGTACCAGCCGACTTGGGGCAGAGGGTCGGTCGTTGGGGTCGTTGCCGAGCCGGGGCCGTCGAGGGCCGTGCGCAGGATGCGAGCCCAGTGCCGAGCTCCGGTGATCCGCTCCATCTCGTCGACGACGTCGCGGATCCGGGCGACGATCACCCACGCCTTGCGGTCATCCGTGAGGCGCGTGTCGTGGTCCGCGAGGAAGCAGTTGGAGCCGAGCTGTGCTGCTCGCCGCATGTCGTCGATGATCTGGAGGCGGCGAGCGGGGTCAAATCTGTTGAAGCTGTACAGCCATTGGCCGTTGCTCAGCTCGACGCGCGGGTCCTCGTAGGGTTCCTCGCCCTCGCGGAGGCGGTCGAGCTCGGCCTCGGCCCGCTCGGCGCGTGCGTACAGGGCATCGAGGGCGTCGTCGGTGATCGTGTCGACGGTGTAGCGATCGTTCACGGCTGCTCCAGGACGTAGCCGGTACGGCGGGGCTTGCCGTCCCAGGTGAGCGGGCTGTCGTGCAGCTGGCCGACGAGGATCCACCGGGGTCGCTTGCCGGTGGTGGCGTCGGCGACGCGGGCGTGTGCGTCGCCGGGCCGGTAGGACTCGATGCGGAGGCGGGTGGTCTCGCGGGGGTTGCAGGAGCGGTAGGTCTGGCCGGGCGTGATCATGCGGCGGTCCCGTGGTCGTAGTGGGCTTCGATGTCGGCGATGACGGCACGTTCGTGAGCGTCGAGCGGCGCCCCGTCCTGGGGTGTGCGGGCGGCGGTCGGCCGCGGGCAGTCGGGTGCGTGGACTTCGCCGTCGGAGTGCTGCCAGAACGAGCAGCACGGGGCGGGCGGGGGCGGAGACGCGGGCCGGGCGGCGCGCTCGGCGCGCTGCATCAGGGCCCGCACGCGGCGGTCAGCGGCGGCGTCGCACCGCCCGCACCAGAGCAGGGTCAGCACGCCGTAGACGAGCCCGACGGTGGGGACGACGTGGCCGTGGTGGCCGGTGTACGCGGCGGCGGTGGCGAGGAGGGCGGCGCCGGTGTAGCAGGCGATCGCGGTGCGGCGGCGACTCGTCATGGCTTCGCCTCCGGCCGGACGCGCCACGCGGCAGGGTCGTGCTTGTGCTCGCGGTCGGGCATGACGATCTGGTCGCCGTGTATCCCGTAGCCGATGACGGTGCCGGGCTTGAGGTGGTGGTTGCCCTTGGACGGGCCGCCGCAGGAACCGCATTCGTCGCCCTGGTGGCGGCCGTGCATGCACCGGTCCAGGTCGGTGAGGACCTTGAGGAGGTCGGTGGTTTCTCGGGGCAGGAGCGGCGTGGCTGTCACGGTGGCCTGCGTGCGGTTGAGGGCGTGTTCGATGCCCGCGATGGCGGCGGTGACCTTGGCGTGGAGCGGGGAGAAGAAGACCTCGGTGGCGCAGTGGAGGGCGGCGTTCATGTGGGCATGGGCGGACAGGTGGGATTGGGCATCGACGAGGGCCAGGCGGGCTTTCTCCAGCTCGCGGCGGAGGTCGGTGATGGTGGGGTCGGTCGTCATGGGGTGACCTCGATCTCTGAGAGCGGTACGCGGGCGGCGAGTTGGGCGTGGAGCTGGCGGACGCGGGTGGTGGCTTGGGCGTCGCAGCGGGTGAGGGCGGCCTGGGTGGCGATGGGGAGGGCGAACCAGCAGTGGCTGCACAGGAGTCCGCTGCGGCGGGTGTTGTGGCAGGTGGGGTTGGGGCAGGGCGTGGTCACGGCTGCTCGCTTCCGCTGGTCGGTGGTTCCATGCCGAGCTGGACGGCGGCGAGGTTGACGGCCTCGCGGATGGAGAGGCCGTCCTCGGACGCGACGCGTAGGGCGAGCGCTCGGGTGTGGAGGTCGTCTGCGAGGGCGAGTTGCTCGGGGGTGAGGGCGCGGGTTCGGCCACGTGGTCGGCGGGTGGGCCCCCAGTGGTCGTCGGGGTTGGCGGGTTCGGTGTCGGTCATTGAGGTCTCTTCTCGGGGCTGTAGCAGGGCTGTGGGGGCCGGTCCCCGGCCTGGTGGCGTTCGGGGACCGGCGGGGTGGTTGGAGGGCTCAGGCGGGCGTGTGGGGCTTCGGGGCTGTCGGGGTGCGATGCGGGCGGAGCGCCCTGCAGGGCCCTGAGAGCCGTTCTGCGGGCCGCAGTTCGCGAGGGACGCTCGCGCGGCGTTCGGCCGGGAGACGGGCGCTCAGGGCTCTTCTCGCGGCCCGTACGCCTCGACTGAACCGCCACGCGAGCGTCTGGCGTGCGCGGCGGGGCATCGGGGGCAGGTGCGCCCAGTGCGCCAGCGGAAGACCGGCCGCCGCGACGACGAGGACGACGAACGCCACCACGAAGATCACGCGGCATCCCGCCCCTCCACCACACCCGGGCCGAGCAGTCCCGCCTGCCAGCCCAGCGCCACCGCATGCGCCCGCGTCCGCGCACCGAGCGCCCGCAGGAGGCGCCGCACGTGGGTGCGCACCGTCGGGACCGACACCCCCAGCTCGGCGGCGATCTGGCAGTCCGGCAGGCCCCGCCGCACACCGTCGAGGACCTGGACCAGCCGCCGCGGCAGAGGCTGCACATCGCGTGGCTCCGGCGCGAGCCTGGCGAGGGCCCCGGTCTGGTAGCCGTACTCGACGAGGCGCTGGTGGTACGGGCTGCTGAGCCGCGCTACTGCGGCGGCGCCACGGATGTGGGCGCGGACGGTGTGAGGGCTGAGGAACAGGGCGCGCGCGATCTGTTCCTCGGCGTGGCCGCGTGCGAGTCCGGCGACGACGCGGCGCTGCTGCGCGGTGAACCGACTGGTGTCGGGCGGCGGGGCCGGCGGTTCGGGCGCCGGGGCGGGCGGTACGGCGGTGAAGATGCCCTGCTGCCAGGCGATCGCGATGGCGTGGGCCTGGTTGCAGGCGCCGAGGCGCCGGTAGAGGTGGCGCCGGTAGTCGCGGGCGATGCCGGGGGTGACGCCCAGTTCGGCGGCGGTCTCAGGTACGGACAGTCCGCGGGTGATGGCGTCGAGGGTGTGGGCGAGGAGCGGCGGTAGGTCGGTGGGGGGCTGGTGTGTGGGGGGTGGGGTGAGGTGGCCGTGGAGGTAGGCGTGGTGGACGAGGCGGGCATGGCGGGAGCGGTGGATGCCGGTGCGGGTGGCGGCGCGGTGGATGCGGGAGCGGATGGCGTCGGTGGGGAGGTGGAGGGTGGTGGCGATGTGGTGGGTGTTGTGGCCGTGGGCGAGTTCGGTGATGACTGCGAGTTGTCGGCGGGTGAAGGTGGCGGTCATGACGGCCCCGGGGCGGGCTCGGTGACGCCCGGGCAGGTCGTGGGTGCCTCGCTGCTGATCCGGTCCGTGAGCGGCAGCTCGAAGGGCGGCCGTCCGCAGCAGGGGGTGAGGCCGGAGCCGTCGGGAGGGCAGCCGTGCACGACGTCGGGTCGCTGCGTACCGCCCTGCGGGATGAGCACGTCGACCCCGCACTCGTCGCAGATCCCGCCGTCGGGCAGGTCGTCGGACTCCAGCGGGGTCAGGCCGGGTGTCCCGTCGCCGTGCTGGCGGCACAGGTAGGCGCGGGGGCGGGTGGGGTGCTCGTAGGCGACGACCTCCGGGCTGAACACCTCCGGCTCGGCGGCCTGCTGCGCCTCGTCGGCCATGCGGCGCAGCTTCGCGAGGGCGGCATCGTCGGCGTCGGTGAACCCGTCGTCGGACACCATGCGGTCGAAAGCCAGGTCCAGGGCGAAGGTGAGGAACTGCCGCTCCTCGGCGGACAGTACGGCGGCCCGGGCGGTGGGCGCGGGGAGGACGGCCAGCACCGCGTCGGCGCGGCTGTAGGCGTTCTTCGTGACGGTGGCCGAGCGCCGGTACGCGGCGTACTTCGGGTCGTTGTTGCCTTCGGCCCACTGCATCAGGGCTTCGGCGATGCGGTCGCGGAGGCCGGCGTCGGCGGGCGCAGACAGCGCGGCCGCGGGCTGCTGCTCGGCGTCGAACGACATGACCGAGTCGAGCAGCTCGCGGACTGCGGGCGTCTCCTCGTCGGCGGTGAGCTCGTCGGCGTGGGAGTCCAGGGTGCTGGCGGCGAGCCAGGCCCCGGGGCCGTCAGCGGTACGCCAGCGGGCGGCGATGACATCGGCGTGGTGGGCGAGGAGCGCGGCGAGCTCGCCGCGGCTGAGGGTGAGGCGGTCGGGCGGCGGTGTGTGCATGGTCATCTCCGGTGGGTTCGTGGTGTGCTGGGGGTGCGGCCCGCCCCGGTAGCCACGGGGCGGGCCGTCCTGTCAGACATGGCGGAACGTGATCTCCGCGAGCTCGGCGCGCGCCTCGGCGATCGTGGTGCGGCCGTTCGCGAGGTCGTAGATCAGGCCGACGGCGTGGTACTCGCCGCTGTCGGTGGCGTCGCGCAGCCGTGAGGCGATCTCGGAGATCAGGTCGAAGACGTCGCCGTCGGAGTCGCCTTCGCGCTCGACTCCCGCCTCGTTGATGGCGTCGCCGATGCCTTCGACGAGGCCAGTGCGCATGTCCTCCGGCATGTCCGGCTCGAACGCGAAGTGGATGCGGGCGAGCGGACGCCCTGCGTTGAGCGTGATCTCGTGCTCGGTGGACGGGACCAGGCCGTCGGCGCCGAGATTGATGGCCCACTCGGACGTGTCGGCCGCGCCGGTCAGCAGGTCGTCGATACTGCGCTGCGCCGCGTCGAAGTCGTCGCGAGCGAGCATGTCCCAGGTGCGGCCTCCGGCCACGGTGGTGACGGGCGCGCCGGGGTCGGTGACGGTCGACTCGATGCGCGAGCCGTCCATCTGCTCGCCGATGCCCATGAAGTCGGGGTCGTCGAGGGAGGCGCGGTGCTGGCGGGCGGCTTCGTGGCGGAGATCGTCGTCGGTGTACGGGCGGTCGGGCATGTGGTCCTCCTGGTGGTGTCGGGTCGGGTTGGTGGTCAGAGGCAGACGGCGCAGGCGTGGGCGAAGTCGGTGGACTCGTGGCAGCGGTCCACGCAGCGGCGGCAGTAGTCGGTCAGGCCGTGTCGGGCGTGGCCGTCGTGGCGGGTGTCGGCCGGGGCGAACGGCGTCCCGCACTTCCCGCACGCGGCGGCCTCCCGCCCCTCACGCATGTGCGGCGGGTCGCAGTCCTGAGCGCCCGCGAGACGCGCCGTCGGGCACGGGAAGGGCACGAGGCCGTCGCCGCCCGCCGCCGCGGCGTCAGCGTCGATGCACAGCGGGCAGGGGCCCATCGGCGAGTCCTTGTGCAGGTGCCGGATCTCCTCCAGGGCGGCGTGGAGCCGGCGGACTTCGGTGAGGAGCGCGGGCACGTCCGTCCGGGCCGCGGCCACGAACGCGGCGTCTGCGCGGTCCTGCTCCGGGCTGCTCGTGCCGCGACAGGTCTCGCCGATCCAGAGGGAGATACCGGGCTGGTACTCGGTGCCCTGGTAGATCTCCCAGGCGTCGGTGCACCAGGGGCCGGGGGTGGCGGCGTTGGCGCGGGCTTCGATCTGGTCGAGCTGCTCGGCGGTGAGCGGGTCGGGCTGGCTGGTCATGGGCTGCTCCTTCGAATCGGGTTGGGGTTCACTCGCTGGTCTCGTCCGCGGCCCAGGCCTCGCACGCTGCGGCCGTGGAAGTCGCACACACCCACTCGCCGATGCGCTGGCGTGGCGTGGCGCCGGTGTTGATGAGTTCCGCGAGCGACCAGGCGACCTGCACCGGATTCGCGAACCCCGGCACGAGCAGCGGGACGGGGTCGGTGTTGGAGCCGTCAGGCAGCCGCTTCGCCCACAGCCACACCGGTCCCTTCTCGGCCTCACCCTCCTCGACGCCGGGGTGCCACTCCCAGAGCAGCTGCAGACCGTCCGGCCAGCGCCCGGGGTCGACTCCGTAGGTGTCCTCTGGGGTGAAGTGGAGGCCGGCGCGCAGGTATCGGTACGTACCGCGGGTGTCGCAGTCGTCGGCCCAGGTGTCCGCGGGGTCGAGTCCGACCTCGGCGAGGGTGTCGGTGACGGCGGTGATGTAGGCGTCGTGGGGCAGGTCGGCGGTGGTCATGTGCTGCTCCTGGTGGGGTGTTGGGGTGACGGGCGGATGGGGTGCGGGTTGTGTCCGGCGGTGCGCGGTCAGGCGGCTGCGGTCTGGTGGACTGGTTCGGGTGGGGCTGGTCCGAGGTGGTCGAGGGCGGTCTCCAGGTCGCGGGCGATGCGGCGCCATTCGGTGGCTTGGGGGGTGCCTTCGCGGGCGCCGGCGGCGACGTGGAGGGCTTCGATGAGGCGGTCGGTGGTGGGGATGTCGGGGAGGTCGAGGCGGATCACTGGGTGGCTCCGGTGTCGTCGGTGAAAGGGCTGCCGAGGTCCGGCATCGTGAAGGCGCTGCCGAGTCCGGAGGTGGCCTCGGCAAAGCGGAGTTGCCTGTCGACGGCTCGGTACACGGGCTGCTTTTCGAGGCCGTTGCGGCACGCGCGGCAGCGCCACGGGCGACGCAGGGTGATCCACTGGACGCGGCGGCAGGCGGGGCACGTCACGGAGTAGGCGGACGGCCCGTACGGGGTTTCCCAGTTGGCGTATCCGCAGGTCGGCCGGTGACCGCGCGCGCCGGGGAGTGGGCCGAGGGAGGTGCGGCCGAGGATGACGAGTTCACCGCCGGGCCAGCGGCAGGTGCATTCTCGCGCGCAGTGGCAGGCGCGGGTCTGGGCGAGTTCGGCGGTCTTCTCGGCGCGGGGGATGCCGGGGCCCTTGACCTCGATCCAGGTGCCGAGTTCGGGCAGCCAGAAGTCGGGGATGTACACGGTGCCGGAGGGCAGGGTGATGGTCTCGGGCTCGTATTGCCAGGTGGTGCCGTTGGTGCTCAGGGTGTGGGCCCAGTCGGCTTCGAGGCGGGAGCGGAAGAGGGTGCCCGCGTACTGGGTGGGGACGGCGTGGATGGTGGGTTCGTCGGTCACGAGACGCTCCGGAGTCCGCGCCTGCGGTCGGGGCCGTCGAAGCCGACGATGGTCGCGGTCTGCGCGAGGCGGGAAGCAAGCCGGTCGCCGAGACGGGTCACCAGGTCGGGTGTGGGTGCGCCGGTCTGGATGGGAAGGTTGGTGGTGATCAGCAGTGGAAGTGACTCGTTGTAGCGGTAGTTGACGATGCGGGTGGTGGTCTCCTCGGTGAACTCGGAGAGCTTCTCGGTGCCGAGGTCGTCGAGGAGGAGCAGTGGGATCTGGCGCAGCCGCTTCAGCTCGTGCTCGCTGCCCTTGTCGGATCCGCCGGGGCGGAGCAGGCCGTAGAGGTCGGGGGCGGTGGTTGCGATCATCTCGAAGCGCTTCGGCCCGGCTTCCGCGATCCGGCGGAGCGCCCCGTACGCCTGGTGGGTTTTGCCGGTGCCGATGTTCCCGTGCAGGACGAGGATCCCGGCGTCACGAATGTCTGCGGCGGCGCGGTCGGCCCATGCTCGGATGACGGGGTGCTCGGCGGTCGCCTGCCGGTAGCGGTAGGGGACGGCGTTCTGCCAGCGGGCGAGGGCGAACTCGGCGCGCTGACGACGGTGGTACTCCGGGTGGCCGGGCTCGTCCGGGGTCGGGGCGTCGTCGATGGGGCCAGCCGTCACGCGGGGTGCGTGTTCGGCGATTCCGGCCATGAGCCGGGCGAGCATCGTGGGTCGGTTCTCGGCGAGGCTTTCGGGGTCGTTCATGCGGGGCTCCTAGAAGTGGCCGAGGTCGGAGGCGCGGTCTTCGGGGGTCGGCTCGCGGTACGGCTGGTAGCCGCCGGACACGGCACGCAGTGGTGGGCGTTCGGTGTCGGGGGCGGGCATGGGCGGGAGTTCGCTCCAGCCGCGCAGGAAGTACTTGGCGGAGTCGACGGGTTCGGGGGCTCGTCCGGCGGCCTTGATGGCGTGGGCGACGAGGGCGGGGACGCCGGTCTTCTCGATGAGGGCGAGGAGGGGGAACCACTGGTTGCCCTTGAAGGGCCAGCGGACGATGACGCCTGCGGCGGTGAGGCTGTCGATGAGGGGGCGTGCGGCTTCGGGGATGCCGTAGTCGAGCGGCGCGGGGGGCTGGCTCTCCTGCTTGCTAGCTGAGGGGGTAGTTACTGAGGGGACTGAGGGGAAGGGGTCCGGGGTTTCCGGACCCTTTCCATGTGGTTCCCGGACCCTTTCGGGGTCGTTCCCGGACCCTTTCTCGCTCATTGGGTCCGAGGTTTCCGGACCCTTTTCCTCGGATTGGGTCCGGGGTTCCTGGACGCTTTGTCCGGGGTTCCCGGACCCTTTCTCGTCGATAGGGTCCGGAGAACCTGGACCCTTTGCGGACCTGAGGGCGGGGATTCGGTAGACCGCGCGGCGCCCGCGATGCCCCGCCGAGACACCTTCGAGGGCGCCCTTCTTCCGCAGCGCCTTGATCACTTCGTACCGGCTGGAGCGTCCGGGCAGGCGCATCCTGTGGGCGATCGCCGGGTCGTCCTCGATGCCGGGCCAGCACTCGCGGGTGGAGTCGTTGGCGTTCTCGGCGAGGACGGCCAGGGCGTATCGCTCGCGCCAGGTCAGCGTCTCGGGCGCGTGATCGAGCACCTCGACGAACAGGCGGATTCCCACGGGCGGTCTTCTCTCGTTCGTGCTGGTCAAGGCATGGGTGAACTCCGCGAGTTCACGGATCCCTGCCGCACACCCATGATGCCACATTCATGTGGCCACTGTGATGTTGCGTGGTGCGGTGGACTTTGATGAGGCCACATCGGTGTGGGAACATGCCGACATGCCCGCCCCCGAAGAGACCGTCGCCGCCCTGCGCAAGGCGGTACGGGCCAAGAACGCCGCCGAGAAGCGCGCCGACGATGCGCGCGCCGTGCTCGCGATCGCCATGGCCAGGGCCATCCACGGGGGCATGAAGCAGAGCGAAGTCGTCGCGGAGACCGGGTACACGCGCGAGCACGTGCGGCGCCTCGTCCGCGAAGTCGAAGAGCAGGCATCTGCCTCCTGACACCGCCTTCTCCTCTCTCCTCCGGGCCCCGCACCGTGCTGGTGCGGGGCTTCGTGCTGCGGTCAGGCCTCGTCGTCCTGCACGTACGGCACGGCCGCCTCGGGCCGGACCGCCCGCCACAGATGCAGGCCCGTCGACCGCCCGTCGAGCATCAGGAACATGCAGGCGCGCACCGCGCGGTCCTCGATCTGCTGAGCAGCACGCGCGAACGCCCCCCGGTCCGGGCCAAGGTGGGCGATCGCCTCGTACGCTTCGACGACCTGCTTGCCGCGCTCACGGGCCTGGGTTTCCAGGCGGGTGGCGACCGACCTCACCCACTGGTCGAACTCGTCGGGGACGGCGTCCAGGAGCGCGTCGAGCGGAGCAGGACCGGTACCGAGGGCGGTGATCTCGGCGACCGCGCAGCCAAGGGCTTTGGCCACGAGCTTGGGCGGCTGGTCGGCGTACTTCTGCATGCCGAGCATCCGCCAGATGTCCCGCTCGGTGATGCCGGTGAGGACCTTGTGGAGGCGGACGTACTCGGCCAGCTTGGCCTTGGCGCGGAGCCCGTTGGCGTAGCGGATGACGTAGCCCTCGGTGGAGATGCCGCTCGTGGGGGTGCCGTCGGGGCGGGTGTTGGCCTCGGTGAGCTTCAGCAGCTCGGGCAGCGGCGGGGCGGGCCAGGAGCGGACGACCGAGCCGAGCCCCTGCCACTCGTCGGACGCGGCGTCGAGCGGGACCTCGGTGCCGTCCCTGTCGAACGCTCCGAGGAGGACGAGGTCTTCGCGCTGCCCGTAGTCGACGACGATCCGGTTGGCCGGGTACAGGATCTCGGCGAGGTACGTGGTGTCTGGCCACAGCGCGCCGGTGTCGCGGCTGTCGAGCCGCCTCTGCGCCCACTGGGCCTGCTCGCTGGTGAACGAGCCCTTCGATGCGGCGTGCCAGCGGCCGGAGTACCAGAAGACGATGCCGAGGGAGCCGTCGACCTTGTCGAACACCTCGAACGGTTCGTCGGGGAGCGGTGGCGCGTACGTGTAGCCCTGCTGGTGCTCGGCGACGTTGAAGAACTTCGGGAACGGCCAGGCGATGATCTCGTCGGTGATGTTGTTGGCGATGAGGCCGCGGCATTGGAGCGTGGCGGTCGTCCAGGCGCGTTCGTACTGGGCTGTGCGCGTGTAGGTGTAGATCGACAGGGGTAGCTCAGGGTGTTCCTTGCGGCTGATGTGCCCGGCGTCGAGGGCGGCATGGAGTTCGTCGGCGGGGATGAGGTCGGTGAGGTAGGGCATCAGGCGGCCGCCTTCCGGATGCCGCCGCCGCGGGGCCGGAGGGTGACGCCGGCCTCCAGCAGCAGCGCCCGAGTCCCGCCGTACGACCGGCCGAGCTGCCGAGCGACGGACGCGATCGTGCAGCCCTGCGCGTACAGTCCGGCCGCGCGGCGGGCCATCTCTTCGCGGTCGGTGCCCTTCAGGTAGGGGCGCCGGGTGGTGGTCATGTGTGGTGCCTTTCTGGGTGGTTGGGGTCCGGGCCCGCCCGCCCGGGGGGACGTACGAGCGGGCCCGGGTGGCGGCCGCGGGGCGTGGAGTAGGGGCACGGCCGCCGGTCTCGGTGGTCAGTCGCAGTCGTCGACGTCGACGCGCGGGGCCTTCGCCTTCGGCTTGGGCTTCGGCTTGGCCAGCAGGCCAAGCACGAGGACGGTGCCGACGGCCGCGGCGGCGGCACGGCGGGCGGGGTGGCGGGTCATCATGGGTTTCCGATCTCGTAGGCGTCGGCCGCTTCAGCGGCCTGGTCGGCAAGTGCCTGCTCGGCGCAGACCTTGTCCGCGGGTTTGCCGCGGGAGTCGCGCAGGTGGGTCGGTGATCCGCAGTAACGGCAGGGCAGCTGCTCCCACGACCAGTGCGAGGAGTCGCGCCAGTCGAGGAGCGTCCCGGGCACGTACTCCCGCTCCGGCGGCGCGCGACGACGCTGACGGCCGGTCACGGCGTCGACCCCGCGGCCTTGCGGCGCATCGCCGCGAGCCGCTGACGTCTCCTCCAGCCGAGACCGCCGCGCACGCCGTGCTTCACATCGCCGGTCCGCAGCGCGTCATCGAGGCACGCCATCCGTACCGGGCACGACCGGCAGATCTGCTTGGCGTACGTGACGCCCGCTGGGGTCTCGTCGTCCATGGCGGACCACTGGCCGACACACGCGGCCTGGTGGATCCACTGGCCACGGCCGGGCAGGGTGTCGGGGGCGTAGCGGGACGGCCTGCTCATACCGCCTCCCGCGTACGAGGCCGGGCCGCGACCCGCATAGGCCCGTCACGCAGACAGTCAGCAGCCACACATGCCTCGCGGTCACACGTCCTGACCACGGACCCGACAGGCGCACGGCCATGAACGGCTCGGAACGCCAGCTGGTGGACCGTGTACGAGGTGCCCCGCACGCTGATGAGACGGCGCCGGTCGACCCACGCCACGTGCCCGTCGCCGGGCCGGGTGTGCTGCTCGTAGATGTGCCGCAGCAGGAGGAACGTGTCGCCGGTGGCGTCGGCCACAGCGCGGGCCGCGACACCGCCCGCGTCGCGGAGCAGGTTCGAGCGCTGCCGCGGGGTGTAGCCGCCGCGGATGCCCCATTCCTCAGGCTCGTCGTACGCGGCGGTCAGGCACACGGCGCGGACCGGGCACCTGTCGCACACGCGGCGGGCCTGTTCGATCTGGGCTGCGTCGCGGATGGCGTCGTTGACGTAGAAGATCTCTGGGTCGACGGCGGTGTCGGCGCAGGCGGCCTGGTCGCGCCAGTCGGCGGGGCGGTGGGCGCCGAGCCCGTAAGCGGATCGTCGGCTCATGCTCCCTCCCTGCTCGCCGCGGGCCGTCGGCCGGGCTTGGCCTTGGGCAGTCCGAGTGCTCGGCGGGTAGGCGCGACGGTCTTGGTGGCGTCGACGCCGAGGCGACGGGCGATGGCCCGGTCGGAGAGTCCGGCGTGGAGGAGCTCGACGACATCCGGGCGGATCTTCATGAGCGGGTCACCGCCTCGCGGTCGGGCCACTGCACCCCGCCGAGCGCCGCCCGGTGCCCGTCCGGCACCTCAGCGAGGGGCTGGCCGAGCCAGTGCAGGCCCATCGCCCGCAGCACGAGCGAATCCGCCTCGTTGTCGTTCGGGAGGATCGCCCCGTACCGGCGCTGGGCTGCGTCGAGGACGGCCGCCTTGCGGCTGTTGCCCTTGCCCGTCGCGTACTTCGCCCGGGACATCGGCGGCACGACGGCCACGGGGATCTCGCGGTCGACCAGGGCGCCGACGATGCACCACCACAGCCCGGACAGGTCGTGGTGCCCGGCCTGCCCCATGGAGGCGTGGGAGGGTCCTTCGACGCAGGCGAGGTCGACGGTGCCGACCTCGTCGAGGGCGCGGCCGACGATGTACTTCTGGCGGGCCCGGCGGTTGGGGATGGAGTCGGCGCGGCGGCCCTTGGTGCGGATGCAGGTGGTGCCGCCGAGGGTGGCGATGCCTGTGCCGGTGAGGCTGATGTCGAGCCCGGCGACGCGGTAGAGGCGGGGCCGGGGCCCGGCCGCCGCGGGTGCGGCCGGGTCGCCGACGGGGAGCAGAGTGCATTCAGACACGGGGCGCCTCCTCGCGGGGCGGGTTGTTGAGACCGATCGCGTTGCACAGCGCCCGCAGATCAGCCAGGGACCGGGCATGCCGGAGCACGAACCGGGACGCCGCCACCCGCTGCTCGCGGGTGGCCTCGCCCGGGGCGAGGGCGGCGACGGTGTCGATGTCGAGCTGGCCGGTGCTCACGAGTCACCTGCCGTCGTCGACGAGCACGTCCAGCAGGTGCGGGTGCCGTTGCGGTTCATCGCGTGCGCCGTCTCGCTCTCGCACTCCGCGCAGTGCGCCACCTCCGTGCCCACGACCTTTTCGGAGCGCAGGAGCAGGGCGAGGGTGTCCTCGTCAGTGACTCCGCACGCGACGGGGCCGGCGGGCGGATCGATCGGGACGTCGGGCAGGAGGAGGGGCCGGGGCCGGTGGCGTCCGGTCGGCGCGACGATCTGCCGGAGGACTCTGAAAGGGCTGGTCACGGCGCGTCCATCTCCTTCATGACGTCGGGGCGGGGCGCTCGGCGCCAGGCGAGGACGGCGGGTGCCGTCACCCCGCAGGCGTCGTCGAGCCGGGCCTGAAGCAGCGCGTTGTCGCGTGCGGCGCGGGCGAGGTCGGCCCGGTAGCGGGCACACGCCCGGACGAGGCGGTCGATACGGTCGGCCTGGCCTTCGATGTCCGCGTCGTGCGCGCCCTCGGCCGCGAGCAGTCGCTCAATCCGCTCGGCCAGGGCCGTGTTGCGGCCCGCGGTACGGACGGCGGCGGCGCGCTGCGCGGCAGCCTCCGCACGGGCAGCATCGCGCTCAGCGCAGGCCGCATCCCGCCCGGCCTCAGCGCACTTGGCCCGCACCTCCAGCGTGAAGACGCGCCAGTACCGGCGGTGGAGGACTCGCTTCAGACCCCACATCAGCGACCACCGCCCTGACGTGGCGCGGGCACGAGTGGCCATTCGACACGGACGCCGTCGGCCTGGTGCTCCTTGCCGGGCGTACGCCGGAAGTACGACGCCAAGCTCTCGGCCTGACGCTTCGCCCACGCCACCTGAAGCTCATGCAGCTCGGCGAGCGGCAGCCGCCCCAGGTCCGGCAGCGTGCTGCCCAGCCGCCACACGACCCGGCACGCCGCGATCGCGTCCGCGTCCGCACTGTGCGCGCCGTCGAGCGGCACCTCGTAGTGGCGGCACAGGTCCACGAGCTTCCGTCCGCCGCGCCGGTACGGATCGATGTGCTTGTCCAGCACCCGCGGGTCCAGCACGAGCGGAACGGCCCGCGCCCACAGGGACTTGACGCCGTGCCGCTCACGCTCACGATCGAGCAGCGTGAAGTCGAAGGCGGCGTTCATCACCACGATCGGCACCCCGGCTTCGGCCGCCTCGACGAGCGCGTCGGTGACCTCGGCGACGACCTCGGCCGCCGGGCGTCCCTCTGCGCGCGCCTTCTCGGTGGTGATGCCGTGGATGGCGGCGGCCTCTGCCGGGATCTCCACGCCGGGGTCGGCGAGCCACGTGGCGGACTCGGTCGGCGCGCCGCCACCGCAGGCGACGACGCACGCTGTGACGATGCGGGCGCTCTCGACATCGACGCCCGTCGATTCAAGATCGAAACCGGCCATGCGGTTGGTGGGCCAGCTCATGAGCCACCGCCCGTGCGCTCCATGTACATCCGGCCGCCGATCGAGTCGAGCGTCTCCAGCTCGCCCGTCTCGTTCTGCACGCGGGAGTTGAGCATCCGCAGGCTGTCGAGCTCGTCGCGGATGATGCTCAGGCGCTGCGGGCTCGTCTTCGGGTCGAGGATCTCGTCGCGGTACTCCTCGGCCGACCGGATCCGGGCCTCGCCGCGGTCGATGTACACCGAGTCGGGGTCCGGGTCGCCGGTGGGGACCATGCCCGCGGTCAGGAGCAGCACGCGCAGTGCGACGCTCTGCGCCTTCGCGGTGCCCTTGTCGGCGGAGTCGAGGGCTTCACCGGCGGACTGCGCGGTGAAGTGGTCGCCCTTCGGCCCGTAGATCGTCCAGGTGACGATGACGGTGCACTCGCGCTGGATCTTCTTGTTGCTGTTGGTGAAGTCCCGGTACGAGGCCTGCACATCGGAGGGGATGACGAGGACTCCGTGGCGGCGCAGCACCGGGGCGAAGGCGTTCACGGTCCGGTCGACGCCGCGGAAGTTGTACCGCGTGCCCGCGGCGTTGTACTGCTCCCTCTTGCTGATGCCGCGGATGTCGTCCATCACGCGGGACCAGGCGACGACGGCCGACACCTGCTCGGGTCCCTCGGGCCCGGGCCCTTCGATGTCGATGTCGGGCAGCGGCTCGGCCGCCAGCGTCGGCGGGGTGTACGGCGCCTCGGGCTCCGTACCGGTGGCGGCCTGCTCGGCTCGCTCGGTCAGGGACGTCATGCGGCGTACTCCTCACGCACGTACTTAGGGATGGCGATGCGGTCGTGGGCCTTGTCGGCGACGCACGCGCGGTAGGCCTCGGGGTACTCCTCAGCGAGGCGGGCCAGGTCGGGTGTCTTCTTCGAGGACTGCTCGATGGAGAAGAAGGGCCGATCCTGGACGTGTGCGGCCTGCGCCCCGCCGAGT
The DNA here is from genome assembly GCF_000716675.1 of Streptomyces alboflavus. Lineage (GTDB taxonomy): Bacteria > Actinomycetota > Actinomycetes > Streptomycetales > Streptomycetaceae > Streptomyces > Streptomyces alboflavus. The sequence continues at coordinate 24,960 of NZ_JNXT01000061.1, forward strand.
GCTGCGAGGAGCGCGGCGTACTTGGCCTTCCGCTTCTTCTCCGCGGCGCTCTTCTCCGCGACCGCTTCGAGGTATTCCGTCATCGCGTCGAGCGCGTCGACGTCGCGGTCCAGGACGGCGATGCCCTCACGGTCGGGGTGCAGCCGGTCGTACAGCTCGATCAACGCGTCCGGCGGCTCCTGCCCGGACACTTCCGGGGCCCGGCCGGGCACGATGTGCTCGTGCCACAGCCGTCCGGCCTCGGCGTTGAGGAACGCGACGAGCCGCACGTGCTCTTCGCGGCGCACGGTGTACTGCCGGTAGTCCTGGCCCCCGATCAGGCACACCACGTGGATGTGGTCCAGGCCCGTGACGAGGATCTGCCACAGCACCTGCGCGAGGACGTCGTCGGGTGGCCCCTGGCGCCAGAGGTTCGCGACGAACGCGTTGCGCGTCTTCACTTCGAGGGCGCACAGCGACCGGACGGACCGGTCGAGAGGGCACTCGGCGCACAGCCGGTCCAGGGTGCACATCTGCCACGGCTCGTCGACGTTCGCGATCAGGCCGACGGGCTCGACGACGGTGCGGTTGCGGCGTGCCCAGTCGCGGGCGAGCGGGTCCTCGAAGAGCACACCGAAGTGCGCGGCCTCGCTGAACTCATCGTCGTGCGGGAGGCGTCCGCGCTTGTCGTGGAAGACGTGCAGCGGGGTCTTGAAGCCGGAGAGGTTCATGACGGCGGGGAGGTCGCTGCTGCCGATGCCTTGTCGGCGGGCGTCGAGCCACTCTTCGCGTGGGGTGTCGTGGTGGAGGATGAGGCGGCCGGTCGGGGTGACCCGGCGGCCGGCGGCCGGGGCCGTGGTGGCCCCGGCGCGCACAGTCGTTTCACTCACGCGGCACCTCGCAGGGGCTGGCACGAGCAGCCCGTCGACACACTCGGGTCGCAGTGCTCCTCGTGCCGCAGCGGCACGGGCGCGGGCGGGCGTAGGGCGGTGGTCGGCCAGACCTCCTGGCCGTACGCGGCCTCATGGCGGGCGGCGATCGCCCGGGCCCCGGCACGCCCGGCCAGGACTTCACCGCGCCGGATCTGCGCCAGGACGCGCTCAGTGTCGGACTGCCGGATCATGCGCCCGCCTCCGCGTCGTACTCGGTGGCGACCATGACGCGAGACACCATGTAGTCGGTGGTCTCCTCGGCGCCGTCCTGGCCGACGACCAGCTCGTGCGGGACGTCCGGGTCGGAGTCGTCGGCGATCCAGCCGAAGACCCAGCCCTCGTACTCCGGGGAGTGCTTGAGCGCGTCGGCCGCGCAGTGCTCGCGGGCGGCCGCCAGGGTCGTGTACATCCCGAGCGCGTGCCTGCCCCACGCGGCCCGGTAGACGTACGCGACGCCGGAGGCCGTCTCCAGCTGCGCGGGGGCAGGGGCCTGTGCGGCGAGAGCGAGCGTCGCGTACACCTGTGCCTCGGCGATGGTGCGGTCCGCCTCAGGGTTGTGCCCCTCGAAGGTGGTGTCCTTACTTTCGCGAGCGAGGGCGAGCAGGCGCAGAGCTTCACGGGCGTGGTGCTCGGCGGTCATGAGCGGCCGTCCTTCCTGGTGGCGAGGAGGTAGTAATGGCCGTCCGCGGGCCCGTGCTGGGTGAGGTGGCCGCGCCGGTGCAGCTCGGCCAGATCCCGCCGGGCAGTACCGCGCTGCGGCGCGCCCCACCCGGGGCTGCGGTACAGGGCGTGGACGCGGGCGGTGGTCCAGCGGCCGCCGCTGCTGCCGATGTGGTTGAGGAGCCGCGCGAGTCGGGCTTCCTGCCCGCGGGCACTCATGCGGCACCGCCCTTCGGCGTCTCAACGCCCGCAGCCTCGCGCCACGCGCAGGTGTCGGCGTTGATGTGTGCCACGGCGGACCCGCGGTCAGGGTTCGAGAGGGCGGTCGCGGCGGCGAGAGCGAGCGTCGCGTGCACCTGCGCGGCAGCGATCACCTCGGCAGTGCCGTCCTCCACGAGGATGGCGCCGTGCTCGGTCGTGATGGCGGAGAGGATCTTCTGGGCCTTGCGGTAGTGCTCGGGGCCGGTCATGCGGCACCGCCGATCCCGCGCTGCTCGGGCAGCGGGGTCTCCGCGAGGTGCGCGCGGGTACGGGCGTGCGACGGGTGCTTGATCAGCGACGCGCCCTTCGACGGACGCTCGGCCCGCGCCGGGTTGAACCGGGACAACGCCGTGATCGCCTCGTCCAGCTCATCCCGCAGCCGCAGAGCCGCCGCCAGATCCACCTCGACCTGCGCGTCATCCATCGCCGCCGCGTCCTCGACCTGCTCCACGAGCGCGTCCAGCTCGCCCTCACGCGGCGAGGCCACGGCCTCGGCGAGCGCATCAAGCTGCGCGATCACGTCGTCCCGCGCCTCGTCGTCCGACGCCCACGTCGCGACGAGGGAGACGAGGGTGTCGTGCCGGATCTGGTCCACGCGGAGGATCGCGGCGAGCGCGTCGGCGCGGAGGGAGAAGGACAGCTGCGGATTCGTCGACTCGTTCATCGGTCGCCCTCCGCGTGGATCTCGGGCTGACCGGAATCGTCGCGGAACACGTTCCACTCGCCGTCGATGTTCAGCGACTGGTTGTGCTTCAACGAAGCGCACTGCCAGCAGAGCGTCGGGGTCTCCGCTTCGAGGGCCGCTTCTTCGAGCTGCTCGACAGTCGCGCCCTCGGGCGCCTCGAACTCGACGACGCAGGAGGCGGCTTGCGTCAGGATCGCGCGGTACTTCATCGGACGGCACCCTTCGGGGCTGTGAGGATCAGGAGGAGAGCGGCAGCCGACAGGGCGGCGCGGGCGTACGCCTCACGCGCAGCGGCCGGGGTGGCACGCAGCCACGCAGGGACCAGACACTCGGCGTTGACCAGCAGCAACCACGGCACCAGCGACGCCGCGAACACGCTGACCGCGAGGCAGATAGCGGCGGCGATCTCAGACGGGGACTCGTCGATCACTCGTCGGCCTCCTCGTCGTACGCGGAGGCGATCTCCAGAGGCGTCACGACGTAGCCCGTGCACGTCTGGACAGGCACGTCGTTGCCGTCGCAGTACTCGACGTCGAAGTACGTCAGCTCTTCGGGGCTGAACGCGTCGTCGTCGGTGTCGGGCACCCACGAAACGAGGCCGGTCGCACCCTCGCGCGTGGCGAGCGCCTCGCAGTGCGCGACGGCCGCCTCACGGTTGGAGTACGTGCCGAGGACGATCCCGGAGTCCGGGTGCTCCGCGCGGTACACGATCACCGGGGGCTCGTCGGCGGGCTTGTCCTCGCGGAGGGCCTGCGTCGGCGCGAGCAGCCGCGTCAACTTGTCCGCCGACTCCTGCACCGACGGACCCCGCCCGGCCTCCAGCTCAGCAACCCGAGCCAGCAGCCCGTCCCGCTCCGCCTCGACATCCATCAGACGCCGCAGCAACGGACCCGCCCGCTCGCCCATCCAGCCGCGAAGGTTTCCGCAGAAGATGTCCTCGTACGCCGGGTGCTCGTGCTCCTGGCAGTCCCGCAGCGTCTCCGCCATCGCGACCACCAACCCGGCCGTGGCCGGGGCCGTGTCGGCGAGCAGCACGGCGATCCGGTCCCGCTCCTCCGGATACAGCTCCGACGCCCGCTCCGGCGCCTCCTCCCGCAGACGATCCAGCGCGGCACGCAGCACCTCGGCGAACGGCGACCCCGGGCCCACCGGCACCGGCAGCACATCCGCCGAACCCGCGATCCCGCGCTCCGCCAAATCCGCCAGCGTCGCCAGCACGAACTCCGGGGCACCCAACACGGCGCCGTCCATCGCGTACAGAGCACGCCCATCCACCGTCACCGCACGCCGCAACCACACGACGCCGTCTCGGGTGTTGACCACGATCGGGTCATGCGACGTCGGGGCGCTCATGCGGCCACCGCCGCGCGGATGTACGCCATGACCGACTCGCCCATCGGCACCGGCACCGACACCCGCACCGGCACCGACGACCCATCCGCGCGCGTCGGCGTTGTGGTGAGGAGCGTCCACAGCTCCAGACCGTCACCGGCCGAGCTCACGTGGACGATCCCGCCCCGGGCCCGCAGCCACTCGCCGAGGTCGTCCAGGTCGGCGACCGTGACGAACACGGCGTCGGCCCGCGAGATCAGAGTGGGCGCAGGCAGGGTGTGGAAGTCGAGCATCGCCTCCACGGCGACGCGGTTGTCACTGATCAGCCCGAACTCGCTGAGCGGTCGGACGATAGGCTCCGCTTTCACGGTGACCTCATTTCTTCTGGTGGTGAGGCGCCGAGTCGTGGGGGTCCGCCGGGCCTGGCAGTCGGGCGGCCCCTGCGGCGCGTGAAGGGGTCAGTCAGTGGCGGCCGGGCGCCGGCGGCTTCGCCGCGGTCGGCTGCGGCCGTCGACCTTGTTGCGCTGCATGGCGGCGATCTCCGCAAGATCGGCGTCGCTGAACATCAGCTGTCCGGCCATCCGGTGGCAGGGGAACTTCGGCCCGTCCGCGGGCTTCCGGTTCACGCCGCGGCGCAGCCAGTCGATGCCGCGTGTGTCCTCGGGGTCGGCCGGGTCGTTGAGGCCGAGGCGCTCAGCGGCCTGCTTGAGGTTGTAGAAGTTCTCCAGGACGGGCTCAGAGGCCTTCTTCTTGCTGGGGGGAGCCTTCGCGGCGGGCATGCGTTTCCTCTCGCGCCGCCGCCGTCGCCGGGGCGAGGAGGCGGTCGTCGTCGTCGGGCACGTCAAGGACGGTGCGCAGGCGCAGGTACGTGGGGGGCCGCACGCTGTCGCGGTGACCGGTTTCGAGCTGGCTCAGATACGGCCTGCTGATCGCCGCGCGGGCCGCGCAGTCGTCCTGAGTCATGCCGAGAGCCATGCGACGGGTGCGGATAGCCGTCCCGTCCACCTGGAAGGTGGCTGGGGGTCTGTGCATGTGATGAAGCTAGCGGCTACCTCTAGAGATTTCTAGAGAAACTCGCCAGTAATCTCTAGTAATCTCTAAATCTCTCTACCTTGGGGGGCGGATTCTGGCTGGCCGGCGCCAAGATTGGGTCATCGCTCCGGGTGCTTCTGGCGGTAGCTAGAGGTAGCTGCGATGATTGGCGGCATGGCGCCCCCCAGCGATCACACCGACCGCCACCTGCAGAAACTCGCCGCGCTCATCACGCAGCGGCGTGTCGCACTGGGCCTGACGAACAAGGAAGCGGGCGCGGCTCGATGCGGCCTCTCGCCGATGACGTACCGGAAGATCGAGGGTGGCGAGCGCGTGACCGACACGTCGTACGCCAAGCTGGAGATCGGCTACGGCTTTCGCCCGGGCGCGTGCAGGGAGGTTCTCGACGGGGCCGACTCGATCACCCTGGAGGACGGCACCGAGTTGATCGAAGGCGGCCAGATCCGGGACCACGTGGATCCGGCCCGGCTCGCCGAGGTGACGCCGGGTGCCCTAACGAAATCTGCGAGCCTGCATGCGCCAGAGCTAACACTCGGTCAGATTGAATCGATCGCCGGGGGGTTCATGGAGGAGCTGCGAAGACTCGGCGTCGTACCGAAAGAGGACTGATCTGCACTCCTTGGCGTACAACCATTCGTGCGTAATCGAATCGTGACTCTATGGAGCTGATGAAACCTCAACATCCCCCTCCCGCCCGGCCGTTCCGCATGCAACTCTGACGGTCCACCTGGGGGGTTCTCCGAGTAGTGGAGGGGGACCTATGGCGACGGTCATAATCTACGATCGGCCCGGCTTCACGGCCCACGTGCTGGTCATCAAAGGACAGATCGTCTGTGGACTGGCCCCAGCAGCCGCCACCGACGCGGGAATTCAGGCTCGCGTCAGACGGCTGATGAAGGGCCAGGGGATCGACTGCAGAGAGTGCGGCGGCTGCCCAGTCGGCCGGACGCGCTAGGCGCAGTCAGTACGCGGAAGCCGGTGGTAGGGGTGCCTGCCGGCACATCCGCCCAAGCCCGTTTCTTTCCGGGGGGGCGCATGCCTTACGTGGAGGTGCGCGGAAACTCGATCCGCGTGAAGTGGTGGGCTGGCGAGTACAAGCTCGACGGAGACGGCCGCCCCACGAAGACGAAGAAGTACGAGTCCGCCAGCGGGCCCGAGCCGGGCATCCCGTTCGAGGATGAAGACAAGGCCTACAACTTCGGGCTGGACCGCGAATACGACGTCCGGCACGGCAAGCACATCCCGCGGGCCGACTCCCAGACGCTCATGGAGACGTACGTCTGGCTCTGGTTCGAAGCGGCATCCCTGAGGCCGAACTCGCGCAAGACCTACAAGTCGATGCTCAACTCCGTGATCGTGCCGCACTGGGGGCAACGCCCTGTCGGAGCCATCTCGGCACTCGAATACGACCTCTGGAAGGCGCAGATCGAGAAGAGGTACTCGGAGAACTACGCCGACGGGCTGCGAGGCCTGTTCCGCATGCTGATGGAAGACGCGGTCCTCAAGTACAAGCTGCGTACCGACTCCCCGATCATCGAGCAGCGCCGCCGCGGCAAGTACACGAAGAAGAAGACCCGCCGCGAGAAGTCGGACCTGCCCATCGGCGCCATCCACAAGGCGGCCGTGAACGCCTACCACGTGTGGGGCTTCACGGGGTGGACCTACATCTGGACCATAGCTTTCACGGCCATGCGCCCGCCCGGCGAGATGTACGGGCTGCAGCGCGGCTACTCCTCGCCCCACTGGCCGGCCTCTGACTCCGACCGGAAGCGGCGGGAAGAAGGCCTGAAGAGGTACACCAAGAACGGCTTGCACGCCATCCGGGTGCAGCACCAGCTGTACAAGGTGGAGGGCAAGCCCACGCTCGCCGGGCCGAAGTACGAGTCGTACCGGACGCTGGTGATCCCTCCCTGCCTCCACGAGATGCAGTGCGCGCTGCTGGCGTCGCACGATCAGCCGTTCACGTTCCTGTCGCTGATGGGCAAGCCGCTGCTCGGGGTGCGGTTCGACCGGGACTACTGGCACCCGATCCGGGACGGGGCGGACGAGCGGAAGTCGCGCAAGGGGTACGAGCGTTTCACCCGGCCGAAGCTGCTTGCGGTGGAGGATCTGGCGGGGGAGGACATCTACCGACTGCGGCACTGGCACCGGGAACTGCTGGACGAGCCGGGCGCGGACATCGCGCGGGTGGCGAAGGAGGCTCGGCTGGGGCACGAGCTGCCGGGCGTCGAGGGCGTGTACAGCAACGTGACGCTGGCGATGGAGATGCGTATCGTCGAGTACCTGCAGGGAGTCTGGGAGACGTTCCTCGCGACGGGGCCGTGGTTGCCGCCGTTTCCCATGCCTCTCCCAGATGATCACCGATCTGGGGTTCCTTCCCTGTTCAGTGACTTTCCCATCCTTGAGGGCGACTGATGAAGTCCATGAACCGGCACATGGGGAAGGTCGACTTCAAGGAGGCACCTGGCCCCTCGGCCTCCCCGGACGGCTCTGGCCCCTCGGCCTCGTCGGACTCCTCGGGTGGCTCCGAGGGGGCTGAGCCTGCGGCCTCCGGCGCGGCGGGCGCCTCCGGCGCGGGGAGCGAGGGCGGCAAGGGAGCCTGAGGCTTCTGGTGGGGCGCACGGGGCAGGTCGTCCGGCGCGCCCCTCTCGGGGGCTCCGCCCCCGGACCCCCGTATCGGCGCTCCGCGCCTCGTCCTCAATCTCCCCCAAGCTCTTAAGGAGCAGGGGGGACCCCCACGACGGGCTGAAAGACTCACCGCGAGTGGTCCGCCAGTGACAGCAGCAGGTGTGCCGACTCCGGGCGCAGGTGGTCGGAGTGGGCGCCTGCGGGGCCGCGGCCGTGGGTGAAGACCTCGCTTGCGTCGACGTTGACGAAGTGGTGGTCGAGGGTGGTGTGCGGGTACGGCTCGGTGGTGTCCCGCATCCGGATGCCCGAGACGGGTGCGGGAGCCGTTCCGATGCCCGCGTAGCCGATGCCCGCCCGTTTCTCGGCGCGCAGGTGCCAGAAGCCCGTGGCGCGGTCGTGCTGGGAGTACGTGGCCACGACCGGCCCGTGCAAGGGCGCCCCCGCGAGCGCGGTGAACGTGGCCGCGAAGGCGTCACGCGCCGCCGCCATCTGCAACAGCAGCATCGAGTCGACGGTGAACGGCCGCCCCGGCGGCGCGGGCATGCTCCACCCCAGCGTCCCGCCCGGCGGCGCCGCCGCCCACTGCACCGCCTCGCACAGCAGCCGGCAGCCGAACGAATGCCCCACGAGGTGCAGGTACTGGCCGCCGCGGTTGGCGAGGACGGGCGCGGCGTACGGGTCGCCCCTGTGGGTGTCCAGGTATCCCAGGAGCTGTGCGATCACGCGGGCCGCGTGCCCCTCGGTGCCCATGGCATGGGCGCGGTCGCGGATGCGGCGGTAGCCGCCGAGGGAGGGCAGCGAGCGCGACGGCCAGCGGACCAGGACCGGCCACGGGGCGAAGCCACGGTGTGCGGGGGTGGCGCGCCGGAGCTGCGGATACAGCTCCGCCTGTTCGTCCCGCTGCCGCTCCACCAGGTCCATCAGCGTCCGCAGCGCCCCCAGCGCCGACGCCTGCGAGGTCTGCCACCCGTGGACGTAGACGACGATGTCCGTCGCCCAGGGCGGGGGCGTCAGGCGTTGTGCGAGGTACGCGTCCAGGCCTGGCGGCGGCACGGGGCGCGGACCGTCGCGGGTGGGCCGCAGGGGCCAGCCGGTCGCGTCCAGGTCGACGACGGCGACACGGCCGTCCCCGTACTGCTCTGTGGAGTCCTCGTTCACGCTGTGCGCTCCAAGCGGCTGTCCATGCCGCTGTGCAGGGCGTACGCGAAGCCCAGCGGGTTGTGGCAGGTGTCGGCGAAGTGGCGGGACAGGGCGTGGGCGATGTCGCCCGCCGTCTCCCGTCCGGTCAGGTAGCGGGTGACGAAGGCGAGCGCGTACTCGGCGGCGAAGCGCTGGGGCATCTCGATCTGGGGGCCGAGGATGCCGCTCGCGCCCGCGTCGAACAGGGCCCTGCCGAGGTAGGCCAGGTCGGCGTTGCCGGGGAGCCCCGCGTAGCAGGCGTTGAGCAGGACGAAGGGGCGGAACGGCACGCAGGAGTGCGGGGGCGGGCGGTGGGCGCGCAGGCTGTGCGCGTCGATGGCCCGCTGGTCGGTCAACTTCAGGACGAGGTAAGGGGGTTCGTCGCCGGACGTGGTGAAGTGGCCGTGGCACCAGAAGTACATCAGCTGCTCGTCGAGGAGGGTGTCGCCGAGGGCGCGTTCCAGCTGGTCGCGGGTGGTGCGCTCGACGAGGTCGCCGCCGTCGGCGAGGGCGGTGGCGACGTCGGCGGCCCGGGTCAGGCCCTGTGCGTCGACGCCCGTGTCGTGGTTGAGGCTGACCGTGGGGGCGGAGCGGGGCGGCGGGTCGCGGTCGTCGGCGACGCGGGCGTAGGCGTTGCCGCCGGTGTGTTCGAGCTGGTGGCGGTAGCCGAGGAAGCGGTCGAAGAGGCTCTCGGGGCCCGGCCCCGGGTCCTCGTCCGGCGTGGCGGGCAGACACAGCATCGGCCACGGCAGGTACAGGTCCGAGTGGAAGCGGATCCGCAGCGGCCGGTCGCTGCCGAGGACGTCCGTCAGGAAGCCGCGGAAGAGCTTCAGCTCCTCGGACTCGCCGCCGAGGAGGACGTCGTAGAGCAACTGGGTGCCGTCCAGGGCCAGCCGGGCGAGCGCGGCCCGCAGTTCGGCCGATGGCCGGTCGGTCAGGTCGATGAGGGAGGCGTACGGGAGCGGGGTGGTCCCGGGGGCCGGGCGGCCCGTCGCGTCCAGCGGCTGGAGCGCCACGAACTCGTCCTTCCACACCTGCCGCAGCCGCGCCGCCACCGAACGGACCTCGCGGGGGCGGACGTTGAGCGTCACCGTGTGCTCGGAGCCGCTGAGGGAAGGGACCTCCGGTCCGTACATCCGGGCCTGCACGGGCTCGTCCTCGCGGCGCGCGTCGAGGCCGACGACGACGTCCGGGTGGCGGATGACATGCCGGGGGAGCCGGGTGAAGCCGAGGCTGGGGTCGTGTGTGACGCGCGTCGGGAGTTCGTGGGCCATGGGTCCTAGGCCCTCCGCAGCGCTTCGGGCGAGAGCGCGTCCCGCGGGCCGCCCGGGTCGTCGGTGACGTCGATGTACGTCTCGACCTGCTGCAGGACGGTGGCCGTCGCGGAGTCCTCCACCGTGAAGAGGAGTCGGTGGCGGCCCGCCCTGCGCGGCGTGAACAGGAACTCGGCGCCGTCCGGGTCTTGGGAGGAGGGCTTGAGCGTCAGGGCGTGCGCGGGTTCGACGTCGGCGGCCGTGAGGGGGGTCGCGCGGGCGGTCAGCCAGGGGAGGTCGGGGGTGGGGGCGGACCAGGGGTGCCGCGGGCCGGGGTCGACGTGGAGGGTGATGCGGGACGCGGTGCCGGGGGTGGAGTCGTCGTCGAGGAGGGTGAGGCGGATGTGGGAGAGGGGGGTGGGGAAGGGGGTGAGGTTGTCGGCGCGGGTGCCCGGTTCGGGGATGAGGTGGCGGGCGGTGAGGGGGATGCCTTGCGGACGGCTGCCGGGGCGGACGGCGCTCCAGCGCAGCGACATGGCCCACTCCTCACCGCAGGGGTCACCGATGGCCTCGAACTGGCGTTGGGCGTTCCGGTACAACCCGGCCGCGGCCGACTCCCAGATCAGCCCGTCCCCCAGCCACATGTTCGCCAGCTCCAGGGTGTTCCAGGCCTGGCCGTGGCGGCAGCCGGACTGTTGGAAGCGATCCATCGCCGCTTGGAGCTGGGCCTCCTTCGTCCGTGGTGGCGCAAGACCGGCGAACGGCAGGAGCGCGCGACAGTGCTGTGCCCAGGCGTGGCCCAGCTGGTCGGGGACGTCAGACAGTTCCTGTTCCGCCATGCGGGCCAGCGGGGCGGCCCCCTCCCGGTCGCCGGACGCGTCGTGGGCCAGGGCGAGATGCAGGTGCGTCCACCCCTTCCCGCGCGCGTCGCCGTTCGACAGGTGCAGGCCGAGTGCCGTGCGCAACTGGTGGAGTGCCTCCGTATGGTTCCCGAACAGCACTTGGTTCCGGCCGAGTTCGGTCTCGGTCCAGGCCTGGCCCTGACGGTCGCCCAGCTCCATGAACATGTGCCGGGCGACCTCCAGGCGCTTCTGTGCCTCCTCCAGGTCGCCGCGCACCATCCGCAGCCGCCCGTAGTGGTGGATGGCCCAGGCCTCGCCCCGTGCGTCGCCCCGGACCTGGTGGGCTTCCACGGCGCTGCGCAACAGCCTTTCGGCTCCCTGTAGTTCACCCATGTCGCACTGGACGGCCGCGCGGGTGTGCAGGGCCCAGCCGTCCGGCGGTACGGAGTCGGGGATGGCGTCGAGCGTGGCCACGGCCTCGCGCAAGTGGCCCGCGTGGCGGAGGGTGATCGCCTTGTGGACGGTGGCCCGCGGGGAGTCGAGGGTGGCCAGGGCCTCCAGGGCGGGAAGGGGACTGCCGGTCTCCCTGGCCGAGACGGCCGCCGTGAGCTTCAGCGGTTCCCAGTCCCCGGTGGCATGCCAGAAGGACTGCTTGAGCCGCAGCAGTCTGAACAGGCCGTGCCGTCCGACGAGTTGAGCTTCCAGCCGATCGGGCAGTGCGGCAGCCACCTCGTCCGCCCCGGCGCGGGAGAAGCGCGCCATGAGGTCGACGTACGCGTCCGTGCCGTCGCGTGGGTCGGTGAAGCCGTCGAGCACTGCCGTGGCGAGGTCGATGTACAAGCGAGTGCGGGCGTCCGTGCGTGGGGCCGGGCGTAGCCGGTACCGCTCTTGCCGCGTCTCCTGGAGCCGCCCGCTCGCGTACAGCTCCCGAAGTGCCCTCCGGACCCCGCTGGGGGGCCGCCGTGTCGTCCTCAGGAGCGTGGTCGCCACTTCCGCGTTGACCTCGTAGCCCTGCCAGCGTTCGAGCGACTTCAGCAGGGTCTGGGCCAGTGGGCTGGTGTCGGTTGTCCGGCTTTCCGGGGCATCCGTCACCTCGTAGGCGACCAACGGCACCTTGGGCGCTTCGTGCACGGCCTCGGAGACGGCGAGGACCCGGGAGTCCGTGCCTTGGACGAGCCGGTGGGCGAGCCGCAGCAGATCGGCTCCGGCCGCCCCGGAGGGCAGCCCGTCGAGCACCACCAGATGCCGCCGTTGCAGCAGCACGTCACGGCACGGCCAGATCAGCGCCTCCTCCAGCGCGGCGGGCTCGGCCAGCACCAGTCGGTACAGGGACTGCGGAGGGCGGCCGTCGAGCAACTGCTCAAGGAGCGGCAGCAGCACGAGGTCGGGCGTGGCGCCCGCAGCGCCGAGCGGCACCCAGCAGGGCGTGAACCGCGCCGTTTCCTCCCCCGCGTCCCGCGCCAGATGCGCAAGCCGGACCGCCTGCTGGTACGTTCCGGCGCCTGGTGCCCCGTACAGCTCCAGGATCGGGAGACTCTCACCGCCGGGCCGCAGGAACACATGCAGCGCGTCCGGCAGCTCCCCCACCTCCCGAGGCCCGTCGAACGGCGCCAGATCCTCCGGAAGCCACCCCTCCACGTACCCCACCCCCCGGACCGCCGCTCCCTCAACTCCCCACTATGGCCCGCCGCTCAAGGCGTCGGCACCGGAACTCCCATGATCTCCCTGGCATGCCGGTCCGGCGTCATCCCCAACCGCCACGCCTGCCACCCCGCGTCCAGCTCGGCCCCGCGCTCCAGGAGCAGCAGATACGCCTCGACGTACTGGTCGAGCTTGCCGTCCCGCAACGGGTGGACGGCGCGGGCGAGTTGGACCAGCTCCTCCTGGGCGACCGCCGTGCCGATCTCCCAGCCGCCGGGGGAGGCGTAGGGCAGGAGCGTGGCGCGCAGGAAGTGGGCCCAGTCCTCGCCGCGGCGGTCGCCGTAGGAGGCGAAGAGGGCGATGGCCTCGTCGCAGAGGGAGAGCGCGGCCTGTGTGCGGGCGTTCCCCGCGTCGACGACGGCCAGCTCCAGGCACGTCCACCCCTCGCCGTGGGCGACGCCGATGCGCTGGAAGTCGGCGCGGGCGTCCATGAGGAGCTGGCGGGCGAAGCCGGAGTTGCGCAGGGATCCTGTCTGGGCGGCGCGCTGGTCGCGGGTGACGCGGGCGGAGTGGTGGCGGGCGCAGGCGAGGCCGTAGACGTCGCGCATGCGGGAGAACATGGTGCGGGCCCGCTCCAGGTCGCGGACGGCCTGTTCGAGGTTGCCGGTCTCCTCCAGGGCCTGGCCGAGGTAGTACAGGGACCAGGCCTCGCCGCGGGCGTCCTCGTTGTCGCGGTGCCGGGAGACGGCCTGGCGCAGGCCGTCGACGGCGGGCGCCGGGTCGCCCGCGACCAGCCGGGCGCGGGAGAGCTGGGTGAGGGCCCAGGCCTCGCCGCGCGCGTCACGGGTGCTGCCGTACAGGTCGAGGGCGCGCCGCAGCTCCTCCTCCGCGCGCGGCACATCGCCCTTGCGCAGGCACACCTGGCCGAGCTGGAAGTGGGCCCAGGCCTCGCCGTGCACGGACTCGCTCTCGCGGTGCAGGACCAGGGCGGTGCGCAGCATGTCCTCGGCCTCGCCGAGGCGGGACCGGTCGCGTTCGACGGCGGCCAGGGCGTGCAGGGTCCAGGCGCGGTCGCCCGCGAGCTGCTCGGACACCTGGAGGTCCAGGGCCTCGCGCAGGCGGGCGGCGGCCTCGGACAGATTGCCCTGGTGGTGCAGGGTGATGCCGAGGGAGCCGAGCGCGCGGGCCGCGCCCGCGTCCTGGTGGGCCTCGAAGTACAGGTCGACGACGGACGACAGGGTGGAGCGTGCCTGGTCGAGGTCGCCGATCTGGCGGGCCGCGATGCCGGTGCGCCACTGCACGCTGCGCTCCATCCGGCCCCGCCCCGCCGCGCCCCCGGCGGCCGTCCCGCCCTGCTCCAGCTTCTCCAGGGACTGCGCGAACTCGCTGATCTCGCCGAGGCGGTAGAGGTCGCCGCGCAGCAGGCAGTAGTCGCACAGGGCGCCGAGCAGATTGAGGACGGCCTGCGGGTCGACGCCCTCGGCGTGCCGCAGCGCCGCCGTGATGAAGCTGGACTCGTCGTCGAGCCAGCGCAGCGCGGAGTCCAAGGACGTGAAGCCGTGCTGCCCGAAGTGGTCGGCGCGGGTGGAGGTCTTGCCGTCGACGAGGCGGATCACGGAGTCGGCCAGCTCGCCGTAGCTGACGATGAGACGTTCCTGCGCGGCGGTGCGCTCGCCCGGCTCCTCCTCGTCCGCGAGCCTGGCCTGGGCGAAGGAGCGCACGAGGTCGTGCAGGCGGTAGCGGTCGCCGCGGACGTGGTCGACGAGGCCGGCGCGGGACAGGGCGGTGAGCTGGCGGCCCGCCTCGGCCTCGTCGGTGGCGAGCAGCGCGGCGGCCGCGGCCGCGCCGAGCGAGGCACGGCCCGCGAGCGCGAGGCGTCGCAGGAGGCGGCGCGCGGGCTCCGCCTGGTCGGCGTAGCGCAGCGAGAGGGCGCGCTCGACGGGGGCGAGGGGCCCGTACGCGGAGAGGTCGTTGACCAGCTCCAGCGGGGTGCGCGGCCCGAGCGAGGACCCGGCGGCGCGCAGCGCCAGCGGAAGCCCGCCGCACAGGTCCCGCACGGTCTCCAGGGACGCCGCGTCGTAGGGCCCGGTCAGCTCCTCCGCCGAGGTGCGCAGCAACTGCTCGGCGCCCGCCGCGTCCAGCTCCGCCACGGGCAGCTGGTGCACCCAGGCGGGCATGTCCTCGGGCAGGTCGAGGGGCTTGCGGGCGGTGACGAGGACGAGGCTGTCGGAGCGCTCGGGGATGAGGGTGCGCACCTGCTCCGGGTCGCAGGCGTCGTCGAGGACGACGACCACCTCAAGGCCCGTCAGATACTGGTGGTAGATCTCGCTGAGCCGTCTGACCTGCTGTTCCTGCGTGGAGCGCTCACGGAACAGGAGCTGTTCGCGGGGCGCGCCGAGGCGGTTGAGGAGGTGCAGGAGCGCGTCGCGGGTCGACAGGGGCGGGGTGTCGGGGCTCTCGCCGCGCAGATCCACCAGGCAGGCCCCGCGGAACTGGTCCTTCACGTCGTGTGCGGCCCGCACGGCGAGCGAGGAGCGGCCCGCGCCGGGCGCCCCGTGCAGCACGACCACCGTCGGCTTGGTCTGGGTGCTGGCGCGCGCCGCGTGCACCCACTGCGCGATCCGCCCCAGCTCGGCCCGCCGCCCCGCGAACGTGCCGCCCGGCTGCGGCAGTTGCGCGAAGGACTGCTCCAGGACGGTACGCCGCCGGGCCGCCGCGCTCTTGTCGGTGCGGCGCAGCTGCGGCGCCGGCTTCTTCGGCCCGCCGCTGCCGCCGGTCACCCCGGCGCCGCTCGCGGCGTTGAAGACCCGCTGCTGGTCGAGGAACGGCCGGATCCCGCGCACCTCGAGGGCCGTCAGCCACTGGAGCCGCAACTGCTCGGGCCCGCCCGGCTGGCTCACCGCGCCCGCGTGCCGCTGCGCGGCGGGGACGTGCGACGCGGTCACCTTCACCACCGTCGCGGCGGCGCCCGCCACCGCGACCGCCGCGCCCGCGCCGAGGGCCGTGCCGCCGCCCGTGCCGAGCGCGAGGTCGGCGGCCGTGGCCGCGACGGCGGCGACGGCCACGACGAGCAGCGGCGTGCCCGCGCCCTCCTTCGCGTACCGCTGGCCGAAGGTGAGCTGTCCCGCCGCCGCCTCGTCCAGGGCCCGCGTGTACGCCTCGTACTCCTCCGCCGCCGTCTGCGCCATGGTGTCGAGCGCGCCGCGCGCCCGCGACAGGAGCACCCCGCCGTCCGTGCGCCCACCGGTGCGCCGCACCTCCTCCTCGACCGCCCGTGCCAACAGCCGCTCGGCTTCGGCCCGATGGCTGTCCCGCATGTGGTCCCCCTCCGAGAGCGGCACGTGCCGTCGACACGTGTCCGTGCGTGTGCCCCATGTAGGGATACGTCTGCCCCGTACCTCTACATGTACGTGTCAGTGTCCTGCGTACGGGGCGTCGGCGCGAGGGAGTCGGCGGATCAGGGGCCGGTGTGCGCGAGGATGGGGCCATGCCGAACCGACTGGCCCATGAGACGTCCCCCTACCTCCTCCAGCACGCCGACAACCCCGTCGACTGGTGGCCCTGGTCGGCCGAGGCGTTCGCCGCCGCCCGGGAGCGCGGCGTGCCGGTGCTCCTCTCCGTCGGGTACTCGAGCTGCCACTGGTGTCATGTGATGGCCCACGAATCCTTCGAGGACGAGTCGACGGCCGCACTCATGAACGAGCACTTCGTGAACATCAAGGTCGACCGGGAGGAGCGCCCCGACGTCGACGCCGTCTACATGGAGGCCGTGCAGGCCGCGACCGGGCAGGGCGGCTGGCCCATGACGGTCTTCCTCACCGCCGACGCCGAACCCTTCTACTTCGGCACCTACTTCCCGCCCGAGCCCCGCCACGGCATGCCGTCCTTCCCGCAGGTCCTCGACGGCGTGCACCGGGCGTGGACGGACCGGCGCGACGAGGTCGGCGAGGTCGCCTCGAAGATCACCCAGGACCTGTCGGAGCGTCAACTGGCCGTCGGGGACGGCGGCCGGCCCGGCGAGGAGGAGCTGGCCCAGGCGCTCCTCGGCCTGACCCGGGACTACGACGCCACGCACGGCGGCTTCGGCGGCGCCCCCAAGTTCCCGCCGTCCATGGTCGTGGAGTTCCTGCTGCGCACCCACGCCCGCACCGGCTCCGAGGGCGCCCTGCAGATGGCCGCCGACACCTGCGAGCACATGGCCCGCGGCGGCATCTACGACCAGCTCGGCGGCGGCTTCGCCCGCTACTCCGTCGACCGCGAGTGGGTCGTGCCGCACTTCGAGAAGATGCTGTACGACAACGCGCTGCTGTGCCGCGCCTACGCCCACCTGTGGCGGACCACGGGCTCGGACCTGGCGCGCCGCGTCGCCCTGGAGACGGCCGACTTCATGGTCCGCGAACTGCGCACCAACGAGGGCGGGTTCGCCTCCGCCCTGGACGCCGACAGCGAGGACGCCACGGGCAGGCTCGTCGAGGGCGCGTACTACGTGTGGACGCCCGCGCAGCTCCGCGAGGTCCTGGGCGAGGCCGACGGCGACCTCGCCGCCGCGTACTTCGGCGTGACCGAGGAGGGCACCTTCGAGGAGGGCGCCTCCGTCCTCCAGCTCCCCCGGGGAGAGGACGGCACGGTCGCCGACGCCGACCGGATCGCCGACATCCGCGCACGCCTCCTCGCCGCCCGCGCCGAGCGGCCCGCACCCGCCCGCGACGACAAGGTGGTCGCCGCCTGGAACGGCCTCGCCGTCGCCGCGCTCGCCGAGACCGGCGCCCTCTTCGACCGCCCCGACCTGGTCGCGGCCGCCGTCGCCGCCGGGGACCTGCTCGTCCGCCTCCACCTCGACGACCGCGCCCGGCTCGCCCGCACCTCCAAGGACGGGCACGTCGGCGCCAACGCCGGGGTCCTGGAGGACTACGCCGACGTCGCCGAGGGCTTCCTCGCCCTCGCCTCCGTGACCGGCGAGGGCGTGTGGCTGGACTTCGCCGGGTTCCTGCTCGACCACGTCCTCGCGCAGTTCGTCGACGCGGAGTCCGGGGCGCTCTACGACACGGCGGCGGACGGCGAGCGGCTCATCCGGCGCCCGCAGGACCCCACGGACAACGCGGCGCCCTCCGGGTGGACCGCGGCGGCGGGCGCGCTCCTGTCGTACGCGGCCCAGACCGGCGCGACGCCCCACCGGGAGGCGGCCGAGCGGGCCCTCGGCGTCGTCGCGTCCCTCGCGCCGCGCGCGCCGCGGTTCATCGGGCACGGGCTCGCCGTGGCGGAGGCCGCGCTCGACGGGCCGCGCGAGGTGGCCGTCGCCGGGGAGGTCGGCGGCGCCCTGCACCGCGTCGCGCTCCTCGCGACCGCGCCCGGCGCCGTCGTCGCCGCGGGGCGGCCGGACGGCGAACTCCCGCTGCTCGCGGGGCGGTCGCTGGTGGACGGCGAGGAGACGGCGTACGTGTGCCGGGGGTTCGTGTGCGACCGCCCGACGACGGACGGGGAGGAGCTGGCGCGGGCCTTGGGGGTGTCCCGGTAGCGGCCCGGGCCGCCCTGGGTTGTGGGCGCTGACCGCCCTGGGCTGGGCGTGCCTGCTGACCGCTGTGGCTCCCGGCGGCCTCCTGACCGCAGCGGCTCCCGGGCGCGGGGTCAGCCCGGCGGCAGGGCGACCGTGCCCTCCGACGCGGCGACGGCCTGCCGGACGATGGACTGGAGGCGTTCGTGGTGGGCGCCCCGCCAGTACACGCGGGCGCAGTCACCGCACTCCGCGAACACGTCGTACGTCCCCCGCGTGCCGCCTTCGAGCCGCTCCGCCACGTCCTCCTTGGTGGCGGCCCGCAGCGTCCCGTTGCAGGCCGTGCAGCGCGTCCACGGCCTGAGCGGCGGCGCGAACCGCTCCAGGACGTCGCTGAGCTGGTCCTCGGGCCGGTCGCTGTAGACGTACGCGCCCGCCCACAGCTCCCGGCGGCGCAGCAGCCCCCGGTCCCGGCTCAGGAGCACGCGGCGCTCGGCGGCGGACCGGGTGGCGAGCGCGGGGTCGCCGATGTCCGTGCTCTCGTACGCGGTGTCGACGCCGAGCAGCCGCAGGCGCCGGGCGAGGGTGCCGAGGTGTACGTCGAGGAGGAAGCGCAGGGGCTCCTCGGGGGGCTGCTCGTCGGGGCGCACCCGCTGCGGCCGCGGTACGCACCGCACCTCGACGCGCTGGCCCGCGGCGGGCACGTGCCCGACGGGGACCTCGTGGCCGTCCACGACGAGCGCGCCGACCTCGGTGAGGGGGACGCCGAGCGACTCCACGACGTGCCCCAGGGAGGACGCGCCGTCGGTGACGGCGGTGGTGGTGCGGCCGCGCCGGTCGTGCGGGACGAACAGGGCCAGGTCTGGGGCGAAGTCGATGAGGATCTCCGGACCGTTCATTGGGCCAGCATGGCAGGTTCTGGCGGGGCGCCCTTGGGTTTATGGCTTGCCGCACTCGGCTGGGGCTTCGCCCCTTTCCCCCTTGTCGGCGCTTCGCGCCTCGTCCTCAAGCGCCGGACGGGCTGGTTCTCCCTGCGGACGGTTCTGACCTGCGGGTCGGAGCAGCCCCGGGGCACCCCTGACCTGCCCGGGCAGCCCGGATCTGCCCGGGCATCTCTGACCTACTGGTCACGCCTGCTGGTCACCCGTGCTGGTAGGCAACCAGCGAGATCCCCACGTAGTGCACCGCGAACGCCGCCAGCGTGAACGAGTGGAAGACCTCGTGGAAGCCGAACCAGCGGGGGGAGGGGTTGGGGCGTTTGAAGCCGTAGACCACGCCGCCGACGCTGTAGAGGAGGCCGCCGACGATCACGAGGACCAGGACGGCGATGCCGCCCGTGCGCAGGAAGTCGGGGAGGAAGAAGACGGCTGCCCAGCCCATGGCCAGGTAGCAGGGGGTGTAGAGCCAGCGTGGGGCGCCGACCCAGAAGACGCGGAAGACGATGCCCGCGGCGGCGGCCGCCCAGATGCCCCACATCAGCCACTGGCCCTTGGCGTCGGGCAGGAGCAGGAGGGTCAGGGGGGTGTACGTGCCCGCGATGATCAGGAAGATGTTGGCGTGGTCGAGCCTGCGCAGGACGCCGTCCGCGCGCGGGGACCAGTTGCCGCGGTGGTAGAGCGCGCTGACGCCGAACAGCAGGCACGCCGTGAGGACGTAGATCCCGCACGCTATGCGGCCGCGGGTGGAGTCGGCGAGCGCGGTCAGGAACAGACCGGAGACCAGGACCGCGGGGAACATTCCGGCGTGCAGCCAGCCGCGCAGCTTGGGCTTCACCGGGTGGACCGGCGCGGACGTCTCGGCCGCTGCCTGGTCGGCGCCGCCGGCGGGGGAGTTCACGAGCGCGTCGGGGACGGGTGAAGTCATGGGCGGCATCGTACCTACGGAACCGTAAGTTAGGTGTCAAAGGCGACGTGGGCAGAGCTTACTAGTGGTGAGGCTCACGGTCACGGGGTGCGTGCGTGCCCGGATGGGGGACCTGGGGAGTGGCAATGCTCACGCCGCTCAGTTGTGAGGCACTCTGGACAGATGCGCATATGCGTCGGATGATCAAATGAGTGCGGTCGGCACCGGATGAGCGCCAGGAAGATCGAAGCAGTGAAGCATCCGGGTCGCAGCCCCCACGGGGCCCCAACCACAAACCCTCGTATAGGAGCAATCGTGGCGCGCGATATCGCGGCTCCCCCGTCAGTGACGTCCCCGGGCACCGTCCCCACCGACCACCAGGCACTCGTGTCCTGGGTGAACGAGATCGCCGAACTGACCCAGCCGGACAGGGTGGTCTGGTGCGACGGCTCCGAGGCCGAGTACGAGCGCCTGTGCGAGGAGCTCGTGGCCAAGGGCACCTTCAAGAAGCTGGACCCGATCAAGCGGCCCAACTCCTA
This sequence comes from Streptomyces alboflavus, assembly GCF_000716675.1. Classification (GTDB taxonomy): domain Bacteria; phylum Actinomycetota; class Actinomycetes; order Streptomycetales; family Streptomycetaceae; genus Streptomyces; species Streptomyces alboflavus. Next base: position 45,277 of record NZ_JNXT01000061.1, read on the forward strand.
CTACGCGGCCTCCGACCCGACCGACGTCGCCCGCGTCGAGGACCGCACGTACATCTGCTCCGAGAAGGAGGCGGACGCCGGGCCCACCAACCACTGGAAGGCCCCCGCCGAGATGCGGGAGGTCTTCGCCGGCACGGGCGGCGAGGGCGGCATCTTCCGGGGCTCCATGCGCGGCCGCACGATGTACGTCGTGCCGTTCTGCATGGGCCCGCTCGGCTCGCCGCTGTCCGCGATCGGCGTCGAGATCACCGACTCCGCGTACGTCGCCGTCTCCATGCGCACCATGACCCGCATGGGGCAGCCGGTCCTCGACGAGCTCGGCTCCGACGGCTTCTTCGTGAAGGCCGTGCACACTCTCGGCGCCCCGCTGGAGCCGGGCCAGGCCGACGTGCCGTGGCCCTGCAACTCCACGAAGTACATCTCGCACTTCCCCGAGGACCGCGAGATCTGGTCCTACGGCTCCGGCTACGGCGGCAACGCCCTGCTCGGCAAGAAGTGCTACGCCCTGCGCATCGCGTCCGTCATGGCGCGCGACGAGGGCTGGCTGGCCGAGCACATGCTGATCCTGAAGCTGACGCCGCCGACCGGCGAGTCCAAGTACGTCGCCGCCGCCTTCCCGTCCGCCTGCGGCAAGACCAACCTGGCCATGCTGGAGCCCACGATCTCCGGCTGGACCGTGGAGACCATCGGCGACGACATCGCCTGGATGCGGTTCGGCGAGGACGGCCGCCTCTACGCGATCAACCCCGAGGCCGGCTTCTTCGGCGTCGCGCCCGGCACCGGCGAGCACACCAACGCCAACGCGATGAAGACCCTGTGGGGCAACTCCGTCTTCACCAACGTCGCGCTGACGGACGACGGCGACGTCTGGTGGGAGGGCATGACGGAGGAGACCCCGAAGCACCTCACCGACTGGAAGGGCAACGACTGGACGCCGGACTCGGGCGTCCCGGCCGCGCACCCCAACGCCCGCTTCACCACCCCGGCCGCGCAGTGCCCGATCATCGCGCCCGAGTGGGAGGACCCCAAGGGCGTGCCGATCTCGGCGATCCTCTTCGGCGGCCGCCGCGCCTCCGCGGTGCCGCTGGTCACCGAGTCCCTCAGCTGGAACCACGGTGTCTTCCTGGGTGCGAACGTCGCCTCCGAGAAGACCGCCGCGGCCGAGGGCAAGGTCGGCGAGCTGCGCCGCGACCCGTTCGCGATGCTGCCGTTCTGCGGCTACAACATGGGCGACTACATGGCCCACTGGGTGGACGTGGCCAAGGACAAGGACCAGTCCAAGCTGCCGAAGATCTACTACGTGAACTGGTTCCGCAAGAACGCGGACGGCAAGTTCGTGTGGCCCGGATTCGGTGAGAACTCCCGCGTCCTGAAGTGGATCGTCGACCGTCTCGACGGGCGCGCCGAGGGCGTGGAGACCCCCATCGGCGTCCTGCCGACGCCCGCGTCCCTGGACACGAAGGGCCTCGAACTGCCCGCCGCCGACCTGGAGTTCCTGCTCACGGTCGACAAGGAGGTCTGGCGCGAGGAGGCCGCGCTCGTGCCCGAGCACCTGAACACGTTCGGGGAGCACACCCCGAAGGAGCTGTGGGACGAGTACCGCGCGCTGGTCGCCCGTCTGGGCTGACCCGAGCGGAGTGTGACACCCGGGCCGGGCGCCTCCGAGGCGCCCGGCCCGGGGTCGCTTAGGCGGCGCCCACGAGGTGGGCGGCGGCCGCGTGCGCGTCCATGCGCTCGGCGGCCAGGATCGCCGCGCCGGTGTCGGCGCGGGAGGCGGCCACCACCAGGGCGCGGCCCGCGAGGGCGTGCGCGCGCTGGTGCAGGCCGGACACATGCGGCTCGTGGATGGCGGCGACCACGCCCGCGCGGACCGGCGGGAGGCCGCCGCGCAGCCGGGCCACCTGGGCGGCCAGCTGGTCGGCGGCCGCGTCGAGGTCCGGCGAGGGGGTGAGCCCGCGCAGTTCGTCGGTCACGGCGAGCAGCGCGGCGAGGTGCCCTGCGAGCTGGATGTCCAGCTCCTCCTCGCGGGAGCGGTGCGGGAAGTCGCCCGGGTCGGCCATGGCGTGGACCGACTTGGTGCGGATCGGCTCGTACATGAGAGGCCTCCAGGCGGTTGCTTGAAAGCCATCCTAGCTTAGATTCTGTCTAAAGTTGAGTCGGTCCTGGAAAGCGGGGCCGGGGCAGGCCCCGGCAGCGGTCGCCCCCGCTGTGGGGGCGGGTCAGGGCTGGCTGTAGCCGTCCAGGAAGCTGCCGATGCGGGTCACCGCGTCCGCCAGGTCCGGCGCCGTCGGCAGGGTCACCACGCGGAAGTGGTCGGGCTCGGGCCAGTTGAAGCCGGTGCCGTGGACCACCATGATCTTCTCGGCGCGAAGCAGGTCGAGGACCAGTCGGCGGTCGTCCTTGATCTTGAAGACCTTCGGGTCGAGCCGCGGGAAGAGGTAGAGGGAGCCCTTCGGCTTCACGCAGGTCACGCCGGGGATCTGGGTCAGTAGGTCGTACGCCGTGTCGCGCTGTTCGAGCAGGCGCCCGCCCGGGAGCACCAGGTCGTTGATCGTCTGCCGGCCGCTGAGCGCGGCGACCACGCCGTGCTGGCCCGGCATGTTCGCGCACAGGCGCATGTTCGCCAGGATCGTCAGGCCCTCGATGTACGAGGCGGCGTGGGCCTTCGGCCCGGAGACCGACATCCAGCCGACGCGGTACCCGGCCACGCGGTACGCCTTCGACATGCCGTTGAACGTGAGCGTGAGCAGGTCCGGGGCGACGGCGGCGGTCGGCGTGTGCGTGGCGCCGTCGTAGAGGATCTTGTCGTAGATCTCGTCCGAGCAGACCAGGAGGTTGTGGCGGCGCGCGATGTCGGTGAGGGCGCGGACCATCGCCTCGTCGTAGACCGCCCCGGTCGGGTTGTTCGGGTTGATGATCACCATCGCCTTGGTGCGGTCGGTGATCTTGCGCTCGATGTCGGCGAGGTCGGGCATCCAGTCCGCCTGCTCGTCGCAGCGGTAGTGCACGGCGGTGCCGCCGGAGAGGGAGACCGCGGCGGTCCACAGGGGGTAGTCGGGCGCCGGGACCAGGACCTCGTCGCCGTCGTCGAGCAGGCCCTGCATGGCCATCACGATCAGCTCGGAGACGCCGTTGCCGATGAAGACGTGCTCGACGTCGGTCTCGATGCCGAGGGTCTGGTTGTGCATCACCACGGCGCGGCGCGCCGCGAGCAGGCCCTTCGCGTCGCCGTACCCATGGGCTTCGCCGACGTTGCGGAGGATGTCCTCCAGGATCTCCGGGGGGCACTCGAAGCCGAAGGCCGCGGGGTTGCCGGTGTTGAGCTTGAGGATGCGGTGGCCCGCGGCTTCCAGGCGCATCGCCTCCTCGAGGACGGGGCCCCGGATCTCGTAGCAGACGTTGGCGAGCTTCGTGGACTGGATCACCTGCATCCCCCGAGGGTATCGGGCGGGGGCGCCTTGGGTGGGGAGAGCTCGGTCACCTCTGGCCGGCGGCGGGTGCGGGTTCGTCGTGGTTGCTCGCGCAGTTCCCCGCGCCCCTTTGGGGCACCTTCCTCGGGTGGGTGGCTCGTGGCCCTGTTCTTGGCTGTACGCGGTCTTGTGGTGGGGGCCGGTGACCCCAACAATGCGCATGACAAAACCGAAGGACCTTCGGTCACAGAGTCATCAGAGGGGACCCCCACATGAACAAGCCTCTCGTCGGAACCGCGCTCGCTGCCGTGCTTCTCGGTGCCGCGAGCGTGCCCGCGGCGGCCGTCAGCAATGACGCGCCGTCGTCCGACAAGCGGACGGCGGCCGCCGTCAAGGCACCGGCCGCCAAGGCCGTGAGCTTCGCCGGCACCGTGGCGCTCAGCAACTGTTCCGGCTCCGTCGTCCGCGTACCGTCGTCGCAGCCGACCGACCCCGCGCTCGTGATGTCCAACGGGCACTGCCTGGAGACCGGCTTCCCGGCCCCAGGACAGGTCATCGTCGACCGCGCCTCGTCCCGCAGCTTCACGCTCCTGAACGCGAGCGGCGGCAACGCGGGCACCGTGCGCGCCAGCAAGATCGCCTACGGCACGATGACCGACAACGACGTCTCGCTGTACCAGCTCACCAGCACCTACAAGGACATCGAGAGCCGGTACGGCATCAAGGCGCTCGAACTGGACTCCGCGCGTCCGACGCAGGGCAAGGCCATCACGGTCGTGTCCGGCTACTGGAAGCGGATGTACAAGTGCAACGTCGACGGCTTCGCGTACCAGCTCAAGGAGGGGCGCTGGACCTGGAAGGACTCGGTCCGCTACACCTCCGCGTGCCAGACGATCGGCGGCACGTCGGGCTCGCCGGTGGTCGACGACGCGACCGGCAAGGTCGTCGCCGTCAACAACACCGGCAATGAGAACGGCGAGCGGTGCACGGACAACAACCCGTGCGAGGTCGACCAGAACGGCAAGGTGACCGTCCGCCAGGGCATCAACTACGGCCAGCAGACGTACACCATCGTCCCCTGCGTCGGGGCCGGCAACAAGATCGACCTGAACCGTCCGGGCTGCACGCTGCCCAAGCCCTGACCCTTCTGGGGATCAGCTTTCGGTCCGGCGCACGGCACGTCCCGCGAGGACGTCCGTGCGCCGGCCGTCCTCGATCACGAACTCGCCGTCGATGAGGACGTGCGGGATGCCCACCGGCAGGGTGCGCGGCGCCTCGAACGTCGAGCCCGCCGCGACCGTGTCCGGGTCGAAGAGGACCAGGTCGGCGCGGTAGCCCTCGCGGACGATGCCCCGGTCGGGGAGCCGGAGGCGGGCCGCGGGACGCGAGGTGAGGTGCGCGACGCACTCCTCCAGGGACAGCACCCCCAACTCCCGCACGTACTGGCCCAGATACTGCGGGAATGTGCCGTACGCCCGCGGGTGCGGCTTGAAGCCCTGCAGGATGCCGTCGCTGCCGCCCGTGTGCACGGGGTGGCGCATGATCGCCCGGACGTTCTCCTCGTGGCCCACGTGCTGGAGGATCGTCGAGCCGAGCCGGTCGTTGATCAGCAGCCGCCGTGCCGTCACCCACGGCTCCTCGCCGCGCATGTCGGCCGACTGCTGGATCGTCTTCCCCACGCAGGACGCGAGGCCCGGGTCGGAGACGCCGGAGATCTCGATCGTGTCCCACTCGATGGGCACGCCGTGGCAGCCGTCCGCGCCGATGACCTCCATGTGGTGGCGGATCCGCGCCGCCGTCTCGTCGTCCTGGAGGCGGGCGAGGATCGCGTCCGGGCCGCCCTCGCTCGCCCAGCTCGGCAGCATCGCCACGAGGGTCGTGCAGCCGGGCGTGTACGGGTACGTGTCCAGGGTGATGTCGGCCCCCGCGGCCAGGGCCCCGTCCAGGAGCGCCAGGAGGTCCGGGGCCTTGCCCTTGTTCACGCCGAAGTTCATGGTGGCGTGGGCGAGGTGGAGGGGGCAGTCCGCGGAGCGCGTCAGCTCCACCATCTCCTCGTACGCCTCCAGGGCGCCCGCGCCGTAACTGCGGTGGTGCGGGCAGTAGTAGCCGCCGTGCGCCGCCACCACGCGGCACAGTTCGGTGAGTTCGGCGTCCTTCGCGTACATGCCCGGGGTGTACGTCAGGCCCGACGACATGCCGACCGCGCCCTCCCGCATGCCCTGCGCGACCAGCTCCTTCATCCGCTCCAGCTCGGCGGGGGTGGCCTCGCGGTCCTCCCAGCCCATCGCGTACATCCGGACCGTGCCCTGCGGGATCAGGTACGCGGCGTTCACCGCGATGCCGCGGCCGCCGTGTGCCCGGTCCAGGCGGTCCAGGTACTCGCCGACGGTGCGCCAGTCGAAGTCGATGTCGCTCCCGTCGCCGTTCCAGCCCGTGATGGCCTGGCGGACCTGGGCGAGGGTGGCGTCGTCCACCGGCGCGTACGACAGGCCGTCCTGGCCGATGACCTCCAGGGTGACGCCCTGGGCCGCCTTCGCGCTGTGGTCCGGGTCGCGGAGGAGGGCCAGGTCGCTGTGCGCGTGCATGTCGATGAAGCCGGGGGCCAGGGCGAGGCCGTCCGCCTCCACGGTCCTTGCCCCCGCCGTGGCTGTCGGGCGGGGGCCCGTGCCCTCTCGGCGGATCTCGGTGATGCGGCCCTCTGTTATGGCCACGTCGGCTGTGTACGAGGCGGTGCCCGTGCCGTCGATGAGGCGGGCTCCGCGGATGACCAGGTCCATGGTGGGTGCCTTTCTGGTGCGGGTGGTTGTGGCCTCGCGGCGCGCCCCAGTCCCGCCCCTTCTCCGAAACCGGGGCTCTGCCCCTGGACCCCGGGGGTGGGTGTCCCGTGTCGGGTGGGACAGTCCTCCCCCGAATCGGCGCTCCGCGCCTCGTCCTCAATCGCCGGACGGGCTAAAAGATTTCGCCGAGGCAGGCCGGAAGGTTCGCCCGGGGGCGGGCTGAGGGGC
>NZ_JNXT01000062.1 GCF_000716675.1 Streptomyces alboflavus
GGGTGGGCAGGGGGGTACGGAGGGGGGTTCGGGGCCGTCTGTTTCGGGTCCGTCTGGCCCGGGGCCGTCCCGTTCGGGGCCGTCCGGCTCGGCGTTCCCGGGCTCGGCCCGTGCGGTGAGGGCCTTCGCGGTCGTCCCCGTCTGTCCCGTGCCCGTCATGTCCACCTCGCCCGCTTTTGATGCGTTTAAGTAGGTTTTGGGGAGCCATGATGCCGGGCGGGGCGGCGCGGGCGGGCGAGGCGGGGCCGTGCGGCGCGGGCGGGCGTCCGGCCGGTACTGTCGGCGGCGATGCACAAGACCCTGATCGTCACGAACGACTTCCCGCCCCGGCCCGGTGGCATCCAGGCGTTCCTGCACAACATGGCGCTGCGCCTGGACCCCGCCCGGATCGTCGTCTACGCCTCCACCTGGAAGCGCGGCCGCGAGGGCGCCGAGGCCACCGCGGCCTTCGACGCCGAGCAGCCCTATCCGGTCGTCCGGGACCCCACGACGATGCTGCTCCCCACGCCCCGCGTCACCCGGCGCGCCGTCTCGCTGCTGCGTGAACACGACTGCACGTCCGTGTGGTTCGGGGCCGCCGCGCCGCTCGGCCTGATGGCGCCGGCGCTGCGCAGGGCCGGGGCGCGGCGCCTGGTCGCGACCACGCACGGGCACGAGGCCGGGTGGGCGCAGCTGCCCGCGTCCCGGCAACTCCTGCGCCGGATCGGCGAGTCGACCGACACGATCACCTATCTCGGCGAGTACACCCGCTCCCGCATCGCCGCCGCGCTCAGCCCCGCCGCGGCCGGGCGCATGGTCCAACTGCCGCCCGGCGTCGACGAGAAGACCTTCCACCCCGGGTCCGGCGGCGCCGCCGTGCGGGCCCGGCTCGGGCTCACCGACCGGCCGGTGGTCGTGTGTGTCTCGCGGCTCGTGCCGCGCAAGGGGCAGGACACGTTGATCCTCGCCATGCCGCGGATTCTGGCTCGGGAGCCGGACGCGGTGCTGCTGATCGTGGGTGGGGGGCCCTACGAGAAGGACCTGCGGCGCCTTGCCGCCGAGACGCGGGTCGCGGACTCCGTCGTCTTCACCGGGGCCGTGCCCTGGGCCGAGCTGCCCGCCCACTACGGCGCGGGGGACGTCTTCGCGATGCCCTGCCGTACGCGGCGCGGGGGGCTCGACGTCGAGGGGCTCGGCATCGTCTACCTGGAGGCCTCCGCCACCGGTCTTCCCGTCGTCGCCGGGGACTCCGGGGGGGCTCCGGACGCCGTTCTCGACGGGGAGACCGGGTGGGTCGTGCGGGGTGGCTCCGCCGAGGACTGCGCCGATCGGGTTGTGGCTCTGCTCGGGGATGCGGAGTTGCGGGAGCGGATGGGGGAGCGGGGGCGGTTGTGGGTCGAGGAGCGGTGGAGGTGGGACCTCCTGGCGGAGCGGCTGCGGGAGCTGTTGTAGGCCTCGCGGTGCGCCCCAGTCCCGCCCCTTCTCCGAAACTGGGGCTCCGCCCCAGACCCCGCTCCTCAAACGCCGGAGGGGCTATATATCTCGCCGCAGCGGCAGAAGTTTCAGCCCGTCCGGCGTTTGAGGACGAGGCGCGGAGCGCCGATAAAGCGGGGGTCCAGGGGGCGGCAGCCCCCGGTTTCGGAGAAGGGGCGGGACTGGGGCGCCCCCGCGAGGGCCCGCCTCAGCCCCGGTACAACGCCTCGATCTCGTCCGCGTAATCCTTCGCGACAACGTTCCGCTTCAGCTTCAGCGACGGCGTGAGATGCCCGGACTCCTCCGTGAACTGCGCGGGCAGGACCCGGAACTTCCGGACGGACTCGGCCTTGGAGACCGCCGCGTTGCCGTCGTCGACGGCCTGCTGGACGGCGGCGAGCAGATCGGCGTCCTCCCGCAGGGAGGCGGCCGTGGCCCCGGCGGGCTTGCCGTGCTCGGCGGCCCACCGCCCGAGGAACTCCTCGTCGATGGTGACGAGCGCGCCGACGAACGGCCGCCCGTCCCCGACGACCATGCACTCGGCGACGAGCGCGTGCGCCCGGATGCGGTCCTCGATGACGGCGGGAGCGACGTTCTTGCCGCCCGCCGTCACGATGATCTCCTTCTTGCGGCCGGTGATCCGCAGATACCCGTCCTCGTCGAGGGTGCCGATGTCCCCGGTGTGGAACCACCCGTCGGCGAGGGCCTCCTCGGTGGCGGGCTCGTTGTTCCAGTAGTGGGAGAACAGGTGCTCGCCGTGGAGCAGGACCTCGCCGTCGTCGGCGATGCGGACGACGGAGCCGGGCAGCGGCTGCCCGACGGTGCCGATCTTCTGCCGGTCCCAGGGGTTGAACGCGGTGGCGGCGCAGGACTCGGTGAGGCCGTAGCCCTCGAGGACGGTGAAGCCGATGCCGCGGAAGAAGTGGCCGAGGCGCTCGCCGAGGGGCGCGCCGCCGGAGATGGCGTACTCGCCGCGCCCGCCGAGGACGGCCCGCAGCTTGCTGAAGACCAGCTTGTCGAAGATCTTGTGCTTGACGCGCAGGCCGATGGAGGGCCCGCCCGGGGTGTCCAGGGCGCGGCTGTAGGCGATCGCCGTGTCGGCGGCCTTGTCGAAGATCTTGCCCTTGCCGTCGGCCTGCGCCTTGGCACGCGCGCCGTTGTAGACCTTCTCGAAGACGCGCGGCACGCCGAGGATCAACGTGGGCCGGAACGCGGCCAGTTCGTCGGTGAGGTGCTTGATGTCGGGCGCGTGGCCGAGCTTGATGGGGGCCATCAGGGCGGCCACCTCCACCAGGCGGCCGAAGACGTGCGCGACGGGCAGGAAGAGGAGCACCGAGCACTCGCCGGTGCGGAAGAGCGGTTTCAGGCGCTCCACCACGTTGCCGCACTCCGCGAAGAAGCTGCGGTGGGTGAGCACACAGCCCTTGGGGCGGCCGGTCGTGCCGGAGGTGTAGACGATGGTCGCGGGGTCGTCGGCGCCCGCGACGGCACCGCGCTCGTCGACGGTCTCGTCGGAGACCTCGGCGCCCGCCCGGTTCAGCTCCTCGACGCCGCCCCGGTCGATCTGCCACACCTGCGTGAGCGCCGGAAGCCGGTCCCGCACCGACTCGACGGCCTCGGCGTGCCCGTCGGTCTCCACGACGCAGGCCACCGCGCCCGAGTCGCCGAGGATCCACTGGATCTGCTCGGCCGAGCTGGTCTCGTACACCGGCACGGAGACCGCGCCCGCGCTCCAGATCGCGAAGTCGAACAGCGTCCACTCGTAGCGCGTGCGCGACATCAGGCCGACCCGGTCGCCGGGCCGCACGCCCGCCGCGATCAGGCCCTTCGCGGCGGCCCGCACCTCGGCGCGGAAGGCCGTGGCCGTGACGTCCTGCCAACTGCCGTTCACCTTGCGGCCGATGACCGCCACATCCGGGTGCTGCGCGGCGTTTCTGCGGACGATGTCGGTCAGATTGCCGTCCGCGGGGACCTCGTACAGGGCCGGAAGGCTGAACTCGCGCAAGACTGCTGCTCCTACATAGGGCGCCGACGCCACGACGTTGTGCGATGCGACGGTGCGGTCCAAGGTCGGGCAGGTGCTCAGTCGGGGGGCTCTGGGGGTTCCTCGGGATTGCTTGAGGGGCTGAGCACTACTGGACTGCCCGGACGTTACCCACCGGTATGGCTGGTTCGGTAGGGGGGCCGGGCCAGATGTTCCGTGCGTCACACGACGTTATGGTCTGAACCGCACAGTACGCCACGCTCTTCCTGACTCGGAAGTAACCGCAGGTCCACCGCCCGTGCCCGCCCGACCACCCCGCCCTGGTCGGCTCCGGCCCCGCCGCCATAAGGTGACCGGCATGCGAGGTTTCCGGGTCCATGTGGTCAGTGACGTGCACGGCAACGCCGAGGACCTGGCCCGCGCGGGCGACGGCGCCGACGCCTTGATCTGCCTGGGTGACCTGGTCCTCTTCCTCGACTACGCCAACCACGCGCGCGGCATCTTCCCCGATCTGTTCGGCGCCGAGAACGCCACCCGCCTCGTCGAGCTGCGCACCGCCCGCCGCTTCGAGGAGGCCCGCGCCTTCGGCGCCTCGCTGTGGGCCGGCCTCGACCGCGGCCCCGCCGTGGAGCAGGCGGTCCGCAAGCAGTACGCCGAGCTGTTCGCCGCCTTCCCCACCCCTACGTACGCCACGTACGGCAATGTCGACATGCCACAGCTGTGGCGCGAATACGCCGGTCCCGGCACGACCGTCCTCGACGGCGAGCGCGTGGAGATCGGCGGCCGCGTCTTCGGCTTCGTCGGCGGCGGCCTCAAGACCCCGATGCGCACGCCGTACGAGATCAGCGACGAGGAGTACGCCGCCAAGATCGAGGCCGTCGGCGAGGTCGACGTGCTCTGCACCCACATCCCGCCGGAGGTGCCCGAGCTCGTGTACGACACGGTGGCGCGCCGCTTCGAGCGGGGCAGCCGCGCGCTCCTCGACGCCATCCGGCGCACCCGGCCGCGGTACGCGCTCTTCGGCCATGTGCACCAGCCGCTCGTCAGCCGCATGCGGATCGGGTCGACCGAGTGCGTGAACGTCGGGCACTTCGCGGGGTCCGGGCGGCCCTGGGCGCTGGAGTGGGCTGGGTGACCGTCGCAGGTCGCGTGCGCGGTAGCCTTCAGCGGGCAGGCACAAGCGCCCGCACCGGACCGCATCTGGAGGAGCCACCGCGATGGCGGAATACACCAGCTCGAGCATCACGATCGAGGCGGCACCGGCCGACGTCATGGACGTGATCGCCGACTTCGCCCGCTATCCGGAGTGGACCGGCGAGGTCAAGGAGGCCCAGGTCCTCCAGGCCGACGACGCCGGCCGCGCCGAGCAGGTCCGACTCGTCATGGACGCCGGAGCGATCAAGGACGACCAGACCCTCGCGTACACCTGGACCGGCGCGCACGAGGTGTCCTGGACCCTGGTCAAGTCCCAGATGCTGCGCTCCCTGGACGGCTCCTACCTCCTGAAGCCCGCAGGCACCGGCACCGAGGTCACCTACCAGCTGACCGTCGACGTCAAGATCCCCATGCTCGGCATGATCAAGCGCAAGGCGGAGAAGGTCATCATCGACCGCGCCCTGGCGGGCCTGAAGAAGCGCGTGGAGACGAAGGCCTGACCCTCCGGACGGCGCCCGGCCGCGCACCCCGGCGTGGACAGGGCCCAGGCCGACGGCGCCTCCGCTGAGGGGCCCCGGCCGCCCCCGTCCCGGCCGACGTAGAGTCCCACCCCATGCGCACCCTCCTCCTCACCGGCCCCGGCGGAGCCGGCCGCACCACCCTCGCGGCCGCCACCGCCCTCACCGCCGCCCGCGAGGGGACCCGCACCCTGCTCCTGTCCGCCGACCGCGCCGACACCCTGGGCGCGGCGCTCGGCACCCCCACGGGCCCCCGCCCGGTCCAGGTCGCCCCGGGCCTGACCGCCCTGCGCCCGGACCCGGACCCCGGCTTCCGCGCAGGCCTGCTCACCCTCCAGGAGCACGCCGGTCCCGCCCTGGACCTCCTGGGCGCCGGCCGCCTCGACGACGAGGAGCTGACCCCGCTGCCGGGCGCCGAGGACCTCGCGCTCCTCGGCGCCCTGCGCGCGGCCCCCGAGTCGTACGACACCGTCGTCGTCGACCTGCCCGCCGCCCCCCGCGCCCTCGCGCTCCTCGCCCTGCCCGCCCAACTGCGCCGCTACCTGCGCCGGTTGCTGCCCCCGGAGCGGCGGGCTGCCCGCGCCCTGCGCCCGGTGCTCGGCCGTCTCGCGGGCGTCCCCGTGCCCGCCGGATCGCTGTACGAGGCGGCCGACCGCTGGGACACGGCGCTCGCCGCCGCGCAGGCCGTGATCGAGGACCGGGGGACCAGCGTCCGCCTGGTCGCCGAGCCCGGCCCGGCCGGCGCCGACGCCGTGGCCCGCACCGCCACCGGCCTCGCCCTGCACGGCCTGACCCTCGACGCCCTCCTCGCCAACCGCGTCGCACCCGAGCCCCAGGGCCCCGACCCCGCGCCCTGGCTCACCGCCCTGCGCGCCCAGCAGCACAAGACGCTCGGCGAGTGGACGCACACGTACCGCACCCACGAGATCCCCCACCTCGGCCCGGACCCCCGCGGCGCCGACGACCTCGCCGCCCTCGGCGCCCCCGGCCCGGGACCGGCCCCCGACCCGGTCCGCTGGCCCGTCACCGACGCGCTCGCCACGGAATCGCTGCTGCACTGGACGATCCCGCTGCCCGGCGCCGTCCGCGAGGACCTGGACCTGGTCCGGCGCGGCGACGAACTGGTCATCACCGCGGGACCGTTCCGGCGGATCGCCGCGCTGCCCTCCGCGCTGCGCCGCTGCACCGTCACCGGCGCCGCCCTGCGCGACGGCACCCTGCGGATCCGCTTCGCCCCCGACCCGGACCTGTGGCCCCGGACCCGGTGAACGGCCTGCCGCCATTCGGGTAACGTCGAGAGTACGAATTCGTCGGCCCTGCGCAGGAGTCAGCCCGTCATGAGCGATGCCATCGAGCGCGACGCTTCCGAGCCGGAGCGCCCCGAGCCCGCCCCCGCCGACGCCGACGCGTGGGCCACGGCCTGCGCCGAGGACCTCGCGGCGGAGAAGGCCCGCCGCCGCGCCCAGTACGGGCCGCCGCCAGGATCGGCCGCCGAGGAGCTGCGCAAGCTCGTCGACGCCGTCTCCGACAAGCTCTCCGGACTGCAGTCACCGCTGCTCGGCGCGGTCGCCCAGGGCGCCGTGCAGGAGACGGTGCAGCAGGTCGTCCGGCAGGCGAAGGCCGCCGTGGAGCCCGTCATCGAGCGCAACCCCGACGTCTTCGACCACCTCGCGGCGGCCGGCGCGGAGCTGCTCGCCGCCTACCGCAGCGCGGTCACCGGGCAGGAGGCCCGCTGGACGCGCGATGACACCGCCACCGGCGCCCCGGACGGTTCGGATCGCCGCGACGAGGGCCCCGGACCTGGGGAACACATCGATCTGGACTGACCCCCCTCGGGTACGGTGGGCCGTAGCGGGGCTCGATCGAACTGAGGGATTCATGGGACTCACCATCGGCGTCGACATCGGCGGCACGAAGATCGCGGCCGGAGTGGTCGACGAGGACGGTCACATCCTGTCGACGTTCAAGGTGCCCACCCCCGGCACCTCCGAGGCCATCGTCGACGCGATCGCCTCCGCCGTCGAGGGCGCCCGGGCCGGGCACAGAATCGTCGGCGTCGGCATCGGCGCCGCCGGATACGTCAACCGGCAGCGCTCCACGGTCTACTTCGCACCGAACATCGACTGGCGCCAGGAACCGCTGAAGGACGAGGTCGAGCGGCGCGTCGGCCTGCCGGTCGTCGTCGAGAACGACGCGAACGCGGCGGCCTGGGGGGAGTACAAGTTCGGCGGCGGCAAGGGCCACCGCAACGCGATCTGCATCACCCTCGGCACCGGCCTCGGCGGCGGCATCATCATCGGCAACAAGCTGCGCCGCGGCCACTTCGGCGTGGCCGCCGAGTTCGGCCACATCCGGATGGTCCCGGACGGCCTGCTGTGCGGCTGCGGCAGCCAGGGCTGCTGGGAGCAGTACGCGTCTGGCCGCGCCCTCGTGCGGTACGCCAAGCAGCGCGCCAACGCCACCCCGGAGAACGCTGAGTACCTGCTCTCGCTCGGCGACGGCACCCCCGACGGCATCGAGGGCAAGCACATCTCCATGGCCGCCCGCCAGGGCGACCTGGTCGCCGTGGACTCCTACCGTGAGCTGGCCCGCTGGGTCGGCGCCGGGCTCGCCGACCTGGCCTCGCTGTTCGACCCGTCGGCGTTCATCGTCGGCGGCGGCCTCTCGGACGAGGGCGAGCTGGTGCTCGACCCGATCCGCAAGTCCTTCAAGCGCTGGCTCGTCGGGGCGCAGTGGCGTCCGCAGGCGGAAGTGATCGCCGCGCAGCTGGGCAACAAGGCGGGCATGGTCGGCGCGGCCGACCTGGCCCGGGAGCCCGACCCCATCATGTGAACCCGGCGTACGGATGAGCCCGGGGAAACCCCGGACGGGCCGGAATTCTCCGGCCCGTCCGGGGTTTCCCGTATCTTGATCGCCATGCCGACGAGCCCGACACCCGCGCTGCCCAACTCCCGCACCGAAACGGACGGTTCGGCCGTCGTCCGGGTGCTCAGCTACAACATCCGCTCGATGCGCGACGACACCGACGCGCTCGCCCGCGTCATCGCCGCGTGCGCGCCCGACCTCGTCCTGATCCAGGAGGCGCCCCGGTTCTTCCGGTGGCGCAAGAAGCTGGCCCGGCTCGCCCGCGCCACCGACCTCGTGATGCTCTCCGGCGGCGGCACCGCCGCCGGTCCCGCGCTGCTGTGCTCCCTGCGCGCCACGGTCGAGCGCACCGAGGACGTGCTGCTCCCGCTCACGCCCGGACTGCACCGACGCGGCTTCGCGACGGCGGTGGTGCGCTTCGGCGGCGCCCGCCTCGGCGTCCTGAGCTGCCACTTGAGCCTGCAGAACAAGGAGCGGTACGAGCAGGGCGGGATGCTCCTCGACCAGCTCGCCGGGATGGGCGTGGAGCACGCCGTCGCGGGCGGCGACCTCAACGACCGCCCCGACGGCCGTACGTTCCGCCGACTCGCCACCGGACTTCAGGACTGCTGGGCCACCGAGCCGTGGGGCGGCGAATACACCTCGACCCCGACCGACCCGCACCAGCGCATCGACGGCATCTTCGCCACGAAGGGTGTCGAAATCCTGGGCTGCGGCGTCCCGTTGGACCTCCCGGGCGTGACGGACGACGACCTCCGAGCGGCGACGGATCACCTGCCGGTGCTGGCGGCACTACGGGTGCCGCCCACCAGCGCGGTCGGCGCATGAAGGGCGAGCGCGCAGGACATTTCAGCCCGTCCGGCGCTTGAGGACGAGGCCGGAGGCCGATACGGGGGCACGCTGTCCCACCCGCGGGGGAGTCCGGCCCGATATCAGCCCGTCCGGCGTTTGAGGACGAGCGCGCAGCGCGATCGGCGGCGCCCCCGGCCAAGGGGCACAACCCAGGACCAGGGCAACCGACCGCTAGACCACGGCCCCCCGGCCAGGATCCTCGTCGTCCTCGTCGTCCCCCTTCATCCGGAAGACCAGCGTGGCGAACCCGCCGAGGAACCCGCCGATGCCGAGCGTCGTCAGCCACCACGTCATCTGCCACCCGAGCAGCACCGCGAGCAACAGCAGCAGCGGGCCGCCGATGACGGCGAGCCAGGCGAACTTGGCGGTGACCTCCGCGTCCGGCAGCGGCGGCGGCTCGGGCGGCACGAAGTGGCCCTCGTCGTCCGGGTCGAAGTCGTCCTCGGACGCCTCGGCGGCGCTGTAGTCGCGCGGGCCCGCGCCGCCCACTCCGGGCGCGAAGGACACGGAGCTGCCGAGCGGCTTGCCCACGCCGTCGTCGCCCTTGTCGGCGCCGTCACCCTTGCCGCCGCTCCCGGCGCCGCCGGTGCCGCCGCCCGCGGGGCCGTTGGTCTCCGGCTCCAGGAGCGCCAGGTCCTCCACGGACTTGAACGGCTTGGCGCCGGGCGGGTCAGCGGGCTCCTCGCCGTACCCGGCGACGATGGCCTGCCAGGCGGCGTCCTCGTCGATCGGCACCGCCTGCTCCTGCGGCTCGCGGCTGTCGTCCTCGCGGCTCTCCTCCGCGTCATGCTGCTCAGCCACCGGTGGCCGTCCCTTCCTTGCCTGCGCTGGGGGCGAGCCGGCCGATGAACGTGAAGCTCTCCTCGAAGATCCGGTCCGCGTCGTGGTCCAACGTCGCGACGTGGTAGCTCTGTTCCAGCAGGATCTCCGTGACGTCCGTGGACGAGATCCGGCTGAGCACGCGGGCGGAGTCGGCGGGCGGCACGACATGGTCCTGCGGGCTGTGCAGGAGCAGCACCGGCTGGGTGACCTGCGGCAGCTCGGCGTCGACGACTTGGAAGAACCGGCGCAGCGAGTGCGCGGCGTGCAGCGGCACCCGGTCGTACCCGATCTCCTCCGAGCCCGGCTTGGCGATGTCGCTCGCGATGCCCTTGGTCGTCGGCACCAGGAAGCGGACCACCGGCAGGGCGTGCGCGGCCAGGCCGTGCACCTTGTTCCCCGGGTTGACCACGACCACGCCGCGCACCGCGTCGCCGTACTTCGCGGCGAGCCGCAGCGCGAGCGCCCCGCCCATGGACAGGCCGAGGACGAACACCTCCGCGCACCGCTCGGTCAGGGCGCGCAGCTCGCGGTCCACCTCCGCGTACCAGTCCTGCCAGCCCGTGACCTGGAGGTCCTGCCAGCGGGTGCCGTGGCCGGGCAGCAGCGGCAGCGAGACCGTCAGGCCGCGCTCCGCCAGATGCTCCGCCCAGGGGCGCAGCGACTGCGGGGATCCGGTGAAGCCGTGACACAGCAGGACGCCGACCTCGCCGCCCTCGTGGCGGTACGGCTCGGCTCCGGGGAGGACCGGCACCTTCGGTCTCCTTCTCGAGAGAGCGGGGGGTACTTCACCGTACGCGACCGGACTGACACCGACCAGGTCCTTCGCGCATACCGGACGCGTACGGGGACCGCCGCCGACCGGGGGCGGTCGGCCCCGCTCCGGAAGGAGCGCGGGCCCCACTCGGGTTATGGTCTGATCCACAGACACAGGAGGCACTCGGTTTGATCTACGGCGCAATGAAGCTTTCCATCGGAGGGCCCCTGAAGCTCGCCTTCAGGCCCTGGGTGGAAGGCCTCGAGAACATTCCCGCCGAGGGCCCCGCCATTCTGGCAAGCAACCACCTGTCCTTCTCGGACTCCTTCTTCCTGCCCGCGGTCCTCGACCGCAAGGTCACCTTCATCGCCAAGGCCGAGTACTTCACGACGCCCGGCATCAAGGGCCGGATGACGGCCGCGTTCTTCAAGGGCGTCGGCCAGCTCCCGGTGGACCGCTCGGGCGCCCGCGGCGCGGGCGAGGCGGCCATCAAGAGCGGCATCGAGGTCCTTCAGAGCGGCGAGCTGTTCGGCATCTATCCCGAGGGCACCCGCTCGCCCGACGGCCGCCTCTACCGCGGCAAGCCCGGCGGCCTCGCCCGGGTGGCCCTGGCCACCGGCGCGCCCGTGATCCCCGTCGCGATGATCGACACCGAGAAGATCCAGCCGCCCGGCAAGGTGATGCCGAAGCTCATGCGGCCCGGCATCCGCATCGGCAAGCCCCTGGACTTCAGCCGCTACCAGGGCATGGAGCACGACCGCTTCGTCCTGCGGGCCGTGACCGACGAGGTCATGTACGAGATCATGAAGCTCTCCGGCCAGGAGTACGTCGACATCTACGCGACCGCCGCGAAGCGTCAGCTCAGCGAGGCGGCCAAGGCGGCGAAGGAGGCGGCCAAGAAGGAAGCGGCCGCCAAGGAGGCAGCCGTCAAGGAAGCGGCGGCCAAGGAACGGTCCGGCGCGTAGCCGCGTCCGTGTAGAGGGGCGTCCGTGGGAGAGGGGCGCACGACGGCGTCCTGTGGGGTGGGGTAGTGGCCAGGCGCGAGAAGGTCATGCGAATGTCGGTCGAGCAGCCGCTCTGGCGTGCCCTGACCGCGTACCGCGTGCTGACCATGCTGTACGCCATCGGCCTCTTCGTGGCCGGGTACTCCGCCTTCGCCCGCCCCTGGCTCGCCATCGGCTACTACGTGGTGCTCGCCGCCTGGACGCTCGCCACCATCCCCAAGGTCTCCGGCGCCGCGAGCTGCACCAAGCGCTTCCTCGCCGTCGACCTCGGGGTCGCGCTCACCGGCATCCTGCTCACACCGGTCGCGGTCGAGCACTGGCGGGTCGTCGACGGCGGGCCGACGCTGCCGTCCATATGGACGGCCGGTTCCGTGCTCGCCTTCGCGATCAAGGGCGGCTGGCGCTGGGCGGCCTTCGCCTCGCTCCTCGTGGGCGTCGCCAACGTCGTGCAGCGCGGCGCGTTCAGCCGCGACACCGTCCACAACGTCCTCCTCGTCTGCATCGCCTCCATCGCCATCGGCTACGTCGTGGAGGTCGCCCGCGCCTCCGAGCGCACCCTCGCCCGCGCCCTGGAGATCGAGGCCGCGACCCGCGAGCGCGAACGCCTCGCCCGCGACATCCACGACAGCGTGCTCCAGGTCCTCGCCATGGTGCAGCGCCGCGGCACCGCCATCGGCGGCGAGGCGGCCGAGCTCGGCCGGATGGCGGGCGAGCAGGAGGTCGCCCTGCGCACCCTGGTCGCCGGCGGCCTGATCCCCACCTCGTACGCCTCGGAGGACGTCTCCCAGGGCGCCGTCGTCCGGCTCGTCGAGGACCCCGACGACCCCGAAGGCGCCGACGGCGACGCCACCACCGGCGCGAGCAGCTGCGACCTGCGCCTGCTCCTCGCGCCCTTCGCCGGGTCGAAGGTGACCCTGTCGGAGCCGGGCGCCGCGGTGACGCTCGCGCCGCACGCGGCCAGGGAGCTGACCGCCGCGGTCGGCGCCGCCCTGGACAATGTCCGCAAGCACGCCGGGTCGGACGCCCGCGCCTGGATCCTGGTCGAGGACGAGCCCGACGCCGTCGTCGTGACGGTTCGCGACGACGGCCCCGGCATCCCGGAGGGGCGGCTCGCCCAGGCCGAGGGGGAGGGGCGGCTCGGGGTGGCGCTGTCCATCCGGGGGCGGCTGCGGGACATCGGGGGCACGGCCGAGCTGATCTCGGTGCCGGGCCAGGGCACGGAAGTGGAACTGAGCGTCCCGCGCACGCGGGACGGGGGGAAGGCGGAAGCGGAACGATGAGCAGTCAGCACGAGCAGCACCAGGCGTCCGCGGCCGGGCAGGCCGGGGCGGACGCCGCCGCGCCGGTCAAGGTCATGGTCGTCGACGACCACCCGATGTGGCGCGACGCCGTCGCCCGGGACCTCGCCGAGTCCGGCTTCGACGTGGTGGCGACCGCGGGCGACGGCGAACAGGCCGTGCGCCGCGCCCAGGCCGCCGCGCCCGACGTCCTCGTCCTCGACCTGAACCTGCCGCTGAAGCCCGGCGTGCAGGTCTGCAAGGAACTCGTCGGCGCCAACCCCGCCCTGCGCGTCCTGGTCCTCTCGGCCAGCGGCGAGCACGCCGACGTCCTGGAGGCGGTCAAGTCCGGCGCCACCGGCTACCTCCTGAAGTCCGCGTCCACCGCCGAGCTGATCGACGCCGTGGGCCGCACCGCCGTCGGCGACGCCGTGTTCACGCCCGGCCTCGCGGGCCTGGTCCTCGGCGAGTTCCGACGCCTCGCCTCCGAGCCCGCGCCCGCGACCCCCGACGAGCCCGGCGCCCCGCGCCTGACCGACCGCGAGACCGAGGTCCTGCGCCTGGTCGCCAAGGGCCTCAGTTACAAGCAGATCGCCGAACGCCTGGTCATCTCGCACCGCACGGTGCAGAACCACGTCCAGAACACCCTCGGCAAGCTCCAACTGCACAACCGGGTGGAGCTGGTCCGCTACGCCATCGAACGCGGCCTCGACACCGACGACTCCGCGGGGGCGTGACCCCGGGGCCCGACGCCGGGCCATGACCTCCTTCGGGTGAACCGGAGCCCCCCTCTGCACCGCAACTCCCGCACCACGCCCCGGAATTCACCGTTCGTCCCATGCCGAAGTGACGCGGATCACCATTAGCGTGGCCCGCGTCAGCGCAATCGCGGCGAAGGGACATTTCCATGCGGGTCGGAGTTCTGACCGGAGGCGGCGACTGCCCCGGACTCAATGCCGTCATCCGGGGCGTCGTCCGCAAGGGCGTGCAGGAGTACGCGTACGACTTCGTGGGCTTCCGCGACGGCTGGCGCGGACCCCTCGAAGGCGACACCGTCCAGCTCGACATCCCCGCCGTCCGCGGCATCCTGCCGCGCGGCGGCACCATCCTCGGCTCCTCGCGGACCAACCCCCTCAAGGTCGAGAACGGCATCCGGCGGATCAAGGAGAACCTCGCCAAGCACGAGGTCGAGGCCCTGATCGCCATCGGCGGCGAGGACACCCTCGGCGTCGCGGCCCGCCTCGCCGACGAGTACGGCATCAACGTCGTCGGCGTACCGAAGACCATCGACAACGACCTGTCCGCCACGGACTACACCTTCGGCTTCGACACGGCCGTCGGCATCGCCACCGAGGCCATCGACCGCCTGCACACCACCGCCGAGTCGCACATGCGCGTCCTCGTCGTCGAGGTCATGGGCCGCCATGCCGGCTGGATCGCGCTGCACTCCGGGCTCGCCGGCGGCGCCAACGTCATCCTCATCCCCGAGCAGCGCTTCGACCTCGACCAGGTGTGCGCCTGGGTGACCTCGCGCTTCAAGGCCTCCTACGCGCCGATCGTCGTCGTCGCCGAGGGCGCCATGCCCAAGGACGGCGAGATGGTCCTCAAGGACGGCACCCTCGACTCCTTCGGGCACGTACGGCTCTCCGGCGTCGGCGAGTGGCTGTCCAAGGAGATCGAGAAGCGCACCGGCAAGGAGGCCCGCACCACCGTCCTCGGGCACGTCCAGCGGGGCGGCACGCCGAGCTCCTTCGACCGGTGGCTCGCCACCCGCTTCGGCCTGCACGCGATCGACGCCGTGCGCGAGCGCGACTTCGGCAAGATGGTCGCCCTGCGCGGCACGGACATCGTCCGCGTCCCTATCGCCGACGCCACCGCCAGGCTCAAGACGGTCGACCCCGCCCTCTACCAGGAGGTGGGCGTCTTCTTCGGCTGACCCGGGCGGGCGGCCCGCGGCAGAACCGCGCCGTCGGGCGGCGGGCGCGGCGGCGGGACCGTATATTCGGCGGCGCGGGGGCAACGCACGCGAGACCGGGAGCAACCGTGGAGATCCTTGCCTTCGGCGTCCAGGCGGACGAGCGCCCCCTCATCGAGAAGGCCTTCGCGCCGCACCACGACACCCGGTGCGTGGACGTCTTCCTGAACGAGGACACCGCCCCCATCGCCGCCGGCTACGAGATCATCTCGACCAGCGTCAACGCCAGCCTGAACAACCGCGTCCTGCAGACCCTCGCCGCCGGCGGCACGCAGATGATCGCCCAGCGCTCCACCGGCTTCAACAACATCGACCTCCAGGTCGCCGAACGCCTCGGCCTGACGGTCGCCCGCGTCTCGTACTACTCGCCCTACTCCGTCGCCGAGTTCGCCTGGACCCTCGCGACCGCCGTCAACCGCCGCATCGTCCGCGCCAGCAACCGCACCCGCGACTTCGACTTCCGCCTCGACGGCCTGATGGGCCGGGACCTGCGCGGCCGCACCGCCGGAGTGCTCGGCACCGGCAAGATCGGCGAGGCCTTCACCCGGATCGCGCACGGCTTCGGGATGAACCTCCTCGGCTGGGACGTCGCCGAGAACCCCGCGTGCGCCGCGCTCGGCATGAAGTACGTCGACAAGGAACAGCTGTTCGCCGAGTCCGACCTGATCAGCCTGCACGTCCCGCTGCTCCCCGCCACCCACCACCTCATCGACGCGAGCGCCCTGCGCGCGATGAAGGACGACGCGATCCTGGTGAACTCCAGCCGCGGCGGCCTGATCGACACCGACGCCCTGGTGAGCGAGTTGCGCGCGGGCCGCTTCACCGGCGTCGGCCTCGACGTGTACGAGGCCGAGGCCGGGCTCTTCTTTCTCGACAAGTCCCTGGAGGCCGTCGAGGACGACACCCTGGCCCGCCTCGTCACCTTCCCGAACGTCGTGGTGACCTCCCACCAGGCGTACTACACCGTCGACGCGGTGAGCCAGATCATCGACACCACCGTCCAGAACGTCCTCGACTATCAGGCGGGCCGCCGCTCCGAGAACGTCCTCGTGCCCGCCGCGCCCCGCAGCTGACCGAGCAGTTCCCGCACGACCTCCGCCCCGCGCAGCGAAAGCACCGACTCGGGGTGGAACTGCACTCCCGCGAACCCGGGGCCCCGCAGCGCGTGCACCTCACCGCTCGCCCGGTCCCGGCTCACCTCGATCCCGTGCGCCGCCAGTTCGAGCGCCGCCTCGTCGTCGCAGCGCGCCACGAAGCTGTTGTAGAAGCCGACCGTCTCCGCCCGCCCGAACAGGTCGACCGTCGTCTGCGCCCCCTGGTACGGCACCTCCTTGCGCACGATCTCCAGGCCCAGCTCGGCCGCGATCAGCTCATGGCCGAGGCACACCCCGAGCACCGGGTGCCGGTGGCCACGGACCAGCTCCGCCGCGAGCGCCCGCAGGAACCGCATCTTCGGGTCGAGGGAGTCGGAGGGGTCCCCGGGCCCGGGGCCGAGGACGACAGGGCCCTCGTGGGTGAGGGCCGCGTCCGCGAGGCCCGGCTCGTCGTAGCGGCGCACCGACACCGTCAGGCCCGACGAGCGCAGCACATGCGCGAGCATCGCCGTGAACGTGTCCTCGCCGTCGACCACGAGCGCGTGCCCGGACAGCTCGTCCCCCTGCTCCTGCATCCGCAGCCAGAACGGGGCGAGTCCGGCCCGCCGCCCGTCCAGGGCCGCCCGCACCCGGGGGTCGTCGGCGAGCGCGGGCCGCGCGCTCTCGCGTCGCGGCCGCCCGGGACGGACGCCCAGCGCGGCGAGCACCCCGGCCGCCTTCGCGTGCGTCTCCGCCACCTCACCGGCCGGATCCGAGCCGCGCACCAGCGTCGCGCCGACCGGCACCCGCAGGGCCCCGCGCGCGTCGATGTCGGCGGTGCGGATGAGGATCGGCGAGTCCAGGGTCTGGGCGCCACTCGCGGCTCGGCCGATCAGCGCCAGCGCCCCCGCGTAGTAGCCGCGTCCGCCCGCCTCGTGCCGCCGGATCACCCGGCACGCGTTCTGCACCGGCGAGCCGGTGACGGTCGCCGCGAACATCGTCTCCCGCAGCACCTCCCGCGCGTCCAGCGAGGAGCGGCCCCGCAGCTCGTACTCGGTGTGCGCGAGGTGAGCCATCTCCTTCAGCCGGGGGCCGACGACCACCCCGCCGCGGTCGCCGACGGTGCACATCATCTTCAGCTCCTCGTCGACGACCATCGACAGCTCCTCGGTCTCCTTGCCGTCGGCGAGGAAGCGCAGGAGGTCGTCGGCCGTGGGGCCCTCCGGCGGATAGCGGTACGTCCCGCTGATCGGGTTCATCACGACCGTCCCGCCGGACATCCGCACATGCACCTCCGGGCTCGCCCCGACCAGCGTCCGCCCGTCCTCGCCCCCGGTGTGCACGACAAACGTCCAGTACGCCCCGCGCTCACCCACGAGCAGCCTGCGGAACAGCGCCAGCGCGTCGGCCCGCCCGAACCCGGGGATCTCGCCCCGGTACGTCCGCCGGATCACGAAGTTCGCGCCCTCACCGCCGCCGATCTCCTCCCGAAGGACCCGGTCGACGGTCCGCGCGTACTCCTCGTCGCTCACGTCGAAGGCGCCCTCCGCCACCCGTACCTCGTGGTCGGGCAGCGCCGCGAGGGCCTCGGCGAGCGGCACCTCGTAGGTCTCCTCGGGCGTCAGGACGGCGAGCGGGGTGCCGTCGTCGGTCACCTCGAAGCCGCGTTCCCTGATCTGCCGGAAGGGGATGAGGGCGAGGCCTTCGGGCAGGTCGGCGAGGTGCTCGCAGGTGATGACGGGGCCGCGCAGGACCTCCACCGTGTCGTGGTCGCGGCCGGGGGTGCGGCGGCGCAGCAGCGCGAAGGGGCGGTCGTCGGTGAGCAGGTTCCGCAGATCCATGGGGCTGTTCCTTCTCTGTGAGCTCTTCGAGCGGTGAGAGGAACGGCCGGTCCGGAACGCTGCCGGAAAACACCGAAGGCCGCCCCTCGGGCGGCCTTCGCGATGTCTGGATACGCGCAGTCAGTGGGCCGCCGAAGAAGCGGGCCACCACCAGTTCTGGGTCGAGTGCGCGAACATGCCCGCACCCTAGCGCATCCCGGACCCGGGACGGCGGCGCGTCTCAGGGCCCGGCCATCAGCACGTCCAGCGCCTCGTCCAGATAGGCGCCGAACTCGTCCTCGCCGGGCAGCACCGAAGGCGCCGCGTGGCCGAGCTGAGCGTGGCCCAGGTAGACCGAGTACGCGAGCAGCCCGCGGCGGCGCGCCTCCGCCTCCGGGAAGCCGAGGGCGGCGAAGAGCTCGGCGACGTACGCGACCCGGCGCTCGGTGACCCGCCGCAGCGCCGCGGCGACCTCGGGGTGCGAGGCGGTCGCGAGCAGCGAGACCTCCAGGGGGTCCGCGGACGCCGAGCTGATGGCCTCGGCGAAGAGGAGGCGGATGCGGGTGCGGATGTCCGGCTCGGCTTCGACCTCGCTGATGATCCCCTCGGTGTTGATCTCCGCCCAGCGCTCCAGGGCGGCCTTGATCAGGGCGTCACGGTTCGCGAAGTGCCAGTAGAAGCTGCCCTTGGTGGTGCCGAGCCGGACCGCGAGGGGCTCCACCGCGACGGCGGCGAGCCCACCGTCGCCGATGGCGGTGAGCGCGGCGTCGGCCCAGTCCTGGGCGGAGAGGCGGGGCTTGGCCGGGGCCTTCCGCGCGTCCGGGGCCGTGGTCTTCCGCTGCCGTTGCGCCATGACCGTACGGTACCGTACGGTTGACCATACGCCAGCGTATGGAGGTGCGGCATGGGTGTCGTACGCAATGAGCACGAGCGAGTGATCGAGGCTCCGGCGGCGGTGGTGGGGGCCCTGATCGACCGGCTCTCCGCCGCGGACGACCCGCTCTTCCCGGCCCCGGCCTGGGACCCGATGATCTTCGACGGGCCGCTCGCTGTAGGTGCGAGCGGCGGCCACGGGCCGGTGCGGTACCGGGTCACGGCGTACGAACCGGGGCACCGCGTCCGCTTCGACTTCAACGAGCCCGACAACGGCTTCCACGAGATCTCCGTGGAACCGCTGGGCGAGCGTCGCTGCCGCCTCCGGCACGTCCTTGAGACCGCGCCCCGGGGCCGGGAGCGGCTCCTGTGGCCGACGGTCATCCGGCCCCTGCACGACACGATCATCGAAGAGGTCTTCGACAACGCCGAGCGGGCGGCCGTGGGCCGGTGCGCGCACCCGACCCGGTGGTCACGGTGGGTGCGGCTCCTGAACGCCCTCGACTGGGGCAGGCCCGAGACGACTCCCGTCCCCGAGGGCGCCCGACTGCTGCGCGGCGCCCTCGACCGGCCCGCCTACCAGGACGCGTACCGCATGCCAATGCTCCCCGGACTGCCCCGCGACCCCCGCGCCTGGTACCCCATGCTGCGCAGCGCCTTCCCCGAGCTCGGCTGCGCCGACGGCGAACTGCTGCTCCAGGTCGACATCGCGGGCCTCACCGCACGCGCCTCGATCCTCGTCGACGACGACCACATCACCCTCAGCACCTACGCCCGCCCCGACACCCGCCGCGGCCGCCTCTACTGGGGCGTCGTCCGGCTCGGACACCCCTTCATGGCCCGCCTCATGCTGCGCCGCACCCATCGCGCGTTCGCCCTGGCGGCGCCGAGCGCGGGGGAGCGCGAGACGGCGCGCGCGGTGTCGTGCCCGTCTCACTTTGTGAGCGTGGGGATGGACGAGGGTGCGGACCCCGTAGGGTTGACGCGTGACCGTGAACGCTAAGACCAGCGCGAGCGCTGGCAACACCTGGCGAGACCTGCCCGCGGCGCAGCAGCCCGAGTACCCCGATGCCGAGGCTCTGCGCGATGTGATCGCGGACCTCGAGTCGTATCCGCCGCTCGTCTTCGCGGGCGAGTGCGACCAGCTGCGCGCCCGCCTTGCGTCCGTCGCCAAGGGAGAGGCGTTCCTGCTCCAGGGCGGCGACTGCGCCGAGGCCTTCGACGCGGTGTCGGCCGATCACATCCGCAACAAGCTCAAGACCCTCCTCCAGATGGGCGCCGTCCTCACGTACGCCGCCTCCGTGCCGGTCGTGAAGGTCGGCCGGATCGCCGGGCAGTACTCGAAGCCGCGCTCCAAGCCGACCGAGACCCGCGACGGCGTCACCCTGCCGACCTACCGCGGCGACTCCGTCAACGGCTTCGACTTCACCGAGGCGGCCCGCGTCCCGGACCCCGAGCGCCTGAAGCGGATGTACAACGCCTCCGCGTCCACGCTCAACCTGGTGCGCGCCTTCACCACCGGCGGCTACGCCGACCTGCGCCAGGTGCACGCCTGGAACCAGGACTTCGTGAAGTCGTCCCCGTCCGGCCAGCGCTACGAGCAGCTGGCGCGCGAGATCGACAACGCGCTCAACTTCATGCGCGCCTGCGGCACGGACCCCGAGGAGTTCAAGACCGTCGAGTTCTACGCCTCGCACGAGGCGCTGCTCCTCGACTACGAGTCGGCGCTGACCCGCGTGGACTCGCGCACGGGCAATCTGTACGACGTCTCGGGACACATGGTCTGGATCGGTGAGCGCACCCGCCAACTGGACGGCGCGCACATCGAGTTCGCCTCGCAGATCCGCAACCCGATCGGCATCAAGCTCGGCCCGACGACGACGGCCGAGGAGGCGCTGCGGTACATCGACCGCCTCGACCCGGACCGCGAGCCCGGCCGGCTGACCTTCATCGCCCGCATGGGCGCGGACAAGGTCCGCGACAAGCTCCCCGAGCTGGTCGAGAAGGTCACCGCGTCCGGTGCCACCGTCGCCTGGATCACCGACCCGATGCACGGCAACACCTACGAGGCGGCCTCCGGCCACAAGACCCGCCGCTTCGACGACGTGCTCGACGAGGTCAAGGGCTTCTTCGAGGTCCACAAGGAGCTCGGCACGCACCCGGGCGGCATCCACGTGGAGCTGACCGGTGACGACGTCACGGAGTGCGTGGGCGGCGGCGACGAGATCTTCGTCGACGACCTGCACCAGCGCTACGAGACGGCGTGCGACCCCCGGCTCAACCGCAGCCAGTCGCTGGACCTGGCGTTCCTGGTGGCGGAGATGTACCGGGACCAGTAGTCGTCGATGAACGACCAGTGACCCTGGTGACCTGGGTGTTCCCGGTGTCACGGGCGTGGGGCGCGGATCCATGTGATCCGCGCCCCACGTGTGTATCCCGGGCTTTTGCGCAGCCGAAGGCGCGGGTAAGGTTAGGTTAGCCTCACCGATCAATCGGGATGGCACGGCCTATGGATCCCGCACGGGAGGTGAACCGCGTGTACGTCTGCAACTGCTTCGGGGTGACCGAAGAACAGGTGAAGAAGCACGCGGAGGGCGGCGCCTGCACCCCCCGGCAGATCGCGTCCGCCTGCAAGGCGGGCACGGACTGTGGTTCGTGCGTACGCCGCATCCAGGCTCTGCTCGGCCGGGGCGCGTGCCCGCGGCGGGAGCTCGTGGACCAGGGCGAGCCCGCGGTGGCGCTGGTCCCCGAGGCGGAGCTGCCGAAGATTCCCGGGATCCCGGGGGTGCCGGTGCCCGGCCGGGAGGAGCTCCCGGAGGCGGCCTAGCTCTCCGGCTGCTCGATGAGCTGTGCGATGTACAGCGGCTCGCCGAGCTTCTCGACCAGCTCGAGCTGGGTGTCGAGATAGTCGATGTGGTGTTCCTCGTCCTCGAGGATCGACTCGAAGATGTTCGCGGACGTGATGTCGCCCTTGGCGCGCATCACCTCGATGCCGCGCTTGAGGCGGTCGATCGCCTCCACCTCGATCTGGCGGTCCGCCTTGAACATCTCGGTGACGGTCTGGCCCACGCGCACATGGAACAGCCGCTGATAGTTGGGCAGGCCGTCGAGGAAGAGGATCCGGTCGGTCAGCACCTCCGCGTGCTTCATCTCGTCGAACGACTCGGCCCGGGTGTACTTGGCGAGCTTCGTCCAACCGAAGTTGTCCTGCATCTTGGCGTGCAGGAAGTACTGATTGATCGCGGTCAGCTCGGCGGTCAGCTGCTCGTTGAGAAATTCGATGACCTCGGGGTCGCCCTGCATCGCAGAGGCTCCTTCCAAGCGGGTGACTGGGCAGGTCCGCGCATCTTTGCACCGGTATCCGGGGCCGTCCAGTAAGTGCATGCTTAGTAGGAGTTGCCCGAATCCACGTATACCTGGTCACGTCCACCGCTCGCCGTCTGTCAGGATGGAGCCATGGGTCAGCCGGTGGGTCGCACATCTCGAGACGTGGCGGAACCGGAGCTTCCGCCGGGGCAGCGACTGCAGCGCGGCTGGCCGGTCACGCACTACGGCCCGGTGCCCAAGTTCCGCCCCGAGCGCTGGGAGTTCAGGGTCTTCGGGGCCACCGCTGACGGCGAGAAGCACTGCTGGACCCATGAGGAGTTCTCGGCCCTGCCGTACAGCACGGTGGTCGGGGATCTGCACTGCGTCACGAAGTTCAGCATGCTCGGCGCCGAATGGGGCGGGGTGCTCGCCCGTGACCTGCTCGCGCTCGCGCCGCCCGCGCCCGACGCCACCCATGTCATGGTCTGGGCCGAGTACGGCTTCAGCTCCAATCTGCGCATGGCCGACTTCGCCTCCGACCGCACGATTTTCGCCACCCACAAGGGCGGCGAACTCCTCACCGCGGAGCACGGTTTCCCGCTGCGGCTCGTGGTGCCCCAGCTGTACGCCTGGAAGGGCCCGAAGTGGGTCCGCGGCGTCGAGTACATGACGGCCGACCGGCGCGGCTTCTGGGAGGAGCGGGGCTACCACAACATCGGCGACCCCTGGCGGGAGCAGCGGTACTCCTACCAGGAGGAGCCGGGGGACGGCCCGGAGCTGTAGCCGCTCCGGGCCGGTGTCCGGCGGGGGCAGTGGTGGTGCCGGAGGGAAGGGTCAGGCGTCCCGCAGCTCCTTCAGGCGGGCCACGTCGGCCGCGTGTCCCTCCTTGCCGCCCGGCGTCTCGATGATCAGGGGTACGCCCTCGGTCGCCGGGTGCGTCATCAGCTCGCGGAACGGGTCGGCGCCGATGTGGCCGGATCCGATGTTCTCGTGGCGGTCCTTGTGCGCGGCGACGACGTCCTTGGAGTCGTTGGCGTGCACCAGCTTCAGCCGGCCGGGGCCGACCGTGTCCACGAGCAGGTCGAGGGTCTGCTTCATGCCGCCGGGCCCGGCCAGATCGTGCCCGGCCGCGAAGATGTGGCAGGTGTCCAGGCAGACGCCGAGCTTCGGGTGGGCGTCCAGGGCCTCGAAGTACGGCCCGAAGTCCCAGGTGCGCGAGCACAGCGAGGCGCCCTGCCCGGCGGTCGACTCCAGAAGCAGGTACGGGTCGTCGTCGTGGGTCAGCTCGTCGAGCAGCGGAAGCACCCGCTCCCGTACCTGGCGCAGCGCCACCTTCCGCTCCCGGCCGCCCGTCGCCGAGCCGGTGTGCACGACGACCCCGAGCGCACCGATCTCGCGGCCGCGGCGCAGGGAGTGCCGCATCGATTCCACGGACTTCTCCACCGTCGCCTCGGTGTGCGAGCCGAAGTTGATCAGATAGGGGGCGTGTACGTAGGCGGGGATGCCCTCGGCCGCGCAGACGGCCCGGAACTCCTCGTCCTGCTTGGGGTTCCCGGGCGGGGTCGCCCAGCCGCGCGGGTTGGCCACGAAGACCTGCACGGTCTCGGCGGCGAGGTCGCGCGCGTAGGCGAGGCCCACGGAGGCGAGGCCGCCCGCGACGGGGACGTGGCTGCCGACGGGGTTGCGGCGGGCCTGGGCGGCCGCGGGGGCGCTGGGGGAGTCGGGGGACTTCACGGTGCTCACCCGGTCCAGGGTGGCACGGGGTGGGGGCGGAACCCGCCCCGGCCCTCTGTCCCCGCCTCAGCCGATCTTGATGGTGATCGTCGACCCCTTGGGGGCCTTGTCGCCACCGTCCACCGACTGGTCCTTCACCTTGTCCGCGAAGATGTCGAGCAGCCCGCGGTCCTCGTCGACCTCGAAGCCGGCCTCCTTCAGCTCGTCCTTGGCGTCGTCGACGCTCATGCCCTCGACGTCCGGGACCTCGACCAGCGGCGGGCCCTTGGAGATGGTCAGCTCGACCGTGTCGCCCTCGGCGATCGTCTTCTCCCCGCTCGGGGACTGCTTGACGACCGTGCCCTTGTCCTCGTCGGAGGTGACCCGCTCCGGGGCGATCCGCACCTTCAGGCCCGCGTCCTCCAGCTCCGCGCGGGCGTCGCCCTCCGCGTCGCCGGTGACGTCCGGCACCTCGACCGGGCGGCCCTTGCTGACGACGAGCGCGACGGCCGAGCCCGCCTTGCGGACCTTCCCCGCACCCGGGTCCGTGCTGATCACGGCGCCCTTGTCGACGTCCTCGCTGAAGGCCTTGGTGACCATGCCGGCCCCGAGGCCCGCGCCGTCGAGCTTGTCCTTCGCCTCGCCCAGGGGCGTGCCCTCGAGGTCGGGCACCTTGACGGTCTCCGGGCCGAGGGAGACGGTCAGCGTCACCTTGCCGTTGTGCCGGATGCGGTCCCCGACGCCGGGGTCGGTCGCCATGACCGTGCCGCGCTTGTCGGTGTCGCTGTAGGCGCGCTTGACCTTGCGTACGTCGAGACCGGCGCCGTCCAGACGCTTGCGGGCCTCGGCCTCCGTCTTCGCCAGGAGTGCCGGGACCTCGGTGAACTGCCCCGAGTTGATGTACCAGACGCCCGCGCCGAGCCCGAGGGCCAGCAGGACGGCGGCGATCACGGCGGTGATCCCGCGGCGCGTGTGGAGGCGCTGCCGCAGCCGTGCCACGGGCGAGGAGGGGGCCGCCGAAGGGGGTGGCCCGGGCGGCGGGGTGCGCAGCACGCTGGTGTGGCTGAGGCCGTCCTGCCGGGGGCTGGGTTCCTGCCGCAGGGAGCCGCGGAGGTTCCGGGTGGCGGAGGGGTGCTCGGGCTCTTCCGTGGTGGGCAGGGGCAGTTGTACGGAGCGGGCCGCGCGCGGAAGGACGCTCGTACGGTCCTCGGAGCCACCGTGCCCGTTCTGCCCGTTCTGTCCGCTCTGGCTCTCGGTGTCGCGGGCCTGCGGGGGTATCGCGTCCAACTGCGCCTCGGTGAGCGCGGACCGCGCCTCGCGCAGCTGCCCGAGGAGGGTCACCGCGTCGTGGGGGCGCAGGTCGGGGTTGCGGGCGGTCGCCGACGCGACCAGTTCGTCGAGCTCGTAGGCGAGGCCCGGTACGGCGGCGGAGGGCGGGGGTACGTCCTCGTTGAGGTGCCGGTAGAGGATCTGGGCGGGGGAGTCGCCCTGGTGCGGCTTGGCGCCGGTGAGCATCTCGTAGAGGACGACGCCGGAGGCGTACACGTCGACCCGGGTGTCGGCCGTGCCCTGCTCGATCTGCTCCGGGGCGAGGTAGGAGACCGTGCCGAGGACCGTGCCCGTGGTGTTCGTGACGGAGTCCACGGCCCGTACGAGCCCGAAGTCGGCGACCTTCACCCGGCCGTCGTCCCCTATCAGGACGTTCTCCGGCTTCATGTCGCGGTGCACGAACCCGGCGCGGTGCGCGGCGCCGAGGGCGGCGAGCACGGGCTCCAGGATGTCCAGGGCGGCGCGGGGGCGCAGGGCGCCACGCTCGCGCAGTACGTCGCGGAGCGTGCACCCGGCGATGTACTCCATCGCCAGATACACGTACGCCCCGTCGGTGCCCTGGTCGAAGACCCCGACCACGTTCGGGTGCGCCAGGCGGGCCACCGACTTGGCCTCGCGGATGAAGCGGTCGACGAACGAGGCGTCGGCCGCCAGCGTCGGGTGCATCACCTTCAGGGCGAGCAGGCGGTCGAGGCGGGTGTCCACGGCCCGGTAGACCGTGGCCATCCCGCCGACCGCGATCCGTCCGTCGACGCGATAACGGCCGTCGAGCACCTGCCCGACGAGGGGGTCCTTGAGGGTCGTGTCCACGGGGGGAGTCTACGAGGCGCCACCCCGGGCCCCGCCCCCGCGGGCGCCGGACCAGCGAGACTGCAGCGCACCTGTGACCGAGGCCGAACCGGCCCGTGCCCGGGGGCCGGGGGGGTCAGAACGCGGGGCGTTCGGGGTCGAGGGCGGCGCGGCCGTCCGTGGGGGACGAGGCCTCGGCGAAGTGGCGGCGGGGGATGCGACCGCCGAGGTGGGCCAGGCGCCCCGCCAGGACTCCGTGGCGCATCGCCTCGGCCATGAGGACGGGCTCGCGGGCCCGCGTCACGGCCGACGCGAGCATCACCCCGGCGCAGCCCAGCTCCATCGCGAGGCTCGCGTCCGACGCCGTACCGGCCCCCGCGTCCAGGATCACCGGCACGCTCACCTGCTCCACGATGAGCTGGAAGTTGTGCGGATTGCGGATGCCGAGCCCGGAGCCGATGGGCGAGCCGAGCGGCATGACGGCGGCGCAGCCCACGTCCTCCAGCTTCCGGGCGAGCACGGGGTCGTCGTTGGTGTACGGGAGCACGGTGAAGCCGTCGTCGACGAGGACCTCGGCCGCGTCGAGGAGTTCCACCGGGTCGGGCAGCAGCGTGCGCTCGTCCGCGATGACCTCCAGCTTCACCAGGTCCGTGCCGAGTGCCTCCCGCGCGAGCCGCGCGGTCAGGACGGCCTCGCCCGCGGTGAAGCAGCCCGCCGTGTTCGGAAGGACACGGATGCCGAGCCGGTCCAGGACGGAGAGCACGGAGCCCTGCACACCGGGGTCGAGCCGCCGCATCGCGACGGTCGTCAGCTCCGTACCGGAGGCGACGAGGGACCGCTCCAGGACGTCGAGGCTGGGCGCACCGCCCGTACCCATGATCAGTCGCGACGACAGGGTGAGGCCGCCGATGACGAAGGGGTCGTCCGCCATGTCGCGTCAGCCTCCCTGGACGGCGGTGAGGACTTCCACGCGGTCGCCGTCGCTGAGCGCGGTGGTGGCCCACTCCGCGCGCGGGACGACGGTCTCGTTGAGCGCGGCGGCGACACCGGAGTGCGCGGTGGACAGTTGGGCGACGACGGTGTCGAGCGTGGTCCCGGCGGCCACGTCTCGTACTTCTCCGTTGACGGAGACGGCGAATGCGGCGAACGGCGTGGTCATGCGGACAGCTCCGTGAGGTCCTTGGGGGATGCGGGGGAGGGGGGTGCGGTTGCGCAGGGTGGGTGGGGGAGGTTCGTGAAGCGGGCCGGCGTGAACGCCCGTGCCACCTCCGGCAGTTCACCCGTGGCCAGCGTGTGCGCCATGACGTCCCCGGTGACGGGCGTCAGGAGGACGCCGTTGCGGTAGTGGCCGGTGGCCAGGTGCAGACCGGGCAGCGCGGTGGGGCCGAGGAGGGGCGCGTTGTCGGGGGACGCGGGCCGCAGCCCGGCGCGGGTCTCCGTGAGCGGCAGCTCCGTGATGCCGGGTACGAGTTCGTGGGCGTCGCGCAGCAGTTCGTACACGCCGCCCGCCGTGACCGTGGTGTCCCAGCCCAGCTCCTCGCTGGTCGCGCCGACGACCAGCTCACCGCTGACGCGCGGCACCAGGTAGACGTGGCTGCCGCGGACGACGGCCCGCACGGTGCGGTGCAGGAACGGCGCGTACCGCTCGGGCACGGTGAGCCGCAGCACCTGCCCCTTCACGGGCCGCACCGGCGGCAGTACGTCGGCGGGCACCCCCGCGAGCCGCCCGCTGAGGCTGCCCCCGGCGAGCACCGTCTGCCCCGCGGCCAGCGCGGTGCCGTCGGCGAGGACGACGCCGGTGGCCCGCTCCCGCACCACCGACAGCTCCCGCGCCCACGCGCGCGTGAACGTCACCCCGGCCTGCTCGCAGGCCACGACGAGGGCGGCCGTGAGCCTGCGCGGGTCGACCTGGTGGTCGTCGTCGACGCGAAGGCCGCCCCGTACCCCCGGGGCGAGCATCGGTTCGAGACGGCGGCACTCGCGGCCGTTCAGCCACTGCGGGGTGAGCCCCGACCGCTGCTGGAGGGCGTGCAGTTCGCGCAGGTGGGCGCGGTCGTCGGAGTCGAGGGCGACGGCGAGCGTGCCGCACGCGCGATAGCCGACGTCGTGCCCGGTCGCCTCCGTCAGCTCGGCCACGAAGTCCGGATAGCGGCGCGCGGAGGCGAGGTTGAGGCCGAGCAGGGTCTGCTCGCCGTGGTGGAGTTCGGTGACGGCGGCCAGCATGCCCGCCGCGACCTGCGCCGCGCCGCCGCCGGGATCGGGGTCGACGACGGTGACGGCGAGACCGCGCTGCGCGGCACGCCAGGCGGTGACGAGTCCGATGACTCCACCACCGATGACGAGGACGTCACTGCTCGGATGCGGACTCGTGCCCGCGCTCGGACTCGTGCCCGCGCCTGGCCTCGTGCCCGCGCCTGGCCTCGTGCCCGCGCCCGGATCTGTGTCCGGCTGCGGACCTGTATGCGTAGGCGGATCTGTGTTCGTACGGGAACGCATGGGCGTCCAGCCCCTCCCTTCGCCGGCATGACCCGGATCAGGTTCGTACGGTCGGAGGCCGTCCCAGCCTCCCTCTCAGCCCGGTGCGTCCGGGCTCCCGCGAGTGCTCTGCACGGCCAGCGTAGCCCGTCGTCCCGCCGGCGGTTAAGCCCGTCGTGTCCGTGGGCGGTGGCGCTGTCCTACAGTTGATCGGGTGAGCGACGAGGAGAAGCGGGTGGAGTCGGGGCGGCGCGTGGTGATCGTCGGCGCCGGGATGGCCGGGGTGCAGTCCGCCGTGGCGCTGCGCGAGCGGGGGTTCACGGGCACGGTGACGCTGATCGGCGCGGAGCCCCATCAGCCGTACGACCGGCCGCCGTTGTCGAAGGCGGTGCTGCTCGGCAAGGCGGAGGGCTCGGCCTTCGACATCGACTTCGACGCCCTCGGCGTGGAACTGCGGCTCGGCGTCGACGTCACCGGCGTCCGCCCGGCCGACCACGAACTCGACACCGAGGCGGGCCCGGTCGCGTACGACAGTCTGGTCCTCGCGACCGGAGCCGAACCGATCCGCCTGCCCGGCTCCGAGGGCGTCCC
This sequence comes from Streptomyces alboflavus, assembly GCF_000716675.1. Classification (GTDB taxonomy): domain Bacteria; phylum Actinomycetota; class Actinomycetes; order Streptomycetales; family Streptomycetaceae; genus Streptomyces; species Streptomyces alboflavus. The sequence goes on from NZ_JNXT01000062.1 coordinate 28,628, forward strand.
CGGCGTGCACCTGCTGCGCACCCTCGACGACGCCGAACGGCTGCGGCCCGTCCTCGCCGAGCAGCACGACGTCGTGGTCGTGGGCGCGGGCTGGATCGGCGCCGAGTTCGCCACGGCGGCGCGGGAGGCGGGCTGCTCGGTGACGGTGGTCGAGGCCGCCGACCGGCCGCTCGCGGGCGTGCTGCCCGCCGAGGTCGCGGCGCCGATGGCGGCCTGGTACGCCGACGCCGGGGCCGAACTGCGCACCCACGCGCGCGTGGAGCGCGTCGAGCCGGGTGCGGTGTTCCTCGACGACGGCACACGGCTGCCCGCGGGCGCCGTCGTCGTCGGTATCGGCGCGCGGCCCACGACGGCCTGGCTCGCGGGCTCCGGGATCGCGCTCGGCGCCCATCACGAGGTGCTGGCCGACGAACGTCTGCGCACGTCCGCGCCCGACGTGTACGCGGTCGGCGACTGCGCGTCCTTCCCCTCGCGGCGGTACGGCGAGCGGCTGCTCGTGCACCACTGGGACAATGCCGTCCAGGGGCCGCGCATGGTCGCCGCCGACATCGTCGGCGAGAGTTCGGCGGCGTACGACCCCGTCCCGTACTTCTGGTCCGAGCAGTTCGGCCGCTTCGTCCAGTACGCGGGGCATCACGCGCCCGGCGACGAGCTGATCTGGCGAGGCGCCCCCGCGGATCCCGCCTGGTCGGTGTGCTGGCTGCGGGACGGCGTCCTGACCGCTCTCCTGGCGGTGGGCCGCCCCCGCGACCTGGCCCAGGGCCGCAAGCTGATCGAGGCGGCGACCCCCATGAACCCGGCGCTGATGCCGGATCCGTCGGTCCCCCTCAAGAAGGCCACGGCCTGATCGCCGTACCTGCTGTGGGCACCCGTTCCGCCCAGAGGGCGGAACGGGCGGGCACGGCCCCCGGTGCCGGGCAACCTCAAGGACCACATCGACCGCACATACCCCCAAGGGGCACGGCGGGGCGCAAGGGCACCCCACCCCCGCTACCGGCCCCCGGCCAGAAATGGCACGCTTGATCCGTGACCGAGATTGACGCAAAGACCGATGCTCTCGTCCCCGCCTGGCTGCACCTCCCCGACATCGCCGAGATGCTCGACGTGGAGGTGACGCGCGTGCGCCAGCTGGTCAAGGAGGGCCAGCTGATCGCCGTGCGTCGCGGCGAGAACCGCGCGCTGCAGGTGCCCGCCGCCTTCATCGACGGCGACAAGGTGGTCAAGGGCCTCGTAGGCACCCTGACCCTCCTGCGGGACGACGGCTTCACCGACGAAGAGGCACTGGAGTGGCTCTTCACCCCCGACCCGACCCTGCCCGGCACCCCCGCGCAGGCCCTGAGCGAGAATCGCGGGACGGAGGTGAAGCGCCGCGCGCAGGCGCTCGCCGTCTGACCTGAAACAACCGTCCGGCGTACGGGCCGCGGCCGCGGCCCGTACGCCACCGACACGGGGGGACCTCTTCATGGCCACCGACACGGCGGGCGCCTCCGCGCGCGCCCGGCTCGCCGACGCCCTGCTCTATCTGTGCGTCGACGCGCGCAAGCGCCAGGGGGACCTCCCCGAGTTCCTGGACGCCGTCCTCGCGGGCGGCGTCGACATCGTGCAGCTGCGCGACAAGGGGATGGAGGCCGCGGAGGAGCTGGAGCACCTCCAGGTCTTCGCGGACGCCTGCCGCCGCCACGGCAAGCTCCTCGCGGTGAACGACCGCGCGGACGTCGCCCACGCCATCGGCGCCGACGTGCTGCACCTGGGCCAGGGCGACCTGCCCGTGCCCGCGGCCCGCGCCATCCTCGGCGCGCGCAGCGACGACGTCCTGATCGGCCGCTCCACGCACGCCGAGCACGAGGCCGCGGCGGCCGCCGTCCAGCCGGGCGTGGACTACTTCTGCACCGGCCCGTGCTGGCCGACGCCCACGAAGCCGGGCCGCCACGCCCCGGGCCTGGACCTGGTCCGGTACACGGCCGCGCTCGGCACCGACCGCCCGTGGTTCGCCATCGGCGGCATCGACGCGCGCAATCTGGACGAGGTCGTCGAGGCGGGCGCGCGCCGGGTGGTGGTGGTCCGCGCCATCACGGAGGCGGACGACCCCGGCGCCGCCGCCGCGGACTTCGCGAAGCGCCTGCGTACGGTCTGACGGCGGTCGCGCCCGCACTCCTGTGCGCCCGACCCCGTATCCGTACGCTTGTTTGAGCAACACCCCCATGGTGTCCGATGCGTGGACAACAAACCGACTAACGGGACAAATGACCAACGTGCGGTTGGGCGACCGCCCCAGCCTGGCTAACCTGCCGGTATGGCCCTAGGCACTGCTTCCACCAGGACTGACCGCGCACGCACCGTGCGCGACATGCTCGCGACCGGCAAGACCACGTACTCCTTCGAGTTCTCGGCGCCGAAGACCCCCAAGGGCGAGCGGATCCTCTGGAACTCGCTGCGCCGGGTCGAGGCCGTCGCACCCAGCTTCGTCTCCGTGACGTACGGTGCCGGCGGCTCCACGCGCGCGGGCACGGTGCGCGAGACCCAGCAGATCGTCGCCGACTCGACCCTGACGCCCGTCGCCCACCTCACCGCCGTCGACCACTCCGTCGCCGAACTGCGCAACATCATCGGACAGTACGCGGACGCCGGGATCCGCAACATGCTCGCGCTGCGCGGCGACCCGCCCGGCGACCCGATGGGCGAGTGGGTCAAGCACCCCGAGGGGCTGACCTACGCCGCCGAGCTGGTACGCCTCATCAAGGAGTCCGGCGACTTCTGCGTGGGCGTCGCCGCCTTCCCCGCGATGCACCCCCGCTCGGACGGCTGGGAGACGGACGTCGAGCACTTCGTCGACAAATGCCGCGCGGGCGCCGACTACGCGATCACCCAGATGTTCTTCCACCCGGAGGAGTACCTGCGCCTGCGCGACCGCGTCGAGGCGGCGGGCTGCGAGACGCCGATCATCCCGGAGATCATGCCGGTGACGAACGTGCGCCAACTGGAGCGATTGCCGCAGCTCAGCAATGCGGACTTCCCGCCGGAACTGAAAGAGCGGATCCTCAGGTCCAAAGACGATCCCGCGGCTGTACGCTCCATTGGCATCGAGTTCGCGACGGAGTTCTGCGCGCGGCTGCTGGCCGAGGGAGTGCCGGGGCTGCACTTCATCACCTTGAACAACTCCACGGCGACGCTGGAGATCTACGAAAACCTGGGCCTGCACCACCAGCAGGCCTGACCGGTCGTACCCCTGGGGCCGCGGCCGCAGGGGAGAGGGGCGTACATGGGCTGGACGGTCCTCTACATCGCGTTCGGCGGAGTCGCGCTGTGGCTGCTCGGCGAGGTGCTGCTGCAGTACAAGGCGCGGCTGCGCTGGCGGCTGCTCGCGTTCGTCGGCTTTCTCGGTGTCGTCCTCGGCGTCCTGATGCCGTCGGTGGTCGTCATCGCCGTCGGCGCGATCGCGTTCGCCACCGGACAGACGTATGTGACGCTGTCGTTCCGCCGTGGCTTCTCGACCGGCTGGGCGCTCGGCGGCCAGCCGGGCGCGAGCAGGCGCCGCAAGACGGTCACCCGGGGCGCCCCCGCGGAGCCGACGCTCCAGGTCTCCGACCTCGAGTACGACGCTGCTGCCGCCGCCGAGTCCGGCGCGCCCGCCGCCGACGTCCTGGAGCAGCAGGCCTCCGGTCCCGGTGTGTATGAGACCGAGCCCATGCCCGACGACACCGGGCAGTACGGCGTCTACAGCGACGCGGCGTACGCCCAGGCCCCCGCCGGTGACGGCTACGGCTTCGACGCCTACCCGCCGTACGGCCCGCAGGGCGCCCAGGCACAGGGCGACCAGCAGGACCCGCTGAACTTCGGCTACGGAGAGACCGGCGAGCAGCGGTACGCCGCCTACTCCGACCCGTACATCGGCCCGCAGACCTACGGCGCGCAGCCGGGCTACGACACCTACGCCGACCCGCAGCCGTACGCGCCCTACGGGGGCGACACCTACGGCGGCGGCTACCAGGACACCCCGCCCGGCGGCGTCTGGGTCCCGCACCAGCGCACGAGCGAGCCCGCGCCGCCCTACGGCGCGGAACTCCCGCCCGAGCAGCCCGGCTACCCGCCGTTCCAGGGCGAGGGTCTGCCGCCGGAGACCGGGGGCCAGTTCGGCTATGAGCCCGGGGTCAACGGGGAGCAGCAGTACCGGTACTGAGGTCGGGTCCGGCCATCGGTGCCGGCCAGGGCCGGTGCTGGTCCGGCGATCCTTGCGGGTCAGGTGGCGATGCCACCCAGGGGTGACGGCACCCGGCCGGGTCCCGCCGCCCCCCGCCTTTCGTGCGCTCACTGTGAGCCGCGGAACTCCGGTCCCTCCACGATGAGTCCGGCCGTCAGCGTGCCCGACATGCCCGCGTGCGGCAGCCCGCCGCCGGGGTGCGCCCAGCCGCCGACCGCGTAGAGCCCCGCCACGGCCGTGCTGTTGGCCGGGTGCAGGTGCCGTCCGGCCGCGGCGGCGAGGGCGGGGGCCGGGACCGCGCCGCCTTCGGCGCCCGTCGCCTCGGCCACGTGCGCGGGCGTACGGACCTCCTGCCACAGGAGGCGGTCGTCCAGACCGGGGACCACCGCGGCCGCGCGGGCGATCAGCCGCCGCACGTCCGCGTCGGTGACCTCGGCGCCCGCCGGGACCACGGCGGTCAGCGTCACGGCTTCGTGCTCCGCGTCCGGCGTGGACGTCGGGTCGTCCGGGCGCAGGACGGTGAGGGTCGGGGCGGCGGGGAGGCCGGGGGAGCCGTCGGGGGCGGGGCGGGCGCCGCCGGTGCTCCCGGGAGCACCGGGGGTCCCGAAGACGCGGTCCAGCTCGTCCGCGCGGTCCGTGGTGTGCAGCACCGTCCGGTGCGCCGTGCCCTCGGGGCGGGCGCCGCGCAGGGCGAGCAGGACGGTGAGGCGGCTGGGGAGCCCGGACCGCGGGGGCACGTCCTCGGGGGTGCGGGCGGCCGTGCCGGACAGCATCGCGTCCAGCGTGCCGGGCGCCACCCCGGCCACCACGAAGTCCGCGTCCACGAGGGTCCCGTCGGCCAGCTCGACGCCCGTCGCGCGCCCGTCCTTCGCCACGATCCGCACGACGTCGGACCCGAAGGCGAACTCGACCCTGCGCGCACGGCACCGCTCGTACACGGCGGTCGCGAGGGCCCGCATGCCGCCGCGCGCGGACCAGGTGCCGAAGGTCTGCTCCAGATACGGCAGGACGGCCGCGGACGCCGGGGCCGTGCGCGGATCCAGGCCGCGTACCAGCGCGAAGTGCTCAAGGAGCGCGGTCAGCCGGGGCTCGCCGCCCAGCTCGAACTCGGCGACCTCGGCGAGCGTGGCCGCGCGCCGCTCACGGCGCAGCAGGCGCTTCTGGGCGACCGCGGGGTAGGGCTCGCGGTCCGCGAGCACCTGCCAGTTCGGCCACAGGGGCTCTTCGAGGAGCGGGCGGCGGGCGCGGTCCCAGGCCTCCCGCGCGCGGTTCATGAACGCCGCCCAGCGCGCGCCCGAGCCCGCGCCGAGCGCACTGTCCAGGGCCTCGCCGACGCCCGCGCGGGAGACGTTCGGCAGGTCCGCGGCCGTGCCGTCGGCGAAGACGTGGCGGACGGCGGGCTCGATCTGGGACAGCTCCACGCAGTCCTCCAGGGGCTGCTTGCCCGTCTTCACGAACAGGTCGCGGTAGACCGCGGGCAGGTGCAGCAGGGACGGGCCCGTGTCGAACCCGAAGCCGTCGCGCTCCACGCGGCCGAGCGCGCCGCCGTACGTCCCCGCGCGCTCGTGCACCACCACCCGGTGGCCCGCCACGGCCAGCCGGGCGGCGGCCGTCATGGCGCCCATCCCGGCGCCGATCACCACAATCCGTGCCATGCCAGGGACTTTATCGGCACCCACTGACAGTGCTTTCGGGTGCCCGGGTCGGCCCGGTGGGCGCCCGTGTAGGCCCGGTGGGTGCCCGCGTAGGCCCGGTGGCGTCGGCATCAGTCCGGGGGTGCCGGGACCAGTCCTGTGGGTGCCGGGACCAGTCCTGTGGGAGCCGGAACCAGTCCTGCGGGTGCCAGGATCAGCCCGGCGGGTGCCGGGACCCGTCCGGTGGCCGCCCCGCCGCCATCCTCCGCTCCTCCCGCCGCTGCGCCCTGCGCCGCAGGAACCGCCGGATCCGGTGCGCGAGGAAGAGCAGCAGCACGAGCCCCGCGACGAGCAGCACGGCCGCGATGATCGCCGCGGCCTCGGGGTGGAACATCGCGAAGCTGACGATCCCGCCGACCCCGAGGTCCTCGGCGGTGCTCAGGACGAGGTTGCTGAACGGCTCGGGTGAGGTGTTGACCGCCATCCGCGTCCCGGCCTTCACCGCGTGGCTCGCGAGCGCCGTCGACCCGCCGACCGCGCCCGCCGCCACGTCCGAGAGGGAACCGCTCTGCCCGGCGAGCAACGCGCCCACGACCGCCCCGGACACCGGCCGGACGACGGTGTGCACGGCGTCCCACACCGAGTCCACGTAAGGGATCTTGTCGGCGACGGCCTCGCAGGCGAAGAGCACGCCCGCGGTGATGAGGACGCCGGGGCTCTGCAGCGACTCCGGGACCTCGTCGGACAGGCCCGTGGCCCCGAAGACACCGAGGAGCAGGATCACCGCGTAGGCGTTGATCCCGCTGGCCCAGCCACTGGTGAACACCAGGGGGAGTACGGACACGGCGTGATCGTAACCAGCGGGGCGCGATCCGGCCTGGGCACCGAGCCCCACGTCTGAGTATCTGTACCTAGGCGCGTAGATGAGTACGCGCGCGGATGGGACCCGACCTGCGGGGACGGGAGAGTGAGGGCACGGAGAAGGGCGCGGCACCGGAACCGCCGACACGGGGCGGCGGAATCGGGCGGCGCCCTTGGCCGCTCCTCCCGCCTCGCCCGTGGCGGGAGCGAGGCACGCGGGCGACCGGGGGACGACCACGGGGGTCGCGCGGGGGAATGCGACAAGCGCCGGTCCGGCGGGGCCTGGGACATCCAGGCTCCACCGGACCGGCGCCGCGCGACGACTGCGAACGGGTGAACGAGGCCGGTATCGGGGCCGGGACCGGGGCAGCGAACGAGGCCGGACGAGTCCCGTGACCCGCGGCCGCTCACCCGCCGCCGCTCACCCGCCCCTGCAACAGCCGCGACAGCGCCGCGTGCACGTCGTCGAGGGAGCGCTCCGGCTGGAACGCCTGCCAGTCGAGCGCCGCCACCAGGACCATCCCGACCAGGGCGGCCGCCGTCAGCGGGATGTCGATCTCCTCGCTCAGCTCACCGCTCTCCACGCCCCCGCGCAGCACGTCCTCGACCACCGCCACGGCCTGCTGGCGCACCACCATGAGCGTGGACTGCCAGGCGCGGTTGGTGCGCCACAGCTCGGCGACGTACAGCTGCGTGAAGGCCGGATAGCGGTCGATGAAGACGAGGCCCGCGCGGATCATCGCGTCCAGGGCGTCGACCTTGCGGCCGCCCTCCCGGGTGGCCTCGTCGGCGGCCTGCTTCAGGGACGCGGTGAGCAGGCCCACGCCGTGCCGGAGCAGCTCTTCGAAGAGGACCGATTTGCTGGCGAAGTTGTAGTAGACCGTGCCTTTCGCGACGCCCGCCCGCTCGGCGATCTCGTCAACTGTCGTGGCGGAGAAACCCTGTTCCGCGATGAGGGTGACGGCTGCTTCGTAGAGCTTCTGCCGCGTGGCCTCGCGCCGCGAGCTGCTCGCACTGCTTTCCATGAGCTTGATTTTCACAGGTTCCGCGGCGTTCACAGGCTCAGCTCCGGATGCAGTCGGTCCAACGTCCACACCTGCTTGCGGCGCGCGGAGACGGCGGTGAGCGCCAGCGCGCCCACGGTGAACGCCACGAGCACCGCGCACGCCGTCCACACCGGCCCGAGGCCGCCGCCCGTGATGAGCCGCCGCAGCGCGTCGACGACGTGCGTCATCGGCAGGTACGGATGGATCGCGCCGAAGAACGTCGGGCTCGTCTGCACCGGGTACGTGCCGCCCGCTGACGTCAACTGGAGCATCAGGAAGGCGAGGACGAGGATGCGTCCGGCCGCTCCGAAGCGCGCGTTCAGCCACTGCACGATCGCCGCGAAGCAGCCCGTCACCAGGATCAGGAAGCCGATCGTCCCGGCCGCCCGCTCCATCTGCAGGCCGAGGCGCCAGTGCAGGACCGACATCAGCGCCGCCACTTGCAGCGTGCCGAGCGCGGCCACGGGGAGCCAGCCCGCGAGCGCGATGCGCCAGGCGGGGGCGCCCGCGGCGAGGGCGCGCCGGTTGAGCGGCTGGATCAGCATGTAGGCCACCATCGCGCCGACCCACAGGGACAGCGGGATGAAGTACGGGGCGAAGCCCGTGCCGTAGTTGGGCGCCTTGTGCAGCGACTGCGAGGCGAGCTGCACGGGGTCGGCCATGACGTCCGTGCGGCGGTCGCGGTCCTGCTTGTCGTAGTCGGGGATCTTCTTGACGCCGTCGTGCAGTCCGCCCGCCAGCTCCTGGGAGCCGTCGGCCAGCTTGAACATGCCGCCGTCGAGGTCGGTCGCACCCGTCTTCAGCTTGCCGACGCCCGTGTCCAGGTCCGCGGCACCGGTCTTGGCCGTGCCGAGGCCCGTGTGCAGCTTCTTGGCGCCCTTGGCGACGTCTGAGGCGCCCGTGTTGAGCGCGTTGACGTCCCGGACGGTCTTCTCCAGGTTCTCGTCCAGGTGCGGGGCGCGGTCGGCGAGGCCCTGGGCCTTCTTCTGGAGGGTGGCGAGGTTCGTGTCGAGGGTCTTCAGGTCGCCGTTCTGGTCCTTGACGAGCGTGTCGACGTCTCCGGCGACGGTCGAGACGTCGGCCGCGACCTCCTTGGCCTTCTTCAGCTTCGGGCACAGGTCGGGGGCGTCGGCGGCCTGCTGACACTGCTCTTCGTAGAGGCCGTTCAGCGCGGCCGACGCCTTCTTGGCCTCGGTCGCCGTCCCCGGGGCCTTCTCGACGAGGGACTTCAGGTTGTGCCGCACCGCGCGGGAGGAGTCGGCGACGAGCTGGGCACTGTCGCCGAGCACCTTGCCGTTGTCCTTCAGGTACGGCCGCACCTTGGCGGCGTCGCCGTTGACGCGGTCGGCCAGCTTCTGCGTGCCGTCCGCGACCTTGCGCGAGCCGTCCTCCAGGTCGCCCGCGCCGGTGTGCAGCTTCCGCACGCCCGAGGCGAGGTCCCCGCTGCCGGTCTTGGCGTTCTTCAGGCCGTCGACGAGGTCCTTGGAGCCCTTCTTCGCCTTGCCGATGCCGCCTTCGAGCTTGTCGGCGCCCTTGGCGGCCTCCCGCGTCTTGCCGTGGATGTCGGAGAACGAGATGAAGATCTTGTCCAGCATGTTCCGCGACGCCTTCGTGGAGGCGGCCGTGCGCACCTCGGAGAAGACCGTCCGCGAGATCTGCCCGACGATGTAGTTGTTGGCGTCGTTCGTACGGACCTTCAGGGCACCCGTCTCCGGAGCGTCACCGGAACTGGACCCCACCCGCTCGCTGAAGTCCGACGGCATCGTCAGGGACAGGTAGTACGTGCCGTCCTCGACGCCGTCGCGGGCCTCGGCGGCGCTCACCTCGTGCCAGTCGAAGGTCTTGCTGTCGAGCAGCCGCTCGGCGATGCCGTCGCCCGCCGTGAGCTTCTTGCCGTCGACGGTGGCGCCCTTGTCGTCGTTCACGAGGGCCACGGGGATCTTGTCCAGACGGCCGTACGGGTCCCAGAAGGACCACAGGTACAGCGCGCCGTACAGCAGGGGCAGCAGCAGGAGCGCCACGAGGGCCGCGCGGGGCAGCCTGCCCCTGCCGAAGCGCTTGAGCTCAAGCGCGGCGAGCTTCGGCGACCGCATCGGCCGTCTCCTTGTCGTCGTCGGTGTCGTCGTCGGTGTCGTGGTCGTCGCTGTGGTCGGCCGCATCGGCCGCATCGGTCGCATCGGTCGCAGCGCGCGCGTCGCCCGTGTCGGCCGTTTCGCGTACGTCGGCCTCCGCGCGCGGGGCGGTCGATACGACGACCGTGTCCTCGGGGGCCTCGCTGCACACGGCCACCACGGTCGTCCCGTTCGCGGCGATGGACCGCAGCAGGTCCCAGGCGGCCTCACGTTCGGCGTCCGAGAGCTTCAGGTCGGTGTCGTCGACGCCGAGCAGCCGGGGCCGCGCGATCAGGGCGAGCGCCACGGAGAGCCGCAGCGCCTCGAGCCGCTCCAGGTCGCGCACGGCGGTGCGGGAGCCCTTGGGCAGCGCCTCGACGTCGAGTCCCGCCGCCCGCAGCGCGGTGTCGATCCGCAGCCGGGATTCGGTCGCCCGCTCCTTGCGGGGCCGCAGCAGGCCGCGCAGGGAGCCCTCGAACCGCCGCTCCAGGAAGGCCCGCTCGCGCAGGTGCTCGGCCACGGTCAGGGCCGGGTCGAGGTCGGTCACGCCGGGGACGGGGCCGAGCCCGCTGATCCGGCGCACGGCGGCTAGCTGCTTGGGCAGCCGGTGGCGGGCGACGGTCGCCGTGCCCTCGGTGGACCGCATCCGTCCGGTGAGGGCGAGCAGCAGACAGGTTCGGCCGGAGCCGGAAGGGCCCTCGACCGCGATGAGCGACCCGGGCCCGGCCGTGATCCCGATGCCGCGGAACGCCCAGCCCCGCGGCCCCTTGAGCCCGAAGTCCACCGCGCTGACGGCGGCGCCGTGCGGACCGTCCACGGTCCCCCCTCGTCCGATTGCCTGGGGCCCGGCGGGCCCGAGTTTTTGAACTGACCAGTCAGTGCAAAAACTATCCCGAACCTTCGATCGAGGCAAAAGTGCAGGTCAGGGCGGATTGTCAGTGGCGTACCCCACGATGGGCACATACGGCCACTGCGCCGTCACACAGACGACAGGAGGTTCGTCATGGCCAGTTCTCACGCCGCAGCCGCACGCCGGCGCCGCGCCCTCGGCCCTGCCCCCTCACTGACCGGTCCCGCGAGCGACGTCCACCCGGTGCTCCGCCGTGCCTCGGCCCCACCGGCCGCCCTCGAACTGCTCGCCCAGGCCCGCGCCGGACTCGACGAGGCGGCCCACCTGGACACGTCGAACGAGCGCTACGCCACCGCCCACCTCGCCGCCCTGCGCACCGCGGCCGCGGTCCTCGCCGCCCGCGGCCGCCCCGAGCTCAACCCACGCCGCAGGCAGCGCATCCGGAGCGCCTGGGAAGTGCTCCCCGAGATAGCACCCGAACTGACCGAGTGGAGCGCCCTGTTCGCCTCCGGCGCCGCCCGCAGGGCCCGCGCCGAGGCCGGCATCGAGGGCGCCGCGACCATCCGCGACGCCGACGACCTGCTGCGGGACGTGGCCATGTTCCTGCGCTTGGTCGAGCGCATGCTCGTCCTCCAGCCCGTGCTGCCCCAGCCGAGAAGGGAGGCGCCGGACGGCGACTGAGCGGAGCGTGCCGGAGGCCGCAGCGGAGGAGGGCCCGGTGCCGCAAGCGAGGGGCGGGGCGAGGGCGAAGCGGAGGGGAGCCAGGGGGACGGGGCCGAAGCGGAGGGGAGGAGTGAGGTCGCCGCCGACGGGCGGGCGAAGCCGAGGCGAAAGCTGTAGCTGAAGCCAGAAGCGAGAACACCGCCGAAGCCGGGGGACGAAGCCGGCGCCGGACACGCCCCGACCCGCGCTGACCCGCTCTGACCCGCGCCGACCGACCGGTGGGACGGATGACGGGGCACGGCCGCGAAGGCAATAGGGTGGAGGCGCCCGCACCCGAACAGCCCGCCGTCCCAGGCGGAGCCGCGCCGAGGAGTCAACTGCCGTGTCGGACCCGATGCGCCCGCCCGTCTCCCCCCGCCCCACGCACGCGGCGTCGACGCGCTCCGACCCCCCTCGTCCGGGCGCCTCGCTGCGCACCGCCGTGGTCTGGGACGTCCTCAAGGACGCCCTCGACCGCCGGATCAAGGCCACCGGCCAGGAGCCGGACGCCGCACCCGCCCTCGACGTGCTCGACACCGGCGGCGGCAGCGGCAACTTCGCCGTGCCCGTCGCCCGCCTCGGCCACCGCGTCACCGTCGTCGACCCCAGCCCGAACGCCCTGTTCGCCCTCGAGCGCCGCGCCGCCGAGGCCGGTGTCGCCGACCGCGTGCGCGGTGTGCAGGGCGATGTGCACGGCCTCTTCGACGTCGTCGAGCGCGGCGGGTACGACGCCGTGCTCTGCCACGGCGTTCTGGAGTACGTGGACGACCCGGCCGAAGGCGTGCGCAACGCGGTCAGCGCCCTGCGCCCCGGTGGCGTGCTCAGCCTGCTCGCGGCGGGCGTCGGCGGCGCCGTGCTCGCCCGCGCGCTCGCAGGACACTTCAGCGAGGCCCGCCGGGCCCTCGACGACCCGGCCGGGCGCTGGGGCGAGGGCGACCCGGTGCCGCGCCGCTTCACCGCCGACCAGCTCACCGAGCTGGTCGAGGGCGCGGGCCTGAGCGTCGGCGCCGTGCACGGCGTGCGCGTCTTCGCCGACCTGGTCCCCGGCGTCCTCGTGGACACCGAGCCCGGCGCTCTGGAGGCGCTGCTGAAGCTGGAGGCCGCCGCCGCCGAACTGTCCGCCTTCCACTCCGTGGCCACCCAGCTGCACGTGCTGGGTGAGATCCAGGGGGCGGCAGCGGACACCGGGGCCGACGAGGCCTGAGCGCCGACCGGCGCGTGGGGCCCCTGTGGCAGCTGGGATCGGCTCGCTGATCAGCGACGCAGCCGCACATGGAGTACGCCACAGGCCCCCCGAACGGGCTACGGGCGCCGTATGATCGAGGGACACCGTCCGGCATGACGGACCGGCCGCTGGGGAATGCAGGCTTCAGCGGGCCGGAGCGACCTGGCGGTCCGGTTTGGCGAAGTTGGCGCAGAGGGGCGGGTTTCACGGGGGCGATTCCCTGCCTATCCTGAAGGGGACCCCCCGGTCGCCCCGGCGACTGCACGATGAGGAGGACTCCGTGCCGCTCTCGGAGCACGAGCAGCGCATGCTCGAGCAGATGGAGCGAGCGCTGTACGCCGAAGATCCCAAGTTCGCGACAGCGCTTGAGGGAAGCGGGCTGCGTACGTACACCCGGAAGCGGGTCTACCAAGCGGTCGCGGGCTTCCTGGTGGGCATTGCCCTTCTCATGGCCGGAATGGTCGCCCAGCTGATCTGGGTGAGCGTAGTGGGCTTCCTCGTCATGCTGGGGTGTGCGGTGCTCGCCGTCACTGGTTGGCGCAAAGCGCCCAAGCCTGGCGAGCAGGCACCCGGAGCAGCGGCGGCCGCGGGCCCCGGTGCGCCACCCGGCCGTCGACAGCAGTCCCGGCAGCGCCGCTCCATGATGGACCGCATCGAACAGCGCTGGCAGCGCCGCAGGGACGAGCAGCAGGGCGGCCAGTAGCCCGTCCGGCCGCGCCCCGTCGGCGTACACCCGCGCGGACGCACAGCGCCCCGCCGAAAGGCGTCCACGCGCCGACCTCCTCGACATACGTGTGGGGGGTGACCGAAACGCATCGGTCACCCCCCACACGTATGTCCGCGCCCGTCCGGCAGGCTGCCCCCGTCGTCACCCCACCACGTCGCCGCAGCACCCCACCACGTCGCCACCGGCACCCCACATGAAGCAGCGCCCGGCCGTGGACCGGGCGCCGCTTCACCTGCTCAGTTGCTCAGCTGCTCGCACAAGCCGGGAGCCGGACATTTCCGCCCCCCGGCCGGAGGCCCTAGCCCCCCTGTCGCGCGGGCCTCCGCAGCGCCTCCCAGCGCCTGATCGCCCACTGCGACCAGCGGCCACGCAGCGTCGCCCAGCGGTCCGACGCCGCCCACACCACCCGGGCGGCCGAACGCGGGGCGACCGTCGCCCGCAGCCGCGTCGTCCGGCTCACCGAGGCGCGCAGTCCGTCCCGCAGGCGGCGCACGTCGTCCCCGAGCCCCGGCGCGGGCTGCGGCCGGGGCGCGTACAGAACCTGCTCCACCGCCGCCGCCACCCGGTGCACCGACTCCGCGGGGCCGGTGCCGAGCCCGCCGACCCGGACGATCCGGGCGGCCGCCTTCCGTGGCGTCTGGGACTCGTCCGGAGCGATGCCGTGGTCCCAGGCCGTGTCGGTGACCTCTTCCCAGGCCGCCAGGGTCCGCGCGACCGCGTCCGCCTCCGTGCGCCCGCCGCTCCCGAGCCGTACCGCGCGCACCCGCGCTCGCCACAGCATGGGCAGGGACGGCACCACCAGGACGATCAGCGCGAGCAGGGTCCCGCCGACGATCCAGCCGAGCGGCGGCCCCTCGTCGTCGGAACCGCCCGTGAGCTGCGGCATCGCGCTCGTGCAGCCGCCCTGTTGCTGCTGGTCGCGCGGGCAGTCCTGGGACTGCGAAGGCGTCGGCGAGGGCGCCGTGGACGCGGACGGCTCGGGCACGGCCGAGGAGTCGGAGTCCTCGGACGGGGTGTCCGGACGGGTGTACTCGGGCACCGAGCCGCGGTTGGGCGTCGGCTCGAACCGGGTCCAGCCCACCCCCTCGAAGTACAGCTCGGGCCACGCGTGGGCGTCCCGCAGACCGACCGACATGGTGCCGTTCGACTGCGCGGAGCCCGGCGTGAAGCCCACCGCGACGCGCGCCGGGATGCCGAGCGTGCGGGCCATCGACGCCATGGCGAAGGAGAAGTGGACGCAGAAGCCCTCCTTCTGGTCCAGGAAGCGGGCGATGGCGGACGGGCCGCTGCCCGCGCGGACCTGCGTGTTGTACGTGAAGCCGCCCTCGGAGGAGAACCAGTCCTGCAGCTTCACCGCCCGTTCGTAGTCGTTCGCCGACCCCTCGGTGACCTCCCGCGCGGTGGACGCCACCACCGACGGCAGCGAGCCCGGCACCTTTGTGAACTCCCTGGCCAGGTCCGACCGCGGCGCGGGCGCCGACGCGAGCTGCTCGGCCGTCGGCTCCACCACCAGGCTGTTGACGCTGTACTGCGCGCCGCGGGTGGTCTGGCCGCGGTCCCCGACCAGGGCGCGGCCCACCGGCTCGTACCGCCAGCGGCCCTCGATGCGGACCTGGCTGGCCGGATAGGGCATCGGCAGCCAGTTCTGCGCGTAGCGGTCGTCGGCCGAGATGTTCGTCTGGATCTCCGTCCTGCGGACCTCGGGGGACAGGCCCGGCGGGTCCGGGAGACGCGACGGCACGTCCGAGATGTCCCGGACGGTGGTCCGCCAGGTCGTGCCGTCGAACTTGTCGAGCGAGACGATCCGCAGATACAGGTCCTGGGTGTTCTTGGCGTTCGTGCGGTACGAGATGACCTCGCGGTCCTCCGGCTGGTTCAGGCTGTCCTGGAGCGCGACCAGCGGGTTCACGGCGGAGATCGTGCCGCCCCCGCCCCCGTCGCCGCCCCCGGGCCCGTCCGAGCCGTCGAGCAGGCCCCCGTCGAGCGCGGGCAGCGCGAGCGGCACGACCAGGGCGATGCCGAGGGCGACGGCGCCGATGCGGCGGCCCGTGCGGACCGGGGCGATGGCGCCGCCGTCGGAGTCGAGTCCGGCCGAGACCCGCCCGGGGGCCTGGCCCGAGCCGCCGAAGACCCGCCCCCACTGCGAGAGCCGGTCCCGGCCCTCGGCGAGGAGCAGCAGCAGATACCCGGCCGCCGCGAGCAGGAACCACAGCCACCCGGCGCCGTCCCCGGAGAGCCCGGCCGCGACCGAGTACAGGGCGAGCAGCGGCAGCCCGGCCGGCGCGGCCGTGCGGAACGTCACCGCGAGGGCGTCCACCACCAGGCCCACCACGAGCACACCGCCGACCACCATCAGGCGGATGCCGTCGGTGAGCGGCGCCGGAATGGCGTACCGCCCCACGTCGTCGCCGCCCGTCTCAAGGAGCGTGCTGAAGTGCTGGAAGACCTCGGGAGTCGGGATGACCCCGGCGACGGCCTGCTCCCGCGCGAACACCAGCGTCAGGAGCAGCAGCGTCACCAGGGCCTGCACGGCCACCGTGACCGGCCGGGCCAGCGGGACCCGCCGGGCGAGCGCGCCGACCCCGCTCTGCAGCGCCAGCAGGATCGCCGCCTGGACGAGCCAGCCCGATGTGTCGACGAGCGGCAGCAGCGCGCCCGACGCCATCAGCGTGGCGGCGGTGGCACACAGCGCAAGCCGCGTACGCCCACTCATGAAGCACCCCCCGGGCTCACCGAGAACCCCTCGTAGTCGTACCGGCGGTGCCGAGGCCGCACGCCGCGGGAGCCACGAGCACAGTCATCTGCCGCCGGGCGCCCCCTCATGACCAGCCCCCGGCCGTCGTCCCCGCCGTCGGCGCGGGCCCGGCGCTGGTGCGCAGGCGGTCCGCCTGGCGCCACAGGTCGACCAGGGCCACCCCCGGAGGCACCGCGACCGCCGTCCAGCCCGCCTCGTTGAGCAGCCGCACCGAGTGCTGCGCCGCCGCCGAGGGGGCCGGTCCCGGGCCCTGGGTCCAGGCCGCGCTGTCCAGGACGAAGGCGACCGCGGCGCCGCTGCGCTGGCGCATCTTGGCGATCACGGCGGCCTGCTCGTCGTCCAGGTCGCCGAGGAAGGCCACCAGCAGCCCTTCGTTCCCGCCGCGCAGCACGTCGTACGCGCGCGAGAGGCCCGCGCCGTCCGAGTGGTCGATCACGGCGAGCGTGTCCATCATGAGCCCGGCCGCGTCCGCCGACTCCTGGCTCGCGCCCGCGAAGCCGTCCCCGCCCTCGCCGGGAAGCGAGTTGCCGGTGTCCGTCAGGAGCCGTACCGAGAAGCCCCGCTCGAGCATGTGCACCAGCGCGGACGCGGTGCCCGCCACCGCCCACTCGAAGGCCGAGTCCGGGCCCGCGCCCTGGTAGGCGACGTCCCGGGTGTCGAGGAGCACCGTGCAGCGGGAGCGCTGCGGCTGCTCCTCGCGGCGCACCATCAGCTCGCCGTAGCGCGCGGTGGAGCGCCAGTGGACGCGGCGCAGGTCGTCGCCGTAGCGGTACCCGCGCGGGATGACGTCGTCCTCCCCGGCGAGCGCGAGCGAGCGGTGCCGCCCGTCGCCGTACCCCTTGGCCTCGCCCGTGAGCCGCACCGGCGGCAGCGGCTCCACACGCGGGACGACCGTCAGGGTGTCGTACGTCGAGAAGGAGCGGGTCAGCTCGCACATGCCGAACGGGTCGGTCAGGCGCAGCTGGAGCGGTCCGAGCGGATAGCGGCCGCGCAGGTCGGAGCGCACCCGGTAGGACACCTCGCGGCGGCCCCCGGCCTCGACCCGGTCGAGCACGAAGCGCGGGCGCGGCCCGAGGACGTAGGGCACCCGGTCCTGGAGCATCAGCAGGCCCGTGGGCAGCCGCGAGACGTTGTCCATCCGCAGGTGCACGCGCGCCTCCGAACCGGCGGGCACGCGCGCGGGGGAGAGGCGGCGGCTGCCCGCGACGCGGTAGCGCGTGCGGTAGAGCACGGCCGCGCACACCAGCGGGAGCACCGCGAGGAGCAGGCCGACCCGCAGCAGGTCGCTCTGGCCGAGGACGTAGGCGCACACGGCGGCGGCGATGCCCGCCGCGAAGAAGGAGCGGCCGCGGGTGGTGAGGCCGGCGAGCGCCGTGCGCAGGCCGCCCCGGTCGTCCTCGGCGCGCGCGGCAGGCCCCCCGGCGGCCATCACAGCCTCCGCGAGCCGGGCGGCTGGCCGAAGAAGCCCTGGCCGGGCTGCTGGGTCGCCGGGACGGGGGTGCGCTGGAGGATCTCCAGGACCACCGACTCGGCCGTGCGGCGGTTCAGCTGGGCCTGGGCCGTGGGCAGCAGGCGGTGGGCGAGGACGGCGACGGCGAGGGCCTGCACGTCGTCAGGAAGGGCGAACTCGCGGCCGCTGAGGGCGGCGGAGGCCTTGGCCGCGCGCAGCAGGTGCAGCGTCGCGCGCGGGGACGCGCCGAGGCGCAGGTCCGGGTGGCTGCGGGTGGCCGCGACCAGGTCGACGGCGTATCTGCGCACGGAGTCGGCGACGTGGACCGTGCGGACCGCGTCGATGAGCTTCACGATGTCGTGCGCGTGCGCCACGGGCTGGAGGTCGTCGAGCGGGGAGACCCCGCCGTGCACGTCCAGCATCTGCAGCTCGGCCTCGGGGGCCGGATAGCCGATCGAGACGCGGGCCATGAAGCGGTCGCGCTGCGCCTCGGGCAGCGGGTAGGTGCCCTCCATCTCGACCGGGTTCTGCGTGGCCACCACCATGAAGGGGCTGGGCAGTTCGTACGTCTGCCCGTCGATGGTGACCTGGCGCTCCTCCATGGACTCCAGGAGCGCGGACTGCGTCTTCGGAGACGCGCGGTTGATCTCGTCGCCGATCACGATCTGCGCGAAGATCGCTCCCGGTTTGAACTCGAAGTCACGGCGCTGCTGGTCCCAGATGGACACGCCCGTGATGTCCGAAGGCAGCAGGTCCGGCGTGAACTGGATACGCCGCACCGAGCAGTCGATGGACCGCGCGAGCGCCTTGGCGAGCATGGTCTTGCCCACGCCCGGTACATCCTCGATGAGCAGGTGCCCCTCCGCCAGGAGCACGGTCAGCGAAAGCCGTACGACCTCCGGCTTGCCCTCGATCACACCCTCGACCGACCTGCGGACACGCTCCGCGGTCGTGGTCAGATCTGTGAGGCTCGCTCGATCGTCATAGGTCGTCACCCGGCCCTCCTCGGCCCTTCCCCACGCTCGGCAAGGAGCACAGGTTTCTTCTTTTCCCGGGCCGACGCTCGCGTGCGGACCGGCCCACCCCGAAACACGGACGCCACGCGTGAAAGGTTCAGCGCGACGCCACACACGCATTCTTGTTGGGCTTACCGGTTCGTGTCACTCGCCTGTGGACAACTGGCGGCGATATGTCAGTGCTTGTCGCCTTTTGGGTACCGGAGATTGTCCGGTACCCAACAGGCAACGGTCACGCAGGGTCGATCTCGCGGAGGAGGCCCGTCCGTACGTCGAACACGAATCCGCGGACGTCGTCGGAGTGCAGGAGGAAGGGCGAGGTCCGCACGCGCTGCATGGACTGGCGCACGTCCTGGTCGACGTCGCGGAAGGACTCCACCGCCCACGTCGGCCGCTGCCCGACCTCGTTCTCCAGGTCCTGGCGGAACTCCTCGGTGAGGGACTCCAGGCCGCAGCCGGTGTGGTGGATGAGGACCACGCTGCGGGTGCCGAGCGCCCGCTGGCTGATGGTCAGGGAGCGGATCACGTCATCGGTGACCACACCGCCCGCGTTGCGGATCGTGTGGCAGTCGCCCAGTTCGAGGCCGAGGGCGGAGTGCAGGTCGAGGCGGGCGTCCATGCAGGCGACCACGGCCACGCCGAGAACGGGGCGGGCGTCCATGCCCGGGTCGGTGAAATCGGCGGCGTAGCGCTCGTTGGCCTCGACGAGGCGGTCGGTGACAGTGCCGCCCTCGGATGTGCCGCGTGCGCTTATGGCGTCTTCGGAATTCGTGGGGAGTGATGCGGAAGTCGTCATGACTATGACGGTAGTGGTCACGTGTGAACCGGGCCCGCTGTGAGAGGGGACAAAGAACGCCATTGGGCTTTGTTGTGAGCTAACCCACAGGGCTCCGGAGGGTGCGTCCGAACCGGTGACGCGGGGCGCGTCCGAACCGGTGACGGCGCCCGGACGGCGGCTTCCCGCGCGGCCGGGCCGCGCCGCGCAGGCCGGTTGATTGACCGCGAGACAGGGTGGACTAAAGTGACGCGAAGCGGGAGTGGAGTCCGCTTCCCGCTGGAACGGACCGGAGCTTCGCCACCGGACCGTTCCGGAGATTTCTTGAGTCCCCACGTGCGCGGCGCGTACGTACGGCTCGGCCTCCTCCCGCTCCCGGTCGGCCGACGCCACTTCCCCGGCGCCGGCGGGCCGGATTCCCCTTCATGAGCGGGCGGGGACCCGGCTGTGCGGACGACACCCGCGCCGGACCCTGAGAGGGTGCATTGAGTTCAGCCCGACATGTCCCGGTGATGCTCCAGCGGTGCCTGGACCTGTTGGCCCCGGCGCTCGCGGAGCCGGGAGCGGTGGTCGTCGACTGCACCCTCGGCCTCGGCGGCCACAGCGAGGCGCTGCTCGCCGCCTTCCCCTCGGCCCGCCTCATCGCCCTGGACCGCGACAAGGAAGCGCTGCGCCTGTCCGGCGAGCGGCTCGCCCCCTACGGCGACCGCGCCACCCTGGTGCACGCGGTCTACGACGAGCTGCCCGACGTCCTGAAGCGGCTCGGCGTCCCGCGCGTGCAAGGCGTCCTGTTCGACCTCGGGGTCTCCTCCATGCAGCTCGACGAGGCCGACCGCGGCTTCGCCTACGCTCAGGACGCCCCCCTCGACATGCGCATGGACCAGACGACCGGCGTCAGCGCCGCCGAGGTCCTCAACACCTACCCCGCCGGTGAACTCGTGCGGATCCTGCGGCAGTACGGCGAGGAGAAGCAGGCCAAGCGGATCGTCTCCGCCGTCGTGCGCGAGCGCGACAAGGAGCCGTTCACCAACAGCGCCCGGCTCGTCGAGCTGATCCGCGACTCCCTGCCGCAGGCCGCCAAGCGCACCGGCGGCAACCCCGCCAAGCGCACCTTCCAGGCCCTGCGCATCGAGGTCAACGGCGAGCTGAGCGTCCTGGAGCGGGCCGTCCCGGACGCCGTGAAGGCGCTTGCCGTCGGCGGCCGCATCGCCGTCCTCTCGTACCACTCGCTGGAGGACCGCCTGGTCAAGCAGGTGTTCGCGGCGGGCGCCGCGACCACCGCGCCGCCCGGCCTGCCGATCGTGCCCGAGCAGTACCAGCCTCGGCTCAAGCTGCTCACCCGCGGCGCCGAGCTGCCCACCGAGGAAGAGATCGCCGAGAACCGCCGGGCCGCGCCGGCACGGCTGCGGGGTGCGCAGCGCATCCGCGAGGAAGCCCTGTGAACGGCCGCGCCGGGGAAGCCCCGTGACCGGCCGCGCCGCAGGACCCCCGAGCGGTCCCACCGAAGAGGCCCCGTGAGCCGCGTCCGCGAGGAGGCCGTATGAGCAAGAAGCCCGAGCTGCGGGGGAGGGCCGCGCGGCTCGCCCGGCTGCTGCCCGCGCGCCCGAGCCAGGCCGCGCGCACCCCCTTCGTGCTCCTGGTCGTGCTGCTCCTCGGCGGCGGCCTCATCACGCTCCTGATCCTCAACTCGTCGCTGAACCAGGGCTCGTTCCAGCTGTCCAAGCTGAAGAAGGAGACGCAGGAGCTCACCGACGAGGAGCAGGAGCTCCAGAAGGACGTCGACGAGTACGCCGCCCCGGACGCCCTCCAGCGCCGCGCCCGCGAGCTCGGCATGGTCCCCGGCGGCGACCCGGCCTTCCTTTACCCCGACGGCACCGTCCGGGGCAAGCCCGGCGTCGCCCCCGGCTCCGCCCTGCGCGAGTCCGCGGCCCGCCGCCCCGTCCCGGTCCCCGGGCCCTCGCAGCTCCCGCCCGTCCCGTCCCCGGCCGCCCCCGCGCCCCGGCCCGCGGCGGCCACCTCTCCGAGCGTCCCCCCGGGCCCCGGCCCACAGCCCTCGGCCCCCGCCGCCGTGCCCCCGGCGACCCCGGCGACCC
>NZ_JNXT01000063.1 GCF_000716675.1 Streptomyces alboflavus
GTGGGAGAGAGCCCGTCCGGCGATTGAGGACGAGGCGCGGAGCGCCGATACAGGGGTGAGCCCTGTGGGGCTGAGGGTGCCGGGCTGACGGGCAGGCCGGTGCAAGTCCGGGCGGGTGGGTGGGAGAGAGCCCGTCCGGCGCTTGAGGACGAGGCCGCAGGCCGATCGGCGGCGCCCCCGGCCCACCCGCACGGGACACCCCCTCAGGCCGCCCGCAAGGGCCACGTCCCGTCCACCACAGCGGCAGCGTCCCCCTTGCGGCGCAGGAAGTTCTGGAAGT
Source organism: Streptomyces alboflavus (assembly GCF_000716675.1). GTDB lineage: Bacteria > Actinomycetota > Actinomycetes > Streptomycetales > Streptomycetaceae > Streptomyces > Streptomyces alboflavus. The sequence goes on from NZ_JNXT01000063.1 coordinate 281, forward strand.
CGGCCGCCCACTCCGCGTACCACCGCACCTGCTGGCGGTGGAGTTCGGCCACGCCGAGGTCGGCGACCTTGGTGTGGCGGACGGCTATGGCGTGGGCTAGGCGGGCGGCGGCGAGGGCGTCGGCGGAGGCGTTGTGGGCGGAGTCCAGGACGATGCCGTACTCGGTGCAGACCGCAGCGAGGTTGCGCTTGCCGCGGCGGTACCGGTCGACGGAGCGGTCGATGGTGTACGGGTCGACGACGGGCGCGGGCTCCGCGCCGCCGAGCCGGTCGCGCAGGGACGGCAGCCCGTGCCGGCGCAGCTCGGCGGCGAGCAGGCTCAGGTCGAAGGCGGCGTTGTAGGCCACGACGGGGACGCCCGCCTGCCAGTACGACACCAGCACCGCGGCCATCGCGTCGGCGACCTCCGCGCCGGGTCGCCCCTCGGCGGCAGCCTTCTCGTCGGTGATCCCGTGCACGGCCACCGCGTCCTCGGGGATCGGCACGCCGGGGTCCGCGAGCCACTCGCGGCGGCCCAGCTCCTGCCCGGCCCTGACCTCGATCACCGCCCCCGTGACGATGCGCGCCTCAAGCGGATCCGTGCCCGTCGTCTCCAGGTCGAAGCCGATCAGCAGCTCCTGGTGCCAGCCCATGGCCGCCCCCTTCGTCGTGGTGCTTTCCCCCAGTGGTCCCCACGATCCCATGCGCCACTGACAATCAGATGGCCGGATTCCGCTTACTCCCGGCGAGGCCCCTCACGACACCGGCCGCGAGTCCGCCCACGCCGTCTCGAACTCCTCCCGGTATGTCGCGAAGAGTCCGTGCTCGCCGTGATCGCCCGGCTTCACCACCCTGCCGCCGCCGCGCAGCACGAGCACGGGCACCTCCATGCCGCGGGTGCGACGGAGGTAGGACTGGACGACCGCGATGCCGTCCGCCCCGTCCCCGTCGACCAGATAGGCCGTGAAGCGCGGCGTCTCGTCGAAGACCTGGATCTCGAAGGCGCCGGGGTCCCGCAGGCGGGACCGCACCCGCCGCATGTGCAGGATGTTCGTCTCGACGGAGCGGCTGAGCTCGCCCCGCTTGAGTCCGAGTTCCCGCTCGCGCCGCTTGACCGCGCTGCTCGCGGGGTTCAGGAAGAGCAGCCGCACCCGGCAGCCGGACTCGGCGAGCCGGATCAGACGGCGCCCGGAGAAGTTCTGGACCAGGAGGTTCAGGCCTATCCCGATGGCGTCGACGCGCCGGGCGTCGCCGAACAGGTCCTCGGCGGGGAACTGACGAAGGAGCCGCACCCGGTCGGTGTGCACCCCGACCACGTCCGCGTACCGGTCGCCGACCAGTTCCTCGACGGCGTCGACGGGCAGGCGCCGCGCGGAGGGCGTGTCGGAGCCCGCGCCGAGGATCTCCAGGAGCCGGGCCGATGCGCGTTCGGCCTGGGCCAGGACCGTCGGCGACAGGGCGCGGTTGCGGGAGACGACGTTGCGGGAGACCTCCAGCTCGTCCAGAGCGAGTTCGACCTCGCGCCGGTCGTCCAGATAGGGCTCGAAGCACGGCCAGTGCTGGACCATCAGCTCCCGCAGCTGCGGCAGCGTCAGGAAGCTGAGGACGTTGTCGTCCGCGGGGTCGAGGAGGTAGCCCTTGCGGCGGCTCACCTCGCGGACGGCGACCGCGCGCTGCACCCACTCCTGCCCCGCCGGGCCCGCCGCGGCGACGACCCAGTCGTCGGCGTGGACGGGTTCGTAGACGGGGCGCAGAACAGCGGCCACGACCGCGCGCAGCCGCTGTTCCACGAGGTTCAGCCAGATGTAGGCCCGCCCGGCCCGCTGCGCGCGCGTACGCACCTCGCGCCAGGCGTCGGCGCCCCAGTCCAGCTCGGGGCCGATCTGCGATGCCATGTCCACCGGACGTGCCAAGGACACGGCCGACGGCGGGACATTGGCGGAGCCCTCCTCGTGACCCTCGTCACCAGGGGGCAGTTCCCGCCCACCCGAGCTCACCCACGCACCGCCTTCCGCTCCCCCCGGACTCTCCCCAGTCAACGATCAAGGAAGGGTACTCCGGGAGCGGCGGGCGGTGCAGCCGGATGGAGCGGGCACTTTCCTCAATTGCCGATCGGGATCCGTCCGTTGTGGTCGGCGAGGTCCTGCGGCGTCAGCGGGTTCATGGCCGTGACGTCGCGCGGGGCCAGGGCGAAGCCCTGCCAGTGGACCGGCATGGGCTGCTGGTCCTCGTCCCGGGCGATGTGGTGGAAGCCGATGTTGACCCAGGTGATGGGGTGCTTGAGGGTCTCCCCGTTCGCCCACTGGTCGACGCTCTTCGGGTAGCCGTTCGGGCAGCCTATGTTGGCGCTCGCGTACTGCTCGCACTTCTTGTACTGGGTGAAGAACACGTCGTGCTTGGTGTAGGGCCGTCCCCTGTGCTTGTTGCTGGCCCCGGGGACGATCTCGTACGAGCGCGGGTGCTTGTCCTTGTTCTTGCCCCTGGTGCTGACCACGCGCCACCAGCGCATGTCCTTGCGGTCACCGGCGAGTTCCTTGGTGACGGGCGTGCGGGTGGTCTTCGTGGTCGGGCTGCCGCCGCCGGTCGACGGGGTGACCTTGGAGTCGTACTGCTCGACCTTGGCCTTCGGGGAGCCGTCGAGGCCGAAGTTCAGGCGCCAGAAGACGTTGTGCGAGTGACTCTCGGCCTTGGCCTGGTCGCCCTTGCCGATGGGCCAGCCGCGGCCGTCGCCGCCGTCGAAGTCGTACGGCGAGAGGCTGCCGGTCGCGCCCACGTTGGAGGTGATGGTGCCGTCCGAGGAGAACCGCCACTCGGTGATGTACTCGTACCAGGAGGCCTTGTTGACGGTGTAGACGAGCAGGTCCTTGCCCTGGGCGGTGTAGACCTTGTCGTTGCCGCCGGTGGACTGGTCGTGGGTGAGGCGGTACGCGTGCCCACGCGCGCGCGTGGTGGTGCACAGGCCCTTGACGTTGCCGCGGTCGGGCACCTTCACGGTCTTGATGGTGCCGCCGGGGCACTCGCCGGGCTTGAGGGCTTGCAGGGCCTGGCCGAAGTCGGTGTCGGTGACGTCCTGGAACTCGGCGTCGCCGTCGTCGTAGGGCACGTGGATCTGGGCGAGGCGGGCGCTGGTGAGGACCGGGATGGGCTTGGGCTCGCCCTTGGGCTGGTAGCTGATCTTGTCGAGGATCAGCCCGGAGTACGTGTTGTAGTGCCAGCACATCCGCCAGGTCGTACCGCCGTCGACGGTCTGCTCGATCTTGTAGGCGGCGCTGCAGTCGGCGGCCGCGGCGGGCGGGGCCTTGGGAGCGGCGGCCGCCGGTCCCGCGGGGCCCGCGGCGGCGAGGCCGGCCCCGATCAGCGCGGAGACCGCGAGGACCGTGCCGGCCCTCCTGCGGGCGCGCGAAAGTCTGTTGCCGTGAGAGGCGTCCATACGGAAATGACTCCTTCAGGAGGAGAAGTGTGTGGGTGCCGTGCCTGTCGGCGGGCGCGGCGGTGGCCTGCCGGACGGGTCAGCCCAGGCGGCCCACGGCACGCGAGCTGAGGTCCACGACGAACGCGCGGGTGTCGATCCACGGGCCGCGCTTGACCTTCGCGACGACCTGGAAGCACCGGTGCTTCCCGCACTCGGAGAGCTCCGCGGGGATCTTCAGGTTCGTCTGCTTGCTGAAGATGAAGCCGCTCAGGTCGAGGTCGCCGGGCCCGGTGAGGGCCTTGCCGGTGGCCTTCTTGTAGTCCTGCTTCAGGCCCTTGCCGAGCGGGTCGGCGATCAGCAGCTGGGTGGCCTCGGTCAGCTCGTCCTTGGTGGGTGGCGGCTGCACGTTGTGCGCCGAGTTCGTGGACTCCACCTTGCCGGTCTCGAGATTGACCGTCTTGGTGATCGCCGCGTCCTTCTTGTAGTCGTAGTACACGATCTGTGCGCGGCGCGCGGCGTCGGCACCCTCGGCGGGGTCGTTCTCCGCGAGGTTCGTGGAGAGCCGCTGCGGCCCGCGGTCGCCCTCCACGTCCCGTGCGCTGGTGCGCAGCCCGTTGCTGTCCAGGGCCGCCTTCTCGGCGCGCTCGGTCTCGGCGTCGGTCAGCGGGTCGCTGCCTATGCCCTTCTCGCCCTCCTCGGGCGCGTCCTCGACGACTCCCTCGGGCGCGATCGCGTCCTGCCGCGCCGAACCCGCCGCCGTGCTGCGGTCCCCCCTGTCACCCGCGCCGGCCCCCTCCGGCAGCGTGACGACGACCATCGCGGCGGTCGCGACGACGGCGAGGGCGCCGCCCGCCACGACCTTCCCCAGATGGCGTCTGACTAGTTCGCCCATATCCTCCCCCTTTTTCTCCCGTACAGCCCATTTTTAGGGCATGTCGAGTATGTGGTCAGTCGGTTAGACGGGCTCAACTCCCGTGCGGTTGCCCCACTTTCGAGCAGAGTCTGGGCGAACTCCGGTCATGTCCGGGGGGCGATCGTGGAAGAGTCATAGGCATGCAGGTCTGGCCTGGGCAGGCGTATCCACTCGGCGCCACGTACGACGGCGCCGGTACCAACTTCGCGGTCTTCTCCGAGGCCGCCGACAGACTGGAGCTGTGTCTGCTGCACGACGACGGCTCGGAGACCGCCGTCGAGCTGCGCGAATCCGACGCCTTCGTGCGCCACGCCTATCTGCCCGGGGTCATGCCGGGCCAGCGGTACGGCTTTCGCGCGCACGGCCCGTTCGACCCCGCGCGCGGACTGCGGCTCAACTCGGCGAAGCTGCTCCTCGACCCGTACGCGCAGGCGGTGAGCGGCTCCGTGGCCTGGGGCGAGGAGGTGTACGGCTACCACTTCGGCTCCCCCGACGAGCGCAACGACCTGGACTCGGCGCCGCACATGATGACGTCGGTGGTGGTCAACCCGTACTTCGACTGGGGCGACGACCGCCCGCCGCGCACGCCGTACAACGAGACCGTCATCTACGAAGCCCACGTCAAGGGCCTCACGATGCTCCACCCCGAGCTGCCCGAGGAACTGCGCGGTACGTACGCGGCGCTCGCGCACCCGGCGGTCATCGAGCATCTGACGGCGCTCGGCGTCACCGCCCTGGAGCTGATGCCGGTCCACCAGTTCGTGAACGACCACCGGCTCGTGGACCTCGGCCTGAACAACTACTGGGGCTACAACACCATCGGCTTCTTCGCGCCCCACAACGCCTACGCCTCCTGGGGCGACCGGGGCGAGCAGGTCCTGGAGTTCAAGTCGGCGGTGCGGGCGCTGCACGCGGCCGGGATCGAGGTGATCCTGGACGTGGTCTACAACCACACGGCCGAGGGCAACCACCTGGGCCCCACGTTGTCCTTCCGGGGTCTGGACAACGCCTCGTACTACCGCCTCACCGACGATCCCCGCTACTACATGGACACCACGGGGACGGGCAACTCGCTCCTGATGCGCAACCCCCACGTCCTCCAGCTGATCATGGACTCGCTGCGGCACTGGGTGACCGAGATGCATGTGGACGGCTTCCGCTTCGACCTCGCGGCGACGCTCGCGCGGCAGTTCCACGAGGTGGACCGGCTCTCCTCGTTCTTCGACCTGGTGCAGCAGGACCCCGTGGTCAGCCAGGTGAAGCTGATCGCCGAGCCGTGGGACGTCGGCGAGGGCGGCTACCAGGTGGGCAACTTCCCGCCGCTGTGGACGGAGTGGAACGGCAAGTACCGCGACACAGTGCGGGACCTGTGGCGCGGTGAGCCGCGCACGCTCGCGGAGTTCGCGTCCCGGCTCACCGGGTCCTCCGACCTGTACCAGGGCGACGGACGGCGCCCCCTGGCCTCGATCAACTTCGTCACCTGCCACGACGGGTTCACGCTGCACGACCTGGTCGCGTACAACGACAAGCACAACGAAGCCAACGGCGAGGACAACCAGGACGGCGAGAGCCACAACCGGTCCTGGAACTGCGGCGTCGAGGGCGAGACCGACGACGCGGACGTCCTCGCGCTGCGCGCCCGCCAGATCCGCAACTTCGTAGCCACCCTGATGCTGTCCCAGGGCGTGCCGATGCTCAGCCACGGCGACGAGTTCGCCCGCACCCAGGGCGGCAACAACAACGCGTACTGCCAGGACAACGAGGTCGCCTGGGTGCGCTGGCCCGAGGGCGACAGCACGCTGCTCGCGTTCACGCGCGCGATGGCGTGGCTGCGCCGCGACCACGCCGTCCTGCGCAGGCGCCGGTTCTTCCACGGCCGCCCCGTCGAGGGCACCCACGACGAGCTGTCGGACATCTCCTGGTTCACGCCCGAGGGCGAGGAGATGACCCAGGACGACTGGGACGCGGCCCAGGCGCGGGCCCTGACGGTGTTCCTCAACGGCAACGCGATCTCCGAGCCCGGGGAGCGCGGCGAACGCATCACCGACGACTCGTTCCTGCTGATGTTCAACGCCTCCGCCGAAGCCCTCGACTTCGTGGTGCCGGTGAACCAGGGGGCGCAGTGGCAGGTGGTGGTGGACACCGCCCGTGAGGAGGGCGTGCCGCCGGGGACGGGCGGGAAGGTGCGGGCGGGCGAGCGGGTCACGCTGGTCGACCGGAGCCTGGTGGTGCTGCAGCGCCCGGCCTGAGGGGGCGGGCGAGCAGTGCCACCACGAAGGCCACCGCCGCGGCCGCGCTGCCGAGCGCGAACGCCGCGCCCGCGCCGTGCGTCTCGGCGACGCGCCCGGCCACCGCGAGCGTGACGGCCTGGCCGCCGACGAAGGCGCTCGCCGCGAACGTCATGCCCTCGGCGAGCCGTCCCTGCGGCACGGAGCGTTCGGTGAGGGCGAAGCCGGTGATGAGGTTCGGGGCGTACACGGCGCCGAAGACGGTCACGACGGCGTACAGGGCCGCCATGCTGTGCGTCCACACCAGCGGCAGCGAGAGCAGCGCCGCGGCGGCCGTCGCCACCCGCCAGCGCGCGTGCAGCCCGAACCGGTCCGGCAGCGCGGCCGTCGCGAGCCCGGTGACGGCGCTCATCACGCCCATCGCGGCGTAGACGAGGCCCGCCTGGCCTGACGCGCCGAGTTCCTCGGTGAGCGCGGTGATCCCGGCCCCGCAGGCGCCGAGCAGCACGCCGAGGAAGACCAGGCCGACCCGGACGACGTACACCTCGCGCGGCAGCGGCGGGCGGCCCCCGGGGGCGCTCCGCGCGCTCGTCGCGCCGGGTGGGACCGCGCGGGCCGTCGGGTGCAGCGCGAAGCCCGTGCCGCAGACGGCGACCAGGACGGCCGCGACCCCGAAGGCGTACGCGGGGTGGCCGGCCAGGGCCGCGAGGCCGACGAGGGCGGGGCCGAGGACGAAGGACAGCTCGTCCATCGTGGACTCCAGGGACAGCGCGGTGCCGACGAGCCGCGCGTCCCCGCCCTCCTTCCGGATAAGGCGCACCACGCGGGCCCGGGCGAGCGGCCCGATCCCGGGCACGCTGGCGCCCGCCAGGACGCCCAGGAGGAGCAGTGCGGGGGTGGGCAGGCCCAGATGCGCGCCAAGCGTGTACGCGGCCACACAGAGGGCGTTGAGCGCCGCGAACGCCAGGACCACGGGCCGCTGCCCGCGCCGGTCCGCGAGCCGCCCGACGAAGGGGCCCGCGGTCACCTGCCCGAGCGCCAGCGCGCACGCGACGGCTCCCCCGGTGGCGATCGACCCGCTGGTCCGGCTGACCAGCAGCACGCTGCCGAACTGGATCACGGCCACGGGCAGTCGCCCCAGGAACGACACCACGGGGAGCGCGGCGCCGGTGACGGCGAGCACCTGCCGGTAGGCGTCGAGGGTGGCACCGCGCCTCCCGGACTCGCGCCCCCCGAACTCGCGCGCCCCGGACCCGCGCCCCCCGGGCCCGCGCGCCCCGGGCCCGCGCGCCCCGGCGTCACCCGCGGCGGCCTCGCCCGCCGTCGCCCGGTCCGGGACCTCCGTCCCCTCGTCCCGTGCCGTGATCCCCCGCGTCCTCTCAGCCATCGTCGGACGCTAACCGCCGCCCGGTCCGCGTACGCATGCGTCGAAGGCACGAAAGGCGGTGAGGCGGGTACGTACGTTCGCATGACGTCTGCGCGCTCCGTCCCTGTGGTTCCGCCGCCGCCCACCGCCACGTACCGGCTTCAGGTGCAGCCGGACTTCCCGTTCGCGGCCGCCGCGCGAGCGGTGCCGTATCTGGCCTCGCTGGGGGTCTCGCACCTGCATCTGTCGCCCGTCCTGGAGGCGGTGCCGGGGTCGACGCACGGGTACGACGTCGTGGACCACGGGCGGGTGCGGGCGGAGCTGGGGGGTGAGGAGGGGCTGCGGGCGCTCGCGCGGACGGCTCGGGACGCCGGGCTCGGGCTCGTCGTGGACATCGTGCCGAACCACATGGCGGCGGTGCCGCGGCACAACCGGGCGCTGTGGGAGGTCCTGCGCGAGGGCCCGGACTCCCCGTACGCGCGCTGGTTCGACATCGACTGGGAGGCGGGCGACGGCAAGGTGCTGCTGCCCGTGCTCGGGCGAAGGCTCGGCCGGGAGCTGGAGCACCTGCGCGTGGAGGGCGGTGTGCTGCGCCACCACGACCAGGAGTTCCCGCTGCGGGCGGGCACGGAGGGGCTGCCGCTGCCGCGGCTCCTCGACGCCCAGTGGTACCGCCTGGCCTGGTGGCGCCTTGCCCGCACAGAGATCAACTACCGGCGCTTCTTCACCATCTCGGACCTCATCGCCGTCCGCGTGGAGGACCCGGAGGTGTTCGACGCGACGCACGCGACGGTGCTGCGGCTCCTGGCCGAGGGGGTCGTGGACGGCCTGCGCGTGGACCACCCCGACGGCCTCGCCGACCCCGGGGCGTACCTCCAGCGGCTGCACGAGGCGACGGGCGGGCGCTGGACGGCCGTCGAGAAGATCCTGGCCGACGGGGAGCCGCTGCCCGCCGCCTGGCCGGTCGCGGGCACCACGGGCTACGACGCGCTGCGGCACGTCGACGGGGTCCTCACGGACGAGACGGGCGCCGCCGAACTCCTCGCCCGCTACCGCGCGTTCGCGGCGCCGCCCGCCGACCGCGGCGGGGACTGGACGGCGACGCTGCGGCGCGCCGCGTACAAGGTCGTCACGCGCGAGCTTGCCGCCGAGGTCGACCGCCTCACGCGCGAGGCGGCGGCGCTGTGCGCGGCGGATCCCGCGCTGCGCGACCACGCGCCGTGGGCGCTGCGGACGGCGCTGCGGGAACTCCTCGTTCGTCTTGAGGTCTACCGTCCGTACGCCACCGGGGGCGCCGACCCCGAGACGGTCCTCACGGCCGGGGCGGCGCGCGAGGCCAAGCGGGTGTTCGCCGTCCCCGAGGAGGCCGAGGCCGTGGACGCGGTGCGGGACCTGGTGCTCGGCAGGGCGCCGGGCGACGGGGCGCGCGCGGCCTTCCGGGCGCGGTTCGGGCAGACCGCCGCCGCGCTGCGGGCCAAGTCGGTGGAGGACACGGCGTTCTACCGGCACGCGCCGCTCCTGTCCGCGGCCGAGGTGGGCGGCTCGCCCGCCCGGCCCGCCGTGGACGTGGCGGAGTTCCACGCGTACTGCGCGCGCGTGCAGCGCGACTGGCCGTACTCGGGCACCGTCCTGACGACGCACGACTCCAAGCGCAGCGCGGACGTGCGGGCGGCCGTGAGCGTGCTCTCGCAGGTGCCCGCGCGGTGGGCGGCGCTGCTCGCGGAGCTGACGCGCAGGACCGCGCGGGCGGGCGGCAGCCGGGCGCCCGACCCCCAACTGGCGTGGGCCGCCTGGCAGACGGCGTTCGGGTTCGCCCCTTCGGCGCTCACGGCGGGGGCCGCGGCGGAGGCCGGGCCGTACGGCCGGCGGCTCCAGGGGGCGCTGTTGAAGCACGTCCGGGAGGCCGGGCTGCACACGAGCTGGACGGAGCCCGACGAGGCGTACGAGGGGGCGGTGACGGCGTTCCTTCAAGCCGGGCCGTGCGGGCCGCCGCTGCACGCGGTGACCGAGTTCGCCGCGGAGCTGGCACCGCACGTGCGGGCCAACGTGCTCGCCGGGGCGCTGCTGCACCTGACGATGCCCGGGGTGCCGGACCTCTATCAGGGCACCGAGCGCGACTACCGGGCGCTGGTGGACCCGGACAACCGGCATCCCGTGGCGTTCGGCGATCCCCTCGACGCCTCCGGGGGCGTGCTCGACGGGGCGGCGGACTCCTCGGACCCGGCGCCTCCGGAGTGGGACCCGTCGCTTCCGGAGAAGGGCGGGGGCGGCGCGCGGGACCTGTCCGCCGAGAAGCTGGCGGTGACCGTCGCGGCGCTGCGGCTGCGGGCACGGCGGCCGGAACTCTTCGGCGGCGCGGGCACGTACGAGCCGCTGGCCGCGACGGGTCCCGGCGCCGGGCACTGCCTCGCGCACACGCGCTCCGGGGGCGTCGTGGTGGCCGTGACACGCCTGTCCCTGCGGCTCGCCGACGCGGGCGGCTGGGGGGACACCGCGCTGCCGCTCCCCGAGGGCGACTGGGCCGATCTGCTCGTACCGGGGCGGCGGTTCAGCGGGCACGCGCGCGTGGCGGACGTGTTCGCGGAACTGCCGGTGGCGCTCCTGGAACGCACGGGGGAAGCGCCGCGCACGGGACGGTGACGCGGCGGAGGCGTGCCCTTCTTGCGCGGGCCCTGGGGAGCCCGGGTCCGGAGTGCTTGACACCTGAACCGCCGCGTGGCGTACTGCGGATTGCGTCAGCGGACGGACCAGCGGGGGGTGAGTCAACTGGCGGAAAACCGCTATCCCACGGTTCCCGAACTCGTCCGGTCTGTTCGGGAGCTTGCGGCCCACCGTCCCGAACTGAGCACGCTGCGCCGCGTCGGCACCTCACGCGGCGGCCGTCCCCTGCACCTGCTGTCCGTGGGCCACTCCCCCCACGCCGTCCTGGTGGTCGCGGGCGCCCACGCCAACGAGCCCACCGGCGGCTCGACCCTCCTCGCGCTCGCCGAACAGGCCGTGCGCACCAGGGCGTTGCGGGCGGACACCTCCTGGCACTTCCTGCTGTGCGCGGACCCGGACGGCGCGAGCCTGCACCGGACCCCGGCGCCGCGCAGCCTCCTCGACTACCACCGGCACTTCTTCCGCCCGGCGGGCCCCGAGCAGCCCGAGTGGTCGCCCTCGGTGCTCCCGCCGGACCGGCTGCCGCCGGAGACCCGCGCCCTGACCGGCGTCATCGACGAACTGCGGCCCTTCCTGCAGGTGTCCCTGCACTGCACGGACCTCGGCGGCAGCTGGGTGCAGCTGACCCGGGACATCCCGGGGCTCGCCGAGCCGTTCGCCAAGTCGGCGGCCCGCCTCGGCATCCCGGTGGAGACGGGCGCGTCGGACGCGGCCGGGTGGCCGGTGTCCGGGCCGGGCGTGCACGTGCTGCCGGGCCCCGGGTCAGCGGCGGCGTACCCGAGCCTGCCGGAGGACGCCCGGCACACGACGTGGCACCACGCGCACCGCTACGGCGGTACGACCGCCATCGTGGAGGTGCCGATGTGGGCGAGCGACACGGTGGGCGACGTCGCGGCGCACCCGGCGCCGCGCACGGCGATGCGGACCTTCGCGTCCCGGCTGCGGCACGACGCGCGCCTGGTGGAGGAGGTGCTCAGGGACGCGCTGCCCCGGCTGCCGCGCGCGGAGGGACCGCTGCTGCGGGCGGCCAAGTGGGCGCTCGGCCTGGTGCCGGGGCTCGCCGACGACTGGGGGCGGCTGCCGCCCGCGGGCACGTCGATGGCGTACATCGGGAGCGTCGACGCGTTCGGGCGGCGGCTGCCGCTGCGGGCGGCGGCGATGCTGCTTCGGGTGCTCGACAGCGCGGGTGACCGGGCGGCGCCGCGTCTTGACCGGCTCGTGACGCAGTGGAGCGAGACGTTCGCCGAGCGGTTCGGGGCGCGCTGGGTGCCGCTGGAGCACCAGGTGGAGCACCAGGCACGGACGGCGGTGGAGGCGGCGCGGCACGCGCGCGAGGCACTGGGCTGAGGGGCGCGGGGCGGCTCGGGGGTACGTGCGCGGGGTGCGCGCGGAGCCGGGGTGCGGGTCTCGCTCAGGCCGTCGCGAGGCAGAACGACAGGCTCCCGAAGGACACCTGGTCCCCGGCCTGCACGACGGCGGCGCCGATCACCCGGCGGCCGTTCACCGACGTGCCGTTGGTCGAGCCGAGGTCGCGCAGGACCCACATGCCGCCCTGCGCGGACAGTTCGGCGTGCAGCCGCGAGACCGTGTCGTGGCTGAGGCGCAGGCCGTTCGCCGGGTCGCGGCCGATCCGCAGCGGGTACGCGCCGGGCGCGGGGAGCAGCAGCTTGGGCAGCCGCTCGGACTGCCAGGCCCTGCGCAGCTTCACCGTGAACCCGGACACCGCGCCCACGGAGCCGAGCACCAGCTTCGACCAGCGGCCCTCGGTGCGCAGGTCGGCGGTGAGCGCCGCCAGTTCGTCCCGGCGCCGGGCGGCGAGGGCCAGCTCCATGCGCCGTACGAACGTGTCGTGCGAGAGCCGGCCGAGCGCCGCGCCCTCTCTGAGCACCTCAAGGGCCCGCTCCCGCTCGGCGTCGGTCAGCCGCACCGGGTTGGTACCGGACTCGGAGGGCAGCGAAGAAGGCGAGGTCACGTCGCCAATTGTCGGCCAGGTGCGTCCGGGTGTCCAGAAAGCACCGGCTCACTCCCGAGCGCGCTCCGGGGCCGCTCCGGAGTCGTGGGGCGCTGCCGCCGCGCCGGGTCCGGCGCGGACTACGGGTCCGTGGGCTCCGTGGGCTCCGGGATCTCACGCGGTGGGAGCGGGCGGGTGGCCGGGCCGTGCAGGACCGAACCGTCCGTGGCGAAGCGGGAGCCGTGGCAGGGGCATTCCCAGGCCTGTTCGGCGTTGTTGAAGTGCACCAGGCAGCCGAGGTGCGTGCAGCGCGCGGACAGGGCGCTGACCTGTCCGGACTCGTCGCGGTGGACCGCGCAGCGGCGGCCGTCCAGGCGCACGACGGCGCCGCTGCCGAGCGGGATGTCCCGCACCGAGTCGACGTGGGTGGTGTGCAGCCGGTCGCCGACGAAGTGCTTGGCCACGGCTGCCTGGTGGGCGGCGAGCCGGGCCGCGTCACGGACCGGCGGCAGTCGGCGCGGGTCGTACAGCTCGGTCCAGGGGGGCCTCGGACCGCCCGCGACATGGGCCGTGAGCAGGCGCCCCGCCATGACGCCGTTGCTCATTCCCCAGCCACCGAACCCGGTGGCGACATAGACGTGCTGCGTGCCGGGGTGGGCGTGACCGACATAGGGGAGGTGGTCGACGGAGTCGTTGTCCTGGGCGGCCCAGCGGTAGCCGATGTCAGCCTCGGCGAAGTGCGGCAGCTGTGCGCCCGCCCACTGAGTGAGGCGTTCGAGCCGCTCACGTACGTCGGCCGTGCCCGGTTCGAACGACTCGCCGGTGACGATGAGCAGTCGGCGCCCGTCGTCGTAGGGCGCGCCGCGCAGCGAACGCACCCCGTCCTCCGGCGTGAGGTACATGCCGCGGGGTGCCGCGTCCGACGGCACCGGCGCCGCGACCACCCACTCCCGCCGGGGCTTGAGCAGGGTGAAGAGCAGGCTGCGGTCGAAGACCGGGTAGTGCGTGGCGATGACCGCGTCGCGGGACTCCACCGTGGTGCCGCTCTCGGTGGTCAGGCGGCAGCGGTGGCCGTCGTGCAGGCCGGTGACCCTGGCGCGCTCGAAGATCCGTCCCCCGGAGCTCGTGAAGTGCTCGGCGAGTGCCAGGAGGAACTTCCGTGGGTGGAACTGCAGTTGGCCTTCCACGCGGACCGCGCCCGCGATGTCGAAGGGCAGGTCGGTGTCGGTCACGAAGGAGGCGTCGAGCCCGGCCCCGCGCGCTGCCGCCGCCTCCTGTTCCAGTTCCTCGACGCGCCCCGGGTCCTGCGCGTAGGTGAGGGCGGGGGCGCGCTCCAGATCGGCGTCGATGCCGAGTTCGGCGCACAGGGACACGGTCCGCTCCACGGCCTCCTGCTGCGACCGCGCGTACAGCGCGGCGTCGTCGGCGCCCCGCTCCGCTTCGAGGCGCGCGTACATGAGGCCGTGTGCGGCGGTCATCTTGGCCGAGGTGTAGCCGCTCACGCCGGCGGCGATGCGGTCCGCCTCCAGGACGACGACGTCGAGGCCGGCGCGGAGCAGGTCCCACGCGGTGCACAGGCCCGCGATGCCGCCGCCGACGACCGCGACGTCCGCGGTGAGGTCCGCGTCCGGGGCCGGGTAGCGAGTGGAAGGTGTGGTCGCCATCCAGTACGACTCATCGATCGGCGGGCGAGGTGCGTCCATGTCTCCTCCTGGGAGGAACATCCGGGCCGTGCCGTCCATCTCAGCGTACGGGAAAGGGTCTGACACCTCTCCCCGACAACTACTCTCTGCGACGCTCCCGCGCGCAGGACGGGCGGTACCGGCTTACGTTGAGCGGGACCGACACACCCTCAGCAAGGAGGAGCCATGGCCGACAAGGGCGGCATGGACAAGGCAAAGGGCAAGGCCAAGGAAATGACCGGCAAGATGACCGGCAACCGCGAGCGGGAGGTCGAGGGCAAGGTCGACCAGGCCCGCGGCGAGGTCAAGAAAGTCATGGGTGAGGCCCGGGACCGCGCGCGCGAGGCGGCATCCTCCAGGCGTCGGGACGAAAGCTGACGTTTGCCGGTGTTCACCGGCGGCACGTGTCGAGCCGCCCCCGTCAGGGCCCCGGGTCGCTCCCGGGGAACGCCCCTGACGGGGGCGGCTCGCATGCGCGCCTGGGGGGCTCACGGGCTTCCCGTGCGGGCCGGGGACTCACGCCGCAGGCCGCGTGCTCACGAAGGCCCGCCCGCCGCGCGCCGCAGGACCAGCGGCAGGGCGGTCACAGAGAGTGACATGGGGCGGTCGGCCGGGCAACGCGGAACCGCCGACACCAGCTCGCCGAAATCCGTTGAAAACCGCCGAACCCCTCCGCCTCGATCACGTCTGGCGCACCATGGACGACGAACCGGCAGAGTCGCTGGACGCGGGCACGAATCGACGGACGAGGGGCTGACGGTGAGGTTCGAGGTGTGGGCGCCGCGCGCGGAGCGGGTGGATCTGGTCCTGGACGGCGGCGCGCGGGCGTTGGCGCGGGACGAGGAGCGCCCGGGGTGGTGGGCGGTGGAGGCGGCGGCGGCCGACGGCACGCGCTACGGCTTCTCGCTGGACGGCGGCCCCGCGCTGCCCGACCCCCGCTCGGCGCGCCAGCCCGAAGGGCCCGACGGGCTGAGCGCGGTCGTGGACCACGACCGGTACGCGTGGCGGACGCCGTGGGCGGGGCGCGGCCTGCGCGCCGCGGTGCTCTACGAGCTGCACGTGGGCACGTACACCCCCGAAGGCACCCTGGACGCGGCCGCGGAACGCCTCGGCCACCTCGCCGGACTCGGCGTCACACACGTCGAGTTGATGCCGCTGTGCCCCTTCCCCGGGCGGCACGGCTGGGGCTACGAGGGGGTGTCGCTGTGGGCCGTGCACGAGCCGTACGGCGGCCCCCAGGCGCTGAAACGGTTCGTCGACGCGGCGCACGCGCACGGGCTCGGTGTGGTCCTCGACGTGGTGCACAACCACCTGGGCCCGTCCGGCAACCATCTGCCCGCGTACGGGCCCTACTTCACGGACACCCACCAGACGCCGTGGGGCGCCGCGGTGAACCTGGACGCGCCAGGATCGGACGAGGTGCGGGCGTATCTGGTGGGCAGCGCGCTCGCCTGGTTGCGGGAGTACCGGATCGACGGGCTGCGCCTGGACGCCGTGCACGCGCTGCGGGACACCCGCGCCCTGCACTTCCTGGAGGAGCTCGCGGCGGCCGTGGACGGCCTCGCGGACGAACTGGGCAGGCCGCTCGCCCTGGTCGGCGAGTCCGACCTGAACGACCCGCGCGTCATCACCCCGCGCGCGGGCGGCGGCCTCGGCCTGCACGCGCAGTGGAACGACGACTTCCACCACGCCCTGCACGCCACCCTCACCGGCGAGTCCCAGGGCTACTACGCGGACTTCGCGGCGACGCCCCTGGCCGCGCTCGCCAAGACGCTCACCCACGGCTTCTTCCACGACGGCACGTACTCGACGTTCCGTGGGCGCGGCCACGGGCGTCCGGTCGACCGCACCCGCACGCCCGCGTACCGGCTGCTCGGCTACGCGCAGACGCACGACCAGATCGGCAACCGCGCCCAGGGCGACCGGCTCTCCGCCTCGCTGTCCCCCGGGCTGCTCGCGTGCGGGGCGGCGCTGACGCTCACCGGGCCCTTCACGCCGATGCTGTTCATGGGCGAGGAGTGGGCGGCCGGTACGCCCTGGCAGTTCTTCACCGACCACACCGACCCGGACCTCGCGGAGGCCGTGCGCCGGGGCAGGCGGCGGGAGTTCGCCGCGCACGGCTGGACGGAGGAGCAGATCCCGGACCCGCAGGACCCGGCGACCCGCGAGCGCTCCTGCCTCGACTGGTCGGAGCCGCGGCGCGAGCCGCACGCGCGCGTGCTCGCCTGGTACCGCGAGCTGATCGCGCTGCGCCGCGCCCGCGCGGACCTGACGGACCCGGATCTGGCGGCGGTCCGGGTGGCGTACGACGAGGCGGCGCGCTGGTTCGCGGTGCGGCGCGGTGATCTGCGGGTCGCCGTGAACCTGTCCGGTTCGGAGGCCGCGGTCCCGCTGGGCGTGCCCCACGCGCGCGTGCTCGCCGCCTGGGACGCGGTCGAGGCTCCGGGGGCGGACGGGGTCCTTGGGCTGCCGGCGGAGTCGTGCGCGGTGCTCGCCCTCGTGTAGGGGCGTGGCGGCGGCGCGCGGAACCTTGACTTGGACGCTTGACTTGGACGCTTGACTTGGACGCTTGACTTCAACAGCGGTTGAACTTCTAGTCTGCGCCGGGACACGGGAGGAGATCGCATGGAACAGCGGTACCTGGGCGGGACCGGGCTGCGGGTGAGCGAGCTGTGCTTCGGCGCCATGATGTTCGGCGGCGGCGAGGGCGGCGCGGACGAGGCGACGGCGCACCGGATGCTGGACGCGTTCACGGCGGCGGGCGGCACGTTCGTCGACACGGCGGACGTGTACGGCGGCGGGGTCTCGGAGGAGGTGCTGGGCCGCTGGCTCAAGGGCCGCCGCCGCGACGACCTCGTCATCGCGACGAAGGTGTTCCTGCCGATGGGCGAGAGCCCGAACGCCCGCGGCCTCAGCCGCAAACACATCCTGTCGGCCGTCGACGCGAGCCTGCGCCGCCTGGGCACCGACTACATCGACCTCTACCAGACGCACGTGTGGGACGCGCGCACGCCGCTGGCGGAGACGCTGTCCACGCTCGACGGCCTGGTGCGGGCCGGGAAGGTCCGCTACCTGGGCACGAGCAACGTCAGCCCGGCCCAGCTCCAGAAGACCCTCGACCTGTCCCGGGCGCGCGGCTGGGAGCCGTACGTCTGCCTCCAGCCGCGCTACAACCTGCTGGCCCGGGAGGCCGAGTGGGAACTCCTGCCGCTGAGCGCGGCGGAGGGCGTCGGCGTCATTCCCTACAGCCCGCTCCAGGCGGGCTGGCTCTCGGGGAAGTTCCGCCGGGGCATGGCGGCGCCGCCCGCGGGGGCCCGGGGCAGTGGCGCCTGGGAGGAGCGCGCCACCGAGGAGACCTGGCGGGTCGTGGACGCCGTCCTCGCCGTCGCCGAGGAGACCGGCCGCACGCCCGCGCAGGTGGCGCTGCGCTGGCTGCTCCAGCGCCCCGGCGTGACCGCGCCGATCGTGGGCGCCCGCTCGGTGGAGCAGCTGACGGACAACCTGGGCGCGGCGGGCTGGGCGCTGACGGCGGAGCAGGACCGGCGTCTGACGGAGGCGAGCGCGCGGCCGCTGCCGTATCCGTACGACCTCCTGGCGCACTTCACGGACGAGCGGCCGCACGGCTGAGCCGGGGCCCGCGCGACACCGCGCGAACCGTCAGTCGACGACGGCGAGTTCGCGCGCGGTGGTGTTGAGGCGGCGGCCGCCGTCCTCCGTGACCGTGACGATGTCCTCGATGCGGACGCCGAAGCGGCCCGGCAGGTAGATGCCGGGTTCCACGGAGAAGCACATGCCCGGGACGAGCGGCTGCTCCTCGCCCTCGATCATGTAGGGCGGCTCGTGCGTGGTGACGCCGATGCCGTGGCCGGTGCGGTGGATGAAGTACTCGCCGTACCCGGCCTCGGTGATCACCGCGCGCGCCACGCGGTCGACGTCCTGGCAGGCGATGCCCGGCTTGACCGCGCGGCAGGCGGCGTCCTGGGCCTCGCGGACCACGTCGTGGACGCGCTGCTCCTCGGCCGAGGGCTCGCCGACGTGCACGGTGCGCGAGGTGTCGGAGCCGTAGCCGTGCCGCAGGCCGCCGAAGTCGAGGACGACCATGTCGCCGCGCTCGATGACGCGGTCGCCGGCCTCGTGGTGCGGGCTGGCGCCGTTGGGCCCGGAGCCGACGACGGTGAAGTCGACCTGCTCGTGCCCGAACTGCCGCAGCAGGTCCGCGAGATCACCGGCGACGTCGGTCTCCTTGCGGCCCGCGAAGGTGACCTTCTGGATCTCCTCGTACGTGGCGTCGGCGGCGGCTCCGGCCGCGGCGAGCCGCTCCAGCTCGGCGGCGTCCTTGACGGCGCGGAGCATCGGCAGGGCCTCGGTGAGGGCGGCGTAGGAGCTGTCGGGCAACTGCCGCTGCAGGCCGAGGAGATGCAGGGCCCAGGCGTTGTCGCTCACGCCGAAGCGGCCGCGGGCGTCGAGCAGCGGCGCGGTCACGTCGTAGGGGTCCATGCCGTCGGTCCAGTCCCGCAGGGTCAGCGCGGGGGCGCCGGCCGCGCGGGCGGCGTCGGGGGCCTCCAGCTTCGGCACGACGAGGACCGGGTCCCGGCCGGGGGCGATGACGAGCAGGGTGAGGCGTTCGGTGTCGGCGGGCACGCGGTAGCCGGTGAGCCAGACCAGGTCGGGGCCGGGTGCGACGAGGACGCCCGCGAGGCCCGCGTCGGCGGCGGCGCGGGCGGCGCGGTCCATCCGGGCGCGGTAGTCGTCGGCGGTGAACGGCGCGGGCGTGACCGTGGTCATCGGGCCTCCTGGTCCGGGTATGGGATCTTCCCCAGCATCCTGCACGGTCGCGCCGGGGCTCGCGAGGGGGTATCCCGTCGGGGCGGGTGTCGGGTGTCGGGCCGGCGGGGCGGTGGCGCGTCGCCGGGTCCGTGGGCACCGCCCGCGGCCCGCGCCGCCTCAGCCCTCGACCGCGAGCCGCACGCCCAGCAGCACGAGCACCCCGCCGGACACCTGCTCCAGCCTGCGCCGCACGGCGGCCCGCGAGAGCACCGCCTTCATGCGGCCGACGCACCACACGTACAGGCCGTAATAGCCCACCTCGTAGAGCGCCCACAGCGCGGCGAGGCCGATTATGAACGGCAGTCGGGGCGCGCCCGACGGCACGAACTGCGGCAGGAAGGACATCGCGAAGACCGCCGCCTTCGGGTTGGCGAGGTTGAGCAGCAGCCCGCTCCGGTAGGCCGCCCAGGACGACCGCGCCGTGACCGGCGCGTCGGCGTCGTCGGCGCCATCGGCGTCCTCGGCGCCCGCCTTCTTCTTGCGCGCGTTCCACAGCGTCTGGGCACCGAAGACGAGCAGCACCGCGGCGCCGAGGAAGGCGACAAGGGTGGTCAGCATGGCGCCCATGGCGGCCATGGCGGCCGGATCCACCCCGTGCCACCGGTTTGCGATTGGCCGTTCCGGCATCGGTCTGACTAATGGTTGGATCACCTCCAGCCATTAGATCATCTCGGCACGGAGGGGCGTACGACATGCTGGTACTGGCGCAGATCAGTGACCTTCACCTGGACGGGACGGCACGCGCGACGGAGCGGGCCGAGCGGGTGCTCGACCATCTGCGGGCGCTGCCCGGGCCGTTGGACGCGCTCCTGGTGACCGGCGACATCGCCGACCACGGCGAGGAGTCCGAGTACAAGGAGGCCGCCCGCCTGCTGTTCACCGACGCGCCCTGGCCGGTCCTTACCTGCCCCGGCAACCACGACGTGCGCGGCCCCTACCGGACGGCGCTGCTCGGCGAGGTCACGCCCTCGGACGCGCCGGTGAACCGCGCCCACCGCGTCGGCGGCACCGAGATCCTGATGGTCGACTCCAGCCTGCCGGGCAGCGACGAGGGACAGTTGGACGAGGAGACGTACGCGTGGCTGGAGGACCGGCTCGCCGGGCTCGACGACGGCACCCCGGTCCTGCTGTCCTTCCACCACCACCCCGTCCGGATGCACCACCCGCGCCTGGACACCTGGCGGCTGCGCGCACCGGAGCCCCTCGCGGCCCTGGTGGAGCGGCACCCCGAGATCGTGGGCCTGATCATCGGGCACGCGCACACCCCGGCGGCGACCACCTTCGCGGGGCGGCCCCTGATCGTCGGCCCCGGCGTGGTCTCCACGCTGCGGCTGCCGTGGGAGGGCGAGGGCCTGGTCGACCTGGACGCCCCCGTCGGGCTCGCCTTCCACGTCCTTGACGACGAGCGGCGGCTGACCACGCACTTCCGCGTCGTCACGTGACCAGGCCGGGGCGCGCCGTCAACACCTGCCGCGCACCGCTCGCGTGACGGACCGTCAGCGTGACGTTCCTGCCCGGCCTGGCGCCCGCGACGGCCTTCGCCAGGTCACCGGCCGAGGTGACCCTGCTGCCGCCGAACGCGAGCAGGACGTCACCGCGTACGAGACCCGCCGCGTGCCCGGGGCCCGGCTGGTGCACCCCGACGAGCAGCGCGCCGCCTCCACCCGGGGCGTCGACGGCCTCGACGCCGAGGGCGGGGCGCGGGGACCCCGGCCCGACGGCCGCGGCGCCCTTGCCGGAGGAGGCCGTGCCCGAGGTGGCCTTGCCCGAGGCGGTCTTCTTCGGGGACGCGTCCGGGGGCGTCTTCGGGGGAACGTTCGAGGCTTCCTTCGAGGGCGCTTTCGGGGACGTGGCGTGGTCCGCCCCGGAAGACGCCCCCGCCCCGGCCCCTGCCCCGGCTCCCGAGGCCGCCCCCGGCGCCGCGCCCATGGCCGCGCCCTGCTCGCCCGCCTTGCTCTGCATCTCCGCGAGCTTGCTCATGCCGATGACCGTGGCGCCCACGGTACCGAGGCCGATGCCCGAGAGCAGCAGGACCGCGGCGCAGAACAGGCCGAAGAGGAGCGAGAAGAGCCGTCTGCCGCGGCGCCGTGCGGCGTGCGGACGGTGGCCCTTGCGGGGTGCGGCGGGGCGTCCGGGTTTCCCGGGCGCCTCGGACGCGGTGGTGGTGGGGGATGGCCGGCCGGGGTCGGGCTCGTCTCCCGGCAGCGACTTGGGACGCAACGCGGTCTGTTCCATGGCTCGCCTCCGGCCACAGCCCTACCCGGCGTGACCCCGCGCGACGATTCACGAACGGGTGACGTCCAGGTGTGCGGCGAACACCTCGGCGGAGCCGTGCAGGGCCCCGGCGTGCAGCAGTTCGGTGCGGTGGACGACGCGTGGCTCGGTGAGCGGGACGGCGACGGTGCCGGGTGCGGCGGCGGCCGACTCCGGGAGCAGGACGAGGCCGTGTCCCGTGGCGACGAGGGCGGTGAGGGTGCGGACGTCGGTGCCTTCGTAGCGCAGGGCCGGACGGAAGCCGCCACCGCCGTGGGCCGCCCGCAGCTGGTCCAGGGGCAGGCCCGCGCCGGGCGCGTCAAGCCAGCGGGCGTCGGCCAGGTCGCCGAGGCGCAGGCCGGTGCGGTGGGCCAGCGGGTGGCCCGCGGGCAGCAGGACGCGGACGGGTTCCTCGCCGACGCCGCGGACGCCGAGCGGGGCCACGTCGGTCAGGCGCAGCGGGTCGCTGGGCGCGGCCAGGCCGTCGACGAGCCCGAGGGGCGCCGCGCCCGTCGCGACGGCCCCGGGGACGTCCGCGCGCGGCAGGACGCGCAGGGTGACGCCGGTCGGCGGGAGCGCCCGGAGCGTGCGGGGTGTCAGGGCCGTCGGCGCGGCGACGAGCGTGAGGGCCTCGTCGACCGCGCCCACCAGGGCCGCGACCTGCGCGCGGGCCGCGTCGATGCGCAGCAGGAGCGGGCCCGCGTGCTCCAGGAGGCGTTCGCCCGCGCGGGTGGGTGCGACGGGGCGGCGGGTCAGGAGCGGGGCGCCGAGGTCCTGTTCCAGGGCGGCGATGTGCTGGGAGACGGCGGACTGGGTGTAGCCGAGTTCGCGGGCGGCGGCGGAGAACGAGGCCAGGCGGGCGACGACGACGTACGTGCGCAGGAGGTGCGGGTCCATGCCGTTCAGGATCGCCCACGTGCATCAGCGTTGCTTATGGAGGGTGCAGATTTGATCGTTGGACGTGAACGGGCGGGGCCGCCGAGGATGAGGTCCATGACCGAAGCACCGGCCCCCGTGGCCCGTATCGCCCTGATCGCCGACCGTTCGCCGTCCGTCATCGCCCACACCCGCGTCCCGCTCCTGCTGTCCGCGCTCGCCGCCCGCGACGGGCTGCTCCTCGACGCCTACTGGATCCCGACGCCGGACGCCGAGGAGCCGGACGCCGTGCGCGGCTTCGACGCGGTGTGGGTGCTTCCGGGCAGTCCGTACCGCAGCGAGGCGGGCGCGCTGGCCGCGATCCGCACCGCCCGCGAGGACGGCGTGCCGTTCCTCGGCACGTGCGGCGGGTTCCAGCACGCGCTCCTGGAGTTCGCCCGGAACGCGTGCGGCCTGACCGGGGTCGCGCACGCGGAGAACGACCCGGACGCCGACGACCAGATGCTCACGCCCCTCGCGTGCTCGCTCGTCGGCCACGAGGGCGTGGTGCGGCTCGCGCCCGGCTCCCTCGCCGAGTCGCTGCTCGGTGCCGACCACTCCCTGGAGCGCTTCCACTGCCTGTACGGCCCCGACGGCAGCGTCCACCTTCCCGTCCTGGAGTCCCACGGTCTGCGCTTCAGCGGCTGGGACGAGCAGCGCCAGGTGCGGGTCGCCGAACTTCCCGGCCACCCCTTCTTCCTGGCCTCGCTCTTCCAGCCGGAGCAGTACGGCGACGGGTCGCGGCCGCATCCGTTCGTGCGGGGGCTCGCCCGGGCGGCTGTGGCGCACGCGGTGGGGGCGCGGGAGCCGGAGGGGCAGGGAGCGCGGACCGTCTGAGCCCACGCCCCCCGCCGCCGGGGTCGCTCGTGGAGTCGCCTTCAGTGGCCGCCCCCGTGCCCGCCCCCGTGGCCGCCGTGCCCGCCGCCGTGGTCGAACTTCAGCGCCTCCTTCGGCATCACGACGAACGGCCGCATCATCCCCATGTCCTCGTGTTCGAGGAGGTGGCAGTGGTACATGAACCGGCCGTACGCCCCGTCGAACTTGCCGATGACGCGGAGGAGCTGGCCGCCGGGCACCCGGAAGACGTCCTTCCAGCCGCGCTCGTTGGGAGCCAGGGGGATCCTCGTGTCCGGGTCGTGGGCGATCGGGGCGCGGGTGCCGCCGACCGTCACGTCGAAGCCCGAGGCGTCGTACGCGTCGCGGCCGAGGAGCTGGAAGTCGGCCAGATGGATGTGCATCGGGTGGGTCACGTTCGGGGCGACCGCGAGGTTCAGGAAGCTCCACTGTTCGTACGCGCCCTCGCCGATGGTGAAGCCGAGGCCGTCGTTGAACGTGCGGGCGATGCGGCGGTACGTCTTCAGGACGCCGTCCGGGCCGCGCAGTTGGATGATGCCGTCGGCCGGGATCCGGACGGACCCCGGATCCTTCACCTCCACCATCTCCCACATCTCCGGGTGACCGCCGCCGCCCTTCGTGGCGGGCGGGGTGAGCACGACGAGGCGGTGGCCGTGCGGCACGCCGTGGCCGATGGCCCGGAAGGAGCCGGACAGGACCTCGGGCAGCCGGAAGGTCTCCGGGGCGCCGCCGCCCCTGCCGACGCGGAACTCCATGACGTGCGGATAGGCCACGTCACCCGCCGGGTCGGGGACGCCGGGCGCGGCGTTCGGCCCCTTGTTGACCAGGCGGAGCCGCTTGCCCGCGAGCGTCCGGAAGTCCACGAGCAGGTCGAAGCGCTCGGCGGGCGCGACCGTCAGAATGGGCAGGGCCGCGTCGAAGTCGACGGGCACGGGCCGGGGCAGCAGGCCGCCGTCGCTGCCGATCTGGTGCAGCACGCCGGGCACCGGTTCGTCGTCCTCGTCGACGAGGACCAGGTCGTACGTCCGGGCGTTCGACGCGTTCACAAGACGGAGGCGGTACCAGCCCGGGGCCACGTCCGCGTACGGCCAGATGCGGCCGTTCACCGTGGTGTACGGGCCGGTGAAGGGCAGGGAGACCGGCTTGCCCGTCTCCGCGTTCTTCGGGTCGACGATCGTGGTCTTGTGCAGGAGGCGTCCAGTGAGGCGGCCGTCCTCGTCGGTGTCCAGGTTCCGGTCGGCGAGCAGCAGCGGGATCTCCCGCTTGCCGGAGGGGAGTTGGAGCGCTTCCTCCTCGTCGTCGCGGACCAGGTACGTGCCGTAGAGCCCCGCGTACACGTTCCACCGGGTGATGTTCATGGCGTGGTCGTGATACCACCACTGGACCGCCTGGTGGTCGTTCGGATATTCCGACAGCTGGGCGTCGCCGTACCCCACGGCGTTGTCCGCCCAGCCGTCGTTCCCGCCGCCCGTCTGCGCACCGTGCACGTGCGTGACCGTCCAGGCGGGCAGCGCCGCCACGTCCTTGTTCGGCTCGACGCCGTCGCGGCCCGGGCGGGTGCTCGGCGGCGGTGACGTGCGCGGGGCCTCGACGGCCGTGACGGGGAACTCGCTGTCCTTGGGCACGCGGTTCGTCCAAGCGATCCGCACGCGCTCGCCGCGGCGCACCTCGATGGTGGGCCCCGGCACGCTCCCTTCGTACCCCCACATGAGCGTGGGCGGGAGCTGTGGGTGCAGGCGCACCCAGGCGGGGCGGACGGCGATCTCCGTCTCCTCCAGGACGTCGCCGCCCGCCGGGCGCAGGATGGGCGGGACGGTCAACGGCGCCATGAACGGCGTCAGTTCGCGGGTCTCCAGGTCGCGCGTGGCGGCATCGCGGTCGAAGTCCGCGTGTGCTCCGGTCTGCGTGTCAGTCACGTCGGTCAAGGTCGAACACCCCCGTGTTCAGCTGTCTTCAGTGATGCGGCTGACTCGGCTGTTCTTCAGCCCTCACCCCAGAAGACTCACGGCATGCGGCGAAAGTTCCATGAATCCCGCATTCCGGAAAAACGGCGCATGACGGGTGCATGGCAGATGCAGGAGGATGCGTCGTGGGCGTCCTGCGGGGCGCAGGGCGGTGGTGCGGGTGAGGGGCTCCCGGGCCTCCGGTGCGGGTGAGAGATCGCGGTTTCCCGGTGCGGGAGTGACCGGCACGTCTAGGCTGCGGGTCCCGGGACCCGGGTCCGTACCCACCGCCGACCCCGGCCCCGGCCGCCGCCATCGCCGACCCGGTCACCGTCGCCGTCACCGTCGCTGCCGCTGCCGCTGCCGCTGCCGCCGGAAGGAGAACGCGCCCCATGCCCGACGCCCCGCCGCTGCGCGCGGAGCTGCTGCTCGACCAGGAGGCCCCCGAAGCCCTCGGCCAGGACCTCACCGCGGCACTCGACGGCCTCGGCGTCCGCACCGCCCGCGTCCGCCGGACCCTCGACCACCGCGGCGTCGGCGACCTCCCGTGGCTCCTCCTCGTCTCCCTGCCGCTCCAGGCCTTCCTCGGCGGCCTGGGCGCGGAGGCGGTGCGGGACGCGTACGCGTCGTTCAAGGGCGTGGTGCGGCGCGCGGCGGGCCGGGGAGCCGCGGGCGACGGCGGGGTGCCGCGCCCCCTGGTGCTCCAGGACGACCGGAGCGGCCTGAGCGTCGTCCTGGAACCGGATCTGCCCGCCGAGGCGTATGAGCAGTTGCTGGGCCTCGACTTGACGACGTTCCGAATGGGTCCGCTGCACTACGATCGCCGACTCGGCCGCTGGCGCTCGGAGTTGGACGAGGCCGCGGGCTGAGTGCCCGTCACCGGCTGCTGAACGGGGGCTTGTGGGAGTGGAGCCACGGACGGAGTCGGCCGTCGCCGACGCGGAGAGTGCCTGTGCGGAGGGGGAGGCTCACCTCGGGCGGTGGGGGGTGGGGGACTTGGGTGGCTTGAGTGGCATGGCGGGTGGGGCCGCAGGCGCGGGTGGCGCCGCAAGCGCAGGTGGCGCCGCGAGCGCGGGTGCTGATGCCGGTGCCGTCGAGCGGTCCTTTCGGCTCGCCCTGTCGCTCGCCCCCGGCCCCGGCGTCACCGCGCGGGCCCGCGTGGGGCTCGGGCGCTTGCAGCTGGCCGCCGGAGAGTTCGACGGCGCCCTCGCCGAGTTCCGCCTCGCCCACGACACGGCCCCCGACGACTCCGCCCCTCTGTTCTGGCTCGGCTGCGCCCTGGCCCACCAGGGCGAACTCGACGCCGCCGAGGCCCACTTCACCCGTTGCCTCGCGGGCACCACTCCCCACCCGCGCGCCCTCGTCCAGCGCGCCTACGCACGCGTGGCCGCCGGGAACCGGGACGGGGCGCGGGCCGATCTTCGTGCGGCGGAGCGGGATGGAGTCCTCGACGACGAGGGGCGGTGGGTGGCGGCGGTTCTATCGGGGGTACGAGGCGCTCCTGAGCCAGACGTACAGGGCACCTCCGAGCCGGAGCCAGAGCCGCAGAGCACCCCCGGGCCCGCATGCGGCGCCCCTCGCATCGCCGCACTGCTCCGCAAGGCCGGGCTCGCCGCGCTCGACGGCGCCGACCCGGACTGGCCGCGAGCCGCCGCGCTGTTCGGAGCGGCGTGGGACATCGCGCCGGACACCGGGGGCCACGCGGCGCTGTACGGCGTCGCCCTGGCCGTGGGCGGGCGGCGGACCCACGCCGTCGACGTCCTCGACGCCGCCGCCCGGCGCGCCCCCTCCGACCACCGCGTCACCCACGCCCTCGCGATCGCCCTCCTCAACTCCCCGGCACAGGAGCCCCGCACCGACGGCCCACCCCCGGCCGCCCCGCCCTGCGAGCGCGCCGTCGCCGCCTGGGGCGCCCTCCTGTACGACGTCTCCTTCTGGGACCGCGTACGCCTCACGGCCGGGCGGCGGTACGGCGTGGACGTGGCCGCCGACCTCGTGCCCGACCTCCGCGCCGGGCTGCGGGACCGGGTGGCGCGGCACCTGCCCGACGAGGGCGACCGCGGCAGCCGCGTGCCCCCGGACGCGCTCCTCCAGCGCGAGGCCGACGCCGCGCGGCTCCTCGACGAGGCCGGAGGGTTCCCCGGGCCCTGGGGCACCCCGCTGCGCTGCGGCCCGCTGGCGATCGCCGCGCTCGGCCGGGTACGGGAGTTCGGCGTCTTCACCGCCACCGGGGGCGGGGCCGCGATCACCACAGGCGCCGACGCCGAGACGGGCACAGGCACAGGAACCGGCACAGGAACCGCCACAGGAACCGGCACAGGAACCGGCACGGGAACCGCCGCCGACACCGACCTCGCCCACCCCACCCTCGTCCACCCCTTCTCCGAACTCGGCTTCGCCCAGCTCCAGTTGACCGCCGGACTCCCCGGCGACGCCCTCGCCGCCCTCGCCGAGCTGCGCTGCCGCGACTGCCGCGCGCGGGCCCGTGCGGCGGGCTCGGCCGCGGCGCCCGTCTGCGAACCGGACTGCGCCCGCTTCGACGCGCTCAACCCCGGGTACTCGGGCCTCCCCGACCGCCACCGGCGGCTCGCCCGGGACGCCAGGGAGCTGGCCCTGGCCGCCCGCGTCACCCTCGGCAGGGACCACCTCACGGCCGACCGGCCCGACTTCGACGCCGCCGCCGCGTGCTGGCGCCGCGCCCTCGTCCACAGCAGACGTCTTGAGCGCTACCGGCACACCCAGGCAGCCGTCGTCGGCCTCGCCCTCGCCGCCGCCAAGGACGCCTACCGCGCCGGTCGCCTGACCCGCGCGGCCGGCACCCTGGAGACGGCCCGCTCCGTCATCGGCGCCAACGAACGACCCCGCCTGGACGGGCAGTTGGCGCGCGTGCTCGCCGACCGCGGCATCCGCGAGGCCAACCGTGAGGACCCCGACCTGGAGACCTCCGCGAGGGACCTGCGGCGCTCCGTGGCGATCGCACCGCGACTGCGGCGGGCACAGCTCAGCCTCGGTATCGTGCTGCACGGCCTGGCCCTGCGCCGCTGGGGCTCGGGCAGCCTGTCCGGCGCGCGCACCGCCCTGGAGGAGGCCGTCGGGCAGCTGACCGCCGCACTCGCCCACTTCCCCGACGACCCGGAGATCACGGAGCAACGGAACCGGATACAGGGCGAACTCGACTTCGTACGCGAGCAGTTCGACGAGAGCTGGAGGTGAGCGACGGCCGTGCTCCAGTACGAGGAACTGCGCATCCGGGTCCGCCCGGTCGGCCCGTCCCACTGCCTCGTGGCCGTCAGCGGCCCCGCCTGTGCCCTCGGCGTGATCACCGTGGACGGCGCGCCCGCGGCGTTCCGGGCCCGCTGGGACCGGCTCGTCGAGGCCGACCTCGGCCTCGCCCCCATGGGCGAGCGGCACACGGCCGAGCAGCTGCGTGAACTCGGCCGGGACGTGTACGCGTTGCTGTTCGGCGGCGCGGGACAGGGAGGCGGCGCAGGACAGGGAGGCGGCGCGGGCGGAGTCGGCGAGGCCGGGAGCTGTCTGGCCGCAGCCCTCGAACTCGCCCAGCGCCTGCGCCCGCCGCGCGGCCTGCGCCTCCGCTTCGACCTGCCGCCGCACCTGCGGGAACTGCCCCTCGAAGCGCTGTGCGCGCCCGCCGGCCTTCCGCAGCAGTCCCTCGCCCTCGGCCCCGGCTACTCCCTGGCCCGCTCGCTGCCCGGCGGGCCCCTCGGCCGCCGCCTGCCCGACCCGGCGGACGAGCCCAGCCTGATCCGCCTCGTCGTCGCCTGCGCCTCCCCTGCCGGGTCGGGTCCCGCGCTGCGCGTGGACACCGAAGTGGCCGCTCTGCGCCACGAGTTGCCCGAGGTGGCCGTCCGTACCACCGTCGTCGAGCGGGCCACCCGCGAGCGCCTGGAGGCGGCGCTCGGCGCACACGGCGACCTGCCCACGGCCGTGCTCCTCATCGCCCACGGAACGTACGACGAGGACCTCGGCAAGGGTGTCGTCCACCTGGAGACGGACCGCGGCGGTGTGGACCCGGTCCCCGCCGACCTCCTGAGCGGCATCCTCCTCAAGGCACCCCGGCTGCGCCTCGCCGTCCTCAACCTCTGTTCCGGAGCCGACAGTTCGGGCCCCGACGGCGTGCACTCCGAGCCGTTCTCCGGGCTCGCGCAGGCGCTGGTCGGCGGGGGCGTGCCCGCCGTCGTCGCCATGCGCGGCCGGGTCAGCGACGTGTCGGCGGGCCGCTTCAGCCCGGAACTCCTGAAGGGGCTCGCGGCGAACCGGACCGTCGACGAGTCGATGGCCGCCGCGCGCCGCCGCATCTCCCATCTGCCGCGGCACACCGCCGTCGAGTGGGCGACGCCCGCGCTGTTCCTGCACGCGGGGTACCGGCACGGGTGGCTGTTCAAGGCGCGCGAGGTGCGCGACGACGACAGCGCGGCGCCCGACCCGCTGCGCGAGGGCGCGGAGGCCCTGCGCGCCTTCCAGCGGCCCGTGGGGCACGTGGGCGCGGCGACGTTGATCGACGCGGCGCGCTTCGAGCGCGACCGCGGCGAGTGGGCGCAGGTCCTCCGGATCCTGCGGACACCGACGCGGCAGTACGAGGACGAGCAGCGGCAGTTGCGGGACGAGGCGGCGTTCGAGCTGGCCTGGCCCGCTCTTGACGCGCTGTGCGGGGTGCTCGCCGCCGGGCGTGACGGGGCGGACGCGGCGCGGCGCCTCGCCGCGGTCGGCGAGGCGCTGCCGTGCCCGCTGCCCGCCGCGCTCGTCGACCGCGCGGACCGGCTGCGCCACGCCGCCGACCTGGCCGACCGGGCGCGGGCCGCGGAGGCCGCCGCCGACTGGCCCACCGCGATCGCCCTCTACGAACAGATCCTCGCCACCACCCCCGACTCCCCCACCCCCCGCTCCCGCCTCACGGCGGCCCGCACCCACCTCCGCCTCGCCACGGCCCTCACGACGGCCACCCGCGCCCACCACGCCACGGACTGGCCCCAGGCCGCCCACGCCTACGCCGAGGCCCTGGCGCTCCACCCCACCGACCCGACCCTCACCGCACGCGCGGCATACGCGCGGGGCCGCATCGCGGAGGGCGCGGGTGACTGGCAGGGAGCGATGGAGGAGTTCGGCGTCTGCGTGGAGGCGGGCGGGGGCGCGTTGGGCCGCGGGGGTGTCGGGGAGGGCGTGGGCGGTGGCGAGAGGGCGGCTGTCCAGGAGGGGTCGGGCACCGGGGAGGACGTGGACGGCAGCTCGGGGGCAGGTGCCGGGTACGGCTTGCGGGACGGAGTCGGCGCGGCCACGGGGCGCGGGGGCGCAGGCACCGGCGAACAGGCGCGCGCCGGGCAACAGGCGAGTGCCGGGGATCGGGCAGCCCTCGGGGAGAGAGCAGGTGCTGGAGACGGCTTGCGGGACGGAGTCGGCGCGGCCACGGAGAGCAGGGCGGCGGGCGCCGGGGAACAGGAAGGTGCCGGGGACGGCTTGCGGGCCGGGGCCGGTGCGGCCACAGGGCGCGAGGGCGCAGGCACCGGGGAACAGGCGGGCGCCGGGCAACAGGCGAGTCCCGGGGAACGGGCAGCCCTCGGGGAGGGGGCAGGTGCCGGGTACGGCCTGCGGAACGGAGTCGACGCGGCCACAGAGAGCAGCGCGGCGGGCGCCGGGCAGCAGGCAGGCGCCGGGCAACAGGCGAGTCCCGGGGAACGGGCAGCCCTCGGGGAGGGGGCAGGTGCCGGGTACGGCCTGCGGGCCGGGGCCCGTGCGGCCACAGGGCGCGAGGGCGCAGGCACCGCGCAACAGGCGGGCCCCGGGGAGCGGGCACGTTCCGGGTACGACGTCGACGCTGAAGTCGGCGCACTCGCCGGGAACAGTGCGGCGGGGGCCGGGACCGGCACACCCACCGGAATCTGTGCGCCGAGCACCGGGACGGGCACACCCACCGCAATCAGTGCGCCGAGCACCGGGACCGGCACACCCACCGCAAGCGGGGCGGCTGGTGCCGACGCGGGTGCGCCCGGCGAGAACGGCGCGGTCACGGCCGACCGGCTGTTCCCCGGCGGCAGCCCGACCTCCCCGCCGCCGGCCCCGCCGAAACCCTCCGCTCCCCCGCGCACCGCCAACGGCGACCATGGCGTAAGCCCCGCCCCTTCCGGCCCGCCCCGCACCGACACCCCCGGCCCGCCGGACGCCCCGGACATCTCCGACGCCCCCGTCCGCCACGCCTACGCACGCGGCCGCGTCGCCGCCGACGCGGGCGACTGGGCCACGGCCAGCGCCGCCTTCGGCATCTGCCGGGAGGCGGTGGCCGACAACGGAACCACGAGCGGCAGCGACGTCACCCTCCGCTGGTCCTACGCCCAGGGCCGGCGCTGCCAGGAGTCGCGCGACTGGGGCGCCGCCGTGGCCCACCTGGCCGCACTGCCCGCCGAGTTCGTCGACGTCCAGGCCCAACTTCGTTACTCCCGTGGCATGTTCGCTGACGCACAAGGCGAGTGGGACGGCGTCATCGACGGGTTCGGCGGGCTGCCGGACGAGTACGCCGACGGCGAGGTGAAGGTGCGCCGCCTCTACGCCCGGGCCCGTGCCGCCGCCGACGGCCGCGGGGACTGGGCCGCCGCCTCCGGGCTCCTGGCCGACCTCCCCGACGCCGCCCGCGACGGCACCGTGGCCCCGCTGCGCCGCAAGGTGGAGGGCCGCCGCGCGGAGGGCCGGGGCGACTGGGCGGCGGCCTGCGCCATCTACGCCCGCGCGTTCACCGACGGCGCATCCGGTGGCGCCGTGCCGCCGCCCCGCACCCCCCTGCCGCCACCCGCTCCCGACCCGGCAGGCGACGCCACCACTCCCCCTGCCCCTGCCCCACCCGGCGCCGCTCCGGACACCGCCGCCACGGTCAGCCCCACGCCGAGCACCCCCGCCACCGTCAGCTCCTCACTGCACACTCCCGCCACCATCAGCCCCTCTCCCCACACCTCCGCCACCGCCGACTCCACACCAGACACCGCCGCCACCATCAGCCCCACACCACACACCCCGACGTGCACCGCCCCCCTGAACTCCCCCACCAGCAACGCCATCGCCAGCACCAGCACCCCGGACTTCCTCACCCCCACCACCCGCGAATCCCTCCACCTCCACCTCTACGCGCTCGCCCGCACCCACGAGCTCGCCTCCCGGTGGGCCGACGCCCTGCACGCGCTGGTCGTGCTGCCCGACGCGTGGGCGGACGTGACGCCGCGACGGCGGTACGCGAGGGCCCGGGTGGCCGAGGAAGCGGTCGAGGCGCGGGGTGCGGCGCCGGGGGCGGCCGCCGCGTGGCGGGAGGTCGCCGCCGCGTACGACCAGCTCGGCGGGACGGGCGACGCGGACGGCACGAGCGGTGCGGGCGAAGGGCGGGATCACGCCGCACGGGCGGAGTACGCCCGGGTCCGCGCCGCCGAGGCCGACGGCGAGTGGGCGGCCGTGGTGACGGCGGCCGGGGCGCTGGGCGCGTACCGGGACGCGCCCGCCGTCGCCGCGTACGCCCGGGGCAGGCTCGCGGACGCGCACCAGGAGTGGCGGCGGGCCGCCGAGGCGTTCGAGGAGTGCCGGGGGCACGGGGACGCGGACGCTCATCTGGCGTACGCGCGGGGCCGGTCCCTGGAGGCGGAGGGCCGGTGGAGCGAGGCCGTCGAGGCGTACGGGCGGGCGGCGGACCGGCTCGACCGCGCCGACGTGCGCCGCCGCAGGCTGCGGCGCCTCATCGAGCTGCTGCCGTGGGCCGACGGCCCCACGCGGGGGCCGCTGGCCGCGGACCCGTTCGCGCTGCGCGACGAGACGTACCCCTATCGGGCGCTGCGCACGGCGGGCGTGCACCCGGGCGTGTCCATGGCCGCGGTGAGCGACGCCTCGTACACGCTCCTGGAACGCGGCGCGATGACATGGTCGGAGCGGGTCGCGTGGGACCAACTGCGGCTGCCGGGACGGCGGTTGCAGGTGGACGCGCTGCTGTACCGCTGGCAGCGGCCGGACGGCGTGCGGGCGGCGCTCGCCACGCTGTCGCCGGACGACGAGCACGCGGGGCCCGGCTTCGTGGACGTGCTGTGCGAGCGTTTCCCGGGCGACGCGCCGCTGCTCCTGCTCCTCGCGAGGGGCCGCGACGCGGCCACCGCCGAGTGGGAGCGGCGGCTCGCCGCCGCGCCGGGCGACATGGCGGCCGCGCACGGCCTTGCCGTGGCCCGGCTGTGGCAGGCGCAGGACCTGGAGCAGAGCGGAGCATGGGAACACGCGGTGCGGACCTGGGAGTTGGCGCTCGCGTACTGGGCCACGCTGCTGAGCGACGACGCGTACTGGGACGGCTGGCGGGCCGAGCGGGCCGCCTGCTACGAACGGAAGCTGACCCATGAGGACATGACGCGGCTGCGCTGGGAGCTGAGCCGCCATCTGTTCGGCCTGCTCCAGGCGTGCGAGCAGCGGCACACCGAGCAGGACCGGCCGCAACAGGCGGCGAGGTACGAGGAGTTGGCGGAGTTCCTGGAGGCGGAGCTCGCGGGCGCGCGGATCCTCAAGGACGTCGGCGGCCTCGCCGGGGTGCCGGGGGCGCGCGCCGCCCTCGCCTGCGGCCCACGCTACGTACGCCTCCTGGAGCTGCAACTGCCGCTCGCCGACCTGGCCGCGGACCTGGACGTCGCGGCGAAGGACGGCAAGGACCCGGGCGAGTACGCGGTGCGGGAGCTGCGCTGGGCGTTCTCGGGCCTTGCCCGGGCCCTCACGCTGTGCGCGGTGCACAAGTTCGAGCCCGCGCTGCGCGCCCTGCCCGCGTTCCCCACCCTGACGACGCTCCCCGACGACTGCGCGGGCCCCGCCGCCGCGTCCGACCCGCGCCGCCACATCGAGGGGTGCGCGTACTGCCAGGAGTTCCTGCGCCGGGACCCGGCGTACGTCCATCTGCCGCACCGGCACGCGCGGTTGCTGCAGGACGGCGTCGAACTGGCCGTCCGCGTACGCCTCGAGCTGTCGCGGACGGCGCTCGCCGACGGCGAGTGCGGGCTCGGCCGGGCGCAGGAGCAGTGGGAGCGCCTGGTGCGGGTGGCGCGCCGCGCGGGGATGACGGCGCGGGCGAAGAAGGCGCTGGTGCGGACCGTGCTCGGGCGGGTGGAGGCGCTGCTCGACGAGGACCTGGTGCGCCGCGGCGACGTCCTGGACGAGGCGATCACGCTCGTGGAGGCGGTGCCGCCGGTGCTGCACCCGCTGGAGCGGGAGGTGCGCGACCAGCTCGACGGGCGGCTGTCGTCGCTGTACTCGATGCGGGGCGTGTGGCGCGGCTACACCCGCACCAAGCACGGCATGCGCTCCGACGTGTACGGCGCGGAGGCCGACCTGCGCCGCGCCCTCGCCCTGAACCCGGCGTCCAACCACGCCCGCGACAACCTGGCCCGCGCCCTCGTCTTCACCCTGGACGCCCGCACCGACGAACTCCCCGCCCGCCTGCGCCTGTTGCACGAGGCGCTCGGCCTGCTCGACGTGGGCCTCGGCCAGGCCCTCACCCACAACTACCGCGAGACCCTCGGCGAGAGCCTGGAGGAACTCGACCGGCTGCTCGCCACGGACCTGGGCGTCGTGGGCGTGGGCGAGCTGATGCGCAGCGACGGCGCGGAGCCGCCCCCCGACGAGAACGACCTGGCGTCCTGGGCGGCCGCGCTGACCGACCGCGCGGAGGCCGAACTCGCCCGCGGTGACGTCCGCAGGGCCCTGCACCACCTGATCCGCGCCACCCGCGCCGACGTCATGGACGCCAGGGTCCGGCGGGCGCTGCTCGACGCGGTGAGCCGCTGGCTCACGGCCCTGACCACCGAAGGAGGCGACCCCTCGTGATCAAGGATCCGGACAGCGCACCGAGCCCCTACGACGTCCTCGCCGAGGCCGGCGTG
Source organism: Streptomyces alboflavus (assembly GCF_000716675.1). Classification (GTDB taxonomy): domain Bacteria; phylum Actinomycetota; class Actinomycetes; order Streptomycetales; family Streptomycetaceae; genus Streptomyces; species Streptomyces alboflavus. The sequence goes on from NZ_JNXT01000063.1 coordinate 35,158, forward strand.
ACGCCGTGGACCTCGCACGCGGAGCTGCGGGACGTGCCGTTCGAACTGCTCGCGCGGCGCCTGATGACACCGTTCACGCAGGCGGCCTGGGACGAGCTGCGCACCGTGCCGGGACGGCTGCTCGTCGATCTGTTCCGGTACGACGTGGACCTCGCCGACGAACTCCCGGAAGCCGTCGCGGAGATCGACCGGCTGCTCCGGGAACAGGGCGGGCCCGACCCCGGCGCCCCCTTGTCCGACGAGGCCGCCGCCCGCCTCCTCGCCGACCTCGTCCGCTTCGACGTCTGACCACCCGAAAGGAGGCGCGCACATGAACCCGATGGACCCGCCGGGCCCCCCGCGCCCGGATCCCGACGACCCCCTGGACCCCCAGGACCCCCAGGAATCCGCCGCCTCGTACGGGGCCGCCGCCCTGGCCGCGTACGAGGGCTCCAGGGCGCTGGCCGCCCGGGACGCCGCGCACCGGGCGCACACCGAGCGGCTGCTCCTGGTGTGCGCCGACACGCTGGACGCCTGCGGGCGCCTCCTCGCCGAAGGGCCGGACGGCGCGGACCCGGCCGCGTACCACCGCAGTCTCGAACTCGTCGTGCGGCAGCTGGAGTCGGCGGTCACGGACGAGGGCCTGGAGGTGTTCGGGCGCGCCGGGGAGCGCGCGGACCCGGCGACGCACCACGTCGTCGAGGTGCGCGCCGTCCCGTCCGGGGCGGTCGACGACGAGGTCCTTGAGGTCGTGCGGCGCGGGTATCGATACCGGGGTCAGGTGCTGCGCGCCGCCCGGGTCGTGGTCGCGGCGGCCGAAGAGGGCGCCGACGGCGGGACAGGCAGGGCACCACGGGAAGGGACCACGCACGGATGAAGGCCATCGGGATCGACCTCGGCACGACGAACAGCGCCGTCGCCGCCCACGATCCGCACCGCGGCGACATCGCGGTGCTCACCAACAGCAAGGGCGACCGGCTCACACCGTCCGTCGTGGGCCTGGTGCGGCGCGACGGCAAGGAGCAGACGATCGTCGGCGAGGACGCCCTGAACTGGGCGGTGCGCCAGCCCAGGGACACCATCGTGTCGGTGAAGCGCCTGATGGGCCGGGACTTCGCGGACACCTCGGTGGCCGAGGCCCGCGACCGGCTCAGCTACGAGATCGTGCCGGGTCCCGACGACGACCCGCGCGCCCATGTGACGCTCGGGGGCCGCACCCGCAAGCCCGCCGAGATCTCCAGCGTCATCCTCGACAAGCTGGTGCGGGACGCGGCGCGCACCCTCGGCGAGCAGGTCACGCACGCGGTGATCACGGTGCCCGCGTACTTCCGCGACGCGCAGCGGGCGGCGACGCGGGAGGCCGCGGAGCGCGCGGGCCTGGTGGTGAAGAAGATCGTCGACGAGCCGACGGCGGCCGCGGTCGCCTTCGGCCTGCACAAGCCGGACGGCGCCCGCAGCCGTGTCCTGGTGTACGACCTGGGTGGCGGCACCTTCGACATCTCCGTCCTGAACACCGTCAAGGACCGTGAGGGGAACAGCCAGTTCCAGGTCCTTCGCTCCGCCGGGGACATCTGGCTGGGCGGCGACGACTTCGACCTGGTGATCGTGGAGCGGATCATCGCCTGGATGCGCGCCGAGCGGGGCGTGGACCCGGCGGGCGACAAGGAGTTCCTGTTCCAGGCGAAGAAGGCGGCGGAGGCGGCCAAGCGGGAGCTGAACGAGCTGCCGGAGACGTACATCGTGATCCCGGCCGCGTACCGCGGGCCCGAGGGCATCGTCGACGTCGAGATGGCGCTGACCCGCGACGAGTTCCAGGCGATGATCGCGCCCCTGGTGACCCGCACCATGGACCTGGTCAAGGAGACCCTGTCGGGCTTCGAGCTGAAGCCCGGCGACATCTCCGACGTGCTGCTCGTCGGCGGCGGCACGCTGACCCGCCCGGTGTACGAGGCGGTGGAGGCGTTCTTCGGCGCCGACAAGGTGCGCCGCAACATCAACCCGATGGAGTGCGTGGCGTACGGCGCGGGCGTGCTCGCGGAGACCCTCGACGGCGTGGAGTGCCCCGCCTTGAAGTGCGCCCGGACCAACGAGTACGCCGCCGAGACGTGCGCGGACTGCGGGCAGAGCCTGGTCAACGGGCGTCCGGTGGGCTCCACGGGCCTGTTCGAGTCGACGCCCATGGCCATGGGGATCGCCGCGGTGAAGGGCGCGCAGCGGGACGTGTTCGTCCAGATCATCCCCGCGGGCTCCCCCTATCCGCTGCCCGAGCCGCGCCAGCGCACGTTCCACGCGACGGACAGCAGACTGATCCGGGTGCCGGTGTACGAGGGCGACAGTCATGTGGCGAGCGAGAACCACGAGCAGGGCGTGGTGGAGTTCGAGCTGCCGCAGGAGATCGAGATCAACTGCCATGTGGACGTGTCGTTCAACTACTCCGCGGACCGCATCATCACCGTGCGGATCTCCGTGCGCGGCACGGACATGGTCCTGGAGGCGACACCCCGGCGCGAGAAGCCCCGCACCCCGCCGCCCGAGACCGAGCAGGAGGTCGACAGCGCCGTGCTGCGCGAGGAGCTGGGGCTCGCCGTGCGGGAGGCCCAGCGCTTCCTCAAGCAGTACGGCACCTACATCGAGCAGACGCAGGAGATGAAGGCGCGCCGCGACATCGCGCAGGCGCAGCGGGCCGTGGAGATGGGCGACAGCCGCGAGTACAAGCGCCTGACCGAGCTGCTCCTCGACGACATGTACCACCAGTGCGGGCTCGCCAGTCAGTTCCGGCAGGCCGAACTGGCCTCGGACGGCGCCCCGTTGGAGACGGTCAACGCGATCAGTGACGCCGTCGAGCAGGTCAAGGCCGCCCATCGGCAGGGCAACACCATCCAGACCGCCGAGCAGGCCAAGAACCTGCGCAGCATGATCGCCGTGGCCTACTCGGAGCGCGCGGTGCCGACCCTGCCCAGCAAGAAGGACTACGGAGGCATCCTCCAGGTTCCCGACGACACGGCCGGCGGATGACGGCAGCCAGGGCCGGGGCGGACCGCGTCAGCCTCGGCGTGGACTTCGGCGCCACCGGGGTGCGGGCCCTCTTCGCGGGGTCGGGACAGCAGGTGCGCCGCCTCGACCTGCCCGCGGACGGGCCCCCGTGGCTGGGGTGTGCCCCGGCCGGTTCGGGCGTGCTCCCGGTGACGTTCCCGAGCTTGAAGTCCCTGGTCGCCGGGGGCCGTTCGGTCCCGTGGCGGGGGCAGTCGGTCGACGTGGACACGGTCGTGGTGCGGCTCTTCAGGGCGCTGCGCGAGCGCGTCGAGGAGCAGGCGGACGCCTGGGTCGCGCAGACCGTCGTGAGTGTGCCCGCGTCCTTCCAGTCGGCGCAGCGCCAGGCCCTGCGGGACGCGGCGAGCGAGGCCGGGCTCACGCCCGTGCGGCTGATCAGCGACTCGATGGCCGCGGTCATGGGGCACACCACGGACCGCGACAGCGGCACGTTCCTCGTGTACGGCATGGGGTACGAGGGGTTCGAACTCGGCCTGGTGCGGGGCGTGCGCGGGCACTGCCGCGCCCTCGGCTACGTCGGCGCGGCCACCTCGGGGGGCCGCGCCTTCGACGAGGCCGCCCTGGAGTCCGCGGTGCGGCTCCTGCTGGCGCACCGCGGTCCCGCGTCCGTGACGGGCGCCCCGGCCGAGGTGTGGCTCGGCCTGCGCGAGCGGGCGCAGCGGGCACGGGAGGCGCTGACGGGACCACCCGCCGGGGACGGGGCCGCGGTCACGGACTTCGCGGCACTCACCCTCGACCTGGGCACCGGGCCCGCCCTGCGCATGGGCATCACCCGGCCGAACCTGGACGCCTTCCTGGAGCCGCACGTGCGCCGCACCGTGCGGCGCGCCCAGGCGCTGCTCGACGAGTCCGCGGTGCCGCGCGGGGACGTGGACACCCTGCTCCTGGTCGGCGGCGGCACGCGGATGGAACAGGTGCGCGCGGGCGTCGCGGGCCTCGGCCGGCGCACCGCCCACGGGCCGCCGGAGCTGCTCGCCCTCGGCGCCCTCAAGCACGCCGTGCGGCTCGGGGGCGGCGGCGCCCCCTCGTCCCGCTCGACGGCCCTGGAGGAAGGCCTCCTCGAACCCGCCGACCCGGCCCGCGACACCCTCGCCGACGCCCCCGCCCTCACCGCGACCCTCTTCCCCCTCGACGCCCCGTCCGACGCCCCCGCCGACGGCACCCCGGCCGCGCCGCGCCAGGACGTGGCCCGCGCCAGGGACCTGGCCCGGCAGGGGCGCAGGCAGGAGGCGGTGGCGCTGCTGCGGGACATCGTGACGGAGGCGCGGGAACTCCTTGCGGGGCTTGAGGCCGGTCTTGGGACGGGGGCGGACGGGGGTGCGGACGGGGGCGGGTCCGTGTCCATGGGTGCGGGGGCTGGTGCGGACCCGGGTGCGAGTGCGGGTGGGTCCACGGGCGCGAGCGCGGGTGCGTCCACGGACGCGGACGCGGGCCCGGACACAGGCACAGGCACGGGCACGGGCACGGGCACGGGCACGAGGGCCGGGGAAGGCCGACCGGAGGGCGCCGGTCCCCCGGAGCGGCAGGACCAGCCGGACGCCGAAGGCCGCGTCGTGCGGCAGCGCCCCGGCCGCACCACCGAGCGTCAACTCGCCCGCGCTCGGCTCCTGTTGGAGAGCGGGCGGTACGAGCAGGCCGTGCAGGCCTCCCATCGGGCCTGGCAGGAGGCCACCGCGCACGCGGACCGCGCCGACGTCCTCGACGCGATGATCGACGTGCACTGCGCGGCCGCGATGGCCGACATGTCGCCGGAGCACTTCGCGGACGCCGAGCGGTGGCTGCGGTGCGCCTACGGCCACGACCCGACGAACGAGCGGGTGCGGGGGCTGCTCGCGCGGCGCACCTTCCGGCACGCGGAGGAACTGCACCGGATCGGTGCGCGGGATGAGGCGATTGAGGCCCTTGGCAAGTGCCTCGTGTGGGACCGTGAACACCCCGGGGCCGAGGCGCTGTCGCGTCTGCTCGGCCGTGACGGCAGGAACCGGCGCGGCCGGGGGGACGTCCTCGACTGACGAGGCCTCCCCGGGCGCGGCGCCCCGGCGCTCGCGCCACCGGCCCGGGACGGCCTCCTCAAGCCACTCCGAGACAGGGAGTACGCGTTTGACGCCCGCGGAACTGCTGGACAAGCAGGATCTCATCAAGCAGCTTCAGGACCTCGCGGGCAGACCTGCGCTCAGCCCGCGCGCCGCCGAACTCCAGGCTCTGGCCGACGACTTGACGCACGGCAAGCGGCTCGACAAGTGGGCCGAGCTGGACCTCGTGCACGCCTACGTCCGCCCCGAGACCGTCACCGCGTCCGGCTCCCGCCCGTCGGCGCGCCGCGACGGTCTCCTGGAGGCCGCGCTCGGCGTCCTCGTCTTCATCCCGCTGCTGATCACCTGGTTCGGCCTGCGGGACGCCGTGCGCGCGTACGGGGAACTCGCCGAGGAGAACCGCAAGGAGGCGACGCGGCCCTTCCTCCAGCTGTGGCAGTCCGGCTTCGGCGGGCATCTGTCGCCGCTCGGCCGCTTCGAGAACGTGGCGCTGACGGCGGTCGTCCTCATCGCCCTGCTCGTGCTGCTCTCGGTCGTCCACGCGCGCGTGCGCTGGCGCGCCGACCAGGAGGAGGCCGACCAGGAGGCGGAGCGCGAACGGCTGCTCGCCCGGCTCGCCTCGGTGCTCACCCGGCTCCAGATGCTGCTCGCCCAGCACCGCAGCGCCTCACCGCAGCAGTTCGCGACCGAACTGACCAAGGCCGCCCGGCAGATGAACTCCCTCGCCGCCAAGGCCGAGAAGAACCACAAGGAGCTGACGGCGACGGCCGGGGCGGTGGCGAGCGCGACGACGTCGCTCCAGGACGCCGCGACCAAGCTCACCGAGGAGGTGCCGAAGCTGGGCGCGGCGGCGAACCGCATGGAGACCACGCTGCGCGACGTCCAGGCGGCGACGGTCCAGGCGGGCGCCGCGAACACCGCCGCCGCCGACGTCATCGCCGAGCGCGTGAAGGCGGCGGGCACGACGGTCGAGACCTCGCTCCAGGCCCTGGTCACCGCGCAGCGGGAGCTCGTGACCAAGTCGGAGTCGGTCGCCCGCGCCACCCAACAGGCCTCCCAGGCCCTGGTCACGAGCACCGGCCGCACGAGCGACGCGATGGACGGCATACGCGAGGCCACGGAGCGCTGGGACGCGGCGGCGGCCCACTGGCAGGACGCGGCGGCCCGGGTGGAGTCGGGCGTGCGGTCCGCCGCGGGCGCCACGGCGGGGGCGCCGCCCGTACGCAATGGCGCGGCGCGTCCGGCGGACCTGTACGGGGCACCGCAGGCCGGCGCGTACGGGTCGCCCGACACGGAGCCGTACGGCACGCCGCTGCCCTCGTACGACACGTCGACGGGCCCCTACGGCACCCCGACGCCGCCGCCCGGCAGCACGAACGGGGCCCCCGTGCCCGGGCCCCGCGCGGCCGAGACCCGGGCACCCGAGGGCAGCCCGACGCAGGCACGATCCGCGGCCCCGGAGCCGACACCGGCCCCGGCACCGACACCTGCGCCCACGCGCACTCCGCAGGACGCACCCCGCGCCACCACCCCACAGGACGCCCCACCGCCCCGGCCGACCGCGCCAGTCCCCTCGGACACGCCCTCGGACACCCCCTCGGACACCCCCTCGGGCACGCCTTCGGACGCCACCCCGGACACCGCGTCGGACGTCGCATCGAACCGCACCCGCGCCCTGCGCCCGCCCACCCGGCGCCCGTCCGCTCCCCCGTCGTCCGGGGGTGACGCGTGAGCCCGTCCCGGCGGCGCGGGCGGGGCACGGGCAGTCGGGTCGCGGGCGTCGTCCTCGCGGGCTGGCTCTTCGCCGACCTGCTGCTCGTCCTGGCCTTGGTGTCGATGGCCGACCGGCCCGACCCGCTCGCCGCGCGTCCGAAGCCGTCGAACAGCGCGGACGGGACGAAGTCGCCGAAGCCGAAGCCCACGGGGCCGCGCTCGGTGGAGCGCACGCCCGAGGAGTTCGAGGTCAAGGGCACGGACAAGGACGCGCTCGTGGCGCAGATCGGCCGGTCCACCAAGAAGTGGCAGGGCAGGACCGCCGCGCTGGTGCTGACCTTCGGCGGCGGGCAGAGCGGCACGACGTACGCCCACCGCGTCAACTCGCTGCTCGGCGAGGGCCGTCCGGAGATGTTCACGCGGAAGACGGCGACGGACGACTTCCACGACCTCGGCAACGACCCGTCGACCGCCGTGGTCCGGGTGTACTTCTTCACCGCTCCGGGAGGCTGACCGGTGGCGACGACCTGGCGGCCCGGCGTCCGGGGCACCGACGGCGCGCTCCCGCCGCTGCCCGTGCTCCCCCAGTTCCCCGGCATGCGCGGCTACCGCCAACTTCGGGGCAGCATCAGGGGCTTGGGCTTCCGGCACGCCGCCGACCTGTTGCGGGAGCCGGGGCGGCTGCGGGCGGCGGGCGGTGTCTTCGGCACCCTGCCGAGGGCGGAGACGGACGACGGCTTCCGTGTGCTCGACGGCCTCTGGTTCCCCGGCCGGGGCGGGCTGTGGCAGCGCGTGGACGTGCCGTTCGTACGGCGGGCGCGGGAGGCCTGGCAGACGTCGGCCGACCCGCGCGCGCTGACGGCGGCGGCGGTCGCCGACGTCCTGGAGACCCTGGCGCGCGACCACCCGATGGGCCTGCGGCACATCGTCCTGTGGGAGCTGTGCTGCCTGCTGAAGGACGGCGACGACGGCAAGGGCGGCACGCTCGGCGGCGGCGCGTACGCGGCGACGACCGCCGACGACGCCGCCACGCTCGGCGTGCACCGCAGCGAGGCCCGCCTCCTGGCCGCCGCCGTCGACGACGCGTTCCCGGCCGACGGGACGGAACGCCGCGCGGCGGAGGAGTTCAACGACGTCTGGCCGAGCGTCCGACTGCGCCGCGCCGAGCACCTCGCGGACCTCCTTCCGGCCGCGCCGGACGACCACGCCCTGGCCACGCTGCTCGGGGCCCTGCGGACCCGCTCCGCGAAGGTGCGGTTCCTCGCGTACGCGGCCCGCAGGGCGCAGGAGGGCGGCGACCCGCGGGCGGCGGCCACCACGTGGCTCGGCGCGCTGCGGCAGGCCACGGACGCGCCTGAGCTGCGGGCGGGCCTGCTTCGGGCGGCCACCGCGCTGGCCGACGCGCCGTCCGCCGCCGAGCAGACCGCGGTCCAGGCGTGGACGAACGACCGTGGGGTCGGCCTGAGTTGGCGGACCCCGCACGTGCCGGGCACGCGCCCCGCCACCCCCGTGACGTACGCCGTCCTGTGCTTCGCCGACGAAGCCCCGGAGACCACCACCGAGATCACGCGGATCGACGTGGCCGCCCCGGAGGCACGGCTGCTCACGGCCCACGACCCGGCCGCGCCGCTGGGCCGCGTCCTGCGCTACGCCGTCCTGCCGCTGCGCGGCGACCGCGTCGCCGGGGTGCCGCGCGTCACCGCGCCGGTCCTCGTCGCCCCGGACGTCGAGGGGCTCCTGACCAAGCCCGTGCCGGGCGGCGTCCAGGTGCACTGGCGGCCGCACCCGGCTGCCGTCGACATCGAGGTGCTGCGCTACGACGTGCCGGACGTCGGCGCGGAGCGCGGGCCGAACGTCGTGCCCTGCGGACATCGGGGCCTGGTGGACGACGCGCTGCCCCCGGGGATCTACACGTACCGGGTGAGCTGCGGCTATCCGGGACCCGGCGGCACCGTCGTGCGGTCGCCGGGTGTGCACGTCATGGCCCGCGTCGACGAGTGGCCGACCCCCGTGGCGGAGGTGGCCGCCGAGCTCGCCGGGGACCGGGTGGTGCTCGGGTGGCGCGCGCCGATGCGCGGCTGGAGCACGCTGGTGCCGTGGCCGGGAGGTCCGGTCGAGCCGGGCACGGACGTGTCGGAGCGCTTCGCCCGCCTGACGGCCGGGGACCCGCCCGGCGGGGACGCGCCGGAGCTGCCGGAGCCGCGCCCGCGCCCGGAGGACGCACGGGACCTGCTGCTCGAAGTGAACCCGCCGGTGGCGGGGCGGCTGCGGATGACGGCGGTGAGCGTGCTCGGCGACCGCGCGGTGGCCGGACCCAGCGTCGTCGTCGAAAGTCCGGCCCCGGTCAAGGACTTGACGGTGGTCCGCCTCGCGCGCGGGCGCGCCAACGCGTGGTTCAGCTGGCCGGAGCCCGCCGTGCTCGTGGAGGTCGGCTGGCACGACGGCACGCGCGGCGACTCCCGTCGCGTGCCGCGCAGCACACACCGGCAGCGGCTCGGCGCGGTCGAGCTGGCCGTGCCGGACACCGCCTGCACCGTCACGGTCACGCCGCTGACCCGCCCGGACGCGGTCGCCGTTCCCGCGCCGCCCGCGCACGCCGGCCTGCCCGCGGCGCACCTGCCGCCGCCCCCGCCGGAGCCCCCGCTGTGGCGGAAGTGGTGGCGCCGCTGGCTGCGGACCGGTGCCCGCCGGGGCTGAGGCCCCGCGCGGCACCGGCGCCAGGACGGACCTGCCGCTCCCCTGCCCGCCGGACTCCCCTCGGCCCGGAGCCGGGGGAGCCCGGAGCCCGGACTCCCCCGCCCCCTCTACTCCTTGACCTCCGCCCCCTCTACTCCTTCACCTCCGCCTCCACCCCGCCCCCGAACTCCAGGAGCAGCCCGGACTGCAGCGCGATGGTGCGGCCCGGCTCCACCTCGCGTACCGAACCGTCGTCCTTGCGGACCGTCCACACGTTCTGGGTGCGGTTGGTCAGGCCGTACCGGCCGCGCTGCTTGGGGTGTTCGGTGACCTCGCCGACGATCGCGCGGAAGTCGTGCCGGTCGGGGTCGCCGTCCAGGTGGTGGGCGTAGACGCGGGCGCTCGGGTCGAGGCGGATGCCGCGGCGGGTGCGCAGGGTGGTGCCGGTGGCGGTGACCAGTTCGAGGCGGGGCGGGAGCTGGAGGGGCCGGCCGCACTTCCAGCAGTCCGGCGGGGTGCCGTCGGGCTGCGTCAGGTTCTGCCTGCCGCACGCGCGGCACTGGGTGATGGCGTCGAGGACCTGGCTGAGCGCGTCCCGCCACTGCGTCTCGCGGACCCGCTTCGCGGGCGTCCTCAGGCCGTCGGTGAACGTCTGCACGAACAGGTCGCGCAGGATCTGCGGCAGCGCGGCCCAGGTGGCGATGACGGTCGGCTGCTCACCGGCGACGGGACGGTTGCGGGTGTCCGCCGGGTCGTACACGAAGACCGGGTCGGTGCCGTACAGCTTGCGTTTGGCGGCCTCGCCCATGCAGTGGATGCGCATGGCGAGCGCCCCGTTGAAGGGGTGCTCGTTCATCAGGAGCAGGAACAGGAGCACGGCGAGTGAGTGCAGGTCGGTCTGGGTGCCGGGCTGCGCGCCCCGGTCGCCGCGCACCAGCTCCGGCGCCATGAAGTCCATGGTCCCGGCGACGCCCGCGGTGCCGCCCTCGACGACCGCGTTGTCGTTGTCGCAGACCAGGACGTCGCCGGTGCGCGGGTCGAAGAAGATGTTGCCCCAGTTGATGTCGCGGTAGGCGATGCCCTTGGAGTGCAGCGCGCGGTACGCCTCGACGGTGTGCAGGGCGACCGTCACCAGCGTGCGCATCGTCGCGTCCTTCACGGACGGATCGCGCCGGAACAGCGCGGGCAGGTCCTGGAAGCGCGCGGGGCGCACGTCCATCAGATAGCCGAAGCCGGGCTCCTTGCCGTCGGGGTCCATGACGATGGACCGCGGCCACAGGAAGCGGTCGTCGTCCCAGCCCTTCTCGATGAGCCCTTCCAGGATGTGCCGCTGGCGGGCGTCGGCGAGCTGCGGGTAGTACCACTTCACGGCGCGGTCGCCGCGGACCGTGGACACCCGGTACACCTCGCCCTGGCCGCCGGATCCGAAGAGCTCCCCGACCGTGACCTGTTCCCCGGCCTCGGTCACCAGCTTCTTGCCGGTGGCGAGCATGCCGTTGCTCATGCGGTCCCCGTTCCTTCCGTCATGCCGTTGTCGTTCCTTCCGGTGCCGTGCCGGGCGCGTCGTCGGACGCCGTGCCGGGCGCGCCGCGCTCCGCGCCCGCCGTCGCCGTTGCCGTCGCCGTCGCCGTCGCCGTCGCCGTCGCGAAGGCCGCCACGAGCGTCGTGTCGTCCCCCGAGTACTTCGCCGCCCGCGCCAGCCAGTCCTCCAGCTGTCCCTGGACGGCGGCGACGCCCTGGCCGACGGCGCGTTCGCACACGCCGGTGGCGAAGTCCAGGAAGCCCTGGTGGTCGGCGAAGCTCTTGGAGAGCCCGTCGGTGGAGAGCAGCACGGCCGGCGGCGGACCGCCGGTGAGGGGCTGCCAGTGGGTGCGGGTCTTGCGCCAGGGCTCCGGCTCGCACAGCGAGTCGGTCTCGTCGCCCATGTCGGGTCCGGTGGACAGCGGTGTGCGCGGTACGCCGTCGTCGTCGACGAGCACGATGTCCCCGTCGCCCAACTGCCAGCACAGCAGCATGTGCGGGGTCAGGACGGCGCCGAGCAGGGTGCTGCCGTACGCGGCGAGGTCCCAGGTCCCGGCGGGGCCTTCCTGGTCGCGGCGGGCGCGGGCCGCGGCGCGCCGGGCGGGCCCCGCGCCGTGCGCGGGCGAGCTGGCGTCGTGCACCAGGGCCCGCTGCTGCCAGCGGTGCCCGACGGCCCTCGGAAGGAGCCGGGCCTCGGCGCGCAGCTCCGGCCAGTTCGCCGCGTCGGCGCCGAGCCGCACCGCCTCGTGGGCGAAGACCTCGGCGCAGGCCGTGAACTCCTCGACGGCCCAGCGCGCTCCCTGGTCGCTGCGGAAGTGCGCGGCGGAGCCGTGGCCGTCGGCGACCGTCAGGACGACGGCGCGGCCGCCCGCGGTGGCCTTGGCGGCGCACTGGTCCTGGCTGTACTTCTTGGCGACGCCCTTGACGGCGCCGCGGAGCAGCTCCCAGTCCGCTGCCCGGTCGAGCGGCGCACGGACCGCGGTCACCAGATCTCGTCTTCGTCGCCGCCCTTGGTCAGCGGCGGGCCCACCGGCGCCGCGGGTTTGGCGTCCTCGACCTTGGGGGTGGAGGCGTCCTTCACGACGGCGGTCGACATCCAGCGGATGGCGGCGGCGAGCTGGCGCGGGTTCTTGGCCTGCAGCGGCTCCAGCTCGGGGTTGGCGAGGAACTCCTTCAGCATGCTCTTGTCCGCGTCGTCCCCGATGGCGACGGCGACGCGCACGGCCCGCTTGCCCCAGGGCGTGCTGTCGATGGCGCGCAGGCCCGCACGCCAGTCGTCGGTGGGCTGGCCGTCGGAGGCGAGGGCGAGCACCGGGGGCAGGGCGCGCTGCGGCATCGGCGGGGTCTGAAGGGCCCCGGCGGCCAGCTTGAAGGCGGCGCCCATGTCGGTGCCGCCGTAGGTGTGCACGTCCTCCCAGGAGAAGCTGTCGACCGGGGTCGGCTCGCCGACGTGCCAGCTCGCGCCGCTGGCGAACGAGATGGCCCGCACGAGCAGCGACGCGGCGGGGTTGGCGTCGGCGGCCTGCCGCATCTCCGGGATGGCCTCGCGGATGGCGAAGTTCAGCTGCCCGATCTTGCCGTTGACGCTCATGGAGCCCGAGCAGTCGAGCATCCAGATGAAGTGCACGGGGCGGCTCGCCATGGAGCCGCCGGGGAAGTTGTCGGCGGTCTCGCTGGACTCACGGGTGACGCTGGTGCTGTTCGTTCGGCTCACGCTGGTCCTCTCCAGGTGGATCGGGGTGGATCAGGTCGGGTGCTGACGGTTCCTCAGTACGAGGTGACGTACGGGGAACGAGGCGCGGTTGCGGGACGGTGCGGG
>NZ_JNXT01000064.1 GCF_000716675.1 Streptomyces alboflavus
CGTGGCCCCCGGCGGGGAAGCGGCCGTCGGCCAGGACCATGGGTGCGGCTCGCGACATGTCCTGGCACCGGCTCAGCAGAGGGAGGACCGCCGGGCGGCCCCCGCCGCCGACCCCGCCACCGCGTCCAGCTCCGGCGCGAGCCGGGCCAGCACGGCCGTGGCGTCGAACGGGTCGAGGCTCAGGAGCCTGACCACCGCGGTGGCGGGCCCGCTGACGCTCTCGTACGCCGAGCAGTACGCCGCGTCGGACCCGTCGAGGCCCGCCGCGCGGGCGGTCACGCCCAGGACGACCGGCTGGTGGGCGCCCTTGGGGAAGGCGCGGGCGAGGGCGTCCAGTTCGGGGGCGGGCCAGGCGATGCGGGCGGCGCGCAGCAGTTGGCGGCCGAGTCTGCGGGCGGTGGTCCGCAGCGCGGCGGACGGGGTGCGCGCGTCCGCCGCCGCGTCCAGGTCGTGGATGTCGATGCCAAGGGTGGCCGCGGCGGCGAGCGCGGCCGACACCGCGCCGGTGGTGTGCAGGCGGCCCCGGCAGAAGTCCTCCAGGGATCTCGCCCCGGTGATCCGTCCGGCCTTCACGGCCGCCTCGGCCCCGCCGGAGTGCGCGTGGCCCCCGGCGGGGAAGCGGCCGTCGGCCAGGACCATGAGTGCGGCTCGCGACATGTCCTGTCACCGGCTCAGAAGAGGAAGTACCGCTGGGCGAGCGGCAGTTCGGCGGCGGGTGCGGGCTCGACGAGTTCGCCGTCGATGCGTACGGCGAAGCTGTCGGGGGCGACCTCGACCCGCGGCAGGGCGTCGTTCTCGCGCATGTCGGCCTTCGTCCGGCCCCGAGTGGAGGCGATCGGCACGAACTGCCGCTCCAAGGCGAGGCGTTCGGGCAGGCCGTCGTCCAGGGCGGACCGCGTGACGAAGGTGAGGGAGTTGCGGGCGGGCGCCCTGCCGCGGCCGCCGAACATGGGGCGCGGCAGGACCGGCTGCGGGGTCGGGATGGAGGCGTTGGCGTCGCCCATCTGCGCGTACGCGATCTGGCCGCCCTTCAGGACCACTTCGGGCTTGACGCCGAAGAACGCCGGCTCCCACAGGACCAGGTCGGCCAGCTTGCCGCTCTCGACCGAGCCCACCTCGCCCTCGATGCCCTGCGCGATCGCCGCGTTGATCGTGTACTTGGCGACGTAGCGCCGCGCCCGGTGGTTGTCGGCCCGGGTGTCACCGGGGAGCCATCCGCGCCGCTTCTTCATCACGTGCGCCGTCTGCCAGGTGCGGAGGATGACCTCGCCGACGCGGCCCATCGCCTGGGAGTCGGAGGACATGATGGAGATGGCGCCGAGGTCGTGCAGGATGTCCTCCGCGCCGATGGTGGTCGGGCGGATGCGGGACTCGGCGAAGGCCAGGTCCTCCGGTACGGCCGGGTTGAGGTGGTGACAGACCATCAGCATGTCGAGGTGCTCCTCGACGGTGTTGACGGTGTGCGGCCGCGTCGGGTTGGTGGAGCTGGGCAGCATGTTGGGCAGCGAGACCGCCGTGATCATGTCTGGGGCGTGGCCGCCGCCCGCGCCCTCCACGTGGAAGGCGTGCAGCGTGCGTCCGGCGACGGCCGCGAAGGTGGCGTCCACGAAGCCCGCCTCGTTGAGTGTGTCGGTGTGGACGGCGAGCTGGGCGCCGGTGTCCTCGCACACGTTCAGACAGGCGTCGATCACCGCGGGAGTCGCGCCCCAGTCCTCGTGGATCTTGAAGCTGACGGCGCCCGCGCGGAGTTGGGCGTGCATCGACTCGGCCGATGTGGTGTTGCCCTTGCCCAGGAAGCCGATGTTGACCGGGGCGTTCTCCAGGGCGGCGAACATCCGGGCCAGGTGCCAGGCGCCGGGGGTGATGGTGGTGGCCTTGCTGCCCTCGGCGGGTCCGGTGCCGCCGCCGATGAGCGTGGTGACGCCGGAGGCGAGGGCCTCGTCGACGATGGTGGGCGAGATGAAGTGGATGTGCGTGTCGATGCCGCCCGCGGTGAGGATCTTGCCGTTGCCGGACAGGATCTCGGTCTCGGGTCCGATGACGAGATCGGGGTGCACGCCGTCCATCGTGTCCGGGTTCCCGGCCTTGCCGATGCCGGTGATCCGGCCGTCGCGGATGCCCACGTCGGCCTTGACCACCCCCCAGTGGTCGATGATGACGGCGCCGGTGACGACGGTGTCGGGGGCTCCTTCGGCGCGGGTCGTACGGGACTGGCCCATCGACTCGCGGATGACCTTCCCGCCGCCGAACACGGCCTCGTCACCGGAGCGTCCGGGGCCGCCGGAGCGGTCCTCCTCGATCTCCACGAGGAGCCCGGTGTCGGCGAGCCGGATCCGGTCGCCGGTCGTCGGGCCGAACAGGTCGGCGTACGCGGCGCGGGACAGCTCAGGCATCGAGAGCACCTCCGGTCTCGCCGCGCAGGCCGGGCACGACGCGGGCGCCCGCGAGGGGAACCAGCGTCACGTCGACGGGAATGCCCGGCTCGAAACGCACGGCGGTGCCCGCGGCGATGTTCAGGCGCCGGCCGCGCGCGGCGGAACGGTCGAACTCCAGGCCGGGGTTGGCCTCGGCGAAGTGGTAGTGGGAGCCAATCTGTACGGGGCGGTCGGCGGCGTTGAGGACGGTGAGGCGGGTGGTGGGGCGGCCCTCGTTGAAGGCGACGGGTCCGTCCGCGAAGAGGATCTCGCCGGGGACGAGGCCGGGGCCGTCGAGGTCCGGGCCGGGGCCCGTGCCCGTGCTGTCTGCGGATTGCATACGTCCCATGCCCCCGTCAGACGATCGGGTCGTGGACGGTGACGAGCTTCGTGCCGTCCGGGAACGTCGCCTCGACCTGGACGTCGTGGATCATCTCGGGGATGCCCTCCATGACGTCGTCGCGCGTCAGCACCGTGCGTCCCGACGTCATCAGATCGGCGACGCTGCGGCCGTCGCGGGCGCCTTCGAGGATGTGCGACGTGATGAGCGCGATCGCCTCGGGATGGTTGAGCCTGAGGCCGCGCGCCCGGCGCTTCTCGGCCACGTCGGCAGCCACATTGATGAGCAGTCTCTCCTGCTCGTGCGGTGTCAGTCGCACGTCCCCACCTCATCGTCCTTGCTCCGAACCGTGCGGGGTCCGGCTGCCGCGGCCACCGCGACGGGAAAGATGTAGCGCACAGCGAATGGTGCGCCGAGGTACACCTTGGCGTACGAGATCCCCAGGTGGCGTGGCACGGCAGGCTAGTTGGACGGAGTTTCAGCGAGGTTAACCAGCC
This sequence comes from Streptomyces alboflavus, assembly GCF_000716675.1. Taxonomy (GTDB): domain Bacteria; phylum Actinomycetota; class Actinomycetes; order Streptomycetales; family Streptomycetaceae; genus Streptomyces; species Streptomyces alboflavus. The sequence continues at coordinate 3,252 of NZ_JNXT01000064.1, forward strand.
CTTGACCCAGCCATGACCGTCAGCTGGGCTCGCCCATACTCATCAGGCCACGCACGCCGTCGGCCAGCGCGCCCACCGGCACCCCGTCGAACAGGGCGACCTGGGCCGCGAATCCCTGCGCCACGGCGATCATCGTCCGCGCCACGCGGTCCGCCGGTACGTCGGCGCGCATCATGCCCGCGGCCTGATAGCCCTCGACGATCCGGACCCAGGCCGCCCGCACCGCGTCGTACCCGTCCTGGATGAGGGTGCGCAGCTCCTCGTCGCGCAGCGTCTCCGTCCAGACCTGCACGAGGAGCCGCGGGAAGTACGGCCGGTCGTGCTCGACGAGGCCCGGCTTGAGGTCGAGCACCTGGCCGAGCGCGCGGCCGACCAGGACGTCCGGCGGCGGGGGCGGCGTCTGGCGGGCCGCGGACTCGAAGATGTCCCGGATCTCCGAAAGGACCTCGGAGACGATGGCGCGGATCAGCTCGTCCTTGCCACTGAAGTAGCGGTAGACGGCACCCGCCGACAGGCCCACCTCCTTGAGCACGTCCTGCATCGACGTGGCGTGGAAGCCGTTGCGGGCGAAGCAGAGCGCGGCGCCGTCGAGGATCTGGCGGCGACGGGCGTCGAGGTGTTCCTGGGATACGCGAGCCATGCCCTCAAAGTAAAACGAACATTCCTTCTTGACAACCGAGGCGCTCCGTCCCACAGTGGGGACAAGTCGAAAACGAACGATCCTTCTTTTTGAAAGCCCGCCTCACAGGCGGCACCGTCGCACACCCCTCCCCCCTTTGCTCTGGAGAACCCCATGCCCACGCCGTCCCCTGCCGCGCCCCCGCAGGCCCGCCGCATGCTGACGGTCGCCCTGCTGGTTCCCTTCGTAGTGGCCCTTGCCCTGTGGGCCTTCGCCTGGCCCGCCGCCAGGAACGCCCCGCGCGATCTGCCGCTCGGCGTGGCGGGCCCCGCCCACGCCACCGCGCCACTGCAGAAGCAACTTCAGCAGCGGGAGGGCGCGTTCGAGATCCATCGGTACGCGGACGAGGCGGCGGCCCGCGCCGCCGTCGAGGACCGGACCGTGTACGGCGCGGTCGTCGCCACCGGCCAGGGCCCCAAGCTCCTGACGGCCTCGGCGGCGAGCCCGGTCGTCGCACAACTCCTCCAGCAGGCGGTGACGGCGGGCGCCCCGGACGGCGCGCGCGTCACAACGGTCGACGTGGTGCCCGCACCGGCCGCCGACCCACGCGGGGCCGCCCTGGGGTCGAGCGTGCTGCCGCTGGCCATCGCGGGAGTCGCGGCGGGCTCGCTGGTGACGCTGCGGGGCCTGCGCGGGCTGCGCGCCGCGGGCACGCTGGTCCTCGCCGCGGCACTCGTCGGCCTCGTCGCCGCCGCGCTCGCCCACAGCTGGCTCGGCATCCTGACGGGCAACTGGTGGGCGGAGGCCGGGGTGCTCAGCCTTTCGGCGCTCGCCGTCGCCGCGGCCGTGGCCGGTCTCGCGGCGCTGCTCGGCCCCGCGGGCATCGGCGTGGGCGCGCTGTTGATGGTGCTGCTCGGCAACCCCTTCTCGGGGGTGACGTCGGCGCCGCAGCTGCTGCCCGAACCGGCCGGCCTGATCGGCCAGTTGCTGCCGCCGGGCGCGGGCGGCTCGCTCCTGCGCTCGACCGCGTTCTTCGACGGGGCGGCGGCCACGGGCCCCGCGGTCACCCTCGCCGCCTGGGCGGTCATCGGCCTCGGGGCCGTCCTCGTCGGTGCCCGGCGCGGCCGGAGCGCTCTCCCGGCGACGGCGTCACCGCGGGTGCGCGAGCCCGCCCCGGTCGGCTGACGCCGCACCCCACCGGACAGCCGTGTGCCCCCGCCGTAGCGGACGGGGGCACACGGCCTTTGTCATGTCCTCCGGCGTCACGCCTTCCGGTGTCACGCCCTCCGGACTAGGTCACGTTCGGCCCGCGGTGCTCCGCCGCGATACCGAAGCGCTGACGCTCGCCGCCCGCTCCGGACGTGGACGACGAACCGAGCGAGGACACGGAGGAGATCACCGTCTCCTCGGCGGCGGCGCCGATCGCCTCGGCCTCCTCGAGCTCGTCGAGTCGGCGCAGGTCATCGGCGGAGACAAGGGCCACGAGCGGCTTGCCGTGACGCGTGACGACCACGCGTTCGTTGCCGTAGACAACGCGGTTGATCAGGTCGGCGAGCTCTGCGCGGGCTTGCGTCACCGGAATCTCGTAGGCCATGACCCCATCATAACGTCATGTACGTCCTGTACATTTTTTACAGAGGCCGTCGCCCAGTGACGGCGCCCGCACGCATGCCCGTGCGCCCGCACGCATGCCGCACAGATGGGGAGGCACGCCCATGCAGGAGCCGTTCGCCCGCCACGTCCTGCCGGAGTTCACCGAGCGCACCAGTTCGGGCCTGCGCACGCTCGATCCGTACTCCAAGCTCCTGGAGGAGCGGATCGTCTTCCTCGGCACTCCCGTCGACGGCGTCTCCGCGAACGACGTCATGGCGCAGCTGCTTCACCTGGAGTACCTCGCGCCCGACCGGGACATCTCGCTGTACATCAACTCGCCCGGCGGCTCGTTCAGCGCGGCCACGGCGATCTACGACACCCTGCGGTTCACGACCTGCGACGTGGAGACCGTCTGCCTCGGTCAGGCCGCGTCCGCCGCCACGGTGCTGCTCGCCGCGGGCACGCCGGGGAAGCGGTCGATCCTGCCCGGCGCCCGGGTGCTGCTCCAGCAGCCCGCGCTCGCCGAGGCGTTGCGGGGCCAGCCGACCGACCTCGTCATCCAGGCCGAGGAACTGCGGCGCACCCGCGCGCTCCTGGAGGAGATGCTCGGGCGCCACACGGGGCAGGACGCCGAGCGGATCGCGGCGGCCATCGAGCGCGACACGGTCCTGGACGCCGCGGCCGCCGTGGAGTTCGGCCTGGTGGACCGGGTCGTGCCGAACCGCAGGGCCACGACCAGCACCACCGGGTGAGGCCCGGATGCTGCCCGAACTGCCGCCGCTGCCCGCCCTGACCCGCGCCGAGGGCGAGCTGATCGACGCCTATCTCGCGGTGGTGGACCTCGTCGGCCGCATCAATCCGGCGCGCGCGGAGCACACGTACGGCGGCCTGCGCGCCGCACAAGCCCTCGTCAGCAGGGCGACGGAGCTGCGGGACGCCCTGACCCTCATGCACCAGCGGGGCGAGGCGGAGGTCCACGCGGCGACGCTGGCCCGCGCGTTGCGCACACTGGACGGCGAGCGGCGTGCCGCGCGCGTGGCCGTGCCGCCGCCCGGAGTCGGCGAAGGGGCGCCGCCGACGGGTGGGTGACCGTTCCGTCCCGGGCGGGGCGACCTGACGACGGGAAGGCGGAGCAACACGACCGCAAGTGGGGTGAGCACACCCATAAACGGCGAGTCGGCCAAGCGTTTCTGCTAGGAGTTGACGGGACTCTTCGACGCCGCACCGGCCGACCCGCCGGAGCCCCGCCCCGAGCCGCCCCGCCTCTCTCCCGGCCCCACACCCGAGGTGCGCCGTCTCACCGGCCGGCCTTCGGAGCGCCCCGGCCGCAGCGCGTCCGCGCCGTCCGCCCGTTGGGGGTGCGGACGGCACGGACGGGTGTCGCACCGCTTCAGGTCCTCGCCCGGGTACGACCAGAGGTGGTAGCTCTTTCAGCGTAGGAAACACTCGCACGCGCGTGCCCCTTGAGTTGCACAACTCCCTTACGCGGCAGCCGGAACCGGACCTTCCAGTGCTGTTCGGGCAATCGTCTCCGACTGTGACCCAGGCCCCTTTCAGGCTCTGTCCACCCGAACGGGTCAGTCGTGAGGAGCCTCACATACGGCCGATTCGGCTCGGTTTTTTCGCCACTCTCGGGTGAAGATCCCTTCCGACGACAAGCCCCCGCCACAAGCGGCGGGGCGGTCCGGGCGGACGCCGAGTCCTGCCGCCACCCGGATGACCGGTCGACATCTGTGCATCGGCAGGAGTGGAGGACCCAGCAAGGCGGGCTGTCCGGGAGACCGGCCGGCCCTTGGGGTGAAGTCGTTGTATGACCGGGCATCTTCGCCTGCCCGAACCCGACAGGTCATCCTTCACAGGCGGCTGACGAAGGGTTGCGCATGACTGCGCTGAATCGTGTTCCGTCGCTGCTGACGAGGGCCGGTACCGCATCGGCACTCACGCTCGCCGCCGTGGGCGGCACCATCGTGGCCCCCGGACTCGTCTCCGAGGCCGAGGCAGCCACACACGGGACGAAGGCGCTCAAGATCGCGGCTTCCAAGAAGGGCTCTCCGTACGGCTACGGAGCCGTGGGACCGCACCGGTTCGACTGCTCGGGCCTCACGCTCTACTCGTACAAGCGCGTGGGCAAGAAGCTGCCGCGAACCGCCGCGCAGCAGTACAACAAGACCCGGCATGTCTCCAAGGCCAACCGCACCCGCGGTGACCTGGTGTTCTTCCACTCCGGCCGGAACGTCTACCACGTCGGCATCTACGCCGGCAAGAACAAGATCTGGCACGCGCCGAAGCGGGGCACCGTGGTGCGCCTGGAGAAGATCTGGACGAACAGCGTCTGGTACGGCCGGGTCCGCTGACCCGGGTGCCGGGAGGGCGGTGCCTTCGGGCAGGCACCGCCGTCCGGGCGTGTTCCGGCCGCCGCGAGGAGTGGTTCGCGTCGCACCGGGATACTCGTAGTGCATGTCCGAGAACCATCCCGGCGACGGCCCCCGGTCAGCGGGCACCGCCGCGCAGGACCAGAGCCGAGGCCGCGACGAGACCCCGCTGGAACGCGCCGACCGCAACTTCCTCGAGCTCCTCCAGGAGCTGAGGGTCACTCAGACCGGCGTGCAGCTCCTCTTCGCGTTCCTGCTCACGCTCGCCTTCACCCCCCGCTTCCCGTCGCTCGACGCCCTCCAGCGCGCCACGTACGTGACCACGCTGCTGCTCGCCGTCCTCGCGGCCGCGCTGTTCACCGCTCCCGCCGCCCTGCACCGGGGGCTGTTCGCGCGTGGCGCGAAGCCGCTCGTCGTCAAGGTGTCGTCCCGGCTCGCCGGGGCCGGACTCGCCGTGCTCGTCCTGGCGCTCACCGGGTCGGTCCTGCTCGTCGTGGACGTGGCGGCGAGCCGCACCGGCGCCTTCGTCGCCGCCGGGGCCACGCTGGTGGTGTGCGGTGGCCTCTGGGGGCTGCTGCCGTGGGGGCTCGCGCGAGGGCAGGGGGAAGAGCGAGGGCCCGTCTGACGGGGCCGCGTGCAGCCGCGTGCACAGGCCGGGCTACGCGAACAGCGGTTCCGCGAGCAGCACCACGCCCAGCGCCGAGAGCACCACACCGGTGCCGCCCTCGATCCCCCGGGCCACGCCCGGCCTGCGCAGCCGGCGGCCGAGCCGGTCCACGAGCAGCGCGACGGCCGGGAACCACAGCAGCGCGAAGGCCACGACGATCGTGGCGAGCAGCAGCGTGCGGGGCATCGCGGGGCTCCCCTCGGGCACGAACTGAGGCAGCACGCTCAGGAACGTCAGGGACGCCTTGGGGTTGAGGGCGTTGGTGAGGAAGCCCTCGCGCAGCCCACCACCACGCCCACCCCCGGCGGCCCCCACGGCCGTCACCCCCTCGGGCCTCTCCCCCACCGCCCCGGTCGGCCGCACCGCCGACCGCAGCGCCCGCACCCCCAGGTACAGCACATAGCAGCCGCCCACCACCTGCAGCGCGCGGAACAGCGCGGGCACGGCCGCGAGTACGGCCGCGACGCCCGCGACGGCGAGCGCCGTGTGCACCAGGAGTCCCGCCGCGATGCCGAGCGCACACAGGACTCCGGCGCGGCGGGAGGCGAGCGCGTTGCGTACGACGACGGTGAAGTCGGCGCCGGGCATGGCGACCATGCCTGCGGCGACGCCGGTGAAGGCGACCAGTTGAGCGTCCATGACGGCCACTGTGCCGCGAGTCAGCCTTCAGCAGGTATATGAGATCTTCTGCGTCTTCCTTAAGCATCTGTTTAGGCTGGGCTGCCGGTAGGATCCGGCGGCGGTCCCGCAAGGCCGCGGCCGGGGCGTCCGCGTACCGCCGCAGGGCCGCGGTCCACAGCCACAGGAAGAGGCACGGCATGTACGACCCGACGCGGCTCGCGGCGCTCGTGGCGGTCTCCGAAGCCGGTTCCATCACCCGCGCCGCCGAACGGCTCGGCTACACGGTGCCCGCGCTCTCCCAGCAGCTCGCCAAGCTGGAGCGGGAGGCGGGTGCGGCACTGCTGGTGCGGCACCACAGGGGCGCCCGGCTCACCGGCGCGGGCGAGCTGCTCCTGGCGCGCGCCCGCCGGGTCCTGGACGAGATGGAGCTGGCCCGGCACGAGCTGGCGCAGCTCGTGGGCCTCGGGGGCGGGCGGCTGCGGGTCGCCACGTTCACGACGGCGGGCATCCATCTGCTGCCGCCCGCGCTCACCGCGTTCCGCCGGGCGCATCCGGACGTCGAGCTGACGGTCACCGGCCACGAACCGCCCCTGGGTGTGGCCGCGGTGGCGGCGGGGGACGCCGACGTGGCGCTGACGCACACGTACGAACCGGCCGAGCTGCCCGCGCCGCCCGCGTCGGTGACCCTGGAGCCGGTCCTCGTCGAGGAGTTGGTGCTCGTGACGGCGCCGGGGCACGCGCTGACGGCGGGCACCGGGCGGCTTCCGCTCGCGGAGCTCGCCGGTCAGCCCCTGATCAGCATGGCGCCGGCGCATCCGGCGCGGCAGGGCGTGGAGGCGGCGCTCGCGCGGGCGGGGGCTGCGCCCGCGGTGCTCGTGGAGACGCCGGACTACGCCCTGGTGTGCGCGATGGTCAGCGCGGGTCTCGGCGCCGCGGTGGTCCCGGAGATGGTGGCCCGCACGGCGGCGACCCCGGTCGGCTTCCGGCCGTTGGAGCCGGGGGAGCTGCGGCGCACCATCTGGGTCTGCCGTCGCACGGACGAGTCGAGCCCGGCCGCGGACACGTTCCGGGCGCTGCTGCGGGGGACGTTCGGCCGCTCGGCCACCTGACCGCGAGGCGTCAGCTCTGGACCGGCACCGACCACGGCAGGGTGATCCAGACCGTCTTGCCGCCCTCCGCCGTCGGACAGATCGAGAGTCTGCCGCCGCACTCGGCGGTGAGCCAGCGGATGATGACCATGCCGCGGCCGTTGTCCTGCTGGACGGCGGCGGGCAGGCGCCGGGGGAAGCGCGGGTGGCTGTCCGTGACGCCGATGCGCAGCCGCTCGTCCCGGTCGAGCTGCACGTCCACGGTGAAGGTCGGGGACTGGCCGAGGGTGTGCTGGACGGCGTTCGTGGCGAGTTCGGAGACGATGAGCCGCACCGTGTCGGCGACGTCGGCGTCGGCCGGCAGGCCCCACTCCGACAACGTGTCCGCCACATACCTGCGGGCGGCTGCGACCGAGACAGGATCGCTCGGCAGAGTGACTGATACTTCCTGGAGGTCTGCCATGGCGACACTGTCCCTTTCCCACCGGGACCGGACTCCGACTCGTGGCGGAAGAACTCGAGGACAGTCCCGGAACTGGTGCTTCGCGCCAGAGTGCCACTCCTGGGCCGGTGACGCGCGGCGATCCACCGAGATGTGCATATATCTGTCGCTCGAAGCGGTGAACTCTGCGACGGCAGACCGTATTTGGGCGCAACACTGGCGCTTCCTCTACAGTCTCCCGCTGTCCCGTACGGTTGGCGCGGACGTCCGGAAGGAGACGGACATGCAGTACGGTCCCGCGGTGCGGCGCCGCAAGCTCGGCGCGGAGTTGCGCGCGCTGCGCGGGCAGGCCGGACTCACCAGCGGTGAGGCGGCGGCCCGGGTCGGCTGGCACCAGTCGAAGGTGAGCCGCATCGAGACCGGGCGCTCCGGGGTGCGCGCCTCGGACGTGCGGCTGCTCCTCGAGGCGTACGAGGTCGACGATCCGCAATTACGCGAGCTGCTCGTCGTGCTCGCGGGCGGGGAGGACGAGAACGGGCGGCCGCACTGGTGGCACGCCTACCGCGGTCTGCTGCCCCCGGCGTACCGCGACTTCATCAGTCTGGAGTCACAGGCCTGCCGGGTGCGCACGCTGGAGACCACTGTGGTCCCCGGTCTGCTGCAGACGCCGGACTACGCCCGCGCGGTGACACGTGCCGCGCTCGGCGGGCTGCCCGAGGAACAGGTGAGGGACCTGGTGCAGGTGCGTCTGGCGCGCCAGGACGTGCTGCGCAGCGAGCCGCCCCTGCGACTGAGCGTGATCCTCGACGAGGCGGTGCTCCGGCGTCAGATCGGTGGTCCCGAGGTCCTCGCCGGGCAGTTGCGGCGGCTCCTCGAGGCGGCGCGCCTTCCTCAAGTGCGTATCCAGGTGCTGCCGTTCGTCTCCGGCGAGCACGTCGGGCTCATCGGACCTTTCGTTATTCTCTCCTTTCCGAACATTTCTGATCTGGATGTGGTTGTTCTCGACCACTTGACGAGTAGCCTCTACCTCGAACGGAAAGAAGACCTTCAGGCGTACACCGACGCCTTCAACTCTCTTCAGGGACAGGCGCTTTCCGTTCAGGATTCAATGGATTTCATCGCCGGGTTAGGTGACGGCGCGTAAGGAGGCACCATGACTGCACTGCCTCGGTCCGTTCCCTCCAGCACGTCTCTCAGGGACGCGCGGTGGCGGCGCAGCAGCCGCAGCAATGGAATGAACAACTGCGTGGAAACAGCGCCGCTCGGCTCCGGACCGCTCGCCGGTCTGTTCGCCGTACGCGACTCGAAGGACACGGCGGGCCCAGCCGTGCTCTTCTCCCCTGCCGCCTGGGAGGGCTTCATCGACGCCCTTCGATGAAGCCCGGGCGAGAGCGCCGGACCCTGGACCCAGGTCTCAGGTGCCAGATCTCAGGAGTCAGGGTGCGGTGCGGCTGATCGTGGCGACGGCTTCGGCGACCTGTGCGTCGCTCAGGTCGGCACGTGCGGTCAGCCGCAACCGTGAGACGCCGTCGGGAACCGACGGCGGGCGGAAACAGCCGACGGCCAGACCCTCGCGGCGGCAGTCGGCCGCCCAGCGCACCGCTGCTTCCGGCGACGGCGCGCGCACGGAGACGACGGCGGCGTCGGGACGTACCGCCGAAAGCCCTTCCTCGGTCAGGAGTTCGTGCAGCTTCGTGGCCACCGCCCGCGCGCGGGCCGCCCGTTCCGGCTCGCGGCGCAGCAGGCGCAGGGCGGCGAGCGCCGAGCCCGCGGCGGCCGGGGCGAGCCCGGTGTCGAAGATGAGGGTCCGGGCCGCGTTGACCAGGTGCGCGATGACCTTGGCCGGGCCGAGGACGGCCCCGCCCTGGCTGCCGAGCGACTTCGACAGGGTGACCGTGACGACGGTGTCGGCGCTCCCCGCGAGCCCGGCGGCGTGCGGCGCGCCACGGCCACCGTCCCCGAGCACCCCGAGCCCGTGCGCGTCGTCGACGAGCAGACCCGCCCCGGCCTCGCGGCAGACGGCGGCGAGCTCGGACAGCGGCGCCGCGTCCCCGTCGACGGAGAACACCGAGTCGCTCACCACGACCGCGGGCCCCTCGTGCGTGCCGAGCGCCTTGCGCACCGCGGCCGGGTCGGCGTGCGGCACCACCTGGGTCGTGCCGCGGGCGAGGCGGCAGCCGTCGATCAGGGAGGCGTGGTTGCCCGCGTCGGAGACGATCAGCGAGCCGTGCGGGGCGAGCGCGGTGACGGCGGCCAGGTTCGCCGCGTAGCCGGAGGACAGGACGAGGGCGGCCTCGAAGCCGCAGAAGTCGGCCAGCTCGCGTTCCAGTTCGGCGTGCAGTTCGGTGGTGCCGGTCACCAGGCGGGAGCCGGTGGCGCCCGCGCCCCAGCGGTGCGCCGCGGCCGCGGCGGCGGCGGTGACCTCCGGGTGGCGGGTCAGTCCCAGGTAGTCGTTCCCGGCGAGGTCGAGCAGATGGGATTCGGCCGGGCGCGGACGCAGCGTGCGCACCAGGCCCGCCTGGGCACGCAGCCGCGCCTGCTCGTCGATCCAGTCGAACGGCGAGCCAGCCATGGGACCTCCGGGGCGTCACGGGTCGACGTACATGCCGCGCTCGGACGGGATGTACGGACCGGGGTGTTTGTAGACAGTGCACAGACCCTAGCGGCCGCACCACCGGGCCATGGTGTGGCAATACCCACACCTCCCGATGCTTCTGTTGTACGGAATCTCCATGGTCAGAAAGTCCGGCGTGCGTCAGGATCGGCGCCATGGATCTGCTCAACACGCTGGTGGACAAGGGGCTTCGGCGGGAACTGCCGAGCCGTGACGAGGCGCTCGCTGTGCTCGCGACCTCCGACGAGGACCTGCTCGACGTGGTGGCGGCGGCCGGAAAGGTGCGGCGCCACTGGTTCGGCCGACGGGTGAAACTCAACTATCTGGTCAACCTCAAGTCGGGTCTGTGCCCGGAGGACTGCTCGTACTGCTCACAGCGGCTCGGCGCGGAGACCGGGATCCTCAAGTACACCTGGCTGAAGCCGGACGAGGCGTCCAAGGCCGCGGCGGCCGGGCTCGCCGGGGGCGCCAAGCGGGTCTGCCTGGTGGCGAGCGGGCGCGGGCCCACGGACCGGGACGTCGACCGGGTCTCCGACACCATCAAGACGATCAAGGAGCAGAACGAGGGCGTCGAGGTCTGCGCCTGCCTCGGCCTGCTCTCCGACGGCCAGGCCGAGCGCCTGCGCGGCGCGGGCGCGGACGCCTACAACCACAACCTCAACACGTCCGAGGCGACGTACGGCGACATCACCAAGACGCACACCTACGCCGACCGTGTCGACACCGTGCAGAAGGCGCACGCGGCCGGGCTCTCCGCCTGCTCGGGCCTGATCTCGGGCATGGGCGAGACGGACGAGGACCTGGTCGACGTCGTCTTCGCGCTGCGCGAGCTCGACGCGGACTCCGTGCCGGTGAACTTCCTGATCCCCTTCGAGGGCACTCCGCTCGCCAAGGAGTGGAACCTCACCCCGCAGCGCTGCCTGCGCATCCTCGCCATGGTCCGGTTCGTCTGCCCGGACATCGAGGTCCGCATCGCGGGCGGCCGCGAGCTGCACCTGCGCACGCTCCAGCCGCTCGCCCTGCACCTCGCCAACTCGATCTTCCTCGGCGACTACCTGACCAGCGAGGGCCAGGCGGGCAAGGCCGACCTGGAGATGATCGCGGACGCCGGGTTCGAGGTGGAGACCACGGACCAGGTGACGCTGCCGGAGCACCGCAGGGGCGGTGGGTGCGGCTCGGTGTGCGGCTCGCAGGACAAGGCCGACGAGACGCCCGCCGACACCGCTCCCGCAGAGGCCGCGCAGCCCGCCCCGCAGGCCGACGCGCCCGCCGCGCCGGGCCCGCGCACGGATCTGGTGACGGTACGCCGCCGGGGCGCCGGAACGGACGTGGCGCCCAATGCCTGACGCGTCCACGGCGTCCGGCCTGGACGTCAAGGAGATCCTCGACCTCGACCGCGCGCACGTCTGGCACCCCTACGGCCCGATGCCCGGCCGCCAGGACCCGCTGGTCGTGGAGTCCGCGCACGGGGTGCGGCTGCGCGTCGCGGGCGTCGGCGAGCTGGTCGACGGCATGTCGTCGTGGTGGTCGGCCATCCACGGCTACAACCACCCCGTCCTGAACGACGCGGTGCGCGAGCAGCTGGACAGCATGAGCCACGTCATGTTCGGCGGGCTCACGCACGAGCCCGCCGTCCGGCTCGCGAAGCGACTTGTCGACCTCACGCCGGACGGTCTGGAGCACGTCTTCCTCTCCGACTCCGGTTCGGTGTCCGTCGAGGTCGCCGTCAAGATGTGCCTCCAGCACTGGCGTTCCCTCGGCAGGCCCGAGAAGCGCCGGATGCTGACCTGGCGGGGCGGCTACCACGGCGACACCTGGCAGCCCATGGCCGTGTGCGACCCCGACGGCGGCATGCACAGCCTGTGGCAGGGCGTGCTCCCCCAGCAGGTGTTCGCGGACCAGCCACCGGCGGGCTTCGATGCCTACGACGAGGCGTACGCCCGGCATCTGCACGACGTGATCGGACAGCACGCCCACGAGCTCGCGGGCGTCATCGTCGAGCCGGTGGTGCAGGGCGCGGGCGGCATGCGCTTCCATTCCCCCCGCTATCTGCGCGCGCTGCGCGAGGCGTGCGACGCGCACGGCGTGCTGCTCGTCTTCGACGAGATCGCGACGGGCTTCGGCCGCACGGGCGCGCTGTTCGCAGCGGACCACGCGGGCGTCACACCGGATGTGATGTGCCTCGGCAAGTCCCTGACCGGCGGCTATCTGACGATGGCGGCGACGCTGTGCACCGAGCGGGTCGCCGCGGGCATCGCGCGGGGCGAGGTGCCGGTGCTCGCGCACGGTCCGACGTTCATGGGCAACCCCCTCGCAGCGGCGGTCGCCAACGCCTCCATCGACCTGCTCGTCGGCCAGGACTGGCAGACGGACGTCAAGCGCGTCGAGACGGGCCTGCGGGCGGCGCTCGCCCCGGCCGCCGAGCTGCCCTTCGTCCGTGACGTGCGCGTCCTCGGTGCGCTCGGCGTCGTGCAGCTCGACCACCAGGTCGACATGGAGGCGGCGACGAACGCCGCGGTGCGCGAGGGCGTGTGGGTGCGGCCGTTCCGCGACCTCATCTACACGATGCCGCCGTTCGTCACGAGCGACGCGGACGTGGCGCGGATCGGCCGCGCGGTGTGCGCGGCCGCCCAGGCGAGCGGGAAGGTCTCGGCATGAGCGTGCTCATGGTGTCCGGTACGGGCACGGAGATCGGCAAGACCGTGACGACGGCGGCCGTCGCCGCGGTGGCCCTCGCGGCCGGGCGCAGCGTCGCCGTCCTCAAGCCGGCCCAGACCGGCGTCGGCCCCGGGGACCCGGGCGACGTCGACGAGGTGCTGCGGCTCGCGGGCGACCGGGTGACCCCGGTGGAGCTGGCGCGCTTCCCCGAGCCGCTCGCGCCCTCGACGGCCGCGCGCCGTGCAGGGCTTTCGACGGTCTCGCCCGCCCAGGTGGCCGAGGCGGCGGAGAAGCTGGCGGCGTCGCACGACCTGGTCCTGATCGAGGGGGCCGGTGGTCTGCTCGTCCGCTTCGACGAGGCGGGCACGACCCTCGCGGACGCGGCCCGGCTCCTCGCTGCCCCCGTCCTGATCGTGGCCACCGCGGGCCTGGGCACCCTCAACATGTCCACGCTCACCACCGAGGCCCTGCGCGCCCGCGGCCTCACCCCCGAGGGCATCGTCATCGGCAGCTGGCCCACCACTCCCGACCTCGCATCCCGCTGCAACCTGGCCGAACTGGCCGACGCGGCGGGGGCACCCCTGCTCGGCGCGATCCCCGAGGGGGCGGGTTCCCTGCCGGGCGCGGAGTTCCGGGCGGCGGCCGGGGGCTGGCTGGCGCCGGGGCTCGGCGGGAGCTGGGCGGGGCCGGGAGCGCTGTCCGAGGGGTAGTCCTGGCGCGGGGTCGGGTCCGTCCCACCGAGGTCGGGTCCGTCCCACCGAGGTCGGGCCCGTCCCACCGGGACCGGAGCCGTCGCACGGTCTGACGGACTGATCCCGCGCACGACAGCCGGGCCGGGGTGAATCAGCCCGTCCGGCGCTTGAGGACGAGCGCGCAGCGCGATCGGGGCCCACCCCGGCGCCGGGCGCGAGAAGTCCCAGCCCGGGGCCTGGGGCGCGGGGCCCCAGTTTCGGGAAGGGGCGGGTTTGGGGAAGAATCCCCCACCCACCCTTGGAGGCACCATGCCGCCCTCCGCCCGCCCCGCCCCGCGCGACGCGGTCCACCACCCCCTCTTCGCCCGCTTCTACGCCCGCCTCAGCGTCTCCGCGGAGCCGGCCATCGCCCCGCACCGCAAGGAACTCCTGCGGGGCGTCGAGGGCCGCGTCATCGAGGTCGGCGCGGGCAACGGCCTGAACTTCGCGCACTACCCGAGCACCGTCGCCGAGGTGGTCGCGATCGAGCCGGAGAGCGTCCTGCGCCGCCTGGCCGTGTCGGCGGCGCTGCGCGCGGACGTCCCCGTGGACGTGGTGCCGGGCGCCGCGGAGGCCCTGCCGGTGAAGAGCGAGGCGTTCGACTTCGCGGTGGCGTCCCTTGTGCTGTGCAGCGTGCGGGACGTGCCGAGGGCGCTCGGGGAGCTGCGCCGGGTGCTGCGTCCTGGCGGTGAGCTGAGGTTCTTCGAGCACGGCCGGGCGCCGGGCGGCGCGATGGCGACGGCGCAGCGCGTCCTGGACCGCACGGTGTGGCCGCGTCTGTTCGGCGGCTGCCACGTCAGCCGGGACACGGTGGGCGCGCTGCGTGCGGCCGGGTTCGAGGTGGGGGCGTACCGCGCGATCGTGGTGCCCGAGCGCGGCCCGAAGTTCCCCACGTCGTACTGCGTCCTGGGTTCGGCGCGCCGCCCCGCGGAGGACGAGGCGGCTGGCTGAACGGCCCGGTCAGATCGGCTGCGCGAGGTTCACCGCGTTGCCGTCGGGGTCCTGGATGTGGGCGACGCGCTGCCCCCACGGCATGTCGTTGGCGGGGCCGCGCACCGTGCCGCCGAGGGCCTCCACGCGCGCGAGGAGCTCGTCGACGTCGTCCACGGTCACGCTCAGGAGCGAGCGCTGCGGTGTGCCTTGCTCGACGTTCTTGTCGGCGACGATGCCGAGGTCGGACTCCTTGACCCGCAGATTCAGGAAGAAGACGGGGCCCTCGTCCGGCACGCGTTCGGTCTCCTCGGCGCCGAGGAGACCCGTGTAGAAGGCGACGAGGCGGTCCAGGTCGGGGGTGATCAGCATCGGCTGGATGGTGGCGGGCATGGCGGGGTCCTCCTGGTGGTCGCGACCGGTTGCCCCATGGTGACCGGCGGACGGGCCACAACTCATCGGCCGCTCGCCGCGCGATGTCGCACCGCGCCCGCGTCACCTCACCGGCCGGCCGCACCGGATCACAGGCTCCACTGCCGCAGCTCACGCGCTATGTCGTGCACGCTCGCCCCGTCCTCCTTGATGAGGCGGGCCAGATCCCGCACCTGCTCGGGCGAGGTCACGACCTTCACGCCGCTGGCGACGAGGTAGGCGTAGGCGACCGAGGAGGCGAAGAGCGCGTTGGAGCGTTCCAGGGCGGGCAGGTGCAGCAGGAGCTGGAGGAGGGCGGCGGCGCGGTCGTGCGGGCCCTCGTAGACGGGAACGCCGAAGATCTCCGCGTGGTGACGGGCGACGGCGGCCACCAGGGCGCCCCAGTCGGTCACCTGTGGATCACCCGGCGTCTTGTGCTCGGCGACCATCAGGAGCCAGGCGAGGTCGATTCTGAGGTTCAAGGGTCAGCGACGACCCTCGCGCTCCGCGCCGAACTCCTCGGCGAAGACGGTCTCGTACTGCTTCATGAAGTCGGCGGCGGCCTCCACGAACGTGTGGCCGAGCTCGCCCGCATCCTGTTTGACCAGCTCTTCGATGTAGCGATTCACGCTCACACCGCGGGCCATGGCGCGTTCGCGCGCGGCCCGGGCGGTGTCCTCGTCCACCCGCACGTTCAGCTGAGTCTTCGCCATGTCCACAAGCTAGCGCCGATCCGCTAGCACCGGCAAGAGGTACCGGGCCCGGAGGGTCAGGTGCCCCTTACACACTCCTCACTCATCGACCTGCGAGGGATACCAGCCAACCGCTCCGACCCTTTACTCTTCGCTGGCATACGCGAGTTGGGACGGCCACGACCCGGGAGGCGGCCTTGTCCACACCTGCTTCGACACCGCACACGGAGCGCGCCGAGCCCTCCGGATCCGCGGCCCGCGCGCGCGGGCTCACGAAGGCGTACGGCTCGGGCGAGACAGCCGTGCTCGCCCTGGACGCGGTCGACGTGGACATCGCGCGGCAGCGCTTCACCGCCGTGATGGGTCCTTCCGGTTCCGGCAAGTCCACGCTGATGCACACCCTCGCCGGGCTCGACTCGGTCTCGGCGGGCCAGGTGTGGCTCGGCGACACCGAGATCACCGGGCTCAAAGAGCGGGAGCTGACCCGGCTCAGGCGGGACCGGATCGGCTTCATGTTCCAGTCGTTCAACCTCATCCCTACGCTGAACGCGCGCGAGAACATCACCCTGCCCATGGACATCGCGGGCCAGCGCCCCGACGCCGAGTGGCTGGAACACGTCATCGACACGCTCGGCCTGCGCGACCGCCTCCGGCACCGGCCCGCGCAGCTCTCCGGCGGCCAGCAGCAGCGCGTCGCGTGCGCGCGTGCGCTGGCCTCCCGCCCCGAGCTGATCTTCGCCGACGAGCCGACCGGCAACCTCGACTCACGGGCCGGGCTCGAAGTCCTCGGGTTCCTGCGCGAGGCGGTGGACTCGCTGGGCCAGACGGTGGTGATGGTGACGCACGACCCGGGCGCCGCCGCCCACTCCGACCTGGTGCTCTTCCTCGCGGACGGCCGGATCGTGGACGAGATGGCCCGGCCCACGGCGGAGGGCGTCCTGGAGCGGATGAAGCGGTTCGACGTCCTGCACGGCGCGGCCGCCGACCCGGCCGGAGGGGCGACGGACACCACCGGACCACCCGGCCCCGCCGCGGCCCCGGCCGACCCCGCCGGGGATCCGCCCGCCGACCCTCCGGCGAAACCCACCCGCGACGACCCGTCCCCCCAGGACTGAGGCGGCACCCGTGCTGAAGGCCACCCTCCGCAGCTTCCTCGCGCACAAGGGCAGGCTCGCCCTGTCCGCGCTCGCCGTGATCCTCTCCGTGGCGTTCGTCGCGGGCAGCCTGATCTTCTCGGACACCGTCGCCCGTACCTTCGACCGGCTCTTCGCGTCCACGGCCGCCGACCTCTCCGTCGGGCCCAAGGACGACCTCGACGAGAGCGTGCCGACGGGCCGGACCCCGACCGTGCCCGCCGACCTCGCCGAGCGGGTCGCGAAGGTCGACGGTGTCGCGGCCACGCACGTCGACGCGACCGTGGAGAACATCACCGTCGTCGACCGCGACAACGACCCCGTCGGCCCCACCACGGGCGCGCCCACCATCGCCGGCAACTGGTACGAGACCGAGCGCTCCCCCGTGGAGATCACCTCGGGCCGGGCGCCGCGCGCCGCCGGGGAAGCCATGATCGACGCGGACACGGCCGACAAGAAGGACGTGGAGATCGGGGACACCCTCAAGATCCTGGCCGCGCCGGGGTCGTTCGAGACGAGGGTCGTCGGCATCGTCACGTTCACGACCACCAACCCCGGTGCCGCGCTCGTCTTCCTGGACACCCCGACCGCGCAGGCCAAGCTGCTCGGCGGCGAGAACCGCGCGACCAGCATCTCCGTCGACGCAGCGACGGGCGTCAGCGACTCCGAGCTCAAGCGCCGGGTGGCCGCGGACCTGGGCAGCCGCTACGACCTGGAGACCGCGGACGAGCAGGCCGAGTCCGCCGCGTCCGAGCTCGGCGGCTTCCTGGACGTCATCAAGTACGTGATGCTCGGCTTCGCCGGGGTCGCCGTCCTCGTCGGCATCTTCCTGATCGTCAACACCTTCTCCATGCTCATCGCGCAGCGCACCCGCGAGCTGGGCCTCCTTCGCGCGCTCGGCGCCGACCGCAGGCAGGTGCGC
The DNA here is from genome assembly GCF_000716675.1 of Streptomyces alboflavus. Lineage (GTDB taxonomy): Bacteria > Actinomycetota > Actinomycetes > Streptomycetales > Streptomycetaceae > Streptomyces > Streptomyces alboflavus. The sequence continues at coordinate 20,745 of NZ_JNXT01000064.1, forward strand.
CGCTCCGTGCTCATCGAGGCGGTGCTGCTCGGCGTGGTCGGCTCCACCCTCGGGCTCGCCGCCGGGATCGGGCTCGCCGCCGGACTCATCGAGCTGATGGGCGTGTTCGGCATGAACCTCAAGTCCACGGAGATGGTGATCGCCTGGCCGACGCCCGTCGCGTCGTACGTCGTAGGGGTGGGCGTCACCTTCCTCGCCGCGTACCTCCCGGCGCGCCGGGCCGCGCAGGTCTCGCCGATGGCCGCGCTCGCGGACGCCGAGATCGCGGGCGTGGGGCGGCCCCTTCGGGTGCGGGCCATGGTGGGCTCGGTCGTGGCGGCGGGCGGCGCGGCGGCGCTCGTGGGGTGCGCGACCTCGTCCGACACCTCCACGTCGGCTTCGCTGCTCGGGCTCGGCGTGGTCCTCAGCCTCCTCGCCACCGTCGTCGCGGGCCCGCTCCTGGTGCGGCCGGTGATCCGGGTGCTCGGCGGCGCCTTCCCCGCCGTCTACGGCTCCGTGGGCCGGATGAGCCAGCGCAACGCGCTGCGCAACCCGCGCCGCACCGGCGCCACCGCGGCCGCGCTCATGGTCGGGCTCGCCCTGGTCGGCGGCCTCTCCGTGGCCAGCGCCTCCATGACCAAGTCGTTCGACGACCAGATCGACAAGACGCTGGGCGCGGACTTCGTCGTACAGAACAGTTCGTTCATGCCGTTCCCGACCGAGGTCACCGAGAAGGTGGAGGCGACCGACGGCACCGGGCTCGTCGTGCGCAGCCGTTTCACGCCCCTGAAGCTGCGGATGCCGGACGGCAAGACCGTGGAGACGACGGCGGCCGGGTTCGGCGATCAGCTCGACGAGGTCGTGAAGACCACCTACGCGCAAGGGAGTTCGGCGCGGGCGCTCGCCCCCGACCGGCTCGCGATGGACCGGGGCTACGCCAACGACCATGACGTACGCGTCGGTTCGGTGCTGCCCGTGGAGTTCCCCGGCGAGCGCAAGGTGGAGCTGACGGTGGCCGCGCTCACCGACAACGAGGGCCCCGAGGGCCCCGGCATGCAGGGCGGGCTCTTCATGGGGCTCGGCACGCTGGAGAAGTACGTGCCCGACGGCCAGGACTCCGCCGTCTACGTCAACACGGCGCCCGGCACGGACTCGGAGGCGCTGCGCGACCGGCTCGACACCGCGCTCGACCCGTACCCGCAGGTGCAGGTGCGCGACCAGGCGGACTACAAGAAGCTGATCCGCGAACAGATCGCCGTGATGCTCTACCTCGTGTACGCGCTCCTCGGCCTCGCGATCGTCATCGCGGTGCTCGGCGTGGTCAACACCCTTGCCCTGTCGGTCGTCGAGCGCACCCGGGAGATCGGGCTGCTGCGCGCGATCGGGCTCGCGCGGCGGCAACTGCGGCGGATGATCCGGCTGGAGTCGGTGGTGATCGCGGTGTTCGGCGCGGTGCTCGGCCTCGCGCTCGGCCTGGTGTGGGGGGTTTCGATGCACCAGGTCCTGGAGCTACAGGGCCTGAAGGCGTTCGCGGTGCCGTGGTCGACGCTGGTGGCGGTCGTGATCGGGTCGGTGGTGGTCGGGATCGTGGCGGCGCTGCTGCCCGCGCTGCGGGCGTCGCGGATGAACGTGCTGGAGGCGATCGCGCACGAGTGAGGGGCATCGGGCGCGCGGGGTCGGGGTGCGCGTCGGGGCACACGTCGGCCCGTGCGGGGCCGGAATGCGGTGGCTCGCGGGCGCGGGCAGGTGGTGGAATCGGGTCTCGCTCCCGTATCGCCATGTCCCGCCCGCTCCCGTACCACCACGTCACGCTCACTCCCGTACCGTCAAGGAGAGTTCATGCCTCACCGGCCGTTCCGCTTCGGCGTCAACATGGTCGAGCCGAGCCCGCGCACGCAGTGGCGGGCCAAGTGCCGCACGGCGGAACAGCTCGGCTACGACGTGATCCTCGTGCCCGACCACCTGGGCATGGCCGCGCCGTTCCCGGCCGTCGTCGCCGCCGCGGAGGCCACCGAGCGCCCCCGGGTCGGCACCTTCGTCCTCAACGCCGGGTTCTGGAACCCGACCCTGCTCGCCCGTGAGGTGGCCACCACGGACCTGCTCACGGACGGCCGCCTCGAACTGGGCCTCGGCACCGGCTATGTGCGCGCCGAGCACGACGCGGCCGGGCTGCCGTGGGGGTCACCGGGCGAGCGCGTGGACCATCTGCGGCACACCGTCGAGACACTGGACCGGCACTTCGCCGAGGCCGGGTTCGTGCCCAAGCCGGGCCAGACGCCCCGGCCGCCGCTGCTCATCGGCGGCAACGGCGAGAAGATGCTGCGGCTGACGGCGGAGCACGCGGACATCGCCGCGTTCACGGGGGCGCGGTCGGTACCGGGTCACACGGGCGGCAAGATGCTCCACCTGACGGCCGAGGAGATGGACGAGCGGGTCGCCTCCTACCGGCGGCACGCGGCCGGGCGGCCTGCACCCGCCGAGCTGAACCTGCTGATCCAGCTGGTGGACATCACCGACGACCGGCGCGCCAAGGGCCGCGAGGTCGCCGACTTCGTCCCGCATCTGACCGTCGACGCCGCCCTGGACGTACCGATCCTGCTCATGGGCACGGTCCGCCAGATCGCCGACCAGCTGCGCGCCCAGCGGGAGCGGTACGGCTTCTCGTACATCACGGTCCTGGAGCCGTACTTCGAGGTGTTCGGGCCCGTCATCGAGGAGCTGCGGAGCGAGTGACGCAGGCCTCCGTGCCGCCGCCTCAGCGGCACGGCACAGTAACAGTGAGTTACGTGCAGCGCAGCGTTTTGCCGATCCTTTAACATGGGCCCACCACTCGAATCACGACGGAAAGGTGTGAGCGTCCGCCCATGGGCGAGCCTCCTAGTACCCCACATCGCGCATTCACCACCTCCCTGGCCGATCATGGGACGGAGGTGACCCGATGACTGAAGTGCTCCTGCTCCTCGTGGCGGTGCTGCTCTCGCTGGCCTGCGGAATCTTCGTGGCGGCGGAGTTCTCGCTCACGACCGTCGAGCGCAGCGACCTGGAGCGCGCCGTCGAACGCGGCGAGCGCGGCGCGGCCAGCGCCCTCAAGGCCGTCAAGAACCTCACCTTCGAGCTCTCGGGCGCGCAGCTCGGCATCACCGTGACCGGCCTGGTCGTCGGCATGCTCGCGAAACCGGCCATCGGCGACCTCATCGAGGGCCCGCTGAACGCCGCCGGCATCCCCGACTCGGCGTCCTCCACCGTCGCCCTCGTCCTCGGCACCGCCCTGTCGACCGTCTTCCTGATGGTCGTCGGCGAGCTGGTGCCGAAGAACTGGGCGATCTCGTCGCCGCTGCCCATCGCCAAGCGGGTCGCGACGCCCCAGCGCGTGTTCAGCGCCACGTTCCGCCCCTTCATCCGGCACCTGAACAACACCGCGAACCGCGCGGTGCGCCGCTTCGGCCTGGAGCCCACCGAGGAGCTGGCCTCCGCGCGCGGCCCCAAGGAGCTACTCGCCCTGGCCCGGCACTCCGCGAAGGAGGGCGCCCTGGAGGCGGAGACCGCCGAGCGGTTCATGCGCACGCTGAACCTGGCCGACCTCACCGCGGAGAACGTGATGACGCCGCGCGTCCAGGTCGTCGCCCTGGACGTGGCCGCCACCTGCGAGGACGTCGCCAACGCAACCCGCGCGACGGGCCTGTCCCGGTTCCCGGTCTACCGCGGCAACCTCGACTCGGTCGTCGGCGTCGTGCACATCAAGAACGTCCTGGCCGTGCCCGCCGAGCTGCGGGCGCGCCGCCCCGTGAGCGAGCTGATGCGCGAGCCCCTGCTCGTACCGGAGTCGCTGACCGTGGACCGGCTCCTGGACCGGCTCTCGGGCCGGCGCACCATGGCCGTGGTCATCGACGAGTACGGCGGCACGGCCGGGGTCGCGACCCTGGAGGACATCGTCGAGGAAGTCGTCGGCGAGGTGCACGACGAGCACGACCCGCACGAGACGCCCGACCTGGCCCCGGCCGGGACCGACGAGGACGGCAGGACGCTGTACTCGGCCGACGGCGCGGCCCGCACCGACCAGCTCGCCCGCGTGGGCCTGCGGGTGCCCGAGGGACCGTACGAGACGCTCGCCGGCCTGATCGCCACCGAGCTGGGCCGCATTCCCGCCGTGGGCGACGGCGTCGAGGTCGCAGGCTGGCACCTGGACGTCGTGGACGCCGCAGGCCGCCGCGCCGCACGCGTGCTGCTGCACGCCCCCGCCAAGACCGCCACCGACGAACCGGAGGAGGACCGATGACCGTCATCCAGCTGCTGATCGGCCTCGCGACGCTCGTCGTCAACGCCTTCTTCGTGGGCGCCGAGTTCGCCCTGATCTCCGTGCGCCGCAGCCAGATCGAGCCGTACGCGGAGGACGGCGACCGGCGCGCCAAGAGCGTGATGTGGGGCCTCAAGCACGTGTCCGCGCTGATGGCGGCCGCGCAGCTCGGCATCACGCTGTGCACCCTGGTGCTCGGTGTGGTCGCCGAGCCCGCGATCGCACACCTCCTGGAGCCGCTGTTCGACGCGGTGGGCGTGCCGCACGGCCTGGTCCACCCGATCTCGTTCGTCATCGCCCTGGCCGTGGCGACGTATCTGCACATGCTGCTCGGCGAGATGATCCCCAAGAACATCGCGCTCGCCGAGCCGGTGCGCAGCGCCCTGCTGCTCGGGCCGCCCCTGGTGGCCTGCGCCCGGGCCGTACGCCCGGTGGTGTTCACGATCAACGCGTTCGCCAACGCGATCCTGAAGCTGCTGCGGGTCGAGACGAAGGACGAGGTCGCGGCGACGTTCTCGGACGCCGAGCTGGCCCGCCTCGTGCAGGACTCCAGCGACGCGGGCCTGATCGACGACCGCGCGCAGGAGCGTCTGCACGACGCCCTCGAACTGGGCCGCCGCGCGGTGCGGGACGTGGTGCTTCCGCTGGAGCGCGTGGTCTACGCGCGCGTGGGCGTCACCCCCGAACAGCTGGAGCAGCTGTCGTCGCAGACCGGCTTCTCGCGTTTCCCCGTCGTCGACGAGGGGCGGCGCATCGTCGGCTACCTCCATGTGAAGGACGCCCTCGACGTGTCCCCGCGCGACCTGCCGTTCCGGGTGCCGGACATGCGGGCCATCGCCCGGGTGCGCGAGACCACGTCGCTCAACGACGTCCTGACGGCCATGCGGGGCAGCCGCACCCATGTGGCGGCCGTCCTCGGCGAGGACGGCAGGCTGGCGGGAATGGTCACCATGGAGGACGTGCTGCGGGAGCTGTTCGGCCAGCCCGCATGACTCCTGGGGGAGGCGTCGCCGACGACGCCTCCCCCACGGCGCGGCCCGTCAGAGGACGGCCTTGTGTCCCCGGCCTTCCGGGACCTCGGTGAGACCGGGTCCTGGCGGGCCGACCTTCACGGAGCCGAGCGCGGTCAGGACGGCGAGCAGCGCGGCCATCCCCGCGGTGCCGAGCGCCGCGCCCCACGCCACGTCCAGGAGGTTCGTCGCCCCCGCGACGAGAACGGCGGCGAGTGCCTGAGCGAAGGTGCGCACGGCACGCTCGGCGGTGGCTTTCCAGAAGGCAGCGGTCCACATGACGGACCCCTCTCCGGTCGTGAGGAGCCGTTCTGTGAGTCCTCAACTACCGCCATGTTCGCGGTGGTCGGGGAGGCGCGTCGAGGGTGGGGGCGACTCGGACACGAGGTGCGGAGCGGCTCGGATCCGGGGGTGCTTCCGCGCGTACGGGCAGTGCGGCCAGCAAGCGCGTCAGGAACGCGCGGGCCGCGGGCCCCGCCGGGCCGTCCGTGCGCCAGGCGAGGCCGATCCGCCCGCGCGGGCAGGGCTCCTCGAAACCGATCACCCGCAGGCCACGCGCCGCGGCGATCCGCGCGCCCGGCGCCGGGAAGACGGCCACGCCGAGGCCACGTACCGCGAGCTGGACCAGCAACTGCGGCGAGGCCGCCTCAAAGGCGACCTGCGGCGTGAACCCCGCCCGCGTACAGGCACGTTCGAGCACGGCGCGAAGGCCCGTGCCGCGCGGGAGGCTGATCAGGGGGCAGTCGGCGAGGGCCGTCAGGGGGACGACCCCGTCGGGCGTGTCCGCATCGCCGCTGCCCTCACCCTCGCCCCCGCTCCTGCTCCTGCTCCCGCGCCCGTTGCCGTCGTCCGGCGGCGGCACGGCCCGCGCCACCAGCGGGTCGTCCGGTGCCACCAGCGCCGCCAGGGGTTCGTCGACCACGACCTGCCAACTGACGCCCTGCGGCGGGGTGTCGTCGGCGAGACCGGCCAGGGCGATGTCGAGCCGGCCCTCGCGCACGGCGGCCAGCATCCGGTCCGAGGTGTCCTCGGTGAGCGCCATCTCGACGTGCGGGTGCGCGTCGTGGAAGTCGGCGAGGACCGACGCGACGTCGTACTCGTGCGTGGCGGCGCCCGACACGAGGCCGATGGTGACGCGCCCCCGCAGCAGCCCGGTGAACTCGTCGGCGGTCTGCCGTATCCCGTCGACGGCGGCGAGCGCCGCCCGCGCGTACGGCAGGACGGCCGCGCCCGCCTCCGTCACGGTCACCGACCGGCCCGAGCGGTCCAGGAGCCGCTGCCCCAACTCCCGTTCCAGCTGCCGGATCTGGGCACTCACGCCCGGCTGCGCCACGTGCAGCACGGCGGCCGCACGCGTGAAGTTGGCCTCCTCCACGACCGTGAGGAAGTACCGGAGCTGGCGAAGTTCCATAACGCGGAATGCTAGCCACGAGACGTACTGGCTCTTGGACTTATGACGGCAACGAGCCGATCTTGGCTTCATGGGGAACGCACAGGGGAACTCACAGGAAAACTCGCCAGGGCCTTCGCAGGGACATGCGCGGAGGAACTCGCCGGCCGCACCGGACACCTCCACCCGCCGCATCCGCAGCGCCATCGCCGCCGAACGCCGTGACCTGGCCGACCTGCTCGACGGCCTGGAACCCGCCCAGTGGGACGCGCCGTCGCTGTGCGCGGGCTGGCGCGTGCGCGAGGTCGCCGCCCATATGTCGCTCGGCTTCCGCTGTTCCCTCCCCCGCGTCCTGTGGGAGCTGCTCAGGGCGGGCGGAAGCCTGCACCGCATGACGGACCGCCGGGCCCGCGCCGACGCCGCGGCGTTCTCCGCGCGCGACCTCGCCGCCTTCCTGCGGGACCACGCGGACCACCCGTGGACCCCGCCGGTCGGCGGCTTCGCGAGCGCGCTCGGCCACGACGTCGTGCACGGGCTCGACATCACCGTGCCGCTCGGCCTCACCCGCCGCGTACCGGAGGACCGCCTCCGCATCCTCCTGGACCACGTCACACCGAAGTCCGCGAAGTTCTTCGGCGCCGACCTCACCGGCCTGGAGCTGCGGGCCGACGACACCGACTGGTCCTTCGGGTCGGGGTCGCCGCTGTCCGGTGCCGCGCAGGACCTGCTGCTCGTGGCGTACGGGCGGCGGGTGCCCGCGGGGCGGCTGCGGGGCGAGCGGGCGGAACGCTTCACGGTGGCCGGGCAGGCGCACTGACCGGGGGCCCGGGTGGGCCCGCGCGGACGTGGGTGCCCCGGGATACCATCGCATCGCCATGCAGATCAATCCGCGCTACACGAGCCTCGTCGCCGTCGGCGACTCCTTCACCGAGGGCATGTCCGACCTGCTGCCCGACGGCAGCTACCGCGGCTGGGCCGACGTACTGGCCGAGCGGCTCGCGACCCGCACCCCGGGCTTCCGGTACGCCAACCTCGCGGTGCGCGGCAAGCTCATCGGGCAGATCGCCGCGGACCAGGCGCCGATGGCGGCCGCGCTCGGCGCCGACGTGATCACCCTGGTCGGCGGTCTCAACGACACACTGCGGCCCAAGTGCGACATGGGGCGGGTGCGCGGCCTCCTGGAGCAGGCGGTGGAGACCCTCGCCCCGGCGTGCAAGCAGCTGGTCCTGATGCGCAGCCCCGGCCGCCAGGGCCCGGTCCTCGAACGGTTCCGCCCGCGGATGGAGGAGCTGTTCGCCCACGTCGACGACCTCGCGGCACGGCACGGGGCGCTCGTGGTCGACCTGTACGGCTCCCGGACGCTCGGCGACCAGCGGATGTGGGACGTGGACCGGCTGCACCTGACGGCCGAAGGGCACCGCCGGGTCGCCGAGGCGGTCTGGCAGACGCTCGGCCACGGGCAGGAGGACGATTGGAACAGCCCGCTGCCGCCGGCCGTCCCCGCGGCCTGGGCGACCCGCCGCGTCGACGACGTCCGCTTCGCCCGGCAGTACCTCGGCCCGTGGATCGGCCGCCGCCTCACCGGCCGCTCGTCCGGCGACGGCCGCTCGGGCGCCCAGGTGGACCCGGTGACGGGACGCGCGTTCTGGGTGACGCCCGACGACCCGGCGGCGCCGGGGCCCGTACAGACGTGGCGGCGCGTGGAGCCGGACGCGGGCTGACCGCGCGCGTCCACCCGCCCTAAAGCCTTGCTGCCCCGCCCGCCTCCACCGCGTCCTTCAGCTCCGCCAGCCAGTCGACCAGGGACTGGGCGAGCAGCGCCCGCATCCCCTCGGGGTCGGCGTCGACCGGCGCGCCGGTCCAGTACTCCTCGGTGACCACCGACGTGCCGCCGTCGGGCGTCGGCGCGAAGGTCCAGCGGTGCATGCCGTCGATGCCGGAGGTGGGGCCGCCCCAGGTGAGGGAGCGTTCCTCGTCGACGGCCACGACCGTGGACGTGATGTCGAGGCCGTGCGTGAGCCAGGTGAAGGACATGCCGACCTCCAACTCGCCCGACGTCTCGGCCCGTTCGATGCCGCTGTGCCACAGGGGCCAGGCGGCGATGTCGGTGTGCAGCCGCCAGACGGTCTCGACGGGAGCGGCGACGGTGATCTCGTGACGGGTGCTGATCACGCCGCACCGCCTTCGGTGGACAGGGCGTCGGCGTCCACGGCTCCGTCTGCGGCTGCGCCCGCGTCGGCGTCGGCGTCGGCGTCGGCGTCGGCGTCGGCGTCGGCGATCCAGGAGCCGTGGATTCCGCTCGGCACCCGGCGCGGCAGCTCGACGACGGCGAGCGGCCCGGTGCCGGGCGCGGAGGCGTCGATGACGAGCAGCTGCGAGGCGTCCTCGGCGCGGTCGCTCACCACGGTGAGCAGATAGCCCTCGTCCTCGCCGGTGGCGCCCTCGGCCGGTACGAAGACGGCCTCGCCGGGCATCCGGCCCCGGCCCATGGGGACGAGCTCACGGCTGCCCGCGGTGAGGTCGTGTTTGACGATCGCGTACTCGTCGAGGTCCGGTCCCGGGAAGGCCACGGCGTAGCTGTAGCGGTGGAAGCGGCCCGTCACGTCCTCGTTGACGGTGGGGAACTCGGTGGTGAGGTCGTCCACGGGCTCCTCGACGGCCGTGCCCGTGGCCGGGTCGAGTGTCCACCGGTGGCCGACCGCGCCGACCATGGGCTGCGGCGCGTGGCCGGGCGCGCCGATCCAGAACTTCCAGGTCTGCTCCCACGCGCCGCGGTCGTAGCGCGGACCGGTCAGGACGACACGGCCGCGTTCGTCCTCGTACGCGTTGGCGACGTGCAGGAGCACGCCGGGCTCCACCTCGAACCAGCGCACCGTCGCGGGCCCGGTGCGCGGCATCACGCCGATGCGCGGCGTGTACGTGTCGCTCCAGCGGTACGGGATGCCGGAGTGCTCCTCGGCGTTGAAGACGACGGGCAGGTCCAGCCACACCACGTACCGCTCGGTGATCCCGAAGTCGTGCATCAGGGACGGCCCGGCGCCCTCGACGACCTCGCTGCGCACGATCTCGCCCTTGGCGTCGGCCACGTAGTACGTCAGGTGCGGCGGGAACGGCCCGTACCCGAAGAAGTGCAGTTCGCCGGTCGCGGGGTCGGTCTTCGGGTGCGCCGTCATCGCCGTCTTCAGGCGGCCGCCGAAGTCGTGGGCCCCGACGGTGTCCAGCTCGGGCGTCAGCTCGTAGGGGAGGTTGGCCTCCTGGAGGGCGAGGATGCGGCCGGCGTGCTCGATGACGTGGGTGGCGGCGTCGCTGGCGCGGAGGTTCGGGACGCCGTCGGCGCCCAGGTAGGGCACGCCGTCGAGGGCCGGGGTGTGCACCCAGCGGTTGCGGTACCACTCGGCGCGGCCGTCGCGCAGCCGGACGCCGTGGATCATTCCGCTGCCCTTGAACCAGTGCGTGGGGGTGATGCCGGGCTTGGGGTTGTGGCCGTTGCGGAAGTAGCGGCCGTTCAGCTCGGGCGGGAGGGTGCCGTGCACGGTCAGGCCGTGCGCGGTGGTCTCGTCGGTGACGGGGGTGTAGTGGCCGGTGAGGTAGGGCTTCTTGGTCATGACGGGTTCCTCCTGGTGCGGTCGGTGGAGCCGGTGAGGGTGGTCAGTGCCGCGGCCGTGGTGAGCAGGGCGATGAGGGCCGTGGTGGCGAACGCGGTGCGGTGGTCCCCCGCCGTGGGGGCGAGGGCGGTGAGCAGGGCGAGGCCGAGGGCGCCGCCGGTCTGCCGGGTGGTGTTGACGAGGCCGCCCGCGAGCCCGGAGTCGGCGGCCGGTACCCCGTCGGTGGCCAGCGTGGTGAGCCGGACGAACGCGACGCCGAGCCCCGCGCCGACCAGGACCGAGGGGCCGAGCAGGTCGACGGCGAAGGTACCGTCGGTCCTGGCCAGGGCGAGCAGGGTGAGGGCGGCGAGGGCGGCGCCGAGGCCCGCGCGGTCGGGCAGGCGGGGGGCGAGGGTGGACGCGACGACGACGGTCAGCGCGAGCGGGAGCTGGGTGAGGCCCGCCGCGAGGGCGCTGTATCCGAGCACTTGTTGCTGGTACAGCGGCAGGAAGTAGAAGAGTCCGACCCACACGGCGCCGAGCAGCGTCATGGCGAGGTTGGCCGCCGCCACCCGTCCGGTGCGGAGCAGGCGTGGCGGTACGAGCGGGGTTGTGGTCCGGCGCTGGCGGTCGGCGAACGCGGCCAGGAGCGCGAGGCCCGCCACGGCGGCGAGCGGCTGCCCGGCGGTGAGGGCGTAGACGAGCGCCGTCAGGCCTGTGGTCGAGGCGATCGCACCGACGAGGTCGAGGCCGCCGCCCGTCGGCCGGTCGGCGGGGACCAGCAGGAGGGTCGCTCCGAGCGAGGTGACGGCGATCGGCACGACGACGAGGAACACCGCCCGCCAGCCGTACCACTCGGTGAGTACGCCACCCAGGATCACCCCGGCTGCGCCGCCCGCCCCAGAGACCGCACCCCACACGCCGAGCGCCGCTCCGCGCGTCAGGCCGCCACCCTGGGGTTTCGCGCCCGGCGGGAAGATCAACAGGACCAGCGCGAGCGCGGCGGGCGCGAGGAGCGCGGCGCCTACGCCCTGGGCCGCGCGGGCGGCGATCAGCGCGCCGGCGTTCGGCGCGAGGCCGGCGGCGAGCGAGGCGAGCGCGAACACGGTCGTCCCCGCCGCGAACATCCGCCGCCGCCCGCAAAGATCCGCGAACCGGCCACCGGGCAGCAACAACGCTCCGAACGCGAGCACATAGGCATTGACCACCCACGACAGCGCCCCGGACGACAGCCCGAGCCCTCCGGAGACGGCGGGCAGCGCCACATTCACGATGGACGTACTGAGCACGACGACGAACTGAGCCGTCGCGAGCGCCACCAGAGCGGGGCCTTGCTCCACCCCGGACGCCCGGGTCGGCCGGGGCGCCCGCCCCACCCCTCCTGTCCGCCGCTGTCCCCTCACGATGACACCCCCACGTCCCTGATCCCGAAAGCACGTCCCTGATCCCGAAAGATAGAGTGGTCAACCACTCACACTTTGCCCCGAAAGAAAGGCCACGCATACGTGGCCTTTCGCGCGGCGACACCCACGCGGCAACACCGCGCAGACGCTACGGCCGCTCAGTCATGCCTGATGCCCGTCAGTAATGCCTGATGCCCGCCAGCAGCGTCCTCGTCCACGGCGCGTCCACTTCCATCGCCCCGATCGAGACCGCCACATTGCACAGGAATCCCCTGGCGAAGAACTCCTGCACCTCGTCGTCCCGCGCACCGGACGCGGATCGCACATACTCCACGAGGCGTGCGTACATCCCCTGTACCGCCTCCCTGATCTCCGGCTCACTGACCGCACAGTTGGCGTGCATCAGCACTTTCAGCAGGTCCTCGCGGTCCGCGATCAGGCGGGCGTACTCGTCCCCCATCGCGTACAGCACCTCCGCCGGATCCGCGCTCCCCACCTTCGCGACCGACTCGCCGAGCCGCTCACGGATCAGCCGCGAGACGTCCTCGACCACGGCCACGAACAGCGCCTGCTTGTCGGGGAACAGCCGGTACAGATACGACTGCGAGATCCCGGCACCCTTGGCGACCTCCGTCGTGGACGTCCCGTAGTACCCGCGCCCCGCGAACACCTTCGCCGCGGTGGCCAGCACCTCACCTCTGCGCGCCTCCGCCGTGGACAGCTGCCGCGCCTTCGTCGTACCCATGTGAGTAATAGACCACTCACACCCGCATCTCGTCAACCCTTTCCTCGACCACGCCCGCCAGACGCACCCAGGCCACGCTCCACCCGCCCTCGGGTCGCGCCCAGTCACCTTCTCCCTCCCGACCTCTCCCACCCACTCCTTGTAGCTTCCGACGACGGCAGCCATGGCGCTGGCCTGCAGAAACCGCCAGCTAGAATGGCCGACTGTGACTGCCGCGCCTGCAAAGCCCCGTATCCCGAACGTCCTCGCCGGGCGTTACGCCTCCACCGAGCTCGCCCTGCTCTGGTCGCCCGAGCAGAAGGTGAAGCTGGAGCGCCGCCTCTGGCTCGCTGTCCTGCGTGCGCAGAAGGACCTCGGCATCGATGTGCCGGACACCGCGATCGGGGACTACGAGCGCGTGCTCGACCAGGTCGACCTGGCCTCCATCGCCGAGCGCGAGAAGGTCACGCGCCACGACGTGAAGGCCCGCATCGAGGAGTTCAACGCCCTCGCCGGTCACGAGCACGTCCACAAGGGCATGACCTCGCGCGACCTCACCGAGAACGTCGAGCAGCTACAGATCCGGCTCTCCCTCGAGCTGGTCCGCTCCCGCACGGTCGCCGTCCTCGCCCGCCTCGGCCGCCTCTCCGGTGAGTACGCCGAGCTGGTCATGGCCGGCCGCTCCCACAACGTCGCCGCCCAGGCCACCACCCTCGGCAAGCGCTTCGCCACCGCCGCCGACGAACTGCTCGTCGCCCACCGCCGCCTGGACGACCTCCTCGGTCGCTACCCGCTGCGCGGCATCAAGGGCCCCGTCGGCACCGCCCAGGACATGCTCGACCTGCTCGGCGGCGACGCCGAGAAGCTCACCGAGCTGGAAGGCCGCATCGCCACCCACCTCGGCTTCGACCGCGCCTTCACCTCCGTCGGCCAGGTCTACCCCCGCTCTCTCGACTACGAGGTCGTGACGGCGCTCGTCCAGCTCGCCGCCGCCCCGTCCTCCCTGGCGAAGACCATCCGTCTGATGGCCGGGCACGAGCTGGTCACCGAGGGCTTCAAGCCCGGCCAGGTCGGCTCGTCCGCGATGCCGCACAAGATGAACACCCGCTCCTGCGAGCGCGTCAACGGCCTCACCGTCATCCTGCGCGGCTACGCCTCCATGACCGCCGAGCTGGCCGGCGACCAGTGGAACGAGGGCGACGTCTCCTGCTCGGTCGTGCGCCGCGTGGCCCTGCCCGACGCGTTCTTCGCGCTGGACGGCCTCCTGGAGACCTTCCTGACGGTCCTCGACGAGTTCGGCGCGTTCCCCGCCGTCGTCGCCCGGGAACTGGACCGCTACCTGCCGTTCCTCGCCACGACCAAGGTGCTCATGGCGTCGGTGCGGGCCGGTGTCGGCCGCGAGGAGGCCCACGAGGCGATCAAGGAGAACGCCGTCGCCTCCGCGCTCGCCATGCGTGAGCAGGGCGCCGAGCGCAACGAACTCCTGGACAAGCTCGCCGCGGACTCCCGCATCCCGCTGGATCGCGCCCAGCTGGACGAGCTGATGGCCGACAAGCTCTCGTTCACGGGCGCCGCCAGCGACCAAGTCGCCGCGGTCATCGCCCAGATCGAGGCGGTCGTCAAGGAGCACCCCGAGGCTGCGGCCTACACGCCGGGGTCGATTCTCTGAGGTTTCCCGGCTCTGAGGCTTTCCCGCTCTCGGAACCTTGCTCGCGCGGGCCGTGGCTCGCGCACTCGGTGGGGTTAGCCCCTCGCCCGGTGCGCGCCGCGGCCCGCCTTGCGTATGCGGACCACCACGAACGCGATCACGGCCAGGGCGACCACGCCGAGGACCCCCTTCGAGTACAGCCCGACGGCATCCGTGACTTCGTGCCAGCGGGAGCCGAGGCCGTAGCCCAGCAGGACGAACACGCTGTTCCACAGCAGGCTGCCGAGGGTCGTCAGGCCCAGGAACAGGGGCAACGGCATCCGTTCTATACCTGCCGGTATCGAGATCATGCTGCGGAAGATCGGGATCATGCGGCCGAAGAACACGGCCTTCGTGCCGTGCCGTTCGAACCACGCCTCCGTTTTCTCTATGTCCGCCGTCTTCACCAGCGGAAGTCGTGCCGCGATGGCGACGGTGCGGTCACGACCGAGCAGCGCCCCCACCCAGTACAGCGCGAGCGCCCCGACGACGGAGCCGACCGTGGTCCACAGCAGCGCAGCGAGCAGGCTGAACTTGCCCTGGCTCGCCGCGAACCCGGCGAGCGGCAGGATCACCTCGCTGGGCAGCGGCGGGAACAGGTTCTCCAGCGCGATCGCCACTCCGGCGCCGATCGCGCCGAGGGAGTCCATGAGGTCGGCGGCCCAGCCCGCTATACCGCCCGCGGGGGCGTCGGCGGGCGCGGCCGCGAATATGGCGGAGCGGACGGACCGAGCGGGCCCGGACGCGGCCGAGGACACGGTCGGGGACGAGACCGTGGCCGCGGTCGCGGACGAAACCGTGGCCGAGGCCGCTGCCGCGGCGGATTCGTACGCGGCGCCGAGAGTGTGCGAAGCGGTGAGGATCATGTCTTCGACGGTACGAAACCCGCAGGCCACGGCGGTATGGGGGCGGCCGCACAGATGCGCTGCGGACCGCCGCAGACCCTCCCTGCGGACTGCCGCAGCCAGGTTTGCGGTTTTCCGCAGTCCGCTCGACTCGCCGCTCGGCTAGCGTCATTGATCATGCGAAACTTTCTCGCCCGCCGACTACGCGTCGCCGCCGGGGTCCTGCTCGGATCCCTCAGCGCCGTCGCCGAGTTGGCCATGACGCTCGCGTCCGGGCTGTGGCTGCTCGTCACGCTCGGGCGGTCCGCCGACGACCGCCGCGGCGAGACACAGATACTCGCGGTCGCCCGCTGGTGGGCCGAGGTGCAGCGCCGTCGAATGGCCCGCTGGTACGACACCGGCACCGCGGATCTGGCTGCGCCGCTGACCGGCATGCCCGCCTTGTCCTATGTGGCCACGCGCTGGACGGTGGGGCTGCTGGGCGGCGTCGTGCTGCTGGCCGCCGCGATCGGCGCCGGCTATGCGTCCCTGCTGGTGTGGGGCTGGTTCCTGGTCGATCTAGACCGGTGGCCGCTGGTCATCGCGCCCGCCACGTTCGGCGGTCTCTTCCTGCTCTTCCTGTGCATACAGGGCGTGCACGCGGTGGCGCTGATGGACGAGCAGCTCATACGCCACTTCCTCGGCCCCAGCGACCGCCAGACCCTGGAGCGCCGCATCGGCGAGCTGGCGAAGAGCCGGGCGGGCGTCGTGGAGGCCGTCCACGACGAGCGGCGACGCATCGAGCGGGACCTGCACGACGGCGTCCAACAGCGCCTGGTCGCGCTCGGCATGCTGCTCGGCCGGGCCCGCCGCACCCCGGACCCGGAGAAGTCGTCGGAGCTGCTGCGCCAGGCCCACGAGGAGTCGCAGCAGGCGCTGGTGGAGCTCAGGGAGGTGGCGTGGCGGGTGTATCCGGCGGCGCTCGACGAGGGCGGGCTCGCCGCCGCGCTCGAAACGGTCGCCGAGCGGGCCGCGATACCCGTACGACTCTCCTGCGAGCTGCGGGACACCCCGCCGCCGACAGCCCAGGCGGTCGCCTACTTCGTCGCCGCCGAAGCCGTGACGAACGCGGTCAAGCACTCCGGCGCCGAGCAGGTCACCGTGCGGGCCGACCGAACCGGTGAGGTGCTGCGACTGCGGGTCGAGGACGACGGCCGGGGCGGGGCCGACGCCTCCGGCAGCGGGCTGCTCGGCCTGAGCCGCAGGATCGCGGCGCTCGACGGTACGTTGTCGGTGGCCAGCCCGGCCGGAGGCCCCACGATCATCACAGCGGAGCTGCCATGCGCGTAATACTCGCCGACGACTCGACGCTGCTGCGTGAGGGCCTGACCCGGCTGCTCGTCGAAGAGGGGCACGAGGTGACGGCGTCCGTGGGGGACGCGGAGGCCCTGCTGGAAGCGATAGCCGCCGATCCGCCGGACGCCGCCGTGGTGGATGTGCGGATGCCGCCGACGCACACCGACGAGGGACTCCGGGCCGCGCTGGAGATCCGCAAGAACTGGCCGGGCACGGGTGTCCTGGTGCTGTCGCAGTACGTCGAACGGCGTTACGCCACGGACCTGCTGACCACCGCGACGGAGGGGGTCGGATATCTGCTCAAGGACCGGGTCGTGCAGGTCGACGAGTTCCTGGACGCGCTCGACCGCGTGGGCTCGGGTCGGACGGCCTTCGACCCGGAGGTCGTACGTCAGTTGCTGACGTACAGCCGCCAGGTGGACCCGTTGCAGCGGCTCACCGATCGGGAGCGGGAGGTCATCGCCATGATGGCGCAGGGGCATACGAACGCGGCCATCGCGGACGAGTTGCACGTCTCGCAGAGCGCCGTCGAGAAGTATGTGAACGCCATCTTCGACAAGTTGGAGCTGACCGACGTCACGGGCTACAGCCGCCGTGTGCTGGCGATCCTGCGCTTTCTCGGCACGTGACGCCGACGGGGCGGGTGCGTCGGCCACGGGGCCGGTGCCCCGGCCGCGCCGCCGTCCGGCCTTGAGAGCGCAGGACCGCGACTAGAGGCCGACGTCCCGGCTGCGGAAGTCCTCCAGGGACTCGCGCCGCACGAGGAGTCGGGCGTGGCCGTCGGCGACGGCGACCACCGGGGGCCGGCCGACGAGGTTGTAGCCGGAGGCCATCGACAGGTGGTAGGCGCCGACGACGGGGACGGCGAGGAGGTCCCCGGGTCGGGTGTCGGCCGGGAGTTGGATGTCGGCGGCGAGCACGTCACCGGCCTCGCAGTGTCGGCCGACGACGGTCACGGGTGCGGGCGCGGCGGTGGAGCGGCGGCCGATGAGGCGCGGCAGATAGCGCACGCCGTACAGCGCGGGCCGCGGGTTGTCGCTCATGCCGCCGTCGACGGCGACGAAGGTGCGGTCGCCGGTGCGCTTGACCGACAGGACTCGGTAGAGGGCGACGCCCGCAGGGCCCGCGATGGCGCGTCCGGGTTCGACGATCAGGCGGGGTACGGCGAGCCCGGCGGCGGCGCAGCTCTCGGTGAGTTCGGCGCGGACCTTGCGGGCGAGGGTGGTGATGTCGAGGGCGTCCTCGCCGGGGCGGTAGGCGATGCCGTGGCCGCCGCCGAGGTCGAGTTCGGGGAGCGTGAGGCCGTGGTGGTCCTTGATGCGGGCCATCAGCCCGACGAGGCGGCGCACGGCGCAGAGGAACGGCTTGTCGGAGGTGATCTGGGAGCCCAAGTGGCAGTGCAGGCCGACCAGTTCGAGGCCGGGCTGGTCGAGGATGCGGGCGATGGCGTGCTGGGCGGAGCCGTCGGTGATGGACAGGCCGAACTTCTGGTCGTCCGTGCCCGTCTGGATCTTGCTGTGGCCGCCCGCGGCGATGCCGGGGACGACGCGGACCAGGACCTTCTGGCGGCTGCCGGGTGGTACAGCCGCGGCGAGGCGAGCGATCTCCGAGGCGCTGTCGATGACGATGCGTCCGACGCCGAGGCGCAGGGCGGTGCGCAGGTCCTCGGGGCTCTTGGCGTTGCCGTGCAGGACGATGCGGGCGGCGGGGAAACCGGTGGTGACGGCCAGTTCGAGTTCGCCGGCGGAGCAGACGTCGAGGCCGAGGCCCTCCTCCTCGACCCAGTGCGCCATGGCACGGCACAGGAACGCCTTGGCCGCGTACAGGACGTCGGTGTCGGGGAAGGCGTGGAGATAGGTGCGGCAGCGCTCGCGCACGTCGGCCTCGTCGAGGAGGTAGGCCGGGGTGCCGAAGCGGTCGGCGATCTCGGTGAGCGGTACGCCGCCGACGGCCAGTTCTCCGTGCGCGAGCCGCAGGGTGGAGAGCGGCCACACGGTCAGGTCGTCGGCCGCGGCCAGGCGCGGGGCGTCGACGGCGGCCGGGGGGTGGCCGGGTGTCGCGGGGATGTCCGCAAGGGTCATGGCTGTCTTCTCTTTTCGCCTCGTCGTCTTCACGTCGTTGTCTTCACGTCGTCCTCTTCACGTCGCCCTCGTCGCGGGCACCGGGTGCTCTTGGTGCGGGCGCTAGTCGTGCTCGGCTCGCGTATCGGTGGCTCACGCCCGTCAGGCTGTCGACTCACGCGCCGTCGGGCTTTCCGCTCACGCCCGGCGGGCTGCCCCGTCGCAGCGGTCGCACTCGGCCGAGTTGTCCGGTCACGCCCGGCGGGGCGGCCCCGTCGCAGCCGGTCGCACTCGGCCGAGTTGTCCCGTCACGCCCGGCGGGGCGGCCCTCTCGCAGCCGGTCGAGCTGTTCGGTCAAGCCCGGCGGGACTGTCCAGTCACACCTGGCGGAAGTCTCCGGTCGCGCCAGGCGAGAGCCTCCAGTCGCACCCGGCGGAACTCTCTGGTCGCGCCCCGTAGAGCTGCCCGGCGCCGCGGGCGAATCCGGCGCCTGCGGTGCGCTGCTCTCCGTGGCCCCTGGTTGCCCGCACGGGCTACCAGATCCCGGTGCCCAGCTCGTGGGTGCCCGGCTCGTGGGTGCCCGGCTCGTGGGCACCCAGTTCCCGCGCCCCCAGCACACGGCACGCCGCAGCGTTCGTTCAGCCGCTCCAGGCCGTCAGCGCGCCCGCGAGCACCGCCGTTCCGGTGACGCGCAGCGCTCCGACGGCCTGGGGGTCCCGGTCCCGCCAGCGGGAGACACGCGCGGCGGTGCCCGCGGAGGCGGCGACGGGCCAGGGCGCGGCGGGCGTGAGCCGTGGCGCGGACGAGGCGGATGAGCCGGACAGGGCGGACGGGGCGGGCAGGGCTGGGGGGCGCCGGGGAGCCCGGGGTGTGGTCGGTGGTGGAGGTGCGGCCCCTGGGTGCCGAGCCGGGCGTGAGGCGGGGGTCGACGGTGACCCGGGGAACGCCGAGCGGTTCGGTGAGCGCGCGCAGGGCGGGTTCGGAGAGCCGGATCCAGGGCTGCCGGGCGCCGAGTTCGTCGGTGAGGCGTTGTGGTGTCGTGAAGGCGACGGCCGTGCGGCCGCCGACCGGGGTGCGGAACAGGCGGGCGACACAGCCCGCGGGTCCCGGCCGGACGGGAACGAACAGCGGTCCGGCCGGGCCGCGTTCGGAAGGCTCGGGGTCTTCTCCACACACCAGCTGCTGCGTCATGGGATTCCTCCTTGAGGAGCCTCGGCAGGCCCTCGTAGGGTTGGGCGGTCGCCGTGGACCCGGCGGAGAGCACCGGGCACACAGTGACGGTATGCCCGGCACAGGGTGTCAACCGACCGGAACTGACGAGCCGTTGACGGTGATTCCGCGCACGCTGACACTCTGCTGACGCGTGGCCCGGCTCGGAGACCCGGACGAGTGGGGACGTACGTGCGCATAGTGACGTGGAATGTGTGGTGGCGCTTCGGGCCCTGGGAGCAGCGGCGCAAGGCGATTCTCGCGGTGCTGCGCGAGCTGCGGCCGGACGGTGGCGGACACGCGGGGCAGCGGGACGGTGGCGGACCCGCGCGACAGCGGCCCCCCGGCCGACACCGCCTCGTAGGCCCGACCGCAGCAGCGTCACCGGCCCCACTCCACGCGCCCGCGGCGGCCACCCCTACCCCTCGAACCGATACCCCATCCCCGGCGCGGTGATCAGATGCCGCGGATGCGCCGGATCGGGCTCCAGCTTGCGGCGCAGCTGGGCCATGTAGACGCGCAGGTAGTTGGTCCGCGTGCTGTGCGAGGGACCCCACACCTCGCCGAGCAGTTGCTGCTGGCTGACCAGGCGGCCGCGGTGGCGCACCAGGACCTCCAGGAGGTGCCACTCGGTGGGGGTGAGGCGCACGGCGCGGCCGTCCCGTAAGGCCTTCTTGGCGAGCAGGTCGAGGGTGAAGCCCTCGGTCTCGACGAGGGCGGCGGCCTCGCCGCGCTCCACGGAGCGGGTTCTGCGGGCGGCGGCCCGCAACCGGGCGAGGAGTTCGTCCATGCTGAACGGTTTGGTGATGTAGTCGTCGGCGCCCGCGTCGAGCGCCGCGACCTTCTCGTCGGAGGCCTGGCGGGCGGACACGACGAGGATGGGCGCGCGGCTGAAGCCCCGCAACCAGCGCACCACGTCGATGCCGTCCATGTCGGGCAGCCCGAGATCAAGGAGGACCACGTCCGGCGGACGCGCCACGGCCAGACGCTGGGCCGTGCCCCCGTCGACCGCCGCGTCCACCTCGTACTTGCGTGCCTTCAGATTGATCTCCAGAGCCCGTACGAGCTGTGGGTCGTCCTCGACCACCAGCACCCGGGTCATCGGTGTGCCGCCTCCTGAAAGTGCGTGCGGGCCGGGCCCACAAGATTGTGCGGTCCTCTGAAGCAAAGCGCCCACCAGCGGGTTCGCCGTCTCTCTTGACGTCTCTCATACGGCGTCCTGGACACCGTTGACGCCTCTCTTACGTGTGGGCCATGACTCGTCCACGGGGTCACCGCGGACCGCGGACGGGCCGACGCCCTTCGTCCGACGGGCAGTTGGGGACGTCCGGCCCGCGACGGGCAGTTGGGGACGCCCGGCCCGCGGCCCCCCCTCTGAGCCGCGGGTCGGGACGTCCCTCTGGACGGACGACCGGATCCTGATGTGTGGCGGGCACAGCCCGGGCCCCCGCATCTGGACTGTGCGTACGGCCGGCGGTGATCGTCACGCGACCTCCGGCCGCACCTCACGGACTCGTTCGCCGTTCCCCCGTGGTGATCAGTCTTGGGTCCGCCGCGGCGCTTCCCGGTTTTGTTGACGCCCTCCTTATGCGTCACCAGGCCTTCTTGACGCAGGCTTGACGGATGGTCGTGAGGGCCTGTCAGGGGGACGTAAATTCCCTGCTGCGAAGGTGATTTGGTGAGGTGGGGGCCGCTAGCTTCCTCTCCGCACGGCCGCGCTCCGTGGCCGCTCCCCCACCAGAAAGTCACCTTCACCGATGCTTCCCGCCGCCCCGCAGCAGGCTCCCCCGGCGCCCGAGAGCCAGTCGTCCGGGCGCAGTCCCGAGAGCCGTCACGGCCACCGGCGCGTCCGCCCCGGCGGCCTCGTCGATCCCGTGCAGGTCCTGAAGTCGTTCCCCGACGCGCTGCACAAGCTGCGCCCGCGGGCGCTGGTCAAGAACCCCGTGCTGTTCGTGGTGGGCTGCGGCGCGGTGATCACGACGGGGACCGCGGTGTTCGAACCGTCGGTGTTCTCGTGGCTCATCAGCGTCTGGCTGTGGCTGACCCTCGTCTTCGCCAACCTCGCGGAGGCGGTGGCGGAGGGCCGGGGCAAGGCGCAGGCGCTCGCGCTGCGCAGGGCGCGCACGGACACGGTCGCCCTGCGGCTGCGGCACAACTGGCGGGTGGGCACGGACCTGCGGGACGCGGACACCGAGGCGGTGGCCGCGACCGAGCTGCGGCCCTTCGACTTCGTCCTGGTCGAGGCGGGCGAGCTGATCCCGGCCGACGGCGACGTGGTCGACGGGGTCGCGGCGGTCGACGAGTCCGCGGTCACGGGTGAGTCGGCGCCGGTCATCCGGGAGTCGGGCGGTGACCGCAGCGGTGTCACGGGCGGTACGACGGTGCTGTCCGACCGGATCGTCGTCCGGGTGACGTCGCGCGCCGGGCACTCCTTCCTGGACCGGATGATCTCCCTCGTCGAGGGCGCGTCCCGGCAGAAGACGCCGAACGAGATAGCCCTCAACATCCTGCTCGCGGCGCTCACCATCGTGTTCGTGCTGGTCGTCGTGAGCCTGCAGTCGATGGCTTCGTACGCGGACGCGGCGCAGCCCACGACCGTGCTCGTCGCGCTCCTCGTGACGCTGATCCCGACGACGATCGGCGCGCTCCTCTCCGCCATCGGCATCGCGGGCATGGACCGCCTCGTGCAGCGCAACGTGCTCGCCATGTCAGGCCGCGCCGTCGAGGCCGCGGGCGACGTGAACACGCTGCTGCTCGACAAGACCGGCACCATCACCCTCGGCAACCGCGAGGCGGACGCCTTCATGCCGCTGCCCGGCGTCGACGAACTGCACCTGGCGGACGCCGCCCAGCTGTCGTCGCTGGCCGACGAGACGCCCGAGGGCCGCTCCATCGTCGTGCACGCCAAGAAGAAGTACGGCCTGCGCGCGCCGGCGCAGGGCGAGCTGGCCCACGCGCAGTTCGTGGAGTTCACCGCGCGGACCCGGATGAGCGGCATCGACCTGCGCTGGGACAACGGCGCCGCCTGCACCATCCGCAAGGGCGCCGCCGCCCAGATCATCACCTGGGTGGAGCTGCGCGGCGGCCAGGTCCCGCCGCAGGCACGGATGTTCGCCGACTCCGTGGCCGCGGCCGGCGGGACTCCGCTGCTTGTCGCCGTGCACGACTGGGACGGGCCGCGGGTGCTCGGCGTGGTCCAGCTCAGGGACGTGGTGAAGGACGGCATCCGGGAGCGGTTCGCCGAACTGCGCCGCATGGGCATCCGCACCGTCATGATCACCGGTGACAACGCGCTCACGGCACGCGCCATCGCCCGGGAGGCGGGCGTGGACGACTTCCTCGCGGAGGCCACGCCCGAGGACAAGCTCACCCTGATCAAGCAGGAGCAGGAGGGCGGCAGGCTGGTCGCGATGACGGGCGACGGCACCAACGACGCGCCCGCGCTCGCGCAGGCCGACGTCGGCGTGGCCATGAACACCGGTACCTCGGCCGCCAAGGAGGCCGGGAACATGGTGGACCTCGACTCCAACCCGACCAAGCTCATCGAGATCGTGGAGATCGGCAAGCAACTCCTCATCACCCGGGGCGCCCTGACGACCTTCTCGATCACCAACGACGTCGCGAAGTACTTCGCGATCATCCCGGCGATGTTCGCGGGGGCCTATCCGGGCCTCGAATCCCTGAACATCATGGGCCTGCACAGCCCCAAGTCGGCGATCACCTCGGCGATCATCTTCAACGCCCTCATCATCGTCGCGCTGATCCCCCTCGCCCTGCGCGGCGTGCGCTACACGCCCGCGTCCGCGCACGATCTGCTGCGGCGCAACCTCGCGGTGTACGGACTCGGCGGGCTCGTGCTGCCCTTCCTCGGCATCAAGCTGATCGACCTGGTGGTGTCGACGATCCCGGGCCTCAGCTGACGCACACCTGGGACCCGCACCCCGAGCCGCGCACCCTGGTGGGAGACCTCGCATCAGGGCCCCGTCAAGGCCTGTGAGCAGCGCTTGAAGCGCAGCTCACAGGCCAGTTAGATGGTCGACGTGAACTGCTTCGTGCGCCATGACGACCGGCCGCCTCATACGGCGGTGCCGGTCTCGCGCCCTGTTCACAGCACGGTGCGCTGACGCCGCACCGCACCCTCCTCCGCCGTGACCGGCGCTCCTGACGAGCGCGCACGGCCCTTTCGTATCGCGTGCCCCAAGCCCCCACCAGGGCTTGCCCGGCATGCCTTCACCACAGGATCAGACATGTCTTCTGCCTCTCTGTCCGGGCGCACCGCGCTCGTCACCGGAGCCACCTCCGGCATCGGCTACGAGACCGCGCGCCTCCTCGCCGAGCGCGGCGTCACCGTGCTCGTGCACGGACGCACCGCCGACGAGGCCCAGGCCGCCGTCGACAGGCTCATCGCCATGGCCGGCGTCGACGCCTCGAAGCTGCGGGCCCTGGGCGCCGACTTCACCCATCTGGAGGAAGTCGAGCAGCTCGCCGAGCGCGTCGTCGCCGAGCACCCGCACCTGGACGTCCTGGTGAACAACGCGGGCATGGCCGCGCCGGAGCGCCACACCATCACGGCCGACGGCAACGAGATCGCCTTCCAGGTGAACTTCCTCGCCCACTTCCTCCTCACGGGCCTCCTCGAGCCGTCCCTCACCAGCGAGCCCGGCGGCCGCGTCGTCAACGTCTCCTCGTCGCTGCACCGCACCGCGTCCATCCAGTGGAGCGACCCCAACCGCGCCCGCCGCTACTCCCGCCTGGCCGCCTACGCCCAGTCGCAGCTCGCCCTCACCGTCTTCGCCGCCGACCCGCGCGTGACCGCCGTGTCCGTGCACCCCGGCGTGTGCGACACCGCGCTCCTGTCGCTGTACGCCAACGAGGGCACGTCGGCCGCCGAGGGCGCCGGGCACGTGGTGCGTCTGTGCGACCCGGCCACCGAGATCGTCAACGGCGCGTACTACGACCGTTCCGAGCGGGTCGAGCCGGCCGCGGCCGCCCTGGAGGACCGCACCGTCAAGCGCCTGAACAAGCTCGCCGCCCTGCTGGTCGGCCACAACTCTTGAAGGGGTCGAACGCCGAGATGTCCAAGCGCGAACGCAAGAAGAGGGCCCGCCGCAAGAAGAAGGCCAACCACGGCGGCAAGGCGGGT
Source organism: Streptomyces alboflavus (assembly GCF_000716675.1). Classification (GTDB taxonomy): domain Bacteria; phylum Actinomycetota; class Actinomycetes; order Streptomycetales; family Streptomycetaceae; genus Streptomyces; species Streptomyces alboflavus. The sequence continues at coordinate 45,408 of NZ_JNXT01000064.1, forward strand.
CAGGGCTAATCTGCCGCCACACGGTCAGCGGTGCGGACCTCCCGATCCGGAGGACGCACCGCTGATCTCGTGGCATCCCGGCACCGACCCCGCCCCACGCACCGCGCCCGGACGACCGTCGCACCACCCCCTCCAGTCGACCGTCGCACCACCCCCTCCACCAGCCCCCCAACGCCCACCCACCC
>NZ_JNXT01000065.1 GCF_000716675.1 Streptomyces alboflavus
GGGCCGGTGGGGGGAGGGGTGCTGGTGGGGCTGGGCGAGGTGCTGGGGGTGCTGGTGCGAGGGGTGTCGGCGGGGGTTGATGTGCCGCTGGGAGGCGGGGAGCCGACGAGGCCCTCCCCTTCCCCCTGCCCCTCCCCCTCGACCGCCCCGGAACCCCCCAACAGCCGCACCACATCATCCTCGTGACGCCGTATCAGCTCGGCGACGGCGCCCCGCTCCCACCACGGCGCTCCTGCCGTTCTCGCCGAGCACCGGTCAAGGACCTGCCGGACCGTCGGCCGGTCGGCCGGATCGCGGGTCAGGCAGCGGGCCAGGAAGGCGCGCAGGTCGGGGTCGGGTACGCCGTCGAGGTCCGGGTCCTCGTGGAGGGTGCGGTACAGGACGCGGGCCGCGCCGTCCGTGCCGAAGGGGGCGCGGCCCGTGACCGCGAGGGCGAGGAGGGCGCCGAGGGCGAACACGTCGGCGGGCGGCCCCGGGCGGGCGTCGTCGGCGCCGCGCGCGAGCTGTTCCGGGGCGATGAAGCCGGGGGAGCCGATGGCCTCGTCGGTGGCGGTCAGGCTGTCGTCGGCGGCGCCCTTGGCGATGCCGAAGTCGAGGACCTTGGGGCCGTCGCGGGTGACGACGACGTTGGACGGCTTGAGGTCGCGGTGGACGAGGCCCACCGCGTGCACGGCGGCGAGGGCCTCCGCGAGCCAGGCGCCGAGCGCGGCGAGGTCGGCGGCGGAGAGGGGGCCGTGCGCGGAGACGGCGTCGGTGAGGACGGGGCCCGCGCAGAACTCGGTGGCGAGCCAGGGCCGTTCGGCGTCCGGGTCGGCGTCGAGGACGGCGGCGGTGCAGGGTCCGGTGACGGCGCGGGCGGCGGCCGTCTCACGGCGGAAGCGCTCGCGGAACTCGGGTTCGGCGGCGAGGTGCGGGTGGACGGTCTTCACGGCGACGGGCCGCCCGGACGCGGAGCGCGCCAGGTGCACCTGCCCCATGCCGCCCGCCCCGAGCCGGGCCACGAGCCGGTACCCACCCACATCGACGGACCCCCCACGCCCGGCCCCAGCCATGCCCCGCGCACCCCCTCGTCCCCATCGGTCCCCGGACCCCCTCGCCCGGCCGAACTGTGCGACGCCTGTGGGGCATCGTACGGTTGCGCGGGTCGGTGGACCGGAGCCTCATCGGCTCACAGCCGAAGCCTCACCGGTTCACAGGTCGCCGCGTCCGTCGACGACGGCAAGGGTCCAGTGGGCGCCGCCTTCGGCGCTGATCGCCCACCGCTGCTTGCCGGGTGCCGTGTGGAACCGGCCCACGGTGAGGGGTTTGTCGCAGCAGACGGTTGTCGGGGCGCCCTGGCCGCGCCCCGACGACCGGCCCCCCCGCCTTGGCGCGCCCACGACGCCCCCCCGCCTCGGCGCCACGACGACGGCCCCCGCAGCGACTCGCGCCGCGGAGGCCGTCGTTCGGTGCCGACCACGCGGGTCGACCACGGGCCGGGGAGCCTGGTCGAGGCGCCCCGCCCGCTACAGCGCCTGCGCCGCAGGCTTCACCATCCCCCGCACCGTCCGCGACTTCACGAACTCGCCCATCGCCGTCATGTCCCACTCGCCCGTGAACTGGCGGATCAGCTTCGCCATCATCACGCCCGTCTGCGCCTCGGCGTTGGTCAGGTCGAAGCGGACCAGCTCCTCGCCCGTGGCGCCGTCGATCAGGCGGCAGTACGCCTTCGCGACCTCCGTGAACTTCTGGCCGGAGAAGGAGTTGACGGTGAAGACCAGGCCCGTGACCTCCTGGGGGAGCGCGCCGAGGTCGACCACGATCACCTCGTCGTCGCCGCCGCCCTCGCCCGTCAGGTTGTCGCCGGAGTGCTTCACGGCGCCCTTGAGGATCTTCAGCTTGCCGAAGTAGCAGCTGTCGATGTGGTTGCGCTGCGGGCCGTACGCGATGACCGACGCGTCCAAGTCGATGTCCTTGCCGCGGAACGCGGGCTCCCAGCCGAGGCCCATCTTGACCTGGGAGAGCAGCGGGCGGCCGCCCTTGACCAGGGACACCGTCTGGTTCTTCTGGAGGCTGACGCGGCCCTTGTCTAGGTTGATCTTCCCGGCGCCGGGGGTGGGGGCCGCCGGGGCGGCGGGCGCCGACGGGGCCGGGGGCTGCTGGGCCAGGCGCGGGTCCGCCGCCGGGGGCGGCGGCATCTGCACCGGAGGGCCGGTCGGCGGGGCCATGGGGGCCGCGGGCTGAACGGGGGCGGCCGGGGCCGGCTCCTCCACCGTCACGCCGAAGTCCGTCGCGATGCCCGCCAGGCCGTTGGAGTAGCCCTGGCCCACTGCTCGGGCCTTCCAGGCGCCGTTGCGCAGATAGACCTCGACGATCACCAGGGCCGTCTCCGCGCCCAGCTGGGGCGGGGTGAAGGTGGCGAGGACCGAGCCGTCGTCCGCGTTGCGGATCGTGGCCGTGGGCTCGACGCCCTGGAAGGACTGGCCCGCGGCGTCCGGGCTGGCCGTGACGACGATCTTCTCGATGCCCGGGGGGACGGCCGAGGTGTCGACCGTGATCGCGTCGGGGGACGTGCCACCGCCCGAGCGATAGGTCACGCCCGGGCCCGCGGGCTGGTTGTAGAAGATGAAGTCGTCGTCGGAGCGCACCTTGCCGTCGGCGGTGAGCAGCAGGCCCGATACGTCAAGACGCACGGGGGCGGTGACGTCCACCGTCACGCGGGCCGCGGTCAGGGGGATGTTCGAGCCAGGGGTCATAGCTGTCATGCCTGGGGTAACGAGCGAGGGGACTTTGCCGTTCCCTTACCCGGGGTGAATTTCGGTGGCGGGTGCGGTGGGCGGGTGCGCTGTCCTTCGCGGGGCGCCCCAGTCCCGCCCCTTCACCGAAACCGGGGTGCTGCGCCCCCTGGGCCCCAGCCTCGCGCCGATGTCCCGTTCGGGTGGGACCGCCTCCGCCGATCGGCCTGCGGCCTCGTCCTCAAACTCCCCCAAGCTCTTAAGGAGCAGGGGGGACCCCCACGACGGGCTGAAATCTTGCCGGGGCGGGCCGGAAAGTCCCGGGTGGACCGGGAGTACGCGGCTCAGCGGGCGTTTCGTGGGTGAGCCCGCGACACCCTCTCGTTGCCCCGCTTGTAGTTCCCCGTCCAGCGCGCCATCACCAGCTGCGCGTCGCCGGACCCCGCCTCCGCGAGGAACTGCTCGGCCCGGGGGCCGCGCAGGGTCGCGGCGGTGCGGGCGCCGTGGGTGATGACGACGGTGCCGTCGCCGCGCTGCTCGTACTGGAATCCATGTGGTCTGGGCATGACCGGGATGGTAGGTCCCGGTCATGCCGGGGCGGTACGGAATTTCGGTCCGGTGGCCCGGCGGTCCGGCCGAGTCCGGACAGGGTCAGCTCACGCCGCCCACGACCCCGGACGGGGCCCGCTCACGGGACCACGACGATCTTGCGGCCTTCGCCCGCGGCGAACTTGCTCAGGGCCTCGGGGTACTGGGCAAGGGACAGCCGGTCGCTGATGAAGACGTCGGGGTCGAGGACGCCCGCGGCGAACAGTTCGGCGGCGCGTTCGAAGCTGTGCAGGACGGCCATGGAGCCGGTGATGGTGATTTCCTGGTTGTAGATGCGGTACGGGTCGATGGTGACGCGGGTGGCGTAGTCGGCGACGCCGAACTGGAGGAACGTGCCCGCCTTGGCGACGCGGTCGAGGCCGTCCTGGATGGCGGCGGCGTTGCCCGTGGCGTCGATGACGACGTCCCAGCCGCGCGGGCGGTCAAGTTCGTCGGGGTTCGCCCCGGAGCCGCTCACGCCGAGGCGCTCGGCGGTGGCGAGCCGTTCGGGGTTGAGGTCGACGACGTCGACGCTCGCGGCGCCGGTGCGCTTGGCCAGCTCCAGCATCATCAGGCCCATCGTGCCGGAGCCGTAGATCAGGACGCGGGCGCCGAGCCGGGCGCGCAGCACGTCGTAGCCGCGGACCGCGCAGGACAGCGGCTCGATGAGGGCGGCGTCCTGGGTGCGGATGTGCTCGGGCAGGCGGACGCAGTTGGCGACCGGCGCCACCGCGTACTGGGCCGCGCCGCCCGCCGTGGTCACGCCGATCGCGGCCCACCGCTCGCACAGGTTGTTGTGGCCCTCGCGGCAGTAGCGGCACTCGTGGCAGTACAGGGAGGGGTCCACGGCGACCTGGTCGCCGATCGACACCTCGGTGACGCCCTTGCCCACGCCGACCACCTGGCCGGCGAACTCGTGCCCCGGCACCACCGGCAGCGTCGGCGCGAACTCGCCCTGCAGAATGTGCAGATCGGTGCCGCACAGGCCGCACGCGGCGACCTCCACGACCACGTCGCGCGGTCCGGGCGTGGGGTCGGGGACCTCGGCGACCACGGCCTTGCCGACGGACTCGATGATGGCGGCTTTCACTTGACGGCTCCCAACGACAGGCCCTGGACCAGTTTGTCCTGGGCGGCGAACCCCGCGGCGAGCACCGGCAGGGAGATCACGAGGGACGCGGCGCACACCTTCGCCAGGAACAGGCCCTGGCTGGTGATGAAACCGGTCAGGAAGACGGGCGCCGTCTGGGCGACCACACCCGTCAGGACCCTGGCGAAGAGCAGTTCGTTCCAGGAGAAGATGAAGCAGATCAGGGAGGTCGCGGCGATGCCGGGCAGGGCGATGGGGGCGACGACCCGGGTGAGGATCGTGGGCAGCCGCGCACCGTCGATCTGCGCCGCCTCGATGATCGCCACCGGCACCTCGGACAGGAACGACTGCATCATCCAGACGGCGATCGGCAGGTTCATCGACGTGTAGAGGATGACCAGGAGCCAGATGTTGTCCAGGAAGTCCGTGTTCTTGGCGAAGAGGTAGATGGGCAGGAGGCCCGCGACGACCGGCAGCATCTTCGTCGAGAGGAAGAAGAAGAGGACGTCCGTCCACTTCTTCACCGGCCGGATCGACAGGGCGTACGCCGCCGGCAGCGCCAGGACCAGGACGAGCAGCGTCGACGCCGTCGACGCCACGAACGAGTTGATGAGCGAGGGCCAGGGGCTCGCGCCGCCGCCCGCGCCGAAGAACTCCCGGTAGCCGTCCAGGGTGAGGGACGCCGCCACCGAGGGCGGGTTCGTCGCCGCGTCCTGTTCGGAGTGGAAGGACGTCAGCGCCATCCAGGCGATGGGCAGGAAGAACAGGAGCCCGGCCACCCAGGCGGCGAGCGCGAGGCCCGCGCCCCTGGCCCGTCCCGGCCGCCGGTCCCGGAGCGCCTTGGGCCGGGGGGCGTGCACGGCGGCGCCGCGCGTACGGATGTCGCTCACGCGGACGTCGCTCATGCGCGGGACACCTCCTCACGGAAGAGGGACGACACCACGCGGAGCGCGAAGGTCGCGATGATGATCGAGCCGATGACGACGAGCACACCGGCTGCGGACGCCAGGCCGTTCTCGTGGGCCTGGTAGAAGCTCTGGTAGACGGTGTAGGGCAGGTTCGCGGTGCCGAGGCCGCCCGAGGTGATCGTGAAGACCGCGTCGAAGTTCTGCACGATGTAGATCGAGCCGAGCAGCGCGCCCAGCTCCAGATAACGGCGCAGGTGCGGGAGCGTGAGGTGGCGGAACACCTGCCAGTTGTTCGCGCCGTCCATACGGGCCGCCTCGATCAGCTCGGTGTCGCGGCTCTGCAGCCCGGCGAGCAGGATCAGCATCATGAACGGCGTCCACTGCCAGATCAGCGACAGCTCGATGGCGATCAGCGGGGTGTTGGAGATCCAGTCGGGCTGCGTCGCGCCGTCGCCGCCCACCCAGTGCAGGATCCCGTTGAACAGCCCGTACTCGGGGTTGTAGAGCACGTGCTTCCACAGCAGCGCCGCCGCCACGGGCACCAGCAGGAACGGCGCGATGAGCAGGGTCCGCACCACACCCCGGCCGCGGAACTTCCGGTCCAGGAGCAGCGCGAGACCGAGGCCGATGACGAGGCTCGCGAGGACGACCGTCGCGGTGAGCAGGATCGTCGTCCACACGGACTTGCGCAGGTCGGCGTCCGTGAGGACCTCGTGGTAGTTGGAGAGGCCGGTGAAGCTGCGGGCGTCCGGGTAGAGCGCGTTCCAGTCGAAGAAGGAGATCACCAGGGTCGCCACGAACGGCAGTTGCGTCACGGCGATCATGAAGATCAGGGCGGGCAGGAGCGGGGCCCGGGTGGCCCAGGCGCGCAGCCGTCCCGGCGGGCGTGGCGCGGAGGTCCGTTCGGCCGCGCGCGGGAGCGGGGTGCTTGTCGTGGCGGTCATCGTCCCTCGTACTCCTCGGAGATCTTCTCGGCGAGATCCTGGGACTTGTCCAGCGCCGACTCGACGGACTGGCGTCCGGCGATGGCCGCGCTGATCTCCTGGGAGACCCGGGTGCCGAGGTCGGTGAACTCGGGGATGCCGACGAACTGGATGCCGGGCGCGGGCCGGGGCTGCACACCCGGGTCGCGCGGGCGGGCGTCGGCGATGGCGGCGCGCATGACGCCCTGGAAGGCCGCCGCCTCCTCGCGGTACTTCGGGTTCTCGTACGTCGAGGCGCGCTTGCCCGCGGGCACGTTGGACCAGCCGATCTTCTCGCCGACCAGTTCCTCGTACTCCTTGCTCGACGCCCAGGAGATGAACTTCCAGGCCTTGTCGGGGTTCCGCGAGGACTTCTGCAGGCCCCACGCCCAGGTGTAGAGCCAGCCGGAACTCTCCGTCTTCTCCACCGGCGCCGGTACGTAGCCGATCTTGCCCTTGACCGGGGACTTGGCGGCCTCCAGGGATCCTGCGGCGGCCGTGGCGTCGTACCACATGGCGGTCTTGCCCTGGGTGAGGTTGTTCAGGCACTCCGCGTACCCGGACTGGGCGGCCCCGGACTCGCCGTGCTCCCGGACGAGGTCCACGTAGAAGCGCGTCGCCTTCTCGAACTCCGGGGAGTCCAGGCGCGCCTTCCAGTCCTTGTCGAACCAGGTGCCCCCGAAGGTGTTGACGACCGTCGTCAGCGGCGCCATCACCTCGCCCCAGCCGGGCAGTCCGCGCAGACAGATGCCCTTCATGCCCTTCTCGGCGCCGTCCACCTTCGCGGCGAGGTCCGCGACCTGCTGCCAGGTGGGCTTCTTCGGCATGCTCAGGCCCGCCTTGTCGAAGACGTCCTTGCGGTACATCAGGAACGACGACTCGCCGTAGAAGGGCTGCCCGTAGAGCTTGCCGTTCTCGCCGGTCAGGGACTCGCGCATCGGCGGCAGGATGTCGTCCTGGTCGAAGGCCCTGTCCTTCTGGGTGTACGGGCCGAGCTCGCGCAGCCAGCCGTTCTTGGCGTAGATGGGGATCTCGTAGTTGCTGAGCGTCGCCACGTCGTACTGGCCCGCCTGGTTGGCGAAGTCCTGGCTGATCTTGTCCCGGACGTCGTTCTCGGGCAGCACGGTGAAGTTCACCTTGATGCCCGTCTTCTTCGTGAAGTGGGCGGCGGTGAGCTTCTGCAACTCCACCATCTGCGGGTTGTTCACCATCAGTACGTTGATGGAGTCGCCGCCGGACCCGGACCCGCCCGCCCCGGCCCAGCAGCCGGAGAGCAGCGGGGTGAGCAGCGTCCCTGCGGCGGCCGCGGCGAGCAGCCGCCGCGACCTCCGTCGGCTCTGGGTTCGCATGAATCGCTCCTGAACAAGGGGGACATGGGGGGAGGGCGTGGAGGGGGATGAGGGGAAGGGGGAAAGGGGGGAAGGGGACTGTCTGGGTTTTGGGTGTGCGGTGCCGCACCGGTGGCCGTGGGGTGGGCCGGGCCGGTGTGCGGGAGTGGGAAGTCAGTTGTCGGGCCGGTGGTCGGTGGCCCGGGGCCGGGTGGTCAGACGCGGATGACCTGCGGCCCGCGCAGCGAGTAGCGGTGCGCCTCGGACGCGGGCAGCTGCACGCCGGTGACGATGGACTCCAGGTCGCCCACGCCCGCGAAGCGGCAGAAGCTCGCCGCTCCGAACTTGGTGTGCACACCCGCGAACACGGTGCGCCGGGAGGCCCGCATGGCCTGTGCCTTCACCTCGCTGACCGCGGGGTCGGGCGTGGTCAGGCCGTGTTCGCGGGAGATGCCGTTGGCGCCGATGTACGCCAGGTCGATCACGAAGCCCGCGAGCATGCGGGTGGTCCAGTGGTCGACGGTGGCGAGCGTCCCCGCCCTGACCCGGCCGCCGAGCAGCAGGACGGTCACGTGCTCGGACGCGGCGAGTGTGCCCGCCGTCGAGAGCGAGGCCGTGATCACGGTCAGCGGGCGGTTCTTGGGCAGTGCCTCGGCGATGAGCTGCGGGGTGAAGCCCTCGTCGATGAAGACGGTCTCGGCGTCGCCGAGCTGCTCGGCCGCGGCGGCCGCGATCCGGCGCTTCTCGGGCACGTGCATGGTCGTACGGAAGGCGAGCGTCGTCTCGAAGCCGGCGCTCTCCACCGGGTAGGCGCCGCCGTGGGTGCGGCGGACCAGGCCGTGGTCCTCCAGGGCGCGCAGATCGCGGCGCACGGTCTCCTTGGCGACGCCGAGCTCGGCCGCGAGCACGGACACGTCGACGGATCCGGAGCGGCGTGCCGCGCGCACGATCTGCCGCTGACGTTCCTCCGCCGACATGGGTGCCACCTCTTCCCACAGACTCCACTGCGATGTGCTGCCCGTTCGGGCCCTGTGGGGAAGTTCTACAGCGCGGGGAAGTGGGTGACCAGGCGCGCAACGGCCACGATGATGCCCGGATCCGCCCGTTTACCCGGGCGATGTCCTGCGCGGCAACGTGATCATGTGCCCGTTGATCGGTTCGTCCCGCCCGTTTCCCGCCCGTTTGCAGCGCGGGCGGAGGGCGGGACGAGGTCCGGACGGCTGGAAATCAACGGTGGGAAATGAACGGTCGGGGGCCTGCCGTCGACCGGGCCCTGTCGGCCGACGGGACCCGGCCGACAAGACCCCGGCCGACGGGACCCCGGCCGTCAGGGCCGGTGGAAGCCGACCTCGGGGTGGGCGGGCGTCGGCCCGTCGAGCAGCGGCTGCTCGATCCCGCGCAGGTGCCGGTCGTAGAACGCGGCGATGTAGGCGCGGGTGATCTCCTCGGAGCGCCGCCCCGAGATCGGCGCCGCCGGGTCGTGCTCGCCGAGCTGCCCGAGGACGACCGGCACGTCGGTGAACGTGAAGTGCCCGGACCCGGCGACCGTCAGCCAGCGCTTCCAGCCCTCCAGGTGCGGCCAGGCGGCGCCCCAGTCGTAGGGGTCGCCGGCCTGGGTCGTGGTCGTGGTGCCGAGCAGCAGGAAGGGACGGTCCACGCTGTCGGGCCTGGTGTGGAAGCCGCCGTCCATGTTCATGCCCGCCCGCACCCGCGGGTCGGTGTCCATCAGGGCGGCCGTGGCCGCGCCGCCGATGGAGTGCCCGCCCACCCCGACCCGCCGGGCGTCGATCATCCCGGAGTGCCGCCAGGTCGCCTCGCCCGCCTCGCCTGCCTTGCCCGCCTCGCCTGCCCTGCCCGACTTGCCGCCGACGAGCCGGTCAAGGACGTACGACAGGTCCTTGGCCCGGTCGGCGGTGACGCGCGGCCCCGAGTCGCCCCCGCCGGCCGCACAGCCGACGCAGGGCAGCACGCGCCCGCCGCTGAACTCCGCGCCCGCCGCCTCATAGGCGTGGTCGACCGTCGCGACCACGTACCCCCGGCTCGCCAGGTCCTCGGCGAGGTGCGTCAGCGTCGAGCGCGGCGCGGTGAAGCCCGGGGAGAGCACGACCAGCGGGAAACGTCCCCGGGCGGGGTGCGCCGCGGTACGGGCGTAGGTGCGTGTGGAGCTGTAGTCGGCGGCGGAGACCCGGCCGTCGAGCTCGTTGTACGCGAGCAGTTCCTTGGCCGCCGCCTTCGAGGTGTACGCGGTGCCCCGGCCGCCCGTGCCGCGCGCCGGGTAGTACAGCGACAGCATCAGCTCCCGCGCCCCGGCCGAGGGCACCCACGGGTCCTCGCGGCTCTTGTCGACCAGGTGCAGGGTGTCGCGGCCGACGGTGAACCGGCCGGTGGGGCGGGGGAGTTCGGGCCGGACCGCGGGCGCGTCGGTGGCGCGGTGCTGCGCGGTGGCCAAGGGCTCGGGGGCGGCGGCGGGTGCGGCCTGGGCGCTCGCCGCGGCCGCGAGGGGCACGGCGAGCGCCAGCGCGAGCACGGCGGCGACGGCGCGCCCGCGCGGGATGTGCGGGGTCTTCAGGGTGCCAGTCATGACAACTCAAGCTAGCCAGCGGCGCGTTCGCGCACGTCGCCCCACGGGCTGACCCGCACCAGACCGCAGGCGTACGGAACCGTCAGCTCCAAGGACGAGCCTCAATACGGCCACACTGGCGGGTTCGTGCAGAAGTGGCCGCCCAGGTGCGCGTGGTCGGGGTTGGCGGGGTCGAGTTCGCCGTGCTCGGCGATCAGCTTCTCCGCGTACTGCTCGGAGTCGTCCTGCGGCTCGTACCCGAGCGCGCGGGCGGGCCCGAGGTCCCACCAGAGCCGGGTGTTGGCCGACGAGCCGTACACGACGGAGTGCTTGACGTGCGGCGCGGTGAGCGCGGCGTGGAAAAGGCGGGCCCCGTCGCCGGGCGACATCCACACCGACATCATCCGGACGTTGACGGGCTCCAGGAAGCAGGCGCCGATGCGCACGGACACCGTCTCGATGCCGTACTTGTCCCAGTACAGCTGGGCCAGGTCCTCGCCGAAGGACTTCGAGAGGCCGTAGAAGGTGTCGGGCCTGCGCGGGGTGTCGACGGGGATCAGCGGGTCGTCGCCGACGGGGCGCGGGGTGAAGCCCACCGCGTGGTTGGAGGAGGCGAAGACGACCCGCGGGACGCCCTCCTCGCGCACGGCTTCGTAGAGGTGGTGCACGCCCTCGACGTTCGCCTTGAGGATCTTGTCGAAGGTGGACTCCAGGGAGATCCCCGCGAGGTGCAGGACGGCGTCGACTCCGCGCACCGCCTCGCGCAGGGCGGCCCGGTCGGCGAGGTCCACCGTGAGGGCGTCGGGCTCGCCGTCGACGGGACGCATGTCGAGCAGCCTCAGGTCGTATCCGTACGCGGGCAGGAGCCCCCGCATCAGGGTGCCGAGACCGCCGGCTGCGCCGGTGAGCAGGACGGTGCGGGGAGCGGGCATGCGGTGATCTCCTCGTACGCGTTCATGTATGAGATTCACATTCATGGACACGCTAGGGAGCGGCGGCCCCCGCCGTCAAGTGCCGCGCGGAGTCCGTGAATCCGGTCCTGAGTTGCGGGTTTGCGCGCTTGACCGGCCCGGCGCGGCGGCTTAGCGTGGGCGCGTTCAGGGATATGGATATGAATCAGAAACGTGCACGCTTAGGGAGAGCCCGTGACGTCAGCCCCCCTCGCCGCCAGGCTCCGCGTTCCCAGCGGGCCGCTGTTCTTCCCGGTCACGCCGTACGGGGCCGAAGGCTCCGTCGACATCGAGGCCTTCCGCGCGCATGTGCGCGGGGGCGTGGAGGCGGGCGCCGCCGCGGTGTTCGCGTGCTGCGGCACGGGTGAGTTCCACGCGCTCACCCCCGAGGAGTTCCAGCTGCTCGTCACGGCCGCCGTCGAGGAGACCGCGGGCCGCGTCCCCGTGATCGCGGGCGCCGGGTACGGCACCGCGCTCGCCGTCAGGTACGCGCGCCTCGCCGAGGCCGCGGGCGCCGACGGACTCCTCGCCATGCCGCCGTACCTGGTGGTCGCCGCCCAGGAGGGCCTGCTCCGGCACTACACCGAACTGGCCGCCGCCACCTCCCTGGACGTCATCGTCTACCAGCGCGACAACGCCGTCTTCACCCCTGAGACGGTCGTCGAGTTCGCCCGCGCGGACGGCATCATCGGCTTCAAGGACGGCCTCGGCGACCTCGACCTGATGCAGCGCGTCGTCAGCGCCGTGCGCGCGGAGGCCCCGGGCGAGTTCCTGTACTTCAACGGCCTGCCCACCGCCGAGCTGACCGGCCTCGCCTACCGGGGCATCGGCGTCAGCCTCTACTCGTCGGCCGTCTTCTGCTTCGCGCCCGACCTCGCGCTCGCCTTCCACAAGGCCCTGAACTCCGGCGACGACGAGACGGCCGAGCGCCTCATCGACGGCTTCTACCGGCCCTTCGTCGAACTGCGCAAGGAGGGCCGCGGCTACGCGGTCTCGCTCGTCAAAGCCGGGGTGCGGCTTGCGGGACTCGACGTCGGCGGGGTGCGCCCGCCGCTGCACGAGCCGTCCGACGAGCACGTCAAGCGGCTCGCCGAACTGATCGAGCGCGGCCGGGCGCTGCTGCGGGAGGGCGTGTGAGAGCGTCCGCGTTCCTCTACCCCTGGGACGTCGTCGGCGACCCCCGGGCCGCCGCGCGGATCGCCGACCTCGGCGTCCAGCAGGTCACCCTCGCCGCCGCCTACCACTCCACCCGCGCCCTCACCCCCCGCCACCCCCGCCACCGCGTCGTCACCGCCGAGCACGCCGCCGTCCTGTACGAGCCGGACGGCCGCTGGGCGTCCCGCACCCTGCGGCCGTACCCGGCCGGAGCCTGGGCCCCGGGCGACACCTACCAGGAGGCCGCCGACGCCCTCGCCGCCGCCGGGCTCGACGTGCACACCTGGGTGGTCCTCGCGCACAACTCCCGCATGGGCGCCGAACACCCGGACACCTCCGTCGTGAACGCCTACGGCGACCGCTACCCGTGGGCGCCCTGCGTCGCCCAGCCCGCCACCCGCGCCTACCTGACGGACCTCGCCGCCGAGGCCGCCACGAGGCCCGGCGCGGGCGGCACCGAACTGGAGTCGTGCGGCTGGTACGGCCTCGCGCACCTGCACGCCCACGACAAGATCGCGGGCGTGGGCCTCGGCGAGGCCGGGCAGTACCTGATGTCGCTGTGCTTCTGCGGCGGCTGCCGCGCCGGGTACGCCGGGCACGGCCACGACCCCGACGAACTGGCCGCCGCCGTGCGCCTGGCCCTGGATCCTGTGTGGCGGGGCGCGGCCACCGACCCCGGCTGGGCGGGCGTGGAGAAGCTCCTCGGCGCCGGGGCGGCGGCGGTCACCCGGGCCTGGCGCGAGGGGTGCGCCCGCGCGCTCCAGGAGGCGGCGGTCGGCGCGGTGCGCGCGGCGGCTCCCGACGGCTTCCGGGTGCTGCTGCACGCCGACCCGGTGGCGCACCGCTGCGGGGCCAACGCCGGAGTGGACCCCCGGCACATTCTGTCCGTGGCCGACGGCGTGGTCGTGCCCTGCACGTCGGGCCCCGCACCGCTCGCCCCGTTCGCCGCGCACGCCGGACCCGACACCGTCCTCGCGGCCAACCTCACGGTCGTCGCGGGCATGGGCGGCAGCCCCGGGACCCTCGCTGCCGACGCCCGCGCCGCGGCCCGGCTCGGCGCCACTGAACTGCGGCTTTACCACGCCGGTTTGGCCTCGGACGACGATCTGGCGCTGGTCGGGACGGCCCTGTCGCAGATCGCCTGACAACGGCTACGATCCGCGCACCACACGCCGCGAACGGGCGAGAACAGGGGTGAACCCACCCGCTCTCCGCGCGGCGCGACTGATCGTCAGACGAGGAGACAAGGTGCGCAACAAGGGGATATCCGCGCTGGTCTGTGCCGGCCTCACGGCGGGCGCGGCGGTGCTCGCGACCACCGCGCCCGCGGTGGCGCAGACCGAGCAGACCGGCCCCCGCCCCACCGGCACGGCCGACATCCGCGAACAGCTGGAGAACATCCCGGGCATGACGGTCGTCTCCGTCACGGAGAAGGAGGGCCACCCCCTCTACTCCCTGACGTACCGCCAGCCCGTCGACCACCACCGCCCCGGAGCCTCCGGGACCTTCACCCAGCGCCTGACCCTGTGGCACAAGGCCACCGACAAGCCGACCGTCCTGTACACCGGCGGCTACACCCTCGCCTCCGGCACCACCGCCCTCACCAAGCTGATCGACGCCAACCAGGTCAGCCTGGAGCACCGCTACTTCGAGCAGTCCCGCCCCGGCGGCGCCGCGGGCAAGGACTGGTCCAAGCTGACCGTCCAGCAGGAGGCGGCCGACGAGCACCGCATCACCAAGGCCCTGCGCACCATCGAGAAGGGCAAGTGGCTCGGCACGGGCGCCAGCAAGGGCGGCATGACCGCCACGTACCACGAGCGCTTCTACCCGGGCGACCTGGACGCCGTCGTCGCCTTCGTCGCGCCCAACGACGCGAACAACAAGGACGACAGCACCTACGAGCGCTTCTTCAGGACCGTCGGCACCAAGGAGTGCCGCACCGCCCTGAACGCCGTGCAGCGCGAGATGCTGGTGCGCCGCGACACCCTCCTGCCCAAGTTCGAGGCGGACGCGAAGGCGGGCGGCCAGACTTTCCACGAGACGCTCGGCACCACCGACCGCGCGTACGAGTTCGCCGTCCTCGACCAGGTCTGGAACTTCTGGCAGTCCGGCACCGCCGCCGACTGCCCGACCGTGCCCGACGCGAAGAAGGCGAGCGACGACGAGCTGTACGACTGGTCGAAGAAGCACGGCCTGAGCGTCTACCACGACGCCGAGCTCGGCGAGAACGGCACCGGCCCCTACTACCGCCAGGCCGCCACCCAACTCGGCTGGGCCGACCTGAAGTTCAAGCACCTCAAGGGCGTGCGCCACTACCCGGACATCTACCAGCCGAACTCGGTGCTCCCGCCCGCCATGCGCGGCTCGTACAACAACAGCACCATCGCCGACGTCGACCGCTGGGTGAAGACCCGCGGCCAGCGCATGATGTTCGTCTACGGAGAGAACGACCCGTGGAGCGCGGAGCGGTTCAAGCCGAGCAAGCGTGACTCCTACCTGTACGAGGTGCCGGGCGCCAACCACGGCGCGAGCATCGCGAAGCTGCCCGAGCCGCAGCAGTCGCGGGCCGTCGCCACCATCAAGCGCTGGGCCGGTGTGAAGTAGCGCGCCCGGCCGCGG
Organism: Streptomyces alboflavus; assembly: GCF_000716675.1. Lineage (GTDB taxonomy): Bacteria > Actinomycetota > Actinomycetes > Streptomycetales > Streptomycetaceae > Streptomyces > Streptomyces alboflavus. The sequence continues at coordinate 14,875 of NZ_JNXT01000065.1, forward strand.
ACCGGAGCAGGGGCGCGGCGATCATGAGCCGCGCCCCCGCGACGACGGCCAACGGCAGCCGGTGGTCGACGAGTTCGACGAGCGCCGCGCCGAGGGCGATGCCCGCGGCCGTGGGCGCGAACATCAGCGTGCCCGCGGTCGCGGCCATCCGCCCCACCAGCTCCGGCGGCGCCTCACGCTGCACGGCCGTGAGCGCGGCGACGAGCACGCACGGCAACCCCGCGCCGTTCGTGAAGCTCCCCGCGAGCACCACCGCGTCCCACGGCGACGCGAGCAGCACCGCCGACAGCGCGGTCAGCGCGATCCCGGCGCCCGCGAACCGCCGCTCGCCCACGCGCCGCATCAGGGCGCCCGAGGCGATCCCGACGGCGACGGACCCGGCGCCCTGCGCGACGTACAGGGTGCCCGCGTACGCGGGGGAGTGGCCGAGGGCCTCCACGATCGCGTACACCAGTGACCCGCTGACGCCCGACGACAGCATGGTGAGCCCGCCCGCGACGACCAGCGGCCGCAGCCGCGCGTCGCCCCACAGCGCCCGGGCGCCCCGCGCGGTGCCCGCCCGCCATCCCTCGGGGTCCGGCGCCGGACGGGCCTCCGCCACCCGGAGCAGCGCGAAGAGCCCTCCGGCCAGGACGAACGTGACGGCGTCGAGCAGTGCGACGCGCGGCCCGCCCCAGGCGGTGAACACCGCGGCCCCGGCCACGGGCGCCAGCAGCTTCATGCCCTCGTTCGCGGACATCCGCAGCCCGTTGAGGTCAGCAAGGAGGTCCTTCCCGACGGCGCCCGCGACCAGGGCGGCCTCCGCCGCGTCGGTGACGACGCCGCACGCCCCGTACACCACGAGCACGGCGAACAGCAGCCCGAGGCCCGCCGCCCCGCCCACGCGGTCCACCCACAGCAGGGGCAGGAGCAGCACCCCGAGGCCCACGTTCACGGCGACCAGCAGGGGCCGGCGCCGGGTGCGGTCGGCGAGGGTGCCGAGCAGGGGGCCGAGGAGCAGCGGGGCCCACAGGGCCAGGGTGCACAGGGCGGCCAGGCCGTCGGAGCCGGTCAGCTCCTTCACCCAGATGCCCGACACCAGCGCCATCGCGGAACTCCCGAACCCGGAGACCACGACCGCCGTCAGGTAGAGGCCCGCGTTGCGGTCCCGCAGGACACGTCCGATCGTCGTTGCCATGCGCCCGATGCTGGTTCTGAGGCCGCGCGCGGGGCATCGGGCAGATGCCCTACACGGCGGCGATGAGTTCGGCGCGCCCGAGGAGTCGACCTGAGGAGGGGGCCTTACCGAGGCCCCGCACGCGGACGAAGGAGAAACCCATGCCGGACGACACCGAGGCCCTGCTGCCGGACTTCGGACCGCAGACACGGCTCATGGCGCGGGTCGCCGAAGCCGTCAAGGACGACCAGCTCGACGGGCCCACCCCCTGCCCCGACTATGCGGTACGCCACCTCATCGGCCACATCGTCGGCCTCACCGTCGCCTTCACCGACGCGGGCCGCAAACAGCTCGGGCCGACCACGGACACCGACCCGGGCAGCACCCTGCCCGACCTCGCCGACGGCTGGCGGGAGGAACTTCCCGGGCAGCTCGCCCGGCTCGCCGAGGTGTGGCGGGACCCGGCGGCGTGGACCGGGGACACCAGGGCGGGCGGCGTCGAGCTGCCCGGCGACATCGCGGGCACCGTCGCCATGAACGAACTCGTCGTGCACGGCTGGGACCTGGCGCGCGCCACGGGCCAGGAGTACGGCCCCGACGAGGTCAGCCTCGCCGTCTCCTACGCCATGGTGTCCGCGACCGCCGCCGAGTCACCCGAGGCGCGGGGCACCCTCTTCGGGCCGCCGCAGCCGGTCCCCGAGGGGGCCTCGCTCCTGGACCAGGTGGTGGCCCTGAGCGGACGCGACCCGTCCTGGCGGCCCTGACAGCGGCCACCGGGCCGACGGGGAGGCGCAACGACCGGTCGCCGCGAGGCCGTTGACGCGGCCCGCGCGGCACGCCTAGCTTCATCGCGTCGTACTTCATGCGTCATATATGAGACGCGATACGCGAGAGGCGCGCGCCCATGACTCCAGCGACCTCAGGAACACCGGCGAACGCAGGGCCTTCGACGGACTCGGGGACCGCGGCCACCCTGGACAGGGCGGGGTGGGACTCCTCGGACCGGGCGGGGTGGGACTCCTCGGACCCGCGCCGCGCCGCCCTCGCCGACGTCGTGGCCATCCCCGTGACCCCGTTCGCCGCGGACGGCTCCCTCGACCGCCCGGCCCACCGCGCCCTGCTGCGCCGCCTCCTCGACACCGGCATCCGCACGCTCACGCCGAACGGCAACACCGGCGAGTTCCACGCCCTCAGCCCCGGCGAGCGGCGCGCCGTCACCGAGCTGACCGTCGCCGAGGCCGGGGAGCGGGCCACCGTCGTCGTCGGCGTCGGCCACGACCTGGCGACCGCGACGGCCGACGCCCGGCACGCCGCCGAGGCCGGCGCGCGCCTGGTGATGGTGCACCAGCCCGCGCACCCGTACGTCTCCGGCGCGGGCTGGGTCGCCTACCACCGGGCCGTCGCCGAGGCCGTGCCGGAACTCGGCGTCGTGCCGTACGTGCGCGACCCGCGGCTGCCCGGGTCCCGGCTCGCCGAACTCGCCGACGTCTGCCCGAACGTGACCGGCGTGAAGTACGCGGTGCCGGACGCGGCGCGCTTCGCGGCGTTCGCGCGGGACGCGGGCGCCGAGCGGTTCGTGTGGGTGGCGGGCCTCGCGGAGCCGTACGCGCCCGCGTACTTCTCGGCCGGGGCGACCGGCTTCACCTCGGGCCTGGTCAATGTGGCGCCGCTGCTCTCGCTCGCGATGCTGGGGGCGCTGCGGGAGGGGGACCACGGCACGGCGATGGCGGTCTGGGGGCGGATCCGCCGCTTCGAGGAGCTGCGGGCCGCCGACGGCTCCGCGGCCAACGTGTCGGTGGTGAAGGAGGCGCTCGCGGTCCTCGGCCTGTGCCGACGCGACGTACGCCCGCCGAGCAGTGTGCTGCCGGAGCCGGTGCGCGCGGAGGTCGCTCAGATCGTGGCGGGGTGGGGGCGGTGAGGGGCGGCATACGGGACGCCGGGGGCGCACCGGAGGCCGGGGGCGGCGGGGCCGCGCCCGCGCCGGACCCCACGCACAGCCCCTCCCCACCCGTCCTGCGCAGCCAGCAGTGGTACGGATCCGGTGTCGCCGCAGGACTGCGGTCCTTCTCGCACCGCGCCCGCACCCGCCAGCTCGGCTACCTCCCCGAGGAGCACCTGGGCAAGCCCGTCATCGCGATCCTCAACACCTGGTCGGACATCAACCCCTGCCACGTCCATCTGCGCGAGCGTGCCCAGGCCGTCAAGCGCGGGGTCTGGCAGGCGGGCGGCTTCCCCCTGGAGTTCCCGGTCTCCACGCTCAGCGAGACGTTCCAGAAGCCCACGCCCATGCTCTACCGCAACCTCCTGTCCATGGAGACCGAGGAACTGCTCCGCTCCTATCCCGTGGACGGCGCGGTGCTGCTCGGCGGCTGCGACAAGTCGACGCCCGCGCTCCTGATGGGCGCCGCGTCCGTCGACCTGCCCACGGTCTTCGTGCCCGCCGGGCCGATGCTGCCGGGCCACTGGCGCGGCGAGGTGCTCGGCTCCGGCACGGACATGTGGAAGTACTGGGACGAGCGGCGTGCCGGTCTGATCGGCGACTGCGATCTTGCCGAGCTGGAGAGCGGCCTGGCGCGCTCCCCGGGGCACTGCATGACGATGGGCACCGCCTCCACGCTCACCGCGGCCGCCGAGGTCCTCGGCGTGACCCTGCCCGGCGCCTCGTCGATCCCGGCCGTCGACTCCGCGCACGACCGCATGGCCGCAGCGTCCGGGCTGCGCGTCGTCGAACTCGTGCGCAGGGGCCGGGTGTTGTCGCAGCTGCTCACCCCGAACGCCTTCCAGGACGCGGTGACGACGGTCCTCGGGCTCGGCGGCTCCACCAACGCCGTCATCCACCTCGTCGCCATGGCCGCCCGCGCCGGGGTCCGCCTCACCCTCGACGACTTCGACCGCACGGCGCGGCGGGTGCCGGTGCTGGCCGACGTGCGTCCCGGCGGCTCGACACACCTCATGGAGGACTTCCACTTCGCGGGCGGCCTGCCCGGCTTCCTCACCCGCATCCCCGACCTGCTGCACCTGGACCGCCCGACCGTCGCCCACGACACCCTGCGCGACCAGCTGAAGCCCGCCCGGGTCCACAACGACGACGTCATCCGCACCCGCGACAACCCCGTGGCCCCCGAGGGCGGCGTCGCCGTCCTGCGCGGCAACCTCTGCCCCGACGGCGCCGTCATCAAGCACATCGCCGCCGACCCCCGGCTGCTGCGGCACACCGGCCCCGCCGTGGTCTTCGACGACTACCGCACCCTGCGGCGCACCATCGACGACCCGTCCCTCGGCATCACCGCCGACCACGTCCTCGTGCTGCGCGGCAGCGGCCCCCTGGGCGGCCCCGGCATGCCCGAGTACGGCATGCTGCCGCTCCCCGAACGCCTCCTGAAGCAGGGCGTGCGGGACATGGTGCGGATCTCCGACGCGCGGATGAGCGGCACCTCGTACGGCACCTGTGTGCTGCACGTCGCGCCCGAGTCGCACGTCGGCGGCCCCCTCGCCCTGGTCCGCACCGGCGACACGATCACCCTCGACGTGCCCGCTCGGACGCTTCGACTCAACGTCCCTGACGAGGAGTTGGCCCGACGCCGCGCCGCCTGGACGCCACCCCCCGTCCGCCACGAACGCGGCTACGGCGCCCTGTACGCCGCGCACGTCACCCAGGCCGACACCGGCTGCGACTTCGACTTCCTCGCCAGGCCGGGAGCGGTCCCCGATCCCTACGCAGGCTAGCTGGCTAGGTTGCATTCCTAACTAGCTGGCTCTACGGTCTAGGTAGTTCACAAGACCAGGGGGAGCACGACCATGTCACCCATCCTCACGACGGACTTCGCACCGGAGTTCTCCGGTGCCGCGACGGCCGTCGCGGGCGCGCTCGGCGCCTACCTCCTGCTCGTCGAGCCATGGCTCGGCCGCCGGATGTACGCGTCACTGGCGCGCCGCCGCGCCACCGAACCGCGCGCGCTCGTGCGCTACTTCACGCTCTCGATCACGCTCTGGTGGGCGTTCGCGGCCCTCGCGGCGAGCACGCTGCTGCTCTCGCCGGGAGCGAAGGCGAAGGACCTGGGCCTGGCCCTCCCGAAAGACCCGGCCTTCTTCCTCCCCGTGGTGCTCCTCTTCGCCGTGATCGCCGTCGCCTCCGGCAGGTCCTTCCGGGAGCTGGCCAAGGAGGGCAAGCACATCCCCGGCCGGGCGGCCATCGAGGCGATGCTGCCGCGCACCGACGCGGAGCGGCGGCTCGCGATCGCGGCCGCCGTGACCGACGGCATCTGCGCGGAACTGGTCTACCGCGGCCTGCTCATCGCCTTCGGCGTCGGCGCCCTCGGCCTCGACCCCTACCTGGCGGCGGCGCTCTCGCTCGCCGTGTACGCCCTCGCCGGCTGGTACCAGGGCGGCACCGGAGTCGTCGTCCTCGCCCTCTTCGGCGCGCTCCTCACCGGCCTGTACCTGGCCACGGGGAGCCTGCTCCTGCCCATCGCCGTGCACGCCATGATCAGCGTCCGCGACCTGCTGATCCCCGCGCCCGAACTCCCGCACGCCCAGGGCGGCGCGGCGTGACCGCGGACCGGCGCGCCAGCTGGTTCAAGGGCGTCCTTGACCTCCTCGTCCTCGCCTCCCTCACCGACGGCGAGAGCTACGGCTACGAGATCGCCAAGCAGCTCGGCGCGGCGGGCTTCGGGCAGATCAAGGGCGGCACGCTGTACCCGGTCCTGAACCGCCTTGAGGAGGCGGGCCTGGTGGCGGCGGAGTTCCGGGCGACGGAGAAGGGGCCCGGCAGGCGCTACTACTCCCTCACCGCGGCCGGACGTGAAGTCCTTTCCGAACAGGGCGAGTTGTGGCTGGCGTTCGACGGCTCGGTACGTGACGTACTGGCGAAGGCGGGAGTGAAGTGAGATGAGCTCGACGAACACGGCGGGGGCGGCTTCGGCGTACTGGGACGACCTCGGCGCGCGGCTGCGTGAGCTGGGGCTGCCCGCCGGGCACGTCCGGACGACCGTCGCGGACCTCGCGGCGCACCTCGCGGAGAGCGGGGGCACTGCGGAGGAGGAGTTCGGGCCGGTCGAGGAGTTCGCGCGGGAGCTGGTGCCCGGGTCGATGGGGGAGGACCCGCTTCCGGCCGCCGAGGGGGACTCGCGGGTGGAGGTGTGGCGGTGGACCGCCGACACTTTCGTCGACGAGGAATTGCTCGGCCGGTTCGGCGACGAGGGCTGGGAGATGCGGCGGGTCGACGGCCTCGGCCGGTTCGTCTGCCACCGGGACCTGGACCGCCCCCAGCGGTGGGAGTACCGGCGGGAGCTGGTCACGCGGGGCCGTGAAGGGCTCGACGAGCGGTTGGCGCCCGAGGGCTGGGAGGCCTGCGGCGACTGGGTGATCTACGCCTGGTTCAAACGCCCCCGAGCGGCGAGCCTCGGCCCCGCGGCGGAACTCTCGACGGTGCCGTCGGCACCCTCCCGCCGGCACTTCCTGAGCCGCCGCTTCTACGCGCTGCTGGGTCTCCTGGCGACCGCCCTCGCCGCGTCCGGCGTCACCGTGGCCCTCCGGGACGGCGACGCGGCCTCCGGCCTGGGCTACGTCACGGGGCTCCTGGCGGGGGCGGCGGTGCCGGTGGCGGGGTTCCTGGCGTGGCGCCGGTGGAGAAACCGCCGTCCATAGGCCGCACCGGTCCGTGCCCACCCGGCAGACCGGCGGCAGACGCCGGACGGCCTGCCGTGGCACAGGCGGCCAGAAGCCCGCGGTGGGCTGGAAACGGGATGGGGGTCCCCCCTGCTCTTTAAGAGCTTGGGGGAGGGTGGGAGAGATCCGCCGCGAAGCGGCGGCACTGAATCCGCACAGCTAGCGCAGCGCCGCCCGCATCATCGCGGCAGCGATCGGCGCCGCCAGCCCGTTCCCGCTGACCTCCGACCGCGCGGCGTCGGACGACTCCACGATCACAGCGACAGCGACCTCCTTGCCGTCACCGCCCTTGGCGTACGAGGTGAACCAGGCGTACGGCGTCTTGGAGTTGTTCTCGCCGTGCTGAGCGGTACCGGTCTTGCCGCCCACGACGGCCCCGTCGATCTTCGCGTTGGTCCCCGTGCCCTCCTCGACGACCGTCTTCATGGCGGACTGCAACCCCTCGGCGGTCCCGGCGCTCATCACCCGCTCGGAGCCCTCGTCACCGAAGTCCCGCAGCACGTTCCCGTCCGCGTCGGTCACCTTGGACACCATGTGCGGGGAGGCCAGCTCCCCGCCGTTGGAGATCGCGGCGGACACGAGCGCCATCTGCAGCGGCGTGGCGGTGACGTCGAACTGCCCGATGCCGGTGAGCGCGGTCTGTGCCTTGTCCATCCCGGACGGGTAGGAGCTCTTCGCCGCCCGCACGGGCACGTCCAGCTTGTCGGTGTTGAAGCCGAACTTCTCGGCCTGGGACTTGACCTTGTCCTGCCCGAGGTCGACGGCCATCTTGGCGAAGACGTTGTTGCAGGAGTACCGCAGGGCGGTGCGGATGGTCGCGTCCTCGCAGGGCGCGGAGGAGTTCTCGTTCTTGAGGACGGTCCGGGTCCCGGGCAGCGTGTACGGGTTGGGGCTCGCGGTCTTCTCGTCGACCGAACCGTAGAGCCCGCTCTCCAGCGCCGCCGCCGCGACGACCAGCTTGAACGTCGAGCCGGGCGGCAGCGGCTGGCGCAGCGCGCGGTTCACCATCGGCTTGTCCTCGTCTGAGGTGAGCGCCTTCCAGGCGTCGCCGTCGGTGGAACCGCTGATCCTCGACGGGTCGTAGGACGGCGTGGAGACCATGCCGAGGATCTTCCCGGTCTTCGGGTCGACGGCGACGGCCGCGCCCTTCTTGTCGCCGAGGGCCTTGTACGCGGCCTTCTGCACGGCCGGGTCGATGGTCGTGAGGACGTCACCGGGGTCGGCACGCTTGTTGGTGAGCGTGTCGAGGGGGTTCTTGAGACGGTTGTCGGTGCCGTCGAGGAGGTCCTTGTAGATGCCCTCCAGCTGGGTGGCCCCGTACACCTGTGAGCTGTAGCCGGTGACGGCGGAGTACAGCGGGCCGTCCTTGTAGGTGCGCTTGTACGCCAGGTCACCGCCCTTCGTGCGCTTCGACCCTGTGACGGCCTCCCCGCCCACGATGATGTCGCCCAGCGGGTACGCGTACTGCTCGATCGCGTTGCGCCGGTTCAGCTGGTCGTCCGCGAGTGCCTTCGAGTCGTGGAACTGCACCCAGGTCGCCCGCACAAGCAGGGCGAGTACCAGGAGCAGCACGAACACCGAGGTATGCCTGATCGTCTTGTTCATCCCACAGAAGGACGAGCACGCCTCCGCTTTCCGTTCCCCTCTTGCGGCGATGTGTCCGTTTTCTCAGGAGCTCTTCATGAAGCGTGCCGCTCACGCGCTCTTCATGAAGCCCGCCTCGTACGCCGCGATCACCGCCTGTGTGCGGTCCCGCGCCCCCGTCTTCGCGAGGACCGCCGCCACATGCGTCTTCACCGTCGCCGGGCCGACCTCCATCCGCTCGGCGATCTCCGCGTTGGTGAGCCCGGCCGCCATCAGCCGAAGGACCTCGCTCTCGCGCCCGGTGAGCCGCGTGATCCAGGGCGCCTGCGCGGTCTCGGCGCGCCCGTGCTCGGCGGCGAGCGCCCGCACGGCCGCCGGGAACAGCAGCGAGTCGCTGCGCGCGACCAGGCGCACCGCCTGCACCAGCGCCTCCGCCTCGGCCCGCTTCAGGAGGAAGCCGGACGCCCCGGCGCGCAGCGCCTCGTACACGTACGAGTCGTTCTCGAAGGTCGTGACGACGACGATGCGGGGCGGCTCGGGCATCGTCTGGAGGATCTGCTCGGTGGCACGGATGCCGTCGATCTCCGGCATGCGTACGTCCATGAGCACCACGTCGGGCCTCAGCTCGCGCACCACGGACACCGCCTCGGCGCCGGTCGCCGCCTCGCCGACGATCTCCAGGTCGGGCTCGGCGGCGAGGATGGCGCGCAGCGCGGTGCGCACCATGCGCTCGTCGTCGGCGAGGACGATGCGCAGCGGGGCGGCGGGGTCGGTCATGGGGGTCCCTTCGTGCGGGTCGTTCAGGCGGTGCGGGGCGTCCGGTTCGTCCGGGGCGTGCGGGTCATGCGGGCCCCTGCAGGGGCAGTCGTACGTGGAGTCGCCAGGTGGTGGCGGCCGCGCCGTCGGCCGGGGCGGCGGTGTCGGGCGGTCCTGTGACGGGTCCGGCCTGCGCGGTGCCGCCGAGGAGGCGGGCCCGGTCGGCGATGCCGCTGAGGCCGTGGCCGCCGCCCGGGCGGGTGGACGCGGGCCCGGCGGCGGGCAGCGGGTTCTCGGCGACGATCTCCAGGCCGGAGCCGTCCAGGGCGACGCGCAGCGTCACGACGGTGTCCGCTCCGGCGTGCTTGAGGGCGTTGCTGAGGGCCTCCTGCACGATGCGGTAGCCCTCGCGGGACACCATCGGCGGCAGCGCCTCGGCGTACCCGGAGTACCCGGACCCCGAGGTGCCGAGCACCTCGGGGCCGATGTCCGCGTCGACGCGCAGGCCGCCCGCCCGGGTGCGGTCGAGGAGCCCGGCGAGGTCGCCGCCGAGCGTGGGCGCCGGCGCCGTCGAGCCGCGTTCGCCGCCCTCGCGCAGCACGCCGAGGACGGTGTCCAGCTCGCCGACGGTCCGCCGGGTGGTCTCCTCGATGGCGGCCAGGGCCTCGCGGACGAACTCCGGGTCCCGGTCGAGCAGTTTGCGGGCCGCGCTCGCCTGGAGCGTGACGGCGCTCAGCGCGTGGCCCACCGAGTCGTGCAGCTCGCGGGCGAGCCGGTTGCGCACGGCGAGGTCGGCGGCGCGGCGCTCGGCGTCGGCGAGGCGGTCGGCGGGCGTCGGCCCGAGCAGCAGCGGCGCCCAGCGGGCGAGCAGGGCGCCCGCCCCCGCCACGCACCCGGCGAGCGCGACGAGGAACAGGGTGCCCGTGACCGGCCCGATCGCGAGCACCCAGGGCTCCCGCAGGTGCTCGGGCAGCCCGAGCCAGGAGCCCCCGAGGGCCACAAAGACCGGCAGCAGGATCTGGAAGGTCGCGAACGGCACGAGCCCGAGCGTCATCCCGCTGAGGACCCCGCCGAAGCCGAGGTGCAGCGTGAACCAGGCCACGGTGCGCCCCCGCGCGGCCCGTGACCGCGGCGGCCCGTCGGCAAGGGACGCCTCCGGCACCCCGCACAGCGCCCGCACCGCCGCCACCGACATGGGCCGAGTCAGCGGGAACAGCGCGGTGATCGCGGCGAGGGGGAGCCCGAAGGCGAACGCCAGGAGCTGGGAGGCGAACGACCCGAACATCATGTTCTCGCCGAGCAGCGGGCCGGACATCATCGACCCGACGAACACGTACGGCATGGCGAGCGCGCCGCCGAGGATCAGATGGATCCACCGCCGCCGCGCCCGCCGCCCGGCCAGGGCCGTGGCGAACCGCCGCACCCCGTCCGGGGGGAGCTGTCTCACGCGGCGCCCGTCCGCCCCGTGTTCTCGGCGCGCGAGGCCGCCCGCTCCTTGAGGAAGCGTGCCCCCATGACGGCCACGAGCGTTCCGATGATCATCTGCACAGCGTAGGACAGGAGCATCGCGGACGTGGGCCGGTCGGCGGCGTCCGTGGTGCCCGCGAACGACGTCACGAACATCCAGGCGCCCCAGCACGCCACCGCCGCCGACCCGGCGAGGGCGAGCGCGAGCGGCACCTTCACGGGCAGCGCGGGCAGCCGCCGGAACGCAAGGACCAGGGCGCCCGCCACGGCCGCGGCGAGGTAGCCGAAGTCCAGGGCGGACAGGACGTGGAAGTCGGACGTGCGCTCGTCGGCGCGCGACGCGTTCAGGCCGAGCGTCGAACCGCCCGCCCACAGCAGCCGCAGCCCGGCCGGGTACAGGGCGAGCAGCGCGGCCGTCACCGCGCACAACCGCGTCGCGCGCCCGCCCGGGCCCGCCGTCGGCAGGTCCCCCACGCGGCCCTGCCACAGGTGCCCCCACCGGTCGCGGGCGTACAGGACGAACAGCAGCCCCAGGCTGAGGCCTTGGAGGATGAACCCGCCGTACACCACCCCGAACACCCACTCGTGGAGGAAGGCGTCGCGGCCGGTGTCCTCGGCGTTGTTCACCGATCCGCCGAACGCCCGCACGGCGAGCTGCGCCGGGAACCCGGCCATGATCGGCAGGAGAAGCCCGGTCGCGGCCCACATGGGCAGGCCGAGCAGCCAGGCCGGTACGCGCCTGCCCCAGGGCCGGGTCAGGAGCAGGGCGATGACGATGACGGCGCCGTCCATGAGGACGGTGACGCTGTTGGCGACGGCCATCAGGCCGCGGTGGTCGAGGAGGGTGCTGCCCTCCGGGATGCCGATGTGGCTCCCGGCGATCCAGGCGACCTTCAGCGAGAGGTAGGGGAGGCAGGCGGCCACGGCGACGGCGCGCAGCAGCGGCCGGAGCCTGCCGGGGGCGGGGTGCGCGCCGCGGCCGGCGGCCGGGGTGGGGACGAGTGTCTGGCTCATGCCTCCACGCTCCCGCCGCGGCCCCGCCCACCACCTCCTGCCTGCCGGTGAACCGCCTCCGCCGCACGGGGGAGGGGGCACCGGCCCGCGAGGAGGGGACGGGGGAGCCGCGCGGCGGGGCGGGTGGGCCGCGCGGCGGGGCGGGTGGGCCTCAGCGCCCCCGCGTGACCGGCGTGCCGGTGGATGTCGGAGCCCGCGCGCGGCCTGTGCGCCGCTCGGCCTCAGAGCCGCCGCGTGGCCAGCGTCAGCCGGTCCCGCGCGTCGAACAGCGCGTCCTTGACCATCTGCTCGTGGGCGGGCGTGAGCCGGGCCACCGGCACCGAGCAACTGATGGCGTCGCGCGCGGGCGTGCGGTACGGGATGGCCACGCCGAAGCAGCGCAGGCCCAGGGTGTTCTCCTCGCGGTCCACGGCGAAGCCCTGCTCGCGCACCGCGTGCAGCTCCTCGATCAGCTTCTCGCGGTCGGTGATCGTGTTCTCGGTCAGCGACGGCAGCGTCTCGGGGAGCATCTTGCGGACCTGCTCGTCGGTGTGGGAGGCGAGCAGCGCCTTGCCGAGCGAGGTGGAGTGGGCGGGCAGGCGCCGGCCGACGCGCGTGAAGGGGCGCAGGTAGTGCTGGGACTGGCGGGTGGCCAGGTACACCACGTTCGTGCCGTCGAGGCGGGCGAGGTGGATCGTCTCCGTGGTGTCGTCCGAGAGCCGGTCCAGCGTCGGGCGGGCCGCGGCGACCACCTCGTCGCCGTCGATGTACGACGTGCCGACGAGCAGCGCCCGCACCCCGATGCCGTACCGCGTACCGGTCGCGTCCGTCTCGATCCAGCCCAGCTCGACCAGGGTGCGAAGCAGCATGTAGAGGCTGGACTTCGGGTACCCGACGGCCTCCTGGACGTCGGCGAGGGCGTGCATCCCGGGCCGCCCCGCGAAGAACTCCAGCAACTCCACCGTCCGCACCGCGGACTTGACCTGCGCGCCCCCGCCCGTCTCCCCAGCCGACATCGCCCTTGACCCCTCACGTCCGACAGGAAATAGTCTCCACTGTCCCCGGCGATTCATCATCGGGGACGGCGTTCAGCATATCGAACGCCCCTGGTGAGTGGCAGCAGATCCGACGCACGGTGAACGGCTCGTGACATCCGGGCCGCGGACACCGGCTCGCACGGCAACCCTGGAGGAACCCGCGGTGGCAGCAGCACCAGTCTGGAGTGTGGACCCCCGAACCGGGAAGCGGCGCGCACAGGTCGCCGCCGAGGCCACCGCGCAGGACGTCGACCACGCCGTCACGGCCGCGCACGCGGCCCGCGCCGCCCTCGCCGACCGCACCGTCCGCGCGGCCTTCCTGCGCACCGCGGCCGACCTCCTGGACGCCGCCCAGGACGACCTGGTCGCGACCGCCGACGCCGAGACGGCCCTCGGCGCCGCCCGCCTCACCGGCGAACTGGCCCGCACCCGCTACCAGTTGCGGGCCTTCGCGGACCTCGTCGACGAGGGCGCCTACCTCGGCGTCGTCATCGACCACCCCGACAGCGCCGCCACACCCCCCGTCCCCGACCTGCGCCGCTACAAGATCCCGCTCGGCGTCGTCGCCGTCTACGCCGCCTCCAACTTCCCCTTCGCCTTCTCCGTGCCCGGCGGCGACACCGCCAGCGCCCTCGCCGCGGGCTGCCCCGTCGTCGTCAAGGCGCACCCCGACCACCCCGACACCTCCGAGCGCGTCGCCGCCGTCCTGCGCGCGGCCGCCGGGCGCCACGGCCTGTCCGAGGCCGTCGTCGGCCTGGTGCACGGCTTCGACGCGGGCGTCGACCTGGTCCGCCACCCGCTGGTCGCGGCGGCGGGCTTCACCGGTTCGGTACGCGGCGGGCGCGCCCTGTTCGACGCGGCGGCCGCGCGCCCCGTGCCGATCCCCTTCCACGGCGAACTCGGCTCCCTCAACCCCGTCGTCGTCACCGAGGCCGCCGCCGCCGAGCGCGGCGAGCAGATCGGCACCGGACTCGCGGGCTCCATGACCCTCGGCACCGGCCAGTTCTGCGTGAAGCCAGGACTGGTCCTCGCCCCCGAGGGCGCGGGCGGCGACCGCCTCCTGAAGTCCCTGACGGAAGGCCTCGGCGCCACCGACGCCGGGGTGCTCCTCGACCACCGCATGCGCGACACCTTCGTCGCCGGGGTCGTCGAGCGCGCCCAACTGCCCGACGTGAGCGCCCCGGTGGCGCCCGGCGCGGCCGACGAGCACACCGTCACCGCCGGGTTCCTCACCCTCCCGGCCGCCCGCCTCACCGCCGAGGGCCCCCACGACCTGCTCCTGGAGGAGTGCTTCGGCCCGGTCACCGTCGTCGCCCGGTACGCGGACGAGGCCGAGATCTCGGCGGTGCTCGCCCGGCTCCCCGGCAACCTCACCGCGACCGTGCACCTGTCCGCCGAGGAGGCCGCGGGCGACCCGGCCACCGACGGCCGCGGCACCCGGCTCCTGGCCGAACTCACCCCGCTGGCCGGGCGCGTCCTCGTCGACGGCTGGCCCACCGGCGTCGCCGTCGCCCCCGCCCAGCAGCACGGCGGCCCCTACCCCGCCACCACCAGCACCTCCACGTCCGTCGGCGGCACCGCCATCGAGCGCTGGCTGCGCCCCGTCGCGTACCAGAACACCCCCGAGGCGCTCCTGCCGCCGGAACTCCACGACGCCAATCCCCTCGGTCTGCCGCGCCGCTACGACGGTCGCCTGGAACACTGACGGCATGAACGCCAAGCAGACCGGAAGCCTCACCCTGCCCGAACTCCCCTTCCCCTTGCGGCCGTACGGCCCCGAGGGCGACTGGGCCTACGAGAACGGCGCCCTCACCGGCTGGGCGGGACCCCGCCAGGACCGCTTCGTGCCGCCCACCGGCGAGGCCCTGGACCCGGCGTCCGACGCGCCGCGGCTGCTCGGCGCGCCCGAGGGGGACTTCCAGCTGATCGCCCGCGTCACCGTCGGCTTCGCCGCCGCGTTCGACGCGGGCGTGCTCTACCTGCACGTGGGGGAGCGCGAGTGGGCCAAGCTCTGCTTCGAGCGCTCCCCGGACCGTCCCACCATCTGCACGGTGGTCACCCGGGGCCGCTCGGACGACGCCAACGCCTTCGTCGTGGACGGCTCCAGCGTCTGGCTGCGGATCAGCCGCACGGGCACGGCGTTTGCCTTCCACGCGTCGACGGACGGCGAGCACTGGACGTTCGTCCGCATCTTCCAGCTCGGCGACGAGCAGGCCGCCGCCGCGGCGCTCGTCGGCTTCCTCGCGCAGTCGCCGCAGGGCGAGGGGTGCGTGGTGACGTTCGAGGAGATCGAGTTCCGCCCGAACTGGCCCAAGGGCCTGCGCGACGGTTCCTGAGCCGGTCCGGTCCCGCCGTCAGAGCGTGACGCGCGTCCCCGTCGCCGCGGCCCGCTCGACCGCGTCGAGCAGCCGCTGGCGCCGGGCGGCGTGCGCGAAGTCCGGCACGGCGGCGGTGCCTTCGCGCAGGTCGTGCTCGATGCGGGCGTACTGGATCCCGACGTTGTACGCGGGCTCCGCACGCAGGTCGTCCAGCTCGGGGACGTCGAAGTACCGTCCGGGGACGGGCAGTTCGGCGAGGTCGGCGTCCGTGCCGCGGGCGCCCCGCACCGTCAGCCGGGCCTGCTGCAGATGCCCGTGGTCCCCGGTCACGACCAGGTCGCCGTCCGTGCCGTTGATCTCCCAGTGGAAGTCGGTGCCGCGCGAGAGCCCGCCCCGGAAGTGCACGGAGGCGACGGCGCCGGAGGCGAGCCGCCCGCTGACCGCGACCTGGTCCGGGGCGGTCATCGGGACGGCGCGCCCGCTGCCCTCCTCCCGTACGACCGGCCGCCGGGTGGCCGTGGTCGCCGACACCTGAGTGAACTCGCCGAGCACCAGGGCCAGCGCGTCCACGGTGTGGCCGAACGGGATGGTGAGCATCGTGCCGCCGTTGTCCTTGTCCAGGAGGTAGGCGCCGCCCGGCTCGAAGGTCGGGCCCCAGCGGCGGCCCGACGCGACGAGGCTCGTGGACAGGACCTCACCGACGTATCCGTCGGCGACGAGGTCGCGCAGGTGCCGCACGGCGGGCGCCGAACGCGCCTGCAACCCGGTGAAGGTCCGCACCCCGGCGCGGGCCGCCGCCGCGGCCAGCTCCTCGGCCTCCACCACGCCGTTGCCCAGCGGCCACTCCGACAGGACGTGCTTCCCGGCCGCGAGCGCCGCCAGGATCACCTCCCGGTGCCGGGGCACGCGGACGCTCACCACGACCAGGTCCACGGCCGGGTCCGCGGCCAGCTCGGCGGCGGAGGCGTGGGCGCGGTCGATCCCGTACTTCTCGCCCGCGGCGCGGGCCGACTCCGGCGTCGACGCGGCCAGGGCGCGCAGGGCGTAGCCGGTCAGGCGGGTGAGGGCGGGGAGGTGGGAGTGAGGGGCCCAGCCGGAGCGGGCGGAGAGGCCGACGATGCCGACGCCGACGGCGGGGTTACCGGTGTTCTCGATCATGCCCGGACCGTATGTCCCGGGGCCTGATCACCCGCAAGGGCACCAACTATATTCTGGAAACCATGACAGCTCAGAGCCGCTTCACTCCGCCCTCCACGGCCGCGGAGCACCGGCACGACATCTACGGGCTGCTGTGCCCGGGCCGAGAGATCTTCGAACTGCTCGCCACCAAGTGGGTGGGCCTGGCGATCACCGCCCTGGAGGACGGCCCCCACCGCTTCGGCGAACTCCGCACCCGCCTGGAGGGCGTCAGCCCCAAGGTCCTCACCCAGACCCTGCGCCGCCTGGAGGACCACGGCCTGGTGCACCGCACGGTCTTCGCGGAGGTCCCGCCTCGCGTGGAGTACGAACTGACGCCCCTCGGCCGGAGCGCGCTGGAGCCCCTGTCCCACCTGCGCACGTGGATCCGCGCGAACACACACCGCTTCGGCAGCCGTACGGAGTGAGCCAGGCGGCGGGAATGCAAACGCCCGGCCCCGGGTTGCACAGACGCGGAGGACGTCTCCGTTTCGTACGACCCGAGGAAGAACCACATGCGCGTCGAGATCTGGAGCGACATCGCCTGCCCCTGGTGCTACGTGGGCAAGGCCCGCTTCGAGAAGGCCCTGGCGGCCTTCCCGCACCAGGACGCCGTAGAGGTGATCCACCGCTCCTTCGAGCTGGACCCGAACCGCCCGAAGGGCGACACGGCCGCCGTGATCCCGATGCTGGCGCAGAAGTACGGCATGACCGAGGACCAGGCGAAGGACGCCGAGCGCCGCCTCGGCGACAACGCGGCGGCCGAGGGCCTCGCGTACCGCACCGAGGGCCGCGACCACGGCAACACCTTCGACATGCACCGCCTCCTCCACTTCGCGAAGGAGAAGGGCGGCCAGGACGCCCAGGACCGCCTCATCGGCGCGTTCTACCGCGCCAACTTCGCCGAGGAGCGCTCGGTCTTCGACGACGACGAGCGCCTGATCGCCCTCGCGGCCGACGCGGGCCTGGACGCGGACGCGGCGCGCGCGGTCCTCGCCGACCCCGACGCGTACGCCGAAGCCGTCCGCGCGGACGAGCGCGAGGCGGCCGAGCTGGGCGCGAACGGCGTGCCGTTCTTCG
This sequence comes from Streptomyces alboflavus, assembly GCF_000716675.1. GTDB lineage: Bacteria > Actinomycetota > Actinomycetes > Streptomycetales > Streptomycetaceae > Streptomyces > Streptomyces alboflavus. The sequence continues at coordinate 32,109 of NZ_JNXT01000065.1, forward strand.
TCCTCGACCGGAAGTTCGGCGTCTCCGGCGCCCAGCCCGCGGAGGTCTTCACGCAGGCCCTGGAGCAGGCGTGGGGCGCGCGTTCGCCGCTGACGGTGCTCGCCGAGGGTGCCGCTGACACCACCGACGGCGATGCCTGCGGTCCGGACGGCTGCGCGGTGCCGGGCGCCTGACCCGAGCCGGACGACATCCCCCCTGGTCGGAGGCCATGAGTAAGCGTCGCTAAGCGGTACGGGTCAGGCATCCGCAATGGACCGGGCCCGGCCGAGGCGGCACAGTGACCCCATGGAGACTTCCGGCCAGGGCCCCGTCCAGACCGTCCAGACCGCTTCGAGTCCCGCCACGACACCGGCGGCCTTCGAGAAGCTCGTACGCTCCGAGTTCACCCCCCCGCACCACCTACCTGAACAGCGCGAGCACCGGCCTCCTGCCGGGCCGCGCCGTCCGGGCGATGCACGAGGCGACCCTGTCCGTGGCGGAGGGCCGCCCCGCCGACATGTTCGCGGACGTGGAGGCCGCCCGCGCCGCCTTCGCGCGCCTGGTCGGGGTGGCGCCGAGCCGGGTCGCGGCGGGCGCGTCCGTCGCCGTGTACAGCGGCCTGGTCGCCGCCTCGCTGCCCGCGGGCGCCGAAGTCCTCACCGCCGAGGGCGACTTCAGCTCGACGGTGAACCCCTTCCACATGCGCGCCGACCTCAAGGTCCGCGCCGTCCCGCTGGAGCGGATCGCGGAGTCCGTGCGCCCGGGCACCGCCCTGGTCGCGGTTTCGGCGGCGCAGTCGGCGGACGGCCGGATCGCCGACCTGCCCGCGCTGCGCGCCGCGACCCGCGCGCACGGCGCCCGCCTCTACCTGGACGCCTCGCAGGCGACGGGCTGGCTCGACCTCGTCGAGCACATCGCCGACGTGGACTTCTTGTCGTCGGTGGCCTTCAAGTGGCTCACGTGCCCGCGGGGCGTGGCGTTCTTCGTGGTCCCCGACGGCCCCGAGGACCCCGACGCCCCCGGGGCCTTCGGCGGGGTGCCCGCGCTGCTCGCGGGCTGGGTCGCGGGCGAGCGCCCCTGGGACAGCTGCTACGGCCCGGTCACCGAGCTCGCCCGCTCCGCGCGGCGGTTCGACGAGAGCCCGAGCCTGTTCGCGTACGCGGGCGCGCGGCACTCCCTCGCCGTGATCGAGGAGCTGGGTGTGGCCGCGATCCGCGCCCACGACCTGGCGCTCGCGGACCGCTTCCGGAGCGGCCTCGCGGCGCGCGGCCACGAGCCGGTGGCCGCGCCGGGCTCGCCCATCGTGTCGGTGCCCGGACTCGGCGTCCGCCAGGCCGAGTTGAGCGCCGCGGGCATCGAGGTGTCGGACCGCGCGGGGCAGTTGCGGGCGGCCTTCCACCTGTACAACACGGAGGCCGACGTGGACCGGCTCCTGGAGGCTCTGGGCGACAGCTGAGGAGCCGGGGCGGGCCGCACGGCCGGGGCGGGGCCGAGGCCGCGCCGCCCCGGAAAGCCCCGCCCTACCTGCGCAGCGCCGCCCGCCGCGCCGCCTCTTCCGGGCAGTCCGCCGTCTCCACGCAGAGGTTGGTCTCGACCCGGCCGAGCAGCCGGGCCAGCTCCGCCCGCTCGGCGGGGTCGAGCCCGGCGAGGGTGTGGTCCTCCAAGTCGCCCCAGGAGCGCCGTACTTCGGTGAGCAGGCCGCAGCTGGCGTCGGTCGCCTCCACGAGCACGGCCCGGCGGTCGTCCGGGTCGGGGCGCCGCCGTACGTGCCCGGCCTGCTCCAGGCGCTGGAGCATCTTGGTGACCGTCGACGGGTCGAGGTCGACGGCCTTGATGAGGTCGGACTGGCGCACCGGGCCCGCGTCCCACAGGTGCATCATCACGAATTCCTGGCCGGGGTAGAGGCCGAGGCCCTTCAGGACCTTGCCCGCCGCGATCCGGTGCAGCCGGGCCACCCGGCTGATCGTCATGCTGACCGGCCCGTCCTGGGCGGCCAGAGGCAGCCGCTCGCTACACGCGGGGTCGGCCTGCGCGGCCCCCGCCGTCCCTGTCTCGGCCTTCATCGCAGCTCCTGCCCTTCGCCGGCCCGGCCCTGTCCGCCGTCGCCATCCTCCACCAGTGTCGTCCTGGTTCCCCTCCGAGATTAACTTGGTCGGCCAAGGAATGCGCTACAGTGGCTCTCGGTTGAATTACTTGGCCGACCAATCTTCGTACGCCCTGGAGCTGTGATGACCACCGCATTCGACCCGATCGACCTGCACGGCGTGTCCCTCGCGAACCGCATCGCCCTGGCGCCCATGACCCGCAGCCGGGCGGGCGCGGGCGGCGTCCCCACCGACCTCGTCGTCGAGTACTACGCCCAGCGCGCGAGCGCGGGCCTCGTGATCACCGAAGGCGTGCAGCCCTCCCTGGTGGGCCAGGGCTACCCGGACACCCCGGGCCTGCACAGCGCCGAGCAGGTCGAGGGCTGGCGCAAGGTCACCGACGCCGTGCACGCCAAGGGCGGCCGGATCTTCGCCCAGCTCATGCACGCGGGCCGCATCGGCCACCCCTCGCTGCTCCCGGACGGCCTGATCAACGTCGGCCCCTCGCCGATCGCCGCAGCCGGGCAGGTCTACACGCACGAGGGACCGAAGGACTTCATCACGCCCCGCGAGCTGTCCGGGGACGAGGTGCGCGCCACCATCGGCGAGTTCGTCGAGGCCGCCCGCAACGCGATCGACGCGGGCTTCGACGGCGTCGAGCTGCACGGCGCCAACGGCTATCTGATCCACCAGTTCCTCGCGCCGGGCTCCAACCAGCGCGACGACGAGTGGGGCGGCTCCCCGGAGAAGCGCATCCGCTTCGCCGTCGAGGTGTCCCGCGCCGTCGCGGCCGAGATCGGCGCCGCGCGCACGGCCATCCGCCTGTCGCCCGGCAATGAGCTCAACGGCATCCACGAGCCCGACCCGGACGAGGCCTACATCGCCCTCGCGAAGGAGCTCGGCGCCCTGAACCTGGCGTACGTGCACGTCATGGAGGTCGGCCCGATCCGCGACCTGGTCCAGCGGGTGCGCAAGGAGTTCGGTGGCGTGTTCATCCTGAACCCCTCGACCGAGGAGCCCACGGGACCCGACGACCTGGGCCTGATCGAGGACGGCACCGCCGACATCGTGTCCTTCGGCGCCCTGTTCCTCGCCAACCCGGACCTGCCCGCGCGCCTGAAGGCGGGCGGCCCGTACAACACGCCCGACAAGGCGACGTTCTTCGGCGGCGACGCCACGGGCTACACGGACTACCCGGCGCTGCCGACGGCGTAGCCGACCCGGAGCACACGCGCATGAGTCGGCCCGGCATCCTGTGGGATGCCGGGCCGACTCATGTGTGAGGCACGGTCACTTCACCGGCGTGAAGTCCCGCGCCCCGATGTACTCGGGCCGCCGCACCGGCGCCGCGAACGGCTCGACCGCGGTGTTCTCCACGCTGTTGAAGACGAGGAAGACGTTCGAGCGCGGGTAGGGCGTGATGTTGTCGCCGGAGCCGTGCATGGCGTTGCAGTCGAACCAGGTCGCCGAGCCCGCCTCGCCGGTGAACAGACGGATGCCGTACTCCCCGGCGAGCTTGGTCAGCGCCTCGTCGGACGGCGTGCCCGCGTCCTGCATCTGCAGGGACTTCTTGTAGTTGTCCCGCGGCGTCTCGCCCGCGCAGCCGAGGAACGTCCGGTGCGAGCCGGGCATGATCATGAGCCCGCCGTTGGTGTCGTGGTTCTTGGTGAGCGCGATCGACACCGACACGGTCCGCATGTTCGCGAGGCCGTCCTCCGCGTGCCAGGTCTCGAAGTCCGAGTGCCAGTAGAAGCCCGACGCCCCGAACCCCGGCTTGACGTTGATCCGGGACTGGTGGACGTACACGTCGGAGCCGAGGATCTGGCGGGCCCTGCCGACCACGCGCGGGTCGGCGGCGAGGCGGGCGAAGACCTCGCTGATCCGGTGCACCTCGAAGATGGACCGGACCTCCTGGGAGCGCGGCTCGACGATGGAGCGCTCGTCCGCGCGCATCACCGGGTCGCTCACGAGCCGCTCCAACTCCGCGTGGTACTCCGTGACTTCCGCGGGAGTGAGCAGCTGCTCGACGGCCCGGAAGCCGTCACGTTCGAACCCCGCCAGGTCCTCGCCGGTGAAGGGCCCCGGCGTACCCGGCGTGGACCACACCACGGGGTCCTTGCGCTCGATGAGGACCTCTTCGGCGCCTCGGGTCGGGTACAGGTCGGCGGTGCGTCCGGGTGCGGTGGTCATGGTGTTGCCTGCCTCTCCTCTCTCGTACGGCCCTGTGCGGGATTGCCTTGCCGCAGCGTGCGGTTCAGACCGTCTCCGGCTCCGTGAGCAGCGGGTACACGCCGTTCTCGTCGTGGTCCTCGCGGCCCGTCACCGGCGGGTTGAACACGCACAGGCAGCGGAAGTCCTTCTTGATGCGCATGGTGTGCTTCTCGTGCCCGTCGAGCAGATACATCGTTCCCGGCGTGATGGTGAACTTCTCGCCGGTCTCGTCGTTGGTCAGCTCGGCCTCGCCCTCGGTGCAGACGACGGCCTCGATGTGGTTGGCGTACCACATGGAGGTCTCCGTACCGGCGTAGAGCACGGTCTCGTGCAGCGAGAAGCCGACGCGCTCCTTGGCGAGCACGATGCGCTTGCTCTCCCAGGTGCCCGACGCGGCCTTGACGTGCCGGTCGGTGCCTTCAATGTCCTTGAACGAGCGGACGATCACGGTGAGTCGTTTCCTTGTCTGTGCGTGCGGTGTGCGTGGTCAGGCGGTCTCGCGGACCGCGCGGGCGAGCGTGCGCAGGCCCTCGTCGAGCTCCTCGGCCGTGATGGTGAGGGCCGGGAGCAGCTTGACGACCTCGCTCTCGGGTCCCGATGTCTCGATGAGCAGGCCGAGCTCGAAGGCGCGCTTGGCGATGGCGCCCGCGCGCGGCTTGTCACGGAACTCGATGCCCCAGACCAGGCCGCGGCCGCGGTACTCCACGATGGCGTCGCCGTTCTCGTCGGCGATCGCGACCAGGGCCTGCTCGATCTGCTCACCGCGGGCCTGGGTCTGCTTCTCCATGGCCGAGCCGTCGGCCCAGTACGTCTCCAGGGCGGCGGCCGCCGTGACGAACGCCGGGTTGTTGCCGCGGAAGGTGCCGTTGTGCTCGCCCGGCTCCCACACGTCAAGCTCGGGCTTGAACAGGCAGAGCGACATGGGCAGGCCGTAGCCGCTGATGGACTTGGACACCGTCACGATGTCCGGCACGATGCCCGCCTCCTCGAAGGAGAAGAAGGGGCCGGTGCGGCCGCAGCCCATCTGGATGTCGTCGACGATCAGCAGCATGTCCCAGCGCTTGCAGACGTCGGCGAGCTGCCGCAGCCACTCGGCGCGCGCGACATTGATGCCGCCCTCGCCCTGGACCGTCTCCACGATCACGGCGGCGGGCTGGTTCAGGCCCGACCCTGAGTCCTCCAGGAGGCGCTCGAACCAGATGAAGTCGGGGGTGCGCCCGTCCAGGTAGTTGTCGAACGGCATCGGCGTGCCGTGCACCAGCGGGATGCCCGCGCCCGCCCGCTTGAAGGCGTTGCCGGTCACCGCGAGCGAGCCGAGCGACATGCCGTGGAAGGCGTTGGTGAAGGACACGATCGACTCGCGGCCCTTGACCTTGCGGGCCAGCTTCAGCGCGGACTCCACCGCGTTGGTGCCCGTCGGGCCCGGGAACATGACCTTGTACGGCAGGTCGCGCGGGCGCAGGATGACGTTCTGGAACGTCTCGAGGAAGGCGCGCTTGGCGGTCGTCGACATGTCGAGGCCGTGGGTGACGCCGTCCCGCTCGATGTAGTCGATCAGGGCGCGTTTCAGCACGGGGTTGTTGTGGCCGTAGTTGAGCGAGCCGGCCCCCGCGAAGAAGTCGAGGTACTCATGACCGTCCTCGTCGAACATGCGGCTGCCCTGCGCGCGGTCGAAGACAGTGGGCCAACCGCGGCAGTAGCTGCGCACCTCCGACTCCAGGGTCTCGAAGACGCTCAGGTCGGGCTGGGTGATGGTCACAGCGGATCTCCTGGGAGATGGATTGATCGTGAGGGGCTTGAGTGGACTGGGATCGTGCCGGGGGCATGTGACGGTGCGTCGGGCCTCCGGCGGCGCGGCTGCCGGCCGGTCAGCGGAACAGTGGGGCGATGTCGTACAGGACCTCGGGCTCGTGCCCGCCGTCGTCGCCGGGAAACAGGGCCGCGTCGAACAGCACGGTCCGCTCGACGCGGGCGCCGTGGCGCTCGGCGAACGAGGTGAACAGGCGCTCGGAGGCGGTGTTGCCCGGGGAGATGGTCGTCTCCAGGGCGTCGAACCCGGGGCGGGCGGCGACCTTCGCGGCGAGCCCGTCGAGCAGCGCACCGGCGAGGCCGCGGCCACGCTGCGCGTGGTCGACGGCCACCTGCCAGACCACCAGGGTGCGCGGCTTGTCGGGGCGGAGGTAGCCGGTCATGAACCCGACGGGCTCGCCGCCCGCGTCCCTGGCCACGACGGAGGTCGCCGCGAAGTCGCGGCACCACAGCAGGTAGCTGTACGAGGAGTTCAGGTCGAGGACCTTCGAGTCGCGGGCGATCCGCCAGATCGCGGCGCCGTCGGCGACGTCGGGGCTGTCGAGCCGCAGGCCCTCGGGCATTTCTCGGAATTTCGCTTGCAGGTCGGTCGGTAGATCGGCTTGTGCAGCGGTCATGCGGATTGAATTTACCGAGCAATTTCTGGGATTGCATCGGGGGAAGGGGTTACGCGCGGCGCTTCCATGTGTTATCACGCAGGCGCGGGCGCCCGCACGAAAAGCCAGGGTTTTGTGGCGGTATTGCCTGATTTATTTCCGACAAAACGGGCTTGCTGTGGAGTGCGTCACAGTGGCGTAATCCCGATGAGACGTGCCCGAATTACGGCGCTTGGTGCTGGCGAAACCTTAGTGTTTAGGGTCTCGGAAACCGGGCAGAAGAATACGGGAAGCTGCACTCATAAAGAATTCATGAAAGCGCACGGGGTAATTGCCCTGGAGCGCTTTATCGCGGTGCGTGAATCGCGATTCCCGGCGGTGCCGGACGGGCCGTCCCGGAGGGAAGAGCCCGACCGGCGCTCACCCAGGCCTACGCCCAGATCTCCGTGACGGCACGCCGGGCCGCCTCCAGGTCAACGCCGAGTCCCGCCTCACCCATCGCCGCACCGAGCGCCGCAAGGGACGCGTGCACCACGCCCCGCGTCGCGTCCGGGCCGTAGTGGTTGACCCGGATCATCTCCTTGGCCAGCGCGCCCCCGCCCGCCACCAGCGGAAGCACCGGGTCGGCCGCCAGCGCCCGCGCCACCAGGTCGGAGGCGTCCACGCCCCGCGGCGCCCGCAGCGTCGTCGCGACCGGCGCGGCGTCCGCGGCCTCGTACACGTACGGCTCCAGACCGCCGCCGAGCGCGAGGGCGCCCGCGCGCGTCGCCGTCGCCGCCGTCGCGTGCCGCACCGTCAGCGCGGCCAGGCCCTCCGCCTCGATGCGCTCCACACACGCCTCCAGGGCCAGCATCTCCAGCTGCGCCGGGGCGTGCAGAAGCGCCTTGCGGCCGCCGTCGATCCACCGCTCCTTCCAGTCCAGGAGGGAGAGGTACGAGCGGCGCGGGGCCTCGGGGTTGGCGGCCATGCGCTGCCAGGCGCGCTCGCTCACCGACACCGCCGACACACCCGCGGGACCGCCCATGGCCTTCTGCGCGCCGATCACGCACAGGTCCACGCCCCACGCGTCAGGGAGCAGCGGCTCGGCGGCCACCGACGCCACCGCGTCCAGCATGAACAGCGCGCCGTGCGCCCGTACGACCTCCCCGATCTCCGCCACCGGATTGGTGTTGCCGGTCGCCGCCTCCGCGTGCACCAGGGACACGAAGTCGATGTCCGGGTGCTCCGCGAAGGCCGCCTCGACCTGCGCGGCCGTCACGGCGGTGTGGAACGGCACCGCGAGGTCCACGACGCTCGCGCCGCAGTCCCGCAGCCAGTTCCCGAAGGTCTGCCCGTACGGACCGGTGATCACGTTCAGGGCCTTCGTGCCGGGCCGGGCGGCGCCCCTGATGCAGCCCTCCAGGGGCAGCAGCGCCTCGCCCTGCATGATCACGACGTCCTGCTCGGTGTCCAGGAGCCGGGCCACCCGGTCCTCGATGGCGGCGAAATGCGCGGCGCCGAGCGGCGCCAGGTCAAGGAAGGGGTGGGTCACGCTGCTGCTCGCTTCGGTAACGGGGTCTCTACGGCGGGTCGGTGAGGCGGCCGCGGGGCTCGGCCCCCGGTCTCTCGCCGTCGAGCGTACCCACCGCCCCCGTCAGCCCTGTCGCCTCCCACGCTGCTGTCTAAGCTGACGCACATGAGCGAACGCGCGGTGCTGCACGTGAAGGGGCGGGTGCTCGTAGGGCCCGAGGACGTACGCGACGAGCTGTGGGTGGTCGGCGGGCGGGTGACCTACCGGCGGCCCGCCGCCGGGGACGTGCTCACCGTCCGGGGGTGGGCGCTGCCCGGCCTCGTCGACGCGCACTGCCACGTCGGCCTCGACGCCCACGGGCCCGTCGCGCCGGACGTCGCCGAGAAGCAGGCCCTCACCGACCGCGACGCGGGCGCCCTGCTCCTGCGCGACGCGGGCTCGCCCTCCGACACCCGCTGGATCGACGACCGCGAGGACCTGCCGAAGATCATCCGGGCCGGGCGGCACATCGCGCGGACCCGGCGCTACATCCGCAACTACGCCCACGAGATCGAGCCCGACGACCTCGTCGCCTACGTCGCCCGTGAGGCGCGGCGCGGTGACGGGTGGGTCAAGCTCGTCGGTGACTGGATCGACCGTGACGCCGGGGACCTCACCGCCTGCTGGCCGCGTGGTGCCGTCGAGGCCGCCATCGCCGAGGCCCATCGGCTCGGGGCCCGGGTCACCGCCCACTGCTTCGCCGAGGACTCCCTCCGGGATCTCGTCGAGGCCGGCATCGACTGCGTCGAGCACGCCACCGGGCTCACCGATGACACCATCCCCCTCTTCGCCTCCCGCGGTGTCGCCATCGTGCCCACCCTCGTCAACATCGCGACCTTCCCGCGCCTCGCCGACGGTGGCGAGGCGAAGTTTCCCCGCTGGTCCGCCCATATGCGGCGGCTCCACGCCCGCCGCTACGACACCGTCCGTGCCGCCTACGACGCCGGAGTCCCCGTCTACGCCGGCACCGACGCCGGCGGGGCCCTCGCCCACGGCCTCATCGCCGGGGAGGTCGCCGAGCTCACCAAGGCCGGGATTCCGGCCGTCGAGGCGCTGTCCTCCGCCGTGTGGCGTGCGCGGGCCTGGCTGGGGCGCCCCGGGCTCGTCGAGGGCGCTCCGGCGGACCTCGTCGTGTACGCGGACGATCCCCGGGCCGACGTCCGGGTCCTCGCCGCGCCCTCCGCGGTGGTGGTGAACGGGCGGGTGGTGGGCTGAGGCGGCGCCCTGCCGGGGGCTCCCCAACCCCACCCCTTCCCGAACCCGGGGCTCCGCCCCGGACCCCGTATCGACGCTCCGCGCCTCGTCCTCAAACGCCGGACGGGCTGGAAGGGGTGGGGGTTCCGTGCGGGTGGGACGGGCCCCCGCCGAAGTCGGCGCTGCGCGCCTCGTCCTCAAGCGCCGGACGGGCTGGAAATAGCGCCGGGGTGGGCTGGAGGGCTCCCTGGGTGGGCGGGGAATGTCGCCGGGGTGGTCGGGGAACGTCGCCGGGGTGGTCGGAAACTTCCCCGGGGTGGTCGGAAACTTCCCTGGGGTGGGCGGAGACGTCCCCGGGGCGGTCGGAACCTCTCCGGGGTGGGGGAGAAGTCCCCCGGGTGGTCGGAAACTTCTCCGGAGTGGGCGGGAACTTCCCCTGGGCGGGCGGGAACGTCGCCGGGACGGCCGGGAGCATCCCGGGGCGGTCGGGAGCATCCCGGGGGTGGGCGGAAGCATCCCGGGTCGGCCGGGACATCCGGGGGTGGCCGGGAGCATCGCGGAGCGGCGGGAGCATCCGGGGGTGGCCGGGAACATCCCGGGTCGGCCGGGAGTATCCGGGGCCGGGTGGGAGCATCCAGAGGTGGGCGGGAAGTGTGGGGGCCTGAGGGTGCCGGGCTGTTGGTTAGTCGGGGGGAGTTGGGGCGGGTGGGTGGGGGAGAGCCCCTCCGGCGTTTGAGGAGCGGGGTCTGGGGCGGAGCCCCAGTTACGGGAAGGGGCGGGGTTGGGGAGCCTCCGGCAGGACCTCCAACGGCGGGCGGCCCGGGACCAGGGTGCCGTCCGTGACGTAGCCCTCGGGGCGGCCGCTGAGTTCGGCGGTGAGGCGGGCTCGCCAGAGGGCCGCCGAGTCCGGGCGGGAGAGGGCCAGGTCACGGCGCTCCTGGGGATCGGAGGCCAGGTCGAAGAGCTGCTCGCGGCCGCTGCCGGAGAACCACACGTACTTCTCGCCCCCGTCGGTGACCCACTGCATGGACTCCCCGAAGAGGGCATGCTCGCCGTGCAGCCAGGGCCGGGGCGAGGGAAGAGGCTCACCCCGAGCCGCGGGAAGCAGGCTGTACCCGTCGAGACCGCCCGGCACGGGAAGACCCGCACAGTCGAGCAACGTCGGCATGACGTCCCGCAGTTCGGCGAGGGAGTCGGGGACGACCCCGCCGGGGGGCAGCGCGCCGGGCGGCCCGGCGAGCAGCAGGGGCACCCGGGCGGACCCCTCGTACGGATAGGCCTTCCGCCACAGCCGGTGCTCACCGAGCATCTCGCCGTGGTCGGAGGTGAAGCACACCCACGTGTCGTCCCCGAGCCCGAACTCGGCGAGCACGGTGAGGAAGCGCTGGATCTGCTGGTCGATGTGGGCCATGTGGCCGTAGTAGCCGGCGCGGGCGCGCCGGACGGTCTCGGCGTCGTACGTCGCGTAGTTGGCGTCGGCCCGGCTGTCGTCGCGCCAGTGGGCGAGGGAGTCGGCCCAGTCGCCCACGACGGGATCCTCCTGGGGCACGCCGAGGAACTGCTCGAAGGCCCAGGCGGGCGGATCGTAGGGCGGATGGGGCCGGTGGAAGGAGAGGTGGAGGAGGAAGGGCGAGGTGACGTCGCGGCGGTAGAGGAAGTCGACGGCCTCGGTCACCACCCAGTTGGTGGGGTGCAGCGGCTCGGCCCGGGGCCAGGGGCGGGCCACGACGCTGTTGCAGTCGAGGCCGGTGTCGGCGTAGTCGGCGCCGGCGTGCTCGCCGGGCTGCCGTTCGAGCCAGGACAGGTAGTCGTCGTGGAAGCGCGGGTCGACCCGCCGGTCCCGGGCGGCGTGCAGGTACCCGTCGTGCAGGGTCACTTCGTCGAACCCGATGCGGTTGCGCTCCGGGAAAGCGTGCAACTTGCCGATGGCACGCGTCTGGTACCCGTGCCGCCCGAACTCGGAGGCCAGCGTGACCGGGTACTCCCACGGCACGCCGTCCCGGTAGCCGGTGCGGCGGTGCGAGGTCTGCGCGAGTCCGGTGTGCAGGGCGGCGCGGGCCGGGATGCACGACGGCACCGCGGAGTACGCCTTGGCGAACCGGGCGCCCCGCCCCGCCAGTTGGTCCAGGTACGGCGTGCGGACCACGGGGTGCCCGGCGGCGGACAGGCAGTCGCCGCGCCACTGGTCTGCGGTGATCAGGACGACGTTGCGAGGCATGCGGCTCCTGTTGACGGAGGGTGACGCGACGGGGTCCGGCTCGTTGTACGTAACTTTGCCCCGGCCCCGGCTGTCAACGTGCCGATCACGCTTGTCACCGGCACGTGCGGGATGCGAGAGGCCTGAGGGAACGCCCGTGCCGACGGATTCGAATACATCGGCGGAAACCTCTCCTTGGGGTGAACTCACGCCGCGTTGCTGACTGTTCACTCTCAGTGCGTAAAGATTCCGGGAGTCGGGAGGGCGCCGCCAGGCGCATTCCCGGCGTCCCTGGTGCCGCGCGCACGCGATGTCCCCGTGTGGCGTGCGCGGTCGGTACTTCCGTGACTCAAGTGAGGGTTCCACCACCTTGACCAGCAACGCCTTCCGCAGACTGCCCGGGCGCCGCATCGGCGCGCTCACCGCCGCCACCGTCGTCGCCGCGGCCCTCGCCACCGCGGGCACCGCGCACGCCACCGACGACCACCGCGGCGGCCGCGCCGACGCCGTCGTCCTGCGCACCGGCCTCAACGTCTCCCTGCTCAACAAGACCGTGAACCTCCCGCTGAACGCCGTCCTCAACGAGGTGTCCGCGCCCGCGAGCGCCCAGAAGACCGCGCTCACCGTGAAGCTGGACGGCGTCGACGGGGGCCGTCCCGTCAGCGTGCTGCGCGCGGACGTCGCGACCGCGCGCGCCACCGTGAAGGGCGGCACGGCCCAGGGCTACAGCAACATCGCCCGCGCGAAGGTGCACCTGCCCGGCCTGCCCGTGCTGCCCCTCGTCGAGGTCGACCAGGTGACCTCCAAGGCCCTGTGCGTGTCCGGCAAGCGGCCCGTCGCCGAGTCCAAGCTGCTCGGCGGGGTCACCGTGCTCGGCAAGCGCGTCGCCGTAAAGGCCTCTGGCACCACCCAGGTGTCCGTCCCCGGCGTCGGCGACGTCCGCCTCGACCTGTCATCGGCCCGCACCACGTCCCGTACGGCCGCCGCGGTCGCCCTGCGGCTCAAGGTGTCCGTCGACCCGCTGAAGCTCGGCGTCGCGGCTGTCGACGGCACGGTCACCCTGGCCGGCGCCAACTGCACCACCCCCGGTCCCGGGCCCAAGCCCCTGCCCGAGCCGCAGAAGGCCGACCCCGCTCCCCAGGGCAAGCCCGCCCAGCCGGTCGCCGCCAAGAAGGAGGCCCCCGACGACAACCTCGCCGAGACCGGGGGCAGTTCCTCCACCCCGTACGTGGCCGGGGGAGCGGCAGCCCTGGTCCTCGTCGGGGGCGGCGCCCTGGTCGTGACGCGCCGCCGCCGAGGCTGAGGCCGGGTCCCTGCCGGGGGCTCCCCAATCCCACCCCTTCCCGAAACTGGGGGCGCTGCCCCCAGACCCCCGCTCCTCAAACGCCGGAGGGGCTATATATCTCGCCGCTGCGGCAAGGTTTCAGCCCGCCCCGGCAAGGTTTTAGCCCGTCCGGCGATTGAGGACGAGGCGCGGAGCGCCGATCAGCGGGGGTCCGGGGGCGCGGCCCCCGGTTTCGGGAAGGGGTGGGATTGGGGAAAGCCCCGCAGGGCCCACCCACCCCCTCACTCC
>NZ_JNXT01000066.1 GCF_000716675.1 Streptomyces alboflavus
GCCGTGCCTTCACCAGCACTGCCATGACCCGTCCCGTGTCTCCGCAACGGCCCCGCTACCAGGCCATATACCCGGCCAAAGAGGAACGCAGCACTAGGGCGCGCCGCTCAGGGTTGTCCCGCGCGAGTGGCCTCGGCGAGCAGCAGCCTGATGTGGTCCAGGAACTCCGCGGTCGCCGGGTGGCGTGGTACGCGCGGGTGGACGAGGTGGACGGTCACCGACGGCGCGTCCGTGAGCGGGACGTAGCGGACGGCGGGGTGCGGGTGGCTGTGGCCCGCGCTCTCCGCGGTGACGCCGACGGCCTCCCCGGTGGCGATGGTGGTGAGCCATTCGTCCACGCCGGGCACCTCGAAGGTGTGCGGGCGCCGCCCGGCCGGCCACAGATGCGCGGCCGTGGTCGCGGCCGTCGAGCAGATCACGACCGGCTCGTTCGACAGCTCCTCCAGGCGGACGGCCTCCTGGTCCGCGAGCGCGTGGTCCACGGCCAGGGCGGCGACGCGGCGCTCGCGCAGCAGCGGTACGCACACCAGGTCGCTGTCGGGCACGGGCTCCGTGCGGACGAGCGCCACGTCGACCTCGCCGCGCCGCAGCGCCGCCTCCGGGTCGTCGCGGCGCAGGACCTGGGCTGCCGTGTCGGGCCGGTTCTCGCGCCAGGCGCGCAGCAGCGGCACCGTGTACCGGCCGAGGGCGGACCACGCGAAGCCGATGCGCAGGGGGCGCCCGTCGGCGGCGGTCTCGGCCAGCGCGTCGTCGACCAGACGCAGGATGCGGTGGGCGTGGTCGACCAGGCGTCGTCCGGCGTCCGTGAGGGCCACGTGCCGGGTCGTGCGGTCGACGAGACGGGTGTTCAGCCGGCTCTCCATCTGGCGCAGAGTGCGCGACAGGGCGGGCTGGCTGACGCCGAGGGCGATCGCGGCATCGGTGAGGGTGCCTTCGGCGTCGATCGCCACGAGGGCGCGCAGATGCCGCAGTTCGACGTCGGCGGCGTCCCCGCGTCCGGCCCGGACGGCTGCTGCGGCCCCGCTCCCAGCATTCATAACCAGGAAGCATAAGCACTGCGTGTCGGACATTTCCCGGTGGACCACGGGCGGTTCTAGGGTCCGCACCATGAAGATTCTTCTGATCGGTGCCGCCGGGAAGCTCGGCGCCGCCGTCCACCAGACGCTCACCGCGCGCGGCCACAAGATCGTCACCGTCGGCCGCACCAGCGGCGACCTGCGCCACGACATCGCCGACCCGGCGGAGACCGCCGCCCTGTACGCGGCGGCCGGTCCCGTGGACGCGGTCGTCAGCGCCGCCGGGGACACCCCCTTCAAGCCCGTCGCCGAGATCGCGCCCGAGGACTACGAAGCGGCCTTCCGCGGCAAGGTGCTCAGCCAGATCGAACTCGTCCGCCAGGGCGTCGGACACGTCGCCGCACGCGGGTCCTTCACGCTGATCTCCGGCGTCCTCGCCGACGAGCCGATCCCCACCGGGAGCGCCGCGTCCATGGCGAACGGCGCGATCGAGGCCTTCGTCCGCGCGGCCGCCATCGAGATCGCCCCGCAGCGCGTCAACGCGGTGAGCCCGACCGTCTTCACCGAGAGCCTCGACGACTACGGCTCCTTCTTCCCCGGCATGCCCTCCGTCGACCTCGCCCGCGTCACCGAGGCCTACGTCCGCTCCGTCGAGGGCGCGCAGACGGGGCAGGTCTACGCGGTGCGCTGACCCACGTCAGCCCGGACGCTGCGGCCCTCACCGCCCACCAGGCGAACGGGTCTTCCGGCCGGCCGAAGGCATCGAGCACGTCTCGTCCAGGGACAGTCATGGGCACTCTTCAGTCGGGGTGGTCGGTGTGGTTCGGTCGACGGCGGTCGGGGCGGGCGGACGATCGGAAGGGATGGTCGGTCCCGTCCGGCGCCACGTCAGCGATCACGTGCACGACTGTGGCCCTTGGGGCACGACAGGGGGAGGCTCACCGCAGACAAGGCGCGTCACCCCCGGCCCTGGGAGGATCACTTGAACACGTCACGTCGTACGCCGTACCGGATGGACCCGGCCGGAGGCTGCCCCCACGCGGACAACGCCCGGCTGCTCGCGGAGGGCGCCGTGGCCGAGATCGTGCTTCCCGGGGAGGTGCCGGGGGCGGTGGTCCTCGGGTTCGAGGCGCTGAAGGAGTTCCTCGCGCACCCCGAAGTCGCCAAGGGTGCCGCGCACTTCACCGCGCTGCGGGAGGGTGCGATACCCGACGGCTGGCCGCTGCGGACCTTCGCCACCGTCCCGGGCATGACCACCGCCGACGGGGACGACCACCGGCGCCTTCGCACCCTGGTGAGCAAGGCGTTCTCCGCGCGCCGCGTGGAGACGCTGCGGCCGCGGATCGAGACGCTGACCGCCGACCTCCTGGACAGGCTGGCCGAGGCGGCCGACGGCGGCGACGGGATCGCCGACCTGCGCGCCTCCTTCGCGCTTCCGCTGCCGATGGGTGTGATCTGCGAACTGTTCGGTGTGGACACCGAACACCGGGACCTCCTGCACCACTTGTCGAACCAGGTGGTGAGCACGGCCATCGGGCCGAAGGAGGCGATCGCCGCCAACCGCGCGATGACGGAGGTGCTCGCAGCCGTCGTCGCCGCCCGGACCGAGCGCCCCGGCGACGACCTGACCAGCGCGCTGATCGCGGCCCGTGACGAGGACGGCGACCGGCTCAGCCCCCAGGAGCTGATCGGCACCCTCCTCCTGATGGTCGTCGCCGGACACGAGACGACGCTGAACCTGATCACCAACGCCGTCCGCGCCCTGTGCGCCCACCGCGACCAGCTCCAGCTCGTACGCTCGGGCAAGGCCGACTGGCCGGACGTCGTCGAGGAGACCCTCCGCTGGGACAGCCCGGTCAGCTACTTCCCGTTCCGCTACCCGACCCGCGGCCTCACCCTGCACGGCACCCTCGTCCCCCAGGGCACGCCCGTCCTCGCCGGCTACTCCGCCGCCGGACGCGACACCGCGGCGTACGGCCCGGACGCCGCCCTCTTCGACGTCACCAGGCCCGCCAGGACCACCGGGACCACACGCCACCTCTCCCTCGGGCACGGCGCGCACTACTGCCTCGGCGCGCCCCTCGCCAGGATGGAGACGACGATCGCCCTGGAGCGCCTGTTCACCCGATTCCCCGACCTGGACCTGGCCGTCCCCGCGGCCGAACTCCCCGGGCACGAAGGCTTCGTGGGCAACAGCGTGCGGGAGCTGCCGGTGCGCCTGCGGGCCTGAGCGGTGCCGAAGGCGTGCGCGTCCGCCGTCACTCGCCGCCCGCCCTCTCCAGGGCCCGCGCCGCAGGGCCGAACGTCACCGTGATGTCGAGGCCGCCCTCGGACCCGGGCCGAGCGGTCACCGGCGCGCCGTGGGCCTCGGCGACGGCGGCGACGATCGACATGCCGAGGCCGTGGCCGTCCGGGCTCCCCGCGCGCGTCTCGAAGCGCTGGAAGGGCTGGAAGAGCGCCTCGACGCGCTCGTGCGGGATGACCGGCCCGCTGTTGGTCACCCGCAGCACGGGGCGGCCGCCCCGCACCCCGGTGCACACCCGCGCCCAGCCGCCGGGGACGTTGTGGCGCACCGCGTTGCCGACGAGGTTCGTCACCAGGCTCTCCAGGAGCCGCGGGGCGCCGACCGTGGGCGCTGGGGCGAGCGACAGGTCGATCCGCACCTGTGCGGCCTGCTCCGCGAGGACCGCCTCCGCGATCGCCGCCAGGTCCGTGTCCTCACGCCGCTGGAGGCCGCGCTGACTGCGGGCCAGGGTGAGGAGCGCCGCGATCAGGTGTTCCTGGCGCTCGCCCGTGGCCAGCAGACGTTCGCACACGGTACGCAGCGACTCCGCGTTCGCCGCGGGGTTGGCGAGCGCCACCTCGATCATCGCCCGTTGCAGGGTCAGCGGGGTGCGCAGCTCGTGCGAGGCGTTGGCGACGAAGCGCCGCTGCGTGGTGAAGGCGGTGTCGAGACGCCCGAGCAGACCGTCGAAGGTGTCACCGAGGTCCTTGAGCTCGTCGTCCGGGCCGCCGACCGCGAGCCGCTCGTGCAGATTGCGCTCGGAGATCCGGCGCGCCTTGTCGGCCATCGTACGGACCGGGCGCAGCGCGCGCCCCGCCATCAGCCACCCCAGGGCCACCGACACGGCCGACATCAGGGCGAGCGCGATCCCGGACTGCGTGAGCAACTGCTTGAGCATCGCCTTGCGCTGCTCGCCGCCCACGTCGGGCAGCCGGTCCGTGTCGTGGGGCAGCCAAGGGGCCGGGCCCGGTGTGGTCTTGCGGATGATCTGGGGATCGCGGGTGGCGACGAGGACGTACGTGATGATGAGCAGCGCGGCCCCGGACACCAGGAACAGGGCGCCGTACAGGAGCGTCAGACGCAGCCGCACGGTCCAGCGGAAACGGCGCGGCGCGGGGGAGGGGGCCGCCGGGTCAGATGCGGTAACCGGCATGGGGGACGGTCTCGATCACCGGCGGGTGGCCCAGCTTGCGGCGGAGCCGGCTGACGGTGACCTTCACGGTGTTGGTGAACGGGTCGGCGGCCTGGTCCCAGGCGCGCTCCAGCAACTGCTCCGCGGACACGACCCCGCCCTGCGCGCTCAACAGCAGCTCCAGGACGGCCAGTTCCTTCGGGGACAGTTCGAGGCGCCGACCGTCCCTGCGGGCGACGCGCTGCGCGGAGTCCAGGGTGAGGTCGCCGCGGCTGAGCACCGGTGGCACGGCCGGGTGGGCGCGGCGGGCCAGGGCCCGGACCCGGGCGATGAGTTCGGCGAAGGCGAACGGCTTCGGCAGATAGTCGTCCGCCCCGAGGGAGAGCCCGTCGACCCGGTCCTCGATGGTGGTGGCGGCCGTGAGCATCAACACGCGGCAGCGGCCGCCGCTCTCGACCAGGGTCCGGCACACCTCGTCGCCGTGGAGGCGGGGGAGGTCACGGTCCAGGACGACGACGTCGTAGTCGTACACGGCGGCGAGGTCCAGGGCCTCTTGGCCGTCGAACGCGAGGTCGACGGCCATGCCGTCCTGGCGCAGGCCGGTGGCCACGGTGACGGCCAGCTCCTGATGGTCCTCGACGATGAGCACGCGCATAGCCGTCAGGATGCCGGAGACGGGGTTACACCGACATAACAACCAGCGTTCCTGCGGTGTAACCCCCCACTACGTAGACCTGGATCGCATGACAAGGACGAACAAGCGCACCAGCGCACATCTACGCGTCGCCACCCCGCTGCTCGTGCCGGTCCTGCTGACCGGGGCGCTCCTGACGGCCTGCTCGGACGGGTCGTCGAAGGCGGCGGCCGACGAGGACACGGGAAAGAAGGCGGGAGAGGGGGCGCAGGCGTCGCCGACGAGCCCGCAGGAACGCGGTCTCGCGTACGCCAAGTGCATGCGGGAGAACGGGGTGGCGAAGTTCCCCGACCCGGAGGGCGGCGGCATCAGGCTCGGGCCCGACTCCGGTGTCGACATGGGCTCTCCGGAGTTCAAGAAGGCCCAGGAGGCCTGCAAGGACCTCTCGCCGCAAGGAGACGGCGGCCCGAACGGCGGCAAGCCGCTCGACTCCGCGAAGGTCGCCGCGTGGGCGAAGTGCATGCGCGAGAACGGCGTGCCCGAGTTCCCCGACCCGGAGATCGACGGCGGCTCCATGGTCATCGACATGTCGGCGGTCGGGATGGCGGGCGACGACCCCAAGTTCGAGAAGGCCATGGAGGCCTGCCGGGACAAGAGGCCGAGCGGCGGCGTCATGATGCGGGGCGGCGGTGGCGGCCGGTGAGCGGGGCGGAGACCGAGGACAGGGCGCACGGAGGCGGCGCACCGGCCGACGGCAGGACTGAGGGCACCGTGCCCGACAGTGCCGCCGTCCCTGCGGATGCGGAGGCCGACGCGGGGGCAGGCCCCGACGAGCCTGCCGCCGAGCCCTCACCGCGTCGGCGGCGCCCCATGCGCACCTCCCTCGTCGTGCTGGCCGCGACAGCAGTCGCCGGAGCTGGCGGACTCGCCGCGACGGGCACCGTCGGCGGCGACGGCACGGGCACGTCCGAGGCCGCCCAGGCGGGCCCGGCGAGGACCGCCGCGGTCGAGAAGAGGACGCTGACCCGGGGAGAGACCGTCGAGGGCACCCTCGGGTACGGCGAGGCAACCCCCGTCCGCGCCGGGTCGGGCGGCGGAGCCGAGCCCGGGGCCGGGGCCGACGCGAAGGGCGGCGGGAGCCCCTCCGGCTCCGAGGGAACGCTGACCTGGCTCCCCGACGAGGGCGAGGTGCTCGAACGCGGCGACGCGGTGTACGCCGTGGACGAGAAGAAGGTGCCCCTCCTGTACGGCTCCACACCGCTCTACCGCACGCTCGGCGCGGGCGCCGAAGGCAACGACGTACGCCTCCTGGAGAAGAACCTGGCGGCACTCGGCCACACCGGTTTCACCGTCGACGACACGTACAGCGCGGGCACCGCGCGGGCCGTCAAGGACTGGCAGCGGGACCTGGGCCGGGACGAGACCGGCGAGGTCGCGCCGGGCGACGCGGTCGTGGCGAGCGGGGCCAGGAGGGTCGACCGGGTCGAGTCCGCCCGCGGCGACTCCGCCTCCGGCGACGTGCTCACCTGGACCGGTACGCGGCGGACGGTCACCGTCGACCTGGAGGCGCGGTACGAGGACCTGGTCGAGGAGGGGACGAAGG
Organism: Streptomyces alboflavus; assembly: GCF_000716675.1. Taxonomy (GTDB): domain Bacteria; phylum Actinomycetota; class Actinomycetes; order Streptomycetales; family Streptomycetaceae; genus Streptomyces; species Streptomyces alboflavus. The sequence continues at coordinate 6,670 of NZ_JNXT01000066.1, forward strand.
CCACCGTCGCCCTGCCCGACGGCACCGAGGCCGAGGCCCGGGTGACCGACGTCGGCAGCGCCGCCACCGCCGAGCCCGCCGAGGGCGGCGACTCCGATGGCGGCGCCGACGAGGCCACCCTGCCGGTCGAACTCACCGTCAAGGACCAGAAGAAGCTCGGCCGCTACCAGGCCGCCCCGGTGGACGTGACGCTGGCCGCGGAGACCCGCCAGGACGTCCTCGCCGTCCCCGTCGACGCCCTCGTCGCCCGCAAGGGCGGCGGCTACGCGGTCCAGGCGGTCACCGGCTCGGCCGTGGAGTACCGGCCGGTGGAGCTCGGCATGTTCGCGGGCGGCATGGTCGAGGTGTCCGGCGACGGCATCACCGAGGGCCTGAAGGTGGCGGTGCCGAAGTGAGGTCGCAGACAGAGAAGGCGTGGCCCGTCGTGGGGGGACCGGTGGGGGAGCCGGGGGAGGAAGCGCCGCCGCCCGTCGTCGAGCTGGAGGGCGTGTCGAAGACGTACGGGGACGTCGTCGCGCTCGCCGGGGCCGGGATCGTCGTACGGCGCGGGGAGATGCTCGCGATCGTCGGCCCCTCCGGCTCCGGCAAGTCCACGATGCTCAACATCATGGGGACGCTGGACCGCCCCTCGGCGGGCACGGTCCGCATCGACGGCCACACCGTCGACGCCCTGTCGGACCGTCAGCTCTCCGCGCTGCGCGCCCGCACCATCGGCTTCGTGTTCCAGGCCTTCCACCTGGCGGCGGGCGTACCGGCCCTGGACGCGGTCGCGGACGGCCTGCTCTACAGCGGTCTGCCGAGGGGCGAGCGGCGCGATCTCGCGGAGCGCGCGCTGCGCGGAGTCGGGCTCGGCGCGCGCCTCCACAACGAACCGCACCAGCTGTCCGGCGGCGAGAAACAGCGCGTCGCCATCGCCCGGGCCGTGCTCGGCGATCCGCCGCTGCTGCTCGCCGACGAGCCGACGGGCGCGCTCGACTCACGAGCCGGCGAGGTGGTGATGGAGCTCCTGCACACCCTGCACCGGGCGGGCACGACGGTCGTCGTCATCACGCACGACCGGGACATCGCGGCGTCCCTGCCCCGGGAGGTACGCATCAAGGACGGCAGGATCGAGCACGACTCCGCCGCCCGGAACGAGCCCGGGACCGCCACCGGGACCGCCGTCGGGAAAGCTGCCGTGGAACGGGTGGGCGCATGAGCACGGTCACTCCCACGCGGCCACGGCTGACTCCGGCCCGGCTGAGCCCCGCGGACGTCGTACGGACGGGCGGCTCCGGCCTGCGCTCGCGCCCGATGCGCGTCTTCCTCTCGGCCCTCGGCATCGCGATCGGCATCGCCGCGATGATCGGCGTCGTCGGCATCTCCACCTCCAGCCAGGAGGACCTTGACCGCACACTCGCGGCGCTCGGCACCAACCTCCTGACGGCGGCACCCGGCCAGTCCTTCAGCGGCGCCGCCGCCCACCTGCCGGACGAGGCCGTCGCCATGGTCGGCGCGATCGACGGAGTGGAGTCGGTCTCGGCGATCGGCAAGACCGACGCGAAGGTGTACCGCAACGACCACGTCCCGAAGGAGGTGACCGGCGGCATCGGCGTCTACGCGGCCCGCGCCGACCTGCCCGACACGATCGGCGTGGACGTCACCGACGGCCGCTGGCTGACCGCGGCCACGCACCGCTACCCGGCCGTCGTCCTCGGGGCGAAGGCCGCCGCGCAGCTCGGCGTGTACGGCTCCGGTCCTGACGCCCAAGTGTGGCTCGGCGACCGGTGGTTCACCGTCGTCGGCCTCCTCGCGCCGAACGAACTCGCCCCCGAGTTGGACTCGGCCGCCCTCGTCGGCTGGCCCGCGGCCGAGAAGGAGCTGGACTTCGACGGGTTCGCCACGACGGTGTACGCGCGCGCCGAAGGCGCGGCCGTGAGCGACGTGCAGCAGGTCATGGGTGCGACGGCCAACCCGGAGAACCCCAACGAGGTCAACGTCTCCCGCCCCTCCGACGCGCTCGCGGCGAAGCAGGCCACGGACGACACCCTGTCCGGGCTCCTCCTCGGCCTCGGAGCGGTGGCGCTCCTGGTGGGCGGGGTCGGCGTGGCCAACACAATGGTCATCTCCGTCCTGGAGCGCCGGGCGGAGATCGGCCTGCGCCGCTCCCTGGGCGCGACCCGGGGCCAGATCCGGACCCAGTTCCTGTGCGAGTCCCAGCTGTTGTCGGCCCTCGGGGGCGTCGGCGGCGTGGCCCTCGGCATCGCGGTGACGGCGGGCTACGCCGGCTATCAGGGGTGGCCGACGGTGGTTCCGCTGTGGGCCATGGTCGGCGGGGTGGCCGCGACGCTCCTGATCGGCGGCCTGGCCGGCTTCTACCCGGCGGTCCGCGCGGCGCGGCTCCCGCCGACGGAGGCGCTGGCGGCGGCGTGAGATGTGCGGCGTGCAGGGGCTCTGCGGGAGCCAGGGGGGGGCTCCGCGGGAGTACGTGATGCGTGCTGACAGACTTCGTGTCCATGAGCGGACATGGGGTGGGCGAGGGTGGCCGAGGTGTCGGGGCCGGCGTGACGTTCGGGCTGCTGGCTGCGTGGGCGGTGCATGACCTGGAGGAGTTGGCCACGGTGCCGGGCTGGGTCCGCGAGCGGGTGCCGGAGCTGCGGCAGCGCTTCCCGGAGGTGCCGGAACGGATGTGGCGGCGGCTGGAGTCCATGGACGGGCGCGAGTTCGCGACGGCCGTGGCCGGGATGGCCGTGGTGATGGCCGCCGCTGCCGCTGCCGGACACCGCACTGGTGGCCGCTCCGGCTTCTACCAAGTGGCTCTCAACGGATTCGGACTGCACGCCCTGGTACATCTGGCCCAGGCCGCCGCCGTACGTGGATACACGCCCGGCTCGGTCACCTCGCCGTTGGTGGTCATCCCCTTCACGCTGTGGGCTCGCGGTCGGCTGCGGCGCGCCGGTGCACTGCGTCCCGCACGGCCGCGCGACGCGGTGCAGGGGGTGGCGTTGGCCGCGGTGGCCACGGCCGGGACGCACATGGTGGCGCGACGGATTGTGGGCCGGGGCGGACGCTGAGGCGGGCCGCCGTCGCGCCGGGCGGGGGCATCACGCCGGTGCCGTCGAGCCTGGCAGGGACCAGCCGCGTCGGCGAGCGGCTGACCCTGGCGACAGGCCGGGGCGCGGTCGTGGACGGACGGCGCACGCGGCCCGATGCTCTCACCCATGCCCCCGCTCACGATCTTGCGCCGCGTCGACACGTCCCATCCGGGCAGCACTTCTCCGACCCCGGGCAGCAGCACTTTTCCAACCTCGGGCAGCAGCACCGCCCCGACTCCGAACAGCACCGCCCCGACCCCGAACAGCGCCTTTCGCCCCCCGAGCCGCACCACCCCCACCCGTAGTCGCAGCCTCGCCCTCCTCGCCACGATCACCGTCTGCGCGACGGCACTCGCCGCCACCCCGGCCACCGGCGCGACCGAGCGCCGGGCCCCCACCGACACTCCCGCCGACCGCGCCCACCGCGACTTCCTCGACCACGGCCCCGGCATCGCCGTCATGACCGCCGCCCACCGCGGCCAGTGGCGGAAGGCCCCCGAGAACAGCCTCGCCGCACTCCGCGCCGCCTTCGCCGACGGCGCCGAGATCGTCGAGGCGGACGTCCGGCTGACCAAGGACGGCGTCCCCGTCCTGATGCACGACGCGACCGTGGACCGCACCACCGACGGCACCGGCCGCGTCGCCGACCTCAGCTACGCCCACCTGCGCACCCTGCGCCTGCGCGCGGGCCTCGGCGGCCGGCAGGCGGCTCTCACCGGCCACCGCGTCCCCACCCTCGCCGAGGCCATGCGCGCCGCCCGGACCAGCGGACTCATCAACCTCGACCAGGCCTGGAAGGACCGCGAGGCCGTCTGGCGCGTCCTGACGGAGACCGGCACCGTGCGCAACGGCATCTTCAAGTCCGGCGCGCCCGTCCCCGAGGTGCGGGCGTTCCGCACCCGCCATCCCGACGCGCTCTACATGCACCTCGTCGACGACACCAACGCCGCCTCCGTCACGGAGTTCGGCACGGACCGGCCACCCGCGTTCGAGGTCGTCTTCGACGACGTCGGCGACGCCGTGGCCGACGCCGCGTTCCTGCGGGTGCTGCGGTCGACGGGCCGCGTGTGGATCAACAGCATGCGGGACGCCCTCGCCGCCCGGTACACCGACGAGGCCTCACTGATCGCGCCCGCGCGCGGCTGGGCCACGCTCATCGGCGTCTACGGCGCGTCGGTCCTGCAGACGGACAACGTCGAGGCGTTGGAGACCTACCTCGCCACGGGGGTGGCGGGCGCGGTGCCGTCCGGCGCGGTACGCGTGCAGGCGGAGGACTACGCCCCGGGCGGCGAGGGCGTGGGCTACCACGACGTCGACGCGGGCAACCGGGGTGACGGGCCCGGCCGGTCCGGCGAGGGCGTCGACGTGTGCGACCTCGACGGCGCCGTGGCCGTGTGCTGGATGCGCGGCTCGGAGTGGCTCGCCTACGAGGTGGACGTGCCGCAGTCCGGCCGCTACACGCTCAAGGTCCGCGTGTCGTCCCCGTACGCACCCGCGGGCACCTACCGCGTCGCCGTCGACGGCGGCACGCCCGGCGCGCCCGTGGCCGTCACCAACACGACGTCCCACCAGGCCTTCGTCCTCCAGGACAGCCGCCAGGAGCGGGAGTTGACGAAGGGACGGCACACCCTGCGGCTGTCCCTGGACACGGCCGCGTACCAGAACTGGAACCTCGACCACCTCCAGCTGGAGCCTGCCGGCAACTGAGCGCCCGTCACGGCACCACGGGCCGCGGGGGAGCCCGACTCGGCGGAGTGGCCCGCGCCCTGGGACGAACCTGTGAAAAGCAGGTCGCGAGGCGTACACACACCGCGTGCGAAAATTCGTTCTTCATGACGTTCGAGAAATGACGCATGACGTCCGAGAAATGACGGGGGAGACGCGTGAATCAGGTGATCTATGCCGAGCGGTCCCGGAACCCCTTCGCCCAGCTCGTGCAGTTGACCGAGCAGGGGCTGAAGGCCAACTACCGCACGACACCGCTGAGTGAACTGCACCTCGCCGCGATGGCGGACGCGTACCGGCGAGGGCGCTGGCTCGGCGCCGGCGGCACGGAACGCGGCCTCGAGGAACTGGCGGAGGGACCGGGTGTCGTGCCCGTCACCCGCGTCACCGGCACCACCAGGCCGGTCAAGGTCCGCAGGGCGGCCGAGTTCGCGCACCGCCTGGGGGAGCTCGCGCTGCGGGAGAGCGGCGGCGCCGCGCGGGTGGCGGCGCTGGCCACGCAGGCCGACGTGGAGGGCGTGCCCCTGTGGCTCGCCCGGCGGACCGCCCCGGGCCCCGCAGGACCGGTGACCGTCGTTGTCGACCGCCGCCTGATCCGGGTGGACGTCTGGGGGCCCTACGCCCCGGCCGTCCGGATCCGGGCGCCGCACGGCCTCGTCACCACCGACAGGTCACCGGGCCGCGGACTCGTCCTGACCGTGGGCGAGGCCGCCGTCTCACTCACCCTCACCAAGGTCTGGCGCAAGTCCCGGAGCTTCGTCAGCGTGCAGGGCCCGCAGGGCTTCTGGGAGCTGCGGCGCGTGGACTCCCTCTCCTCGGAGCTGCTGCGCGACGGGCGCAGGGTCGCCCAGATCAGGCGCCCCGAGCGGCGCCGCCGCCCCGTGCCGGACACGGTCCTGCTGCCGCTCACGGAGATACACCACGACACCCCCGACCCGCTCGACGCCGTCATGGCGCACACCTTCGCCGTCGCGTTCGGCCTCGGCGACACCACCGGCGCCTATCGCTTCCGCGCCGAGAAGCCCCGCAACGCCCGCGGCGACGAGCCCGTGATGATCGAGTGGGACGCCCCCTGGTTCAGCAACCTCGGCTGGGGCGGCGACGACAACGACTCCGGCGGCGGGGACGGCTGGGGCTCGGACGGTGGGGACGGCGGCGACGGAGGAGGCGGCGGTGGGGACGGCGGCGGTGGCGGGGACGGTGGTGGCGGTGGCGGCGGCGGGGACTGACCGCGGCGCGGTCGGCAGCCGGGCCGACGTCGCCGCGTTCGAGGGACGGCGCGCCGCCCCCAGCCGTGATCAGTAACATTCCGGGTAGCTCGTTCGATGAACCTCTACTCGAAAGGCAACACCATGCCCCGTGCCACCGCCCGCCACATCCTGGTCAAGACCGAGACCGAGGCGTCGCAGCTGAAGGAGCAGATCGAGGGCGGCGCGGACTTCGCCGAGCTCGCCAAGAAGCACTCCTCGTGCCCCTCCTCCCGCAACGGCGGCGACCTCGGCTCGTTCGGACCGGGTCAGATGGTCGCCGAGTTCGACCAGGTGGTCTTCAGCGCCCCGGTCAACACGGTCCAGGGCCCGGTGAAGACGCAGTTCGGCCTGCACCTCATCGAGGTCACCAGCCGCGAGGACTGAGGCCTGCCCTAGCGGCCGCCCGCCGGGTGCTTCTTCGTCACCACGAACCGGTCGATGACCAAGAAGTCGATCTCCGTGGCGAGGAAGCACTCCAGCGCGTCCCGGGGTGAGCAGACGATGGGCTCCCCGGCGACGTTGAAGGACGTGTTCAGCAGACACGGCACGTCGGTGCGCGCGGTGAAGGCGCGCAGCAGCCCCGCCAGGACGGGGTTCTGCCGCTCGTCGACCGTCTGCACGCGTGCCGTGCCGTCCACGTGACAGGCGCCGGGGATGCGCTCCTGGTACTCCGCGCGCACCGGGAAGACGAACGTCATGTACGGCGACGCCTTCTTCTTGCCCATCTCGAAGACCCGGGGAGCCTCCGACGCGAGGACGACGGGCGCGAACGGACGGAACGGCTCCCGGTGCTTCACCCGGACGTTGATGATGTCCTTGATGTCGGGGAAGGCCGGGTTGGCGAGGATGCTGCGGCTGCCCAGAGCGCGCGGCCCGAACTCCGTACGCCCCTGGAACCAGCCCACGACGTTCTTGCCGGCCAGCAGCTCCGCTGTCCGCTCGGTCACCGCGGCGACGTCGGCCTCCTCCCGCCACTCGACCCGGTCCGTGTACGCGGCCAGTGCGTCGAGGACCTGCCGCTCGTCGAACGCCGGGCCCAAGTAGGGCGTGGTGACGGCATCGGCGGGCCGGTTCCTGAGCCCCGCGGTGTACACGGCCGCGCCGATGGCGACACCCGGGTCGCTGGCCCCGAAGCTGACCTCCATGCCCGTGAACGAGGACCGCTCCAGCATCTTGGAGTTGGCGACGCAGTTGAGCGCGAGACCACCCTCGAAAAGCAGCGTGTCCAGGCTGGACGCCGCGGTCAGCGCCCGCAGCTGATGCGCGGTGACCGCCTCCACCATGTGCTGGGCGAGGCCGGCGACCTTGACGCGGAAGTCGAACTCCTCGCGCTTCACGCTGTCACCGTCGAAGATCTCGTCGAACAGCGCGTAGTACGCCTGTCGGTCCCGAGGGACGGAGATCGTGTACGAGCCGTTCTCGTGCAGCCGTACCACGCGGTCCAGCAGGGGGTTGTGGAGCGGCGGCGGGCCGTACGCCGCCAGGCCCATCACCTTGTACTCGTCGTTGTTGGGCACGAACCCCAGATAGCGGGTGATCCTCCCGTAGGCCACGCCCAGCGAGCTGGTCATCTCCACGGAGCTGTCGTCGAAGACCCGGACCACGCCGTCGCGCAGTTCGCCCATCACGGCCGACAGGGTCTCCGCGCGGCCGTCGCTCACCAGGAACGCGGCGTCGCCCCCTCCGGCCAGATAGGCGCCGCACATCAGATGGGCCAGGTGGTGGGGGACGAGGGCGAGCTTGTTCGGGTCGAGTTCGTGGCACGTGCGCCGCACGAAGTCGCCGTGCACGGCCTCGCGGCTGAGCATGTCCGTGTACAGCTCGCCCGTACGGCGCAGGGAGTCGAACTTCGCCGCCACCGACAGGTCGGCGCCACATATCTGAGCGATCATCTGCTCGGCCACCGTCGGTGAGAAACGCCAGGGGAAGGCGACCATGTCGACCTCGTCGAGGCCGACCCCGGCGGAGTCGAGGCACCACCGGATCGCCTGCTCGGGGAAGTCGGCCGTCTTCTTGACCCGGCTCAGCCGCTCCTCCTCGACCGCGGCGACCACCTCGCCGTCGATCACCAGCGCCGCCGCGGCGTCATGACCCACCAGAAGGTTGCGGTCGATCCCCGTCGCCCCGTACAGCCGCCCGAAGAGTTCCGCACCCCTGGTGAATCCGTTGTAACCGAGCACGATCACTGGCCCTCAGCCTCCCCAGCACGACGACAGCGGCGGGACGGCACGCTACTCGGCCGTAAACGGGAGGGATAGATGTGATGCATGAGCAGCATGGGTTCCGCTTTGGCTCGCGCCGGCCGAGCTGACCGCCCCGGGCGACCTCTTGGAATAGAAGTCCGCTCCACCTGAGCGACTCACCCCCGCCCCGGCATGGCGGGGGTTGAGAAACCTGCGTCCGGAAGTCTCTTCCCCGGCCCGCGCACCGAAGCCCTCAACACCATTACCAGGGCAGCCAGTTGGCTGACACATTCGGCTGACCGTGACCCGCCACGGCGTGGGCAGGGGCAGGGGCAGGGGCAGGGGCAGTTCTCAGCACCGTCGGATCGCGTCCTCGGTGAGAGCGGCCAGATCGGGGTATCCGTCGACCGCCATGGTGAGGTCGGCCTCCGCGAGGATGGAGCGCAGTACGTGGACGATGCCGTCGACGCCGCCCAGGGCGAGGCCGTAGGCGTAGGGGCGGCCGATGCCGACGGCGCTCGCGCCGAGTGCCAGGGCCTTGACCACGTCCGTGCCGGTGCGGACGCCGGAGTCGAAGAGCACCGGCAGGTCACCGGCCGCTTCCACGACGCCGGGCAGGCAGTCGATCGCGGGCAGTCCGCCGTTGGCCTGGCGGCCGCCGTGGTTGGAGCAGTAGATCCCGTCGACTCCGTAGTCCCGGGCCCGGCGCGCGTCATCGGGGTGGCAGATGCCCTTGAGGATGAGCGGCAGGGTGGTCAGGGAGCGCAACCAGGTCACGTCGTCCCAGGTCAGTGACTTGGCGAAGACCCCGGCCCAGTGCAGCACGCCCGCGCGGGGATCGGCGTCGAGGTCGGCGTCGACCTGGGAGCGGAAGTGCGGGTCGCTGGTGTAGTTGGCCAGGCACTGGCCGCGGAGCTGGGGAAAGTTGGACGTGGCGAGGTCACGCGGCCGCCATCCGGTCACCCAGGTGTCGAGCGTGACGACGATCCCGGCGAACCCGGCGGCTTCGGCCCGGCGCACCAGGCTCTCGGCGAGATCGCGGTCGGTCGGTGTGTAGAGCTGGAACAGCCCGGGCGTGCCGGAGAACTCGGCCGCGACGTCCTCCAGGGGGTCCACGCTCAGCGTCGAGGCGCACATCGGCACGCCGGTGCGGGCCGCGGCGCGCGCGACAGCCAGGTCCCCGTGGCCGTCCTGGGCACACAGCCCGACGACGCCGATCGGGGCCATGAAGACGGGAGCCCGCCAGCGTGTGCCCCACAGCTCGACCGACAGATCCCGCTCGGTGGCCCCGACCAGCATCCGCGGCATCAGCCCCCAGTGGTGGAACGCCTCGACGTTGGCCCGTTGCGTGTGTTCGTCACCCGCGCCGCCCGCGACGTAGGACCACACGGAGGGCGGCAGCGCCTGACAGGCACGTTCCTCGAGCTCCGCGAAGGTCATCGGCAGGGTGGGCAGGACACCGCCGAGACCGTTGAGATAGATCTCGTTCTGGTAGTTCCCGAACGGCGGGTGTGTCACAGGCTGCGTCCCCTCATGAAGGCGCGCGGCACATCGGAGTCCGGGCGAGAAGCCGGGAGGCCGCCGCGCGGGTGGTCGGCTGCCGCGCAGCGTAGGCGATCTACGAGCCGCGCCACCAGGGCAGCAGAGGCCCGTTCCGCCCCGCGTACACCCGCACGGCTTCCCTCAACGGGCGGCGGGCCAAGGCGCAGGACTCCCGCACGAACCCGTACTCACCCAGCAGACAAGCGAGGCCCAAGGGGCCCCGCCGCAGCGTGCCACGCCAGTCCTTCGCCCGTCCTGCGGGCCGAACCCGCCGACCGGGGTGCGCAGGCGGTCGCGTCGAGGCGCCGGGTGCATGCCCGTGGGCGGCGTGCGCGAGTGCGCAACGCGAGTGCGTGGATGGGCAAGGACACACCGTGGTGAGGCACAGCATCCTCGACGCAGGCAGTGCCCTCCCGGCACGCACACCTCACGCCGCTGCCGGCGAACGGCACGCCGCATCGCACAACACGTCACGAGCCCGGCGCACATGACGCGCATCGGGGAGAGTAGGAGACGACGTGATCAAGAGGAACCTCGCCGCCGCGCTGACAGCGGGCATGCTCGCGACCGGAGGCGTGCTGCTCACCACCGCTCCGGCCCAGGCCGCTGCCTGCCGGTCAGGCAGTCTGTGTGCCTACGTCGCGGAACAGCCGTCCTCGGCCAGTGCGTACGACTCCCGTACGTGGACGGGTTCCCCGGGGACGGTCAGCGGCAGCAACAAGAACCTGCTGCAGTACACGAAGTTCGATCAAGCACGTTCCCTGTACAACAACAAGGCCGGATACTCCGCACTCGTCTACGCGCAGCGCAACCACCAGGGCTCGCCCTTCGAGCTGTCCGACGGGAGCGGCTGGAAGACCATCCGCGGCTCCGCGCTCTGGCACAACGTCGCGTCGAACAAGTGGGTCCGCTGAGTCGCGCTGGTGCTGCTGTCGTCGGCATCTGCTGTCTCGCCTTGACGCTGGTCGGCGTGAACGCGGCCCGGGACGACCCGGGCCGCGTACCCCGCCCCGCTGTCGGCTATCCGTTCGGGGGCGTGATCCGCTTCTCACCCGCCCAACGAGCGGCACTCAGCCAGGCGCAGCAGGAGTCCGTTGCCGCGTGTATGGCAGCACGAGGCCTACGCTACGAGATCCCGCCACGACTTCCTGCTGTTCCCGAGCCGGACAACCCCTACGGACTGCTCGATGAGGATGAGGCCCGGAACTCGGGATACAGCCTGCGCCTGCACCAGGGCCAGGACAGTCAGCCGAAGGACCTGCTGAAATCAGTGCCTGCCACGCAGCGCGGCCGCTGGAAGCAGGCGCTGTTCGGCACCACGGCCCACCGGAAGGCCGTTCCACTGCCCGGCGGTGGCGAGATCGTCTTCAATACCGACGGATGTGTCCAGCGGGCCCGGACGCACCTGTACGGGGCACGTTGGGATCCGCTGCAATACACCTTCCAGGCTCTGTCCCTGCAGGTCACCACCGCGGTGGAACGGTCCGGACCAGTCCGAGCCGCGCACCGACAGTGGGCCGCGTGCATGAAGGGGTCAGGCATACGGGCCAGCACGCCGCAACAAAGCCGTGCCATGGTCGCGGACGAGCTGAAACGGCCTGCCGCCGGAGCGCCGCACCGCAAGGAGGTCGCGCGCTTCGAGCTGAGGGCCGCGACCCAGGACGCTCGATGCCAGCGCACCAGCGCTCTGGCTCCGGCCATCGCCGACACCGCGGCGCGGGAGGAGCGCAAGATCCTGCGCACCAGAGCTGATGAGCTCCACCTTCTGAACAACCTGAAATCGGCGGCACTCAGCCGGGTCAAGGGTGAGCTGTCCTAGGCGCGCGCGGGGGAGTGGTGGACCAAGCTGCGGCAGCAGCGCGCCGCTCCCGCCGGGCTCGTCAATGGGCCGCTGGCAGCTCAACTACCGCTTCAGCAGCGCGGCGGGGATCCGGGGCTGGACGTACTGGCTGGACACCTTCAACATCGCGCACGGCTCCGTGGACGCAGACGTGTTCTCCTCCGAGCCCACCGTGTTCATCGGCGAGCGCGGACCACTGCGGTAGTCGAAGTGGCCGTGGTCACGCGTCAGATCGCTCCGGCCGGGCTCTGGTCTGCTGGAGGATGTGCTGCCGGTCTCGATGATGTTGAGCGTGTTCACGTTGTTCAGAGCACGGTCCGGCAGAAACGGCCCCGCCTGCCACCACGGTGTGACCGGCATCCAGCCCGCATATGAGCACGCCGGGGACATCAATGCGTCGGCGTGATCCTGATCTCGGCCACCGTGCCGTCGCCGCGCAGGGCCAACGTCCCTGGCCCTTCGTGACGTACGCAGTCGAAACGGCCGAGCGTGGCGTCCGTTTCGCACGGTGTGGGGACGGTGATCTCACCGGTCATAGCCATGACGAGGAGGACCTCACTCGCGGTGCACGCCACCGTGGCCGTACGCGCGGCGGTGACGGGCAGGATCTGCACATGTGCCGTTGCCCGCCCCCTGCGGGTCATCACGTTGACGTCGCGGACCGCGCCCGCCGTCAGCTTGCAGTCTGTTGCCGCGTCACCGGAGAAGGAGAAGGGGGCCAACGGCGCGACCGGTTGGCGCGTGCCGTCTACGGTGAGGACCATGCCTTCGCCCTCGACCAGGGTGATCACCCGGTCGATCCCGGGAAAGGAGGAGAAGGGGCCTGATGCGTCCACGTCCGCGACGCTCACCCGCCAGTCGAAACCGTCTACGGACGCCACCGAGGCCGACGGTGCTTGGACCGCACCCGATGCGACTTCGCGGGTCACGCCGCCGCCGTTCTTCCACGGCACACAGGGGTATTCGCTCCAGCGCAGGACATCCGTGCCCATACGACGCCGCCTCCCGTTTCCGCGTCGGCCATCCCCACCGCCGCATCTGGGCCACTGCCGACCGGCTTTGTGCCCATCGGATTGCAGGAGCACGCCGCGGCAAAGGGCCACTGATTCCCGGCTCAGCCTACGTGCCGGCCCGGGTGCACAGAGCAGAGGGCGCCTCACCACCGGGTGCGCCACAGGGCCACCAACCCGGACCCGGCGGCCTTCCGCGGTAACTTCCGTGCCGCAACTCACCGCGCCCCGCTCGTGCAGGCGGGGCAGTACAGCGCCGCCGCGGCGAGCCGGTCGACCCCGCTCTCCAGGCGGCCGGTGGGAGCCTGAGCGCGCGACCCGGAGCCCTGGCCGCGCAAGTACCGGGCGAAGATCTCCAGGCCCTCGAGGAACGCGGCGTCGGGCGGCGTGGTGTCGGCCATGGAGTGGGTGAACTGGTGGAACAAGTGCCGGGCCTGCCAGGTCTCGCCTCCATCTCCGACTGAGGCCGCCTGCCAGCATCGCGGAGAGCGTCGGTACGGAGGGCTCTGAGCGGCCAGCACATCACCCGGCGGGTCCCAAAACCCTCACGATCTGCTCGTGCGTGAATCGACAAGCCCTCTGCACAACTAGGCAACACGACACCTCGCTGGTACGCGCGGCATCTTGGACCTGTGCCGCCCAGCGGGAGGGACGACGTGCAAGGTACATCGGGCACGCGGAGGCCAAGAAGACCGGCAATGTCGACGGCCATGAACTCATCACCGGCCTGGCCCCCGCCTACTGGGGCAAGGGCCTGGGCAGCGAGGTCATCCGCGTCCTGCTGCGGCACGCCTGCGACAACGTGGGCCTTAAGGAGGCGTACGGCATGGTGGGCGCCGAGAACACCGCCAGCCTGGCGATGGCCGAACGCCTGGGCTTCCACCACGTACGGGACGTGATCGGCGACGACGGATCGGTGACGAAGATGCTCATCATCTCCACAGCCACCTGACGACCCTCCTCACAGGGCGCTCGGGCCGCACGCGTTCGTCGGCGTGTCGGCGTCCAAGGACGCGTGCGGCCCGTCCGGCAGGCTCTCAGTGCGCGAGAGTGGCCAGGAGTTCCTCCCGGGCCCAGACACCGACTCGATCCAGCCGTCGGGGGTCGGGATCCGGTCACCATCGGGCCGTGGAGGCAGCGGGCCATGATCGTGACGTGCATGCACGTGATCGGCAGCAGGCCGTCCGGGCCGCGGTCGGCGCGGGTGAAGGGGGCCTTGCCAGCACCGTCGGCCGCCCCAGCCGCGCCCGCCCGTGAAGCCGGGCAGACAGGCGCGCAGCCATGCGCGGCCCTCCGGGGTCGCGGCCCGGATCCGCTCCGTGCCGTCGACGCCGACGACCGCGGGCGGCCGTGCGGAGCGCAGTGGACGGGGTGTTCTGCGCGCGACGAAGCGCCTCAACGCCTGCGTCGGCGGCGCGACCGCGCACTGGGCGTGGACGACCTCCGCATCCGTGAAGCACGGCTGCCCGCGTTCACGGACGCGTGCCTTCGTCCCCCACGGCAGACCGCCGCAGGCGAGCGCGAGCCGCAGCCCGCTGCCGAACCCCTGCGGCACCATGACCTCGTCCAGACGCACGCTGTCCCGCTCCTCGCGTACGCCCGAGCCGAGCACGCCGACCTGGGAGGCCCCGCGCCACAGCTCCGCGAAGGGATGGCGGCCGCCGGTGCGGAACCCGCCGAGCAGGACGTCGCGCAACGAGCCGTGGCTGTAGGTGTGCTGGCCGCTGAGGAAGCAGCTCACGCGAGTGAGGGGGGCGAGGCCGGACAGCATGAAGTCGTCGTGCGGGACGAGGCGGCCCAGCTCCCGCGCCGGCTCGCACCCCAACTCGTGCACCGTGGTGGCCTCGCCATCCTGGTCGTTTTCGACGCCGGATGCGACGCCCCGCGCATGGCTCACCTCTTGGCTGGCCTCCCGGTCGAGGTGCTGGGACGGTCTGCTGGCCCTTGGCGTCGGCGATCGTGGCGAGTGCGATTAGGCTTGTGTGACAGGGAGGCCCTGCCGACGCCGTTACGACCGACAGGGCCAACCCGCTCGGGAGAAACCCGCAGCATCACGGCCCCGGCGTCCTACCGTCGGGGCCGTGCCCGTATCAGGCGCCGAACAGGCGCCTGATCGTCAGATCGATCATCAGCGCTGTCACCAGCGCCAGGAACTGACCGACAGGACCGAGCACGCGGCGGGGTTTCCGGTGGGCCTGGCGATCGTGGTCGCCATGGTCCGAGCCGGGCATCCTTCTCCACCTCCTCTCCGGGTGTCATGAGCTCTGTGGAGGACCCGTACGACATGCGGATTCCCCAGCGAACTCACGTCCCTGCAAGGAGCTTTGCCGGACATCACTCTACGGGGCGACAACAGGAACACCTTCTGCGTCACCCGCTCAATACGGCCGTGAAAGCCAATCACCAGGCCTGCCGCGGAGTCGACAAGTCGCTACTTGCCTGTGTCGTCCGTCTCCGCCAGATTCATGATCACCGGAGTGTTCTCACGGAAGCGCTCCCCGATGGTATGGGCCTCGTTGTAGGTCTGCGGGTGAAGTGTGGTGAACCGGGAGAGCCCACGCTCCGGCGCGAACCTAGGCATGATCACCGGCACGCTCTTCTCCAATAACGGATGCTCTCGTGTGATGGACGCCACGGGCATGATGCGCCCGGCCCGTCGTACCCATCGTCCTCCACGAAGCCGAGGTAGACCGTCATCCTGCGCATCACGCCGGTTGGGACGGGGCCACGAGCAGGACAGAAACGCCTTCCATCTCTCCTGCCACCCCCGGGTGTTGGTGCTGCCGGGCCCGCCGACGGCCAGCCCCGCGCCATGCGCCGGCACTCCGCCGCCTGTGTCGGCCCCGGCAGCTGTCGTCGGGAGCAACCGGCTGTTCCGGACGATGTCGTGATCCCCCGGCGTGCTGGCTCACCTGTGGACTGTGGTCGCTGGCGACCGCAACGCCATGAGCCTCTACGGTCGGGGGGAGCCCGGCGGGCTCACCATGGAGATCGAGAGCATCGCCGACGCCCTGTCGTCCCGACGACGTCCGCTGTCGGGGATCGCCAGGCCGCTGAAGCCCCCGCTGGGCGCTCTCTGACTTGGAACGAGGAATATCCAGGCATCACAGAATGGCTAGCGAAACCAATCACGCAGACCGTTGCATCGTCTGCTGTCCAAGCGCTGGAAGTGGTGTTGCCCGCAGATGGCTGGTTCTGGCGAAGCTGGGTCGACGCTGAAGAGAAATCTGAGGCCCAGGCTGCGATTGACCGCTTGCAGTCTGTCTTGCGCCCCGTCAGTGGAGGTGAATCTCGATAACTGATCTTTAATATCGAGGTCAGGCCCGCATGCGACTGAAGTGCCCCACCGAAATCCTATTTCGGTGGGGCACTTCAGTCTTTTGACGGCAACGGCAACGGCAACGTCAGCGGACGACGGCTGCGACGGGTGGGGCGTCAGGGTCGTCATCGGTCGGGCTGAGGGCGCTACCCAGCGTGTCGATGGCCTGGCGCTGGAGGCGGAGGCGTACGTGGGCGTAGACGCCGGCGGTGACGCCGATGTGGGCGTGGCCGGAGTTCCTTGATGACGACGAGGTCGATACCTTGTTTCAGGAGCAGGGTGGCCGTCGAGTGGCGGAGGTCGTGGAAGCGGATCGTCCGGAGCCCTGCCGCATGGAGGACGCGGCGGAAGCGGCGGCTGAGATTGCCGGGGTCGAGCGGCGTGCCCTTCGGGGTAGTGAAGACGAGCCCGTTGGCCGTCCAGCCCGGCCCGGCTGCCTGGCGCTCTTCCCGCTGCTGTTCCTGGTGGATCTTGAGGGAGTTGCTGCACTCGGTGGGCAGGGCGATGCGGGCGGGGCACGCGAGGACGACTTCGACGACGTAGATTCCGGTGGCGGTGGTGGTGCGAAGGCGGATCGGACGGTCTCCGAGGCGGTCGCGCACCGGCCGTTCGCCGAGTGCAGCGGGAGTAGCGGGTTGTGCGGGGCACCGGTGCGGGCGCCGCACATGCAGTGCCCGGCGTGACTGGACTGGTCCTGGTGAGGCTGCGGCCGTCGCCGCTTCGACTCCGCGGTCAGCGAGGTCTGCGTCGTGTGCTCCGACCGCGCCGCAGCGGGCCAGTAGAAGGGGAGGGCGCGGTGCACCTGGCCCGGATCGCTCTGAGGACGGCGAAGGAGAACGCGCGGCGCCATGCCGCCCGCGCGGTGAACTCCTGTCCCGCGCCAGAACGAGTCGCGGAAATAGGGCGTGGGCAGCTCGCCCCGGGGCCTATCCTTCGGCTTCCCGGCCCGGGCCGGGTCGGCCAACGCTCCGTAGTGAGAGGCAAGTTCGGCATACGCTTCGTTGCCTTTGGGGTCGCAGAGGTCGGGCTTGTCGACGCCGACGCGCAGGTTGTCCGGCACGAGTCGGCGCGAGACACCGCGGAAGAAGGCGAAAGCGGCGACGTGGGCTTCGGTCCAGACGTGCTGAAAAGGGCTGCTGCGCGGCCTGTGCGGGCCGCGCAGCAGCCGGTGTGTCAGTGCAGCCGGTGCGTCAGTACGCGATCACGCCGCCCGTGTGCCGGTCGAACTTCAGGTAGAACTTCTTGCCGTCGGGCACATTGGTCACGGCCGTGTCCCACACACCCTGCGAGAGCCAGCGCTTGCGGTAGCACTTGTGCGGCTCGTCCGGACCCCTGTCGAAGCAGGCCTGCACATACGCGCCGACCCTGGCCTTCACGTTGACGTCGGCGCACTGGGAGGTGGTCTTGGCCCACTTCGGATAGGCCGGCCACACCTTGTTCGTCGTGCTGAAGGCCTTTCCGCTGCCGTAGCAGGACATCGGGGCGACGTCCGCCGAGGCTGTAAGGGCGCTCCCGGTGAGCAGTCCTGCGGTCATGGTCCCTGCGGCGAGAGCTGTGGCGATCTTCCTGCGAGTGCGCATACTTCTCCTTAGTCCTGTGGTCGTTTGACGATTACTGCGGCGGATACGAACGGCGTCTGCGTGTGCCCCGCGGGAAGGAAGGTGCGGGAAGCGCACGGCGCCCCAAGGGTGCGAGGGGCGTGCCGTTCGGTCGGTTCGCCATCGATTTCACCGGGCTGGGGGTTGTTGCACAGCCGTGTTCTGGGCGTGAAACAAGGCAGGTCACAGGCTCCGGTTGGCGAGATGGTGTCTTTCACGGTGGTGGGGCGCGTGTTGGGATGAGACGCCGCTGCAGCTCACGCAGGCGGCACGGGGGAGGGGAGCGAAATGGGGCGTCCGGAGGCGGACCTCGATCCGGGGCTGGGGCCGGTTCAGCGGTTTGCGTTCGACTTGCGCAAGCTCCGCCGGGAGGCGGGCGGCATCACCTACCGGCAGATGGCCCGGCAGGTGGAGGTCTCGGTGTCCACCCTGTCGAGGGCTGCCAAGGGGGAGCAACTACCGTCCCTGGCGGTGGCCTTGGCCTACGTGCGGGCATGCGGCGGCGATACGGACGAGTGGGAGCGGCGCTGGCGCGAGGCGGTCACGGAGCAGGCCCGGGCGGCCGACCTGGTGGTGGACGAGACCGTTCCGTCCCCCTACCGGGGCCTGGCCCGGTTCGATGTGGGTGATGCGGAGCTCTTCTTCGGCCGGGACGAGGTGACCGATGCGCTGGTCCGCGCAGCGGCGGAGCACCGCGTGTTCGCGGTCTTCGGGCCGTCCGGCAGCGGCAAGTCATCCCTGCTGCGGGCGGGGCTGATTCCCCGCCTGCGCAGCCTCGACGGACCGCACCGGCCGGCGGCGGTGCGGATCCTCACCCCGGGCGAGCACCCGCTGCGCACCCACGCCACGGCGTGCGTACCAGCACCGGGCGAGCAGGACACCTGGCTGGTGGTGGACCAGTTCGAGGAGGTCTTCACCCTCTGCCGCGACACCGGTGAGCGGGCCGGCTACCTTGCCCGCCTGCTGGCCGCAGCCGAGCCCGGAAGCCGGCTTCGCGTCGTCCTCGGTGTACGGGCCGACTTCTACGGACGCTGCGCCGAGCACCGCGGGCTCGCCGACGCCCTGCGGGAAGCCAACCTGCTGGTGGGACCGATGAGCCCGGCCGAGCTTCGCGAGGCCGTCGTCAGACCCGCCCAGGCCACCGGACTGATCGTCGAACGCGAGCTGACCGCCCGCCTCGTGGCGGAAGTGGACGGTGAGCCCGGTGGCCTGCCGCTGCTCTCGCACGCCCTGCGGGAGACCTGGCGACGGCGCCGCGGCCGGGCGCTCACCATGGAGGCGTACGAGGCGGCGGGCGGCGTGCGCGGCGCCATCGCGCAGACAGCCGAGGAGGTCTACACCCGGCTCTCCGCCGACCATGCGGAGCTGGCCCGGTTGATCCTCCTGCGGCTGATCGCACCCGGCGAGGGCTCCCAGGACACCCGGCGCCCGGTCGACCGGAGCGAACTCGAACTCGGCACCGCCTCCCAGGACGACATCGCCCTCGTCCTGGACCAGCTGGCCGCCGCCCGGCTGCTCACCCTGAACGACACCACCGTCGACCTCGCCCACGAAGCTCTGATCTCCGCATGGCCCCGGATGCAAGGATGGATCGAGGACGAACGCGACCGCCTTCGTCGTCAGCGGCGGTTGACCAACGCGACGAACCATTGGCAATGCCGCGGGCGCGACACCGGTGCCCTGCTGCGCGGGGGTGAACTCACCGAAGCTGAGGAAGCCTTCCGGTCACCAGAGCAGCGCGGTGAATTGACCTTGATCGAGAGAGACTTCCTTCAGGAAAGCCTCACCGCCCGCGCCCGGGCCAGACGAGCCCGCCATCTGGCAAGCGGAGCCGTAGCGCTGCTCACCGTTCTCGCCCTGGTAGCGGGAGTCGTGGCCTGGCAACAGGGCCGGGCGAGTGAACAGCGGCGCAAGGAGGCGACAGCCCGCCGGGTAGCAGCCGTCGCGCAGAGCATGCGTCTGTCAGACCCCATCATGGCGGAGCGGCTGAGCATGACCTCGTGGGCGTTGAGCGAGACGACAGAGACCCGTTCAGCGCTGCTGGGCGCCCTGTCCCAGCAAGAGCGGGACACGTTCGACGTACCGGATACGGAGCCCACGGCCACTCCCGAGCTGAGTTCCAACGGTCGCACCATCGTGAGTGTGAGTGCGGGGCAGCGCACTGTTCAGGCATGGGACGTCATCGGGCACCGACGGGCTGGGCCACCCCACCGACTCGGTGACGACGAGACACTGACGTCATCGAGCCCCGACGGACGCAGCATGCTCACGCACTCGGGTGAGCGAGCCAGACTATGGGACGTGAGAACCGGAAAACCGCTTGGCGATCCCCTCCAGGACCTGGATTTCTTTGACCGCTTCGGGCCCAGTGGCCGTACAGCGGCCCTGACAGACATGGACGGCCGTTTCAAGCTGATGGATATCGCAAGCCGTCAGGTGCTCTTTCAGGGACGCACGGCCCACTTTCCTGTGTGGGCTGTAAGCTCCGACGACCGTCTCCTGGCAGTGTGTAAGGGAACCAAAGGGCCCCTCGAAGTTTGGGACGTGGCCAAGCACCGCAGGCTGCGCATGCCCCCGTCTGACGCAAGTGCAGCTGTATGCGATGAGGGATCACTCCAGTTCATCCCGGGCAGTCGTGCGCTCGCGTCCCTGACCCCGAAGGACATGCGGGTCTGGGACTTGGATACAGGGCACGAGCGGACCCGGATCCGACACAAGGGGCTGTCTGAGATGACGATCAGTCCGGATGGGAAGTTCGTCGTCGCGGCCGACGAGCGAGAGATTCTTTTGTGGCGGTTGGCGAGCCCCGAAGCGCCGGTCTTCCGTCGCCTTCTGGCCAATGAGACAGCTACGCAGCTGAGGCTGGACGTGAGGGCGGGAATGATCCGCTACGTCAGCCAGCTCCGCACTGCTGACGTCACGGTGCGATCGTTGTCCTACGGTGCCGCGATGACGAGCAAGTGGAACGAACAGCCCGCAACTCGTGGGGTGTTCAGCCGGAGCGGCCGCAGGCTGGCCCTCGAGCACCGCAGCGGTGACCTGTCACGATTCGAGGTGATGCGCCGTTCCGACGGGAAACGGCTTGCTCGCACGTCCAGCGTGCGCTGCGGGAAAGCAGACGAAAACTGCTACACCCTGCTCGCTCTCAGCCAGGACGGTCGCACCCTCGCCTACGGCAAGGACTCCACTGACAGGCCGCGTCGCCATGAGCCCGTGACCTTGTGGGATGTGAATGCCGACACCCGCGCCCGCTCATGGAAGGTACCCAGAGGTCCTACCCCCAGGGAGAGCGGTAGCATGGAAGGCTTCATGTTCACCCCCGACGGGCGTCATCTGCTGATTCCGCAATCGGGCGAAGACGTCGTCGGCATCTGGGACATATCGCGAGGCAAGAGAAGCAACGCGCACTCCAAGTCTCCCGCACCCGACCTGCCCGAGGCCGCGGTGGTCGCGACCCGCTCCGGCCCCACGGTGCTCGCGATGCGCCCCGATGGGCGACTGCTCGCCACCATGGAGCAGACCTTTGCCCTCCCGTCCGGCCGGACCATCTCCAGCGGACTCGAACTGAACGACCTCGGAGCCGTCGCGTTCAGTCCGGATGGGAGCTCACTGGCGACGGGTGAGAGGACCGGGTGGGTCGCGCTCTGGGATGGCGAGGTGAAGCAGCGGCTCGGTGTGCTGGCCGGGACCTCCCACGCTTCCCGGCCCGGGAAAGCTGAGGGAGTGACAGCACTGGCCTTCTCACCCGACGGCAAGACCATGGCCGTCGCAGGTGAGGACGGCACCCTGCAACTGTGGGATGTCGCCTCCGCCCAGCCACTAGGATCACCCCTGCCCACGCCCGGCGACGCCATCATTGCACTGGCCTTCGCTGCGGATGGCCG
Source organism: Streptomyces alboflavus (assembly GCF_000716675.1). Lineage (GTDB taxonomy): Bacteria > Actinomycetota > Actinomycetes > Streptomycetales > Streptomycetaceae > Streptomyces > Streptomyces alboflavus. Next base: position 28,095 of record NZ_JNXT01000066.1, read on the forward strand.
CACGCTCCATGCGGCGGGCGCACACAGCGCCCTGCGGTCCTACACCATTGATGCCCTCCGTGCCCACCAGTCCCTCTGTACGCGCGCAGGCGGAGGCCTCTCCCGGGCCGACTGGCGCAAGTACATCCCAGAAGTGCCCTACCGCGACGTCTGCTGAGCTTGTCCTCTATCTTCCAGCCCGAACTGTGTCTCGAACTGAGTCGCTCACCTGAGGATTCGCGAGAGGCCACGTCCGTCGGAGTGGTGTATCGACGGCCACTCGGTGATCTCCTCTTCGATGCTATGTGGTGAGTTCGGCGGGCAGGTCGGCTTTGTCGTAGTCTGATTCGATCGGGTGCAGGCGGGCCTTGGCGAGCAGGTCGAGGCCCATGTAGCGGCGAGCTTCGGTCCACTCGTCGTTCTGCTCAGCCAGCACCGCGCCGACCAGGCGGATCACGGCGGTACGGTCGGGGAAGACGCCGACCACGTCGGTGCGGCGGCGGATCTCTTTGTTCAGCCGTTCTTGTGGGTTGTTGGACCAGATCTGCCGCCAGATCTCGCGCGGGAAGTGCCGAGCGCAAATCTAACGGCGGATCCGACGATCATGGGAGAGGCATCAAGTGAGCATTTTCAGCGTTGATTCTCCAGGGTGAGGATGGCTTTGGTGATGACGCTCATGCGGTTGGGGCTGAGGCGGGATCTGCGGAAGATCTGCCAGGACTTCAGCCGGGCCATGCCTCGTTCGACGGGTGCCGGGCCGCGGACAGGGCCCGGTTCGCGGTCCGTTCGGTGAGGGTGAGTTCACCTCCTGGCGGGCGGCGCTTGGCGGTGGTGACCCAGCCGCCCGCGCCGATGTAGGCCATGTCGGCGAGGATCGGGACACCCTGGCGCGCGCAGATCCGGAGGATCTTGTGGGTACGGGCAGCCGTCAGGTCGTGGGTCCGGCCCGGCAGTGCCGGCGACAGCCACAGAATCTCGCCGGTCTGGTCCGTGACGACCTGCACGTTCACCCCGTGCCGCTTGTGTTTCGAGGAGTAGTCGGCCCGGCCGTCGCCGACACGGTCGCACTCGGCAAGCGTGCCGTCCAGGAGGACGAAGTCCGGGTCGTGCGCGCGCAGCGTCTTCAGCAGGCCCGGCGCCTGTTCGGCAAGTAGACCGGTGACCGCGGTGGGTACACGAGCGCGGCCAGCGCACGTTGGTGCGGCGGAAGTTTGCACCGCCGGTCGCCCTCACGGGTGACGATGAGCATGGTGACCCACTCCACCAAGGCGTGGGGTAGGTCGAGCGCGGCAGGATACGGGACCAACGAGGCTCCTATGCCGTTGGGCGAGGCTGCGACTACCTCCCCCAACAGCACAGGAGCCTCGTGCGTTGCAGTTCCGTCTACCGTGAGGCGAACGGCCTGTCGCACACCCCGGCTCGGCGGCACTTCTGTCACCGGCTGTGAGAGGGTGCGTGACAGGCCCGGCAGCTCATTGGATCAGGTCGGTGTGCGGATGCTCGGGGGAGGCCGGGCAGATGTAGATCTGCATGTTGTCGGTGCTGCCGACTTCGACCTTGGTCGGCTGTGAGGGGTGCTGGCCACAACAGCTCCCAGCGGTGGCGGCGGCCTGTTCTTCGCTAGGCGCCCAGCTGTGTCCCTCACCGCCGTCCCATTCGAATGAGGCGATGGTCAGCAGCGGGACCATCTGCACATCACAGACCGTGCAGTACCGGGGGTTGGGGTCGGTGCGGCCCCACGGAGGCCAGCCGCCGACCTTCCAGCCGGGCGCGTCTGCCAGATGGACGTCATAGAACTCCCGCGGATACTCCGCGTAGGAGCTGTCCACGCCGGCGCCGGCCGCTTGCCATCTGCTCCAGTCCTCCACCATCAGCCGCATCTGCGGGCTCAGATCGAGGCTGTTGGGGTACTCGGTGATCGCTTCCGGTGCCAGCACACACGGCTCCGGCAGATAGCCCCAATGGTTCACCTCGTACGGCTCGGGCGGTGTGGCGAGGATCTCGACGACCTCGGCGGCGGACCGCCAGAACAATGCGGTCGACGGCTTGTGATCCGGATCGTGGTCGTAGGGGCACCACAGCACCTGGAGCAGATCGGCCTGTCCGGGCGGCCGCAGCAGGGGTATGTCGCGCAGGTAGAGCTGGGCCACGGGCAGCATGGGGACTGGGCAGTCCGCGGGCGGAGGGCCTGCGTCAAGTCGCTCCGCGAGCCTTTCGGCGTTCCGCTCCTTGATCGCCGCCTCCTCGGGCGTTGTCCCACGGCCGTTGTGATCGCGGTGCCACCGGGCCTGCATGCGTCTCTTGAGCCGCACGTCGTCCGGTGACTCGCGAAACCCGCTGTCCACGTGCAGGTGCGAGGCTTCGCAGTGCGGCCATGGCTGATCGGCCGGCCACAGCAACGGCCCGCCGACCGAGCTCTCCTCTGCCGAAGGCGCCCCGGGACGCGGGTGCAGCCGAATCGCGGGACGCGCCAACGGCGCCAGTTCGGGAAAAACTGCGGTCACATCCACGGACCGCGGCGGAGTAGTACGTACGAAGACCATGCCGGTGATCCTGCCATCAGCCACTGACAACCTCTGGCCGCCTCAACCGGCTCCGGTGGCATCGGTGTTCAGCTGGTCGAGTCCAACGCACGTCGCCTCGGCCACAGCGACAGCAGGCCTGCCTGTGTGACGCCTGCCGGGCTCCGGCTCAGCCGTCACTCAATCAGTGGCCACTCTGAAAGAACTCAGTGACTGACCGCCGTGGAGTTGGAGACCGTGGAACCTGTCGAGAGTGCCCCGCCTGGGCAGCCTGCGCCCGTGTCGGATGAGCCCAGAGGTCGATGAAGGTCGTGAGATAGCAGAACTTCCCGCCGCCCACGCTCAAGTACGTGATGTCGCCGACGTACTTCGTGTTCACCTCGGTCGCGGTGAAGTCGCGGCCGATCAGGTCCGAGGCCTTCGCCGCGGCCGGGTCCGGGTCCGGGACGGTGGTGCGGTGCCGACGCCGCAGACGGACGCCCTCGAGCCCGATGCTCCGCATGATCCGGGCGACACGCTTGTGGTTGGCCACCGGCCCGCCCTCGTCGCGGAGTTCGGCGGTGATCCTCGGGGCACCGTAGGTGCCGGCGGAGTCCCGGTGGGCCTTGCGTATCCGGGCGGCGAGCCGTTCGTCGGCGGCCTGGCGAGCCGTCCTGGAGGGAGCGGTGCGGCCAGCAGTAGAAGCTCGAACGGGCGATCCCGAGAATGGCGCAGAGCCGCTTGACGCCAGATCGGCGCTGGTGGTCCTCGACGAACTGGCAGCGGTTCACCAGCGCGTCTCCCCGGCGAAGTACCGGGCCGCCTTGCGAAGGATGTCGTGTTCTTCCTCCAGTTCGCGGATCCTCTTCCGTGTGACGGCCAGCTCGGCCTGGACCGCGTCACCGCCGGGCTGTGATGTCGTCGCGGGGGTGGAGTGGGAGCCGGAGCGGCGCCCGTCGGCGGCCCGGATCCAGTTCCGCAGCGTCTCGGTGTTCACTCCGAGGCCGGCGGCGACCGACTTGATCGTCACTCCCGGACGCGACCGGTACAGCGCGACTGCGTCGGCCTTGAACTCGGCGGGGTAGCGCTTCATCCCCACGGGGGACTCCGTTCTCCTGGACCATCAAGATCCAAGTCTCTCCGGTGTCCAAACTCCGGGGTCAGGGCCCGTATGCATCGCGCAGCAGACGGCCGGTCTCCATGTCCGCGAAGGTGCGCATTTGTTCCGCTCCGTCGCACAGCGACCGGGCGACCTGCTCGTCGAGCCAGGCCAGGGCCAGCGCGCAACGCTCCTTGTCCTGAGGGGAAAGCAGACCGAACAGTACGGCCACGACGTCCATCCGTGAGGCACCCTGCCCCGAGTCGACGAGCCTGCTCAGCACGGTCAACGCGAGTCAGCGTCATCCGCGGTCTCGACGCGGCGCAGCAGTTGTGTCTGGAGTGCGCGCGCCGCGGGGCTCTTCGGAACTTCTCGGAGGACGTACTCGATCGGTTCGCTGCGGAAGTACGGATTGTCCTCCCGCATCAGGAGGGTGATCCACTCCAGCCGGGGCAGGGGGAGCCGCTCGTCGTCGGAAGCCGCCTTCCATAGCCGTACGACCGCATTGTGCAAAGGGTTGAGGAGATACCATCGCCGCTCGTCCGGGTCGGAGATGTCCTGCTTAGCGCATCGGTCCACACACTTCAGCACTTGGGGTGCCCGGGCGGGATCGCGAGCGTGCTCCAACAGCACGTACAGAGCGGCGGACAGGGCGCGGGGAGGGAAATCGTGGTCCAGGCACTCGAACGCGAGGGCCGCTGGCAGCCATTCGAAGTACGCGATCGCGCGGGGGTCGAGATCCCGGCCGCGAGCTGCCGACCGGCGCTGCAGTATGTCGGCGCTCCGGGCGGAATCCGGAGTGCACACGGCCAGCAGTACGATCGCCATGTCGCGCACATGGTCGTCCTGAGACCGCTCCAGTGACCGGAGCACCGGCAGCCATCCCAGCCCCTCGCCGGTGGAGATACGGCTCGTCATGGTGAGGACACACTGCAGCACAGCACGCTGGTGCCTCGCGTCCTGGACCGCCCAGGTGCGAAGGATCGGAAGCATCAGATCAGCGCGGTGTCCCGTGAACATTCGCAGCACGGACAACCCTGAGTCGTCGCCCCGCTCGAACAGTGCGGTGGCCAGGGACTCCGGAGACAGGTCGAGATGGGCGAGGAGGAGCGCACCCGTGGCGTCCGCGACGGTGGCTTCACCAGGCTCGAGCCGGCCCTCGAAGCTTGCCCTACGCAGAATGTGACCGTCATCCAGCCACTGTGCCAGCCGGATCAGCAACTCGGGCTGCGCCCGCAGCGTCGCGGCGAGCGGCTCGCTCCAATGGCTCGGTGGAAGTCCTCCCTGGCGGTTGTCCCAGTCCTTCCTCCGCCAGCCGTGATCCGTGCCCCCTCGAAGGAATTCACGGAATACATCCAGCCTTGCTTCCGGGAGGACCGCGGGGTCGGTCAGGCCCGCGAAGAAGATCTCCCTCTCGAAGGCGGTGAGCTCCCGGACGGTCGTGCAGGTGTCGAAGCCGTGCCGCAGCACCCGCAGCACACGCTCCTGGACAGCGTCCGGGTGTCGTGCCTCGGTGAAGGCGTCGAAGAGGAGACGGGTGCATCCGGCATCGCCCGAGAGGGCGGCCGACTCCACGGCGTCCAGCCAGCGTTCGGTCTGTTCGTCGGACTCCGCCGCTCGGCCTTTCTCGGATTCCCTCGCTTCCTCCGCAGAGCGGAAGAGGAGTCGCTGGGCGCTGAGCAACGGCTGGGACGCGCCTAGCAGTTGCTCAGCCGTGTCGGCCAACGAGAGGGTCCGGCTGAGGAGATACTCACCGACCCGGTCGAAGGTCATGACGTAGCCGCTGGATGTGGGCGTGAACAGATTGGCCGCCACGAGCTGTTCGGCCGTCTCGGACTGGGAGCCGAAGGCCCGGTAGAAGTCGGTGGAGGAGAAGGCCAGGTTTCCCTCCCGTTCCCGGGCGGCGGCCTCGACCACCGCCTCCAACTGGCTCCGCACGAAGGCGGCCGACCTGCCCACCGCCCTGGCCGCTTCCGCGCACGTCTCCGTGACGTACCGGTCCAGGAGCGTGGGGAGGTCGAGATGGGCCGTGCCGTCCGCCCCAGAGGAGGCCAGGAGGCGCAGCACCAGTGGATGCCGTGACATCGGGCCCAAACCGTCGATCGCCGTGGCGGGAAGGGATGGTGGAAGCCGGTAGGCGTGGCAGGCCGCCTCGAATTCCTCCTTGTCGAAGTCGCCTACGTCGATGACGTTTGAGGCACTCGGTGACCCCGGGTCGTCGCCCAGCAGGTGGCTGACCGTGTCCCAGGAGTCGCGCCGTGTGGAGCACACCAGCGTCGCCCCGGTCAGGTGGGCCCAGTCGAGACTCCGGCGCCACCATGCAGTGTGAATGGAACCGAGTAGGTAGTGCGCCTCGTTGAGGCCGTCCAGCAGCACGGTCAGTGGGGCGGCTCCGGCGACTGCGTCGGCCGACAGGCTCGGCGGGGCCAGCTCGCCCGCCGCCTCGTCCAGTTCAGCGGACACCAGCTCGCCCACGTCACGCTGACCCGGCGTGATATCCGCACCGCGGACCAGGACGAGACTCTGACCGGGCTCGGCCGTCGACGCGAGGTGCGCGAACAGTGTCGACTTGCCGGACCCGGAGGGGCCGATCACGGCGATCACCTGTCGGCGGGTGTGGAGCGCGGCATTCAGCCGTGCCAGGGCGGTGCGCCGTGGGACGAAGCGATCGGGCAGATACACCGAGCTCCTGGTGTAGACGGCGACCTTGAGGGCCCGCTGTCGGGCACAGAGATTCAGCGCACCCGGACCGTTGAGCTGGGAGCCGTAGCGAGGTACCGACTCCGCCGACCGCCGCAGCACCTCGTCGAGTTCCGAGTCCGCACCGGACGGTTCGAGGAGTACGGCGAATCCGGCCACGTCGGCGTCCTTCTTGAAGCGGCAGGTGATGACTCCCAGTACGGCGCCGCTCGTCACGTCGACGACCGGGGCACCGCTGAGCCCAGGGTCGTACGGATGCCCGCTGAGGGTCACCACATCCACACGGTACGCACGCGATCCCGGGCGGGCGGGTCCGTCGTACGAGACCTGCAAACGGTTCCCCACCCGGCCGAACGTCGGCAGTACGCCGCTCACCCGCGCCGACTGATGATGGAAGCCGCCGCTCCAGTACTCAATTCCCTCCCAGCCGGTGCGACGGTCCGCGACAGAGAGGGGGGCGAGCGGGAGTTGGGGGCATCGGATGATCGCGAGATCGCGCTCGGGGTCCTGTGGGCCGGGGATGGTCGGCAGCAGGTCCGGGCCGCTGGCCAGTCGTACGTCGTGGACGGCGTTCACCACATGATGGCAGGTCAGGACATCGCCGTGCGCGGTGATGAGGGCCCCTGTGCCGAGTACCGCTCCGGTGCGGCCGTCGACGACTTTCACGACAGCGTGGACGGCGCGCTCGATCAAGAGGGACGACGGTGTTCCGGCCATGGCCAGGCCCTTCTCCGGCGGATCTAGTCGGACGCCTGCTTCCGTTCGAAGGTGAGTGCCACACGGAGGACGCCGGTAGCGGAGCCGCTGGCGATGTAGAGGTCACCGGACGCCGACATCTCCAGGGAGAATTCCAGCTCGGCGGAGGCGGCGGGAGTCTGTTCCACTGCCGCGGAGAATGAGCGGGCAAGCTTTCCGATCACCGAAAGGACTCCATCGAGTCTTTGCTCTGCGGTGTTGATGACACGGTCCGCGACCCCTGTGGCGACGACATCGTCTCCAGGATCACGGACCTCGAAGGAAATGACGCTTGTTCCGGAATCAACTTCGCCGATTGAGGTCATGGGCACCTCGCTCCTCTGTGTCTCCAGCCTGGCTCGGTTTTACCAACAAAGCGGCGCGCGGTGAACAGGGTTACGGAATTTCCAGTTTCCCTTCGCCGGGGTCCACCAGCAACTCGACGCCTTGTCCAGACGGAGCGTCAACTGCCCGCTTGTTTGCTGGTCCTTTTCCCTTCCCCAACTTGCTGATCCGGTACTGACGCAGCCGCAGCCGCTCCTTGCTCGCCGGTCTCGTCTCGGAGGTGGACGTCCTCCCAGGTCCCCCGGCGCGTATCCGCGGGGGCGGTGCCCACCTCGCCCCGGGTCCGCATCGTGGCGGCCAGTTCGCCGCGCAGATCGGCGAGTTCGACGATGCGCCGTTCGCCCTGACGCGCCGGCACCGCCACCCCCGAACCAACGCGGCCAATCCCCAGCCCTCGCCGCATCACCACCTGGGTCATGCGCCACCCCGACACCCTGACCGACCGCCAGCGCGACCAGCTCAACCGCATCTTGGAGGCCTGCCCTGACCTGGCCACCGCCTGTGACCTCGCCCACGAGTTCAGCACCATCGCCCGCGAACCGCGAGACCAGGACCTCACCCACTGGATAACGCGTGCCCTCGGCCAAGGGCCACCGCCGGTCCAGGGCTTCGCCGCGTTCCTCCAAAACGACTGGGACGCCGTCGTCAACGGCCTCACCCTGCCCTGGAGCTCCGGCGCCGTCGAAGGCCAACTCACACGTATCGAGCTGATCAAGCGCGGGCCTCATTTGCTCGCCTGCGGACGCTGGTCCTCGCTCAGCCGCCGTCAGCGTCAGAACGGCAGAACCCACTCGCGCTCGTCGACCGCCTTGGTGACCGCCGGCACTGCGGGCGACCAGGCTCCGGGAATGGCCTCAACCGCACGTTGGACATCAGCCGTCGTCCTGCCGGTCACGACCAGATCCATCCCCTCCAAGCCGGGCTCCAAGCAGAGCAGCAGACCAGAGGCAGAGAACCAACGAACGAGCTGCCCCATTGGCTCGAACCACGCCGGATACAGCGGCATAGCAACCGGAGCGAACTTCTCCTCCAGGCAGGCAACCGCCTCGGGCGTTGCCTGACAGGTACGGCTCTCGGTCCAGCTGGCCATGGCGGCTTCGCTCAGGACGGTCTCCACGCAGGCCAGCGACAGGCGGTCCAGGAAGTGAAGGCGGCTGGAAGCAGGCAGGCGATCAGCGAACAGGGCGACCGGCGGGTCCTCACGGGAAAGGTCGGAGAGGGCCACACCCCACCCGGCGCAGCCCTGATTCTCGCTGCGGAACAGCAGCAGTTCGCCGGAAGGGTCGAGCAGCAGTTCATCAGGCTCCAGCAACGGATTCTGCTGGGCGACCAGGTCACGCCGTCGACCGAACAACGCATACGCTTCCTTGAGAGCGGCTGGGAGGCGGAGGTCGAGGCGGTCCTCAGCCCGCTGCACATCAGCCGGTGAGAACCCATCGGTCGGCGACAACGGAGTGGACCAGACGGCAGCAAACCCCTGGATGAATGCCCATGCATCCGCCCGTGTCGCGCATTCACCGGCCAGTGCCTCAGCTACGTCGAACCTGTCAGCCATGCCGCTGACCCTACGCGGCCACCACCCCTATGTCGGACGGCACCGTGATCGTCACGAAATATCCGCCACAGCCTTGAACTTCCTCACCCTGCGCTCGGGGGTGGGACAGACCTGCTCACCTTGGCTCCTCACCTGAAAGCCGCCGATATGGTGCTGGGCACATCAGGTGATGCTTGCATTCCGTCCTGCCCCGGTCGACGGGACTTCGTCCGGTCCTGGCTCGCCCTTCAACGCGGGGGCGGGAGAGCCGTCGACCGCGTCCCGGGGGAAGTCCGGGGCTTTCGCGCTGCGGAGCTCGGCGAGAAGGACCTCGTGCAGCCGGGGCCACACTCCCGCGTCGGCCCACTCGGACCACGCCAAGCGGCGTCAGCAGGTCATGCCGGAGCCGACACCGAGTCCTGCGGCAGGTGCTCCCGGACGATCTTGGTGTGGAGCGCGAGCGGGATGCCGTGGAACATCATCCGGTTCGGAGTGGTCCGACGACCTCGGAGATTACTTCGTCAGGGTTTCTCAGGCGTCCTGGCCATGGCCGCGACCAGCGCTGCCAGGAGCAGGACGCCCGCCGACCACCAGGCCGCGACGGTGAAGCCGTGCACCATACCCGCCCCCAGCTCCCGGCTCGGGGACGGGTGGGCGTCGATGTGGCGGGTGGCGGCGGACGACGCGATCGTGTTCAGCAGGACGGTGCCCAGGGAGCCGCCGATCTGCTGGAAGGTGGAGACGGTCGCAGACGTCACTCCGGCGTCCTTCGGGGCGACCCCAGCGGTTGCCGTCGCGTAGACCGGCATGAACGTCAGTCCCATGCCCAGGCCGAGCAGTACCAGCGCGGGCAGCACCCCGGTGGTGTAGGCGGAGTTCATGCTCAGGCGGGTCAGGAGCAGCATGCCGACGGCCGCGAGGAGCATGCCGGGGGCCATCAGGTTACGGGGGGCGGTGTGGGGCAGGAGCCGGGCGGCGATCTGCGTCGCACCGATGACGATCGTGATGGACATCGGCAGGAACGCCAGTCCGGTCCGTGCGGGTGAGTAGTCGAGGATGGTCTGGAGGTAGTAGGTCAGGAACAGGAAGGCGCCGAACATGGCGACGGTGGCCAGGCCCATCGTCGCGAGCGCCGCCGCACGGGTTCTGTCCCTGACGATGTGCAGCGGCAGCATCGGATGCTTGGCGTGGGACTGCCACCACACGAAGACGGCGAGCAGGACCACACCGGCCGCGAACAGGGTCAGGACCAACGGGTCGGCCCAGCCGGCGGATTCGGCGTCGTTGGAGCCGTACACGATCGCCACGAGCCCGCCGGAGGCGAGCAGCGCGCCCGGGACGTCGAGGCGCACCCCGCGCCGGCCGGGGCTGTCCTCGAGGAGGACCAGCGCACCGCCGAGGGCGGCCAGCGCGATGGGGACGTTGACGTACAGGCACCAGCGCCAGGTCGTGTACTCGGTGAGCAGGCCGCCCACCAGCAGCCCGATGGCGCTGCCGCCTCCGGCGAGCGCGCCGTAGATTCCGAACGCTCTGCCGCGCTCGGCGGGGTCGGTGAACGTCGTCGTCAGCAGTGACAGTGCGGAGGGGGCCAGGACGGCCGCGCAGGCCCCTTGCAATGCCCGCGCCGCGAACAGCGTCCCGGGGCCGTCGGCCGCGCCGCCGAGCGCGGAGGCGGCGGCGAATCCGACCAGGCCGATCATGAAGGTGCGTTTGCGGCCGGCCAGGTCGGCGATCCGGCCGCCGAGGAGGAGCAGGCCGCCGAAGGCCAGGGAGTATGCGGTGATCACCCACTGCCGGTTCGCATCCGACATGCCCAGTCCGTTCTGGACGGAGGGCAGGGCGATGTTCACGATCGTGCCGTCGAGAATCACCATGAGCTGGGCGCCTGCGATGACGGCGAGGGCCCACCACCGCTTCGGATCGGGCAACTCGGCCGCGTTCGCGGTGGTGTGGGGGACCGGCGTGGGCACGGTGTCCCCGGGGGAGGACTTCTTGGTCAAGGCGATCACATTCTGTGTCGGAGGTGTAGGAGCAGACGCGCGGTCCTACACCCCGGGACGCGACACAAGGGATCGCGAGAGCAGCGGACACCACCATGAGGTGCCGCAAGGGGGGGTGAGTCCTACCGCGCGCCGAACGGGGGCACACGGCCGGGGGCAACTATGGCCGCAACACTCGTTGTCCAGTTCCAGTCCATGTTTCCCACCTCCTCCCGGCCGGGCACGCGGTACGCATCGACGCCGAACGCGCCGAAAGCTGCGGCAGGGGCCCCGCCGCACATGACCTCCGACAGACTAGGTCAGCCGGCCGGGGACGCAAACGGAATTACCCGGCGCCTGGGTACGAGCCTCCTCACGCTTCGACAAGCAAAGATCGCGCCGTGCCCAGCCGAGAAGGCCGCGGCCGGCTGATATCCGAGCAGGCTCCAGGCATGTCAGTGCGTGATGCCCGGAGCCGCTCCACCGGCCGCCGGTTCACCGGAGAAGCGGCAGCTCAAGCATCAACGCACGCCCCCTGCGTCAGCCTTCAGTCCTTCAACAGCTTGTCGCGCACCGGCATCCAGTCCAGAGCGGACCGGATGCCGTCCTCCAGGGACAGCTTCGGTGTCCACCCCAGCAGCTCGGCTGCCCGGTCGCTCTTCGTGTAGCTCCCGGTGACGTCACCGGGCCGTCGATCGGTGTCGATGGTTACCAGGGGCGTGCTGACGACGTCGTTGAACGCGGCGCACAACTCCCGAACCGTGGTTCCCGAACCGGTGCCCAAGTTGATCGCGATCGAGCGCTTCGTCCCCACGAGGATGGAGTCAAAACGCTCGATCGCTGCGATGTGGGCCGCGGTGAGATCCCAGACATGCACGTAGTCCCGGATGCCCGAACCATCGCGTGTCAGGCCGTCCGTCCCCGTTACCGGGAACGGACGGCCTTCCTCGTGTGCCTGGATGAGCACACCCAGGGTATGACTGGGCCGCTTGAGCTGGAGCCCGGTACGCAGCTTCGGGTCGGCCCCGATCGGGTTGAAATATCGCAGAGACAAAACGCGCGGCCCCACCACGGCAATGTCGGCGAACATCTCCTCACACACGGCCTTGGTCCGCGCGTAGGGGCTCTGCGGCGCCAGCGGCGAGTCCTCGTCGACTCCGGAGGTGCAGCTTGGGCTGCTGACGGGCGATGAGGCGCATGAGGCATACAAGAGCCGAGGCCTGAAAGTCGGTTGCAACCAGTCGTGTGCCCTACGTTGGATGGAACCTGCTGGGTGCTCGGAGCGCTCCGCATGACGCGTGAACTCAGGCGTCTGGACACACATGACCTGCTCTGTGCGTGTAGACATGTGCTGATCCCACCACTGCGCAGAACACTCGATCAAACAACCCTGCACCCCGCCAGACACAACCATTGGTTGTGCGCATCCTGTACGTCAGCCGAGCGGCCTGCCGGTCGTGTCCGGTTGCGGCAGCTCCTCGGGAGTGTGGGGCGCGCCGCGTATCGGGCGGGCGATCTCGTTCACGATGTCCAGGAACGGGCCGGTCAGGGGGTTCGTTCCCGCGGTGGGCCACATGAGTCCGTACTCGATGGGCGGGGCGTCGTGGAACGGTACGAAGACCATGCCGGGCCGCTGGTGGAAGTTCTCCGCCCGCAGCGAGACCGTGCTCACTCCGACGCCGTTGGCGATGTGCACGAGGACCTCGGGCCAGAAGTTGGTCGCCGGGCCCTGCGGGATCCTGCGGCCGGACGGGGTCTTGCGGGGGAAGTAGCGGTCCATCCAGTAGCGCGGTATGTGCGCGTCGTTGAGGGTGACCAGGGTCGCGTCGGCAAGGTCCTCGAGCGACACCGATTCCCGTCGTGCGAAGGGGTGGTTCGCCGGAACCATGAGCGCCCGCGGCTCCGCGAAGAGCAGTGGTCCGATCGTGATGTCCGGTTCGCGGATGGGGAATTCGGTGAGCTGGAGGTCGATGGTGCCCGCCCGCATCCCTCCGAGCGGGTCGCACAACTGCACTTCCACGATCTCGACGTCGCAGTGCGGGTGGCGCACGCGGAACCGGTCCGCCGCCTGGACCATGAGGTTCCCGCACCACGCCCCGGACCAGCCGACCCGCACCATCCCCCTGACGAGCGCCCCACGGCTCACCGCGATGGCCTGTGCGAGCCCAGCGCTGATCTGCTCGTAGGCGGGCAACAGGTCGTCACGCAGCTGGCGTCCGACCTCGGTGAGGGTCACCTTGCGGCTGTTGCGTTCGAAGAGCGGGGCACCGACGCGGCGCTCCAGCTTCTGGATGGTCTGGCTGACCCGGCCCGTCGTCACATGCAGACGCTCGGCCGTACGCCCGAAGTGGAGCTCCTCGGCCAGTGTCAGGAACGCTTCCAGCTCCAGTCGCTCAAGCATCGCCACCCCCTGTGCGTGGTGCCGCCCCCCAGCGTTTAGCACCGCTCAACGGAGCATGCCACTCTCCGATCTTGTTGGCTCAACCATGGATCACGCACTCTGGCGGTGCGGCGTTCGACGGGCCTTCCTCCTGGCCAGGGCTGTGCCGGACGCCGGTGTCCCGTCGTATCGATCGGAGCCCCGCACATGAGTGAAGTCGTCGTCCTGATGCATGTCCTTCTCGACGGCGTGGTCGCGAACCCGTCCTGGGCCCGGCCGTCGCGGTACGACGAGCACGAGAAGTACCAGCTCGGCCAGATCGCCGCGAGCCGGGCGCTGCTGCTGGGGCGGGTGACGTTCCAAGAGATGGCCGAGGCCTGGCCCTTACGGGACGCGGCGGAGGAATACACCAGGCTGGTGGACACAGCGCCGAAGTACGTAGTGTCCACGACCCTTGACCACGTGCCGTGGAACGGCGTGCTGATCCCCGGTCGGCTCGCCGAGCACGTCGCGAAGCTGCGGCGCGAACCGGGCCAGGACCTGCTGGTGCTGGGCGGGGTCGAACTCGTGGGGCAGTTGGTCCGGCTCGGTCTGGTCGACGTGCTCAAGCTGTGTGTCCATCCGGAGACCGCGGGTACCGGGCGGCGCCTGTTCCCGCAGGGCGGCGCCCCGAGCACGTGGACCCTCACCGGCACGTCGCTGTTCCCCTCCGGCGCTGTCGCCCTGGAGTACCGGGTACCGGCACGGACCTGACCCCCCCGGTGCCGCAGTGGGGCTCGCACCGCCGCCCACCGCGCCGGACTCCCACCTCTCACCACAAGGCCATCACACCCACGCAACACGAAAGGGGCTTCGCCCTGCGCAAGTTGCAGCTTCAGATCCGAACGACCGTCGACGGCCACCCTCCTCGACCGCGAACCGATCGCCGAGGTCCACCTGTTCGTCAGCCCCTCGGCGATCGACGCGGGCCAGCCGAAGCCGCTGCGGCTTCCCGACACCCGCGACACCCGTGGCTCCTAGCACTCCGCTTCGCGGCACTCCGCTGCGCGGCGTTCCGTACGAATCCGACCTACAGGAAAGCGAGTCACTCATGCGTATCACCATCGGCGAGTTCATCAGCCTCGACGGCGTCGTGCAGGCCCCGGGGCACCCGGACGAGGACGGCGACGGCGGCTTCGCCCACGGCGGCTGGTCCCACCCGTTCTTCGACCCGGAGGTCATGGGCCCCGCCCTGGCCGACTGGTCCAAGGGCACCGAGGCCATGCTGTACGGACGCCGCACCTGGCAGGTCATGGCCGCGGCCTGGCCCGGCCGGGCAGGCGACCCGTTCGCCGACCACATGAACAGCGTCGCCAAGTACGTCGTGTCCAGCACCCTCGGGGAGAACGACGTGACGGCCTGGAACAACTCTTCGCTCATCCCGGGCGACCAGGCCGTCGACCGGATCAAGAAGCTGCGCGAGACCGAAGGCGGTGACCTGACCGTGCTGGGCAGCGCGTCGCTGTCCCGGACCTTGCTGGCCGAGGGCCTGGTCGACGAGCTCCGGCTCATGATCATGCCGGTGATCCTCGGCGGCGGGAAGTCGATCTACCCGGTGGACGGCGTCCTGCGCTCCTTCGAGCTGGCCTCAACGGTCACCAGCGGCACCGGCGTGCATGTGTGCACCTACCGGCCCAAGGCCTCTGCGGCGACCGCCGCGTAACCGACGCGCGGCACCCACCACGGCACCCTCGGGGCTCTTCCCGTGCGGCGGTCGGCGCTCGTACGCCGACCACCGCACACGGGCCGAGCGCCCCCTGCGGTGGTGGCCCTGAGGTTCGAAGAGAACGTGAAAACGCCCCGGACCCCGATGAGTTCACCGTCTGTCGAGGGTCTGTCCCTGTATACGCCAAACGTTGAATGATGAAAGGAACACTCCTGATGATCCTGACGAGGAGACGAGGGGGAAGCGTCGTCGTGACTGCCGTGCTGCTGGCAGGCTCGATGCTCGGGACCGGCACCGCGGGGGCCGCCGAAGCGGCCGACACGGTCGGCGAGCGTCGGTCGTACACGGGGGAGATCGACGGGGCGAAGTACCGCGTGGAAGTCCCGAAGCGCTGGAACGGGACGCTGCTGCTGTACAGCCACGGCTACTATCCCGCGGGCTGGGGCCCGGAGAAGATCGCCCTGACCAACAGCGAAGAGGCCGAAGAGGCTCTGCTGTCAAAGGGGTTCGCCCTGGCGGCGTCCGACTACAAGGGCACGCACGGGTACGCGGTGGCGGACGCTCTGACCGACCAGCTCGCGCTGCGGGACTGGTTCGACCAGAACGTCGGTCGCCCCAGGCGCACCATCAGCACCGGCCAGTCGATGGGCGGGACCATCGCCACCCTGTTGGGGGAGCGGCACCCGGGCCGGTTCGACGGTGTCCTGGCGATGTGCGCGGAGTACGACGGCAACGGGACCTGGAACACCACGCTGGACATGACCTACGCGCTCAAGACGCTCCTGGTACCCGAATCGGACCAGGACATCGACCTGGTGCGGCCACGCGATCCAGAGCGCAGCGTCAAGGTCCTCGTGGCGGCGATCGACCGCGCCCTGGAGACCGAGCACGGCAGGGCGCGCCTCGCCCTCGTCGGCGCGCTGGGCAACATCCCCGGGTGGTACTCCGCGCACGAGTCCCGGCCTAAGAAGACCGCGGACCGCGTGCGGGCGCAGGCACAGTGGCTGCGCAACGCGTACGTCGCGGGCACCGGCCCGCTCGGCCGGGTCGACCTGGAACGCCGGGCTGGCGGCAACCCGTCCTCCAACACAGGCGTCGACTACGGGCGGCAGCTCGCCGGTTCGGCGCAGAAGGACCTGGTCAGCAAGGCGTACCGTGCCGCCGGGTCGCCCGGCGCCGCCCTGGCCGCGGACGTGGCCAAGCTGAACGCCGGTGCCCGGATCACGGCGGACACCAGGGCCGTCGACTACATGAAGCGGTACACCATCGCGCGAGGGACGACTCCGCAGCCCGTGGTGACGCTCCACAACACCCAGGACGGCGGCGCGGTCTCCGACCAGACCGGCTGGTACGCCGACCAGGTCCGCCGCAACGGCGAGCCGGCCAGCCTGCGCCAGATGTACGTGAACCGCGGCTCGCACTGCGCGTTCAGCGCGGCCGACGAGATCACCGCGCTGGAGACCCTGCTGGCCAAGGCCGACACCGACCGCTGGCCCAGCACCGACCCGCGGACACTGAACCGGTCTGTCGGCCGCCATCAGCCGGAGCTCCAGCAGGTCCTTGACTTGGCGACGTTCGAGAAGAAGACCGTGCCGCCCGCCTTCACCCGGTTCACCCCGGCACGCTTCCCCCGCCCCTCCCGCTGACGGCATCACCGCCTGGCCGACCGGTCCTGCGCGGCCGAGGTGTCGGTCAACAGGTCGAAGCCGAGGCCGCTGGAGCGCTCGCCGTGGCCGGAGGCGCGCTGTGCGGCGAGCCAGACCACGACCCGGCCGTCCGGGGGTGGGGGACGTGGCGGTGGTGGCCCGTGAGGACCGGCCGGGTGCCCGGCGCCTGGTCGCCTACCTCGTCGGCCCCGCCTGCCAGG
>NZ_JNXT01000067.1 GCF_000716675.1 Streptomyces alboflavus
CCCGAATCCACCCCCACCCTCGACCCCCGCCTCGCCCTCGCCCAAGGCCGTCCGCAGCACGGAGACTCCGCGCTCCGCCGGACGGGGCGCACGATCCGACGGCTCACCACCTCGGCCGCGCAGGAGGTGACGGAGGAGTCCCGCATCGCGCGGGAGATACAGCAGCCGGTCACCACGGGCCGGGTCGTCGCGGTGACCTCCATCCGGGGCGGCGTCGGCAAGACGACCGTCGCCGCTCTCCTGAGCCGCACCTTCGGCCACTACCGGCACGACCCCGTCCTCGCCCTGGAGGCGGACGCCGCGCTCGGCACGCTGCCGGTGCGCCTTGGCGCGGGGTCGGTGCGCTGGGCGTGTGCGGACCTGGCCCGGATCCTGCACCCCGCCATGCAGCTGACCGACATCACGGGCTATCTGGTGCCCGTCAGTGACGGCGGCTGGCTGCTGCCCGCGAGCCAGGGGCGGGTCGGCGCACCCCTGGACGTGGCGACGTACCGCACGGTCACGCTCGCCCTGCGCCGCTACTTCGCCGCCACCGTCGTCGACTGCGAGACGCTGCCGGGCGAGGTCGCCCGCACCGCCATGGACACCGCGCACGCGCGCGTCGTCGTCGCCCCGATGACGCCCGAGGGCGTGGGCGGGACCCGGCTCGTCCTGGACTGGCTCGGGCAGCTCCCGCACTCCGCGCTCACCACCACCGTCGTCGCCCTGACCGCCACCTCACCCGACATGACGCTGAACGCCAAGGCCGCGGCCGCGCATCTGCGGGAGACCGGAGTCACCGTCGTGCCCGTGCCGTACGACCGCCACCTGGCCGGGGGCGGGGCGATCGACGCCACCCGCCTTGCCGCCGGTACCCGGAAGGCGGCAACCCGCCTCGCCGCTGAGGCGATGCGCCGCGCGGTACGGGTGCGGTGATGCCGCCGATGACGTACCGCGGGCAGAAGCGGCATCGCGATCGCACGACGTACCGCAGGCACAAGAAGATCCACCGGAGCCCGCGATGACCCACCACCTCGTCCACCGCCCCGCCCGCTCCACCCGACCCCCCGCCGCCCCCGGCCGGCACCTCATCGAGCCGCCCCCGAACCTCCCCGAGGGCAAGCTGGGCAACGCCGCCACCGCGCTCCTTCCGATGGCGGGCGTCATGGGCTCGGTCGTGATGATGACCGTGATCCGGTCCAGTCAGTTCGCGGCGCTCGGCGCCGTGGTCCTTGTGTTCGCGCTGTTCGCCGCGGTCGCGCTGTTCGTGTCGCAGCGCGGCAAGGCCCAGCGCACCCGGCGTACCCAGCGCGAGCGGTACCTGGAGTACGTGGAGGAGCAGCGCGCGGAACTCGCGGAAGCGGAGCGGGAACTGCGGCAGCGCGGACGCCTGCTGAATCCACCGCCCGAAGCCCTGTACGACCTCGTGCGCGACCCCGCACGGCTGTGGGAGAGGCGCCGCGCCGACGCCGACTTCCTCGACGTGCGCGTCGGCACCGGTGACGTACCTGCGCAGGAGGTCGTGATCGAGCAGCACAGTGGGAGCGGGGTGCTCACGCCGCCCGATCCGTTCATGCTCAACGAGGCACGCGCCCTGCAGGCGCGGTTCGCCGTGGCCCCCGAATTCCCGCTGACCGTGCCTCTCGACAGAGCGGGCAACGTGAGCGTCGTCGGTGACCGCGAGGGCGTCCTCACGGTGGCGCGCGCGTTGCTCGCGCAGACAGCGGTCACGCACGCGCCGGACGACGTGGCGATCGCGTTCGGAGTGCCGGGGGAGCGGCTCGCCGACTGGGAGTGGGGCAAATGGCTGCCCCACGTCCTCGACCGGAGCGTCGACCCGGATGCGTACGAGGAGCCCGTCGGCGCCCGCCGTATCGCCCCCGACCTGTCCCAGCTCGCCCGGCTGTGCTCAGCGGACCTGCACCGCCGGGCCTCCTACGCCGCCGAGGTGCGCCGCGGCCTTTCCGACAAGCGGGCGCTGCGGATGATCGACCGGATGTTGGTGGTCAGCGACGTGTACGGGGAGACGGCGGTGGAACTGCCGCGCCCGGATGCGGCCGTCGGGCTCGCCGACATGGGCGTCACGGTGCTGCACCTGCTGGCCGAGCAGATCCACGAGCCCGACGAGGTCGGCGTCCGCATCACCGTCTCCGGCGACCAGATCGCTGTGGAGGACCTACGCACATCCGACGGGCGCCGCACCCAGGGGCTCGCGGACGCCACCAGCGTGCCCGGCGTCGAGGGAGTCGCCCGCCTCCTCGCGCCGCTGAGGCTGTCCGCCGAGTCCGCCGCCGAGGGCACACCGGTGTCCGGCCCCGTCGACTTCCCTGGCCTGCTCGGCGTCGACGACCCGGCGGTCCTGGACCTGGCGCACCTGTGGGCGCCGCGCGGGGAACGGGACTTCCTGCGTGTGCCCATCGGCGTCGACGACCGCCACGAGCCGGTGCTTCTCGACCTGAAGGAGTCCGCCGAGCTGGGCATGGGCCCGCACGGGCTGTGCGTCGGCGCGACCGGCTCCGGCAAGAGCGAGTTGCTGCGGACTCTCGTCCTGGCGCTCACCGCCACGCATCCGCCCGAGGACCTGGCCATGGTTCTCGTCGACTACAAGGGCGGCGCCACGTTCGCGCCGTTCACGACCCTTCCGCATGTCGCGGGCGTCATCACGAACCTGGAGAACCAGGCCGACCTCGTCGAACGCGTCCACACCAGCCTCGCCGGGGAGATCACCCGCCGCCAGCAGGTCCTCAAGGACGCGGGGAACGTCGCCGACATCGGTCACTACGCCGCACTGCGCGCCAAGGAGCCGGCCCGAGGGCTCGAACCGCTGCCGCATCTTTTCGTCGTCATCGACGAGTTCGGCGAACTCATCACCGCCAAGCCGGACTTCATCGATCTCTTCCTGTCCATCGGGCGGATCGGCCGCTCCATCGGCGTGCACCTGCTGTTGTCCAGCCAGCGCATCGAGAGCGGGAAGCTGAAGGGCCTCGAGACCTATCTGTCGTACCGGCTCGGGCTTCGGACCTTCTCCGCCGACGAGTCGCGCACGGTCCTCGACACCGTTGACGCCTTCCAGCTTCCGCCGCTTCCCGGTTTCGGCTACCTGAAGGTGGACACGTCCACGTACACGCGATTCAAAGCCGGGTACGTCTCCGGAGCCTGGCGCGGCCCCGCTCCGGCCGACGCCTCCGACGGCCGACCCCTCGCCCGGCCCTACCCCGCCTTCAACACCCAGGCGCGGACGGGTGCCGCGGGACCGGAGGAGAGCGGTACCCGTGAGCGGGAGACCGGCGCCACCGTCATGTCCACCATGGTGAACCAACTCGCCACTGCCGCCCCGCCGGTACGCCGCATCTGGCTGCCGCCGTTGCCCGACGCCATCGCCCTCGACACCGCGGCCGGACCCCTCGGTGTCTCCGAGCGCGGACTGCACCTGGCCCGCTCCCACGGCCATCTGCGCGTCCCGCTCGGCGTCCTGGACGACCCGGCCAGGCAGTGGCAGGGGGAGTGGACCCTCGACCTGAACGTCGCGGGCGGCCACGTCGCCGTCGTCGGTGGGCCGCAGTCGGGCAAGACCACGCTCCTGCGTACCCTCACGCTGTCGCTCGCGCTCACGCACACCCCGTACGACGTCGCCGTGTACGGCCTCGACCTGGTCGGCGGTGGCCTTTCCGCGCTCGCGGGGCTGCCGCACGTCGGTGGCGTCGCGTCCCGCGCCGACCAGGAACGCCTCGCCCGTACCGTTGCCGAACTCGCCGCCCAGCTCGCCCTGCGTGAGGAGCTGTTCCGCAAGCACGGCATCGACTCCCTCGAACAGCTGCGCCGGATGCGGGCCGACGGCGACCTGCCCGAGCTCGGCTCCACGGACCTCGTGCTGCTCGTCGACGGCTTCGGCGCGCTGCGCGAGGAGTTCGACGAACTCGACGATGCCGTGGCCGACCTGCTCAAGCGGGGCGGCGGCTACGGCATTCACGTCGTCGCGGGCATGCTCCGCTGGAACGACGTCCGGATCGCCACCCAGTCGCTGTTCGGCACGCGCGTCGAGCTGCGCCTGAACGACGCCACCGATTCCACGATCGACCGCAAGCTCGCCGAGGCGTTCACCGCGGACACGCCCGGCCGTGTCCTCACTGATGGCAAGCTCTTCGCACAGACCGCGCTGCCTCGAACCGACGGCTCCACCCATACCGGCGACCTCAGCACCGCTCTGGATGAGTCGGCCCGCACCATCGCGGCCACCTGGCACGGCGAACTCGTAGCCCCCGTACGGGTCCTGCCGCTCAGCCTGCCCGCCGCGAAGCTCCCGTCGGCCGTCGCCGAACCCGACCAGGTGCCGATAGGAGTCGACCAGGACACCCTCCGGCCGGTCCATCTCGACCTGTTCGACCGCGACCAGCACCTGCTGATCCTGGGCGACAACGAGTGCGGCAAGACCAACCTGCTCAAGCTGATCGCCGGTCAGCTCATCGACAGGTACGGAGACAAGGAACTCGTCTTCGGTGTCTTCGACCCCCGCCGCGGCCTGCGCGGCCACATCCCCGAGCCCTTCCGCGGTGGCTTCGCCCACAACGCCAAGCTCGCCGGTGCCCTCGCCACCGGCATCGCGGCCGAACTCGAGAAGCGCCTTCCGGAGACGGCGGACCCCGACGCGTCCGACACCGCCGAACCCGCCTTCACCGGCCCGCGCATCGTGATCCTCGTCGACGACTACGACATCCTCACCACCGCGGGCCAGCAGCCCCTGGCGTCCTTCCTGCCCTACGTCTCCTCCGCCCAGGACATCGGGCTGCACTTCGTCGTCACCCGCCGCGTCGCCGGGGCGTCCCGCGCCCTGTACGAGCCGTTCCTGACCGCCCTGCGCGAAACCGGCGCGACGGCGCTCCTGATGACCGGAGACCGCAGCGAAGGACAACTCTTCCCCGGCGTGTACGCCTCCCAACAGCCTCCCGGTCGAGGCACGCTCGTCCGGCGCGGCCGACGTCCGCAGCTCATCCAGACGGCACTCACCCCCGAAGCCGATACGGCTCGCAGGGCG
Organism: Streptomyces alboflavus; assembly: GCF_000716675.1. Lineage (GTDB taxonomy): Bacteria > Actinomycetota > Actinomycetes > Streptomycetales > Streptomycetaceae > Streptomyces > Streptomyces alboflavus. The sequence goes on from NZ_JNXT01000067.1 coordinate 5,012, forward strand.
GACAAGGACCCAGACAAGGAAACGCCGTGACCAAGGACGTCATCGCCCTGACCTCCGAGATGCCCGACTCCAGGGCCCTCCTCGCCGGTCTCCACGCGGGCGGGCCCGAACTGGGCGTGACCACCGCCGCCGACGACGCCGTCATCCAACTGTGCACCCCAGGGGGCCGCCCACTCGTCTCCGTCGAGGCGCCCGTCATCGTCCACACACCGGGCGAGGCCGAGCGACTCCTGGGAACCCAGGCCACGTTCCCCGACGTGCCTTTCTGGTGGACCGAGGCCCGCGCCTCGACCGCCGTACCGGAAGCCGAGAGCCTCGCCGGGTCGTTCTGCGGCCGTCTTGTGCTGCTGCTCGGCGGCACCACCTGGCCCGCGGACGCGGCCACGATCCAAGTTGTCCGGACTCCCGACGAGCCGGACGGCCACGACGTCACTCCCCGCCCGGCGCCCGACGGGGCACTGCCTGCCGTCGACGTCCTCACCGACTCCACAGCCGTCGTCCTCATCGACCGGCCCGTCATCGCCCTGACCGCGTGGCTGTCCGACGTACTGCGCGCGGCGGTGGGCTCCGGCCGCGCCCTGCACATCGTCACGCCGCCCCACGCGCGCCTGAGCCAGCCCCTGCGGACCGCGCTGACCGGGCCGCCGAATCGCTGGGTGGTCCAGGACCCCGACTGCGGATATTACGACGGCCTGTCGGGTGCCGTCCTGCGGTGGCAGGACGGCACCTTCGCACCCGCGCTCGACCAGCACGGCGAAGCGACCCTCGCGGCCGCCTTCGCCTCATCCGAACCACCCGCCGAGCACCAGCTCACGGTCTCCTTCCGCTGCCACCATGCCCCGGACGCCGACCTCTTGCTCGGCCGCTCCCTGGAGACCGCCTGGCACCACCTCACCGGCACCGCGCCGGCCGGATGGGGTACCGCCGAACCCATCAATCTCCCTTGGTCGCCCCGCCAGTTGACCGCTCTGGCCCGGGACCGCGCTCCCGAGCCCAGCCACCTGCTCGCCGTCGGCCGCCCCGACCGGCCCGCGCTCGCCACCCTGCGCGTTGCCCGCACCGAGTCCGGCGTCACGGAGGACGTCACTCTCTCCCTGGGGCACTCAGCCGACGAGCCCCCGCCGTTCCACACCATTGATTCACTCGCCGAGGAACTCGTGGCCCAGCACGGACTGAGCACCATGCTCATCACCCTGCGTCGGGCCCGCCACGACCTCACGGTCCCGGCCCACCTCGAAGGCCCGCCCATCCCCGTCTCCTTCACCCTCGGCCCCGCGGACGTACAGGCCGTCGGCCTCGACCACGCCCGCCGCCCACCCCTGCCCTTGCGGCCCACCCCACTCGGCCCCGCCACCGTGCCCGCACTCCACTACCACCTGGGCGACGGCACGAACCCCGACGCCTGGGACGACCTCGGGACGCTCACCCGCCACCTCAGAAACAGCTAGCCCACCCGGCACCCGGTATCTACGATCACCCCATGTCCACATCCCCCACATTCGACCAACTCGTCACCGAAGCCGAAGCCGCACCCACAGAAGGCTGGGACTTCTCCTGGTTCAAGGGACGGGCCACCGAGGCACGGCCCTCGTGGGGATACGCGCACGCCATGGGGGAGCGGCTCGGGCGGGCCGAGGCGGCGCTCGACATCCAGACCGGCGGGGGCGAAGTGCTCGCCTCCGCGCCCGTGCTGCCGCCGCTCGCCGTCGCCACCGAAGGGTGGGCGCCCAACGTCGCCAAGGCCTCCGCCCTGCTGCACCCGCGCGGCGTGGTCGTCGTGGCCTCGCCCGAGGACGCGCCGCTGCCGTTCGCGGACGGGGTGTTCGACCTCGTCACCAGCCGCCACCCGGTGACGCCGCACTTTGACGAGATCGCCCGTGTGCTGCGGACCGGTGGGACGTACTTCGCCCAGCACGTGGGGCCGAGCAGCGTGTTCGAGCTCGTCGAGTACTTCCTGGGGGAGCAGCCCGCCGAGGTCAGGGGCGCACGGGACCCGGAGGGGGAGCGGGCTGCCGCCGAGGCCGCCGGGCTCGACGTGGTCTCGCTGCGCGCCGAGCGGCTGCGGATGGAGTTCCACGACATCGGGGCCGTCGTCCACTTCCTGCGCAAGGTCGTGTGGATGGTGCCCGGCTTCACGGTCGACGCCTACCGGCCGCGCCTGCGCGAGCTGCACGAGCGGATCGGCGAGGAGGGGCCGTTCGTCGCCCACAGCACCCGGCATCTCTTCGACGCGGTGAAGCGGTAGCGCCGTGCAGCGGTATTCATCCGTTCGGCGGTACTGTCGGTTCGGTAAGTGAGTCGGCGGAGCCGATCCGCGGACCGCACGGACGAGGAGTTGGCATGGCCAATCGCAAGGGACCGTACCTCTGCGGCCTGGACGCGGCCGTCGATGTCGTCGGCGGCAAGTGGAAGCCCCTGATCCTGTGGGCCCTGTACGCCGGTCGTACGCTCCGCTTCGGTGAGCTGCGCCGCCACGTGCCCGGCGTCAGCGAGAAGATGCTGATCCAGCAGCTCCGCGAGATGGAAGCCGACGGCATCGTCCACCGCGAGGTCTACCGCGAGGTGCCGCCCAAGGTCGAGTACTCCCTCACCGAGCTCGGCCAGAGCCTGAACGCCGCCCTCGAACCCCTCGGCATCTGGGGCGACCAGCACATGCAGCGGCTGGTGGAGAGGCACGCCGAGAAGACCGGTGCCACCCCCGTCCCCGTCGCGGCGAACTGACGAGGCCCCGCCAGTCGAACCGCAGTCGAACCGCAGTCGAATCGCAGTCGATTCCGCATCGTTATGCGAACTGGCTCGATTCCGCTCCACGCCTCCCGTAAGTTCAGACCAACGCTAATTCGCGTGAGCAAAGCTGCGCGGGCGGTGCCGCGCAGTGGAGGGGGCTGCGCGGCCTCGTGCACCCCTCGACGGCCCGCCCCTTCCCCCTCGAAGGCCCGCCCCTTCCCGGCTTCCGCCCCTCGGACCTCGCCGCCGTCAAGCCCGCGCCCCTCACCCACGTCACCCTTCGGGAGTACTCGCCCCCGGCGACCGGATCCCGCCGGGAGGGCCGAAATCCGGTGGGAGGACAGGCTCAGCCAGTTGTCGGGCGATTTCGGAGCGTAGTTGTGGCACGCCGATGCACCCCGAACCACTTACGAAGGGTTATGGTGGAAACCCCCCCTCGGGCCGGTCCGTCTCCCCCCCACGGACCGGCCCGTTTTTTTGCGCCCACGCCCACGCCTCCCGGCGCCGGGGGACGTGCGCCCCGTCAGGGGCGCGGGGAACTGCGCGACAAGCCACGCCCCCTACGGGGCGCAGGCCCACCAGCCCCACCCCCCCCCGGGAGGGAACCCTCAGCCCCGGCCGGCCCAGATGTTCGTCCCCGGCGTCGAGACGGCGAACGTGTCGATCTCCGCCAGCTCCGCGTCCGTGAGCTTCGGACCCGCCAGCGCCGCCACGTTCTCCTCCAGCTGCTTCACGCTGGAGGCACCGATGAGCGCCGACGTCATGCGCTCGTCCCGCAGGACCCAGTTCAGCGCCAGTTGCGCGAGCGACTGGTCGCGGCGGGCGGCGATGTCGTTCAGGCCATTGAGGCGGCGTACGACCTCGTCGTTGAGCAGCCCCGGGTCGAGGGACTTGCCCTGGGTGGCGCGGGAGCCCTCGGGGATGCCCTTCAGGTACTTGTTCGTGAGCAGGCCCTGGGCGAGCGGCACGAAGGAGATGCAGCCCATGCCGGCCGTCTCCAGGGTGTCGAGAAGCCCGTCGTCCTCGGTCCAGCGGTTGATCATCGAGTACGAGGGCTGGTGGATGAGGGGGCGCACGCCCATCTCGGTCAGCAGGCGGGCGGCCTCCGCCGTCTGCTCGCTGTTGTACGAGGAGACGCCGACGTACAGCGCCTTGCCCTGCTGGACGGCCGAGGCGAGCGCGCCCATCGTCTCTTCCAGCGGGGTGTCCGGGTCGAAGCGGTGCGAGTAGAAGATGTCGACGTAGTCCAGGCCCATGCGGGACAGGGACGCGTCGAGCGAGGACAGCAGGTACTTGCGGGAGCCCCACTCGCCGTACGGGCCGGGGTTCATCAGGTAGCCCGCCTTGGTCGAGATGACCAGCTCGTCCCGGTAGGGGGCGAAGTCCTGGGCGAAGAGCTTGCCGAAGTTCAGCTCCGCGCTGCCGGGCGGCGGGCCGTAGTTGTTCGCCAGGTCGAAGTGGGTGACGCCCAGGTCGAAGGCGCGGCGCAGGATCGCGCGCTGGGAGTCCAGGGCGCGGTCGTCGCCGAAGTTGTGCCAGAGGCCGAGGGAGACAGCGGGCAGCTTCAGGCCGCTCCGGCCGCTGCGCCGGTACTCCATGGAGTCGTAACGGTCTGCTGCCGCGCGGTATTCGGAGGTGTCGTTCATGAGGACGAAGCTACTTCAGGGAACCGGGACGTGGGCCGCGCGCGTGTAGTCACAGGGTCCGTGCCGGGAAAGCGGAAGGCGGGCCGCACCCCGGCTCTGGAGGCGCCCGCGCAGCGGTACGCTTTCGCCTTCGGGGACTGCCGTCTGTATGGAGGGGCTGACACACGTGAAGCTGCGCGACCTGGTGTACGGACTCTACGCACGCCGGGTGGAAGGCCGCCTCGACCACGACCAGGTGCCCAAGCACATCGGCGTCATCCTCGACGGCAACCGCCGCTGGGCGAAGGCCTCCGGCGGCACCACCGCCCAGGGCCACCAGGCCGGTGCGTACAAGATCGAGGAGTTCCTCGGCTGGTGTGCCGAGACGGACGTCGAGGTCGTCACGCTGTGGATGCTCTCCACGGACAACTTCGACCGCCCCGAGGAGGAGCTGGTCCCGCTCCTCGGCATCATCGAGGACACCGTCCGCAGCCTCGTCGACGACGGCCGCTGGCGCGTCCACCACGTCGGCGCCCTCGACCTGCTGCCCTCCCGCACCCAGGGTGTGCTCAAGGAAGCGGAACAGGCCACGCACACCCGCACCGGCATACTCGTGAACGTCGCCGTGGGCTACGGCGGCCGCCAGGAGATCGCCGACGCCGTCCGCTCCCTGCTGCTCGACCACGCGGACCGCGGCACCTCCATCGAGGACATCGCCGAGAGCGTCGACGTCGAACAGATCTCCAAGCACCTCTACACGAGCGGCCAGCCCGACCCCGATCTGGTGATCCGGACGAGTGGAGAACAGCGCCTGTCGGGCTTCATGCTCTGGCAGTCCGCTCACTCCGAGTACTACTTCTGCGAAGTCTTCTGGCCGGCCTTCCGAAAGGTCGACTTCCTGCGTGCGCTGCGCGATTACGCCGCGCGCCACCGCCGTTACGGCGGCTGACGCAAGCACCCCGATGAGGTCTCGGTAACCAGGAGTTAACCAACGCGCCGTCATATGCCATGGCATGGCTGCGCTTGTTCGAGGGAATACCACTTGCAGGTCGGCGTCCGATTCACGGACGCCGGATCTCAGCGGACGGCACGGGGCCGTCCGCCCGGGAGGCCCTTTGCACCAGGACGACCGCGCGCCGAGCGCGGACGACAGGGAGGGCCGGTGTTCGGCCCGCGCAGGGTGGCCAGTCACCGGCCCAGTTCCCTCCGTCGCTCCCCGACCTCATCCGAGGGGGTACGTCCTTCCGTGGTGACCAGCACAAAGCGCCAGCAAGGCCGGCGCACCTATGTTCTTGACACCAGCGTTCTGCTCGCCGACCCGAACGCCCTGTCCCGCTTCGACGAGCACGAAGTCGTGCTGCCGATCGTCGTGGTGACGGAGCTGGAGGCCAAGCGGCACCATCCCGAGCTCGGCTACTTCGCCCGGCAGGCCCTGCGCCTGCTCGACGACTGCCGGATCCGCTTCGGGCGCCTGGACGCGCCGATCCCGATCGGCGGCCTCGGCGGCACGCTGCGCGTCGAGCTCAACCACTCCGACCCCGGCGTGCTCCCGGCGGGCTACCGCCTGGGCGACAACGACTCACGGATCCTCGCGGTGGCACGCAACCTCCAGGCGGAGGGGTACGAGGTCACGGTCGTCTCCAAGGACCTGCCGCTCAGAATCAAGGCGTCGTCCGTCGGACTCCTCGCCGAGGAGTACCGCGCGGAGCTCGCCATCACGGACGCCTCCGGCTGGACCGGAATGTCCGAGCTGACCCTCTCGGGGGAGCAGGTCGACCTTCTCTTCGAGACGGAGAGCCTGTACGTCCCCGAGGTCGCGGACCTGCCCGTGCACACGGGCCTGACCATCCAGTCCGAGCGGGGGAAGGCGCTCGGCCGGATCTCGCCCGAGGGCAACGTCCGTCTCGTACGCGGCGATCGCGAGGCCTTCGGCATCAAGGGCCGCAGCGCGGAGCAGCGCATCGCGCTCGACCTCCTCCTCGACGGGGACGTCGGCATCATGTCGATGGGCGGACGCGCGGGCACCGGCAAGTCGGCGCTCGCCCTGTGCGCGGGCCTGGAGGCCGTCCTTGAGCGCCGCCAGCACCAGAAGGTGATGGTGTTCCGGCCGCTGTACGCGGTGGGCGGGCAGGAGCTCGGCTATCTGCCGGGCACCGAGGCCGAGAAGATGGGGCCCTGGGCGCAGGCCGTCTTCGACACCCTCGGGTCCGTCGCGGGCAAGGAGGTCATCGAGGAGGTCTCGGCGCGCGGCATGCTGGAGGTCCTGCCGCTGACCCACATCCGGGGCCGCTCGCTGCACGACGCCTTCGTCATCGTGGACGAGGCCCAATCCCTGGAACGGAACGTCCTCTTGACCGTTCTGTCCCGGATCGGGGCGAATTCACGTGTCGTACTGACCCATGACGTCGCTCAGCGCGACAACCTCCGGGTCGGCCGGTACGACGGAGTCGTGGCCGTCATCGAGAAACTGAAGGGGCATCCGCTCTTCGCGCACGTCACCCTCACCAGGTCCGAGAGGTCGCAGATCGCGGCACTTGTGACCGAAATGCTGGAGGACGGACAGATCTGACCCTGATCTTGGGTTTCTGCCCAAGTTCGGTTCCCCTACGGGGTAGTTGGCGCCGCCCGGCGAAGCGAGTGAGCCTAGCCGGGCGGCGTCTTGGTGTGCGGGTGTTTCCGCAAAACTCCTGAGGCAAACGGGGTGTGAGCTTTCACACGCAACGCAGAATTGCCTCCCGGTGTCTCGCTACGGCAGAGTCTGGGTCCTGTCAGGCCCCGCATACGGCACTCCTGTACCCCCAGCGGTACGGAACAACAGAACTTCATAGTGGTAGCCGTATGCCGCCCGAGCACCAAGCGGCGCTCCTGTCCCAGGAGTTGTCCACCGGGCCCGCGCCTCCCGTGACCGATGTACCCAGCGGAGGCCAGCGTCAGGGGCACGATTGCGTCCGCGGGGTCACCTATGCGGGCGATGCTGGAAGGAAACCGTGTGAGCCGGATCTCGGTCCGGGGATTCGCGGTGGCTTCGGCCACTGCGGTCACCACCGTCGGCGCTGTCGTGGGAGTCGCCTCGGGCGACACCCAGTCCTCGAAGTCCAACGACCTCGAGGCGACGGCAAGCGACGCGACTCTCCTCGCAGACATACCCGCGGGTCAGCACGCCCAGGTGCAGACCACCTCCGTGGCGCAGCAGGCCGACGCCCAGGCGATGGCCGCCGACACGGCCGCGAAGAAGTCCGCCGCGGAGGCCGCGCGCAAGCAGGCCGCCAAGGACGCCGTCGCCAAGCAGCAGGCGGCCGAGAAGGCGGAGAAGGCCGAGAAGGAAGCCGCCGCGAAGAAGGCCGCGGAGAAGAAGGAGCGTGAGAAGGCCGCCGAGTCCAAGGCGAGCCGCTCCTCCGGACGCGACGCCTCCGACTTCGCGCCGCAGAGCTCCTACACGGTCGCGCAGGTCCAGGCGATGGCCCGGCAGATGGTCCCGGCCGGTCAGTTCCAGTGCTTCAGCAACATCGTGAACCACGAGTCGACCTGGAACTACAAGGCCACCAACGCCTCCTCCGGCGCGTACGGCCTGGTCCAGGCGCTCCCCGCCTCGAAGATGTCCTCGGCGGGCGCGGACTGGCGGACCAACCCGGCCACCCAGATCAAGTGGGGCCTCAACTACATGAACGACCGGTACGGCAGCCCCTGCGGTGCCTGGGACTTCTGGCAGAACAACAACTGGTACTGAGGTGTGCGACCGGCGCTGACCAGCAGTGAACAGCGCCGAGATCGCTCTCAACCTTCAGGGACCCCTCACCGTCCTACGGTGAGGGGTCCCGCCCGTGTACGGTCGGTCCGGCAGTCCCCCGAGAGATGTGCGGGGGACTTGGTACGTGGTGGGGCAAGACGGGGGTAGAGGACGGATCATGGCGCGAGTTCCAGGGTGGCGCGGCCGCGTGGGCGGCGCGCTGACCAGGATGGGTGAACGCCTGGGCGGCTCCAAGGAGCGGCCGGCGGCGGGCGCGGGCACGGCGGCGGACGAGTCCGGCGCCGGTGCGCGGGACGTGCCGGCCGACTCGACGCCGTCCACGACGGCCGCGTCCGACGCGGGTACGTCCGCCGCGGGTGCCGCCGGGAGTGCCCCGGCCGACGGCGTCGCCGCCGACAGCACCGGTGCCCACGGGAAGCTGTCGCTGCGCAAGCGGTACGCGGACCGGGTGCGGGCCGCCGCTGCCGCCGAGGACGAGTTCGACGGGCTCGGCGGCCTGACGGACGACGCGTCGGGGGAGTCCGGCGCGGGCGGCCCCGGCGCCGCCGACCAGGTCCCCGCCCCGCCCGCCTACGCGCCCGACATAGGAGCGCGGCCCGACCCCGTCGCCGCCGTGCCCTGGGGCATGCGCGTCGCCGCCGAGGCCGGCTGGCGGCTGCTCGTCCTCGCCGGGACCGTCTGGGTCCTGATGAAGGTCATCAGCGCCGTCCAGCTCGTCGTCTTCGCGTTCGTCGCCGCGCTCCTCATCACCGCGCTGCTCCAGCCGACCGTGGCCCGCCTCAAGCGGCTCGGGCTGCCGCGGGGGCTCGCCACCGTGTGCACCGCCGTGCTCGGCTTCGTGATCATGGGGCTCGTCGGCTGGTTCGTCGTCTGGCAGGTCATGGAGAACGTGGACACGCTCTCCAGCCAAGTCCAGGACGGCATCGAGGACTTGCGGAAGTGGCTGCTCAACAGCCCCTTCCACGTCACCGAGGACCAGATCAACGACATCGCCAAGTCCCTGCGCGAGGCGGTCGGCGCGAACTCCGAGGAGATCACCTCCGCCGGGCTCGAGGGCGTCACCGTCATCGTGGAGGCGATGACCGGGATCCTCCTCGCCATGTTCTCCACGCTCTTCCTGCTGTACGACGGGCCGCGCATCTGGAAGTGGTTCCTGAAGCTGGTGCCCGCCGCCGCCCGGCCGGGGGTCGCGGGCGCGGGGCCGCGGGCCTGGCGGACGCTCACCGCGTATGTGCGGGGCACGGTGATAGTGGCTCTCATCGACGCCGTGTTCATCGGCGTCGGCATCTACTTCCTCGGCGTGCCCATGGCCGTGCCGCTCGCCGTCTTCATCTTCCTGTTCGCGTTCATCCCGCTGGTGGGCGCGGTGATCTCCGGTGCGTTCGCCGTGGTCGTCGCGCTCGTCACGCAGGGCGTGTTCACGGCGGTGATGGCGCTGATCGTGGTGCTCGCCGTGCAGCAGATCGAGGGCCACATCCTGCAGCCGTTCATTCTGGGGCGGGCCGTGGCCGTGCATCCGCTGGCCGTGGTGCTCTCCGTGGCCGCCGGTGGGATGGTCGCCGGGATCGGCGGGGCGGTGGTGGCGGTGCCGCTCGTCGCCGTGACGAACACGGTGGTCGGCTACCTCCGGGCGTACGCTCGCGAGGCCGCGTTGAAGCAGGCCCCTCAGCCCCGGGGGGCCACGGCTTCGGAGCTGGCCCCCACCCCCACGAACTCCGACGCCTGACCGGGCCGCTCGGCCTGGCCGGATGTGCCGTGCGGGTGGGACGGGCCCGCGCCGATCGCGCTGCGCGCTCGTCCTCAAACGCCGGACGGGCTGAGATCTTCGCCGAGGCGGGCTGGGAGCTTCGCCGGTGCGGGCCTGAGGGTGCCGGGCTGTTGCCCAGCCGGTGGGAAGGTTTGGGCGGGTGGGTGGGAGAGAGCCCGTCCGGCGTTTGAGGACGAGGCGCGGAGCGCCGATCCGGGGGCGCGCACGCGTAGGGCCCCGCTCGATGTGAGCGGGGCCCTACACGCACGGACAGCAGGCGTCAGCCGACCAGGTGCTCCTCGGAGTCCAGGGTGACCCCGACCGCCTGGATGACGGCGGCGATCTTGAAGGCCTCCTGGATGGTCTCGCGGTCGACGCCGGCCTTGCGCAGCACCTGCTCGTGCGAGTCGAGGCACTGGCCGCAGCCGTTGATCGCGGACACCGCGAGGGACCAGAGCTCGAAGTCGACCTTCTCCACGCCCGGGTTGCCGATGACGTTCATCCGCAGACCGGCCCGCATCGTCCCGTACTCCGGGTCGGAGAGCAGGTGGCGCGTGCGGTAGAAGACGTTGTTCATCGCCATGACGGCGGCAGCCGACTTGGCGGCGGTGTACGCCTCGGGGGAGAGGTTCGCCTTGGCCTCGGGCTCCAGCTCACGCAGCACGCGCGGGGAGCGGGAGGCGATCGCGCAGGCGAGCACCGTGCCCCAGAGCTGCTGCTTCGGCAGGTCCGAGTTGCCGATGACCGAGCCGAGGTTCAGCTTCAGGTCCTTGGCGTAGTCCGGTACGGCGGACTTGAGTTCGTCGAGAGCCATGTCAGACGCTCCCGTTCACTCGCCGGAGAGCAGCGCGACCGGGTCCAGGGTCTCGTCGCCCTTGCTCCAGTTGCACGGGCACAGCTCGTCCGTCTGGAGGGCGTCGAGGACCCGCAGGACCTCCTTGGGGTTACGGCCGACGGAACCGGCGGTCACCATCGTGAACTGGATCTCGTTGTTCTGGTCCACGATGAAGACGGCGCGCTGCGCGAAGCCGTCCTCGCCCTCGATGCCGAGGTCACGCATGAGCTCGTGCTTGGAGTCGGCCAGCATCGGGAAGGGCAGGTCGGTCAGGTCCGGGTGGTCCTTGCGCCAGGCGTGGTGCACGAACTCGGAGTCGCCGGAGAAGCCGAGGACCTGCGCGTCACGGTCGGCGAACTCGTCGTTCAGCTTGCCGAAGGCGGCGATCTCGGTCGGGCACACGAAGGTGAAGTCCTTGGGCCACGCGAAGACGATCTTCCACTTGCCTTCGTAGGTCTTGTGGTTGATCTGCTCGAACTCCTTGCCCGCCTCCAGCGAGACACAGGCAGTCAGGTCGAACTCGGGGAACTTGTCACCGACAGTGAGCACGCGCTCTCCTTGCAGCTTCGGAGCCCGGTAAGGGGCTCCAGGGGGTTGGACTGCTGTCGATCGTGGCACAGAGTGCATTGATTAGGGAAATAGCTACACTCGGTTGTGTTGATCGGAGGTAGTTATCAGTGCGAGCCATAAATAGGGGCAAGCAACCCAGCCTGGCGCAGCTGCGCGCCTTCGCGGCCGTGGCCGAGCATCTGCACTTCAGGGACGCGGCGGCAGCAATCGGGATGAGTCAGCCCGCGCTGTCCGGCGCGGTGTCCGCCCTGGAGGAGGCACTGGGTGTCCAGCTCCTGGAGCGCACGACGCGCAAGGTGCTGCTGTCCCCGGCGGGGGAGCGGCTCGCGGTGCGCGCGAAGGCGGTCCTCGACGAGGTCGAGGCGCTGATGGAGGAGGCGGACGCGGTGAAGGCGCCGTTCACCGGCGCGCTGCGGCTCGGCGTGATCCCGACGGTGGCGCCGTACCTGCTGCCGACGGTGCTCGCCCTCGTCCACGAGAAGTACCCGGACCTGGACCTCCAGGTGCACGAGGAACAGACGTCCTCGCTCCTTGAGGGCCTCGCGGCGGGACGGCTCGACCTGCTGCTGCTCGCCGTGCCGCTCGGGGTACCGGGCGTCACCGAACTGCCGCTCTTCGACGAGGACTTCGTCCTGGTCACGCCGCTCGACCACTGGCTGGGCGGCCGCGAGGGCATTCCCCGCGAGGCGCTGCGCGAGCTGAACCTGCTGCTGCTCGACGAGGGCCACTGCCTGCGGGACCAGGCCCTGGACATCTGCCGCGAGGTGGGGCGCGGGGACGCGCCCGTCACCACGACCGCCGCCGGTCTCTCCACCCTCGTCCAACTCGTCGCGGGCGGCCTCGGCGTGACCCTGCTGCCGCGCACGGCGGTCCGCGTCGAGACGAGCCGCAGCAGCCAGCTCCTGACGGGGTACTTCGCCGACCCGGCGCCGACGCGGAGGGTGGCCCTCGCGATGCGTACGGGTGCCGCGCGGGCGGCGGAGTACGAGGAACTGGCGGGCGCCCTGCGGGAGGCGCTGCGGCCGCTGCCGGTACGGGTGTTGTGAGGCGGCGGGCCGGGTGAGGCGACGCGTGGGGTGACGCAATGGGTGGGGGCACACAGCCCAGCTGTGTGCCCCCGCCCACGCCTGACGGTTCCCCCCTCGGGAGCTACTCCGTACGGAGCCCGTCCGGCCGCATCATCCGCCACAGGGCGGGCAGGCTCAGGAGCGTCACCACCGCGACCAGTGCCGCGCCCGCCGCGCCCAGCGGCAGGAACACCAGCCAGTCGGTGACCCCCTTGTCCACCATCCGGCACATCACGGCCCCGAGCGCCAGACCGCCGGTGACGGCGAGGCCGAGGCCGAGCACCACGGGGACGGCCGTCTGCCACAGCACCGACCAGGCCATCGACGAGCGCCGGGTGCCGAAGGCCGTCAGGGCCGCCAGGAGCCGCTTGCGCTCCCGCAGTTGCTCCAGCGTGGAGACCAGCATGGACGCCGCGATCAGCATCATGGTGGCGATCGCGCCCGCCTGCAGGCCCTTCTGCACGGAGGCGTACTGCTTGTCGCGCTCGATCATGCGGATCGTGTACACCCGGATGAGCGGATCGATCTGGGTGGCCGCGTTGCGCACGTACTCCTCGGCGTCCGTGACCTTCGGGTCGATCTGCACCAGGGCCTGGGTGCTCGCGCCCGGCAGCTTCGCCACGTCGATCGCCCCGGGGGTCACGAAGATGCCGTTGTAGCTGTCGCCCACCGGGTCGGGGCGCGAGGTGATCGTGCGGGCCGACTTCGGCAGCGTCCACGGGACGTGCTTCCCGCGCCCCTCGCTCGCGTAGTCGCCCCAGCTCTCGCTGTTGAGGTCCACCTTCTTGCCGGGCCGCGCCGTCTGGTCCACCCACGCGTCCATCTCGCGGTCCCCGGAGTGCACGATGAACGCGTCGCCGTCCTTGCAGGAGGTGACCCGGGCCAGCTCGCGCAGGGTCGCGCAGGTGCCGACCGACAGTTCCGTGGTGGGCCGGATGTCGTCGGCCTTCTTCAGCTCGCCCGGCTTGACCACGTACGCGGAGACCCGGCCCATGACGCTCTTGACGCCCTTCGCGGAGCTGAAGTCGTCGATCATCCGCTGGGCCAGCGTGCCGCTGGCCTCCGGCGAGCTGACGTTGAGCTGGGCCCGCCGCGGGTCCTGGGCGGTGGTGGTGTTGAAGTCGTCGTGCATGGACGCGAAGAGCATCTGCAGCGCGACCGCTCCCGCCACCGCGACCGTGATGCCGCTGACCGCGCGGGCCGCCGTGCCGCTGCTCAACTGCAGCCGCCGGGTGGCGAGCTGCCACGGCACGGGCCCGCCGCGCAGCCTGGCCACGGCCGCCTCGACCAGCCAGGGCATCAGCGTCGCGAGGCCCACCAGGACGAGGGTGGCGCCCGCGGCGATGGAGTACACCTGCACGTTCTCGCCCACGGTGCGGGTCACCTGGTCCTGGTTGAGCAGGATCACCAGGCCGCCGATCGGCAGCACCAGCCGCCACCACAGCCGCCGCTTGCGCGCCGTCGTGCTGCGTACGACACCGAGGGGTTCGATGGCCACGGCGCGCAGCGAGACCAGGGTGACGAGCACGGACGAGACCGGCACGGCCACCGCGATCAGCGCGGTGAGTCCGGGCATCGGCACCATGTCGGAGGGGAACGCGCTGACCTTCCAGATGTCGACGACGCCCACCAACTGCCGTACGCCGAGGAAGAACACGGCACCGAGCGCGAGACCGAGGAGGGCGCCGAAGAGCGCCTCGCCCGCCGCGATCCGGCGCACCGCCCGCCGGTCGGCGCCGACGAGCCGCAGCGCCGCGAGGCGCTGGTCGCGCCGCTCGCCGCCGAAGCGCACCGCGGTGCCGATGAAGATGAGCACCGGGGTGAGCAGCACGACGCAGATCAGGACGACGAGCACGACCAGGAGCGGGTCGAGCGGCTCGGCCGGTTCGTTGTAGCCGAAGTCCTTGATGCGGTGAGCGCCCTGCTCCTTGGTGAGGGTGTCGGAACCCGTGTAGTAGTAGAGCTCCTTGGGGCTCATCAGGCCCGCGTCGCCGATGGTGCCCGTGACGCGGAAGTCCTTGAAGCGCTCCTTGAGGAGCTCGCCCTCGGAGCTGTTCATCAGGTCGCGCAGGGCGGGCGAGACCAGCATCTCGCCGCCCTTCGGCAGCTTCTTCACGCCGGGCGGGAGCACCGGGTGGCCGCCGTCGGCGCGCACCGAGCGGCCGCCGATCTCCGAGTCGCGGAAGTCGGTGCCCGCGTCGACGATCAGGATCGTCGAGTCGGAGCGGTCGATCTTCTTGGCGGCCATGGTGTCCGCGGGCTGGCGGGCCGTCGCGCGGGCGTCGCGGTTGGCGAGCAGGTCGGGCACCGAGGCGGCGCCGAGAAGCAGCGCGACGCCGAGGCCCACGCCGACGGCGGTGAGCCCGGTGCGCACCCAGCCCTCCCGGCCGCCGCCGACCGCGAACCGGATGCCCATGACGAGGTCGCGGAGCCAGGCGCGGGCGCCGGTGGGGCCGGTCGGCCGGCCCCCGGCGTCGGGCGGCGCCACCGGCTTCGTACGGGTCGTGCTCATACCAGGCGCTCCATGTCACGGGACTTGCCGTCGCGCACGACGACCTCGCGGTCGGAGTAGGCGGCGACCCGGGTCTCGTGCGTGACGAGGACGACGGCGGCGTGGGTGGAGCGGGCGGCGTCGGTGAGCAGTTCCATCACGCGCTCGCCGTTGAGGGAGTCGAGGGCGCCGGTGGGCTCGTCCGCGAACAGCACGCGCGGGTTGGTGACGAGGGAGCGGGCCACGGCCACGCGCTGGCCCTGGCCGCCGGAGGCCTGGCCGGGGCGCTTGTCGCGGACGTCGTCGACCTCCAGGCGCTCCATCCAGCTCAGCGCGGTCCGCTCGGCGTCCTTGCGCTTGGCGCCGTTGAGCCGCAGCGGCAGCGCGACGTTCTCCAGGCACGTCAGCTCCGGGACGAGCTGGCCGAACTGGAACACGAACCCGAACTCGCTGCGGCGCAGCGCGCTGAGCGCGGCGTCGCTCATGCCGGTCAGGCTCCGCCCGTTGTACGTGATCTCGCCCGCGTCAGGGCGCACGATCCCGGCGAGGCAGTGCAGGAGCGTGGACTTGCCGGAGCCCGAGGGGCCCATCACGGCGACGACCTCGCCGGGGTGGATGGAGAACGCGGCGCCGTCGAGCGCGGTGGTCGGGCCGTAGGCCTTGCGCAGCCCGTCTGCGGTGAGCAGGGAACCAGCGGGGGTCATGAGGGGAGCACCTCCTTGGCGAGCTTGCCCAGTCGGGCGGAGGTGAGCTCCAGCCAGCGCAGGTCGGCTTCGAGATGGAACAGGGCGTGGTCGCAGATGAGCTGATCGGCGAGATCGCCCTTCCGCTTGCGGTCGGTGAGGATCCGCATCAGGCGCAGATGCTCCGCGCGCTGGGTGTCGAGGATGTCGGCGGCGTCGCGGTGGGTGAGCAGCGCGAGGACGACCTTGGTGTAGAGCGTCGACTGGAGATACGGCTCCGGCTTCTCCGGGGTCGCCAGCCACCGCTGGACATCGGTGATGCCCGCCTCGGTGATGGCGTACCGCTTCCGCTCGGGGCCGCCGCCCGCCTCCACGCCGTCGACCTCGACGAGGCCGTTCTTCAGGAGCCGGGACATGGTCGAGTAGACCTGGCCGTAGTGCAGCGGCTTGTCGTGCCCGAACTTCTCGTCGAAGGCGCGCTTGAGGTCGTAGCCGTGGCGGGGCCCTGATTCGAGGAGCCCGAGGAGGGTGTGACCGATGGACATGCGGAGCACTATACACATCACGTATACGTGGTGTGTATACGCGCAGTGTCTAGGTCGGCGGGCGCCTGTGTGTTCGGTTCGCGGGCAACCGTCCGTGGCCCTGGTGAGTCGATTTGGGTGGGACAGCACTGGTTCCCCTGGGCCGGGTGCTGATTGTCACGTCCGGAAAAGGCCGGATCGTGGGGCGTTTGTCCACTGGCGCGGTGTTAGCTTCATGAGCTGACCTGAGGTGTCGGCGGGCATGCGGCGGCATGGACCCGAGCACGACGCACACACGCGGTACGAAGACGACGAGACGAAGCGGAGCGCCACAGTCATGGGCCGAGCGGAAGAGCGAAAAGCGCGGCAGCGCGGAGCGCGCCGAGCAGCGCGCCCCCGCCCGTCCGACGGCGCGCCTGCCACCGGCAGTCCCTCCGTCGGCAGCCCCGCCGGGAGCGGGCCGGGCGCCGACCCCGCCGGTGAGGACACCTCGCGCGAGGGCATATCCGGCCCGGGCGAGTCCGGTGACGGCGAGGGCGGCGGCCGCCGTGCCGCCCGCCGCGCCCGCCCGGCCAAGCCCAAGAAGACCGGCATCCGCCGCTTCTTCACCTGGAAGAAGCTCCTGGGCGCGCTCTTCTCCTTCATCCTGCTGCTGATGCTCGGCTTCGTCGTGCTCTACCTGGTCGTGGACATCCCCAAGGGCAACGCCGCCGCGCGCCTGCAGAGCAACGTCTACAAGTACAGCGACGGCACGCTCCTCGCCCGCGACGGCGACGGCGACGTGAACCGCGAGATCATCGACCTGGACAAGATCCCGAAGCCGGTGCAGCGCACGTTCGTCGCCGCCGAGAACAAGTCCTTCTACAAGGACTCGGGCGTCGACCTGAAGGGCACCGCCCGCGGTGTCCTCAACACGCTGGCCGGCAAGGGCAAGCAGGGCGGCTCGACGATCACCCAGCAGTACGTGAAGAACTACTACCTCACGCAGGACCAGACCGTCTCGCGCAAGCTCAAGGAACTGGTCATCTCGCTGAAGGTGGACCGCGAGAAGAGCAAGGACGACATCCTCGCGGGCTACCTCAACACCGTGTACTACGGCCGCGGCGCCTACGGCATCCAGGCCGCCGCCCAGGCCTACTACGGCGTCGACGCCGAGAAGCTGAACGTCGCCCAGGGCGCCTACCTCGCCGCGCTCCTGCAGGCCCCCAGCTCCTACGACTGGGCGACGGCCACGCCCACCGGCAAGAAGCTGGTGCGGGAGCGCTGGGACTACGTACTGAACAACATGGTCGAGCAGGGCTGGCTCGACTCCGCCGAGCGCGACCGGCTGAAGTTCCCCAAGCCGCACGAGCCGAAGCCCGACCCCGAGATGAAGGGGCAGACCGGCTATCTGGTCCGGGCCGCCAACGAGGCCATCGAGGCGCAGCTCGTCAAGGAGGGCTACACCAAGTCCGAGGCGGAGGCGCAGCTCAAGGCGGGCGGCTACACCATCACGCTCAACATCGACCCCAAGAAGCAGCGCCAGCTGGAGAAGGCGGTCGACAACAAGCTCAACGACAAGCTGGAGCCGGGCAAGAACAAGGCCGACGCGCGCGTGCAGGCCGGTGCGGTCTCCGTCGACCCGAAGACCGGCGGGATCGTCGCGATGTACGGCGGCCGCGACTATCTGAAGCACTTCACGAACAACGCCACCCGCGCCGACTACCAGCCCGCCTCCACCTTCAAGCCGCTGATCCTCGCCGCCGCCCTGGAGCAGGGCGCGAAGACGCAGGAGGGCAAGCCGATCACGGCGGACACCATCTACAGCGGCCGCAGCAAGCGCCCCGTCAAGGGCAGCGACATCGGCTTCGCACCGCCCAACGAGGACGGCCGCTCCTACGGCCCCGTCACCGTCCAGACGGCGATGAACAAGTCCGTCAACTCCGTGTTCGCGCAGATGGGCGTGGACGTCGACATGGACGAGGTCCTGAAGACCGCGGGCAAGCTCGGCATGGACGTCAAGGGCCTGCCCGCCGTGCCCGCGCAGACCCTCGGGTCGATGGGCGCGAGCCCGCTGGAGATGGCGGCCGTGTACGCGACGCTCGACAACCACGGCAAGCAGGTCACGCCGCAGCTCGTGAAGTCGGTCGAGCACAAGGACCGCTCCGTCGACCTGCCCGACGCCATCGGCGACGAGGTCATCAGCCGCGGCGCCGCGGACTCCGTCACGTCCGTCCTGACCGGTGTGGTCGACGACGGTACGGCGCGGGCCTCGGTGCGCGACGCGAGCAACCGCAAGGGCCAGTCGGTCGCGGGCAAGACCGGTACGTCCGACGACAACAAGTCGGCCTGGTTCGTGGGCTACACGCCGAAGCTGGTCACGTCGGTCGGCCTGTTCGGCGAGCAGCCGAAGGACGACGGCAAGTTCAAGCGCGGCGATCAGGTGTCCATGCGGGGCGCGGGCGGCAAGCCGCGCATCGACGGCGGCAGCTTCCCCGCCGAGGTCTGGGCGGCGTACACGTTCAACGCGACGGGCTCGCGCACCAAGTTCAACCTGAAGACGGACATGGGCTCCGGCGTCGAGGCACCCCCCGAGCCGACGACCCAGGCTCCCCGGACCCCGACGGCGCCGCCCACCGAGACGGACGACGAGGACAAGGACAAGCCGACGACGCAGCCGCCGTCGACGAAGCCCCCGTCGACGAAGCCGCCGACGACCCCGTCCACGAAGCCGCCCACGACCCCGACGACGCCGACGAACCCGCCGACGACCCCGACGACGCCACCACCGACGTGGGGCATCCCGGACGACCCGGACGACAGAGCGGACCGCTCGGACCGGGCCGACTGACCGGGCGCCACGGCAACGACCGACGGCCCGGACCAGGGCGACCGACGGCCCGGACCAGGGCGACCTGGTCCGGGCCGTCGTGCTCAGCCGCCGCCGTCGACCTTCGCCGCGACCCGGTCGCCCAGCCCCTTGTCCACGTTGCGCCAGTACGCGAGCGCCCGGTCGAGTACGGGCCGGGAGACGCCGTCGAGGAGGTGGCCGCTGATGTTCGACACGAGCCGTTCGCGCTGCGCGTCGTCGAGCACCTGCCGCACCTGCGTGCCCGCCTGACCGAAGTCGTCGTCCTCGCGGTGCGGCTTGTACGCCTCGCGCACCATCTCGCCCGCCGTCCGCCAGCCCGCCGGGTCCATGCCCTCCTGGACGGGGGCGGCGGGCCCGCCGTAGGAGTTGGGCGCGTACGGCCGGGCCACGTCGGCCGCCTCGTACCGCATCGGACCGTCCTTCGCGTACGAGTTGACGGCCGTGTGCGGGCGGTTCGGCGGCAGCTGGGCGTAGTTGGGGCCGATGCGGTAGCGGTGGGTGTCGGGGTACGAGAACAGCCGCCCGAGCAGCATCTTGTCCGGGGACGGGCCGATGCCGGGCACCATGCTGGAGGGCTCGAACGCGGCCTGCTCGATGTGGATGTGGAAGTCCTCGGGGTTCTTGTCGAGGCGCATCCGGCCGACCTCGATGAGCGGGTAGTCGCCGTGCGGCCACACCTTCGTCAGGTCGAACGGGTTGAAGCGGTAGTCCGGGGCGTCCTCGAACGGCATGATCTGCACCTTGAGCGTCCAGCTCGGGTGCTCGCCGCGCGCGATCGACTCGTACAGGTCCCGCCTGTGGGCGTCGCCGTCCGACCCGGCGAGTTCGTCGGCCTCGTCCTGGGTGAGGAAGTCGATGCCCTGGTCGGTCTTGAAGTGGTACTTCACCCAGAACTTCTCGCCGCCGCCGTTGATCCACATATACGTGTGCGAGGAGTAGCCGTTCATGTGGCGGTACGTCTTCGGGATGCCCCGGTCGCCCATCAGCCACGTCACCATGTGCGCGGACTCGGGGGACAGCGTCCAGAAGTCCCACTGCATGTCGTGGTCGCGCAGACCGCTGGCGGGGGTGCGCTTCTGGGAGCGGATGAAGTCCTGGAACTTGATCGGGTCCCGGACGAAGAAGATCGGCGTGTTGTTGCCGACCATGTCGTAGTTGCCCTGCTCGGTGTAGAACTTCAGGGCGAAACCGCGGGGGTCGCGCCAGGTGTCGGGCGAGCCCTGCTCACCGGCGACGGTCGAGAAGCGCGCCAGCATCTCGGTGCGCCTGCCCGGCTGGAACAGGTCGGCCTTGGTGAACTGGCTGACGTCATTGGTGACCTCGAAGGTCCCGTACGCCCCTGATCCCTTGGCGTGCACCACCCGTTCGGGGACCCGTTCCCGGTTGAACTGGGCCATCTTCTCGATGAGGTAGTGGTCCTGGAGCAGGATCGGTCCTTCGGACCCGACGGTCAGCGAGTGTTCGTCGCTCTCCACCGGGATCCCGGCGTTGTTCGTCGTGTATGTCATGAGCGTCCTCCCATCGGACGGAGCTCGGGCACACAGGCCAGTGAACTCCGCCGACTGGGTGTCGGCAACATTTGGACGGGATCCAATTTCAGCCCCGGTCCGGCAGGGGGTGGCCGGGCCCCCGGCCCCGAACGGGGCCGGGGCGACCCCGTCAGCCGTTCTGGTTCAGCTCGAACCAGACCACCTTTCCCGTGCTCAGGCGCGTGGCACCCCAGCGCCGCGCCAGCCTGTTGACCAGGTAGAGCCCGCGTCCGCCCTCGTCCGTCGCGCGGGCCTGGCGCAGCCGCGGGAGCTGCGGCACGTCGTCGCCGACCTCGCAGCGCAGCACGTCCGTGCGCAGGAGGCGCAGCGTGATCGGCCGCGTGGCGTACCGCACGGCGTTCGTGACGACCTCGCTGACGAGCAGCTCCACGGCGTCGTTCAGCTCGGTCAGGCCCCAGCGCCAGGGCGCTGCGGGCCAGCCTGCGGGCGCGCGACGGCGTGGCGTCCTCCGGTTCCAGGAACCAGTACGCCACGTCGCTCGGTGCGATCCCGTCGAAGCGGGCGGCGAGCAGCGCGATGTCGTCGTCGCGGTCGCCGGGGCCGAGCATGTCGAGGACCTCGTCGCACAGGGCCTCAAGGGGCGGCGGGTGGTCCGGGCCGGTGAGCTGGGCGGTCGCGGCGAGCCGTTCGCGCAGCTGCTCTATGCCGGTCCAGACGTCACGGAGGCGGGACTCGACCAGGCCGTCCGTGTAGAGCAGCAGCGTGGCGCCCGCGGGCGCGTCCAGCTCGACGGCCTCGAAGTCGACGCCGCCCACGCCGATGGGCGCGCCCGGCGGCACCCGCAGGACCTCCGCGCGGCCGCCCAGGTGCAGCAGGACGGGTGGCGGGTGGCCCGCGTTGGCGATGGTGATGCGGTGCGACACCGGGTCGTACACCGCGTACAGGCAGGTCGCCATGCGGTCGGAGCCGAGGCGCTGGGCCTGCTCGTCCAGGTGGTGCAGGACCTCCTGGGGCGGCAGGTCGAGGCCGGCGAGGGTCTGCGCGGTGGTGCGGAGCTGGCCCATGATCGCGGCGGACGTCATGGAGTGCCCCATGACGTCGCCGACGACCAGGGCGACGCGGCTGCCGGGCAGCGGGATCGCGTCGTACCAGTCGCCGCCGACGCGGGCGGTCTCGGCGGCCGGGAGGTAGCGCGAGGCCAGGCGCACGCCGGTGGCGCGCGGCAGGGTCTCGGGGAGCATCGTGCGCTGCAGCTCGTCGGCGATGTACGCCTCGCGGCCGTACAGGACGGCCTTGTCGATGCCGAGCGCGCTGTGCGTGGCGAGCTGGGCGGCGACCAGGAGGTCGTCGGCCTCGAACGGGTGCCGGTCGGGGCGGCGCAGGAAGACAGCGGCCCCGATGACCCGACGCCGCCCCCGCAGCGGCGCCAGGATCGCACGCTGTCCGCCGGGCACCGTGCGCCCCTCGCCGAGCAGCTCCGGCAGCGCGCCGAACGCCGTCGCGGCGTCCGCGAACACCGGCCGCACCCCGCGCAGGACCTCGGCGAGCGCGCTGCCCACCCGGACCTCGCACAGCTCCGCGGCCGACGACAGGTCGGACTGGACCTGGAGGGCGGGCAGCGTGCCGCCGTCGGTGTCCTGGTCCTCCGGGATGCGGTCGGTGCGGCGCAGCCGGAGAAGCAGCGGTCCCGCGGGGCGCTCGTCGCCCACCGGCAGCGGGTCGCGCAGATAGACGAGGATCGCGTCCGAGAACGTCGGCACCGTGGCCCGGCACAGGCCCATCACGATCTCGTCGAGGTCGATGCCGCGGGCGATGCGCCGGGTGGCGGCGCCCACGAACCGCAGCCGGTCCCCGTCACGCCGCATCGCCGCCGGACCCGGCGGCCGGGGGCGGCCCGAACGGCGCTCGGCGCCACCGGGGGCGCCCGGTACGTCACTCACGCCGGCGATGCCCGCCGGGCCCTCGGTGCCCGGCCTCGCGGCGTCGGGTCCTGGGTGCGGCTGGGTCGGCACGCCTTCGGGGGCCGGGCGCGGGCGGTGGCTGCCCGGGCCTTCCGTGGCGGGCGTGGACGACTGGGCGTGCTCGCTGCCCGTGCCCGTGCCCTGTTCACCCGTGCGCGCCTGCGCGGGCAGGGCGTTCACGCCCCCGGAGCCGAACGTGTCCGTCTCCGGGGCACGCAGCAGCGCCCCGCGGGGATCCGCGGGGGCGGTCGGCCGGGCAACTGGTGCCTTGCGGCCCTCGTAGGGGCTGAGGTGCTCCGTCACGCGTTTCGAATCCGTCCGTCCGGGGCTGCGCGCCGCGCGCGCCGTCCAAGCGTTGCTCAGCCGCGTCGGCAGTGCAGGAATAACTGGTGCTCGGGTGGTGAATCGATCCTCGCCGGTGCGTACGAGTACGACTCCTCGTGGGCGATGTCGAAGCCGGCGTCCCGCACGACGTGCCGCAGTTCGTCCCGCAGGTAACCGGATACCCGGATCGTGTGCCCCAGGAACGGAATTGCCGCGTCGTCAAGGTCGGCCTCGACCATGGACAGTGCCAGCAGACCGCCGGGCCTGAGCAGGGACCGCAGCAGTCGAAGAGCAGACGGTATCTCCTTCCGGGGCAGCATCAACAGCGCGAAGAAACAGGCAATTCCGTCGAACTGCCCCACAGCACCCGGCCCTTCACCCGAGGGGCGCAGATCCGCCAGATCCACCCGGCGGAACTCGGCCATCGGCGGCGGTACGTTCACCCGCGCCAGGTCCAGCATGCCCGCCGACAGGTCGACGCCGAGCACCGAGTGGCCCGCGTCGGCCAGCTGCCGGGCCGTCGGCAGGCCCGTGCCGCAGCCCACGTCCAGGATCCGGGAGCCCGCGGGGAGTTCCTCGGCGAGGCGGCGGCCGGCCGCGAGCTGGCCCGACTTGTGCGGGAACGCGACGTCGTAGGCCGAGCCGATGGCGTCGAACGCCTCGGCCTGGCCCGTGCGGTCGTGGCCGCCAGGCGCGTCGTATGCCTCGCTCACGTTCAGCCGCTCCTTGATGACATCCTGTCAGGCGCTCTGGGGGCACGAGGAGTTGTCGCTGTGCGCCCTTGCGGAGGACGATCCTACGTTTGAACCACGGGGGCGCATCAAGGGTCTCATGAGGACACGTGCGCGGGCGTACGGTCCCAGTCATGGGGGAGGGCGGGAATCCGCCACGACGGGTCCGGGCGCCAGCTCGGCCAGTCGTCCCCGAAAGGAGGGCCCCAGGCGCGGATGACGTCCACGGCCGCGTGACCCGCCTCGCGCACCGCCGCCGCCTTCCGCTCGCTCATCAGGCCCGCCCGCTGGGCCTGGGCGAACTCGTCCTCGTCGTGCCAGCGCCAAGTCCCGTCCGGGCGTACGGAGATGTCCAGGAAGTGGTCCTCGGAGTCCACCCCGCCGTGCCAGCGGGTCCTCGGCTCCTCCAGGTTCACGTACCAGTTCTTGAACCGCCAGCCCGGCTCCCAGAACAGCCACACCGACCACGGCTCGTCCGGCCGCGCCAGCTTCAGCACGCCCGTCCCGAACCAGTGGTCCCTGCGCGTCGTCCGCGGCTTCGTGTACCGCGTGGCCAACGGCTCCCGGTGCACCGGAGTCCCGTCTTCAAGCACCGGCTTCACGCACTCCGTGCCCGGTGCCATCCAGACGGCGAGGAGGTCCTCCTCGTCCCGCACGACGGTGACGGGCCGACAGATGTGGAACCCGTCACCGGCGTTCTCCCGGTACCGCCACAGAATCCGCGCCCCCGGCTCCCACCGCGCCGCCTTCGCCGCGCCCGTTCCACCACCGTCGTCTGTCATGAACAGATATTAGGCTTCCCCAACCCCGCCCCTTCCCGAAACCGGGGGCTGCCGCCCCCGGACCCCCGCTATCGGCGCTCCGTGCCTCGTCCTCAATCGCCGGACAGGCTGGATCATGTGCTGCTGTATTTCAGCCCCTCCGGCGTTTGAGGAGCGGGGGTCTGGGGGCGGAGCCCCCAGTTTCGGTGAAGGGGTGGGCCTGGGGCGCCCCGCGAAGGCCTACGGCCGCGTCATCCGCAAGACGTCCAGCGCCGCGTCCAACTGCTCAAGCGTCAGATCGCCCCGCTCGACGTACCCACCGTCGAGGACCACCTCACGAATGGTCCGGCGCTCCGCCAGCGCCCGCTTGGCCACCTTCGCCGCCTCCTCGTACCCGATGTACTTGTTGAGCGGCGTGACGACGGACGGCGACGACTCGGCGTACTCCAGGGCCCGCTCGCGGTGGGCGACGATGCCGTCGACCGTCCGGTCGGCGAGCAGCCGCGCCGCGTTGGCGAGCAGCCGCACCGACTCCAGGACGTTCTTGGCGATGACGGGCAGCATGACGTTGAGCTCGAAGTTCCCGGAGGCCCCGGCGACGGCGACGGTGGTGTCGTTGCCGGTGACCTGCGCGGCGACCATGAGGACGGCCTCGGGAATGACGGGGTTGACCTTGCCGGGCATGATCGAGGACCCGGGCTGGAGGTCGGGGAGGCTGATCTCGGCGAGCCCGGTCCGCGGCCCGGAGGCCATCCAGCGCAGGTCGTTGGAGATCTTGGTGAGGCCGACGGCGATGGTCCGCAGCTGCCCGGAGGTCTCCACGACCCCGTCGCGCGCCCCCTGCGCCTCGAAGTGATCCCGCGCCTCGGTCAGCGGAATCCCGGTGGCCCGGGCGACCTCGGCGATGACGGCGGCGGAGAACCCGGGCGGGGTGTTGATGCCGGTGCCCACGGCGGTCCCGCCGAGCGGCAGTTCGGCGAGCCGCGGCAGCGAGGCCCGCAGCCGCTCGACCCCGTACCGCACCTGCGCCGCGTACCCCCCGAACTCCTGCCCGAGGGTGACGGGCGTGGCGTCCATCAGATGCGTACGCCCGGACTTGACGACGTCGGCGAACTCCTCGGCCTTGCGTTCAAGAGCCGTCGCCAGGTGATCGAGGGCGGGGATCAGATCACCCGTCACGGCGGCGGTGGCCGCGATGTGGAGGGAGGAGGGGAAGACGTCGTTCGAGGACTGCGAGGCGTTGACGTGGTCGTTGGGGTGGACGTCCCGGCCGAGCCGCTCGGTGGCGAGGGTGGCGATGACCTCGTTGGTGTTCATGTTGGACGAGGTGCCGGAGCCGGTCTGGAAGACGTCGACGGGGAAGTGCGCGTCCCAGCGGCCTTCGGCGACCTCGCGGGCGGCGGACACGACGGCCCCGGCGATGTCCTTGTCGAGCACGCCGAGGTCGGCGTTGACCTTCGCGGCGGCCGCCTTGATCTCGGCGAGGGCCGCGATATGGGCGCGCTCCAGGCGCTGGCCGGAGATGGGGAAGTTCTCCACGGCGCGCTGGGTCTGGGCCCGCCACTTGGCGTCGGCCGGCACCCGCACCTCGCCCATGGAGTCGTGTTCGACGCGGTATCCGCCCTGGTCAACGCCGTTGTCTCGGCCCTGCTCGCCGCTGTCGCCGCCGCTCATGTCCGCTGGTCCTTCCGTGCTTCCGGGTACGCAACTGCCTCAAAAAGTTGAGCACTTGTCTTGTTCGGAGTATTCCCAAGCCCCCTACCCACCAGTAAAAACCGTGGGTAACACGAAACCGGGGAGGCGCAATGAAGCGCGTTCAACGCGTCGGAAGAGTCGGCGCGAGCCGACTGCGCGGCACACTCACGGCGGCGGCCGCCGTCACGGTCCTGATCGGCGGGGCCGCCACGGCCGTCCCGGCGCAGGCGGCGGACCCCAAGGGCCCCGCCCCCGCGGCGACGCCCCTGTCGCCGGAGCTCGAGAAGATCCGCGCCGCCGAGGCCACCAAGCTGTACGGCGACCCCGCCGAGCGCCCGCTCGCCGACCGCAAGACCGGCCTGATCTCCCTCGGCGACAGCGAGATCAGCGGCGAGGGCATCGGGACGTACGAGCCGGGCACCAACGGCCCCGACAACTGGTGCCACCGCTCGCCGGACGCCGCCATCCACCGCACCGGCATCCCCGCGGACGTCACGTACAACGTGGCCTGCTCGGGCGCGCAGACCGTCAACATCAGGATCGGCGGCCAGAAGCAGTACGCGGACGAGCTGGTGCAGAGCGACAACCTCGCCATCAAGGCCCGCAACACCCGGATCAAGACGATCCTGCTCGTCATCGGCGCCAACGACGACCTGCAGTTCGCACCCGTCATGACCGACTGCGTGACCCGCTACCTGACCCTCCAGGGCCCCTGCGCGCCCAAGTACAAGGACGGCTGGCAGGCCCGCGTCGACGCGCTCGTGCCCAAGGTCGAGCAGTCCGTGCGCGATCTGCGCACCGTCATGGACCAGGCGGGCTACGCGGGCGACGACTACAAGCTCGTCGTCATGGGCTACCCGAGCCCGATCGGCCCCGACTTCCGCGACAACCCGAAGTTCCCCGGCAAGCTGGCCTGCGGCGGCCTCGGGTACGACTCCGACACCGAGTGGGGCCGCAACGAGGCCGTGCCCGCCTTCGAGCGCGGCATGCGCAGGGCCGCGAAGAACTCCGGCGCGCTCTACCTCGACAACTCCCGGCTCTTCCACGGCCACGAGGTCTGCATGGAGGACACCTGGGCCCGCGGCCTGTACGTGGACCTGACCAACCCGTTCCCGCCGGACTCCAACTCGGTCCGCCAGTCCTTCCACCCCAACGCCCGCGGCCACGGCGCCTTCGCCTCCTGCCTCACCCAGCTCCACAACTCCGGCTGGCGCGAGGGCAGCTGCGCCGACCCGGCGTCCACGGGCGGCGCGAAGCTGTACGAGGGCGGCTGGGACGACAAGTTCGCGCCCCTCACCAACGAGGCCACGAAGACCTGCGTCGACGTGGACGCGTCGAGCAGCCGCAACGGCACCAAGGTCCAGGGCTGGGACTGCACCGGCAACCGCAACCAGACCTGGTGGTACGACTCCGGCCAACGCTCGCTGCACACCGGCCTGACCCAGGACCGCTGCCTGGACGTGCCCGACAGCTCGTACAAGGAAGGCACCGCCGTCACCCTCTGGAACTGCCACGGCGCCGCCAACCAGAAGTTCACCAAGCAGTCCGGGACCCTGCGCCCGACGGCGGACACGGCCCTGTGCTTGACCCTCGCGGGCCCGAAGGAGCCCCTGCGCCTCCAGAAGTGCACGGGCGCGGCGAACCAGAAGTTCGCGTAGGGAAATCCAGCCCGTCCGGCGTTTGAGGACGAGGCGCGAAGCGCCGAAAGGGGGGCAAGGGGGCGAAGCCCCCAGGTGAAGGGACGGGTAGGGGCGGCGGGGGCGAAAGAAATCCCCGCCGCCTCTTCGGGGCGCTTACGCCAGCCCAGGCCCCCGCACCGGAATCGACGTGAACGTCGGCTCCGGGGCCGGGTTCTGGAAGAAGTCGTTGCCCTTGTCGTCGACGACGACGAACGCCGGGAAGTCCTCGACCTCGATCTTCCAGACGGCCTCCATGCCGAGCTCCTCGTACTCGACGACCTCGACCTTCTTGATGCAGTCCTGCGCGAGCCGCGCGGCGGGCCCGCCGATCGAGCCCAGGTAGAAGCCGCCGTGCGCGTCACACGCGTCCGTGACCTGCTTCGAGCGGTTGCCCTTGGCGAGCATCACCTTGGAGCCGCCCGCCGCCTGGAACTGCTCCACGTAGGAGTCCATGCGCCCGGCGGTCGTCGGCCCGAAGGACCCGGAGGCGTACCCCTCGGGGGTCTTGGCCGGACCGGCGTAGTACACGGGGTGGTCCTTCAGGTACTGCGGCATCTCCTCGCCCGCGTCGAGCCGCTCCTTGATCTTGGCGTGCGCGATGTCGCGGGCGACGACGAGCGGCCCGGTGAGCGAGAGGCGGGTCTTCACCGGGTGCTTGGTCAGCTCGGCGAGGATGGCGTCCATGGGCTGGTTGAGGTCGATCTTGACGACGTCGCCGGACTCCTCCAGGTGCGAGTCCTCGGTGTCCGGCAGGAACCGCGCCGGGTCGGTCTCCAACTGCTCCAGGAAGACACCCTCGGCGGTGATCTTCGCGGTGGCCTGCCGGTCCGCCGAGCAGGACACGGCGATGGCGACGGGCAGCGAGGCGCCGTGCCGGGGCAGGCGCACCACGCGCACGTCGTGGCAGAAGTACTTGCCGCCGAACTGCGCGCCGATGCCGATCTTCTGCGTCAGCTCGAAGACCTTCTCCTCGAGATCCTTGTCCCGGAAGCCGTGGCCGGTCGCCGAGCCCTCGGAGGGCAGCTCGTCCAGGTAGTGCGCGGAGGCGTACTTCGCGGTCTTGAGCGCGAACTCGGCGCTGGTGCCGCCGACGACGATCGCCAGGTGGTACGGCGGGCACGCGGCCGTACCGAGCGAACGGATCTTCTCCTCCAGGAACTTCATCATGGAGGCCTCGTTCAGGACCGCCTTGGTCTCCTGGTAGAGGAACGACTTGTTGGCGGAGCCGCCGCCCTTGGCCATGAAGAGGAACTTGTAGGCGCCGCCGTCGGTCGCGTACAGCTCGATCTGCGCGGGGAGGTTGGAGCCGGTGTTCTTCTCCTCCCACATGGTGAGCGGAGCCATCTGCGAGTACCTGAGATTGAGCTTCGTGTACGCGTCGTAGATGCCGCGCGACAGGGCTTGTTCGTCGCCGCCCTCGGTGAGGACGTTCTGGCCGCGCTTGCCCATGACGATGGCCGTGCCGGTGTCCTGGCACATCGGGAGCACGCCCGCGGCGGCGATGTTCGCGTTCTTCAGCAGGTCCAGGGCGACGAACTTGTCGTTGCCCGAGGCCTCCGAGTCGTCCACGATGCGGCGCAGCTGCGCCAGGTGGGCCGGGCGCAGATAGTGCTGGATGTCGTGGATCGCCTCGGCGGCGAGCTTGCGCAGCGCCTCAGGCTCGACGTTGAGGAACGTGCGCCCGTCGGCCTCGAAGGTGGACACACCCTCGGAGGTCACCAGCCGGTACGGGGTGGTGTCCTCTCCCAGCGGGAGCAGATCGGAGTACGCAAACTCTGGCATGACGCCCAATTCCTCACTCGGCAGACAGCGGCGCGACCTCCATTGGTGGCGCCCGACCAGCGTAGAGCGCCCCGGCCGCGCCGGTCCGGTGAGGTAAGGCTCACTTGATGGCGTGCCCCTGTCCGCCCCTCGCGGGGGCTAGTCGCGATCTATCGCGTCTGGGTACGCTGACGGCGTGGACCTAGAGAAGCGTTCCCAGACCCCTGCCGCCAAGGCGCCCGCGCCGCTGCGCGCTTCGGACGCCGACCGAGACCGCGCCGCCGACATCCTCGCCGAGGCGCTCGCCACGGGCCGGATCGACCCGGAGGAGCACGGAGAGCGGATCGACGGGGTCTACCGCGCCAAGACCGTCGCCGAGCTCGAGCCCTTCGTCGAGGACCTGCCCGCCCCCGGCGACAAGGGCCCCTCGTTCGGGAAGGCGCCCGACCGGCCCACGCCCGGCGAGGTCCCCGAGACCGCCGACGAGACCCTGCACGCGGTCTTCGGTGACGCCGTCCGCAAGGGCCGCTGGCGCGTCGGCCGCCGCACGCACGCGTACGCCGTGTTCAGCGACGTCGTGATCGACCTCAGTGAGGCCGAGTTCGAGCACCGTCAGGTCCTGATCAAGGGATTCGCGCTGTTCGGGGACGTGAAGGTGCGCGTCCCCGAGAACATCTCGCTGCGCGGCCGCGGCACGGGCGTCTTCGGCACCGTCGAAGTGGACACCCTGGACGCCGAGGAGAAGGACGCGCCGGTCGTCTTCGTCGAGGGATTCGCCGTCTTCGGCGACATCAAGGCCCGCCCCAAGCGCGGAAAGCTCATCCGTGACCTGCGCGGATATCTGCGCAAGCGTCTTGAGGGCTGAGCCCGCCGCCCGCCGCCGCGGCGCACGGGCGACCGCTCGACGACGACACGTTCCGGCCACCCGCGCCGTCCGGCAGGAACCGGAGCTTCCGTACACCGGAACACAGTGCATAGGCCCGCACACAGCGGGTAGAGCTTCGGGCATCGTCTCTCGCTCGCGAAGCCGTCGTCAGGAGTAGACCGTGCTGCAACCGACGCATCAGTCCCTGCAGGTCGCCGTACCGGCGGAGGGGGCCTCCCCGGCACGAGCGCAGTCGGGCGCTTGGGGAAGGGTGCCAGCGCGCGAGCGGGACCAGGACAACCCATGGCACTCCGACGCCGTGTGCCGCCGGGACGAGGCCGGACTGTTCTTCGCCCCGTCCAAGGAGCCCACCGCGGCCCGGCTCTCCCGCGAGGAGGCGGCGAAGCGCGTCTGCGCCCGCTGTCCGGTGATGGTCGAGTGCCGCGAGCACGCCCTGCTCCAGCCCGAGCCGTACGGCGTCTGGGGTGGCCTGACCGCCGCCGAGCGCCGCGTGGTCCTGGCCCGGCGCCGTCGGCGCGACCTGGAGCTCCAGAAGGCCACCCGCACCGCCGCGGGCACCATCGCCGCCGCGGGCTGAGCCCACCGCGAACTCCGGGCCCACCGAGAACTCCGGACCCACCGAGAACTCCGGCGCGCACGAGGCCTCGTCCGCGTGCGACGACGGGGGCGCTCCCCGCACGGAGCGCCCCCGTCGTCGTACGCCGCCCGGCCGCGGCCCGCCGCTACTTGGCGCGGTCGAAGTCGATGGCGCTGTACGCGCGCAGCTTCGAGAGCCGGTGGTCGGATTCGATCTTCCGGATGGTGCCGGACTTGGAGCGCATCACGAGCGAGGACGTCGAGGCGTTCTCGGCGCGGTAGCGCACGCCCTGGAGCAGCTCGCCGTCGGTGATGCCGGTCGCGACGAAGAACACGTTGTCGCCGCTGACCAGGTCGTTCGTGGAGAGCGTGCGGTCCAGGTCGTGCCCGGCGTCGATCGCGCGCTGCTTCTCCGCCTCGTCCTTGGGCCACAGCTTGCCCTGGATGACGCCGCCCAGACACTTGATCGCGCAGGCGCTGATGATGCCCTCGGGGGTGCCGCCGACGCCCATGAGCAGGTCGACGCCGGTGCCCTCGCGGACGGCCATGACCGAACCGGCCACGTCGCCGTCCGAGATGAACTTGATGCGGGCGCCGGTCTCGCGGATCTCCTTGACGATGCCCTCGTGCCGGGGCCGGTCCAGGATCATCACGGTGACGTCCTCGGGCGAGGACTTCTTGGCCTTGGCGACGCGGCGGATGTTGACCGCGGCGGGCGCGTTGATGTCCACGTAGTCGGCGGCCTCGGGGCCCGTGACCAGCTTGTCCATGTAGAACACGGCGGACGGGTCGAACATGGTGCCGCGGTCGGCGGCGGCGAGGACGGCGATGGCGTTCGGCATGCCCTTGGCGGTCAGGGTGGTGCCGTCGATCGGGTCGACGGCGATGTCGACCTCGGCGCCGGTGCCGTCGCCGATGCGCTCGCCGTTGAAGAGCATCGGGGC
This sequence comes from Streptomyces alboflavus, assembly GCF_000716675.1. GTDB lineage: Bacteria > Actinomycetota > Actinomycetes > Streptomycetales > Streptomycetaceae > Streptomyces > Streptomyces alboflavus. The sequence continues at coordinate 36,688 of NZ_JNXT01000067.1, forward strand.
CTCGTCCTTCTCGCCCTCCCCGATGACGACGACGCCGTTCATCGAGACGGTGTGGACGAGGGTCCGCATGGCCCTGACGGCGGCACCGTCCGCGCCGATCTTGTCGCCGCGGCCGACCCAGCGGCCCGCGGCCATGGCGGCGGCTTCGGTGACCCGGACGAGCTCCAGGGCGAGGTTGCGGTCGGGAGCCTCCGGGGAGACCACGAGTTCGGACGGCAGCGAATGATGCTCGGTCATCGAGGCGCACCTTTCTGATACGGAACAAAAACTGCGCCCGGAGGGCGTCCCTGCAAGGGCGGGGGCGGGAGACGGGCGGGCGGCCGGATGAGGGATATGCCTTGACTCTATCCGCAGGTCGAAAGAATGAGCAGAGGGCCCTACACGTGAGCGCGGGTGGGGGTGCGGCTTCGTGTGCCATGGGGACCTGCGACGATTGGGGGCGTGGCAGGCAGAAATGGCAAGCAGACCGTGCGGAACATGCTGCTCTCGATGGCCGTCATCGGCATCGTGGTCGCAGTGATCTACGTCTTCATCCCGCACGACGAAACCGAGAAACCGGTCAAGCGGGTCGACTACCGCGTCGAGCTCCTGACCGCCAGGCGGGCCGCGCCCTATCCGGTGGCGGCGCCCCAGGGCCTCCCCAAGTCGTGGAAGCCGACCTCGGTGCGGTACAACGGCGCCGACCACGACAGCTGGCACCTGGGCTTCCTCGACCCGGCCGGGGAGTACGTGACGGTCAAGCAGTCCACGGGCAAGCCGTCCGAGTTCATCGAGACGGCCACGCAGGAGGCCCGCAAGACCGAGCGGACCCAGGAGATCGCGGGCAAGACCTGGCACCGCTACCAGGGCTCCCGCTACGACGCGCTCGTCCTCCAGGACAAGGGCGCCACGACGGTGGTCGCGGGCACGGCCTCGTTCCGTCAGCTGACGGCGATGGCGGAGTCCCTGGAGATGAAGCGGACGCCGGTCGAGACCAGCGTGTAGCGGTTCGTGCCACGAAATAGCGGCAGCGGTACGACGAGAGGCCCCCGGCAACCGCCGGGGGCCTCTCGTCGTACCGCTGTGTCCTGCCGTGTCCTGCTGCCGGGCCTCAGACGGTCGTGATGACGTCCTCGTACTCCAGGCGCGGGGAGCGCGGGAACCAGGCGTCGTCGCCCGGCTTGCCGATGTTGATGACCATCAGCGGGGTGTGGTCGTCGTCCAGGAACTCCTTCTGCACGCCCGCGAAGTCGAAGCCGGTCATCGGTCCGGCGGCCAGGCCCGCGGCGCGGATGCCGACGATGAAGTACGCGGCCTGCAGCGCGGCGTTCAGGCCCGCGGCCTGCTCACGGACGGGGCGCTCGGCGAAGAAGGCGTCCTTGGCCTGCGGGAAGTGCGGGAACAGGGCCGGGAGCTCCTCGTGGAACTCGTTGTCCGCGGACAGGATCGCGACGAGCGGCGCCGTGGCGGTCTTCGGGCGGTTGCCCTCGGCCATGTGCTGCACCAGGCGCTCGCGCGCCTCGGGGGAGCGGACCAGGGTCACCCGCAGGGGCGACTGGTTGAACGCGGTGGGGCCGTACTTGACCAGGTCGTAGATGGCCTGGACCTGCTCCTCGGTGACGGGCTCGTCGGTGAAGGTGTTCGCGGTGCGGGCCTCGCGGAACAGCAGGTCCTGGGCGGCGGGGTCAAGAACGAGGGACATCTTTACAACCTTCTCGATGCGTGGCTGAGGGCTCCGGCGGGGTGCTCGGGCACTTGGGGGGTGCCCGGTGCCTGCCGGTGACATCGACAGTACGACAGCGAGGTTCAATGTTCAACTAAAAGTGGGGTGTGGTGATCCGCTTCACAGCGGCGAGGGGCGCCAGGTGTCCCGGGCGCCCCTCGCGTGACCTGCCTGACCTGCGTGTCTACGCGCCCTCGGCGTCCGGGTCGCCCTCGGTGCCCTCGCCGTCCGGGGCCGCGAGCGCCGCGTCGAGGCGGGCGCGGGCGCCGTCCAGCCAGCGGCGGCACGCGGCGGCCAGCTCCTCGCCGCGCTCCCACAGGGCGAGCGACTCCTCCAGGCTCGTGCCCCCGGCCTCCAGGCGGCGCACCACCTCGATCAGCTCGTCCCGCGCCTGCTCGTACCCGAGCGCCGTGGCCTCGGTGTCCGTCTTGCTGGTCATGCGCCCACCCTAGATGTCGACTCGTACCGTGAATTCGCCGTCGGCGACCCGGGCCCGCAGCTCCTCTCCGGACGCCACCTCGTCCGCCGCGCGGACCACCGCGCCGCCCTGCTTCTTCTGCAGCACCGCGTACCCCCGCTGGAGGGTGGCGGCGGGGGAGAGGGCCACCACGCGCGCGTGGGTGTGGGTCAGCTCCGACTCCGCGCGGTCCAGGAGGTGGCCGAGGGTGCGGCGCGCCCGGTCCACGTACGCCGTGATCTGCTCCTCGCGGTCCTCGACCATGCGGTGCGGGTGCTCCATGCAGGGGCGGGCCAGGGCGTGCGCGAGGCCGCGCTCCTCGCGGTCCAGGAACGCCTCGACGCCGCGGCGCGCGCGGTCCCGCAGGAACGCCACGCGCTCGTACTCCTCGCCGACGTCCGGCACGACCCGCTTCGCCGCGTCCGTGGGGGTCGAGGCGCGCAGGTCGGCCACGTAGTCCAGGAGGGGGGTGTCGGGTTCGTGGCCGATCGCGGAGACCACGGGCGTACGGCACGAGGCGACCGTGCGCACCAGCTGCTCGTCGGAGAACGGCAGCAGGTCCTCCACGCTGCCGCCGCCGCGCGCGACGACGATCACGTCGACCTCGTCGAGCGCGTCCAGCTCCTTCACCGCCTGCACCACCTGGGGGACGGCGTGCACGCCCTGCACCGGGACGTTGCGCACCTCGAAGCGGACGGCCGGCCAGCGGTGCCGGGCGTTCTCCAGGACGTCCCGCTCGGCGGCCGAGGCGCGGCCGCAGACCAGGCCGATGAGCTGCGGCAGGAACGGCAGCGGCTTCTTGCGGTCCGGGGCGAACAGGCCCTCGGCGGCGAGGGACTTCTTCAGCTGCTCCAGGCGGGCGAGCAGCTCCCCGACGCCGACCGGCTTGATCTCCGCCGCCCGCAGGGACAGCTGGCCCCGTGGTGCGTACCACTCCGGCTTGGCGTGCACCACGACGCGGGCGCCCTCCGAGATCACGTCCGCCACGGCGTCGAACACCTGGCGGTAGCACGTGACGCTCACGGAGATGTCGTGCGAGGGGTCGCGCAGCGTCAGGAACACCACGCCCGCCCCCGGGCGCCGCGACAGCTGCGTGATCTGCCCCTCGACCCAGATCGCCCCGAGCCGGTCGATCCAGCCCCCGATGAGCCGGGACACCTCCCCGACGGGAAGCGGCGCGTCAGCAGACGTATTGAGACCCATGAAGCGAGCGTATCGGCCCCCACTGACACCCTTACGGAGCCCGGGGCGCCCCCCGGACTCCCTGGGCGACCAGCACCACGAGCCCCACTCCCAGCCAGATCGCCCCCACCACCTGCGCCGACCCCGACGCCTCCACGATGACGGCGACGACGATCGCGGCGCCGAGCACCGGCACGAGGATGTGCCGCCACCAGCTCACCGGGCCACCCCGCCGCCGTACCGCGAACCAGCCCACCACGCTCGCGTGCAGCAGGAAGAAGGCCGTCAGCGCCCCGATGTCGACCACCGACACCAGGTGGTCCATGCCGTCGTCCCGGCGGGACGCCCACACGGCGGCCACGAGCGTGACGGCGGCGGCGCACAGCAGCGCGATCCGCGGCGTGCCCGACTCGGTCCGTGAGAGCAGCCGCGGCAGCCTCCGCTCCCGCGCCATCGCGAACAGCAGCCGCCCCGCCGCCGCCTGCCCGGCGAGCGCCGCGAACGCCGCCCCGATCGCCTTGCTGACGGCCACCAGGTCGTGCAGCCAGTCCCCGACGGCCGCGTCCACGGAGGAGTAGAACGCGGACCCCTGGTCACCGGGGTTGGCGGCGAGGTCGGCCGACGAGACCGGGGACAGCAGCGCCACCAGATACGTCTGCAGGACGAACAGCACACCCGTGAGCGCCAGACAGAACAGCACCGCCCGCGCCACCTTCGCCGAGCCCCCGGTGACCTCCTCCGCGAACGAGGCGATCGCGTCGAACCCGAGGTAGGAAAGGACGGCCACGGACACGGCCCCGACCACCGCCGACAGCGCGAACGCCCCCTGCGTCCCGTCACCCGTCAGCGGCGAGAGCCACCCCCGCTCCGCCCCGTCCCGCGCGAGCACCACGACGGCCGACACCACGAACACCAGCAGGACCACGATCTCCAGCGCGAGCACCGCGAACCCGACCCGCGCCGCGGGCCGCACGCCCCACAGGTTCAGGGCCGTCGTCAGGAGCACCGCGATCGTCGTCCACACCCACTGGGACACCGAAGGCACCAGCTCGTGCATGGCGATCCCGGAGAAGAGATACGCGACCGCAGGGATGAGCAGATAGTCCAGCATCGCCATCCAGCCCGCGATGAACCCGGGGCCGTTGCCGAGCCCCACGCGCGCGTAGGCGAACACGGAACCCGCCAGGGGGACGACCTTCACCATCTGGGCGTAGCTGAAGGCGGTGAACGCCATGGCGATCGTCGCGATGACGTACACCAGTGCCACCGCGCCGTGCGACTTCGCGTCGAGCGTCCCGAAGACGCCCACCGGGGCCATCGGGGCGATGAACAGCAGGCCGTAGACGACGAGGTCCCGGAAGCCGAGGCTCCGTCTCAGGCCCCCGCCGTTCTTCGGGGCACCTTCCCCGTCGGGCGGCAGGGGCGCGTTCGTCGTGTGGGCGGACATCGGGCCTCCGGGTCTCCGCTGGTCACGCAGTGGCTCCCAGTCTCCCCACTGAGGCGATCTTTGACCTGTCGTACGCGGCCTTACGATGGTCCGTATGACTGCAACGCCTGGCTCCCGCCGTGTCCTGCTCGCCGCTCCCCGTGGCTACTGCGCGGGTGTGGACCGTGCCGTGATCGCCGTCGAGAAGGCCCTGGAGCAGTACGGGGCCCCGATCTATGTCCGCCACGAGATCGTCCACAACAAGTACGTCGTGCAGACCCTGGAGAAGAAGGGCGCCATCTTCGTCGACCAGGTGGAGGAGGTGCCGGAGGGCTCCATCGTGATGTTCTCCGCCCACGGCGTGGCCCCGACCGTCCACACGGAGGCCGCCGAGCGCAAGCTCGCCACGATCGACGCGACCTGCCCCCTGGTCACCAAGGTCCACAAGGAAGCGGTGCGGTTCGCCAAGGAGGACTTCGACATCCTCCTGATCGGCCACGAGGGCCACGAGGAGGTCATCGGCACGTCCGGCGAGGCCCCCGACCACATCACGCTCGTCGACGGCCCCGAGGACGTCGCGAACGTCGAGGTCCGCGACCCCGACAAGGTCGTCTGGCTCTCCCAGACCACGCTCTCCGTGGACGAGACGATGGAGACGGTCGACGCCCTGAAGGGCAAGTTCCCGAACCTCCTCTCGCCGCCCAGCGACGACATCTGCTACGCCACGCAGAACCGCCAGACCGCGGTGAAGAAGCTCGCCGAGGACGCCGAGCTCGTCATCGTCGTCGGCTCCAAGAACTCCTCGAACTCCATCCGCATGGTCGAGGTCGCCCTGGAGGCCGGCGTGCCCGCCTCGCACCTGGTGGACAACGCCGGGGAGATCGACGAGGCCTGGCTCGACGGCGTCACCACGGTCGGCCTGACCTCGGGCGCGTCCGTCCCCGACGTCCTGGTGGACGGCGTCCTGGAGTGGCTGGCCGAGCGCGGGTACGCGGACGTGGAGACGGTGAAGACGGCCGACGAGTCGATCACGTTCTCGCTGCCCAAGGAGCTGCGCCGGGACCTGCGCGCCGAGGCGGCGGAGCTGTCCGCGAAGCAGTAGCCCGCGCGGCGGAGGGTCTGGCCGACTGGTCCAACCGGGGCGTGACTGTCAGTCCGGCGTCGTAACGTGGAGTCCATGCAGATCTTCGGTGTGGACATCGGCGGATCCGGGATCAAGGGCGCGCCCGTCGACCTGGACCGCGGGGACCTGGCCCAGGACCGGCACAAGGTGCTGACGCCGCACCCGGCCACGCCCGAGGGCGTGGTCGAGGGCGTGCGCGAGGTCGTCGAGCACTTCGGCTGGACCGGACCGATCGGCGCCACGTTCCCGGGCGTGATCATGGACGGCACGGCGCGCACGGCGGCGAACGTCGACAAGAGCTGGATCGGCACGGACATCCGGGGCCTGATCTCCGAGCGCGTCGGCGGCGCCCGGGTGACCGTCCTGAACGACGCGGACGCGGCGGGCGTCGCCGAGATGCACTTCGGCGCGGGCCGCGGCCGCACCGGCACGGTCATCACGCTCACCCTCGGCACGGGCATCGGCAGCGCCGTCTTCACCGGCGGCCACCTCGTGCCGAACAGTGAACTGGGCCACCTGGAGCTGCACGGCCACGACGCGGAGAAGAAGGCCTCCTCCAAGGCCCGCGAGGACGAGGACCTGACCTGGGAGCACTGGGCGCACCGCGTCCAGAAGTATCTGGCGCACGTCGAGATGCTGTTCTCGCCCGAGCTGTTCATCATCGGCGGCGGCGTGAGCCGCAAGGCCCACAAGTTCCTGCCCCTGATCAAGGGCATCGAGGCCGAGGTCGTCCCGGCGGAGCTGCAGAACAACGCGGGCATCGTGGGCGCGGCGATGGCGGCGCGGGCGGCGGAGCAAGGGGCGTAGCCCGCGGGGCCCGGGAGCCGGCGGCGCACCGTTGTGTGGGGCAGCCACCGCGGGGCCGCACCACCGCGTGACTCGGCGCCGACCCCCTCCCTGCCCCTCCCTGCCCCTCCCTGCCCCTCGCCCGGCTAGGAGGCGGGCACGCGCCGCTGCGCCGGGCCGCCCGGCGGCCGCAGCTGCCCGCCCCGCCGCTGCTGTTCCTTCCACTGCCGCTGCTGGCGCCGCCGGTTCATGAGCTTGATCTTGCGCACGGTGACGATGACACCGGCGACCAGCGTCCCGCCGTACAGCCAGCCCGCGTGCAGCGCGAGCGACGTCAGCAGCCCCATGAACTGACCGCCGAAGCCGTCGGTGCCACCGGAGATCGGCAGCACCCCGGCCGCGAACGCGATCGGCACCGCGACGGGCGCGGTGACCAGGTCGGCGGGCCGCACCCAGAGCGCGGTGAGGGCGCTCACGGGCAGGAACAGCACGCCGTACGCGACCAGCGAGCCGCCGAAGAGCAGCCGCAGCAGACACGCGAGCACGAACATCACGGCCGCGGCGAAGAGCCCGCTGCCGAGCCCGGTCAGCCGCGGATTGGGCATCCGGCGCAGCCGCCGGTACAGCGGCATCCGGCTGACCTTGCGGTACAGCGGGGTTCTGCGCAGCACGCGGACGAGCGGCGACGCGGGCCTGCGGGGGCCCGGCGGGGTACGGGGAACGGGGGGCTCCGCGGGGCTGCCTTGTTCGGGCAGCGGCGCGGTGCGGCGCGGCCTTGCGCCCGGGGGACGGGTCCTGTGTTGCTCCACCGGTCCAACCTAGGTCGGCCCGGGTGGTCATACCGTATTGGGACACGCGTTTTGGCCGACCTTGGCGATGCGTTCGACAGGGCGGCGGTACGGGGCGGGGGTGCGGGGGCCGCGGGGCGGGGGGCGACGGCGCG
>NZ_JNXT01000068.1 GCF_000716675.1 Streptomyces alboflavus
GGGCGGGGGAGGGTCGGCCCGGGGCGGCCCGGCCCCGGGTGCCCGGACGCCGGCGGAACCGGCGTCCCCGTACGGCGCCCCCGCCAGAATCGGTACGCTGGCCCGTATGTACGGCTACGACCAGCACGCGGGTGTCGGGCAGGGGTACGTCCCGCCGCAACAGCCGCCGCCGCAAGCGCAATCGCCCGGTGGTTACGGCCAGCAGCCGCCGCTGTATCCGGAGCCGTCGCCTCCGTCCCTCGCGGACGCGGTGCGCGCGTTCACCACGGGCTCGATGGCCGCCGAGGACTTCCAGCAGGTCTTCGCGACCTCGAAGGTGTACTGCCCGCGCGGCGACAACCCCGGCTTCCTCGCGCTGCACAACACCCAGCAGCCGGTCATCCCGATGTTCACGTCGCTGAAGGAGCTGCGCCGGTACGCCGGCAAGGACTCCAAGTACTTCGTGATCACCGGCGCGGAGGTCATCGACCTGCTGCCGACCGGCTACGGCTTCGTCCTCGACATGGAGGGCGAGCACCGCATGGTGTTCGACGCGAAGGCGGTCGAGCAGATGGTCGACTTCGCCATGCGCCGCATGTACGGATGACGGACGACAGGTACGGATGACGGACCACAGGTACGGATGACGTACCGCGGGCGCGGCCGCCGGTTTCGGCCATGGACCCCGCCATCAGTGATCACCGGAACGCCCGGAGGGAATGCCCTCCGGGCGTTCCGTGTTCCAGGTGGCAGAAAGTTCTACGTTCAACTAATCTGAGCGTACAAGGAGGTCCATCCATGCCTGCAGTGACCGTCGAGAATCCGCTGACCCTGCCCAGGGTGACCGTGCCGGGCGACGCCGTGGCGCGCCCCGTGCTCGCCGTGACGACCGCGCCGAGCGGCTTCGAGGGCGAGGGGTTCCCGGTGCGGCGTGCCTTCGCCGGGATCAACTACAAGTACCTCGACCCGTTCATCATGATGGACCAGATGGGCGAGGTGGAGTACGCCGCCGGGGAGCCCAAAGGCACGCCCTGGCACCCCCACCGCGGCTTCGAGACCGTGACGTACCTGATCGACGGCACCTTCGTGCACCAGGACTCCAACGGTGGCGGCGGCACCATCCGCAACGGCGACACCCAGTGGATGACCGCCGGGTCCGGGCTGCTCCACATCGAGGCGCCGCCCGAATCCCTCGTCATGTCCGGCGGCCTCTTCCACGGCCTCCAGCTGTGGGTGAACCTGCCCGCCAAGGACAAGATGATGGACCCCCGCTACCAGGACATCCGGGGCGGCCAGGTGCAGCTGTTGACCACCGGCGACGGCGGCGCGCTGCTGCGGGTCATCGCGGGTGAGCTGGACGGTCACGAGGGCCCGGGCATCACGCACACGCCGATCACGATGGTGCACGCGACCGTGCGGCCCGGCGCCGAGGTCACGCTGCCCTGGCGGGAGGACTTCAACGGCCTCGCGTACGTCCTCGCCGGACGCGGCACCGTCGGCGCGGAGCGGCGGCCCGTCGAGCTCGGGCAGACCGCCGTCTTCGGAGCGGGCGGCTCGCTGACCGTCCGGGCGGACGAGAAGCAGGACTCCCACACGCCCGACCTGGAGGTCGTGCTGCTCGGCGGGCAGCCCATCCGGGAGCCCATGGCGCACTACGGGCCGTTCGTGATGAACACCCGCGCGGAGCTGCAGCAGGCCTTCGAGGACTTCCAGAAGGGCCTGCTGGGGAAGGTCCCCGCCGTGCACGGCATGTGACCCTGCCGCACGGCGGGCGACGCGGGCGGCCACGGCAGGTGGTCCTCCCGCACGCCCAGGTGCCCGCACCGTCCGTACGGCCTACGCCCCGCTGCGTGGGCCGTACGGCCGTGTTCGGGTAGGAGCCGTGCACACCCTTCTGCCCGAGGCCGTGCGGCGCGTGGCCGCCTGGTGCGTGGTCATGCTGCTCGTCGCCGGTGTGGCCGGGGTCGGGGTGTGGCTGTGCACGGTGTTCAAGACGGCCGTCACGCCCGTGCTGCTCGCGCTCCTCGGGACGGCGCTGCTCGGGCCGCTGTACCGGCGGCTCGTGAAGATGCGCGTCCACCGCTCGCTGGCGGCCGGGCTGACCTGCGCCGCCGTGCTCGCGGTCGTCGGCGGGGCGACGTACATCGTCGTCGCGGCGCTCATCGACACCGGCGACCAGATCATCGCGTCCCTCAAGGAAGCCGCGTCCGACCTGTCGAAGCACTTCGGGGCGGCCGGCACCTCCCTCGACGACCTCGCGTCCAACTCCAAGGACCTGCTCGGGAAGTTCGGCGGCACCGCCGCGTCCGGGGTGGTGAGCGGGATCAGCGTGGTCGGCGAGATGATCGCGACCGCCGTGCTCGCGCTGCTGCTCGTGTTCTTCTTCCTGCGCGACTCGCACAAGACCGCGGGCGCGCTGCGCTCCCTGGTGCCCGCGTCCGCCGCCGACACCGTGGAGGCCATGGCGCGCCGCGCGTTCACGGCCGTCGAGGGCTTCATGCGCGGTACGACGTTCATCGCGCTCATCGACGCCGTGTGCATCACCGTCGGCCTGCTGATCCTGCGCGTGCCGGGCGCCGCCGGGCTCGGTGCCCTGGTGTTCGTCGGCGCCTACATCCCGTACCTGGGGGCGTTCCTCTCGGGCGCCGTCGCCGTCCTCGTCGCCCTCGCCGACCGCGGTCCCGTCATCGCGCTGTGGGCGCTCGGCGTGGTCCTCGCCGTGCAGGTCCTCGAAGGGCACGTGCTCCAGCCGATGATCCAGAGCCGGACCGTGCAGATGCATCCGGCGGTGGTGATGCTGGCGATCACCGCGGGGGCGTCCGTCGCCGGGATCATCGGGATGCTGCTCGCCGTACCGCTGACGGCCGCCGCCTTCGGCGTGCTCTCCGAGCTGCGCGCCCGCTACAGCGCGGCGTCCGGGTCCGCGCCGCCCAAGTCCCCGCCCGCCCCGGCCTCCGGGGCACCGCCGGGCGAGTCCCCCGAGCCTTCGTAGAGCTCGAACCAGATGCTCTTGCCCTCGCCCCGCGGATCCACCCCCCACTGGCCGGCGAGCAGCTCCATGAGCACGAGGCCGCGCCCGGACGAGGCGAGTTCGCCGGGGTGGCGCTTGTGCGGCAGGTCGTCGCTGCCGTCGGCGACCTCCACCCGGAGCCTGCGCGCCCGGACCTCGCCGGTGACCTCGGCGACCAGGAGCGCGTCGCCGTCGGTGTGCACGAGCACGTTGGTGATCATCTCGGAGACCAGCAGGACCGCCGAGTCGACCTGGTCGGCGTCCGACCAGTCGTGCAGCAGGTCCCGCAGGTGCTGGCGCGCGCCCGCGACGCGCTCCGGTTCGGCCTGGGCGATGGTCAGCATCGTGCGCCGGGTGTGGGCGCGCTGGTCGGGGCGGCCCGTGCGGCGGAGCAGCAGCACGGCGATGTCGTCCTCGCGGCGGTCGGCGAGGGGGCCCGTGGTGTGGTGCGAGGAGGGCCCGTGCACGGCCTGGACGAGGGTGTCGGCGAGCACTTCGAGGCTGTCGTCGCCGGTCGGCGGGGCCTCGTAGGCACCGAAGCCCTCGTGCCCCTCGGGCTCGACGGCGTCCCCCTCGGCGCCCGCCGCTCCAGTCCCGCCGGCCGCTCCGGCCCCGCCGGCCCCGTCGTCTTCGTACTGCTCAAGAATCCTGCGGATCCGCCTCCAGCCCGTCTCCAGGTCGTGGCCGCCCGTCTCGATCAGGCCGTCCGTGCAGATCAGCATGGTCTCGCCGGTGTCCAGGACGAGGCGGGTCGTCGGGTAGTCCGCGTCCGGGTCGATGCCGAGGGGGAGGCCGCCCGCGATGGGCCGCTGGAGGACCGTTCCGTCACTCATGCGTATGACGGGCTCGGGATGGCCCGCGCGGGCGATCTCCAGGACCCCGGTCGCCGGATCCGCCTCCACGTACAGGCAGGTCGCGAAGCGCGGGTCGGCCGCCGCGCCCCCGTGGTCGTCGCGGGTGTCCGTCGACCCGTAGGCGATGCCGTCCGTGATGCCGGACAGGAAGCGGGTGGCGCGGGACAGCACCGCGTCCGGGCGGTGCCCCTCGGAGGCGTACGCGCGCAGGGCGATGCGCAGCTGCCCCATCAGACCCGCCGCCCGCACGTCGTGGCCCTGCACGTCGCCGATGACGAAGGCGATGCGGCCGCTCGGCAGCGGGATCACGTCGTACCAGTCGCCGCCGACCTGAAGGCCCCCGCCCGTTGGTACGTAGCGCGCGGCGACGCTCATGCCGGGGATCTCCGGGCCGAGCACCGGCAGCATCGAGCGCTGCAGGCCCTCCGTCAGCTCCCGCTCGGACTCCGCGACCCCGGCCCGCGACAGGGCCTGCGCCAGCATGCGCGCGACCGTCGTCAGGACCGAGCGCTCGTCGGGCGTGAACGAGACGGGGTAGGTGAACGCCGCCATCCACGCGCCCATCGTGCGGCCCGCGACGATCAGCGGCAGGAACGCCCAGGACTGCCGCTCGAAGCGCGAGGCCAGCGGCCAGGCGGTCGGGTAGCGGCGCCGGTAGTCCGCGGGGGACGACAGATAGACCGCGCGGCCGGTGCGCAGGACCTCCGCGGCCGGGTAGTCGGTGTCCAGCGGCATCGAGGCGAGCGGGTCGTCGTGGCCGTAGCCGTGGTGGCCGTGGTGGCCGACGAGGGTGAGGCGGTCGGCCTTGGCGCCGAAGACGGCGAGCCCGTCCGGCGAGAAGCCCGGCATGGACAGGCCCGCGGCGACCCGCAGGACCTCCTTGGTGGACCGCGCCTCCGCGAGCGCGCGGCCCGCGTCGAGCAGGAACGCCTCGCGGGAGCGGCGCCAGTCACCGGTGACGGGCGAGCGGGCTGCCGATCCCGGGGACGGCTCGGAGACCTCCTGGAGGGTGCCGAGCAGCTCGTAGGTGCTGCCGCCCTCGTGGACGATCGGCTTCGTACGGCTGCGCACCGTGCGCAGGACGCGGCGGCCCTGCTCGTCCATGATCCGAAGGCGGGCCTCGGCGAGGGTGCCCTCGGCGACGGCGAGCTGCACGATGCCGTGGATCTCGTTCCAGTCGACGGGGTGGAAGCGGGAGCGCACACCCGCCTCGGTGGTGGTCTGGGCGTGCGGCGGGAGGCCGAGCAGCCGGGCCGCCTCGGCGTCGAGGGTGACGGTCCCGGTGGCGTTGTCCCAGCGCCACAGGCCGGTGGCGATGATCGAGAGCACGGCGCTCACGGGCGGGAGGGAGTCCCGGTCGGGAGGCAGGGAGGCGTCCCCCACCTGCTCGCGGGGCTCATCGGTGCGCATTGAATCACTGTAGGAACAGTTGTGCACCGCTCGCCACCTTGTGCCCGGCCGCCCGGGGCCGACAGGCAGGCGGGACACCGGGGGGCGCCCGAATACGGGGGGAAGTGATCTTCCACCGGACGGTAGCCTTGACAGCCAGCACCTTCTTTACGCCCGCCGGGGCAGGCCCCCGGCCGGGCACTCCCCGATCCCGAAAGACTGGATGAACGACGATGCATCGGTACAGGTCGCACACGTGCGGTGAGCTCCGGGCCTCTGACGTCGGCACCGACGTCCGGCTGAGCGGATGGCTGCACAATCGGCGCGACCTGGGCGGCATCCTCTTCATCGACATCCGTGATCACTACGGCATCACGCAGCTCGTCGCCCGCCCCGGCACCGCCGCGGCCGAGACCCTGGACAAGCTCTCCAAGGAGACGGTCGTCCGCGTCGACGGCAAGGTCGTCTCGCGCGGCGCCGAGAACGTGAACCCGGAGCTGCCCACCGGCGAGGTCGAGATCGAGGCCGCCGACGTCGAGGTGCTCGGCGCGGCCGCACCGCTGCCCTTCACGATCAACGCCGAGGACGGCGTGAACGAGGAGCGCCGCCTGGAGTACCGCTTCCTGGACCTGCGCCGCGAGCGCATGCACCGGAACATCATGCTGCGCAGCGCCGTGATCGCCTCGATCCGCTCGAAGATGGTGGCCCTCGGCTTCAACGAGATGGCGACCCCGATCCTCACCGCGACCTCCCCCGAGGGCGCGCGCGACTTCGTGGTCCCCTCCCGCCTGAACCCGGGCAAGTTCTACGCCCTGCCGCAGGCCCCGCAGCAGTTCAAGCAGCTCCTGATGATCTCCGGCTTCGACCGGTACTTCCAGATCGCGCCCTGCTTCCGCGACGAGGACGCCCGCGCGGACCGCTCGCCGGGCGAGTTCTACCAGCTCGACGTCGAGATGAGCTTCGTCGAGCAGGAGGACGTCTTCCAGCCGATCGAGAAGCTGATGACCGAGCTCTTCACCGAGTTCGGCGGCGGCCGCGAGGTGACGTCCCCCTTCCCGCGCATCCCGTTCCGCGAGTCGATGCTGAAGTACGGCAACGACAAGCCGGACCTGCGCGCCAAGCTCGAACTCGTCGACATCACGGACGTGTTCGCCGACTCGGAGTTCAAGGCGTTCGCGGGCAAGCACGTGCGCGCCCTGCCGGTGCCGGACACCGCGTCGCAGTCCCGCAAGTTCTTCGACGGCCTCGGTGAGTACGCGGTCGAGCACGGCGCGAAGGGCCTGGCCTGGGTGCGCGTCGCCGAGGACGGCTCGCTGACCGGACCGATCGCGAAGTTCCTGACCGAGGGCAACGTGGAGGAGCTGACCAAGCGCCTCTCCCTGGCCCCCGGCCACGCCGTCTTCTTCGGCGCGGGCGAGTTCGACGAGGTCTCGAAGATCATGAGCGCGGTGCGTGTCGAGGCCGCCAAGCGCGCCGGGCACTTCGAGGAGAACGTCTTCCGGTTCTGCTGGATCGTCGACTTCCCGATGTACGAGAAGGACGAGGACACCGGGAAGATCGACTTCTCCCACAACCCGTTCTCCATGCCCCAGGGCGGCATGAAGGACCTGGAGGAGAAGGACCCGCTCGACATCCTCGCCTGGCAGTACGACATCGTCTGCAACGGCATCGAGCTGTCCTCCGGCGCCATCCGGAACCATGAGCCCGAGGTCATGCTGAAGGCCTTCGAGATCGCGGGTTACGAGGCGGAGACCGTCGAGCAGGAGTTCGCGGGCATGCTGCGCGCCTTCCGCCTCGGCGCCCCGCCGCACGGCGGCATCGCCCCCGGCGTCGACCGCATCGTGATGCTGCTCGCCGACGAGCCGAACATCCGCGAGACGATCGCCTTCCCGCTCAACGGCAACGCCCAGGACCTGATGATGGGCGCCCCGACCGAGCTGGAGGAGTCCCGCCTCAAGGAGCTGAACATCTCCTTGCGCAAGCCGGTGGCCGCCGCCAAGGGCGAGGGTGCCGCCGCCAAGGGTGAGCAGGACGCCAAGTAGCCTTCGGCATACGGCTGTAGGGGCCCGGGACCGCTGACGCGGCTCCGGGCCCCTTCGCTGTTCGCGTCCGCGTGGTTTGAGTACGCGTACTCAGGAATCGTTGGCCACCGGCGGCGAGAGTGGGGAGCACGTCGAACGACTGGAGACCCCCATGCTCATGTCGCGCAGGATCAGCCGGCCCACCGCGGCATCCCGGCGCCGCAGCTTGTCCGCCGTCACCACCGCCCTCGTCGGCGGGGCCGCTCTCGTGGCCCTCACCGGCTGCTCCGCCCTGGAGTTCAAGGAGGACATCTGCTCGGGTGGCGAGTATCCGGTGATGACCGTGAACGGCACGGGCTCGGCGTGCGTCTCGGACGACGACAAGCCGCCGTCGGGCTATGTGCGCTACCCGGAGGGCAAGGTCCCGAAGCACGTCGACGACAAGTGGGACGTGTACTGGCGCACCCACACGCTCGACGAGCACGGGAAGATCATCGACGATCCTGACGCGCCCTGACGCGTCAGGCGCCACCGCTGACGCAGAACGGCTGCCCCGACGGGTCCAGGAGGACCGTCCAGTACTCCCCGCCGGGCTGGTGCGCGGGCTTGGTCGCGCCCAGGGCGACCAGGCGCTCCACCGCCGCCTCGACGTCCGGGAACGTCAGGTCCAGGTGGAAGGGGAGTTCGTCGGCGGGCCAGTTCGGGGCGCGGTAGTCGCGCGCCGTGTAGAAGACGAACGTCGTCGTGCCGTCGCCGACCAGGAACGCGGTGGGCACGCCCTCCTCGTTCGGGTACTCCTGGATCTTGTCGGGCCAGCCGAGCGCCGCCGCGTAGAACGTCGCGAGGGCGCGGCCGTCGTGGCCCCAGAAGGCGTACGAGGCGACCTTGGCCGTGGTGGCGGGTTCCGTAGCCATGATCACTCACCCTCCTGGCGCTGGTTGACGCCGATGACGTAGCCGTCGGGGTCGGTGAAGTACAGGATCTCGCGGCCCTCGACGGCGGTCTCCTTGATCACGTCGACCAGCGGCCTGATCCGCTCCACGTACGCGTCGAAGTCCTCGACGCCCAGGTAGAACATGCCGAACGCGCCCACCGGGGTGTCCTTGTGCACCGGCAGCCACTTCCGCAGGTGCTCGGCGCGGTGGACCATCAGCGCGAACCGGCCCTCGAACAGCAGGACGCGCAGGTCGTCGTCGGGGTCGTCGTTGCCGGGCAGCGCGGTGAAGCCGAGCTTCTCGTAGAACGCGACGGTCACGTCGGTGTCCGTGACGCCGAGGCAGGGGGCGATGACGGGGGAACTCATGGGGATCACCTCTCGGGGAAGGGGGTGAAGCGAGTGGTACATCTGTACTGTAAGCCAGGTCGGGCAAGGGTGCAATACGGACATATTTCGCATTCGATTTCGCCTGGTGAGGTGATCGGCGTTACGGTACGTACGTACTGATGAAGCTGTTCCGTGTGGTGAGGAGCCCCTATGGCTGTCGAAGGGCGTCGCCGCCGGGATCCGGCGCAGCGGATCGCGGAGATCGTCGCCGCCACCGAGCGGGTCATCGCCGAGCGCGGCATCGAGGGCCTGACGCACCGCGCGGTCGCCGCCGAGGCGGGTGTGCCACTGGGCGCGACGACGTACCACTTCGCCACCAAGGACGATCTGATCGCGGCCGCGCTGCGGCGCTCCGTCGACCGGTTCGGGGCGTATCTCGACGAGTGGGTGGCCCGCCGCCCGGGGCTCACGCCCGAGCAGTGTGCCGTGCTGCTCGCCGACGCCGTCCTTCCGCCCGCCGACGGGCCCGAACGCGACCAGCAGATGGTGGAGTTCGAGCTGTACGTCGCCGCCATGCGCCGCCCCGCCCTGCGGGAGATCGCCGAGCAGCACCACCGGCTTTCCGTGCGGGCCCTCGCGCACTACACCGACGCGGATACCGCCGAGGCGGCCGGTGTCGCGCTCATGGGGGTCAGCCTGCGGGCCCTGGCCGCGCCGGAGCCGCCCACCCGGGCGGAGGTCGAGCGGGTGCTGCGGCGCATTCTCGTGCCCAATGCCGCACTGGGTGCCGGTGGGGTGGAGCAGGGGCAGGAGCGGGAGCAGGGGCGGGAGTTGGCGTTGGAGCGGCGAGCCGAGGCAGAGGCCGGGCGGGCCGAGGCAGAGGTCGGGCGGGCCGAGGCGGAGGTCGGGCCGTGATCGCCCGGCGCCGCGCCGTCACCGACGCCGAGCGGCGGGCCCGGCTCGGCGTCCGGCACCTCCTCGCGCCCGGGACCCGCGCCGACCGGATCGAGGACGTCACCGACGCCCTGGTCGGCCTGCACGCCACCGACCCCGCGACGGTCTACCTCTCCGCCGCGGCCCGGCTCGCGGAGCCGTCCGTCGCGGAGGTGGAGCGGGGGCTCTACGACGACCTCACGGTGACGCGGATGCTGTGCATGCGGCGCACCATGTTCGTCGTGCCGACCCCGCTGGCGCCGCTCGTGCACGCCTCGACCGCGCGGGCCGTGGCGGCCAAGGAGCGCGCGGGCTCGCTGGCGTTCCTCGCGCAGATCGGCTGGGACGAGCGCCGGTACGCCGCCGCGGAGCGGGCCGCGCTCGCCGCGCTGGCCGCCCGTGGTGTCGCGGGCGCCGCCGAACTCGCCCGTGATGTACCGGAGTTGAGTGAGAAGGTGCTGGCGAGCCCCGGCAAGTCGTACGCCTCCTGGCAGACCGCGGGCTCCCGGATCCTGCGGGTCCTCGCGGCCGAGGGGCGGATCCGGCGGGCCCGGCCGCGCGGCAGCTGGACCTCCAGCCAGTTCCGGTGGACGACCGCGCCCGAGCACCCCGCCGACGGCGCCGACCCCGTCGCCGCCAAGGCCGCCCTGGCCCGCCGCTATCTGTACGCCTTCGGCCCGGCCACCGTGGACGACCTGAAGTGGTGGACCGGCTGGACGCTCACCGACGCCCGCAAGGCGCTCGCCGCGGTGGGCGCGCGGGACGTGGACCTGGACGACGGCGGCACCGGCTGTCTCGCGCCCGACGACGAGGCCCCCGTGCCCGCCGCCGAACCCTGGGTGGCCCTGCTCCCCGGCCTCGACCCCACGCCGATGGGCCGCCGCCACCGCGACTTCTACCTCGATCCGGCGCACGTCCCCGCCCTCTTCGACCGCAACGGCAACATCGGCCCGACCGTCTGGGCCGACGGCCGGATCGTCGGCGCCTGGGCCCAGCGCGCGGACGGCGAGGTGACGTACCGCCTCCTCACGGACGTGGGCGCGGAGGCGCGCGAGGCGGTGGCGGTGCGGGCCGGGGAACTGGCCGCGTGGCTCGGCCCGACGCGGGTGACACCGGCGTACCGGACGCCGCTGGAGCGGGAGTTGGCGGGCGGGAAGGGGTGAAGGTCCCGGCGGCGGGTTCCGGGGCGGGAAGGGGTGCGGTCGGCAGGCGCCCGCGGGCTGGGCTGGGCCGGGCTGGGCTGGGCTGGGCTGGGCCGGGTGGGGTGTGATCGGCTTGGTTGCGGGTTGCGGGTTGCGGGTTGCGGGTTGCGGGTTGCGGGTCGCAGGCGGCGGGCTGCGGGCGCGGGCTGCGGGCTGTGGGTGCGGGCTGCGGTCACTCGTCATGGTGGAGCCCGTAGCGCGCTCCTGGACGGTGCCCCGGGGACGGCAGTGGCGGGCCCGCCCGGTGATGTTGTCTCGGACAGCCCGGTCCCATTCCCGGGCCACTCCACTACTCTGACGATTCATCACGCACACAGTGCGTGCACGCGGGGCGCGCGCGACGGGTGCGCGCGCCGGACGGGCAGAACGGCGACACATCGGGGGGCCGGTGTCCGACGATCTGGGATTCGGCAAGCTGCTGGACGACGACGGCCTGGTCGCCCGGCTGCTCGGCAAGACCTGCAAGGGGCGCAACCGCCCGCTCCTGTACGGGCCCGACCTGCCGGTGGTGTTCCTGACCGGCGGCCCCGGCATGGGCAAGGGACGACTCCTGCGCTGCGTACGGGACGAGTTCGGGCGCCACATCCCCGCAGCCCACCTCGACTGCGCCGCACCCGTGCACGCCGAACGGGCCGCGCAGCACCCGAGCACCCGCTCCGAAGTCACCGAGACGCTGCGGGAGTTGGCCGTGCAGTTCGGCGCCTGGAGCGGGGACGGCGGAGCCATCGGGGTGCCGCGCCTGTACGCGGGCCTGGTGGCCGTCGCCGCCGGGGACCCGCTCGCGGGCCAGGCCGCAGGGCTCGACGAGGTGCGCAGGCACGACGACCTGCTGCCGAAGGGCTCGTTCTGGGGCGGTGTGCTGCACCGCGCGTTCCGCTCCTACCTCGCCGCGCTCGCGGCCCTCTTCGCCGCCCAACCGCTCGCCACCCCGCTCATCACCGCCATCCTCGACGAACTCTTCGAGCGGGTCTCCTCGGAGGGCAAGGCCACCCTGGAGGACTGCTACGGCGCCTACTCGGGCGCGGCCGGACACCCCCGGCTCGGACTGCACGCCCTGAGCGTCGACTTCCAGCAGGGCGGCGAGGGCCGCGCCAACGCCGAGAGCTTCCTGTTCCGGGCGCTGCGCGAGGACGTGGAGGCCGCGTACACCTCGGTACGGGGCCGGATGGCGCGGGCCGGGCGGCCCGCCGTGCTCCTCGACCACGCCGACAACGCCCTCGGCAGACGGCTGCTCCGGCCGGTCCTGCTCGACCGGGAGAGCGGGCACCACGACCGGGTGGTGGTGATCGCCACGGCCCGCCGCGCGGACGGCGGCCGCTTCCTCTACCGGTCGACGGACGCCGACGCGGGGGTGGTGACGTCCTGGGGTCCCGGTGACGGCGGGCTGCCCGTCTGGCAGCGCAGGCAGGGCGGTGTGCCGGGCCTGGTCGCGCCCGCGCGGGGCGCCCTGCTCGTGGGCATGCCGACGCTGACGACGGAGCAGCAGAACAACGAGGTGGCGCGGCTCCAGGGGCACGGGGGCCACTCCGGGGCGGCGGGGCACGGGGCCCGGTCCGGGACCTCGGGAGCCGCGGGCCACGGCCAGGGGCACCCCGGCCCCGCCGGGCACCAGCCCGGCGAGCACGCCTCCCGGCTGCGCGTGGAGAGCGGCATCCACCGCCTCAGCGGCGGTCGGCCCCGGTTCGTGACGCGCCTCGGCGAGGGCGCCGCGTCGCTGCGGGCGCCGGACCCGGCCGCGTTCACCGACTGGGACCTCCTGGACGCGCCGGTGCGCTCGCGGGCGGAGCCGGAGGGACGGCCTGTGCCGGTCGCCGACCTGCTCCTGGACGACCTGGTGACCCGGCAGCTCCCCGAGGAACTGCCGCCCGAGCAGCACGACCACTGGCTCGACCTGCTCAGCCATCTGTCGGTCGCCCACACCGGGGCGTGCGCGCAGCACCTGATGCAGGCCCGCCAGGAGGGCCGTGACGAGCGGCTGTCCGCGTACCGCATCACCGAACTCCTCGCCGACAGCGGCTGGCCGCAGTGCCCGCGCCACTTCATCGGCGACCGGGGGCTCCGGCATCTGCTGATGCGGCGGCTGTACCGGCTGCGCCCGGACGGCGCCGCCTGGCAGGAGGACCACGAGCTGCTGCGCGCCCACTTCGCGGCCCGCGCCGA
This sequence comes from Streptomyces alboflavus, assembly GCF_000716675.1. Classification (GTDB taxonomy): domain Bacteria; phylum Actinomycetota; class Actinomycetes; order Streptomycetales; family Streptomycetaceae; genus Streptomyces; species Streptomyces alboflavus. The sequence goes on from NZ_JNXT01000068.1 coordinate 12,813, forward strand.
CACCGGTGCCGCCGACGACACCGATTCCGACGAGCCGTGTGGCACGGCGGGCGCGCACGCGGCGTACCACCACCTCGCCGCCGGGGGCGTCGAGGCGGCCGTCGACCATCTGACCGGGGCGTTCCCGCTGCGGGACCCCTCGCGCTCCATGGCGCGGTGGTGCGAGGAACTGCTCGCCGTCGCGGGCGCCCCGTGTGCGGCCCCGCTGTCCGGCGCCCCGGACGACCGGCACGCCCGCGCGCTCGGCGAGGCCCCGCCCGCCGGCGGTGACTGGCTGCGGCGCCGCGTCGACCGGCTGCTGCACGCGGTGTGGCTGTACGAGGACCGGACGCGCCCGGTCGACCAGGCGCTCACGGGCACGTGGCGGCCGTTGCTCGACCGGCTCGGCGAGGAGCCGGTGCCGGGCACGGAGGTGCTCACGCGCACGGCCGGGGAGTGGGCGCAACTGGCTCAGGAGAGACAGCCGTTGAAGCCGTGCGCGTGCACGCGGCACCTCGGCTAGCGCGACGTGCTCCGGCCGGGCCGACGCCCGGCCGGCGAAGGGCTCATCAGGAGGCGGCGACGGTGAACGGCGGGAGAGGGCGTACGCGGTGCTGAACTGGCTGTACAACCATCTGTGGGCCACCCCCCTGAAGAAGGCCGTGACCGTCCTGGTCGTCGTGGCCGTGGGGACGGCGGCGGGCATCCTCGTGCCGCGGAACGTCGGCGGCCCCGACACCTGCGCCGACGGCGTGGAGCGGCACGACGGCGAGTGCGTCGGCGTCAACGGCTCCGGCTACGACTTCGGCACCCCCGAGATCAGCAAGGTCAGCGACGCCATCGCCGAGGAGAACCGGCGCGTCGAGGACAAGCCGCACGTCACCGTCGCGATGATGCTGCCGCTCCAGCCGGAGTCCGCGGCCGAGCGCAGACAGCTCCGCAGCGACGTCCAGGGCGCCTACCTCGCGCAGTACCGCGCCAACCGCAGCGAGCAGAAGCCCCTGCTCCGCCTCGTCCTCGCCAACCCCGGCCGGAACTACGCCCAGCAGGAGCGGGTCGTCGACGACCTGGCCGAGCTCGCCGACTCCACGACCCACAACCTGCGCGCGGTCACCGGCTTCAACCTGAGCCTGCGCAACACCATCGACGCCGTCGACCGGCTCACCAACGAGCTGCGCATCCCCGTCCTGATCAGCCGCGCGAGCGCCGACGAACTCGCCAACCCCGAGGGCCGCGAGGCCAAGCCGCGCTTCAAGGGCCTGGCCCGGGTCATCCCCACCAACCGCCAACAGGCCCAGGCGCTCGCCGAGTTCCACCGCGGCCTGGAGGACCAGGACACCGTCCTGGTCAAGGACACCCGCCCCGACGACATCTACGTGGAGTCCCTCGCGCGGGCGTTCAGCACGGACGAGCCGGGGCCGCCCGGCGCCAAGGACCAGGAGTTCACGTCCCCGTCGATCAACGAAGCCGGGGCCACCGGCAACGACTTCTCCCTCATCGGCCACAACATCTGCCAGTCCCGCGCGCGCGTCGTCTACTTCGCCGGGCGCCCCGTCCACCTGCGTCTGTTCGCCCTCAAGCTGGCGGAGGTGCCGTGCGACGGGAAGCGGTACACGATCGTGAGCGGGTCGGGGGCGGCGACCCTCGACCGGTACATGAGCGAGGCCGACTGGAAGAAGCTCCAGGGCGACGCGAGCACGCGGCACGCCGCCGTCACCGTGCAGTACACCGCCCCCGCGCACCCCGGCGCGTGGGACAAGGAGCTGAGCGGGGAGCGGAAGCAGCCCGGGCATCTGGTGGAGCCGCAGCGGGAGTTGGCGGAGCTGCGGCAGCTCGTCTCGGGGCGGCGTGCCGGGGACATCGGGCCGGTCGAGCTGGACGACTCCCGCACCATGCTGGTGCACGACGGCTTCCGCACCATCGCGGCGGCGGTGTTCCTCGCGAACGCGCAAGTGCCGGGGGAGGTGCCGCCCCGCGAGCGCGTGTCCGCCCAGTGGTCCCGCCTGGAGTCCGCGCACCGGGTGGCCGGAACCAGCGGGTGGGTGTGCCTCACCAACGCGGGCAATCCCTACGACAAGCCGGTGGCCGTCGTCCAGCTGGATCCGCGAACGCGAAGGCTCGCGTTCGTGGGCCTTGGCTGGCCGGAGGGCCGGGTTCAGCCCAAGGACTGCGTGGTCCCCAGTGGGACCAAGTGATTCCTCTTACGCCGCCCTGGTCGGAGAGCCGTGACTCTCCGCCTCCGCCGTCGCCCACTCCGTCACCAGGCGTTGGTACTCCCGCCGCTGCTCGGTGCTCAGCCGCCCGCCGCAGCGCAGCCACAGCGCACGGATCTCCTCGTTCACCTCGTCGGCGGTGCGCGCCGACCGCCGGCTCTCGGAAGCGGGATTCGTGGCCATACTGTGAAGCGTACGTGCGCCGGAGTGAAGGCGAAGTGAGACCGATCACGAAGTGATCAACAGCTCACTGGGAGCGTATATATCCGGCCAGGGGTCGGGAGGTCGCCCGGCGGCCGTCCCTCGCCTCAACCCCGGCTTGAGACTTTGCGGCCTCCACATCGCCACCACCGTGCCGCTCGGCGCTCGAAGTCTCCGGAAGTCCTTCAACGAAACACTTGAAGCCATGACTGCCGCAGACACGGAACGGGCGACCGTTCCCCCAGCTGAACGCATCACACATCGGTGGACGCTGCTCGCGGTGAGCGCCGCGCAGCTCCTCGTCGTCCTGGACGGGACGATCGTGAACATCGCGCTGCCGTCCGCGCAGAGCGCCCTCGACATGTCGGACGCGAGCCGCCAGTGGGCCATCACGGCGTACGCCCTCGCGTTCGGCGGACTGCTCCTGATCGGTGGCCGGATCAGCGGGGCGCTCGGACACCGCCGTACGTTCGTCGTCGGCCTGGCCGGATTCGCCGCCGCGTCGGCGCTGGGCGGGGCGGCGGTGAATCCGGGGATGCTGTTCGGGGCCCGCGCGCTGCAAGGCGTGTTCGCGGCGCTGCTCGCGCCCGCGGGGCTCTCGCTCCTGACGATCACGTTCACGGAGCCGCGGGCCCGGGGCCGGGCGTTCGGCGTCTTCGCGGCCGTCGGGGCGGCGGGCTCGGCGGTGGGCCTGGTGGCGGGCGGACTGCTCACGGAGTACGCGAGTTGGCGCTGGTGCCTGTATGTGAACGTGCCGCTCGCGCTGCTCGCCGTGGTCGGGGCGACGTTCGTGCCGAGGGACAGGGCCGCGGGCGGCGGACGGCTCGACGTGCCGGGCGCGCTGCTCAGCGCCGGGGGCTTCGCGGCGGTGGTGTACGCGTTCAACGAGGCGGAGCCGCGCGGGTGGGGCTCGGGACGGGTGCTCGCGCTGCTCGCCGTCGGCGTGGTGCTCCTCGGGGCGTTCGTCGCCGTGGAACTGCGGGCGCCGCGGCCGCTGTTGCCGCTCGGGATCCTGGTGCACCGGGCGCGGGCGGGGGCGTTCCTCGCGATCACGCTGCTGTTCGTCGCGATGTTCGGCTTCTACCTCTTCATGAGCTACTACACCCAGACGGTGCTCGGCTACTCGCCGGTGGAGGCCGGTCTGACGTTGATCGTGAACGCGCTCGCGGCGCTGGTCGGGGCGACGTTCATCGCGGGCAAGCTGCACGGCAGGGCGCGGCCGGTGGTCCTCGTCGTACCGGGTCTGCTCGCGGCCGCCGCCGGGATGTTCCTGCTGACCCGGCTCACCCCGGACAGCGGGCACGTCTTCTGGCTGTACCTGGTCCCGGCGCTCACCCTCACCGGCCTCGGCCTCGGCTGTGTCCTGCCGCCGACGGCGAGCCTGGCGACGGCCGGGATGCGGGGCCACGACATCGGCGCCGCGTCGGCCGCGTACAACGCCTCGCAGCAGTTGGGGGCGGCCCTCGGCACGGCCCTGCTCAACACGGTCGCGTCCAGCGCGGCCGGGGCGTACCTGGCGGACCACCGGGGCGCGACCCCGACGGCGGCCTCGGTGCACGGCTACACCGGCGCACTGCTCGTCGGCTTCGGGATCCTGGCGGGCGCGGCGTGCGTGGCGTGGGCGCTGCTCGGGGTGCGGGGCCGGGATCACGCCGCCTCGGCCAGCTCGCACCAGACGAACTTGCCCTCGCCGCCCGGGAGGTGAGCGCCGCCCAGGTGATACCAGCCCCAGCCGTCGGCGCAGCCCTTGACCAGGGCGAGGCCGCGCCCCGCCTCCGCCAGGACCAGGTCCCTGGCCGGGGGCGCCGGGGGCTCGGGCGGGGTGGGGTCGGCGTCCCAGACCTCGATGCGGAGGATGCCGCAGGACCAGTGCAGGCGCAGGGCGGCGGGGCCCTTGGTGTGCGTCACGGCGTTGGCCACCAGCTCCGTCGCGACCAGTTCCGCCGAGTCGGCGAGGTGCGGGAGGCCGTGGGCGGCCAGGATCAGGCCGAGCGTATGACGACAGACAGTGACGGCGCGGAGGTCGTTGGGGATGTGGAGGGTGTACTGCCAGGGGGCCCGGGAGGGGGTGCGGGGGGACCAGGAGGAGGGGGCGGTGCGGGTTTCGTCGAAGTCGTCGCCGGGGTCGCAGCTCTCGTTCATGCGTAACTCCGTTGGTTCGTCGAGGAGTTGGAAGAGATCGACTCTCTCGGGGTGGTGGCGTGCCGGTGCCCGCTGTGGCGGGGCGACGCGGTGCACTTCCGGACCCGGGGTTGCTGGCGCTGGTCGCTGTGGGTGGTCGCTTCATCACTGAAGGTAGGGCAGTAATTTCTGCCACGGCAACACGTTCGCTAACCTGCCCCCCGAAAGAGGGGCGTCAACACGCCCTCGGGCGAACACTGTTGAGGGGCAGGTCGCGCATGCCGCCGAGGAACCGGCCCACCGCACGGCAGGTCCGCCTCGGCGCGGAGCTGCGCAGGCTGCGGGACGCCGCCGGGATGACCGCCCGCGAGGTGGCGGAGCTCCTCGGTTCGACGTCGGCCCAGATGAGCCAGATGGAGGCGGGGATCGCGGGGGTGAGCGAGGCGCGGGTGCGCAGGCTGGCCGCCCACTACGCGTGCGGGGATTCCGGCCTGGTCGAGGGCCTCGTCGCGATGGCGACCGACCGCACCAAGGGCTGGTGGGAGGAGTACCGGGGCGTCTTACCGCCCGCCTTCCTCGACCTCGCGGAGCTGGAGCACCACGCCACCTTCCTGCACGTGACCGCCACGGCCCACGTCCCCGGCATCCTCCAGACCGAGGACTACGCCCGCGCCGTCTTCGCCTACCCCTCCCCCGAACTCCCCAGCGCCGAACTGGAGCCGCGGGTCGCCCACTGCCTGGGCCGCCGCGTGGCCGTGGAACGCCCCGGCGCGGTGCCCTACGAGGCCGTCCTGCACGAGTCCGTCCTGCGCACCCGCGTCGCCGACCGCCACGTCGCCCGCGCCCAGCTCGCCCGCATCCTGCGCCAGTCGGAACGCCCCAACGTCACGGTCCGCGTCATCCCCTTCGACGTGGACGGCTTCGCCGGGGCCAACGCGGCGGCCCTCTACCTCGGCGGCCCCGTCCCCCCGCTGGACACGGCGAAGCGCGACGAGCCCCACGGCGGTCCCTTCCTGGACGCGGAGCCCCAACTGGCCCTCTTCCGGGCCCTCTTCCGGAAGGTCACGTCGGCGTCCCTCGACCCGGCGCGGTCGCGGGACTTCATCCATCGCCTGGCGAAGGAGCTGTGAGCAGGCGCGACCACGCCTCTCGGGAGGATTGTCACAGCGGAGTGGTAGGAACGGGCCCATGACCAGCATCCCCTGGACCCTGACCATCGACTGTGCCCGCCCCGGCGAACTCGCCCGCTTCTGGGCGCTCGCCCTCGGCTACGTGGAGAAGCCGCCGCCCGCCGGGTTCGCGAACTGGGAGGAGTGGTTGGAGCGGCACGGCGTGCCCGAGGAGGAGTGGGACGACGGGGCCTATCTGACCGACCCGGACGGGCGGAGGCCTTCGATCTCCTTCCTCAAGGTCCCCGAGGACAAGGTCGCCAAGAACCGTGTCCACCTCGACCTGCGGGTGGGCGGTGGCCGCGAGACGCCCTGGGAGGTGCGGTGGCCGCTGGTCACGGCGGCGGTGGCGCGGCTCACCGCCGCCGGGGCGCGGGTCGTGGGTGAGCACGACCTGGACGGCAGGCCCGACCATGTGGTGATGGCCGACCCGGAGGGCAACGAGTTCTGCGTGGTGTAGGGGCCGTGCGGCCCGCCGTCAGGCCGGCTCGCGGAGCAGGTCCACCAGCTTGCTGAAGCTGTCCGACCCGTGGCCCGCCGCCGCGCCCTGGCGGAACGCGGCCAGGACCGCCTCCGGGAACGCCGTGTCCACGCCCGCGTCGGCGTTCGTGTGGACGACGTGCTCCATGCTCGCCACGCCCATCGAGATGCGGTCGACGTCGCCCGCGTGGTTCCCGGCGTCGATGCGGGGCGCGTAGAAGTCGATGAACTGGCCCATGCCCGCGTAGTTCTCGGTCGCGTACGGGGCGATCTCGGAGGCGCTGATGCCGTGCGCGCCCGCGAGCGCGACCGCCTGCCAGTACGCGAGCATCGCGGGCCAGAAGATGACCATGTTCAGCTGGTACATGAGGGCGGCCACACCCGCGTCCTCGCCCCGGTGGTCGGTCTTGCCGGTGATGACCTCCAGGTCCGCGCGGAACTTCTCGTACGCCTCGCGCGGGCCGCTGTAGAACGTCGACATGTCCGGGCTGCCGATGCCCGGCGGCGGGGACAGGACGCCGCCCGTCAGATGCGTGCCGCCGAGTCCCTCCACCCAGCGGGCCGCCGCGCGCGCCTTCTCCGGCGTGTCCGAGCTGAGGTTCACCAGGACCCGGCCGGCGACGGCGTGCTCCGCGCCCGCGAACGCCGTGTACATCGCGTCGTAGTCGATCAGGCTGAGGATCACCAACTCGTTGGCGGCGAGGGCCTCTTCGGTGGTCTCCGCCGGCTTCGCGCCGCGCGCCACCAGGGCGTCGGCGCGGGACGGGGTGCGGTTCCAGACGGTGACCTCGTAGCCCCGGTCCAGATACGCGGTGGCCATCGCCTGGCCCATGGGGCCGAGCCCGATGACGGTGACGGATCGTGACATGAGTGCCTCCGGTGCGTACGTGAAGTGACTAGAACGAGCGCTCTATCTAGCGCGTGAGAAACGTAGCACAGCTCTAGAACGAACGCTCTACTCAGAGGGTGGGTAGGGTGGCGGGATGAGTCAGAACAGCGCGCCCCCCAGCACGCGTGAGCGGATCGTCGTGGTCGCCGCGCGGCTCATCCAGCGGCAGGGCTACGTCGGCACCGGCATCAAGCAGATCGCCCAGGAGGCGCAGGCCACGCTCGGCTCCGTCTACCACTTCTTCCCGGGCGGCAAGGCGGCCGTCGCCGTCGCCGCGATCAAGTACGGCGACGAGGAGTTCGCGGCCGTGCTGCGCGCCGCCATGGCCGCCGAGGCCGACCCCGGCGCCGCCGTCCAGGCCTGCGCCGTCGAACTCGCCGTCGGGCTGCGGGAGTCCGGCTGGACCGACGGCTGCCCCGTCACCGCCGCCGCCCTGGAGACCCTCGGCTCGGACTCGGAGATCCAGCGGGCGTGCGCACAGGCGCTGCTCGGCTGGGAGCGGATCGTCGAGGAGAAGCTGCTCGGCTCCGGCTTCGCCGCCGAGGACGCCCGCGAGGTGGCGACGACCGTCATCAGCGCCCTGGAGGGCGCCGAGGTGACGGCCCAGGTCGCCCGCAGCGAGGAGCCCTTGCGGGCGGTGGGGCGGCAGTTGGCGCGGCTGGTCGGGTCGTACGCCTGAGGAGTGGTCGCCCGTGGGCGTGGGCGGGCGTCCGTGGACATGAGTGAGGGCCCCGGAACCGACCAGGTTCCGGGGCCCTCACTCACGTACTCACATGCGGGAAGGACTCACGCGTCCTTCTTCGGCTCCTCCAGACGCGGAAACAGCACCGCGCCCTTGGTGACGGTGGCTCCGGCCGGGAGCTGCCCCCACGTGCCCGCGTCCTGCACCCGCTGGTCGGCGAGCGCGCCGAGCGGGGCCTCGGCGCCGAGGGAGTCCCAGAGCTGCTGGGACGTCTCGGGCATGACCGGGTTGAGGAGCACGGCGACGGCGCGGAGCGACTCGGCGGCCGTGTAGAGGATGGACGCCAGGCGCGCCCTGCCCTCGGGCGAGTCGTCCTTGGCGACCTTCCACGGCTCCTGCTCCGTGATGTAGCCGTTGACCTGCTTCACGAAGTCGAAGACGGCGAGGATGCCGCCCTGGAAGTCCAGGTCGTCACCGACCTTCCGGTCGGCCTCCGTGACCGCCTCGGCCAGGCCGTCCCGGATCGCCTGCTCGGCCGCGCCGGGCGCCTCGTCGGCGGGCAGGGCGCCGCCGAAGTACTTGCCGACCATGGCGGCGACGCGGGACGCGAGGTTGCCGTAGTCGTTGGCCAGCTCGCTGGTGTAGCGGGCGGTGAAGTCCTCCCAGGAGAACGAGCCGTCCTGGCCGAAGGCGATGGCCCGCAGGAAGTACCAGCGGTAGGCGTCCACGCCGAAGTGGGACGTCAGGTCCTGCGGCTTGATGCCCGTCAGGTTCGACTTGGACATCTTCTCGCCGCCGACCATCAGCCAGCCGTTGGCGGCGACCTTGCCGGGCAGCGGCAGGCCCTGCGCCATCAGCATCGCGGGCCAGATCACCGCGTGGAAGCGCAGGATGTCCTTGCCGACGAGGTGCACGTTCGCGGGGAAGGTGCCGTCGAACTTGGCCGGGTTCTCGTTGTACCCGACGGCCGTCGCGTAGTTCAGGAGCGCGTCGACCCAGACGTAGATGACGTGCTTGGGGTCCCACGGGACCGGGACGCCCCAGTCGAAGGTGGACCGGGAGATCGAAAGGTCCTGAAGCCCCTGCTTGACGAAGTTCACGACCTCGTTGCGCGCCGACTCGGGCTGGATGAAGCCCGGGTTCGCCTCGTAGTGCGCGAGGAGCCGCTCCGTGTACTCGCTCAGCTTGAAGAAGTAGTTCTCCTCGCTGAGCAGCTCGACGGGCTTCTTGTGGATGGGGCAGAGCTTTTGCCCCGCGTACTCACCCTCGCCGTCGAGGAGCTCGCCCGGGAGCTTGTACTCCTCACAGCCGACGCAGTACGGCCCTTCGTAGCCACCCTTGTAGATCTCGCCCTTGTCGTAGAGATCCTGGACGAACTCCTGCACACGGTCCGTGTGCCGCTTCTCCGTCGTACGGATGAAGTCGTCGTTGGCGATGTTCAGGTGCTCCCAGAGGGGTCGCCAGGCCTCCTCCACGAGCTTGTCGCACCACTCCTGCGGGGAGACCCCGTTCGCCTCGGCCGTGCGCATGATCTTCTGACCGTGCTCGTCCGTGCCGGTGAGGTACCACACCTTCTCGCCGCGCTGACGGTGCCAGCGCGTGAGCACGTCGCCTGCGACGGTCGTGTAGGCGTGGCCCAGGTGAGGAGCGTCGTTGACGTAGTAAATGGGGGTCGAGACGTAGTACGACTGCACGTCGTTCGCCCCCTGCTTCTCGGATCCAGTGGCCGCCATGGTCGAAATCCTAACGGCCCAATGAAGATCCACTCACATGGCTAAGGGGTCGCGCTACGGGCGCCACGACGCGAGGACGCCCTCGTACAGCTGCTTGTCGGTGAGTTCCCTCGGGTCGGGGCCCGTGAGGAAGTGCGCCGCGTTGTCCGCCTTGAGCTTGCGGAGGTAGTCGAAGGCCTTGGCGTCCTTGTCGCCGAAGGCGACGAACGAGAAGAACAGGGGGTGGCGGGCGGCGTCCGCCAGGGCCTGGCTGGCGGGGCCCTTGGTGTCCGGGGCGCCGTCGGTCTGGAAGATCACGAGGGCGGGTTCGCCGACGTGGTCCGACTTCTCGTAGTGCGCGACGACCTCCTCGATGGCGCGGTGGTAGCTGGTGCGGCCCATGCGGCCCGCGGCGGCGTGCAGCTCGTCCACGCGGTTCTCGTGGGCGTCGAGGGTGAGGTCGGCGGTGCCGTCGATGTCCGTCGAGAAGAAGACCAGGTGGACGGTGGCGCTGGGGTCAGTGTGGGCGGCGAGGGCCAGGGTCTGGTCGGCGAGGTTCTGGGCGGAGCCGTCCTTGTAGTACGGGCGCATGGAGCCGGAGCGGTCGAGGACCAGGTAGACCTGGGCCCGGGTGCCGGTCAGCTCGCGCTTGCGGAGGGCGGTGCCTGCGGCGCGGTACGCGGTGGTGAGGGTGGGGGCGGTTGCTTTGAGCTTGGCCGCAGTGAGGGCCGGCTGCGCCGGGGCCTTGGGGATGGGCTCGGGCTCGGCCTGGGCGGGGTTGGCGTCGACCTCGGCCGGGGTGGGGTCGGCCTGGGCCTCGGCCGGGACGGGGGTTTCCGGCTGCGCCGGGGTGGGGTCGGCGTCGGCCTCGGGCTCGACGGCGAGGGCCGGCTGCGCCGGGGCTGTGGGGGTGGGCTCGGCCTCGACCTGGGCTTCCGGCTGGGCCGGGGCAGGGGTTTCCGGCTGCGCCGGGAGGTCGTCCGAGGTGCCCTCAGTGTCGACGGCGCCGTCGGCCTGGGCTGTGCCCACCCTCCCCCAAGCTCTCGACTCCGCTCGAGCAGGGGGTGCCCCCATCGCCCTCTGGGCGGCCCAGCTGCCCACAGCAGGAGGCTGCTCGGCCGGGGCCGGGGTGGCCTCGGGGGCGGGGGTGGGGTCCGGGGCGGTTGCCGCGGGAGCACCCTGATGTTGGGAGTCACGGGTGGGTGGGTGGGAGTCTTCCGCCGCGGAGCGGCGGGCCGGGACACGCACCGACACGTTGTCGAAAGCCTCGGCCACCAACGCCTCGGCGGGCGACCGCCTGGCGACACCAGTCCGAGGCGCAGCCTCCGGCGTACCCTCCGCAGCGGTCCCCACCGCAGCAGCACCCGCCGCAGCAGTACCTGCCGTCGACGCGGACGCCGAGGTCGCCGCCGTGGCTTCCCCGGTCTCCGTCGAGGCCGACGTCGGCGCCGAGACCTCCTCGGGCTCCGCCGAGGCCGCCATCGAGCCGGAAGTCGAGGCCCGCTCGGAAACCGTGGAGGCCGTCGCCGGGGCCTCCCCGGGGTTCGTCGAGTCCGATGTCGATGCCGAGGCCGACTGCGAGTCGGACTCAGGAACCGTAGAGGAAGAAGACCGTCGGAAGACGGCTAGCAGACGTCCCAGAATGCCCATGTGCGCAACCCTTCGCATGACTTGTTCCCGGAGCCAGCCCCTGGCCATGAGGGACACGTAAGGTTAGCGGCCACCGCTCGGGGGGAGCAGCGGGGCCGGGCCTGACACGGATTCACCCGCCGTTCACCCGCAGTCCTCCGTGGAGCTGGCCGCCACCCCTAGCCTCCAGCCGGAATCACCGGCAAAAAGAAGCCAAAGCGCCGTCAACCGGCCACCCATGGAGGACCCCGTGCGCAAGCTGCTGCCCCTGATCACCTCTCACCCGGGCGGCTCCGGCGGCCGCTCGGCCATGACGTGCCGGTTCCGCTGCGGTGACGCCTGCTTCCACCCGGTGCCCAACACCAGCGACAACGAGTACATGGGTGACGTCATAGCCGGGGCCCTGAGCCGCCGCTCGATGATGCGCGCTGCGGCCGTGGTCACGGTCGCGGCGAGCGCGACGGGCGGCCTCGCCCTCGCCCCGGGCGCCGCGGAGGCGCAGGCGGCCACCGGAGCCGAGGCGGCCCGGAGAAAACCCGCGGCGAAAAAGGCGGCCCGCGGCCTCCGCTTCACCCCGGTCGCCCCGAACACCGCCGACACGGTCACCGTGCCCGGCGGCTACGGCCAGAACGTCGTGATCCGTTGGGGCGAGCCCATCCTGCGCGGCGCCCCCGCGTTCAACGCGGACAAGCAGACCGCCAAGGCGCAGGCGGGCCAGTTCGGCTACAACAACGACTTCCTCAGCCTGCTCCCGCTGCGCGGCGAGAGGCACGGCGAGGAGCACGGCCGTCAGGTCCTCGTGGCGAACCACGAGTACACGGACGAGATCCTGATGTTCAAGGGGTACGACGCCAAGAACCCCACCCGCGAGCAGGTCGAGATCGCCTGGGCCGCGCACGGCCTGTCCGTGGTCGTGGTCGAGGGCGAGCGCAGGACCGGCGCCCTGCGCGCCGTACCGCGCCACCAGCTCAACCGGCGCCTCACCACCACCAGCAAGTTCCACCTCACCGGACCGGCCGCCCGCAGCGACCTCGTCCGCACGAAGGCCGACCCGCGCGGCGTCACCGTCCTCGGCACGCTCAACAACTGCTCGGGCGGCACCACCCCGTGGGGCACGACGCTGCACGGCGAAGAGAACTTCAACCAGTACTTCGCCCACGCGGACAAGGTCACCGACCCGACGCAGGCGGCCCGCCTGAAGCGGTACGGCGTCGCGGGCGGTGAGTCCGAGCGCAAGTGGGAGCGTTTCGACGACCGCTTCGACCTCACCAAGGAGCCGAACGAGCCCAACCGCTTCGGCTGGGTCGTCGAGCTGGACCCGTACGACCCGGACTCCGTCCCGCGCAAGCGCACCGCGCTCGGCCGCTTCAAGCACGAGGGCGCCCAGCCGCGCCTGACCCGCGACGGCCGCCCGGTCGTGTACATGGGCGACGACGAGCGCTTCGACTACGTCTACAAGTTCGTCGGCAGCAAGCGCATGGCCAAGGGGAACTCGCGCTGGGCCCGCGAGCACAACCTGACGCTCCTCGACGAGGGCACGCTGTACGTCGCCAAGTTCACCGGCGACTCCCCGGCCAAGGAGATCGACGGCACGGGCAAGCTGCCGTCCGACGGCGAGTTCGACGGCAGCGGCAAGTGGATCCCGCTGGCCACCGCGTACGCGGGCGGCAAGGCCGTCAGCCACGTCGAGGGCATGACCGCCGACGAGGTGTACGTCTTCACGCGTCTCGCCGGTGACAAGGTCGGCGCCACGAAGATGGACCGCCCCGAGGACATCGAGCCCTCCCCGAGCAGCGGCAAGGTGTACGTCGCCCTGACGAACAACACCGACCGCGGCAAGCCCGGCAAGGACGGCGCCGACGAGGCCAACCCGCGCAACCTCAACAAGCACGGGCAGGTGCTTGAGCTGACGGAGTCCCGCAACCGCCCGGAGTCCACGCGCTTCGGCTGGAACCTCTTCCTCGTCGCCGGTGACCCGAACGACCCGGCCACGTACTTCGCGGGCTTCCCGAAGGACAAGGTCAGCCCCATCTCCTGCCCCGACAATGTGGCCTTCGACCCGCACGGCAACCTGTGGATCTCCACCGACGGCAACCAGCTCGGCTCCCATGACGGCCTGTTCGGCGTCGCCACGAAGGGCGACCGGCGCGGTGAGCTGAAGCAGTTCCTCACCATGCCGAAGGGCGCGGAGACCTGCGGCCCGCTCGTCCAGGAGCGCCGCGTCCTGGTGGCCGTGCAGCACCCGGGCGAGATCGACGGCGCGTCCGTCGAGAAGCCCGCGAGCGTCTGGCCCGACGGCCCCGGCAAGATCGTCCGCCCGGCGGTCGTGTCGGTGTGGCGCAAGGACGGCTGCGACATCGGCGTCTAGTACGGCCAGCGCGTACGCGTAGTACGGCGGTGCGTACGCGTAGTACGGCGGTGCGTACGTGAAGGGGGCGCCCCCCCGGGGGAGGGGCGCCCCCTTCACGTACCGCTTCTTACTGGTCCTGCTGCTTGCGGCGGTACATCGCGAAGCCGAGGCCCGCCGCGCCGAGCGCCGCCATGCCGCCGCCCGCGGCGACCAGCGGGGTGCCGTGCGAGGCCGGGGTGGCGTTCTCGGCACCGGCCTTCACGCCGCCCTGTGGGACGGCCCGGTCGGACGCAGGGGTGCCCGTGCCGGTCCCGGTGCCGGTCGCCGTGCCGCCGGTGTGTGCCTTCGGCTTGCCGCCGGTGCGGCCGTCGAGCCAGCCCTTCATGGTGCCGTTCGGGTAGAGCACGAAGTGGGCGCCGTTGTGCTGCCCGTACGCGGCCTTGTTGCCGCGCTGCTTCAGGGTGTCCCAGACGATCTTCTTGCCGCTGCTCGGGGACTTGCCGATCATGTCGGCCTCGTACCCGGCCTTGGTCCTGTAGACCTTGGCGTCGAAGCCGGACTTGCCGAGGTTCTTGTACTCGCGGACGAAGGTCCGCTTCTTCGCGGGCTGCGGCTTGGGCTTGGGCGGGGTCGGCTTGCCGGTCTTGGTGATGCCGCCGTCGGCGTTGAGCGTGAACGTACAGCCGTTGATCTTCGTGGACGCGGGCTTGATGTACGCCTTCAGGGAGCCCTTGGCCTTGCCGTTCAGGAAGATCTGCGCCTTGGCGCTGCGGGCGGAGGCGTTCACGTCGACCTTGGCGGTCCAGCCGTGGCCGAGGGAGACGGTGCCCTTGGAGACCCAGCCGCCGGGCACCGGCTTGTCCGTGTCCCTGTCCCTGTTGTCCTGGTCGCCGCCGGACTTATTGACGGAGCCGTCCTGGCTGAGCACGAAGGTGTAGGTGTCGATCTTCGTGCTCGCCGACCGGCCCTCGGCGCTCAGCGAGCCCTTGGGGGTGCCGTCCAGGGATATCTGCGCCTTGGCGGAGCGCGCGGAGGCGTTCACCTGGACGTCCGCGGTCCAGCCGCTGCCCAGATCGACGGTGCCCTTGGACTCCCAGCCGCCGACGACGGGCTTGTCGGGGTCGGTCTTGTCGTCCGGGGTGGTCTTGTCGTCCGGGGTCGGCGTCGGGGTGACCTCGTCGTCGGGGTTCGGGGTCGGCGTGACCTCGTCGTCCGGCTTCGGCGCGGGGGTCGTCTCGTCGTCCGGGGCGACCTGGGACCGCGGGGTGGACGGTGCGTCCGCGAACGCCGCGGTGGTGGGGACGGCGAGCGCGGCGATCGCGCCGGTGGCGATGGCGGCGGTGCGGATGGTGCGTCGGGTGGCGCGCATGGCGTGAACTTCCCTCGTGGCTGGCTTACGAACTGTCCGTCTTTGTGCCCCTTTGCGGTGGCGACGGATATGAAGCTACGGGCGCGATGTGTGCGTCATCCGTAGGGAACGTAACAACCGGCCGGATACCGTGACGCGGAACCGTAAAACGGAGAAAGTGGCAGGTCAGAGGGGGTTTAGAGGAGGGTGGGGCGAAGGTCCTGAGATGTCGCGGGACCAAGGTCCGGGGGCGGGGCCGAGACCGGGATCGCCAAGGGGACCGGCACCGGGGCGGTGCTTCTCTCGCCGGGTCTGCCGCCCGGTCTGTCGTCGGGTCTCGTGTCGGGTCTGCTGCCGAGGAGCCAGCCCTGGTACGCGGGGGACTCCGCGGCGGCCTCCCAGTACGCGGCCTCCAGCTCGCCGTAGACCGCGTCGAGTTCCGCCGTCGTGCGGGCGGCGACCAGGAGGCGGACGCCGAGCGGGTCGCCGGCCAGGGGTCTGACCGCCATGTCGGGTCTCGCCACCGAGGTGGGCTGGCAGACGGTGACGACCTCGCCGGTGGCGACCAGGGTGGCGGCGGTGAGGTAATCGCCGTGCAGGACCCGCGGGTTGAGCCCGGCCTCCCGCAACATCCTTTGCAGTCCGTCCCATTCGCCGTCGACCGTCGGGTCCACCATCCAGCGGTCCTCGGCGAGGTCCGTGAGGTGGACGACGTCCTTGCGGGTCGCGGGGTGGTCGGCGGCGAGCGAGACGAACTGCGGCTCGCGGTCCAGGAGGACACGTCTGCGCAGTCCGTCCGGCAGGCGCAGCGGGCAGCCCTCGACCTCGTGGACGAAGGCGATGTCAAGTTGACCGGCGGCCACCATTTGCAGGAGCGCGTTCGCGGAGACGTCCATCTGGAGGGAGGTCTCGGTGCCCGGCATGCGGTGCCGGAGCCGGCGCAGCCAGCCCGGTATGGCGCGGCTCGCGGTGGAGCCGATGCGCAGCTGCGGGGTGCCGTCGTCGGCGCGCGCCGCGGTGGCCCTGGCCTCGGTGACCAGGGCGCGCATCTCCACGACCAGGGGGCGGGCGCGGCTCAGGACGACGCGGCCGAGGGGGGTGGGGCGGCAGCCGGTGCGCTCGCGGGCGAACAGCTGGCCGCCGACGGCGTGCTCGATGCGGCGCAGCTGGGTGGTCAGGGAGGGCTGGCTCATGCCGAGTTGGCGGGCGGCCTTGTGCAGGCTTCCGGTGTCGGCGATGGCACAGAGTGCGCGGAGATGCCTGACCTCGAGCTCCATGGGCGTGAGACTAGAACGGCTGACGTGCTCACACCAGCCTCCCAAACCCCTACGGACCCCCATGAGTTGGCACGTATGACCGGTGTCCGGATGTGCGGCGATAGCACCGTCCTATCGCCATCTGCCATCATCCGCTGGCGCCGTGGCTCCCCGACACTCACGGGTACCGAAACGTTCACCTTTCACCGAACGAGTAGGGAGCCCCCCACATGCACAAGCGTTATCTGTCCGTCGCCGCCGCCCTCGGCCTCGCCGCCGCCGCGCTCGGAACGTCGACCGTAGCCTCGGCCGCCGACTCCCCCCGGGCGGGTGCCGAGAAGTCCTCGGTGTCCACGGCCGCCTCCGTCGCCCGTTACCAGGGCTCCGGTGAAGAGGCCGCCGCGAACAAGGCGTTCTTCGACGCGGTCGTCAAGGCCGTCGCCGAGAAGCGCGCCGCCAACCCGGGCGCCAAGGCCGTCACCGTGACGTACAACGCCTCGCAGGCTCCGACCTTCCGTCAGCAGATCGCGTCGTCCACCTCCATATGGAACGCCGCGGTCACCAACGTCAAGCTCCAGCAGGGCAGCAGTGGTGCGAGCTTCTCGTACCGCGAGGGCAACGACCCGCGTGGTTCGTACGCCAGCACCGACGGCCACGGCCGTGGCTACATCTTCCTCGACTACCGGCAGAACCAGCAGTACAACTCCACCCGCGTCACCGCCCACGAGACCGGGCACGTCCTCGGCCTCCCCGACAACTACCGGGGCCCGTGCTCCGAGCTGATGTCGGGCGGCGGCCCCGGCACGTCCTGCCAGAACGCCCAGCCCAACGCGGCTGAGCGCGCCCGGGTGAACCAGCTGTGGGCGAACGGCCTGGCGAAGGCGATGAAGCAGGTCCAGAAGCAGGGCTGACTCCGGGTCGGCCTGACCTGACCCTTCCCCGACGCCGCCCGTTTCGTGAGACCGGGGCTTCACCCCAGGTTTCGCGAAGCGGGCGACGCGTCGTGTGCGCGTACGCTGGCCGGGCGCGGCGAGTACCTCGACGACCCGGCTCGCCGGGCGGGGCTGCGCACCGCGCACCTGCGCCGGGGAGGGCGCTGCCTCACCGCCGAGGTGACGCCACCGCGCGGGCCGCGCCGACCTCTTGGCGCAGTGGCTCCAGGACGCTGTCCTTGGGGCCGGTGAAATCCACCGGTACCGGTACCAGGACTTCGACTTCGCGCAGGGCCTCGGCCAGTTCGCTCAGTTGCCGCGAGACCTCGGTCACTTCCCCGGCCCCGGGTGGATCGGCGCCGTGCCGGACCCGTACGCGTGCTGCCGTCGTCGCGTCGACGATGCGTTCGACGGCTACGACGAGGGGCCACCAGGCGGCGGCGCGCGCGCCGGTGGGTGGGGGTTCGGTGAGGGCGCGTTGGAACTCGGTGCGGATGTCGGAGAGGTCGCGGTAGAGGCGGCGGCGCATGCGGGCGCGGGCGGCCGGGGCGGTGGCGTCGGAGCCGGGGCCGAAGGCGCACTCGACGTAGCGGGCCGTGTCGGAGACGGCGTCGGCCAGGCGGTCGCCGATGCGGGTGTGCCAGCTCTCCGGCCAGAGGAGGTAGCCGGCGATCAGGGCGATGGCGCAGCCGATGAGGCTGTCGACGAGGCGCGGTACGACGAGCCCGAAGCCCTGGTGGTTGAGGACGTCGGAGAGGAGGAGGATCACGGGGGTGATCGCGGCCGTCTGGTAGCCGTAGCCGCGCGGGGTGAGGGCCGGGATGAGGGTCGCGAGGACCAGGACCACGGGGACGTCCCACCAGCCGCGTTCCACGGATGAGAGGACGGCAGCCGCGACGACCAGGCCTGCGGCCGTGCCGAGCGCCCGCAGCACCGCCCGCGAGAACACCGAGCCGAAGTCGGGCTTGAGGACGAACGTGATGGTCAGGGCCACCCAGTACGAGCGCGGTACGTCGATGAGGGACACCAGCGCCTGGGCGATGCCGATGCACAGGGCGAGGCGCAGGCCGTAGCGCCAGGACGCCCCGGAGAGGATGACGTTGCGGGTCGCTCGGCGGGCCCGTACGCGCAGTGCCGCGGGGCGGCCCAGGCGGTCCTCGGCGTGCACGACCGTCAGCGGGTCGGGGTCGGCGAGGGTGTCGGCCGCGTGCCGCAGGGCGTGGTGGACGGCTCGGGCGGCCGCGCCGTGCGGCTCGGGGAGGTCCTCGGGAAGCTCTTCGGGGAGGCCGAGGTCCGCGTACGCACTGCCTTCGCCCTTCTCGCCGTGCGGCCCCCGCTTGCCGCGCTCCACCGCCTTGGCCAGCTCCCGCATGGCCGCGGGAAGTTCGGGCGGCAGCTTCTCGCCGTACCGGTGGGCGACCGGCGCGGCCTCCACCACCGGGGTGACGGCGTTCAGTTCGGCGATCAGGCGGACCAGGTCGGGGCTGCGGCCGTGGTCGCGGGTCCGGCGGGCGAGGACCAGGTCGTACGCCTGGTTGAGGGACGCGGTGACGGCCGCGCGGGCCTTGTCGTACGCGTCGTCGTCGCCGTCTCCCGTGCCCGCGGCTTCGAGGAGGGCGGCGGCGTTCCGGTACGTCGCGGCCACCGCCGTTCGTTCCGGTACGCCGGATCTCAGGGGCCAGGCCAGGAGGGCCAGGGCGAGGACGAGGAGGCCGCCGCCGGTCATCAGGGCGGGGGCGAGCCACCACTCGCCGGGGAGGGGGAGGCCTGCTCCGATCACGCAGTTGAGCAGGAGCAGCAGTCCCGATACGGAGGCGACCGCGCCGATCGTCGACATCATGCCGGAGATCAGGGCGACCAGGGTCACTGCCGCGACCGCCGTCCAGCCGTGGCCGAAGACCAGGGCTCCCAGGGTGACGCCCAGGGCGCCGAACAGCTGCGGCACCGCGATGTTGAGGATCCGCATGCGGTATGCGTCTGCCGTGTCTCCGATCACCCCGGAGAGGGCGCCCATCGCGGCCAGGGCGCCGTACGTCGGCTTGCCGGCCGCCGTGCCGATGGCCAGGGGGAGCGACATTCCGATCGCCGCGCGGGTGACGGCTGCCCAGGGGATGGGGGCGGGTTGCGGTTTCAGCGACCTGACCAGCCAGTCGGGAGGGGTGAGGGTGCGGTGCCGCATGGGGTCATTATCGCGCGGGGGTGGGTGTCCCTCCCTGGTGGGAGGGGGCACCCCCGCTGCGGCGCTCCGCGCCTCGTCCTCAAGCGCCGGACGGGCTCTCTCCCACCCGCCCGCCCGGACTTGTCCCGGGCTTGCCCGAATGCCCGGCACCTTCGGCCGCGTCCGGGGGCACCCTCGTATCGC
Source organism: Streptomyces alboflavus (assembly GCF_000716675.1). Lineage (GTDB taxonomy): Bacteria > Actinomycetota > Actinomycetes > Streptomycetales > Streptomycetaceae > Streptomyces > Streptomyces alboflavus. Next base: position 32,136 of record NZ_JNXT01000068.1, read on the forward strand.
GCTTCGCGCTCGTCCTCAAGCGCCGGACGGGCTTTCTCCCGCCCGCCCGCCCGGACTTGTCCTGGGCTTGCCCGAATGCCCGGCACCCTCAGCCTTGCCTGGGCAACTCCTCGCCGAGGTGGGATGAGTGACCCCGGGCAGGTGGTGCGTCCCACTCCGGCCGAAGCTCTGGCGGGGGCGGGCGGGTGGGGAAAAGCCCGTCCGGCGTTTGAGGACGAGCGCGCAGCGCGTTCCGGGGGGCGACCGGTGCCCCTCACCTCGGCGAGGAGTTTCCGCCCGCCTCGGTGCCTTCAGCCTGTCTCGGCGAAGTTCCAGCCCCCTCGGCCAGGAGTTCCCGTCCGCCCCGGCCAGGAGTCTCCGTCCGCCTCGGCGAAGTCCGTTTCAGCCCGTCATGGGGGTACCCCCTGCTCCTTGAGAGCTTGGGGGAGCTTGAGGACGAGGCGCGGAGCGCCGATTCGGGGGAGGGCTGTCCCATCCGCCACGGGACACCCACCCCCGGGATCGGAGAAGGGGTGCCCGCGCGCGGAGCGCGCTGATGAGCGCTGCGGGGCGCCCCCGTGGGGGACAGCGACGGCCGCCCGGCGCGGTTGGGGAGAGCGCGGGGCGGCCGTCGTCGCGGTGGGCCCGGGTCCAGAGGCCAGGGAGGCCCAGGGGCCAGGGACCGTGGGTCTCAGAGGCGCGGCTTCGGGGCCGTGGCAGCGGCCTCGTCGGGGTCGGGCGCGGCAGCACCCGCCGTTTCCGTACCGGCCTCCGGGACCACCACCGCGTCCGTGGGGACCGCGTCCGTGGGGACCGGGGTCCCGGGGGTGCGGTCCTTCATCAGCAGGAGAGAGAGGGCCGCGGCGACGAGGACACCCACGGCACCGACCACGAAGCTCGCGGACATCGCCTCGGTGAAGGCGTCACGCGCGGTGTCGACGAGCGCGGTGTTGCCGGTGCGCGCGGCCTCCGCGAAGGCCTCGACGATGGACTCGTCGGCGTTCCCGGGTGTGCCGGCGGGCATCTCGTTGCCGTAGGTGTGGGACAGGATGGAGCCGAGGACGGCGACGCCGAGGGCGGCACCGGCCTGCTGGACGGTGTCGTTGAGGGCGGAGCCGACCCCGGCGTGCTCGGTGGGGACGGCGCCCATGAGGGCGGCCTGCGCGGCGGGCATCGCGAGCCCGCCGCCCATGCCCATCAGGACCATGGCGACGGTGACCATGCCGAAGCCGTCACCGGGCTCGAGCGTGGTGAGGGTGAAGAACCCGGCGGCGGTGATCGTCAGACCGAGGGCCACCATCGCGCGGTTGCCGACCTTCTGGCCGAGCGTGGCGCCGAGGGTGCTGAAGACGAGGGAGGCGACGGCGAGCGGCGCGAAGGCCCAGCCGGTGTCGGTGGGGGAGTACTCCAGGACGAACTGGAGGTACTGGCTGAGGACCAGCATCAGGCCGCCGTTGGCGAAGGTCAGCAGCACGATGGAGAGGCTGGCGCCGGTGAAGACCCGGTTGCGGAAGAGGGACAGCGGCACCATCGGCTCGGCCACGCGGGTCTCCCAGACGGCGAAGCCGACCAGGCAGAGCACGGTCACGATCGCGGCGACGTACACCTTCGGGTCGTCGACACCGACCTTCGGCCACTCGGTGATCGTCCAGACGAGGGCCACCATGCCGACGACCGAGAGGGTCATGCCGACCGGGTCGGCCTTGCGCCAGGGGCCCTTGGACTCCGGCATCAAGGCGAGCGCGGCGACGATGGCGAGCACGGCGATCGGGACGTTGATCAGGAAGACCGCGCCCCACCAGAAGTGACCGATCAGCGCGCCGCCGAGGACGGGGCCGCCGACGAGGCCGACCATCGACACGGCGCTCCAGGCCGCGATGGCCTTGGGCCGCTCGTCCTCGTCGAAGACGGTGATGAGGATCGACAGGGTGCTCGGCATGATCAGCGCGCCGCCGACGCCCATCAGGACGCGTCCGGTGATCAGTTGCCCGGGCGACTCGGCGACCGTGGCGAGCAGTGAGGCGGCGCCGAAGACCACCAGGCCGATGATCATCACCTTGCGGCGGCCGAACCGGTCCGAGAGCGATCCGGAGGTCAGCAGGAGGCCCGCGAACACCAGCATGTACGAGTCGAGGATCCACTGGAGGTCCGAGGCGCTCGCGTCCAGGTCCTCCGCGATCGGCGGGACCGACACGGTCAGGACCATGTTGTCGACGACCAGGACCAGTGTGCTCAGGCAGAGCACGACCAGGATCAGCCAGCGCTTCGGATCCCGCGCCACCGCCTTCGCGGCGGCTGCCTTCGTTTCCGACCCGTCCATCTCCGGACCTCCCCAACGAGTGGTGCGCGAACGATTCCGTACGGCGTTCGCTACTCCGCACACTGTACGTACGCCGCACACTGTTCGCAAGCTCCGAACGGCGTGCGCCCCTGCGCTAGGGTGGAGGGGACGAGACGCACTCGCCGAGCAGAAGAGGGGTGGCCGCATGTCACGCGCCGCGCAGCCGACCAAGCCGTCGTCCGACCCGTCGACCGGATCCGTGTGGACGCGTCCACAGCGCTCACGCCGCGAGCAGCCCGCACTCAGCCGCGACCAGATCGTCGCCGAGGCCATCGCGCTGCTCGACGCCGACGGCATCGAGGCGCTGAGCATGCGCAAGCTCGGCACCCGGCTGAACGCCGGGGCCACCTCGCTCTACACGCACGTGTCGAACAAGGACGAGCTGATCGAGCTGGTCGTGGACCAGGTCTACGGCGAGATCGAGGTGCCGAAGGTCGCCTCCCGCGCCGAGTGGCGCGCCGCCGCCCTGGAGTGCGGCAACAACGCGCGCTCCGTGATCCTCGGGCACCCCTGGATCGCCTCCGTGCTCGGCGAGATGGGCATGTCGTACCTGGGGCCGAACATGTTGCGGCTCACCGAGGACATGCTCGAACTCTTCGAATCCGGCGGCTTCGACCTGGTCCAGGGCGGGATGGCGCTCAAGACCATCTGGTCGTACATCCTCGGCATCGCCGCCACCGAGGCCGCCTGGATGACGTCGCTCGCCCGCAGCGGCCAGAACGAGGACGAGTGGCTCACGGGCATGGCGTCGATCGCCGAGCAGGCCATAGCGCCCTACCCGCGCATGCGCCGGCTGCACGCCGAGCAGACCGCGGGCGCCGTCGGCGAGACCCGGCGCAGCAACTTCGACGAGGGGCTCGGCTGCATCCTGGACGGCCTGGAGGCCCAGCGCAGGCGGTAGGCGCGGGAGCAGGCCCGGCCGGGGTCGCGCTCCGCGTGGGCGACGCCCGAATGGCTCGTCCCGCGTGGCCGTTCGCCGGGGCGCGCCCAAGGCTCGGACCATGGACTCTGCACAGCGCGACACGCCCGCCCCCGCCCCCGCCTCAGGCCCCACCCTGTTCGCCGGTGTCCTGATGCTCGTCAACGGCGTCCTCAGCGTCCTCGCGGGCATCACGGGCATCGCGAAGGACGACGTGTACGCCCGCCTCGGCGACTACGTCTACAAGTTCAACCTCACCACCTGGGGCTGGGTCCACCTGGTGCTCGGGGTGGTCGTCGCCGTCACCGGCTGGGGCGTCCTCAAGGGCATGGACTGGGCCCGGGGCGCGGGCGTGGGCCTCGCGGCGGTGAGCATCGTCGCCCAGTTCCTGTGGCTGCCGTACACACCCCTGTGGGCGCTGGTCTCGATCGCGCTCGGCATGTTCGTGATCTGGGCGCTGTGCGCGGACGGGTCGGCTGCGGACCGGTCCGGGGCGGGCGCGTCCGGCAAGGGCGGCTCGGACGCGGGCAGCTCGGGTGCGGGCGGCCCCGGCACCGGCGGCGCGGACCGTCCCGGCGCGGCCCCCGGCCTGTGAACCCGCCCGCCGCCGCCCTCGGCGACCAGCTCGTCGCCAAGTGGACCTCGCCGCAGGGCGCACGGCTGCGCGCCGCGGGCGCGAAGATCGTCGACGGTCTGCTCGAACTCGGCCCGCTCACCCGCGAGCGGGCCGGGCGCATGCTGGGCTGGCCGCCGCACGAGGTCCTGCCCCGCTTCGAGGCCATGGACTTCCGCCTGGAGACCGACCCCGACGGCAACATCATCGGCGCGGGCGTCTCCCTGAACGCCGACCGCCCGCACTCCATGGAGCTGCGCGGCCGCACCGTACGCGGCTGGTGCGCCCTGGACGCCCTGATGTTCCCCGTCGTCCTCGACGAGTCGGTCTCCCGGATCACCTCCCGCTGCGCCACCACCGGCGAGCCCGTCCACGCCACCGTCACCCCGTCCGGCGTCCGCGACGTCCACCCCGCCACGGCCGCCGTCACCCTGGCCCCGGCCACCGGCGCCGACATCCGCGAGGTCTTCTGCGACCGCGTCAACTTCTACGCCAGCGAGGCCCTGGCGACGGACGCCACCCTCCAGGACACGGACCTGGCGGTCTGCTCGACGGCGGAGGCGTGGACGGTGGCCAAACGCCTGGCCGACCTCTTCTAGAACGACGCCGGCCCCCCGTTCGTGGCCAGAACGTCCCGCACAGTCCGAATGAACGCGTCCCCGCGAGACCCCGTGCTGCCGGTCCGCCACACCAGCGCCACATCCGCCGTCGGCAGGTCGTGCACGGGCACGAACACCACGTCAGGACGCGAGTAGTACGTCTCCACGGAGGCGATGACCGGGGAGACCCCCTGCCCGGTGGCGACGAGCGTCATCAGCTCCTGGAACGTCGCCACCGCCTGCCCGCGCCGGATCTCCCGGCCGCTCGGCGTGCGCGGCGGCACATGGAAGTCCCACCAGTACGCGGGCGCGCCGCCCGCCACCCGGAAGAACGTCTCGCCCGCCAACTCCTCGAAGGACAGGGAGGTCCGTCCGGCGAAGCGGTGGCCGACGGGCACGGCGAGGGCGCGGTGTTCGGTGATGACGACGGGGCCGACGGTCAGGTCGGGCTCCGCCACCGGCAGGCACGTGAACAGCATGTCGATGTCGCCCGCGCGCAGCGCGCCCAGCGGGTCCTGGAACTGCGTCTCGCGCATCCGCACCTCGCAGCCGGGGCACCGCTCCCGGAACAGCTTCAGGATCGGCTGCGTGAGCGACCCGGCCCCGGAGCCGAGGAAGCCGACGCCCAACTCCCCGTCGATGCCCCGCGCCTGGTCCTTGGCGCGGGCCACGGCCTCCTCCATCCGGTGGTGCAGCGGCGCGAGCTCGTCGTACAACTGCCGCCCCAGCGGGGACATCCGCACCACGCGGCTGGTGCGTTCGAAGAGGGGGGCGCCGATCTTGCGCTCCAGCTTCTTCACGGTCTGGCTGACCCGCGCCTGCGAGAGCAGCAGGCGTTCGGCGGTGCGGCCGAAGTGCAGCTCCTCGGCGAGGGTCAGAAAGGTCTGCAGTTCCTGTCGTTCCATGGCGCGCTCCCCCTTGCGTAGGCCCTGAGAACCCCTCGGCGGAGCCCCGAAGGCGGCAACACCGGCAGGCCCGCGCCCCCTTCCCGAACGGCCTGACCTGCATCGATAAGCCTCGGCTTCGAGATCGTTTCACGGATCGGCGTTGATGGGCGGGTGCGATCGGCGGATCTTTGAGGAGTCGGAACGGCAGCCCGCCGAAACCGGCCCCAGACCTCAGGAGTTCATGATGTTCTCGCGTACCCGCACCCTCGCCGTCGCTGTCGCCCTCGCCGTCACCGCCGGTACCGCCGTCACTGTCGCCCAGGCCTCCGACGGCGGCGCGGGCCAAGGCCGGCACGCGGCCGGGAAGGGAGGTGCCTGGTCAGCGGCGTGGGCCGCGTCGCCGCAGCGGCCGAGCACCGGCTTCAAGGCCAACTGGTCCGAGGCGGGCTTCGACGACCAGACCGTGCGCCAGGTCGTCCGCGTGACCGAGAAGGGCGACCGAGCCCGCATCCGCCTCTCCAACGCCTACGGCGCCTCCCCGCTGCACGTCGCGAGCGCCACCGTCGCCCGCACCGAGGGCGACAAGGGCGCGGGCGTCGAGCGCGGCTCGGTGCGGGCGCTCACCTTCGGCGGGAAGAAGTCGGTGACCGTTCCGGCGGGCGGCCAGCTCTCCAGCGACGCCGCCGGGCTCGACCTGGACCGCTTCGAGTCCGTCACCGTCACCCTGCACCTGTCCGGCACCACCGGGCCCGCCACCTTCCACGCGCAGGCCTTCGCGACCAGCTACCGGGCCGACGGCGACCACACCCGCGACACCGGCGCCGACGCCTTCAAGGAGTCGACCGAGTCCTGGTACTACCTGTCCGGCGTGGACGTCGCCGACAGCGGCAAGAAGGGCAAGCGGGACGGCGTGGTCCTCTTCGGCGACTCCATCACCGACGGCTTCGCCTCCTCCACCGACCTCAACCGCCGCTGGTCCGACGCGCTCGCCGAGCGCCTCGCCAAGTCCGGCGAGCCCCGGCCCGTCGTCAACTCCGGCATCGGCGGCAACATGGTCCTCAACGACTCGGCCTGGTACGGCGCCAAGGGCACCGGGCGCATCGCCCGGGACGCCCTCGACCTGCCCGGCGCGGGCACCGTCGTGATCCTCGAAGGCCTCAACGACATCGGCTTCAGCGAGACCGACAAGCCCACCTACAAGCCCGCGCCGATCGTCAGCGCCGACGAACTCATCGCAGGGCACCGCAAGTTGATCCGTGCCGCGCACGACAAGGGCCTGAAGGCCGTCGGCGCCACGCTGCTCCCGCTCGGCGGCTCCGACCACTACGGCGAGCGCGCCGCCGCGGTCAGCGACAAGTTCAACGAGTGGGTGCGCACGTCGGGTGAGTACGACGGCTACGTCGACTTCGACAAGGCACTCGCCGACCCGAAGGACCCGGAGCGGATCCGGCCCGCGTACGACAGCGGCGACCACCTGCACCCGAACGACGCCGGGTACGCGGCGATGGCGCGGGCCGTCGACCTCGGCTCGCTCTGAGCACCACGGCGCGCGGCCGGGGCGGCTGGTCCGCCCGGCCGCTCCGCCGTGCCCGGGTTCCCGCGCGCGGGAACCGTACGGTCACTCCCGCGTGTAGAAGCGGTAGAACGTCACCGCGAACACGCTCGCGGCCACCGTGCCCGCCATCCCCACCGACCGCAGCACGCTCGCGTCGGTGAGGCTGTACAGGAAGCCGAAGGACACGCCCGCGAAGGTCGCCCAGGCCGTGGCGCGCAGCTCGCGCGGCAGGGCGGGGGCGAGGCGGCGCACGGCCGCGTACAGCGCGCCGAAGGCGACGCCCGAGACCACGCCGAAGAGGACGTTCCCGCTGGTGATCGGTCCGCCGTCGCGGTTGATCGCGGCGGCCCAGAGGCCGTAGACGACGGCGAGGAGGGCGGGGCCCGCCCAGGTGCCGGAGAGCGCGCGGATGCCGGGGAGGGTGGGGGTGCCGGGCGCTCCGTGTGCGGTGTGAGCCATGACGGCTCCTCTCTGCTCACGCCTTGCGGTGTACTGCTCACGCCTTGCGGCGTCCCATCAAGGAAACACCCGTTCGACCCCGCGCTCCACCGGAGCCCGTGCCACTCTGGAAATCGGCGACGCGCTCGGCGATGAGTTTCCGCCACGGGTCCGGTCTCCCCTCATGACGAGCCGCTGCCGAGCCGCTGCCGAGCAGCCGACGAGCGGCCGACGATCCGCATGCGGAGGGCGCAGGGACATGAGCAGCAAGCAGTCGTACCGGGGCCCCGGGTCCGGGGGCCTCGCCATCGAGACCGCGGGCCTGGTGAAGACCTTCGGCGACAACCGCGCGGTCGACGGCGTCGACCTCGCCGTACCGGCCGGAACGGTCTACGGCCTCCTCGGGCCGAACGGCGCGGGCAAGACCACGACCGTGAAGATGCTGGCCACGCTGCTTCGCCCGGACGGCGGCGAGGCGCACGTATTCGGCCACGACGTGGTCCGCGCGGCCGACACCGTCCGCGGCCTGGTCAGCCTCACCGGGCAGTACGCCTCGGTCGACGAGGACCTCACCGGCACCGAGAACCTGGTGCTCCTGGCCCGTCTGACCGGCCACGGCAAGAAGGCCGCGTACAGCCGCGCGGAGCAGCTCCTCGACGCCTTCGGCCTCGGTGACGCCGCGTCCCGCCAGGTCAAGAACTACTCGGGCGGCATGCGGCGGCGCATCGACATCGCCGCGTCCATCCTCAACACCCCCGACCTGCTCTTCCTCGACGAGCCGACGACGGGCCTCGACCCGCGCAGCCGCAACCAGGTCTGGGACATCGTCCGCGCGGTCGTAGGACACGGCACCACCGTGCTCCTGACCACGCAGTATCTGGACGAGGCCGACCAGCTCGCCGCCCGCATCGCCGTCATCGACAAGGGCAAGGTCATCGCCGAGGGCACCAAGGGCGAGCTGAAGGCGTCCGTCGGCGCGGGCTCGGTGCACGTCCGCCTGCGCCACGCCGAGCAGCGCCCGCAGGCCGAGGAGGTGCTGCGCATCGCCCTCGACGCCGAGGTCAAGATCGAACCCGACCCGGTCGCGCTCACCGCCCGCGTCGGTGGCGGCGCGGCGAACGGCCAGGGCGCGGCCGAGCAGGCGTCCCGTGCCCTCGCCGAACTGGCCCGCACCGGCATCACCGTCGACAACTTCTCCCTGGGCCAGCCCAGCCTCGACGAGGTGTTCCTGGCGCTGACCGGCCACCCCAGCGACCCCGAGCCCCCGAGCGGGCCGGGCGCCCCGCAGGACCTGAAGGAAGCCGAGGTCTCCCGATGAGCACCGCGACCACCACCGAAGCCCAGGACCTGGCCCCGGTCCGCACGGAGTCCCTGGCCGAACTGCTCATCGCCAAGGAACGCCCGCGGCGGCCCAGCGCCCTGTCCACGTCCCTGACCTTCGGCTGGCGCGCCATACTCAAGATCAAGCACGTGCCGGAGCAGCTGTTCGACGTCACGGCGTTCCCGATCATGATGGTGCTGATGTACACGTACCTCTTCGGAGGCGCGCTCGCCGGATCCCCGCGCGAGTACATCCAGTACCTGCTCCCCGGCATCCTGGTGATGTCCGTCGTCATGATCACGATGTACACGGGCGTCTCGGTCAACACCGACATCGAGAAGGGCGTCTTCGACCGCTTCCGCTCGCTGCCCATCTGGCGGCCGTCGACGCTGGTCGGCTATCTCCTCGGCGACGCCCTGCGGTACGCGATGGCGTCCGCCGTGATGCTCACCGTCGGCATCATCATGGGCTTCCGGCCGGACAGCGCGCTCGGCGTCCTCGGCGGCGTGCTCCTGCTGCTCGTCTTCTCGTTCGCCTTCTCCTGGGTGTGGACGATGTTCGGCCTGCTGCTGCGCACCGAGAAGTCCGTGATGGGCGTCAGCATGATGGTGCTGTTCCCGCTGACGTTCCTCAGCGACATCTTCGTGAAGCCCGAGACCATGCCGGGCTGGCTCCAGGCCTTCGTCAACAACAACCCCGTCACGCACGTCGCCTCCGCCGTGCGCGGCCTGATGGCGGGCGACTGGCCGGGCGCCGACATCGCGTGGAGCCTCGGCTGGGCGGGGCTGCTCGTGGCGGTGTTCGGGCCGGTCACGATGCGGCTGTACAACCGCAAGTAGCCGTAACCAGCGCTCCTGCGGCGGCGCGCCGTCGCCGTCCCACAAAGGCGGGGAATCCTGCCCCCATATGCAGTGACCCCGGTCGCCCCGCGGGCGGCCGGGGTCTTGCCTTGAGGACGTGCTCCGACGTCCTCGCGCCGCCCTGTCCGCCGTGCTGCTCGTCCTCGCCTGTCTGCTCGTCCCCTTCGGCACGGTCTCCACCTGGGCGAAGTACGAGATCGAGGACACCGACGCGTACGTCGCCACGATGGCGCCCCTCGCCGCCGACCCCGACGTCCGCGCCTCCGTCGCCGACGCCGTGACCGACTCCGTGATGAAGGAGATCGACGCCGGTCCGCTGCGGGCCACCGTCGCCTCCTTCGTCCGCGACGCCGTGCACTCCTTCACCGAGACCGGCGCCTTCCAGACCGCGTGGAACGCCGCGAACCGGGCCGCCCACGACGCCGTACAGGCCGCCCTCACCCATGACTCCGACGGCGCCGTCACCATCGACCTCGCCCCCATCACCGAGCAGGTCAAGCGTCAACTCATCGAGGAGGGAACGCCGTTCGCCGGCCGCATCCCGGTGCGGCACACCGAGGTCACCGTCATGAAGGCGCAGGACCTCAGCCACTTCCGGAAGGGCTTCCGCATGCTCCAGGTCGCCGGTCTCTGGCTGCCCGCCGCCGCCGTGCTCCTCGCCGTGGGCGGCATCCTGCTCGCGGTACGCCGCCGCCGCGCCGTCACCGCCACCGCACTCGGCGCGGCCGTCGGCGCCGCCGTCCTCGCCGCCGCCATCGCCGCGGGCCGCGCCCTCACCCTCGACGACCTGCCCCCCGACGTCTCCCGCGCCGCCGCGGGCGCCGTCTACGACGCCCTCACGGACACGCTGCGCACGGCTTCGTGGGTGATCGTGGGGGTGGGCCTCGCGGTGGCGCTGGGGGCGTGGGTGTGGGGGCGGGTGGGGGTGCCGTCCGGCGGGGGTGGGGTGGGGGTGTCCGGGGTGGAGGTGTCCGGCGCGGCTGCCGGGGGCGGTGCTTCTGGTGGGGTCGGTGTGGGCGATGGCCCCGGCGTGGCCGCCGAGACCGGTACCCCCGACACCCCCCGCCCGGCGGGCTCCCCGTCCCGGCGCAACCCCTCCGCCGCCCCTCCGCGTCCCTGAGGGAGGATCTGTTCCGAGGACGTGGCGGATGCGGGCGCGCCGGTCAGGACGCCGCCGCCCCGCCCACCGGCGACGAAAGGGCGACCCTTGGAGCACGTGACGGCACCGCCCGACTCCCCCGAGGCCGAACCCGACGGCCCTGTGGACGTACGGCGGCCGCAGAGTCACCGGGTCGCCGCCTGGACCGCCGGACTCCTGCTCGCCGCCGTGAGCGCCGTCCTCGGCTGCCGCATCGCCGACACCGACGCCGTCACTCCCGTACCGCAGGTCCTCGCCTTCCTGCCCTGGCTCCTCGTGCCCGCCGCCGCCGGGCTGCTCCTTGCCGCCCTCGGGCGCTGGCGGGTCGGCCTCGTCTGGGCCGTGGCCGTGCTCGGCGGACTCGCCTGGTTCATCGAGCCGTACGGCAAGGTGGCCGACCCGGACGGGCCGCCCGTCGCCGAGCTGCGGGTGCTCGCCTCCAACGTGGAGTTCGGACGCGGTACGCCCGGGCTGATCAAGGCGATACGGGAGCGGAAGCCGGACCTGGTCTTCGTCTCCGAGTGCGATCGCGCGTGCGACGGGAAGCTGCGGGACGCGCTGCCGGAGGCCGCCTACCCCTACCGGGCCGCCGTCGCCTCCGCCGGGGACGACGGGGCCGACGGGTCGGTGATCCTCAGCAATGTGCCGCTGAAGGAGGCTCCCGGGGTGCGGGGGACGCTGGGGATGCCGGGGGCGGTGGCCGAGGTGAAGGGGATTCCGGTACGGGTGCAGCTCGCCCATCCGATGCCGCCGACGCCCGGGGATCTCGGGCGGTGGCGGGCCGAGCTGGGGCGGCTTCGGGACTACGCGGCGGCGGGGGACGGGCCCACCATCGTCGCCGGGGACTTCAACGCGACCCAGGATCACGCCGCCTTCCGGCGGGTGCTCGACGCCGGGCTGCGGGACGCGGCTCGGCTCTCCGGGGCGTCCCGCACTCCGAGCTGGCCCACGGCGCTGCCGCGGCCGTTCGGGGCGCAGATCGACCACGTCCTGGCGTCGGAGGACTTCGCCGCGCATGGTGCGCGGTTCCTGGAGATCGGGGACACGGATCATCGTGCCTTGCTGGTGGACTTGACGTTGCATCGGGACGAGGCCTGAAGGTCACTCTCGGCTGCGCCGGGGGCACCCCCGCTGCGGCGCTCCGCGCCTCGTCCTCAATCGCCGGACGGGCTCTCTCCCACCCGCCCGCCCGGACTTGTCCCGGGC
>NZ_JNXT01000069.1 GCF_000716675.1 Streptomyces alboflavus
GGTGGGACCGAACCCGCCCGGCAGGGCAGAGGGTGCCGGGCCGTTGCTCAGGTGGTGCGAGTTTGGGCGGGTGGGTGGGAGGGAGCCCGTCCGGCGATTGAGGACACGGCGCGGAGCGGCCGATCGGCGAGGGCCGTCCTGCCCGCCGGAGGCCGTCCTGCCCGCCAGGGCCGTCCTGCCCGCCGGGAGCCGGCCTGCCCGCACCGGGTGCCGACCGCCCCGAGGTCAGGCGCCGACCGCCCCGAGGCCAGGCGCCGACCGCCCCGAGGTCAGGGCTCGACCACCGTCTCCTGCGCGGCGGCCGTCGTCCCGGCCAGAAGCTCCGCGTCGACGGGAACGTTGCGCTTGATGAGGGCGAGGGCGATGGGCCCCAGCTCGTGGTGGCGTACGGACGTGGTGATGAAGCCGAGCTTGCGGCCTTCGGGCCCGTCCGCGGCGAGGTGGAGGGGCGTGCCGTGCGCCGGCAGGTGCACCTCGCTGCCGTCGAGGTGGAGGAAGACGAGGCGGCGCGGCGGCTTGCCGAGGTTCTGGACGCGGGCGACGGTCTCCTGCCCGCGGTAGCACCCCTTCTGGAGGTGGACGGCGCTGCCGATCCAGCCCAGCTCGTGCGGAATGGTCCGGTGGTCGGTCTCGAAGGCGAGCCGCGGCAGGTGGTGCTCGACGCGCAGGGCCTCGTGGGCGAGGAGCCCGACGGCGGGCCCGTGCGCCTCGGCGTAGGAGGAGAGGTCCGCACGGGGCAGGAAGACGTCACGGCCGTGCGGTGTCTCGCGGACGGCGGCGCCGTCCGGGACGGCCGCGATGGACCCGGCGGGCAGATGCACCACGGCGAACTCGGCGGTGCGGTCGGCGACCTCGACGCGGTAGAAGAACTTCATGCTCTCCAGGTACGCGATGAGCGCGTCCTGCGTGCCGGGTTCGACGTGCGCCCACATGGTCTCGCCGTCGTCCACCAGGTACAGGGCGTGCTCGATGTGCCCGTTCGCGGAGAGGATCAGCGCCTCGGTGGCCCGCCCCGGGGGCAGATCGCTGACGTGCTGGGTGAGCAGCAGATGCAGCCAGCTCAGCCGGTCGGCTCCGGTGACGGTGACCACGCCGCGGTGGGAGAGGTCGACGAATCCGGTGCCGTCGGCGAGGGCACGCTGCTCGCGGAACAGGTCGCCGTAGTGCGCGGCGACACCTTCGTCCACTCCCTCGGCGGGGACGGCGCCGGGCAGCGAAAGCAGGGGGCTCTTCATGTTCACAAAGACTACGACCCGAGGACCGGGCCGCTTATTCCGCGGCGGCCTCGGCGGCTTGTTCCGCAGTGGCCTCGGCGACCTGTTCCCGATCGGCGGGGTCCCCGGCGGCAGCGACCGCGGCGCACTTCTCGCAGCGCCCGAAGATCGCGAAGTGCTTCATGTCCGTGTCGAACCCGAACATCCCGCGCAGCTTCGCGGTGAACTCGGCGGCCACGTCCAGATCGGCCTCGATGACGTGCGTGCAGTCCCGGCACACCAGGTGGATGTGGTGGTGGCGGTCCGCGAGGTGGTACGTGGGGGCGCCGTGGCCGAGGTGGGCGTGGCTGACCAGGCCCAGCTCCTCCAGGAGCTCCAGGGTGCGGTAGACGGTGGAGATGTTGACCCCCGACGCCGTCTTGCGGACCTCGGAGAGGATGTCGTCGGGGGTCGCGTGCTCCAGTGTGTCCACGGCTTCGAGCACGAGCTGGCGCTGCGGCGTCAGGCGGTATCCGCGCTGCCGCAGGTCGCTCTTCCAGTCGGAGTCGGTGCTCACCACACCCCGAAGTCTAGGCCCACCGGGAACGGCCTACTTGAAGAAGGCGATCCCGTCGTCGGGCAGGTCGCCCAGGTTGCGTGCCATCTCGGCGACGTCCTCGGGCGAGACGACCTTCTTGAGCTGCGCGGACATGTACGGCCGCAGCGGCACCTCGGGCGTCTGCTTCTCTCCGACCCACATCAGGTCGCCCTTCACATAGCCGTACAGCCGCTTGCCGCCGCTGTACGGGCCGGAGGCGGCGGTGCGGGCGACGGCGTCGGTGGCCAGGTCGATCTGCGGCTTCTGGTCGGCCAGCTCGCCGTACCAGACCTCGACGACGCCGTCCTGGCGGACCATGACGGTCTCGACCTTGCGGTCCTTGCCGATGCGCCAGAAGCCGGACTCGGACTCCAGCGGCTCGACCTTGTTGCCGTCGGCGTCGAGCACCCAGGTGTGCGAGTGGTACTCCAGGAAGTCCCGCCCGTCGTGCGAGAAGGAGACTTCCTGGCCGAAATTCGCCTTGGCGGAGCCGGGGAAGTCGGTGACGCCCGCGCCGGCCCAGTTGCCCAGGAGCCAGGCGAGGGGGACGAGGTCACGGTGCAGGTCGGACGGGATCTCGATCATGGGGTGCTCAGGAGTCTCTCGGTGGGGGGTGCGGTCAGCGCTGGCCCTGGTACAGCTTCTTCACGGTCAGACCCGCGAAGGCGAGGACGCCGACGCAGACCAGGACAAGGAGGGCGGAGAAGAAGGCCTCAAGCACTTAAAGCTCCTTGGTGAGCGGTATGTGGGCGGTACAGAGCCGGGTCCCACTGTAGTCGGGCCGCGCCGCCCCCTCCCGCCGAGGTGGGCCACCCGGCTAGCGGCGCCGCTTGCCGTCCAGCTCGTCCCACCACTCGTCGGACTTCGGGTCCCCCGAGGGGTCGTCCCACCAGCGGTCGTCCGGGCCGCGCCGGTTGGCGACCATCGCGGCGAGCGGCGGAATGACCATGGCCACCACGCACATGCCGACGGCGACAGGGATCGACCAGAGCCGCACGACACCCCACGCCAGGACGAAGAGGAGCAGGCAGGTGCCCATCATGGCGAAGTACACATGGCGCCGTCGCGCGTACATATGTCCAGCCTACGACCGAGTCACCAGCCCGCAGGGGAAAAGTAACCACCGCCCCGGCCGACGGACGGAGTCCGGCGCAGCGCCACGAAGCCTGGGAGGCCCGCCAGGGCCGAGCAGTGCGAGCGGCGCATCAAGGAGGGGCCATATGGCGCCGTCGCACGTACATATGTCCAGCGTAGAACCGAAGGGCCGCACCCCTCCAGTGGCGTCCAACCCCCGGGGTGCGGCCCTAGGCCCTACGGCCTGTCTCCTCAGACGGCGATCGCGACCTCCGCGAGGCCGCCCGTCTGGGCGACGACCGTGCGGTCCGCCGAGCCGCCGGGCACCAGGGCCCGTACGGTCCACGTGCCCTCGGCCGCGTAGAAGCGGAACTGTCCGGTGGCGGAGGTGGGCACCTCCGCGGTGAACTCGCCGGTCGAGTCCAGCAGGCGGACGTAACCGGTGACGGGCTCGCCGTCGCGGGTCACCTGGCCCTGGATGGTGGTCTCACCGGGCTTGATCGTCGAAGCGTCCGGGCCGCCGGCCTTTGCTCCACACATGGGTACTCCTGGGGAAGAAGGAAGGTCGGGGGTTACTTGTTGGCGCCGAGCTCGATCGGCACGCCCACGAGGGAGCCGTACTCGGTCCAGGAGCCGTCGTAGTTCTTGACGTTCTCCTGGCCGAGCAGCTCGTGCAGGACGAACCAGGTCAGGGCGGAGCGCTCGCCGATGCGGCAGTACGCGATGGTGTCCTTCGCGAGGTCGACCTGCTCGTCCTCGTAGATGGCCTTCAGCTCGTCGTCGGACTTGAAGGTGCCGTCGTCGTTGGCGTTCTTCGACCACGGGATGTTGCGGGCGCTCGGCACGTGGCCGGGGCGCTGCGACTGCTCCTGCGGGAGGTGGGCCGGGGCGAGCAGCTTGCCGGAGAACTCGTCGGGCGAGCGGACGTCGACGAGGTTCTTGGAGCCGATCGCGGCGACGACGTCGTCACGGAAGGCGCGGATGGAGGTGTCCTGGGCCTTGGCCTTGTACGAGGTGGCGGGGCGGTTCGGCACCTGCGCGCCGTCGACCAGGTCGCGGGAGTCCAGCTCCCACTTCTTGCGGCCGCCGTCGAGGAGCTTCACGTCCTGGTGGCCGTAGAGCTTGAAGTACCAGAAGGCGTAGGAGGCGAACCAGTTGTTGTTGCCGCCGTAGAGGACCACGGTGGAGTCGTTCGCGATGCCCTTGGCGGAGAGCAGCTTCTCGAAGCCCTCCTGGTCGATGAAGTCGCGGCGGACCGGGTCCTGGAGGTCCTTGGTCCAGTCGATCCGGACGGCGTTCTTGATGTGGTTCTTGTCGTACGCCGAGGTGTCCTCGTCCACCTCGACGATCACGACCTTCGGGTCGTCGATGCGGGCCTCGACCCAGTCGGCGTCTACCAGGACGTCGCTGCGGCTCATGCTGTTCTCCTCCGGGGCAGTTCGGGGCAGTTGCGGCGGGGATTGCACGGGATGGTGCGGGATCGTGCGGGAATGTGCGCGTATGGGTACGCGGGGAGGCGCCGGGCATACGGCACGGGTGGCGCTGGTGACCGTGAGGGGGTCAACAGGCCCGGGGATCACCGGAGTCGGGAGTCCGGTTCAGAAGGTGCGACAGAGCATGGCGGCGACGCGGCACAGGTCCACTGCCCGCCGCTTCGTGAGGTCCGCCTGTCGGTGCATGCGTCCGATCGTAGGGACGCAGGGGTGGCCGTGTCACCGGCGTGTCGGATACTGAGACGTATTCGTCCAGGATGTGGTCACGTGGATGCTTTCCGGCCGGTCGCCGGGGCCCGGCGGCCCCTGGACGCACCGAGGGCGCCCGCCCACCATCTGAGGGACGGACGCCCTTGTCTCGTACTACGGACAACTATCGGCCGGGGAGCCGATCTGCCGGGGCAATCAGGACACCAGGTCCACGTTCTCGCCCTTCACGGCCACGTCCACGCCGTCGGGGGCCGCCTGCACGGTGTCGAGCTTGATGCCGCCCGGCAGGTCGGTGACCTTCTCCTCGAAGTCGGTGATGTCGCGGGCGATGCCCTCGGGCAGCGGGATCTTCACGCCGAGCACTTCGAGGCTGTCCGGGATCGTGTCGGCGTGCACCTTGATCGTGTCGCCCTCGACGCTCAGGGAGCTGAGGACGTGCACGGGCTTGGGGAGCTTCGTGCCGCCCTTGCTGATCTCGACCTCCACCTTGACCTTGCCGTCGCCGCCGTCGGAGAGGCCGACGACCTCGCCGGTGGCGCCGAGCGGCAGCTGCACCGGCTCGGCCTTGGCGGCCTTCAGGAGCTCGTCGTAGGAGATCCGGGCGACGCCCGCGGCGGAGTCGGCGGTGGCGGAGCTGTAGTCGCTGGAGAAGTCGAGGCCGTGCGCGGTGGCGTTGAGGCTGGCGA
This sequence comes from Streptomyces alboflavus, assembly GCF_000716675.1. Lineage (GTDB taxonomy): Bacteria > Actinomycetota > Actinomycetes > Streptomycetales > Streptomycetaceae > Streptomyces > Streptomyces alboflavus. The sequence goes on from NZ_JNXT01000069.1 coordinate 5,255, forward strand.
TGCGGATGGTGTCGCCGTCGGACTTGGCGTCGTAGTCCTTGATGCCGATCTCGACGTCGTCGAGCTTGCCGCCAAGGACCTGGGTGAGGAACGGGAAGCCCTTGATGGACACGTCGGGCGTGCTGCTCAGGCCCTCCTGGGCCTTGATCTTCTCCGCGGCCTCGCTCTCGGCGAAGGACACCGCGAAGCGGTCGGCGGCGACGAAGAGGCCCCCGAGGACCACCACGACGATCAGAAGTATGCGTATCGCGCGCTTGCTCATGCCTGCTGTTCCCCGTCCCCCGCCTCGGCTGTTCCGTTGCCGCGAGCCTAAAGGACAAGTCCCCGGCCGCTGTGCCCGGCCGGGGACCTGTAGATCGACTGTGACGCTGCGGGCGGCGCCCGCCCCGGCTCAGCCGAGAGCGCGCCCCAGCAGGTACACGGCGGGCGCCGCGGCCGCGAGCGGCAGCGCGACACCGGCCGTGAAGTGCACGAACCGCGACGGGTAGTCGTAGGAGGCGACCCGGTGCCCGATCACGGCGCAGACGCCCGCGGCGAGCCCGAGCAGGGCGCCCTCGCTGCCGAGGTCGGTGGCACCGCCGACCGCGATGCCCGCGCCGGCCGCCGCGAGCAGCGCCACGACCACCGAGGCGGGCGTCGGCAGCGGCAGCGCGCGGGCGAGCACGGCCGCGGCGACGGCGACCCCGCCGACGGTCGCGGCGTCGTCCAGCGCGGCCAGGTGCCCGGCCGCGATGATCGCGAGCGCGGAGGAGGCGAGGGTGGCCATGAGCCCGGCCATCCGCTCGTCCGCGCCGGCGCGGCTGCGCAGCTGGAGCACCAGGACGAGCAGCACCCACACGCCGAGGGTGCCGAGGATCGCGGCCGGGGCGTTGCCCTCGCCGGTGGCGAGCAGCGCGACGTCGGCGGCGACACCGCCGAGGAAGGCCAGCGCGATGCCCTGCCGGGCGGGCCACATCCCGTTCAGCCGGAACCATCCGGCGGCCGTCACGGCCTGCAGGATCACCAGCGGTACGAGCAGCGCGTACTGCCCCGCGGCGGCACCCCCGGCCAACAGCAGCCCCAGCACCGCGGTCAGCAGCGCGGGCTGCATCCCCGGCTCTATGATCGGCGACCGCCCCTCGGCCCGGGCCCGCTGCGCGTCGGTGACGCGGGGGTTGCCGGTGAGGGTGGCGGGGCCGTATCCGGAGGCGTCGGGGGCGGGCTCACCCACGGGGGCGGGCCCTGCGGCCGCGGGTGCGGCTGCGGGGGCGAGGGCGGGCTCCTGCGGGTACGACCCCGAGTGGTCCGGCCCGGACGCCTGCGCCTGGTACCCCTGCGGCGGCTCGGCGTACGCCTGTGGCGGCAGATACGCGGTCTCGGTCACGTCCACCGCGGGCAGCGGAGCCGACACCTGCGTGTCCCAGGTCTGCCCCTCCCACTGCTGAGTGGCGTACTGCTGCTGCGCGTAGGGCTCCTGGTACCCCCACTCACTCTGGTCCTGCGGATACCCCTGCTGCGCGGCGGGCTCCTGCGGGTACTGCGCGTACTGCCCGTACTGCGGGTCGTAGGGCTGCTGCTGGCCCTCGAACTGCTGAGGCTGCTGCTGCGGGTACTGCTGATAAGGGTCGTACGGTTCGTTGCTCATCGCGTACGGGTCATCCTCCTGCGAACGGCGGGAGCACCTCGACCGTGCCGCCCTCGGCAAGCCGTACCGTCTCATGGGCGCGGGTACCCACGGGGTCGCCGTCGATGAGGAACGAGCAACGCAGCAGCACGCGGTCGAGTTCTCCGGGGTGTCGCGCACGGGCCGCGCTGAGCGCCTCGGCCAGCGTGGCCTCGGCGTACGGCTCCTCGGCGATCCCCGCGGCGGCCTTGGCGGCGGCCCAGTACCGGATGGTCCCCGATGCCATGGCTCCCCTCCTTTCGCTCAAGTCACTCGGCGGTTGCCGACGTCCATGATGCCGTGGCCCAGGCGCCGATCCGCCCAAGCAGTTCGTCGTCCGCCGCGTGCTCCGCGTGCCCCATGCCGGGTTCCAGCCACAGCTCGGCCGCGTCGCCCGCGGCGGCGGCCAGCATCCGGGGGTGGTCGACGGGGAAGTACGGGTCCCGGTCGCCGTGCACGATCAGGAGCGGGGTCGGGGCGATGAGAGGTACGGACTCCGTCGGGGACAGCGGGACGGGAGCCCACTCGTGCGGGTGGATCCGGGTGCGCAGACCGAGCCGCCCGACGACCCGACCCGCCCGCCGCGTCACCACCCAGTGCAGCCGCCGCATCGGCGCCGTACCCCGGTAGAACCACCGGGCCGGTCCGCTGACCGACACGACCGCGTCGACCCGCGCTTCCGTGCGCCCCCCGTGCAGCGCGGCGTGCCGCAGCACCACGGAGCCGCCCATGGAGAAGCCGACCGTGACCACGCGCGTGTGCCCGAGCGAGCGCGCCCACGCCACGGCCGCCGCCAGGTCCAGCACCTCGCGGTCGCCGACCGTGGAGCGCCCACCGGACCCGCCGTGCCCCCGGAACGAGAACGTGATCACGGCCGCACGCTGCGCGAACACCGTCGCGGCCCGGCGCACGTGCGGCCGCCCCAGGTCCCCCGTGAAGCCGTGCGCGAGCACGATCGCGGGCCCGCCGACCGGCCCCGGACCGGGGTCGTACGCGGCTTCGATGCGCACCCCGTCCGAGGTAAGGAGCGTGGAACGCGACGTGGCGCGCGGCTGAACGCGAGTGATCGGCTGCACAGAAGATCGCGCCGTTTGACCTGCCGGACCGGAACTCATGTGGGCTATTCTGCTGCGCAGAGGATCCGGGCAGCGAAGCCCCCGGGTCCTTTCGTGCTTTCCGGCAGACTCGCGCACGAGGCCCACCAAGGCCCCGTAAACGAAGCCTCAAGAACGGCGCGCACGGCCACCACCCGGGGCGCGGGAGGTGTACGACAGGTACGAAACAGCGCGAAGCAGTACGAAGCAGTGCCGCAAACTCCCCCAAGCTCTCAACTCCGTTCGAGCAGGGGGGACCCCCTCCCCAGGGACCGAGGAGGAACCGACGTTATGGGCGAGCGAAACGTGCACAGCCGTAAGACGACCCGGGCAGGTGGGCCGCGATGAGTTCTCTGCTGCTCCTGACCAACGCCCTCCAGCCGTCGACGGAGGTGCTTCCCGCCCTCGGTCTGCTCCTTCACCAGGTGCGGGTGGCCCCCGCCGAGGGCCCGGCGCTCGTCGACACCCCCGGTGCCGACGTCATCCTGATCGACGGGCGGCGCGACCTGCCCCAGGTCCGCAGCCTCTGCCAGCTCCTGCGCTCCACCGGCCCGGGCTGCCCGCTGGTCCTGGTCGTCACCGAGGGCGGCCTCGCCGCCGTCACCGCGGACTGGGGCATCGACGACGTGCTCCTGGACACGGCCGGCCCCGCCGAGGTCGAGGCGCGCCTGCGCCTGGCCATGGGCCGCCAGCAGATCACCGCCGACGACTCCCCCATGGAGATCCGGGGCGGCGACCTGTCCGTGGACGAGGCGACGTACAGCGCGAAGCTGAAGGGCCGGGTCCTCGACCTGACCTTCAAGGAGTTCGAGCTGATCAAGTACCTCGCGCAGCACCCCGGCCGGGTCTTCACCCGCGCCCAGCTGCTCCAGGAGGTCTGGGGCTACGACTACTTCGGCGGTACGCGGACGGTCGACGTGCACGTACGCCGCCTGCGGGCCAAGCTCGGCGTCGAGCACGAGTCGCTGATCGGCACCGTCCGCAACGTCGGCTACCGCTTCGTCGTCCCGGAGAAGCCCGAGCGGGCCGAGAAGGCCGCACGGGACGCCCGTGACACCACGGAGAAGGCCGATCGGGCCGCGCGCACGGGCCACTCCGACGGCGCCGGGGCGGCCGCCGCGAAGCCCGCCGCGGGGCGGGCGCCGGGGGCCGCCGCCGAACGGGCGAAGGAAGCCGTCGCACGCCCTGCTCAGGGTTGAGTCCATCCGCGTAGACTGCGCGCGTGGCCAAGGTGACGCGGGACGATGTGGCGCGACTGGCGGGTACTTCGACCGCGGTCGTGAGCTACGTCATCAACAACGGACCCCGGCCGGTCGCCCCGGCCACGCGCGAGCGCGTACTCGCAGCGATCAAGGAGCTGGGCTACCGCCCGGACCGGGTCGCCCAGGCCATGGCGTCCCGGCGCACGGACCTCATAGGCATGATCGTGCCGGACGCGCGGCAGCCGTTCTTCGCGGAGATGACCCACGCCGTCGAGCAGGCCGCGTCCGAGCGCGGAAAAATGGTGCTCGTCGGCAACTCCGACTACGTCGAGGAACGTGAGACGCACTACCTGCGCGCCTTCCTCGGCATGCGCGTCTCCGGCCTGATCCTCGTCAGCCACGGCCTGACCGACCAGGCCGCCGCCGAGATCGACGCCTGGGACGCGCGCGTGGTGCTCCTGCACGAGCGCCCCGAGGCCATCGACGACGTCGCCGTCGTCACCGACGACGTCGGCGGCGCCCAGCTCGCCACCCGGCACCTGCTCGAACACGGCCACGCGTACGTCGCCTGCGTCGGCGGCACCGCCGAGACCCCGACCGTCGGCGACCCCGTCTCCGACCACGTCGAGGGCTGGCGGCGCGCCATGCGCGAGGCCGGTCTGCCGGTCGAGGGCCGCCTCTTCGAGGCCCCCTACAACCGCTACGACGCCTATCAGCTCGCCCTCGGCTTCCTCTCCCGCCCCGACCGCCCCACCGCGATCTTCTGCTCCACGGACGACCAGGCGATCGGCGTCCTGCGGGCCGCCCGCGAGCTGCGCATCGACGTGCCCGGCGAGCTGGCCGTCGCCGGCTTCGACGACGTCAAGGAGGCCGGGCTCACCGACCCGCCCCTCACCACGGTCGCCTCCGACCGCCCGGCGATGGCCCGTGCGGCGGTCGACCTGGTCCTCGACGACGGGCTGCGGGTGGCCGGGTCGCGGCGGGAGCGGCTGAAGGTGTTTCCCTCGCGGCTCGTGGTGCGGCAGTCGTGCGGGTGTGAGGCTGCGGCTGATCTCTGAGGGGTACGCGCGGCGACCTTTCACAGAGAGGCGCGCGGCGCCTTTATATCGGGCAAACGCGGTTCTGTCGGGGTTCTCAGGGCGTCCTCAGGGGGCTCTCATGTGGCGGGAACACGATCGGAGACATGACAGAACCCTTCCGCCAGAGCGATGAGAACCCGTCCGGCCCGCACGCGCAGGCCCCGGCCCCTTCGGCCGCCCCGGCCCCCTCGGCCGCCCCGGCCCCGTCGGCCCCGCAGCAGCCCGGCTTTCCGCCGCCGCCCGCCTTCGGGCCCGGCCCCGCCGGTGGGCCCGCTCACTCCGGGCGTCGGCGCGCCCGCGGCCCCGTGGCTCTCCTCGCCGCCGTCGCCCTCGCCGCCGCGGCCGTCGGTGGTGGTACCGCGTACGCCTTCCAGACGCTGACCGGTGACGACAGCGGCAGCGGTGGCACCCGGAACGTCAACGGGACCAGCGTCTCCGCCGGCAGCAAGGGCACCGTCGCCGGGGTCGCCGCCGCCGTCTCGCCCAGCATCGTCGAGATCAACGCCACCACCGGCTCCGGCAAGTCCACCGGGTCCGGCGTGATCATCACCTCCGACGGCGAGATCGTCACCAACAACCACGTCATCTCCGGCGCCACCGACATCACCGTCCGGACCAGCGACGGCAAGACCTACAAGGCCAGGACCGTCGGCACCGACAGCAAGAAGGACCTCGCCCTGATCAAGCTGGAGGGGGCGTCCGGGCTGAAGGCCGCGAACCTCGGTGACTCCGACGACGTGCAGGTCGGGCAGGAGGTCGTCGCCATCGGCTCGCCCGAGGGGCTGACCGGGACCGTCACCAGCGGCATCGTCTCCGCGCTCGACCGGGACGTGACCGTCTCCGCCGATCCCGGGCGTGGGCAGGAGCAGGGGCAGGGGCAGGGGCCTGGTGGGGGGTGGCCGTTCGAGTTCGGTGGGGAGCAGTTCAACGGGGACACGGGGTCCTCGAAGACGACGTACAAGGCGTTGCAGACCGATGCGTCGCTCAATCCCGGGAACTCCGGGGGTGCGCTCATCGACATGAACGGGAACATCATCGGGATCAACTCGGCCATGTACTCGGCCGGTTCCGGGTCGGGGGCCGGGAGTGGGTCCGAGTCGGGGAGTGTGGGGCTCGGGTTCGCGATTCCCATCAACACGGTGAAGGCGGACCTGGGGAAGCTGCGGGCCGGGGCAGAGGGGTGAGCCCTGCGGGGCATTCCCCAGTCCCGCCCCTTCCCGAAACTGGGGCTGCCGCCCCAGACCCCGCTGATCGGCGCTCCGCGCCTCGTCCTCAATCGCCGGACGGGCTAAAACTTTGCCGCACCGGCGACATATGTAGCCCCTCCGGCGTTTGAGGAGCGGGGTCTGGGGCGGAGCCCCAGTTTCGGGAAGGGGCGGGGTTGGGGAAAGCCCATGCGACGCTGATACCGACCACCCCGCCCACCACCCACCAGAAAGCCGAACCCCCATGAGCCCCGCCGAAGGCGATTCGCAGCGCATCCTGATCGTGGACGACGAGCCGGCCGTGCGCGAGGCCCTGCAGCGCAGCCTCGCGTTCGAGGGCTACGGCACGGAGGTCGCCGTGGACGGCGCCGACGCGCTGGAGAAGGCCACGGCCTACCGCCCCGACCTGGTCGTACTGGACATCCAGATGCCCCGGATGGACGGCCTGACGGCCGCGCGGAGGCTGCGGTCGGCGGGCTCGACGACACCGATCCTGATGCTGACCGCACGGGACACGGTCGGCGACCGGGTGACGGGCCTGGACGCGGGGGCGGACGACTACCTGGTCAAGCCGTTCGAGCTGGACGAACTGTTCGCCCGCATCCGCGCCCTGCTGCGCCGCAGCACCTACGCGACGGCGTCCGGCCAGAGCGCGACGGAGGCCGAGGCCCTGGTCTTCGCCGACCTGCGCATGGACCTGGCGACGCGCGAGGTGACCCGGGGGACGCGCACGGTGGAGCTGACCCGCACGGAGTTCACGCTCCTGGAGATGTTCCTCGCCCACCCCCGCCAGGTCCTGACGCGCGAGCAGATCCTGAAGGCGGTGTGGGGCTTCGACTTCGAGCCGTCGTCCAACTCCCTGGACGTGTACGTGATGTACCTGCGGCGCAAGACGGAGGCGGGCGGCGAGCCGCGCCTCGTGCACACGGTGCGGGGAGTGGGGTACGTGCTGCGCGCCGACGCCTCGGGATCCGGCGGCGGCGCGTGAACCGTCTCGTCCGCCGCTTCCGCGCACTCCCGCTGCGCTCCCGGCTCGCCCTGCTCGTCGCCACGGCGGTCGCGGTGGCGGTCGCGGCCGCGGCGGTGGCGTGCTGGTTCGTCGTACGGAACGTCCTCGTCAGCTCGTTGGACGACGCGCTGCGGAGCAATCGCCCGTCGGACTCCGACGTCGTCGACCAGATCGACGTCCAGGGCGGGCGGTGTCTGCGTACCTTCCCCAGCAACCCGGACCTGTACAAACAGACCATCCAGGTCGTCTTCGCGAACAACGCGAGCTGCGTCATCATGGGGCGGCAGAAGATCGACATCAAGGATTCCGACCTCGCCGTCGCCCGCCAGGAGTCGGCGGAGACGTACCACAACACGCGGGCGGCGAACGGCGTCGAGTACCGCGTCTTCACCTACCCGCTGCAGAACGCGCCCCTCGCCGTCTCCGTGGCCCGCCCCCTCGACGAGGTCAACGACACCCTCAACAACCTCGTCCTCGTCCTCTCCCTCGTCGCCGGCGTGGGCGTCCTCGGCGCGGGCGCCGCCGGGCTCTGGGTGGCCCGCACCGGCCTGCGCCCCGTCGACGAACTGACCGCCGCCGTCGAGCACGTCGCCCGTACCGAGGACCTGAACCTGCGGCTGCCCGCCGACGACGACAGCGACGACGAGATCGCCCGGCTGTCCCGGTCCTTCAACGCGATGACGTCCGCCCTGGCCTCGTCCCGGGACCTCCAGCAGCAGCTCATCGCCGACGCGGGCCACGAGCTGCGGACGCCGCTCACCTCCCTGCGCACCAACATCGAACTGCTCGCCCGCAGCGAGGAGACCGGGCGCGCCATCCCGCCCGACGACCGCCGCGCCCTCCTCGCCTCCGTCAAGGCGCAGATGACCGAACTCGCCTCCCTCATCGGCGACCTCCAGGAGCTGTCCCGCCCCGACGCGGCCCAGGGAGGCGGCAAGGTGCAGGTGGTCGCCCTGCACGACGTCGTGGACGCGGCCCTGGAGCGGGCCCGGCTGCGCGGCCCCGAGCTGACCTTCGAGGCCGACCTCACCCCGTGGTTCGTACGGGCGGAGCCCGCGGCCCTGGAGCGGGCCATCGTGAACGTCCTCGACAACGCGGTGAAGTTCGGCCCGGCGGGCACGGTCATCGAAGTCGGGCTCAAGGGCGGCGAGTTGACGGTACGGGACCACGGGCCCGGCATCCCCGCCGATGAACTGCCCTACGTCTTCGACCGCTTCTGGCGCTCCCCCACCGCCCGCAGCCTGCCGGGCTCCGGGCTCGGCCTGTCCATCGTGGCGCGGACCGTGCGCCAGGCGGGCGGCGAGGTCGCCCTCGGGCCCGCGGACGGCGGTGGCACGGTGGCCCGGGTGCGGCTGCCGGGGGCGGGGACGCCGCCGCCCTCGACACCGTAGACATCACCAACGAGACGGCGCGTCTTGCATCGGTGGCTCATGGGTGGTACGTTCCATCTCGTTGAAGCGAGACGAGACGTCTCGTCACTCACGAAGGGCGCACGCACCTCCGCGCCCCAGCCACCGTCGTCCACGAAAGAAGCCCCACTTGTTCCGTGCCCCAGCAGCACCCGCCGCCACCTCTGCCGCCACCGTCACCGCTCCCGCCACCTCCCAGCTCACCCTCACCGACGTCACCAAGCGCTACGCCGACCACCTCGTCCTCGACCGCGTCCGTCTCACCGTCCGGCCCGGCGAGAAGGCCGGAGTCATCGGGGACAACGGCTCGGGCAAGTCCACGCTGCTGCGGCTGCTCGCCGGGCGGGAGCGGGCCGACAACGGCACGGTCACCGTCGTCGCCCCGGGCGGCACCGGGCACCTCGCCCAGACCCTGGACCTGCCGGACTCCGCCCGCGTCGGCGACGCCGTGGACCTCGCGCTCGCCGACCTGCGGGACCTGGAGCGCCGGATCCAGGCCGCGGGCGCGGACCTGGACGGCGCCGACCCGGCCGCGTACGACGCCTACTCCGCGCTCGTCGCCCGCTTCGAGGCCCGCGGCGGCTACGGCGCCGACCGGCGCGTCGACATCGCCCTGCGGCACCTGGGCGAGCACACCGGCCTCGACCGCTCGCGGCGGCTCGGCACGCTCTCCGGCGGGCAGCGCTCCCGGCTCGCCCTCGCCGCGACCCTCGCCTCCGCCCCCGAACTGCTGCTCCTCGACGAGCCGACCAACGACCTCGACGACGAGGCCGTGGCCTGGCTCGAGGAGCGGCTGCGCGCCCACCGCGGCACCCTCGTCGCCGTCACCCACGACCGGACCTTCCTGGACCGCGTCACCGACACCGTCCTGGAGGTCGACCATGTCACCCGATCCGTCCGCCGCCACGGCGACGGCTACGCGGGCTACCTGACCGCCAAGGCCGCCGAACGGGCCCGGCACGAGCGGGAGTACGAGGAGTGGCGTGCCGAAGTGGGGCGCCAGTCGCGGCTCGCCGACTCGCACATCGGGCGACTCGACGCCATCCCGCGCAAGGCCCCCGCGGCCTTCAGCGGCGCGGGCGCCTTCCGGGCCCGGTCGCGGGCGCACGGCGCGATGAGCCGCATCCGCAACGCCCGCGAACGCCTCGGGCGGCTCACGGAGAACCCGGTGTCCGCGCCGCCGCAGCCGCTGCGGTTCGCTGCGAGCGTCGCGGGAGCGGCCGACGGCGCGGTCGAGGTGGCCGACCTTCGGGTGCCGGGGCGGCTCGCCCTGGACTCCCTGCGGGTTCCGGCCGGCGGGCGGCTCCTCGTGACCGGGCCCAACGGGGCGGGCAAGTCCACGCTCCTGCGGGTGCTCGCGGGGGAGGTCGAGCCGGAGCCGGGCGCCACCGTGCGGCGGCCCGCGCGGGTGGGGCTGCTGCGGCAGGTCGCGGCGCCCGTGTCCCGCGCGGAGGGCGCGCGTTCGCTGCTCGCGGCGTTCGGCGAGGACCGGGGCGACGAGCTGCTCGCGCTCGGCCTGTTCCACGAGTCGGACCTGCGGCGCCCGGTCGGCACCCTGTCCACGGGCCAGCGCCGCCGCCTCGAACTGGCCCGCCTGGTCACACGCCCGTACGACCTGCTCCTCCTGGACGAGCCGACGAACCACGTCTCGCCCGCGCTTGTGGAGGACCTGGAGGCGGCACTCGCGACGTACGCGGGCACGCTGGTCGTCGTGACGCACGACCGGCGGCTGCGGGCGGGGTACCGGGGCCAGACCCTGACCCTGGCGGGCAGGCCTGTGCCCCGCTAGCCCGCCCGGCGCGTCAGGACGCGGTGCTCCCGAACCCGATCCCGTACCCCTCGACCCCCACCCGGATCCCGTCCTCCTCCACCTTCACACCCTGCAACCGCATGGCGCCCTCGCCCGGAAGCCTCGGCAGCTCGAAGGAGAGCGAGAGCCGGTCGACGAGGACGGGCCGGGTGAGGTCGTCGAGGCCCTTGAGGAGGGCGGGGTCGAGGCCGAGGCGCTTCAGGAGGGCGGGGTGCCCCATCGCCACGTCGATGAGGTTGAGGCGCATCACGTCGTCGACGAACTCCGGCGACCCGGTGACGTCGTTGAGCTTGGCGTCGCTGCGCAGCGCCTCGCGCACGGCGCCGTCCGGCACCCCGAGGCGGCGGGCGATCTCGGGCACCGCGAGCAGGGCCTTGGCCTGGGACGACTGCTCGGCGACGCGGCGCGCGCCGGTGCGGCTGAGGTGCAGGCCCTCGGACTCCCGCGCGCCGGGCCGGTAGGTCGCCATGTCGCCGATGTCGAGGCGCATCCGGTCGATGTCGGTGGCGACGCCGCGCTCGCCGTTGCGCTCGATGCGGGCGTCGGCGCGGACCTTCAGGTCGTGCCCGGCGACGGGCAGGGTGCCGCGGGCGTACACCTTGTCGCGGCCGTGGCCGGTGAAGGTGACCTGGGAGGCGCCCAGCTCCCGGTTGAGGTCGTCGAAGGAGAGGAGCACCTCGCCGCGCATCTGCCCGATGACGGCGCCGGTCAGGGAGGTGGGCCCGTCGCCCTTCATGGTGACGTCGGTGGCGGTCGCGGAGACCTTGGCGAGCGAGACGCGGTCGGCGGCGACGTCGGGCACGGTCACCTTCACCTCGTCCAGGCGCTGGTCGAGGACCTGAGTGAGGAAGGGGAAGCCCTCGATGTCGACCTCGGGGGCCGCGCTCAGGTTCAGCTGGTCCTTGAGCTTGTCGGCGGCCTCGTGCTCGGCGTAGAGCAGGGCCCAGCGGTCGGCGAGGACCAGGAACGCGGCGGCGACGGCGAGGGCGACGAGGGCCTTCGCGGCCAGCGGGAGCCCGGCGAACCGGGTGCGGCGGCGACGGCTGCCGCGCCGGTGGTTGGGCGGCTGCCACGGGGGCTCGGCGGCGTTCTCGTCGCCCGGGTCCTCCCGGAGGAAGTCCTCCAAGGGGCTGGGCGCGAGGGCGCCGAGCTCTTCGTACGGATTGCGGGGAGATGTCTCTTCGTACGGAGGGTGTTCGTGGCGGGATATCTCTTCGTGCGGATCGGCTGGGGACTGATCAGAAACGGCCATGCGGTGGGGGGAACGCATCAAGCGATCTCACCATACGTTCACACCCCACCCCAAGCTCGTTCGCCGGAGAGCTACTTCACAACGGTAATGCGGTCCGCCTTCGGGGGCGCGATCGGCTTGTCCGCCGAGGAGTTGGCGGCGAAGTAGTCGTTGAGCGCCTTCAGGTCGTCCGCGCCGACCAGCGGGTTCTTGCCCTTGCCCAGTTCGGCGAAGCCGTCGCCGCCGCCCGCGAGGAAGGAGTTCAGGGCGACGCGGTAGGTGGCGTTCACATCGAGCGCCTTGCCGTTCAGCTTCACGGAGTCGGTGACGATACGGTCGGCGCCGGACTTCGTCATGTCGAGCGTGTACGTGAAGCCGTCCGACACCTGGAGGATCTTCGGCGAGGCCTCGTTCGGGCCGCTGACCTGCTGCCGCAGCGCGGTCAGGAGCTGCGCGCCGGTGAGGTCGACGAGGTTCACGGTGTTGCTGAACGGCTGCACGGTGAACGCCTCGCCGTACGTCACGACCCCGTCGCCCTCACCGCCGCTCGCCTTGTGGACGAGGTCGGAGCGGATGCCGCCCGGGTTCATCAGGGTCAGGCTCGCCTTGGGATCCAGGGACTTGGCGTGCGCGAGCTGCGCGTCGGAGATCAGGTCGCCGAGCGGGGACTCGGGCGAGGTGGCGCCGCGGCCGGGGATGTCGCCGGAGATGTAGCCGACGGGCCTGCTCGCAATGGGTGCGGCCAGCTTGTCCCAGCGGCCGATCAGGCGCGTCATGTCGGCGGCCTTCGGCTGCGTACGGCTGACGACGTGGTTCGCGGACTTCACACTGGTGCGGACGATGTCCTTGGTCCTGCGGTCGTACGTCAGCGTGGTGTCCGTGTAGAGCTTTCCGTACGAGGACGCCGAGGTGACCATGCGCGGCTTGCCGGACGGGTCCGGGATGGTGCAGACGTACGCCTGGTGGGTGTGGCCCGTCACGAACGCGTCCACCTTGGGCGAAGCGGCCTTGGCGATCGCGGTGATCGGGCCCGATATGCCGTCGCCCGCGCCCGGGGAGTCACAGTTGTAGTTGTACGCCTGGCTCGCCGGGGAGCCGCCCTCGTGGATGAGCGTGACGATCGACTTCACGCCCTGCTTGTCGAGGATCTTCGCGTACTTGTTGATCGTCTCGACCTCGTCGTGGAACTTCAGGCCCTTGATGCCGTCGGCCGAGACGATGTCCGGGGTGCCCTCCAGGGTCAGCCCGATGAAGCCGATCTTCACGCCCTTGTGCTTCCACACCGAGTAGGGCTTGAGGAGGGGCTTGCCGGACTTCTCCTTGGTGACGTTCGCCGTGAGGTAGGGGAAGTCGGCGCCCTTGAACTTCTTCGGCTTGCCGTGCCTGTCCTTCTCGTAGCAGCCGTCCTTGGGGTGGCAGCCGCCGTTCTGGATGCGCGCCAGTTCCTTCGCGCCCTCGTCGAACTCGTGGTTGCCGACGCTGGAGACGTCGAGGTCCATCTTGTTCAGGGCCTCGACGGTCGGCTCGTCGTGGAAGAGCCCCGAGAGCAGCGGGCTGCCGCCGATGAGGTCGCCGGCCGCGGCGGTGATGGAGTACGGGTGGCCCTTGCGGGCCTCGCGCAGGGACGTCGCCAGGTACTCGGCGCCGCCCGCGTCGATCTTCTTCTCGGTCCCGTCCGGCTGCTTCTCGGTGACCTGGCCCGAGGAGCCCGCGGGGGCCTGGAGGTTGCCGTGGAAGTCGTTGAAGGACAGGAGCTGTACGTCCACCGTGCGCTTCTTGGCCTTCGCCTCGGCGCCGCCCGGCGCGTCCTGCCCGGCGCTCGCGGGCAGGGCTACGGCGAGCGCCCCGACGGTGGCGATGCCCGCCGCGACGGCGAGGACGCGGGTGGCTCGGCGCCTGGGCCTTCGGTGTTTGGGTATGGCGGACACGGGTTCCCCCCGGGGGCGTTTGGGACGACTTGGGCCGTCGGGAAGCCTAAGGTCAACGCGCGTAGCGCAACAGGGGCCCGGTGGTTACAGGGAGGTTGCCTTTTGCCTGCGGGGGTTCTTCGGCTGAGGTTGATCGCGCTTCGCGCTCGTCCTCAATCGCCGGACGGGCTTTTTTTCCCCTGCCCCGTCCGTCATCTGACGCTCGACGCGCTCGATACTGCTGAGCCTCTCCGTCGCCGTACCCTCGGACCCATGACTGACGACCACGCCCCCGCCCCCCTCCGCCAGATCGACACCCTCGACGTACTCGCGGCCGAGCAGGCCGAGGCCGTGCTCGGGCTCCTCGGGGAGGCGGCGCGCACGGACGGGCAGCAGGCCGTGTCCGAGCAGGGGCGGCTGCAGCTGCGGGGCGGCGGCCGGGAAGGCGTACGGCATCTGCTGCTCACCGTCGGCGGTGAACTCGTCGGCTACGCCCAGCTGGAGGACACCGACCCCGTCGAGGCCCCCGCCGCCGAGCTGGTCGTGCATCCGGCGCACCGGGGGCACGGGCACGGGCGGGCGCTCGGTACCGCGCTGCTCGCGGAGTCGGGGCGGCGGCTGCGGGTGTGGGCGCACGGCGGGCACTCGGCGGCGCGGCACCTGGCCCAGGTGCTCGGCCTCACGCTGTTCCGGGAACTGCGGCAGATGCGGCGCCCGTTGGCGGACCTCGACCTGCCGGAGCCGGTGCTGCCGGAGGGCGTGCGCGTGCGCGCCTTCGTGCCCGGCGAGGACGACGCCGCCTGGCTCGCGGTGAACGCCGACGCCTTCGCCCACCATCCCGAGCAGGGCTCCCTGACCCAGCGCGACCTCGACGACCGCAAGGCCGAGCCGTGGTTCGACCCGGCCGGGTTCTTCCTCGCCGAGCGGGAGGCGGACGGTGAGCTGGTCGGCTTCCACTGGACGAAGACGCACGCGGCGGAGCGGCTCGGCGAGGTGTACGTCGTCGGGGTGCGGCCCGGCGCGCAGGGCGGCGGGCTCGGCAAGGCGCTCACCACCATCGGCCTGCGGCACCTCGCGGCGGCCGGGCTCCCGACGGCGATGCTGTACGTCGACGCGGACAACAAGGCGGCGGTGAGCGTGTACGAGCGCCTCGGCTTCGTGACGCACGAGACGGACCTGATGTACCGCACGGAGTCCTGAACCCGGGCTCCGGGCGAGCGCGCAACGACCCAGGGGGCGGCGTCACTTGACGCCGCCCCCTCTTGTGCACCACCCTTTCACTACTCAATTAGTGAAAGGGTGGTGCAAGGCAGTGGTCGAGTACCGCATCGACCGGCGCAGCGGCGTCGCCACCTACCTCCAGATCGTCCAGCAGACCCAACAGGCCCTGCGCCTCGGCCTGCTGGAGCCCGGCGACAAGCTGCCCACGGCACGCGAGGTGGTGGAGGCCACCGCCATCAACCCGAACACGGTCCTGAAGGCCTACCGGGAGCTGGAGCGCGAGGGCCTGGTCGAGGCCCGCCGCGGCCTCGGCACCTTCGTCCGCAGGTCGCTCGGGAGCGCGCCCGCCGACTCCCCGCTGCACGGCGAGCTCCTGGAGTGGGCCGCCCGCGCCCGCACCGAGGGGCTCGACCGGGACGACGTGGCCGCGCTGTTCACGGCCGTACTGGAGGAGAAGTTCCCGCAAGCGTCCAGCGGTGCGCGGCAGCAGCCCGTACCGCAGCACGGAACACCCACCGAGGGGGACCCCGCATGACCGACACCGCCATCGAGGCGGCCGACCTCGCCCTGGCCTACGGCCGCCGCCGCGAACCCGCCCTGCGCGACTGCTCCTTCCGCCTCGCCGCGGGCCGCGTCTGCGCGGTCGTCGGCCCCAACGGCGCCGGGAAGTCCACGCTGCTCGCGCTCGCCGCGGGCCTGCTGCGGCCCACCTCAGGACGGCTCGCCGTGCTCGGCGCGGCCCCGGCCGAGGTCCGCGCCCGGATCGCGTACGTGGCGCAGGACAAGCCGCTCTACCCGCGGTTCACCGTCGCCGAGACGCTGCGGCTCGGCGCCGAGCTGAACCCGGACCGCTGGGACGCCGCCCTCGCCGCCCGGGTGGTGGCCGACGGGGAACTCGACCCCGGCGCCCGCGTCCGCTCCCTCTCCGGCGGCCAGCGCACCCGCGTCGCGCTGGCCCTCGCGCTCGGCAAGCGCGCCGAACTGCTGCTCCTGGACGAGCCGATGGCCGACCTGGACCCCCTCGCGCGCCACCAGCTCATGGGGACCTTGATGGCCGAGGCCGCCGAGCACGGCACCACCGTCGTCATGTCGTCCCACATCGTCGGTGAACTGGCCGAGACCTGCGACCACTTGCTCCTCGTCTCCGGCGGCCGGGTCCGGCTCGGCGGCGGCATCGACGACCTGGTCAACGCCCATGCCCTGGTCACCGGCGCCCGGCCGCTCACCGATCTCGCCGCGCACACCGTCGTCGAGTCGCACGCCACCGGCCGCGGTCTCACCGCCCTCGTACGCCCCGAAGGACCCCTGCTCCTCGACAGCGGCTGGGGCGTCGAAGAGCCTTCCCTGGAGGAGCTGTTGCTCGCCCATCTCCGCTCCCCCGACGCGCCGCCCCTGCTCACCCCCGGCGCGAACCCCGCCGACCGCACGGCGGTGGCGGCATGACGACCGCGTCCCTGACCCCGCCCGCGACCCGCACCGCCCGCCGCCCGCTTCTGCCCGGCGCCCACCGGACCGTCCTGCGCCTGCACCGGACCACCCTGTGGACCGCCCTCGGGCTCGTCGTCCTCGCCACCGCCGTGACCGGCTATCTGCACCTGGCCGCCCAAGGACGCCCGGGACTCATCACGTTCCTCGGCGTCTCCAACGAGGACGACCTGCTGTTCACGTACATGGAGCGGGGCGCCGTCGCCCTGCTCCTCGTACCGCTGCTCGTCGCCGCCTTCACCGCGGGCCCGGTCGTCGCCCGTGAACTGGAGGCCGGGCTGCACCAGTTCGCCTGGACACAGGCCGACCCGCCCGCCCGCTGGCTCTCCGCGCGGCTCACCGTCGCCGCCGCCCTCGCCGTGGCCGCGGGCCTCGCGGTCCTGGGCGTGTTCTGGCTCGGCGGCTCCGGACTCGTGCACGCCCAGGGAAGCCTGAGCTGGTCCCACAGCACCGTCTACGCCGTGACCGGGCCCGTCGTCGTCGCGTACTGCCTGCTCGCGGTCGCCGTCGGCGCGCTCGCCGGGCTGCTGCTGCGCCGCACCCTGCTCGCCATGTCCGCCGCGAGCGCCGTCACCGGCGGCGTCCTGTGGCTGCTGAGCAGCGTCCGCTGGGACCTCGTCCCGGCCCGCACCCTCACCGACTCAAGTGCCCGCGCCCGGGAGGCCTGGGTGCCCGGCGGCATCCCGGACGACGTGCGCATCGTGGACATGGGCGTCAGCAACGCCGCCGGAGACCGCTTCCAGCCGGGCCAGTGCCTGTCGTGGGCGGGGCCCGGGAAGAACGACTACTCCTGCCCCGCCGACACCCACGTCGTCCAGGCGTGGGTGGACTTCCGTCCCCGGTCGCACTTCTGGTACGTACAGCTCATCGAGTCCGGGATCGTTCTCGCGCTCGCGGCGGCGGCCGGATACGTTGCCTTCCGGGTACTGCGTCGCCGTACCCCCTGAGACGCCCGCCTGACAGACGCCTGGGAGCCGCCACGCCATCCCCCAGGCGTCATGTCGGCGTAACCACTGATTCAGACAGCCTTGCGACGCTCAGCCAATGCAGCCCCCCACCGTGCCCGAACCCGCGCAGGACGGAGCGCGCCCGAACGGCCGGGCCCGTCTCACGCCCGAGGCCTTCGGCGCGCCCGGAGCGGGCACCACGCGGAACAATGGGCGCATGAGCGAGCCCACCGCGCAGTCCGACAACCAGCACGCCGACGACCGCGCCGACATCGGAGTGCGCCACGCGCAGCCGTCCGTCGGCTCCCTCGCCGCCCACCGGCCGCACACCATCGCGGCCACGGTCTCCGACCTGGACCCCGACATCGACGCCGACCTCGACGGGTACGACGAGGACGCCCAGGCCGGGTACGGCGGCGCGGAGCTGCCGCAGGGCCGCTTCCTGGACCGGGAGCGCAGCTGGCTCGCCTTCAACGAACGCGTCCTCGAACTCGCCGAGGACCCGAACACCCCACTCCTGGAACGGGCGAACTTCCTCGCGATCTTCGCCTCGAACCTGGACGAGTTCTTCATGGTCCGGGTGGCCGGCCTGAAGCGGCGCATCGCGACCGGCGTCGCCACCCGTTCGGCCTCGGGCCTGCAGCCCCGCGAGGTCCTTGAGCTGATCTGGTCCCGCTCCCGCGAGCTCATGGCCCGGCACGCCGCCTGCTACCAGGAAGAGGTCGCCCCGGCGCTCGCCGACGAGGGCATCCACGTGGTGCGCTGGAACGAGCTCACCGACAAGGAGCAGTCCCGGCTCTACACCCTCTTCATGCACCGGATCTTCCCGGTCCTCACTCCCCTGGCCGTGGACCCCGCGCACCCCTTCCCGTACATCTCGGGTCTCTCCCTGAACCTCGCCGTGGTGATCGAGAACCCGGTCACGGGCCACGAGCACTTCGCGCGCGTCAAGGTCCCGCCGCTCCTGTCCCGCTTCCTGGAGGCCTCTCCGCAGCGCTACGTCCCCATCGAGGACGTCATCGCCGCGCCCAAGCACCTCCAGGAACTGTTCCCGGGCATGAACATCAAGCAGCACCACATGTTCCGCCTCACCAGGAACGAGGACCTGGAGGTCGAGGAGGACGACGCCGAGAACCTCCTCAAGGCCCTGGAGAAGGAACTGATGCGGCGCCGCTTCGGGCCGCCGGTGCGCCTGGAGGTCGAGGAGTCCATCGACCGCAAGGTGCTCGACCTGCTGATGCGGGAGCTGAAGATCGGCGAGTCCGAGGTGCACCCGCTGCCGGGCCCCCTCGACCTCACAGGACTGTTCTCCATCGCGGGCCTGGACCGGCCCGAGCTGAAGTACCCGAAGTTCGTCGCGGGCACCCACCGCGACCTCGCCGAGGTCGAGTCGGCGCAGGCGCCCGACATCTTCGCGGCCCTGCGCGGCGACCACGACGTGCTCCTGCACCACCCGTACGACTCGTTCTCCACGTCCGTGCAGGCCTTCCTGGAACAGGCCGCCGCCGACGACAACGTCCTCGCCATCAAGCAGACGCTGTACCGCACCTCGGGCGACTCCCCGATAGTGGACGCGCTCATCGACGCCGCCGAGTCCGGCAAGCAGGTCCTCGTCCTGGTCGAGCTGAAGGCCCGCTTCGACGAGCAGGCCAACATCAAGTGGGCCCGCAAGCTGGAGGAGGCCGGCTGCCACGTCGTGTACGGCCTGGTCGGCCTGAAGACCCACTGCAAGCTGTCGCTCGTGGTCCGGCAGGAGGGTGACAACCTTGTCCGGTACTCCCACGTGGGCACCGGCAACTACCACCCCAAGACCGCCCGCCTCTACGAGGACCTGGGGCTGCTCACCGCCAACCAGGAAGTCGGCGCCGACCTCTCCGACCTCTTCAACCGGCTCTCGGGCTACTCACGCCGCGAGACCTACCGGCGGCTGCTCGTCGCCCCCAAGTCCCTGCGCGACGGCCTGATCACCCGCGTCAACCGGGAGATCCAGCACCACCGCGCGGGCCGCCCCGCCTACGTCCGCATCAAGGTCAACTCGATCGTGGACGAGGCCGTCATCGACGCGCTGTACCGCGCCTCGCAGGCCGGGGTGACGGTGGACGTGTGGGTGCGGGGGATCTGCGCGGTACGGCCCGGGGTCGCGGGCCTGTCCGAGAACATACGCGTGCGCTCCGTGCTCGGCCGCTTCCTGGAGCACTCCCGGATCTTCGCCTTCGGCAACGGGGGCGAGCCGGAGGTGTGGATCGGCAGCGCCGACATGATGCACCGCAACCTCGACCGCCGTATCGAGGCGCTGGTCAGGGTGATGGCCCCGGCGCACCGGGCGACCCTGAACCGGCTCCTGGAGACCGGCATGTCGGACACCACGGCCTCGTGGCACCTGGGGGCGGACGGCAACTGGACGCGGCATGCCACGGACCCGGACGGCCAGCCCCTGCGGAACGTACAGGAGATGCTCATAGACGCCCGGAGGCGCCGGCGTGGCACAGCAACACCATGAGATGACGGCGGGCGAGACGCTGTCGGTCTACCTGCAGGACCAGGCGACCGACTTCCTCCGCTCCCTGCGGCTGCACCGCGAGTCCTCGACGGACGCGGCCGGCGCCGAGGAGTCCCTGGAGGCGGCGCGGGCCCTGCGGCGCGCCTCCCGCAGGGTCGGCGCCACGCTGCACACCTTCCGGCCCCTCCTGGACCCGGAGTGGACGGAGTCGCTGCGGCCGGAGCTTGCCTGGCTCTCCGGCACGCTGGCCCGCGAGCACGCGTACGCCGCGCGGCTCGAGCGGTTGTTGGGCGCCCTGCACCGCCTGTCGACGCCACCGCCACCGACCCCCGCGCCCCTGCCGAGCCCGGCGGCCCCGCCGCTGCGCGGCGGCTTTCCCCCACCCACCCACCCTTCACAGCTCACGGAACAGCAGGGTGGGGGGCTCGTGGGTGGCGGGGGTGGCGCCGTCGGCGCGGGTGCTGCGGGTTCTGCGGGTGCTGCGGGTGCCGCGGGTGCTGCGGGCGGCGGCCCAAGGAGCACGGCGCCCGCCGCTCCTGCTGCCGCCGGTGCCGTGGGCAGGCGCTCCGCGGGGCGATGGGGGTCGCCGCGCTCGGGCGAAGCCGAGAACGGCGGAGGGTGGGCGGGGCCCCAGGCCGACGGTGCCGACACGTCCAGGTCCCGCCAGTCCGGCCTCCCCGCGCAAGCCCCCGGCTCGGGCCCCGCCAAGAAACCCACAGGCCCCCTCGCCATAGGCGCCGCCAAGGCCGCGGCCCTCCTGGAGCGCCAGCTCACCCTGGCCCGCACCCGGGCCCACTCCGCCGCGCTCCAGGCCTTCGGCTCCTCCCGCTTCCACGCGGTGGCGGACAACGTGGCCGTCCTCGCCAGCGAGGTCCCCCTGCGCGCCGCCCCGGACGCCGACCTCAAACCCCTGGCCGCGACGGCCGAACAGCACCTGGCGGAGGCGGTCGCCGACCTCCCCCTGCTCAGGGCGGGCCACCCGTACAACGCGGAGGCCCTGGTCCACGGCCTCGCCGCGGAGACCGCGCCGGAGGCCCAGGACGCCCCCTGGCTGCAGGTCCGCTCCCTGCTGCGCCTGCACCGCTACGCCCAGGAGGTCCTCCTCGGCGGGGCCCCCGTCGACCCCCGCATCCTCCAGGCGGGCCAGGCCCTCGACCTGCACCGCGAGGCCTCGGACGCGGCGGCGGCCGCCGCGTCGGCGGCCCGCACCCCCCGCATCGCCCCGGCCACCGCGTACGCCCTCGGCGTGCTGCACGCCGACCAGCGCCACGAGGTGGAGGCGGCGAGGTTCGCCTTCCAGCAGGCCTGGCTCCGTGAGGCGGTCACGGCGCCATGACGGGGCCGCCGGACCTGATCCGCGCGGCGGGCTGCGTGCTGTGGCGCCGCGCGGCGGTACCGGGCGGCCTGGAGATCTGCGTGGTGCACCGGCCGAAGTACGACGACTGGTCGCACCCCAAGGGCAAGCTGAAGCCGGGCGAGTCCCCGCTGGCGGGCGCCGTGCGCGAGGTGGGGGAGGAAACCGGCCACGGCTGCGTCCCGGGCCCGCCCCTGCCCACGGTCCACTACCGCACCGGCGGCCGCCCCAAGGTGGTCCACTACTGGGCCGCCGAGGCCACCGACGGCCACTTCACCCCCAACCGCGAGGTCGACCGCCTCCGCTGGCTCCCCCCTGCCGAGGCCCGCGACCGCCTCACCCAGATACACGACCGCGAGCTCCTGGACGCCCTGCTCACCACGCTGCACCCGGTGGACGAGTCCTGACCGAGGTGTGGGCACCGGGCGGGCGCCGGAGACTGCGGGTGCCCGGTCGGACGCGTGCGGTCACGCCGTGCTGGTCGGCGGCATCCCGCCCACGGGGTGCCGCCGCCTCGCCGTGCCCACGGCGACGTAATACGACCGTGACCTAACCACAACGTCCGCGTAGGTTCACCGCGCGTTCATTTACGGCCATCGGTCACTTCACCTGATCTGCCTAATTTCGGCCCTACGTGATGCGTGGCGCGATCGCACAGACCGCCCGGGCAGCCCGTGCCAGAACCCACGGCCACCTACGGCCACTCGTACAGACCTCGCACGCCGCCGCCCGGCGGCTCCCGGAAGGAACTCCCGACAGTGAAGCTTCAGCGCATGAACCGGCGGGCCCTCACCCTCGGTGCTCTCGCCGTCTCCGGCGCCCTGGCCCTCACGGCGTGCGGCTCGGACGACGACGGCAGCAGCAACGGCGGCAAGAAGACCAACGCCAACAGCAACATCGATTGCGACGGCGCCAAGGGCCAGCTCATGGCCTCCGGCTCGTCCGCGCAGAAGGGCGCGATCGACGCCTGGGTCAAGCAGTACCGCGCGGCCTGCAAGGACGTGCAGCTGCAGTACAAGCCGGACGGCTCCGGCGCCGGCATCACCTCCTTCCTCCAGGGCCAGACCGCCTTCGCGGGCTCCGACTCGGCCCTGAAGCCCGAGGAGATCGCCGAGTCCAAGAAGGTCTGCAAGGGCAGCCAGGCCATCGACCTGCCGATGGTCGGCGGCCCGATCGCGGTCGCCTTCAACGTCCCGGGCGTCGACAGCCTCACCCTGGACGCGAAGACCATCGCCGACATCTTCAACGACAAGATCAAGACCTGGGACGACAAGGCGATCGAGAAGCTCAACCCCGACGCCAAGCTCCCCGGCACCAAGATCCAGGCCTTCCACCGCTCCGACGAGTCCGGCACCACGGACAACTTCACCAAGTACCTGAAGGGCGCCGCGCCCTCCGCGTGGCCGCACGAGCCCGCGAAGGTCTGGGCGGCCAAGGGCGGCCAGTCCGCGAGCGGTTCCTCCGGCGTCGCCCAGCAGGTGAAGCAGACCGAGGGCGCCATCTCCTACATGGAGCTGTCGTACGCCACCGAGGGCATCAAGACCGTCGACATCAAGACGGACGCCAAGGAGCCGGTCAAGGCCACCGTCGACAACGCTTCCAAGGCCATCTCCGAGGCCAAGGTCGTCGGCAAGGGCAAGGACCTCGCCATGGAGCTGAACTACAAGCCCACGGCCGAGGGCGCGTACCCGATCATCCTCGTCACGTACGAGATCGTCTGCGAGAAGAACAACAAGAAGGACACCCTCGAGACCACGAAGTCCTTCCTGAACTACATCGCCAGCGAGGACGGCCAGTCCGTCCTGAAGGACGAGGCGTACGCCCCGATGCCGACCGAGATCATCACCAAGGTCCGAGAGACCGTCAAGGGCCTGAGCTGAACCTGAGCGCGGCCCGCCTCCCCGGCGGGCCGCGCCGTCCGGTGCACCGCCGCCAGGAGCCACCCGCGCCGACCGCGCGGCCGGCTCCGCAGACCGGAGAACCCCATGGACATACCTACCGACACCCCTCCCCCGCCCTCGCACGTCGAGGACGCCAAGCCGACGACCACCGAGCAGAAGCGCGCCGCGCGCGGCGCCACCCGACCCGGTGACCGGATCTTCCTCGCGCTCTCCCGGGGCTCCGGCATCACGCTGCTGCTGATCATGGCCGCCGTCGCGGCCTTCCTCGCCTACCGCGCGTCGATCGCGCTCGCGGACAACGAGGGCAGCTTCCTCACCACCTTCGAGTGGGACCCCGCGGGCGCCCTGCACGACGGCAAGCCCTACTTCGGCATCGCCGTCCTGGTCTTCGGCACCATCGTGAGCTCGATCATCGCGCTCGTGATCGCCGTACCCGTGGCCATCGGCATCGCGCTGTTCATCTCGCACTACGCGCCGCGCAGGCTCGCCGCCCCCATCGCCTTCGTGATCGACCTCCTGGCCGCCGTGCCCTCGATCGTGTACGGCCTGTGGGGCGCCCTCGTGGTCGCCCCGAACCTCACCGGGCTCTACAGCTGGCTCGACGACTACTTCGGCTGGACCGGCATCTTCGAGTACCAGGGCGGCGCCCCGCGCTCCCTCATGACCGTCGGCATCCTGCTCGCGATCATGATCCTGCCGATCATCACCAACGTGAGCCGCGAGGTCTTCCTCCAGGTCCCGAAGATGCACGAGGAGGCCGCGCTGGCCCTCGGCGCCACGCGCTGGGAGGTCATCCGCATGTCGGTGCTCCCCTTCGGCCGCTCCGGCATCATCTCCGCCTCGATGCTGGGCCTCGGCCGCGCGCTCGGCGAGACGATCGCCGTGGCCACCGTGCTC
Organism: Streptomyces alboflavus; assembly: GCF_000716675.1. Taxonomy (GTDB): domain Bacteria; phylum Actinomycetota; class Actinomycetes; order Streptomycetales; family Streptomycetaceae; genus Streptomyces; species Streptomyces alboflavus. The sequence goes on from NZ_JNXT01000069.1 coordinate 29,148, forward strand.
TCCCCGACCTTCGTGATCCAGGCCTCCGTGCTCGACTACGGCGGCGGCACGTTCGCGCAGAACATCGCCAGCAAGTTCAGTGAGGCCAGCGAGTACGGCCGGGACGCCCTCATCGCCTCCGGTCTCGTCCTCTTCGTCATCACTCTCCTTGTCAACGGCGCGGCCCGGCTCATCATCGCCCGCCGCAAGGAGTACTCGGGGGCCAACGCATGAGCACCACGACCGTCAAGCCCACCGGTACCCCCGGCGGCAAGCCCGCCCCGTCCGAGCTGCAGCGGGCGCGCCTGCCCCGCTGGGCGCCCTACGTCATCGCCGTCGGCTCCCTCGCCGTGGGCAGCGGCATCGGCCTCGCGGCCGACCTCAGCTCCCGCCTCCAGTGGGGCCTCATCTCGGCGATCCTGTTCGTCGGCGTCTCGTACTTCCTCGCGGCGTCCGTCGAAGGCACCCGGCAGGCCAAGGACCGCCTGGCCACCTCGCTGGTGTGGGTCATGTTCCTGCTGGCCGTCGTGCCGCTGGCCTCGCTCATCTTCGAGACCGTCCAGCGCGGCACGAAGGTCTTCGACGGGTACTTCCTGAGCCACTCGATGGGCGTCGTCGCCGACGACGAGCCCGGCGGCGGCATCTATCACGCGATCATCGGCACCCTGGAGCAGGTCGGCCTCGCCTGCCTGATCGCCGTGCCGATCGGCCTGCTCACCGCGATCTACCTCGTCGAGTACGGACGGGGCAAGCTCGCCAAGGCCGTCACCTTCTTCGTCGACGTGATGACGGGCATCCCGTCCATCGTCGCCGGTCTGTTCGTCCTCAGCTTCTGGATCCTGATCCTGGGCTTCGACTTCTCCGGCTGGGCCGGCGCCATGGCGCTGTCGATCCTGATGATGCCGGTGGTCGTCCGCTCCACCGAGGAGATGCTGAAGCTCGTCCCGAACGAGCTGCGCGAGGCATCGCTCGCCCTCGGCGTACCGAAGTGGCGCACCATCCTGAAGGTGGTCCTGCCCACCGCGATCGGCGGCATCACGACCGGCGTCATGCTGGCCGTCGCCCGCATCGCGGGCGAGACCGCGCCCGTCCTGCTCCTGGTCTGGACGAACCCGTTCATCAACACGGACCCGTTCAACGGACCGCAGGGCTCGCTGCCGCTGTACATCTACCAGCAGTACGCGTCCGGCACGAACGCCGGTTACGACCGTGCCTGGGCAGCGGCGCTCGCCCTGATCGCCTTCATCATGATCCTCAACCTCGTGGCCCGCGGCATCGCCCGCTGGAAGGCCCCGAAGACCGGTCGCTGAGGCGACCCATCGGCTCCGCCGAGTGGGGCCGTCCAGCGACCGACAGCAGACTTTCGAAAGAAGCAGTGATCTCCATGGCCAAGCGAATCGACGTATCGGGCCTCAACGCCTACTACGGTTCCCACAAGGCGATCGAAGACATCTCCATGACCGTGGAGCCGCGCTCCGTGACGGCCTTCATCGGCCCGTCCGGCTGCGGCAAGTCCACGTTCCTGCGCACCCTGAACCGCATGCACGAGGTCACCCCCGGCGGCCGCGTCGACGGCAAGGTGCTCCTCGACGGCGACGACCTGTACGGCTCCGGCGTGGACCCGGTGAACGTGCGCCGCACCATCGGCATGGTCTTCCAGCGCCCCAACCCCTTCCCGACCATGTCGATCTACGACAACGTCGCGGCGGGCCTGAAGCTCAACGGCTCGTACAAGAAGAGCGAGCTGAACGACGTCGTCGAGAAGTCCCTCAAGGGCGCCAACCTCTGGAACGAGGTCAAGGACCGTCTGAACAAGCCCGGCTCCGGCCTCTCCGGCGGCCAGCAGCAGCGTCTGTGCATCGCCCGCGCCATCGCCGTGGAGCCGCAGGTGCTCCTGATGGACGAGCCGTGCTCGGCGCTCGACCCGATCTCCACCCTCGCCATCGAGGACCTGATCGGCGAGCTGAAGGAGCGCTTCACGATCGTCATCGTGACGCACAACATGCAGCAGGCGGCGCGCGTCTCGGACCGCACGGCCTTCTTCAACCTCGCGGCGGTCGGCCAGCCCGGCAAGCTCATCGAGATCGACGAGACGGAGCGCATCTTCTCCAACCCGTCGGTCCAGGCCACCGAGGACTACATCTCCGGCCGCTTCGGCTAGACCTCACCGGCCGGACAGAACTCCCCGCGGTGCTGCATGGCGGTGCCACCGCAGGGACGAAAAGGGCCCGCCCCCTGGCTCCCGGGGGGCGGGCCCGTATCACTTTCCCGTCCGGCCCCAGCCGCCCTTTCCACCTCTCCCGTCTTCGGCGTCACCACAACTATCCGCGCCCCCCGTTGGTCAACTTCGGCATCAGGACCTGGCCGGAATCCGTTCCCGGCCCGGCACACACCCTGGGGGGACCCTCTCTTGCGCAGCACCACCTACCTCACAGCCGCGGCCTGCGCCGCGGCCCTGCTGAGCATCACCGCCCCGGCCCAGGCCGCCCCCGCGGCACCCGCGAAGCCCGCCGCCGTCAAGCCCGCCGCCGACTTCAACGGCGACGGCTATCCGGACCTGGCCATCGGCGCGCCCAGCGCCAAGATCGACGGCCTCAAGCGGGCCGGGCTCGTCTCGATCGTCTACGGCTCCGCCGAGGGCCTGAAGCACGACAAGCAGCAGCTGATCAGCCGGGCCACCCCCGGCGTCCCGGGCGAGCCCAAGGAGACGAGCTACGGCTGGGGCATCAAGGCCGACTACGGCGACCTCGACGACGACGGCTACGACGACGTGCTGGTCAGCGACAGCGGCGACATGCTCGTGCTGTGGGGCGGCAAGGACGGCATCTCCGGCGGCACCCAGGCCGTCGGCGGCGACGGCACCTCCACGGAGTCCCCCGCCTTCCGCACGGCCTGGCACGGCATCGGCGACATCAACGGCGACGGCAAGGCCGACATCGTCGGCGGCGCCCAGGTCGGCCCGTGGGAGGGCGAGTCCAAGTGGGGCCTGGGCATGATGTACGGCCCCATCAGCCGGACCACCGGCAAGCCGGCCGACATCGCCTTCAAGGACACCGCGGCCGAGGACGGGTACTCCCTCGGCGGCGCCGAGATCGGCGACATGACCGGCGACGGCATCGACGACGTGGTGGTCACGGGCTCCATCCGCAGGCCCTACTGGGAATCCGAGGCCCGCGTCCTGAAGGGCACCCGCGACGGCCTGGTCCCCGGCGGCACGCTCGACTCCCGCCACACCGGCACCTTCGGCGACCTCAACGGCGACGGCTACCAGGACTTCGTCGGCACCCCGCAGGCGTCCGACGTCAAGAACTACGGCGGCATCTCCGTCACGTACGGCGGCCCGGACGGCGTGAGCAAGACCCTGCCCGCCCGCGTCTACGACCAGGACAGCCCGGGTGTCCCCGGCGTCAACGAGAAGGGCGACCGCTGGGGCACCGACGTGACCATCGGCGACCTGGACAAGGACGGCTACGGCGACATCGTGGTCGGCGCGTCCTGGGAGTCCGCCACGGACCCGGCCACGGCCGTGTCCGGCTCGGTCACCATGCTGCGCGGCAGCAAGACCGGCGTGACCACCGAGGGCGCCAAGGTCCTCACGCAGAACTCCAAGGGCATCCCCAGCACCTCGGAGAAGTCGGACCACTTCGGTGAGGCCGTCGCCGTCGTCGACGGCGACAAGAACGGCACCCCCGAGGTCTACGTGGGCGGCAACGGAGAGGACACCTGGGTGGGCCGCACCTGGCAGCTCCAGACCGACGCGAGCGGCATGACCGGCACCGGCGCCAAGAGCTTCAACCTCGGCGGCGGCTACGGCTCCGCCCACTTCGGCGAGTACTTCGCGAAGTAGGGACGTACGCGGAGAACAGCCCCGTACACACGAGTGCCCCCGGCCCGGATCACCACGATCCGGACCGGGGCACTCCCGCATCCGCGCCCCTACAGGAACGCCAGATTCACGATCCAGAAGCTCAGCGCCGCGACCAGCGCCGCGGCGGGCATCGTGATGAACCAGCCCAGGATGATGTTCTTGGCGACGCCCCAGCGCACCGCGTTCACCCGCTTGGTCGCACCGACGCCCATGATCGCGGACGTGATGACGTGGGTGGTCGAGATCGGCGCGTGGAACATGAACGCGGTGGTGAACATGATCCCCGCGCCCGTGGTCTCCGCGGCGAAGCCCTGCGGCGGGTCCAGCTCGATGATCTTGCGGCCGAGGGTGCGCATGATGCGCCAGCCACCGGCGTACGTACCGAGGGACAGCATCACCGCACAGGAGATCTTGACCCAGATCGGGATCGGGTCGCCCGCGTCCTCGACATCGGCGATGACCAGGGCCATCACCACGATGCCCATGGTCTTCTGGGCGTCCTGGAGGCCGTGGCCGAGCGCCATGCCGGCCGCCGAGACGGTCTGCGCGATCCGGAAGCCGCGCTTGGCCTTGTGCGGGTTGGACTTGCGGAACATCCACATGATCGCGCACATCACCAGATAGCCGACCAGCAGACCGACCAGGGGTGACAGGAACATCGGGATGACGATCTTCTCGACGACCCCGGACCAGATCACCCCGATGCCGCCCGCGAGCGCCGCGCCCACCAGACCGCCGAACAGCGCGTGCGACGAGGAGGAGGGCAGGCCGTAGTACCAGGTGATCAGGTTCCAGACGATGGCGCCGACCAGACCGGCGAAGAGGATCCACATCCCCTTGGTGCCGTGCGGCGTCTCGATCAGACCCTCGCTGACGGTCTTGGCGATGCCGCTGCCGAGGAAGGCACCGGCGAGATTCATGACCGCGGCCATGGCGAGCGCCGCGCGTGGCGTAAGGGCACGCGTGGAGACGGAGGTGGCGATGGCGTTCGCGGAGTCGTGAAAGCCATTCGTGTACGTGAAACCGAGCGCGACGCCAATGGTCACGACCAACGCGAAGGTGTCCATGGAGGTGCCTCAGGACTCCTTGACCGCGATGGTCTCCACGGTGTTGGCGACGTGCTCGAACGCGTCGGCCGCCTCTTCCAGCACATCGACGATCTGCTTGAGCTTCAGCACCTCGATGGCGTCGTACTTGCCGTTGAAGAGGTGGGCGAGCAGCTTGCGGTGGATCTGGTCGGCCTGGTTCTCCAGGCGGTTGACCTCGATCCAGTATTCGGTGAGGTTGTCCATGGTGCGCAGGTGCGGCATGGCCTCGGCCGTCAGCTCGGCGGCGCGGGCGAGCACCTCGATCTGCTGCTCCACGCCCTTGGGGAGCTCCTCCACCTGGTAGAGGACGACCAGGTCGACGGCCTCCTCCATGAAGTCCATGATGTCGTCGAGCGAGGACGCGAGGGAGTAGATGTCCTCGCGGTCGAACGGCGTGATGAACGAGGAGTTCAGCTGGTGGAAGATCGCATGCGTCGCGTCGTCCCCCGCGTGTTCCGCGGCCCGCATACGCTCTGCGATCTCGGCCCGGGCCGAAGGATCGGCCCCGAGCAGTTCCATCAGGAGCTTGGAGCCTGTGACGATGTTGTCCGCGGATGCGGCGAACATGTCGTAGAAGCTCGTCTCCCTGGGGGTCAGACGAAATCGCACGTGGGGTCCTCGGGATGCTCTGGATGCGGTCAGGCTGATGCTAGGCGCATCATCCGGCCACGGCTAACCGGCCGGACCCCAGTGTCGCCCATCAGGCACAGTGATCAGCACACCACCCGAGGAATCGGCTACCCTATACCCACCAGGGGTATGCACAGGAGGACGCGATGACGACCACAGAGGCAGCCGCGGCGGCCACGACCGAAGCGCCCTCCGGCGAGGACCAGGCGGCGGCGACGGGCGAGGTCCACCAGACGCACGGCTACCACAAGCAGAAGGACGAGCACCTCAAGCGGCTGCGCCGCATCGAGGGCCAGATCAGGGGCCTGCAGCGGATGGTCGAGGAGGACGTCTACTGCATCGACATACTCACGCAGGTCTCCGCCGGCACGAAGGCCCTGCAGTCCTTCGCCCTGCAGCTCCTGGAGGAACATCTGCGCCACTGCGTCGCGGACGCGGCGGTCAAGGGCGGCGACGAGATCGACGCGAAGGTGGAAGAGGCGACGAAGGCGATCGCGAGGATGCTGCGCACCTGAGGTGACGCGGGGTGGCGCCCGCGCCGGGCACCTCGGCTCGGGCGCGGCCGCCCGCAGCAGGCAATGAGGGCGGGCGGGTGGGGGAAATCCGCCGCGCAGCGGCGGACACGGCAACCGGGCCTACGGCCGGGATTCGTCCCGGCCCACCCCACCGTCCACCCCGTCGGAGACCTTGAGCACCTCGTCGATCCGGTCGGCGCTGAGCCGCTCACCGCGCGCGGCGGACGCCGCGATGATCAGGTCTCCGCACAGCTCGATCTCGGCGAGGGCAACGTGGTCCTGAACTGCCGTTCCGCCCATCGGGGCCACGTCCACCACCTCTTCCTGACCAGACTCGTGCCGGTATCGGCTTCCTAGAGTAGGGAGCGGCCCACGCACCGCGCATGGCACGGACGGACCATATTCCACCCCTCACCCGTGCAACGGCTCAGCGCTCGGCGATCTTCCCGGTGAAGATGTCACCGGCCGCGGGGAGCCGCACCCGCACCGGCGCCCCGTACCCGTACAGCGAGGTCGTCGACACCACCGTCGCGTCCGCGACCCGGAAGCGGTGGCGCACCTCACGCAGCCGCCCGCGCCCGTCGAGGTAGGCGTCGAACGGCACCCCGGATTTGCTGAACCCTTTCTCCACCGCGGTCCGCAGCGCGGTCCTGTGCTCCTTCGAGGCCGTCCGCACGGCCCGGGCCAGGTCCACCACACCGCGGTAGTGCCGCACGTCGACGCCGCCGATCCTGGTCCGCTCCACATACGTCACCTCGCCCGCGCCGCGCAGGAGTTCGGCGGCGGCGAACGGGTCGGTGGCGCCGCCGGTGACGAGGTTCCCGTCGGACAGGGACGCCGTCTCGATGTGCACCCACTTGTCGGCGGGCACGCCCGCGCCCCGGTTCTTCATGTACAGGTCGCCGCCCGCGAGCAGTTCGGTGACCGGCGGCCTGCGCCCGGCCGGGCTGCCCGCGGGGTCCTGCGGAAGGACGACGTCGAGGCGGCCGACGCGGCGCCGGAAGTCGTACCCGCCCCGGCCCGTGACGGTCACGCGGGTGCCACCACTGGCCATCTCCATGGCGGTGCGCGCCTTGGAACTCCCGGCGCGCACCAGGGAGTCGGGGGCGGCGCGCACGGTGCCGACGGGGTCGGCCGCCGCCGGGTCGTCGCTGGCAACGGCCCCGCCACCGGCGCACGCCGTACCCAGCGCCATCAGCGCCGCCGCGCCCGCCGCGGCCGCTCTGCTCCTGTGCCCGCGCTGCTGCCCCATCGCCCCGCCGACCCCCAGCCTTTCCCGCGTCGGCCGCCCGGCCCTTGCCGTTTCGCTTAACGACCGGTCCGAGGGGTCGTCACGCGGGAGCGGGTTCACCCGACGGGCGTACCGTGGTCGCGTGGCTGAGCAGCGACCTCCGGAACCGCACCGGACCTCCACCGTCGAGAACGGCCCGTTCTGCGCCGCCCGGTGCACCTGCGGCTGGCGGGGCCCGGCCCGAAGAGCGCGCAGCAGGGCCCGCACGGACGCGGCGGATCACCTGGCGCAGGCGGTGTAGCCCGCCCGGGACGCCCCCGGGCAAGAGGCGTCCGCGACAGGAACGTTCACGGCGGCCGCCGACGGGAACCCCCGAAGCGCCCGCACCGTCTCGTTGTGCGGGAAGCAACGGGAGGGCCTCATGCAACGACGTACGTTCCTCGGAACGACGACCGCCGCGCTCGCGGCGGCCACCACCGCCGCCTGCACCAGCGGCGCGGACTCCGGCGGCGGGGCGAGCGGCACCGCCACGACGCGGACGACGCGCACCGGCACCGGCACCACGCCGATCAAGACGGCCGCGGCGTCCGCCCCGGCCAGCCTCGCCGCCCTCGCCCGGGACCTGGACGGCACCCTGGTCCGCCCGAACGAGGCCGCCTGGGCCACCGCCCGCCAGCTCTACAACACCCGCTTCGACCACCTGAAGCCGACCGCCGTCGCCTATGTCGCGGGCGTCGACGACATCCGCACCACCCTGGCCTACGCCCGCGCCCACGACACCCCCGTGTCCATCCGCAACGGCGGCCACTCGTACGCCGGTTGGTCCTCCGGCACCGGCCGCCTCGTCATCGACGTCTCCAAGCTGAACCGCGTCCGCTCCAGCGGCACCACCGCCACCATCGGCGGCGGCGCCAAGCTCATCGACGTCTACCGCGCGCTCGCCGCGAAGGGCGTCACCATCCCCGCGGGCTCCTGCCCCACCGTCGGCATCAGCGGCCTCACCCTCGGCGGCGGCCACGGCGTGGTCTCCCGCGCCTACGGCCTGACCTGCGACAGCCTCACCGGCGCGACCCTCGTCACGGCGGACGGAAAGCAAATAAGGGCCAGCAAGAGCGAGAACAAGGACCTCTTCTGGGCGCTGCGCGGCGCGGGCAACGGCCAGTTCGGCATCGTCACCGAGCTGACCTTCCGCACCCACCCCGCCCCGCAGGCCGTCTCCGCGTATCTGACCTGGCCCTGGTCGAAGGCCGCCGCCGTCCTCAAGGCCTGGCAGGAGTGGGGGCCCTCGCAGCCGGACGAGATCTGGTCCTCCGCGCACCTCGCGGCGGTGCCGGGCGGCACGCCCACCATCTCCGTCGCCGCGTTCTCCCTCGGCACGTACGGCTCGCTGCAGAACGCCGTCGACCGCCTCGCCGACAAGGTGGGCTCACCGGCGCGCAGCGTCTCGCTGAAGCGGCGCACCTACGAGCAGGCGATGGAGGTGTACGCGGGCTGCTCGTCGTTCGCCTCGGACGCCCAGTGCCATCTGCCGGGCTCGACGCCGGGCCGCACGCCGAGCGGCGCGCTCGGCCGGGAGACGTACGCGGCCCGCTCGGACTTCTTCGACCGCTCCCTGTCCGCCGCGGGCATCCGTGCGCTGCTCCACCAGATCGAGGGCGTGCGCGGCGAGCGCGGCACCGCGGGCAGCATCGCCCTGACCGCGCTCGGCGGCGCCATCAACCGCGTCGACCCGACGGCCACGGCGTTCGTCCACCGCCGCTCGCGGATGCTCGCCCAGTACATCGTGTCCTGGCGCGCGGGCACCTCGGGGAGCACCGCCCAGTCCTGGCTGAACACGGCCCACTCCGGGATGCGGCGGTACGCGTCCGGGGCGGCGTACCAGAACTACGCGGACCCGACGCTCACCAACTGGCGGGAGGCGTACTACGGGCAGGCGGCGCCGCGCCTGAAGAAGCTGAAGAAGACGTACGACCCGACGCGGTTCTTCTCGTTCCCGCAGGCCCTGTAGCCGTCGCGGGAGTCGACCCATCGGACAGGTCCTAGGCCGCCAGGTCCCGCTCGTCGGACCCCGGCGCCGCCTCCTGCTCGGCCAGGGCGGCGACCGGCTCGACCTCGCCGGAGCCGCGCCACACCAGCCGGGAGGCCTTCCCGGAGCGGGCGACGGCCTTGGTGACGGGGGTGAGCAGGGCCATGGCGAGCGGCGAGAGGAGCAGCGCGACCGCCGTGCCGAGCGCGAACCCGCCGACCACGTCGGTGGGGTAGTGCACGCCCATGAAGACCCGGCAGAAGCCCTCGGCGACGGCGAGCGCGATCCCGGCGACGCCGAACTTGCGGTTGGCGACGAAGAGGCCGACGCCGATGGCCATGGCGAGCGTCGCGTGGTCGCTCACGAAGGAGTAGTCGGTCTTGCCGTCGACGAGGACTTCGAGACCCTGGTGGTCCACGAAGGGGCGCGGGCGTTCCACGAAGCCTCTTATCGGCACGTTCACCAGGACGGCGATCCCGGCGGCGAGCGGCGCCCACACGACGGCGGCGACGGACGAGGCCGCGTCGTCGAGGACCGGGCGGCGGCGGGCACCCCACCAGCACCACACGACGAGCAGGACCAGGGCGAGCAGGAGTCCGTACTCACCGACGAACTCCATGGTCCGCGCGAGCCAGCCGGGGGCGTCCTCGGCCAGGCCGTTGATGTCGTAGAGCAGGCTGACGTCGGGGTTCGACCCGGAATCATCGAGTCCAGCCATGATGCTGCGGCCCCTTGTCTTCTCACTCGCGAGCGCACGTGGTCGTGCGCCCTTCCATCAACCCCCGTGGTCAGTGCAGTCGTGCCGCTGGTTCAGTGCTCCCCGCGCTGCCTTCGCGTCGTCCATGGCGCTGTTCTTCGCGTACGTGCCGTACCAGACAAGGGAACGCCTGGTCCCCTTCCATACGTTCCACTCTCCACCGAAAGATCACTCAGACGTTATCGAAGAGAGATTCATCGCCGCAGCTCAGGGGGCTGCTTCAACGGAGGGTTCAAGCCAGCTCGGGCGCCGTGCGCGCCGTGCGCGCGCCCTCCGCTCCGCTTCGGAGTGCCCTCCGCGAGCACCGGATCGAGCGGTGCCGCGGGTCCCGGTCAGACCTCGACGCCCCCGTCCGAAGGCCGCCCGGAGGGACGGGCCGCGGGCCCTCCCGAGGGCGAACCGGAAGGCTCCTCGGCGGGATCACCTTCGGGATCCACTCCCGACCCCCCGGGCCGCTCCGACTCCTCGGCCGGACCCTCCTCCTTCTCCCCCGGCTTCTCAGACTTCCCGGGCTTCCCTCCGGGCCGCTCCACGAGCTTCTCCACCGGCTTCTCGGGGAGCGCTTTTGCGCCATCTTTGGTGACTCGCGTGGCTCCGAAGTAGTCCGGCGTATCGACCGGGTCGAAGCGGATCACCGCGCCGGGCCGGGGGGCGTCGATCATGTAGCCGCCGCCGACATAGATCCCCACGTGCCGGATGGCACGCGAGTCGGTCAGGTCGTCCGAGAAGAACACCAGGTCACCGGGGAGCAGCTCCTCGCGCTTGGGGTGCGGCCCGGCGTTGTACTGGTCGTTGGCCACGCGCGGCAGGGTGATCCCGACACTGCGGTACGCGGCCAGGGTGAGGCCGGAGCAGTCGAACCGGCCGCCCTGGCCGGCGGTTCCGTTGCCGCCCCACAGGTACTCGGTGCCGAGCTTCTTCTGCGCGTAGTAGATGGCGCCCGCCGCCTGCTGCGAGGGATTCACGCGGTCGATGGGCCGGGCGAAACTCTTCTCCAGGGTCGTGATGATCTTGACGTAGTTCTGCGTCTCCGTGTAGGGGGGCACCCCGCCGTACTTGATCACGGCGTAGGCACCCGCGTTGTACGCGGCGAGCATGTTCTTCGTCGGGTCGCCCGGCGCGTCCTTCACGTACTTGGCGAGCTTGCAGTCGTACGAGGCCGCGGACGGGATGGCGTCCTCGGGGTCCCACACGTCCCGGTCGCCGTCGCCGTCGCCGTCGAGCCCGTGCGAGGCCCAGGTGCCGGGGATGAACTGCGCTATCCCCTGCGCCGCCGCCGGGCTCTGCGCGCGCGGGTTGAACCCGCTCTCCTGGTACAGCTGGGCGGCGAGCAGGGCCGGGTTGATGGCCTTGCAGAGGTTCCCCCACTTCTGCACCAGCGGCTGGTACGAGGCGGGCACGGCCCCCTTGGCAAGCCCGACGTTCCCCCCACCACCCGACTGCTCGGCCAGACTCCCCGCCGCGACGAAGGTCCCGACGACGAGCAGCCCCATGAACCCCACGGACCCACTGAACGCGACACCTGCGAGCAGCCACGTCTTACGCACCGTCAACCGCCCTTCCACCACCGGGAATCCGCCCGGCCTCAGTGTAGAGGCGGGGACCTCGCCGAGGGGGTCGACCGACGTACGGCGTGGCCGACACCCGCAGACGGCCCGCTCCGGCGCGCGCCGGAGCGGAAACCGCCCGTGACGGGCGATTGACGCAGCGCCAACTTTGGCGGAATGTAGGGGAGTTGGGTCGACCCTGTGGGGATGGGGAGCGTCGGCCCGTGCGCACACCCGTGATCGAGGTGTGCGCCCTACGGCTAGGGGGAGCCGACGTTGGCAACCGATGGACCTCGTGACGAGCCCAGAGGCGAGCCCCAGGACCGCCGTCCTGACGAGACCGGGGACCGTCGTCCCGACGAGCCTCAGGACCGCCGCCCCGACGAGCCCGAGGGCAGCTTCGGCCCACCCCCGGCCACGCCCGCGCCGCCCGCGCCATCGGCCACGCCCGCCGCACCTGCGGCACCCGCCACGCCCACCGCACCCGTCACGCCCGCGGCACCCGTCGCACCCGAGCCCTCGGCCGCGCAGACCCCGCCCTTCGCGCCCGAGCCATCGGCTCCGCCCGCCGCACCGCACCCGCCCGCGCAGCCCGCCGCACCGGCGCCGCCCTTCACCTCCGCACAGTCCGCCCAGCCTGCGCCGCCCGCCACACCCGTCACACCTGCGCC
>NZ_JNXT01000070.1 GCF_000716675.1 Streptomyces alboflavus
GTTGCGGGGGCTGGGGGTGGGGGTGGGCCTCGGCCTGGGGCTGGGCGTGCTGCTGCGGTTGCTGATGGGGAGTCACCCCGCCCTGCGGGTGCTGCGCGCCTTCCTGCGGCACGGCCCCGTACGGCGCCTGCGCACCTTCCTGCGGCACGGCCGCCCCGTACGGCTGCTGCCCGCCCCCGGCGTACCCCTGTCCCGGCAGCGGCGGCGCGACCCGCGGCGGCGGGTTGCCGTCCGACGTCCAGAGCCCCTGCGCCTGCTGCGCCCGTACGAAGTCCTCGGCCACCATCGCCGAGAGGTTGAAGTACGCCTCCCGTACCTTCGGCCGCATCATGTCCAGGTTGACCTCGGCCCCGGCGGCCAGGTGCTCGTCGAAGGGCACGACGACGACACCCCGGCAGCGCGTCTCGAAGTGGGACACGATGTCCTCCACCTTGATCATCTTCCCGGTCTCCCGGACCCCGGAGATGACGGTGATGGACCGCGAGACGAGGTCGGCGTACCCGTGCGCGGACAGCCAGTCCAGCGTCGTGGATGCACTGCTCGCCCCGTCCACGGACGGCGTGGAGATGATGATCAGCTGGTCGGCGAGGTCCAGGACCCCGCGCATCGCGCTGTAGAGCAGTCCGGTGCCGGAGTCCGTCAGGATGATCGGGTACTGCTTGCCGAGCACGTCGATCGCGCGCCGGTAGTCCTCGTCGTTGAACGTCGTGGACACGGCCGGGTCGACGTCGTTGGCGATGATCTCCAGGCCGGACGGCGCCTGCGAGGTGAAGCGCCGGATGTCCATGTACGAGTTCAGGTACGGGATCGCCTGGACCAGGTCGCGGATCGTCGCCCCGGTCTCGCGCCGCACGCGCCGCCCGAGCGTACCGGCGTCCGGGTTGGCGTCGATGGCGAGGATCTTGTCCTGCCGCTCACTGGCCAGCGTCGAGCCGAGCGCGGTCGTCGTGGTCGTCTTGCCGACGCCGCCCTTGAGGGAGATGACCGCGATCCGGTAGCAGGAGAGGACGGGGGTGCGGATCAGCTCCAGCTTGCGCTGGCGCTCGGCCTCCTCCTTCTTCCCGCCGAACTTGAACCGCGACCCGCCGCCCGCCGGACGGCTGCTCTTCGCCTTCTGCTTCTTGTTGTTGAGCAGCCGGTCGGACGACAGCTCGACGGCGGCCGTGTACCCGAGGGGCGCACCGGGGTTGGTCCGCTCCCGCTGATCGTGCTGCACGGGCTGCGGCCAGGCGGCACCGGCGCGGGGGTCGGCGGGAGTGTGGGGAGCCTGCGGCATCTGGGGGGCTTGCGGTGCGTGAGGCATGTGGGGTGCCTGAGGCTGCGCCTGCGGTTGGGCCTGCGGTTGCGGCTGAGCCTGGGCGTGTGGCTGGGGCTGTGCCTGCGGCTGGGGTGCCTGGGGCTGGGGTGCCTGGGGTTGTGCGGCCTGCGGCTGCTCCGGTGCGGGAGGCGTGGGCTGCTGGCCCAGCGGGTTCGGGAACTGGCCCTGCTGGAAGGAGGGTTGGCCCTGGGGGTGGCTCTGGGCCTGCGGTTGCGCGGGGTGCTGGTAGGGGGCGGTCGGCGTCTGCCCCGGGATGTACGGCTGCTGCGCCTGGGCGGCTTGGGCGGCCTGCGCGTCGTGCGGGGGCTGGGCCTGCGGGTGCACGGCCTGGGGCTGTGCGGCCTGCGGCTGTGCCGTCTGCTGCGCGGGTACGGGAGCCGGGGGTGCGGCCTGCGGCTGGGGCTGGGCGGCCGAGGGCAGGGGCTGGGCTGCCTGAGGTGCTTGGGGTGCTTGGGGTGCTTGGGGTGCTTGGGGTGCTTGGGGTGCTTGGGGTGTCTGAGGCGCCTGAGGCGCCTGAGGCGTCTGAGGTGTCTGGGGGAAGCCGTAACTGCCCTGGGGTGCGGGGGAGTTGGCCTCGGGTGCGGGGGTCGGGTTCGAGGTCGGTGCCGGGAAGCCGTAGCCGCTCTGCGCGGGAGCAGCGGGAGCAGGGGTCTCGGCGGGGTGCGTGGGGGCCGGGAAGCCGTACCCGCTCGGCGGGGGAGTGGGCGTCTCGGTGGCCGGGGCGGGCGCGGGCTGCTGCGCGGTGGGGACGGCCGGGGTGGCGGGCGCGGCCCAGGCCTGCGGGGCCTGGGGCTGGGGCTGGGGCTGGGCCTGCGGCAGGTCGGGGTGCTGGTCCTGGGCGGCGGGGGCCGGGGCCTGGGTCGGTGCCGGGGCGGGCGTCGGGGCCTGGGTCGGCGCGGGCCACTGCGGGGCGGAGGCGGGCGCCGCGGGCTGGAACGCGGGCGGGAGCGGCGGAAGTCCGGCCTCGGGGGCGGGCGGCGGGGTCCAGGAGGGCGGGACGGAGTCCTGTACGTCGTCGAGGGCGGCCGGGACCTTGGGGTCGGGCTCGGCGGGGGGCGCGACGGTGGGATTGGGCTTGGGCTCGGCGTCGGTCTCGGGGGTCGGCGTCACGTCGGTCGGCGTTACGTCGGCCTCGGCGTCCTTGTCGTCGCCGCTGCCGGATCGCGGGTCGGCGCCGAAGGAACCGGCGACGAGCGCTGCGGCGAGGGAGTCGAAGTCGGAGCTCGGGTCGACGCCGGAGCTGGAACCGGATTCGACGTCGGAACCAGGGGCGACGTCGACATCGGCACCGGCACCGGCATCGGAGACGGCTTCGGCGGACTGCCCAGCAGCCCCAGGCCCGTCTTCACCCTCGTCCTCGGCACTCTCGACCGCTGCACCGGAAGCAGACTCACCGAGAAGCTCCTCACCGGAGTCGGTGTCCGCAGCGTCGACCACCGTGCCGTCGACCAGCGCGCCCGTGTCAGCCGAACTGTCGCCGCCCGCACCGGAGTCGGCCGCACCGGAGTCGACTGCACCGGAGTGGCCCGGACCTGAGTCCCCCGGACCTGAGTCGCTCAGCCCCGACCCGGCCTTCTCCTCACCGGCCGCCTCGTCACTCTCGTCGCCCGAAGCCCGGGAAGCATCCCGCTCGGCCATCTCGCGCCGCAGCGCGGCAGGCGAGAAGCGCATGGTGGCACCGCTCTCCAGGTCACCACCGCCCAGGTCGCTACCCCCGAGGCTCTCGGCGACGGGAGCGGCGGCACGGTCCTCGGCGGAGGGCCCTGCCTCCGGGGCGTCGCCGGTCCCGGCACCCACACCTCGTACCGGAACGGAGGAGGAGACGCCCGCGACGGCGCCACCCCAGTCCGCCACGCCCCCGGAGGTCGGAGGAGCCACGGGCGGGGCGGGCGGGGCGGGCGGAGCCGTGGGCGGAACAGCCGGAGCGGGCGGCGTGATCGGCTGCCCCGTGGGCGGCGCGAGCTGGAACCCGCTGCCGACCGGAAGCTTCGGCACGGCGTTGGCCGGAACGCCGGCGGGTGCACCCGACCCCGTACCCCAGGATCCGGCCGGAACCTCGGAGCCCCCGGCGCCACCGGACTCGGCAGGAGCCGCGGCATCCGTACCCGGAGCGGAGTCGGTGGAGGACGAAGGGGCGGCGGACGCGTCACCGGCGTCGGCGACGGGGTCGGGGTCGGAGTCGGAGTCGGGAGAAGAGGTGAGGGAGGAGGCTGGCGCCGCGGACGGCGTCTCCCCGGCGCTGCCGGACGCGTTCTGCGTGTACCAGGCGGGCGGGGCATAGTCGATGGTGAACTCGCCCGTTGTCTCGGCAGCGGACTCCGCGTCGGACTGATCGTCGACGGGTGTGTCCCAGCCGCCGCGGATCTTGTCCCGATCGCTGTTCACTATGCCTCCTGGTGTGGTCGAGCACGTTCGTGCCGTGGTGGGAGGCGACCGTTCCTGTCGTCCGATCCGCCTGGCTCTCCCCGAGTGAGGGACGCGCGCACCCCGCGTACGGGTTCTGGCGTCGCCCTTGTCCCAGCCTAATCACCAAAAGCACCAGCACGGCAGGCCAGTCCGCCCCCCGGTCGGCGACCGTTACGTCACGCCTCACTCAAGTCCGGTCAACTCCCGCCAAACCACACGGACAAACCGCCCAGGCATCCCCGAACCCCACAAAGCGCACGGTCATCGCCCGACCGTCAGGGCCCTTCGGCCCCCGCTGCCCCGCCGCCCCCTCAGCCCCGTCCGTTCCGTCCGGCCCTTCGATCTGTTCAGTCCATCCGCCGAGCCGCCCCCAGCAGCCCGATCTCCGCGTCGGTGCCCTGCGTCACCACGTACTGCCGGTCCCGCTCGGCGCACCACAGCGTCACCCCGTCGGCGAGCGTCGGCAGCGAGTCCACGTCCCCGCGCGGCAGCCCGAGGGAGCGCCCGATCTGCATGGCCTCGTCGGGCGAGACGCGCTGCACCCCCACGAGCCGCGCCTGCCTGATCAACCGGGGCGCCACCGGGCTGAGATAGGGCAGCAGCGTCAGCACGGACTGCCAGGGCCCGGACACCACCCGCCCCCGGGGCGGCCGCATCCCGCAGTCCCGCACCACGAGCACCGGACTCCCGGCCGACGCCCCCTGCGGCGGCACCCGCCCCACGTCGTGCACGGACATCCCGGCCTGCCCGACCCCGAGGGCCTGCACCAACTGCGCCCAGGCGTGCGCCCGTCCAGTCTCGACGGCCACCCGCGCGCCCGTGGCGGCGGCCCGCAGAGCGATCACCTGGGCGGTCCAGAGGCCTCCGATGAGCAGGACGTCGTACGGAGTGGGGCGGTTCACGCCGAGCACGGCGGGCTGCCCGGCGGCGTCGGCGCCTATGACCACGCCGTCGTCGCCGATGGGCAGCGCGAGCAGGTCCACTTCGTCGACGGAGAGCGCGTGCCGCCGGTGCCGGGGGCCGAGCAGTCCGAAGCCCGTCCGCAGGGCCGCGCGGAGGCCGTCGGGAGCCGGGGCCGGAGCCGGAGCCGGAGTTGGGGTGGAAGGCGGTGTCGACATCGACCCCGGCATCGGGGTCGGTCCCGGCGCCGGTGCCGGACCCGGCGGTGGCACGGCGGGGCCCTGCGGCGCCGGAGGAGACGACGGAACGCTCATCAGCGCGTACCTCCGAGCGGCAACGTGGCCAGCATGGCGGGCAGTTGTTCCCGATCGAGCCGCAGCAGGCCCGTACCGGAGTGGCGTGCCGCACCCTCCAGCGCGCGCCGTGCCGCGACCAGTTCGGCGTCGCTCCGGCCCGTCACCCGCATGTGGCCGCGCACCGACACCGCCTGCCGCTCGTCGCGCGCAAGGGTGAGGCTGAACGTGGTGGCCAGCGTGGGCACCGCCGTGAGCAGGGACACCAACTGCGGCAGCGAAGGGCCGCCGCCAGGGCCGCCGAGCTGCGGCCAGCGTCGTACCCAGTACGTCGTGTGCCGCCGGTTGTCGCAGCGCCAGGCGCGCTGGGACTCCTCGGTCCTGCGCCCGGGCGAACCGCCTTGACCTGCCTGCGCCATCGCCAGCGGGTTGGCGCACGCGGACGTGGCGACGGCGGCCGTCAGCTCGTCCTCGGTCAGGAGCGTCGCCCGGAACCCCGCCCCCGTCAGCCGGCTCGCCAGGTGGTCCGCGGCCCGCACCGCGCACTTCTGCGTCCCGACGAGCCCGCCGCCCCGGGCGGCCACGGCCTCCGGGCAGCGCTCCGGGTCGAGCTTCAGGGCTATCCACGTGATGCGCACCGCGGGGGCGCCGGTCTGCGCCTGCAGCGGTGCGTAATTGCTGACGGCCACCGACTGCTGAGGCAGGTGCAGCGCGGGCGCGGGCTGCGTGTGCAGCACGACCTGCGCCGACTCCAGGTGGATCCCGTCGACGTCGAGGGTGTCCCGCACCAGGCCGATGGGCAGCGGCTGCCGCGTCCGCTCCGCCCGCAGGGCCGTCGCGTCCGACTCCACCTGAAGGACGACGGTCAGGAAGCTGCCGTCGCCGATCATCCCGATCGGCCTCCGGTCCTGGTCCTTGCCGCGGCTGTACGCGTACGTCCGCAGCGACGGGTCGCACTCCACGGCCGGCGCGAGCCCGGGCTCCGTGCCGGGCGGCACCACCGCGGCGGCCGCGCGACGCCTGCGGGCGCGCAAGGCCCAGGCAGCCGCGAGCAGTTCGGGTAATGAGCGGCCCCGCCGCCGTACCACCGCGAGGAGCAGGAGCGCCGCCGCGACCGCGCCCGCCGGAACGAGGGTCACCGGCGAGATCACCCAGGCCGCGAGCAGCAGCGCAGCCGCGATCTCCACCAGCGCCAGTTGTCGCAGCCGCAATGAACCGGCGCGCCCGGAA
The DNA here is from genome assembly GCF_000716675.1 of Streptomyces alboflavus. Lineage (GTDB taxonomy): Bacteria > Actinomycetota > Actinomycetes > Streptomycetales > Streptomycetaceae > Streptomyces > Streptomyces alboflavus. Next base: position 6,148 of record NZ_JNXT01000070.1, read on the forward strand.
CGGAACTTCAGGTGCTGCACCACCGTCCCTCGGCCAGGTGTCTGGCCGGATGTCGCCGGTGGTCGCGCCCGCGTAGCGGAAGCCGTCACTCCAAACCCCCCGAATCTCCCGAAAAACGGTGCAGAGCAAGCCTCTTGAGGCTCCCGAACCTTACCCGGCCCACACGCGTGATTACTCAACAGGCATAGTAGGAGCTCGGTCTGACAACGGACGAGGGGGACGTCGACCCCCGGCGCTGCACAAGGGGGACCTGGACGCTCATGGCATCACGGCGCGACGAGCTCAACGCCTACACGTTTGCGAAGCGTCGTACGCTCGCGGCCTTCATCCAGCCGACACCCTCCGGCTCGGAGGAAAGCGCCCCGCGACCCCTGCGCGGCGTGCTTCCCGGGATCGTGGTCGGGGTGATCGTTCTGGCCGTCTTCGGCGCGTGGGGCATGCTCAAGCCCGCGGCCAAGCCCGGCTGGGACACGCCGAAGGAACACGTGATCATCGCGAGCAAGTCCACGACCCGGTACGTGATCCTCAAGACCGACGGCAAGCGCCAGCTGCACCCCGTCCTCAACATGGCGTCGGCGAGGCTCCTCCTGGACGCCGACAAGGGCGAGGTCATCAAGGTCTCCGAGTCCGTCCTCGACAAGGGCAGGATCCCGCGCGGCGCCACCATCGGCATCCCGTACGCCCCCGACCGGCTGCCCGCCGCGTCCGAGGCCGGCTCCGCCAAGCGCTGGGCCGTGTGCGAACGCCCGGCGGACGGCGAACGCGCCATCCAGAAGGCCGCGTTCGTCCTTGCGGAGCGCGACCAGGACAAGACAGAAGGCAGTGAACGGCTGCGCGGCGGCGAGCTGTTGTACGTCGTCGGCCCGGACAAGGTGCGCTACGTGGTCGACGCGCGCGGCATGGCGTATCGCGTACCCACCGGCAAGGAGAACTCCAGGAGCGAGAAGCTGCTGCGTGCCCTGGTGCGCGCCAACCGGGAACCGCAGCGGGTGTCCCGGCAGTGGCTGGAGACCCTGCACCGGGGGCACCTGATCTATTTCCCGAAGGTGGACGGCACCCCAGGAGAGGACGCCGAGGTGCCCGACCTCCAGGAGCCGGGGGCGAACAAGGTCGGCATGGTGCTCAGGGCCCTCAACGGGGACAAGAAGCAGCACTACGTAGTGCTGCCCGGACGGGTCGCCCCTGTCTCCGACTTCACCGCGCACCTGCTGCTCGCGAGCCCCGACCTGGCCCGGCTGGGGCAGAGCGGCAAGGCCCGGGACGTCAGCCCAGGAGCGATCAGCCCCGTCGAGCAGGAGTTCGGCGCGCGGCACGTATGGCCGCGGTACACGCCGACCGCTGTGAACGAGGCCACCTCCGCACCCGGCAGCCGCAACACCGTCTGCAACGTCCTGCGCCACGTCGACGGCGACAAGGGCAGGACCACGCTGAGCACGTGGGCGGGCACGGACTTCCCGGCGCCGCTGCCCGCCGGTTCGTCGAGCGCGTACGTCACGCCCGGCTCGGGCCAGCTCTACCGCCAGTTCCTCGGCAGGGACACGAAGACCGGCGGCGACTTCCTGGTCACCGACACGGGCCTGCGGTACGCGATGCAGTCCAACAGCGACAGCGCGACCGACGACGCGGGCATCGGCACCAGCGCCAAGGAGCGCAAGGAGCAGCGGCAACAGGAGCAGGAGTCGGAACAGGCCCGCACCCGCCTCGGCTACGCGGACGTGGACGTGGCCCCCGTGCCGGTGGCCTGGTCCAGGTTCCTGCCGACGGGCCCGCGCCTGTCGACGGCGTCGGCGCGGCAACCGCAGGGTTCTTAGGGGGATTCGGCCGATGTCCACAGTGCCCTCGACGCCCCGCCTGCGCAGGGCCGGGGCGGCCGTCGCCGCAGCCCTGGCCGTCACGGCCACGACAGCCGTCCCCGCGGCTGCGGAACCATCACCGTCGGACCGGTGCGAGTTCCCCAACAAGCCGTACGCGGGCCGCCCGTGGGCGCTCCAGCGGGTCCTCCTGGACGAGCTGTGGCGCCAGTCCACGGGCAAGGGGGTGCGCGTAGCGGTGATCGACACCGGCGTGGACGTCAGGAACCGCCAGCTCAAGCCGGCCGTCGACGTATCCAAGGGCCGCAACTTCCTCCCCAGGAACCTCAAGGACGAGGATGGCAACAAGATCGAACGAGGTTCGGAGAAGGGCACGTCGGACGTGGTCGGCCACGGCACCCGCGTGGCCGGGATCATCGCGGCCCGCCCCGCGAAGGACACCGGCTTCGTGGGCCTCGCCCCCGACGCGACGATCATCCCGATCCAGCAGAACGACGCGGAGGGCCACGGCACCACGGCCTCCCTGGCCCGAGCCATCGACCACGCGGTGGCCGCCGACGCGGACATCATCAACATCTCCCAGGACACGGCGAACGCGGTGCGCCCCGCGCAGCACCTGGAGAACGCGGTGAAGCGAGCCACCGCGGCCGGCCGACTGATCGTCGCCTCAGCGGGCAACGACGGCTTGGGCGGCAACGTCAAGAGGACGTACCCGGCGTGGTACGAGGGCGTCCTCGCGGTCGCGTCGTCGGACCGCAACAACGAACGCGCCCCCTTCTCCCAGTCGGGCGACTTCGTGGACGTCGCGGCCCCGGGCGTCGACATGATCTCCACGGTCCCGCTGGGCGGCCACTGCTCCGACAACGGCACGAGCTTCTCCGCCCCGTACGTGGCAGGCGTAGCAGCCCTGATCAAGTCCAAGCACAAGAACTGGACCCCCCGCCAGATCACAGCCCAGATCCAACAAACAGCCGAACGCTCCACCTCCGGCCCAGACCGCCTGGTCGGCTGGGGCGTCGTCGACCCGGTCCGCGCCCTCACCGAGGACGACCACCCGATCGAACGCCCCGTCGCCCACGAGGGCGTACAACGCGGCAAGGCCCCGAGCGCGGCAAAACTCCACCTCGGCGAAACCCCCGAGGAACGCACGGCCCGCATCGCCACGTACGTGGCTGTGGGGGCCGTGGTCGTGGTGGCGGGGTTGGGTGGGGCGGGGGTGGCTTTGCGGGATGGGAGGCGGAGGCGGAGGGAGAACGTGGAACGGTGACGACGATGGTGCGAGTCCCTCTACGGCTCGGGGTGACAGGCCTGCGAACGCTCGACTTGCTGGGTGTATGCCTTGATCAGTTTGCCCATCGTGCGAGTGTCTTCACGGTCGCGCGTGAACGACTCAATGCTGGTGAACAAGCGCTGATCGGGATGCGCTGAGTCGGTACAGTCAGCGGTCCTGCCGACTGCTCCTGCTCCTGCGTACAGATACTTCTTACTCTCCGTCACATGGTCGGGATCTCGTCGGACAGAAGACGGCGCCGCAAACAGGAGAGTCTCTTTCCGGGGCAGCCATTCCTGGTCGGCGAACATTGCCACCTTCTTCTTGTCCACGATTACGGTGCATCGTTCGGTCCCTCCGTCGAGAGACGATCTCTGCGTGGACACCTGATCGCCCGGGGGCAGGAACGGCGACAGCAGGTCAGAGTCCACGCTCACACCGCACAGGGACTCCGGGATCGCATAGTTTCTCTCCTCGCGCTCCCCGGCATTCGAACATCCTGCCGTCATGGCTCCCAGTGCTACGACGGCCCCGCAGGCGAAGGCTCGTTGGAATCGACGCAAGAATCCGACTCGGCCATCAACCGAACTCAACAGGAGAATCCTTTCCCGAGAAAGAAGCATCTAGATGTCCGTCTTGAGGTCCGGAGCCATGGCGTTCACCGTAGATTCCGAGAGCATGAATCCGCGTCGCGCCGCTCCGCGTGCCCATTCCCCGGCGTCGGGCAGATCGCTTCTGTGGTGCTCCTTCGCTGCTCTTTCTACGGCAGTCTCGACGTACCTGTTGCTCTCCTTCATGCCCGCATCCCAGCTCTCGCCCATGATGAGCCCAGCCTCACCTTTGGCTTTTCCTTCCGCATTCTTGAAAAGGTCCTCGAGGACTGCGCTGGTGACCGTATCGGCCACACCTCCGACCACTGCACCGCCGACTGGGCTGGCGATATAGGAGGTACCTACGCCAATACCTGTTCCGACGCCACCCGCGATTCCGTCCTTCCAGCGAGCCACGGACTCCTCATAAGCCTTGTCCTTCTCTGCGGCTTCGCCGGCGACTGCCTCTGCGCGCCCCTGTGCAAGGGTTCCGGCAATTTCGCCAGATCCATTGGCCACGTTCTCGATGACAAGTTGCGGATCCTGGGCGTAGCGCTGGTCCGCCGGCAAGGCGGGGTCGAGATGATGGGCCATGAGGTGTGCCATGTACGACTTCTGGCCCACTTCCACGGCGGCGTAGCCCTCAGGGTGCTGGCCCACGGTGAAGAGGAATCGGGTCACGTCTCGATGCTGGAAGTCGGCCGGTTCGCCGACGGTCGGGAAGAGGCGGTCCGTATCGCCGTCCGAATCGGCGGTCATCGTCCGGTTCATGTCGTGCAGGTACTCGGAAGCCATCTGCCCGAAGCTGTCTGACATGTATGGGTGCTCAGTGAGGAGCGTGTTGTCCTTGGAGACCGCGGAGACAACGCTCTCCATGAGCCTGGCCTGTTCGGCGGTGTGGGGCGGAGTGTCGGGCGTGGGACGCTCGCCCGCCGGGTGTCCGGTCGTGCCCGCCTCAAGTGCCAGCGCCAAGTTGTTCCGCCCGGTGTTGCTAGACTGGCCGTCGGAGCCCTCCTCGACAGGCCAGTCCCGCTTTTCGAAGAGGTACTGAAAGTTTGAGACGTCCGAACCCTTTCCGTCGCCCTTCGTCGCAAACGTGTCGTTGAGGAAAGCCGTTGCCGCGCCAGGGCTGTTCGACAGACCCTTGAGGTAACCCGTCACCGGGTCCCACCCAGTGTCGCTGCCGGTGCGGTTGAGATACGGAGAGTTGGGCGTACGCCGCCACGCGCCTCCCTCACCATTGTCGGTCAGCTTCTTCTCGGTCTCCATGAGCGCGCTTCCGTACGTGCGCAGAAAGGTGTCGTCGTAGTTGCCCCAGCGCATGAGGTTGCTCATGACCTGGAAGCCGAGGGGACCGCTGCTGCTACGAACGGGCTGAGCACCCTGGTCCACCATCTGACGCGTCCAGTCCACCGTCCCCGCGGAATCACTCTGCGTGGCCGAAGCGAGGGTGATGCTCAGATATTTCTGGAACTCTCCGAACTTTCCCTGCCGGTTGTCGTTGAGGTCGGGGTTGGTCCCGGGCTCATTGATACCGGCCCAGAACTCCAGCGTCCCCTTCGCACCGAGTTTCGTGGCGAAGCTTTCCGCGAAGAGCGGATCGCGTGCATACGTCTTCAGCCCCGAGTGGAGCGTGTCGAACTCCCGGACCGTGAGGTCTTGAGGATCCTTCTTGGCGAGTTTCGAGAGTTCGTCCGCCTTCTCGACCGCTGCGACCGCGCTGTCTCGGTCCTTGTACTTCGCGTCGGTGAATCCGTGCGTGCTTTGGTCGGCGATCGCCTTGAGCACCTTGCTGGCTGAGGTGTCGCTCTCGGTGGCGTCATCGAGGATCCGCTGGATCTCGTCCCGGAGCGCGGTCACATCACTCTCGCTGTGGTCAGGGAGATCGGCTCCCTTCCCGGCCCGGTCGGGGTGAACGTTCATCCGTACGGTGAAGCCCCCGCCACCAGTCGGGGTGACCGTCAGATTCTTCTTCATTCCGCGTTCGATGGCGTCGTTGAGCCGGCGGTGGTGACGCTTCAGCTCGTCCCGGGTGTCCAACAGAATTCTGTGGATGGACTTGGCCTGTGTGTGGGCGTCCTGGAACTCTCCGGCGGTCTTGCCGATGAACTCCTTCGACACGGTGGCGTTGACGCCTGCCCACCGCGCCCTGTTCGCGGCGGAACGAAGGCCCTTGTCCGCGTCACTCTTCAGCTTCTCGAGGGTGTCCACCAAGGTCGACCAGTCGTCGACAGCGTCGTTCAGGGCCGCGAAGTTGGCGAAGCGGAGCGCATCGAGGTCCATCAGTCGTCCTTCGGCTTCTGCGTCGGCATGTGCACCGGGTTCTTTTCACCAGGCTTGCCGACCCGCTCGTCGAAGCCCGCGTCGAGCACGTCGATGCTGCTCAACTGCCGCCCGATGTAGTGCTCGTCGCCCTGGTGCAACTTCTTGGTGACCCGCATGTGGTTCGAAATGTGGGCGCAGGCGTCACGGAGCGAGTTGAGCTGCTCGTCCCACCGCTTGGCGACGTGTTGGAGCCCGCCTCCCAGTGCGAAGCCCTGCCGCGTCAGGTCTCCCGCTGCCCGCTGACTGCTCGGCAATGCCGCGCGTCCCTTGTTGCTCAGCCGGTCGAAGAGATCGAAGGCGTGCTCACCGACCTTGGCCAGATCAGCCTGATGGACCCTCAAATCTCCATAAGAGCCCGGGGTTGCCCCAGCACCGCCCATTCCGGGCTCAACCTGATTGAGTCGCAGCTGCGTCGCATCCCGCTCGGCCGCCTGGGCCTTGAGCTGCTCCCACTCTTCCCACGCCATGGACGCAATCCCTCTCTTGGTACGGACGGTGTGGATGGTGGCTCAGTATGGCGAGCAGCCTGCCGTCTCAGCTTGACAACACATAAGCGCTGAACCCGAGTTGTCCTGATCGAGGCCCCGCAAGAAGCGGTTTGGCTGTTGTGGAGGGGTGCCAGCCGTGTCCCGGATCCGCTCTGACGGGCAAATCCTCCGCCCTCGCTCCCCCCGTGGGCAGGTATGCGAGTAGGTCCATGCCGCGCTCGTCGAGGCACCGAGATCGTCTGCCACGCTAGCGGCACGCATCCATGGTTTGCGGGTGTGGCCGAGGAAACCGGCCCACCCGCTGTTGCTGTCAGCGGCGTCTCCGGGACCAGGAGGCGCCAGGTTGGGCCCTATCTGTGCCCACTGTCGCGGGAACGCTTCGGCCTTCGGTCGCCCCCACTCGTCTCCTGCCTTGTGGTCTCACTTCCTTAGGTGCCGTGGCAAGGCGGCGCGCCGCAGTCATGTGCTCTGGCGTGTGCGGACCGGAAGCTGAACCGGATCGAAGGACAGCGACAGTTGACGGCCAGTTCACTGAGTATGCGGACTCAGATGATGGGGACGCGGACGTGTGGCCCCGTATCGCTCGACGCGGCAGAGTGCGACGCACCAACGAGTGACTCAGACAGCGTCGACTCGCTGCCCTCGGGGCCAGGGCGGTCGACGCGAGATTCACGCGAAAGGTGCGGGAGTTGGCCGATTCTCGATACTGGTACGGGACGGACTCTGGCCGGTCGAGCTGTGGCCGCAACCTTAGTGAGGATGCGATGCGTCAGCTCGGGTCACTCGATGGCCTATTTGCAACTGCTTTGACGCAAAGCTCAGTTGGATGTCACTCAGGGTGTGGCTAGAGTGACGATGGTGGGGTGTGCAATCACTGCCCGACCGCGAACACACAGCTGTCAAGGGCTGCTGCATCCGCACGTTGAGGGCAACGGGGATTCGGGGATGGGGGCATCGTGCTCGAGGACGGGTACAGGGGGGCGCCACCGCCGGGTGGCGCTGACGTCAAGCGCGGCCTGGAGGCGTTGAAGAAGTTCCGGCGGCGCATCGACACGCTGCTCACGGAGTTCGAGGGGTCGGACGGCGGTTCGTCCAAGGTCGGGCACCAGAAGGTCGCCCGCGCCTCCTTCAGCGGCCAGGCGGCGCCCTTCCCCGAGGCGGACGGCCTCTACGCGCAGTACGACCGCGTGCACGAACGCCTTACCTCACTCTCGAAGATGCTCGGGCAGCAGATCGAGGCCATGGGGATCGCCGTGCACGGCGCGGACGTCGGCTTCGACAACCTTGAGGACGAACTGCGGCAGCGCTTCTGGTCGATCCAGACGACGGTCCAGCGGGACCAGCCGCCGGCCGGGCGCGAGCGGGACGGCAAGCCCGACGAGCAAGGCGGTCACGGCAGCGACAAGTCGGACTCGGGGTGGAAGCTGTGAGCTTCGAGAGCCACAAACTCAACGACATGATCGACCTCGTCGAGCAGGCGAATCCGGCCGACCTGGAGAGCGCGGGCGAAGCCCTCAAGAAGGCATGCGACGCGATCGCTGTCGCCGCCCGGGAACTCGGCGACCACATCGACCGGGTCGACTGGGAGGGCGAGGCGGGGCAGGCCTTCCGCAAGTGGGGCAAGAATCTGGTCAAGGAGACGCATCGGCTCTCCGACTTCGCCGACACCGCGAGCGTTCAGATCGCCTCGGCGGGGGCAGGGCTGGCGTCCGTACGCAGCGCGATGCCGCCGCGGGACATGCGGACCGATCCGAAGGCCGTGGAGGACATTCCCTCTCCGAAGAGGGTGGACGGCAACGCCGCCTATGAGGCTGCCGTCAAGTCGGAGAAGGATCGCCAAGAAGCGATCAACCAGATGAATCGGTTGGCGTCGTTCTACAGGGTGTCCCAGCATGAGATGGCGGGGCAGGAGCCGCCTACGTTTTCGGTTATGCCGGATGTGGGGGTGCCGCCGCCGGATCCGGAGTACGGAATCGAACCGGGCGAAGGGCTGAAGCCGGTGGTGCCCCCTGGCGCTGCTGCCAACGGTGGCGCCCCGTCGATGCCTCAGGGTGCAGCTGGTCCTGTGTCGCCGGACCCGTCAGGTTCGGGAAGCTCCTTGCCATCAGGTAACGACGGACGCGGTCCGATCACCTTCCCGGACCGGCCCGCTGGTCCGGGGCCCGTGGGCACGGAGATCGACAGCGTCGACACGCTGCCCCCTCAGAAGACCCTCAGCCCGCCACCTGCTTCATCGCCCCCGGCGCCTGGCCCGACGGGCATCGACCGGGGACCTCATCTGCTGCCCGGCGGCGGCCTTGTAAGGCGGCCGCAAGACAGCCCTGATACCGGGGCGTCCCGTCGGGGAGGGCGTGGGAAGTCGCCGTTGCCTGAGCAGGGGCGAACAGGCGTCGGACGTCCGAAGGAGCCGGTTGGGCTTCCTGGGCGCGGTCCTTCTGGCCCAGGCCCGACAGGGCGCACCGGGCCGGTACCTCCTGTACGAGGCCCCAATGGTCCTACGACGTCTGTGCCTTCGCCGATGGCGCGAGGCATCTCTGGCGGCACGCCGCAGCCACATGGCTTGCCGGGGCCGCGTCCCGCAATGCCGGGCATCAACAGCACACCTCGCTCCGACGGTGTCTTGGGCGGTCGTCCGGCTCCTGCTCCTGTGGCAGCAGGAGGTCCGGTTGGATCGAGGACGCCTCCGGGGGGCGGCAATGCCGCGCAGCGTGGCGTTGTGGGAGCTGCGCCCCAGGTCCCGGCAGGTAGGGGCCAGACGCCACGCCAAGCCGTCGGCAACCCTGACGGTGTAGTTGGCACACCCAAGGGGCGTACGCCTGCTGGGACAGGCCGCGGGAACGGATTCACCGCCGGTGGCACGGGTCTGGTACGTGGCCCAGCGGGCAGCGGCCGACGCTCTGAACCTGGAGAGGACGAGGTTTCACAGCGGCCCGATTACGCGGTCGAGGAAGAAGAGACACATCTGCCCGGTGGACGGCGGCACGTGCCGCCAGTCATCGGCCAGTGACGAGTGAGGGCGTGCAGGGCGTGGAGTCAGGAATGGGCCGACACGGCGGCGGGACCGAACTGTTCGCGGGGCGCGCGAGGCGTTGGATCGTCTCGACGGGTGCGGCGGCCGGCGTGCTCGCCCTGCTGTCTGTGGGGCTGGCACCGAGTGCGGTCGCCGACGACGTCCAGTCGAAGCAGTGGTACTTGGACGCGATGGGTGCCGAGGAGCTGTGGGACGTCAGCACTGGTGAGGGCATCAAGGTCGCTGTTGTGGACAGCGGCGTCACAGTGACGCCTTCTCTCAGAGGCCGGGTTCTCGCCGGTAAGGACGTGACAGGCCTGAAGGGCGGTGCTCTGGACGACTACGACAGTCACGGAACGACGATGGCGGAGTTGATTGCCGGGACTGGGCGAGGAGGCGGACTCAAGGGCTTGGCACCCGGCGCCAAAGTCATTTCCATTCGCATGAGCCTGAAGGGCGCCAAGGGCAAGGACGAGAGCAACAGCGCCGAAGCCATCAGGGCTGCTGCGGACAGCGATGCGCGAATCATCAGCATGTCCTTCGGCTCTGATGTCATGTATCCGGCCCAGAAGGAGGCGGTGAAGTATGCCGCATCAAAGGGGAAGCTGATGTTCGCCGGCGTCGGGAATGATGCCCAGAAGAAGAACTTCATCGGCTACCCGGCCGCCTATCCCAACGTGACAGGCGTCTCCGCCGCCGACAAATCCGGCAAGGTCGCCAAGTACTCAGAGTTCGGCGAGTACGTGGATCTTGCGGCCCCTGGCCTGAACCTCCCCCATTGGTGCGACGCGACCTTCCGCTCGTACTGCGACGGCGGAGGTGGCACCAGTGCCGGCACCGCCATCGCCTCCGCCTCCGCCGCCCTCATCTGGTCCAAGCACCCCGACTGGACGGCGAACCAGGTCCTCCGCGTCCTCATCGACACCGCGGGCCGCAGCTGGCCGAAGGACAAGCCGAGTGACTATCTCGGGTACGGGCTGGTTCGCCCAGCCCCGAACCTCCTGAAGAACAGGGGGAACCCCGGCCCCCCGGACATCGACCCCCTCACCGGAAAGAAGACCCCGGGGGTGGGGACTTCGCCCACCGCCCCGGCGAAGGACTCTTCGGCGAAGCCCTCGGCGCCCGCGTCGCAACAGGCGAAGGGCGAGGCTGCTGCCGGTCAGCTGGCCGGGGCGGCGTCCGGCTCGAAATCCGATGACGGCGACAACCAGTTGTGGATCGTCGCCGGAGCCGTCGCCGTCGTCGCCATCATCGGTGGCGGCGCCTTCGCGGCGGTTCGAAATCGACGTAACGCCTGAGCTGTGCAGGGAAACGGTGCAGAGCTCAACGTCAATGATCAGCCAGCAAGCAAAGCGAGGAGGACCCGCTCATGGCCGACGGCCGGAAGCTGAATGACGGCGAAGTCAAGTTCCTTCAGGACGAGATCGTCGCGAAGTACGACTCCGTCCAGGGAAGTCTCAAGAGACTGCAAGGGATTCTGGACTCGATGGAGGGCAACTGGCGCGGTATTGGTGCGCATGCCTTCGACAAGAAGCAGGTTGAGATCAACCAGCACATGCAGGCGATCGGTCGCATCCTGGTGGACTTCCTGGACGGCATCTCGAAGAACCGCACGGACGTGGACCGGCTCGAGGACGACATCCGCGCGACCATGAACAGCATCGACGTGGACTACGGAGGCAAGCACTCCGCCATCAGCAGCTACTGAGTTCACCCGTTCCCGGGCCAGATCATGGTCCGGCCGCAACCACGAGGAGATGGGGCAGACATGGCAGGTGCCAGCTTCGATGAGATGTCAGTCAAGTACGGTGGCCTCGACGCCATCACCACCATGCTCGGTACTGAGGCGACGCGTTTGGAAGGCGATCTCGCCGACATCAAGCGCGCTGTGGCGAAGGTTGCCGCAGGATGGGAGGGCGAGGCCCACGAGGCGTACGTCCTGAAGCAGCGGGAGTGGGACAAGCACGCGTCGGCGATCCACACGGCTCTCATGCAGATCGGCCAGAAGGTCGGCCAGGCCGGCGGTGACTACCGGGGTGGCGACCTGAAGGGCGCCAGCTACTTCCAGTGAGTCGCGGCAAACTGAACGCGGAACGCTGAACAGTACTGAACGCGGGGTGGGCATGCGCGGGAGATGCCCACCCCGTTGTGATGTTCGGTGGAGGTGCCGACCACTGTCGATGCGCACCGCAATTTGCTGGAATCTACGGCTGCGCGTGTGTGCGGGGTGTGCTGCCTGGCCCAGGGGAATGAAGCTCGCACAGGTTCACCCCTCCAGGAGATCCCCAATGTACTCCCGAAGTTCGACCGGGAGTTGGCTGCAGTCGATTTCGTTCAAGTGGGCGAGATGTTGCACTTGGACATGACCGCTCGATGTGAGTTCAATAATTGCGTGGAGTTGAGCCTCCAGGGCGACTTCGTTCTGTTCGCAGGCCGCGCTGACGGAAAGGATGGTTGCGAGAACGGTGGCCTCGCTCGGAGCGTATGAACTGATCCAATCAGTAGCTCGATCGGCGCCGCGTTCGCGCTCACGCGGATCCGTATCGGCGAGCTGTCGAAGCAACTCCATGAATTGACTGGCGTGCACTGGGGCTTCACTTTCCTGGGCTGGTACGGAAGTCGGAATGGGATTGGCCATGGGATAGGGGTTGCGTTGGCGGCATCCGGATTGTCGTGCGGGCTATTTGGGTTATGGGTATTTCGATGGTATAGGGTTCCCGGCTCGTCCTGATGCTTTCCGCCGATGGAAATTCGAAGGACGTCGCCGTTGGCTGCATTTGACCCGGCCGTAGCATTGCCATCCTTGTCGTGGACTCTCAGGCGAACCGTATTGCCCGTCTCGGAGTCTTTCCACTTTCACTCGATGCCGTTCTGTGCACCTCCGTTGGGGTCCGGTATGAGAACGCGCATCTGGGCATCGTTGGGAATTATGTTGAGAGGGCTGCGGCCTCGTAAATCCCAGCCGCTGTCCTTGACGCGTGGAGGGCACGGCCCCAGGCCGAGAGGGTCGACCCAGGAATGTGGGTTATGGACGTAAGCAGTCGGATTGGGTGCGGGAGTGAGGCCTGGAGGGTCGGGGGAGGGACAGTGGGCGCTCTCCGGGGCATAATGCCGAAAGTAGTTGTAATGCAGCCCCGTCTCCGGATCAAAATACTGCCCCGAAAACCGCAGCGGCGTATACGCCGAACTCCCCGCCGCCCAAGCCGTAGCCCCCCCCACAATGTGCTCCGCAACCGCCAAGCGATCTCCCCCTCCTCGTCCACGAGTTCGCTCGGCGTGCCCACCAGGTCGGTGACGATGGCGAAGAAGCGGGAGTCGATGTCGGGCTGAGGGGCCTCGGCCGCGTGCTTCGGGCCGGGCAGGTGCACCGCGTCGGCCGTGTGCTGCGGGCCGAGCAGGCCCACCGCCTCGGCCACACCCCCCGCACGGGTGCCCGTGCCCCCCACCCCGATCCGCTCCGTCTGCGCGACAGGACGTAACCCCATGTGATCCCAGGTCACCGTCACCGGATCCGGTAACCCACCCCCCACCGTCGTCTGCTCGCACAGCGTCGTCCCGTCCCACGCGAAGTGAACTCCGCGGGATGCGTGATGTCGTACGGATCCATCGGGTTGAGGCCGCGCGCGAAGTTGACCAGTCCTGCACCACCCTTGATCACCCCGCCCGCGACATGGGTGAGCTCCGTGTTCGTCGCCTTGAAGGCGTCGGACGCGTTCGACTTCAGCCGGTCGAGCGCAGGCGGCTCCGCCGGCGCGTGCCGCACCGCCGCCTTGAGTACGCTCGCGGCCAGACGGCCCGCCTCGTCGCGCTGCCTACGCGCCTCGGCGAGCATCTCCTGGGCGCGCTCCATGTCGGCCTTGCCGGGATCCTTGAAGGGGTCCGGCCGAGGCCCCGGATCCTTGTCCAGCGCGACGGCCGCGTTGTACGCCATGACGCGCTCGTTGTACGCCTCGACCGCCGTGTCGGACGCGCTCTTGCCCTTCTTGTAGAGGTCGACGGCGTCCTGGGCCTGGCCCTGCGCCCACTTGACCGTGTCCGCGTGGCCGTCGAGGGCGCGGGCGGCCTGTTCGCAGGCGTCCGCGGCGTGCAGCCACTTGCCGGGGTGCACGGCGAACTTCTCGCGGAAGGTGCCGCGGCCTCGCCCTTCCAGTGGGCGGAGTCGAGGCTGCGCATCCCCGTGCCGACCTTGTCGAAGGCCGTGTGGAAGTCCGCGAGGTGCCGGGCGCTCGCGCGGATCTTCCCCGGGTTGCCGTGAATCAGTTCATTGGCCTGGTCGGTCTCGCCGAGCTGCCCCTCGTTGACGTTCGCACTCAGGTTGGAGGCCGCGGACCTGCCCCAGTCCTCGACCGGTCGGCGGTGCCGTCCGCGCCGATGCGGTCGAGGCCTCGGCGGCCTTGCCGGTGCCCCACTCGATGCCTTCACCGGCGGGCTTCCTCGCCGACTCCCAGCCGTCCTCCGCCTTCTCCAGGCCGGAGTCGAGGCCGTCCTTGGCGGCGTCCTTGGCCGAGTTCCAGCCGTCGCCGATGTCGTCGAGGAGCCCATCAGCCGGTGTCTCCGCCTCGCGGGGCACGGTGTCCGCCCTGCTGAGACCCGTCCGCGCCTCCCTCGGGTTGCTGCGGGACGAACTGCCGCGACGTCTCGGCCCGCTCCTCGGCGGAGGGGCCGAAGGCGTCGTCGAGCGTCGCCTCGTACTCCTCGTCGCTCTGGCCGGTCAGGTTCTGGGGGCGGGCGAAGCTGTTCCCCTCGTTGACCAGGGACCGCACGCCCCCTTCCCAGCGTTCGCAGAAGGACTTGAGCCCGGCCACCAGCTCCCCGTGCCCCAGCTCCAGGTCTCCCAGGGCCAGCTCCTCGAAGCCGCGACCGGCCCCCGCCCTGCCCGTCATGCCGAGTTCCCTGAGCTCGTCCAGCGCCAGGGTGATCCCCTGGGCGATCAGATCCAGACCGCCGACCCGGAGATCCTTCGCGTCGCCGCTCACGCCCGTGTCCCCCCGGCAGTGGAGATGTCATTCGTGGCGTTGTCCACGGCCACCGCGTCCACGGCCACCGCGTCGGGGACGATCCTTGCGACAGGCGGGAACAGTGCCTCGTGTCCCTCGCTGCCCACGTCCAGCGCCACGCCGCCCGGCACCCCGAGCGCCGGAACGCCCCCGTCCAGGAGGCGGGCGCCCGGCAGGCGTTGGTGGTCCCAAGGGCGGTCCGACTCGCCGCGCAGCAGCGCGAACCTGGCCAGGGCCGCCTCGTCGGAGAAGGCGTAGATCCAGCGGACCCCGTTGAAGTCCGCGGTCAGCGGGTACGCGTCGTGCTAGCCGAGGGGCAAGAGGACGGGCGTGCGCCGGAATTCACCGAGGAGAGCGGCGAACTCGCGGCGTGCGCGGCGTATTCGGACCGCTTCGGCGTCGGCGTCGGCGCCGGTCGGCGTCGTGGCGGCGGCCCGCCGCCCGGGATATGCCGTCCCCGTCCCCGTCCCCGACGCCCCCGCCCTCATCCACCGTCATGAGCGGCCCTCACCCACCCCTTCCGCGCCCGTGAGCCCCGCTACTCCGCCGCCGTCACCCCACCGTTGTGCGGCGCGGGCTCCAGGTCGAACTCCCCGTCGCGCGCCCCCAGGACGAACGCCTGCCACTCCGCCTCCGTGTAGCGCAGGACGGTCTCGGGGTCGAGGGAGGAGCGCATGGCCACGGCGCCCTCGGGGAGGTAGGCGATCTCGACGCGCTCCTCGTGGGTCTCCGTGCCGGGGGCGCTGTGCCATTCGACGCCGGAGATGTCGAGGGCGTAGAGCTCGTTCTTCTCCCGCTCCTTGCGCGCCTTGACCTCCTCCGCCGACTCCTTGCCCCGCGCCCCGCCCGCTGACTGCTCCTGTGCCTCGGCCATGTGAAGCGACCCCTTCCCGAGTTCCCGACTTCCCGACGTGACGACGAACGGACGAACGTCGCGCTCAGCGTACTTGTCACCGCGTGTGTGCCGGGGCACACAGCAAGCAACGATCCGGCAGGCCCGGCCCGTTCGCCCCGGCACCTCACCGGCCCTCCTCCACCAACCCCGTCTGCACCAACGGCCTCCCCCGCTTCCGCGAGACGAAGATCCCCCGCCCCGCGGGCATCGGCCGCGGCCGCACCCCGCCGAGCAGGTCGCCCTCGGACGGGTCGCCGGCGAACAGGACGCCCTGGGCGCCGAGTTCCTTCATGCGCTGGAGGAAGGGCTCGTACGAGGCGCGCCCCGCGCCCGCCGTGGAGCGGGCCAGGATGAAGCGGACGCCCACGTCGCGGGCGAAGGGGAGGAGCTCGGTGAGAGGGCCGAGCGGGTTGCCGCTGGACGTGGACACCAGGTCGTAGTCGTCGACGACGACGTACACCGTCGGGCCCTGCCACCAGCTGCGGTCGCGGAGCTGCTGGTGGGTGACGTCGTCGGCGGGGGCGCGGCGCCGCATGAGGTCGACCAGGGCGTTGACGTGGTGGTCCATGGCGTTGGACATGGGGATGTACTCGGCCAGGTGGGAGGCCGGGGTGACGTCGAGGAGGGAGCGGCGGTTGTCGACGACGAAGAGCTTGCAGACGTCGCCGCTGTAACGCTCGGTGAGCCGCCGGATGAGCAGGCGCAGCAGGTTGGACTTGCCGGACTCGCTCTCGCCGAGGACGAGGAGGAAGGGGTCCTGCTCGAAGTCCACGAAGACCGGTTCGAGGTTGTCCTCGTCGAGGGCGAAGGACACGCCTCGGTCGGGGAAGAGGTTCCCTGGCGGAAGCTGGGCTGCGGGCAGCTCGCGCGGCAGCAGCCGTACGGCGGGCGCGGCCGGGTCCGTCCAGTGCCGGGAGACCTCGGCGGTGAGCGCGGCCGTGGCCTCGGCGAGGTCGGTGTCGGACGAGAGCCCGTCGACGCGCGGGACGGCCGCCATGAAGTGCTGCTTCTGCGGGGTCTGGCCCCGGCCGGGCACACCGGCGGGGACGTTCGCGGCGACCTTGCGGTCGAGCTCGGAGTCCATGGTGTCGCCGAGGCGGAGTTCCAGGCGGTTCATCAGGTGGTCCTTGAGGTTCGCCCGGACCTCCATCGACCGGGACGCGGTGAGGATCAGGTGGATGCCGTAGCCGAGGCCGCGCGCGGCGATGTCGAGGACGGCGGGCTCCAGGCCCTCGTAGTCCGTACGGAAGTTGCCCCAGCCGTCGATGACGAGGAAGACGTCGCCCCACGGCTGGTCCGTGACGGAGATGTCGCCGCGGGCCCGGCGCGCCCGGAAGTCGGCGATGGAGGCGATGCCGGTCGACCTGAAGTACTCCTCGCGGCGCGTCATGACGGAGAAGGCCTCGGCGAGCGTCCGCCGCACCCGCTCCGGGTCGAGCCGCGACGCGACCCCGCCCACGTGCGGAAGCCCGGCGACCGCCGAGAGGCCGCCACCGCCGAAGTCCAGGCAGTAGAACTGCACTTCCCGCGGGGTGTGGGTGAGCGCGAACGACGCGATCAGCGAGCGCAGGAGCGTCGACTTGCCCGACTGCGGCCCGCCCAGAACCTGCATGTGGCCCGCCGCGCCCGAGAAGTCGCACCAGAGCGGATCGCGGCGCTGCTCGTACGGCTTGTCGACCAGGCCGAGCGGTACGACGAGGCGGCCCGCCCCCTCGTAGCCGGGCTGGGTGAGACCCCGTCCGGGCACGGCGGTGAGCCCCGGAAGCAGCGAGTCCAGCGACGGCGGGCTGTCGAGCGGCGGCAGCCACACCTGGTGCGCGGCCGGGCCCTGCGCCTCCAGGCGGCGCACGATGACGTCGAGGACGGTGTCGGCGAGCGCGTCGTCCGCGTCCGGGGCGGGCCGCGGGCCCCGCGGGGGAGTGGCCGCGTACCGCACCGGCACCTCGGCGGCCGTGAACAGCACGGGCCGCCGGTCCACCGGCAGGGGCCCGCCGAGCGCGGCGGCCTGCGCCGATCCCGTGCGGTACACCCCGGAGACGTACGCCGCCTTGAAGCGCACCATCTCGTCCGTGCCGAACTTCAGATAGCCCGAACCGGGCACGTTCGGCAGCTGGTAGGCGTCCGGCACGCCGAGGGCGGCCCGGGACTCGGCGGCGGAGAACGTGCGCAGACCCACGCGGTACGAGAGGTAGGTCTCCAGGCCGCGCAGGCGGCCCTCCTCCAGGCGCTGCGAGGCGAGCAGCAGATGCACGCCGAGGGACCGGCCGATGCGGCCGATCTGCACGAACATGTCGATGAAGTCGGGCTTCGCGGTGAGCAGTTCGCTGAACTCGTCGATGACGAGGACGAGGGACGGGATGGGCTGGAGCGCGGCTCCGGCGGCGCGTGCCTTCTCGTAGTCGTGGATGTTCGCGTAGTTGCCCGCGTCGCGCAGGAGTTCCTGGCGGCGGTTGAGTTCGCCGCGGATGGAGTCGCCCATGCGGTCGACCAGCGTCAGATCGTCCGCGAGGTTGGTGATCACGGCGGCGACGTGCGGCAGCTGCGCCATGCCCGCGAAGGTCGCGCCGCCCTTGAAGTCGGCGAGCACGAAGTTCAGGCTCTCGGAGGAGTGCGTGACGGCCAGGCCGAGGACCAGGGTGCGCAGCAGCTCCGACTTGCCGGAACCGGTGGCTCCCACGCACAGGCCGTGCGGCCCCATGCCCTCCTGCGCCGCCTCCTTGAGGTCCAGCATCACGGGCCTGCCGTCCTCGCCGACGCCGATCGGCACGCGCAGCCGCTCCGCCCGCGCGCGCGGGCGCCAGGTCCGGCTCGTGTCCACCGAGTCGGCGTCGCCGAGCCCGAGCAGCTCGGTGAACTCCAGGTTGGCGAGCAGCGGCTGGCCGTCGTCACCGCCCGACGCCATCCGCAGCGGCGCGAGCTGCCGGGCGAGCGCCTCGGCGGCCTCGTACGACAGGAGGTCGGGCGTCCCGTCGTAGACGAGGCCGTGCCCCGACTCCAGGCGCAGCGACTGCGGCTGTACGACGACGGAGAGCCCGCCGCGCCCGCTGCCGAGCTCGCCCGGCACGACCTCCACGATGGTGACGCCCTGCAGTCCCTCGGCGGACGCGAGGACGGACGTCGGGTCCAGGGACAGGCCGTCGAGCACGACGACGATGTGCGGCTCCTCCGGCAGCGGGGTCCCGCCGGGGTGGAAGCGGGGGCGGCCCTGGAGCCGGGCGGACAGCATCGCCTCAAGCTCCACGGGGTCGCCGGTGATGAGGCGGCGGCTGCCCGCCCCGTCGGCGGCGCCGGGCGCCTGGCAGTGCGGGAGCCACTTGGTCCACTCCCAGTGCGGTGCCGCGTCGGGGCCCGCGGCGACGGCGACGAGCACGTCGTCGGGGGCGTGCAGGGAGGCCAGCGAGGCGGTCAGCGCGCGGGCGGCGGCGCGCACCGCGTCCGGCTCGCCGCTCACCGTCACGTGGTAGAAGGCGCGCAGGGACACCGCCATCGGCAGCGACTCCACGGTGCCGTGCGTGGCGAGGAAACGCTGCATCGCGCCCGCGGTCAGCGGTTCGAGCTCGTCCACCGGCGCGGTCTCGGGGGCGACGAGCGGAGCGGCGAGGGCCTGCGAGCCGAGGCCGAGGCGCACCTGCCCGAAGTCCGCGTCGCCCGTGCGCCGCTCCCACACCCGGCTGCCCTCGGCGACCAGGGCCCACAGCTGCTCGGGGGAGGGGTGGAGGTAGTACTGGGCGTCGCGCTGCGCCTTCGCCGTGTTCAGGGCGGAGCGGCGGGTCTGCTTCAGGTACCGGAGGTAGTCGCGCCGCAGGTCCGCCAGCTGGCCCTGGGTGCCGCGGCGGTGCCGGACCACCATCGCGATGGTCATCGCCAGCGTCGCGGTGACCATCACCATGCCCATGATCTTCATAAACGGATGCGAATTCGGCATGAAGAAGAACACCACGGAGCCGCCCATGCCCAGCATCGGCAGGAGCTGCATCATCGCGCCTTCCTGCTGACCGCGCGGCAGCTCAGGCGGAGGTTGCAGGACGATCTCCGCGGTGGGCACCTCGGACGGAAGAACCCGAGGCGGGCGCCTCACGATGATGTGGCTCACTACGCACCAATCCCCTTGCCAGGCCTGGGTTTTCCGGCCGCCGCCCCCCTGTTCGGGCGGACGGGGACCAGCGCCCGATCCTACTGACAACGGCCCTCGCGAGGGGCGATAGGGTGCCGGTCGTGTGTGTGAACACACGCGAATCAAGCCGAAGTGCGGCCGGGGCTACTGCCCGAAGAATCACGGCATTTCGTGCTAGAGGGAGCTACGGGGGAGACGTACGGGCTCAAGAACCAGCCAGGTGAGCCGATTTGCGCCGTGACGCGGCGCGCGATGGGGCACAGTCGGCGAGGTCGGCGTGGCGTACTGCCCACCGCGGATCCACGTACCACCAGCACAGAGCAATCACCAGCACTGAGGGGGAACAGCAGGTGAGCACCACGGCCTCCGCGACGGCCACCACCAGCGGCCGGCCCGGCCACGTGGCCACGACCGGAACCGGCGCCGGACTCGGCTTCTGCCGCGTCACCATCGTCGCGCCCGACAGCCGGATCGACGTGGCGCTGCCCGACGACATCCCGGTCGCCGACATCTACCCGGAGGTCCTGCGCCTCGCCCGGCAGAGCCCGGCCGAAGGCGCCCCCGTGGGCTACCACCTCGTCCGCAGGGACGGCGCCGTCCTGGACGGCGCCCGCTCCTTCGCGGCCCAGCGCATCCTCGACGGCGAGCTGCTGACCCTGCGCCCCTTCGCGGCATCGCTGCCGCCGGCCGTCTACGACGACGTGTCCGACGCCGTCGCCTCCGCCGTGACGAGCGACCGCACCCTGTGGAACGGCGACCTCACGCGCGCCGCGGGCCTGATCGGCGGCGCCGTCCTGCCGCTCCTGCTGGCCTTCGTGACCTGGACCGCCGAGCCCCGCCACGACATGCACAGCTTCCCCGGCGTCCTCGCCGCGGTCGCGGGCGTGCTGCTGCTCACCTTCGCCTGCGTGCGGGCCCGGGTGTACGACGACCGGGCCGCCGCCGTCGCGCTCGGCCTCGGTGCGCTGCCGAACCTGGCGGTGGCGGGCTCCGGACTGCTGCCCCTCACCGACGGTGACGGCATCGGCAGGCTCCAGTTCCTGCTGGCCTGCGCGGTCGTGCTCGTCGCGGCGGTGGTCCTGACGCTGGTTTCGCCGCGCGGGGACGGGCCGTTCGTGGCGTTCGTCTGCGCGTCCGCGATCGGCCTGTTCACGGTGTTCGCGGCGACCGTCTGGCGCATGGAGGCCGTGGAGACCGCCGCGCTGTGCGCCCCGCTTGCGGTGGGGGCCCTCGCCTTCCTGCCGGGCCTCGCCATGCGGTTCGCCCGCCTCCCCATCGGCTTCGCGTCGCCGCACGCCGCGCGCCCCACGTACGGCGCCGACCTCGACCCCGACGCCGACCGCGCCCCCCAGGACCCCGTCGACGCCGACCGCATCGCCGCCCAGGCCCGCCGCGGCCACGAACTGCTCATCGGCCTCGTCGGCGGCTGCGCCCTGGTCTCCGTGGGCGCGGCGGCCGTCCTCGGCTTCTCGGACGACGGCTGGGGACAGCTCCTGGCCCTGGCCACGGGCGTCG
Source organism: Streptomyces alboflavus (assembly GCF_000716675.1). GTDB lineage: Bacteria > Actinomycetota > Actinomycetes > Streptomycetales > Streptomycetaceae > Streptomyces > Streptomyces alboflavus. Next base: position 27,163 of record NZ_JNXT01000070.1, read on the forward strand.
CGATGCTGATGCGCGCCCAGCTCTTCCGCTACACGGCCCAGGTCGCCGCCACCCTCGCCGCGGGCCTGGCCTGCCTGGTCCTGCTCGGCGTCGGCCTCTGCCTCAACCCCTCGGACAGCCTGATGCGCGACGCCCTGAACGGCGACACCGCCGCGCTCGACCTGCGCACCATCTGGCTGGTCGCCGCCATCGCGGCCGCCGCCGTCCTGTGCACCGCCGTCGGCCTGATCACCTCCCGCAGCGGCGTGACCCCCTTCTGGGGCCGCTTCCTGGAGATCGCGGAGGTCTTCGTCCTCCTGACACTCGTACCCCTGACACTCGCGGTCTTCGACGTGTACGCCTCCGCACGCGCGCTGACCAGCTGACGCGGGCGCCGAACGACCACTCCCTCCCGGAAAGGCACTGCCAGCGTGAGCTTCGGCCCGCCCCCTTCAGAGTTCACCGAGTCCGCGCGGGTCGCGGACAGTGCGCGCAGGCAGCGGCGGATGAAGGCGCTGGCCGGCCTCGCGGCCTTCTTGGCCATCGTCCTGTGCACGGGCGGCTGGATGCTGTGGGCCGGAGCCGACGAAGAGAAGGAACAGCCGAAGCGCCCGACGGTCGCTCGCCAGGCGCCGGACGGCATTCGGGACACCGTCGAGAGAACCCCTCGGTCCGTGCAAGGTCGCCAGGACGTCGAGTACCTGGAGGAGGATCTGAAGAAGGACTTTGGACAGGAAACGGTGCGTGCGCCCGGTGCCTGGGCCACGGACAAGGCGTTCGTGAAAGCCGTGGGGCCCAGGCTGAAGGGCTTCAAGCTCGGCAACTCCGGCAAGGAGTGGTCGATCCGCCTGGGCGGCCCTATCTGCGACACCACACGTCACGTCACTGTCGACGGCCGTACCGCCGTGCTCTACCAGGAACGGAAGCGCCAGTCCAAAGGAGAGGGACAGTCCAGGCGCAAGGGCTCCAGCAGAAAGATCGATCCGTACGTGTGCGGTCGACTGGCCTTCGTCGACCTGAACACCGGAAAGAAGCTATGGCAGGTGAAGCTGCCGGACGCCAAGGACGCCTTCGCACCGAACACGAACGTGACCATGACCCGAGGAACCGTCACCGTGGCATGGGGACGGGGCTCCGTCGCGTACGACATGCACCGAGGCGAGCGGCTCTGGAAGAACACGGGGGCCAAGAATTGCCAGGACGTCGGCTTCGCGGGCGGACGTGCCCTGCTCGCCCTGGTGATGTGCGGGGATCCCAGCGCTCCGACCTACCGCGTGGAGTCCGTGGACCCACGGTCGGGCAAACCGACCTGGACGTACCAGGTCGCACGCGGGGTCAAGGGCGTGTACCTCGTGTCGTCGCGGCCGGCAGTGCTCGCCGTGGCCGCCGGTGACATCGTTCCGACCAAGCTGATCGTTCTCGACGGCAAAGGCGAGCACCGGAGCACCATCGATCTGCCGGAGAAGCGCTACTTCGATGATTGCAGCCAGTTCATCGACAACGTGGACAAAGTAGAGACGTGCGACTCCATCGTGGTCGGCCGGGACCAGTTGTTCATGGCGACGAAGGACACGCTGGACGGCAACTGGATCGTGTCGTTCGACCTGGCGACGGGGCGGACCGTCAGGAAGTTCGATCCACGGGACACCGGTGTGATCTACCCGGTGCGCATGAGCGGCAACAAGCTGCTGGCGTTCCGGCCCGGACGCCTCTGGGCCGACACGGCTGCTGTCGTCAGCCTGGATCCCCGGACGGGCAAGGAGACCCCGTTCCTCATTTTCAGCGTGCCTGCCATCCCTCAGCTGAAAGCACCAGAGCGAACCGACATCATCGTCGAGAGCGGCCGCGTCTACCTTGCTCCTCGAGAGCTCAGCCCGAGGCTGAGCGGAGAATGGAAAGGGATCGCCTACGGCGCACTCGGCGTAGAGCCCTCGTGACAGCAGAGGTCACGTCATGGCCATGGCAATAGACTTCATCGCCCGCCGCCAGGGCTACCTGTCCACCCTGGTACTCTGTGTAACGCCCGCATGTCTGCGCACGCCCCCGGCCCTCCGGCCAGAGGCCCGCGCTCAGCGGACCCGCCTCCCAAGGCGACCCACCTCCCCGAGGTGAACCCCACCCTCCAAGGTGGACCCAGCCTTCAGAGTTCCGAAAGCTCCCCTGAGACGAAGACCAGGGGCACTCGAAGGCGAAACGAAGACATCACAAGGAGTACGCGTGTCGCTCGACGCCGCAACGAAGAAGCAGATCATGACCGAGTTCGGCCAGAAGGAGGGCGACACCGGCTCCCCCGAGGTCCAGGTCGCGCTGCTCTCCCGCCGCATCTCGGACCTGACCGAGCACCTGAAGACGCACAAGCACGACCACCACTCCCGTCGTGGTCTGCTGATCCTCGTCGGCCAGCGCCGCCGTCTGCTGCAGTACCTGGCCAAGAAGGACATCCAGCGCTTCCGTGCCCTGGTTGACCGGCTCGGCATCCGCCGCGGTGCGGCGGGCGCCAAGTAAGACGCCGTGAAGGGAGCGGTTCCCACTCGAAGCACTCGAAGGGGGCCGCTCCCTTTGCTGTACGTGCGCGATGTCACCGCCCGTTTGTAGTCTGGTGACGTCCGGCACAGTACGGACGCCGGGCACGGGCCCGGACGGGACGCATCCGCCAGGAGCGCCCGGCAGGACAAATCCATAGGAGAGGCGCACCCAGCCGCCGCCGGTCCTCGGTAGTGGCCCCCGGGATACGCAAGAGAACGAACCCCGGGTGCTTCGATCGAAGACCGGCCCGCACCCACGGCGCGCTCCTCCCTCCCACCGCACGGCCACACGGGCCCGCGGTGGACCTCCCCGGCCATACGGGCGGGGGAACTCCCGGACCACACGGGTCCGGGAGCGAAGACGAAAAGTAGGAGAACCGCTAGTGGAGAACGAGACCCACTACGCCGAGGCCGTCATCGACAACGGCACCTTCGGCACCCGCACCATCCGCTTCGAGACGGGCCGCCTCGCCAAGCAGGCCGCCGGCTCCGCCGTGGCGTACCTGGACGACGACACCATGGTGCTGTCGGCCACCACCGCCTCCAAGAAGCCCAAGGACCAGCTCGACTTCTTCCCCCTCACGGTGGACGTCGAGGAGCGGCAGTACGCCGCCGGCAAGATCCCCGGCTCCTTCTTCCGCCGCGAGGGCCGCCCCTCCGAGGACGCGGTCCTGACCTGCCGCCTGATCGACCGCCCGCTGCGTCCTTCCTTCAAGAAGGGCCTGCGCAACGAGATCCAGATCGTCGAGACGATCATGGCGCTCAACCCCGACCACCTGTACGACGTGGTCGCGATCAACGCCGCCTCCTGCTCCACGCAGCTGGCCGGCCTGCCCTTCTCGGGCCCGATCGGCGGCACGCGTGTCGCCCTGATCAAGGGCCAGTGGGTCGCCTTCCCGACGCACACCGAGCTCGAGGACGCCGTCTTCGACATGGTCGTCGCCGGTCGCGTCCTCGAGGACGGCGACGTCGCGATCATGATGGTCGAGGCCGAGGCCACCGAGAAGACCATCCAGCTGGTGAAGGACGGCGCCGAGGCCCCGACCGAAGAGGTCGTCGCCGCCGGTCTGGAAGCCGCGAAGCCCTTCATCAAGGTCCTCTGCAAGGCCCAGTCGGACCTCGCCGCCAAGGCCGCCAAGCCCACCGGCGACTTCCCGGTCTTCCTGGACTACCAGGACGACGTGCTCGAGGCCCTGACCGCCGCGGTCAAGACCGAGCTCGCCCAGGCGCTCACCATCGCCGGCAAGCAGGAGCGCGAGGCCGAGCTGGACCGCGTCAAGGAGATCGCCGGCGAGAAGCTGCTCCCGCAGTTCGAGGGCCGCGAGAAGGAGATCTCCGGTGCCTACCGCGCGCTGACCAAGAAGCTGGTCCGCGAGCGCATCATCAAGGACAAGGTCCGCATCGACGGCCGCGGCGTCACGGACATCCGTACGCTCGCCGCCGAGGTCGAGGCCATCCCGCGCGTGCACGGCTCGGCGCTGTTCGAGCGTGGCGAGACCCAGATCCTGGGCGTCACCACCCTCAACATGCTCCGTATGGAGCAGCAGCTGGACACCCTCTCCCCGGTGACCCGCAAGCGCTACATGCACAACTACAACTTCCCGCCGTACTCCGTCGGCGAGACCGGCCGCGTCGGCTCCCCGAAGCGCCGCGAGATCGGCCACGGCGCGCTCGCCGAGCGCGCCATCGTGCCGGTCCTGCCGACGCGCGAGGAGTTCCCCTACGCGATCCGCCAGGTGTCCGAGGCCCTCGGCTCCAACGGCTCGACGTCCATGGGCTCGGTCTGCGCCTCCACCATGTCGCTGCTGAACGCCGGTGTGCCCCTGAAGGCCGCCGTCGCCGGTATCGCCATGGGCCTGATCTCCCAGGAGATCGACGGCGACACGCACTACGTCGCCCTCACCGACATCCTCGGTGCGGAGGACGCCTTCGGCGACATGGACTTCAAGGTCGCCGGCACCAAGGAGTTCGTGACCGCCCTCCAGCTCGACACCAAGCTGGACGGCATCCCGGCCTCCGTCCTGGCCGCCGCCCTGAAGCAGGCCCGCGACGCCCGCCTGCACATCCTCGACGTGATGATGGAAGCGATCGACGTTCCGGACGAGATGTCCCCGAACGCCCCGCGGATCATCACCGTCAAGATCCCGGTGGACAAGATCGGTGAGGTCATCGGCCCGAAGGGCAAGATGATCAACCAGATCCAGGAGGACACCGGCGCCGACATCACGATCGAGGACGACGGCACCATCTACATCGGTGCCGCCGACGGCCCGGCCGCCGAGGCCGCCCGCGCCACGATCAACGGCATCGCCAACCCGACCATGCCGGAGGTCGGCGAGCGCTACCTGGGCACGGTCGTGAAGACGACCACCTTCGGTGCGTTCGTCTCGCTGCTCCCGGGCAAGGACGGTCTGCTGCACATCTCGCAGATCCGCAAGCTCGCCGGCGGCAAGCGCGTGGAGAACGTCGAGGACGTCCTCGGCGTGGGCCAGAAGGTCCAGGTCGAGATCGCCGAGATCGACTCCCGCGGCAAGCTCTCCCTCATCCCCGTCATCGAGGGCGAAGAGGGCGACGAGGCCTCCGACAAGAAGGACGACACCGACAAGTGACGTCGCGTAGCACCACGACGACGGCCCGCACCTCCTCGGAGGGGCGGGCCGTCGCCCGTACCCAAACCCTGATCAAGGGCGCGAACGGCATCGGCACGGTCCGCAAGACCACCCTCCCGGGCGGTCTGCGCATCGTCACCGAGACCCTGCCGTCCGTCCGCTCCGCCACCTTCGGCATCTGGGCCCACGTCGGGTCACGGGACGAGACGCCGTCCCTGAACGGCGCCACGCACTACCTGGAGCACCTGCTCTTCAAGGGCACCAGGCAGCGCAGCGCCCTGGACATCTCCTCGGCGATCGACGCGGTCGGCGGCGAGATGAACGCGTTCACGGCCAAGGAGTACACGTGCTACTACGCACGCGTGCTCGACACGGACCTGCCGCTGGCCATCGACGTCGTCTGCGACATGCTGACCGGCTCGCTCATCGAGCAGGAGGACGTCGACGCCGAGCGCGGCGTCATCCTCGAAGAGATCGCCATGACCGAGGACGACCCGGGCGACTGCGTGCACGACCTGTTCGCGCACACGATGCTCGGCGACACCCCCCTCGGCCGCCCGGTCCTCGGCACCGTCGACACGATCAACGCCCTGACGGCCGACCGCATCCGCCGCTTCTACAAGAAGCACTACGACCCGACACACCTGGTCGTCGCGGCCGCGGGCAACGTCGACCACCAGAAGGTCGTCCGCCAGGTCCGCGCCGCCTTCGAGAAGGCCGGCGCGCTGCACCGCACGGACGCCACCCCTCTCGCGCCGCGCGACGGCTCCCGCCGCCTGACCACGTCAGGACGCGTCGAGCTGATCGACCGCAAGACGGAGCAGGCCCACGTCATCCTCGGCATGCCGGGCCTCGCCCGCACCGACGACCGCCGCTGGGCCCTCGGCGTCCTGAACACGGCGCTCGGCGGCGGCATGTCGTCCCGCCTGTTCCAGGAGGTCCGCGAGAAGCGCGGCCTGGCCTACAGCGTGTACTCGTACACCTCGGGCTTCGCCGACACCGGCCTCTTCGGTGTGTACGCGGGCTGCCGCCCCAGCCAGGTGCACGACGTCCTGAAGATCTGCCGCGACGAGCTGGACCAGGTCGCGCAGCACGGCCTCACGGACGACGAGATCGCCCGTGCCATCGGCCAGCTCGCGGGCTCCACCGTCCTCGGCCTGGAGGACACCGGTGCGCTGATGAACCGTATCGGCAAGAGCGAGCTGTGCTGGGGCGAGCAGATGTCGGTGGACGACATGCTCGCGAAGATCACCGCCGTCACCCCTGACGAGGTGCGCGAGGTGGCCAGGGACGTCCTGGGCCGGCGCCCCTCGCTGTCGGCGATAGGCCCGCTCCGGGGCAAGCAGGCGGAGCGCCTGCACGAAGCGGTCGCGTAGGTTCGTGCGTGCGGGGCCGCGCGGTGCGCGCGGCCCCGGTACGTACGTCCCGTACGTCTCGTCACTCCCGTAAGGAATGAAGGACATGAGCAAGCTGCGCGTGGCGGTCATCGGCGCCAAGGGCCGGATCGGCTCCGAGGCCGTGCGGGCCGTCGAGGCCGCTGAGGACATGGATCTCGTCGCCGCCCTCGGACGCGGTGACCGTCTGGACACGCTGGTCGAGACCGGCGCCCAGGTCGCGGTGGAGCTGACTACCCCGGCCTCGGTGATGGGCAACCTCGACTTCTGCGTACGGCACGGCATCCACGCCGTCGTCGGTACGACGGGCTGGACCGACGAGCGCCTCACGCAGCTGCGGACGTCCCTGGCCGCGTCCCCGGAGACGGGCGTCCTCATCGCCCCGAACTTCTCCATCGGCGCGGTCCTGACCATGAAGTTCGCGCAGATCGCCGCGCCGTACTTCGAGTCGGTCGAGGTCGTCGAGCTGCACCACCCGAACAAGGTCGACGCCCCCAGCGGCACCGCGACGCGCACCGCCCAGCTCATCGCCGCGGCCCGTGAGCAGGCGGGCAGCGCCCCGCAGCCGGACGCGACGGCGACGGCGCTCGACGGGGCCCGGGGCGCGAACGTCGACGGTGTGCCCGTGCACGCCGTGCGCCTGCGCGGCCTCCTGGCCCACCAGGAGGTGCTGCTCGGCGCCGAGGGCGAGACCCTGACGGTCCGCCACGACTCGCTGCACCACAGCAGCTTCATGCCGGGCATCCTGCTCGGCGCCCGCCGGGTCGTGGCCACGCCTGGCCTGACCTTCGGCCTGGAACACTTCCTGGACCTGAGCTGACCGTCATGCGAGCAAAGATCACCTACGCCGTCACGGCAGCCGTCCTGGTCGTCTACTTCGTCCTGGTCGGCAGCCGCGGCGTGCTCCTGATAAAGCACGGCACCGTCCTCACCGTCACCTTCGGTGTCGCGGTGCTGATCCTGCCGGTCATCGGCGTCTGGTTCCTCTGGCAGAACACGCGGTTCGTGCAGCGCGCGAACCGTCTCGCCGCCGAGCTGGAGGCCGAAGGCGGGCTGCCCGTCGACGAGTTGAAACGGACGCCCAGCGGCCGCGTCGACCGTGACTCGGCCGACGAGGTCTTCGCCCGGCGCAAGGCCGAGACGGAGGACACCCCGGACGACTGGCGCTGCTGGTTCCGCCTCGCCGTGGCCTACCACGACGCCCGCGACACGCCTCGCGCGCGCAAGGCCATGCAGCGGGCGATCGCCCTGCGCGAGGGCAGGCCGGTCAGCGCCTAGCGGTGGTCGGCGGGGCCGGAGGCCCGCAGGCGACTAAGCCGTCCGCCGGTACTCGTCGGCCCACACCTCGACCGTGTCGGCGGCCCGGTCGAAGGCCGCGCGCCGCGCCAGGAAGTCCGCGTTCCGGTCGGTCAGGAGCAGCCGCCGCTCCCCGGCCGCCCGGTCATGTCGTACGAGCACGAGGGCCTGCCCCTGCACCGTGCGCGGCAGCCCCAGCCACCGCACCGGCTGCTGCGCCGTGCGCACCGACGCCACCTGGGCCCACGGCACCGTCTGGGTGCTGAGGAAGCCCACGCGGCGCAGCCCCTGCGCGCTCACCCAGGTGCCCATGCGCAGCAGCCGCAGGGCGGCGGCGATGATGAGGACGGCCACGCCCACGCAGATCGCGGCGCCCGAAAGGGCACCGGCGGCGGCGATGATCACGGCGGCGACCAGGACGAACGAGGCGAGCAGCAGCAGCACGGCGGCGGCGCCCACGCGCCAGGGCCCCGGGCGGTACGGCCGGCGCCAGCGGTCGCGGTCGTCGAAGGGGAGCGCGGCGTCGTGCGCGGCCTCGTCGAAAGCGCGGTCCGCGGTCAGGAAAGGCAGGGGCACGGCTGATCCTCACTCAATCCACGCATGGGCTGTGCCCGGTGAGGTTATCGAGCCGTGCTCCCTGCTACCACCCTTGGGGGGCCAAGGGGGTACCTCCCGCGCCACTCGGACGGCGGGGTGCGGGGTGTCTCCCGCTGCCGCTGGTCAGCGCTGGTCAGCGGCGGGCGGTGCGGTCAGCGCCCGTCCGAGGCCTCGGACTGCTGGGTCTTGGCGGGCGACTGGTCGGCCGACATCGCGGGCATGCCGAAGAGCACGGAACCCACCAGACCGGCGACCACGGTGAGACCGATGAGCGTGCGGCCCACTATCTGACCGGCCGTGGCACGCTGGCGGGGCGGGGGAGTGACGTTGCTGCGGAACTTGTCGGCTTCGGCGATGAAGGCGAAGGGTACGGGCTCTCGCCGACGGAACATGGGTCGCGCGTCTCCTCACGGGACTCGAACTGAACTCTGTCAACAAGACAGACGCTCGAAACGCCCAAAAGGTGCCCTGTATCGGCAAATTCGCCGAAGATTGTGCGGACGGGGCAGCTGACGGCTCTTTGCCACGCAGCCCGGGCCACCCGAAGACGCACCCTCAAGGAGAACTCCCGCCTTCGCTCCCTGAACCGGAGCGCGCGACCGCGCACGGAGCCGACGGCCGGCGCCACGAGGCGCGGACACACGGCGTCTTGAGGCACGTATGTGCGGATGGCCCGAGCGAAGTGTCCGTATTGCGGCATTTCTAGAAGTTCATCTAGCCTGATCAAACGGACCCGGCACTGCTTGAACCCCCGAGCAGGCAGTGCCGGGCTCCTCCCGTGTCAGGCCCTGTGCGTCACCCGAGGGGCGACCCCGTGCTGAGCAGCGAGTAGCGTGTTACCCATGGCTCCGACCTCCACTCCGCAGACCCCCTTCGGGAGGGTCCTCACCGCCATGGTCACGCCCTTCACGGCGGACGGCGCACTCGACCTCGACGGCGCGCGCCAGCTCGCCGCCCACCTGGTGGACGCAGGCAACGACGGCCTGATCGTCAACGGCACCACGGGCGAGTCCCCGACCACCAGCGACGCGGAGAAAGCAGAGCTGGTACGAGCGGTGGTGGACGCCGTCGGAGGCCGCGCCCACGTCGTGGCCGGAGTCGGCACGAACGACACCCGGCACAGCATCGAACTGGCCCGCGCGGCCGAGAGCGCCGGCGCACACGGCCTGCTCACGGTCACGCCGTACTACAACAAGCCCCCGCAGGAGGGCCTCTTCCGGCACTTCACGGCGATCGCCGACGCCACCGAGCTGCCGGTGATGCTCTACGACATCCCGGGCCGCAGCGGCGTACCGATCAACACCGAAACGATCGTGCGCCTCGCCGAGCACCCGCGTATCGTCGCCAACAAGGACGCCAAGGGCGACCTCGGCCGCGCCAGCTGGGCCATCGCCCGCTCCGGCCTCGCCTGGTACTCCGGCGACGACATGCTCAACCTGCCGCTGCTCTCGGTCGGCGCCTGCGGCTTCGTCTCCGTCGTCAGCCATGTCGTCACGCCGGAGCTGCGCGCCATGATCGACGCCCACACCAGCGGGGACGTCCAGAAGGCCACCGAGATCCACCAGAAGCTGCTCCCGGTCTTCACGGGCATGTTCCGTACGCAGGGTGTGATCACCACCAAGGCGGCGCTCGCCCTGCAGGGCCGCCCCGGCGGACCGCTGCGCCTGCCGCTGGTCGAGCTCTCACCCGAGGAGACGGCCCAGCTCAAGATCGATCTTGCCGCCGGTGGGGTACAGCTTTAACCACAGACTTCACAACTGAATAGGCAACACCGCAGGCCACATGCCTGCACCCACACAACTGCTACTGCACGAACGTCATGCGCGCCACGTGCCCCGGAGGTACGTGGCGTGTGTGGTTGAGGAGAGTCTTTTGAGTCATCCGCATCCTGAACTCGGCGCCCCGCCGAAGCTCCCGAAGGGCGGCCTGCGGGTCACCCCGCTGGGCGGCCTCGGCGAGATCGGCCGCAACATGACCGTCTTCGAGTACGACGGGCGTCTCCTGATCGTCGACTGCGGAGTGCTCTTCCCCGAGGAGGAGCAGCCCGGAATCGACCTGATCCTGCCGGACTTCACGTCCATCCGGGACCGCCTCGACGACATCGAGGGCATCGTCCTCACGCACGGCCACGAGGACCACATCGGCGGTGTCCCCTATCTCCTGCGCGAGAAGCCGGACATCCCGCTGATCGGCTCCAAGCTGACCCTCGCCCTGATCGAGGCGAAGCTCCAGGAGCACCGCATCCGGCCCTACACGCTCGAGGTCGCCGAGGGCCACCGCGAGCGCGTCGGTCCCTTCGACTGCGAGTTCGTCGCGGTCAACCACTCCATCCCGGACGCGCTCGCGGTCGCCATCCGCACGCCCGCGGGCATGGTCGTGCACACCGGCGACTTCAAGATGGACCAGCTCCCGCTGGACCGTCGCCTGACCGACCTGCACGCCTTCGCGCGCCTGAGTGAGGAGGGCATCGACCTCCTCCTCTCCGACTCGACGAACGCCGAGGTCCCGGGCTTCGTCCCGCCGGAGCGCGACATCTCGAACGTGCTCCGCCAGGTCTTCGCGGGCGCCCGCAAGCGGATCATCGTGGCCAGCTTCGCCAGCCATGTGCACCGCATCCAGCAGATCCTCGACGCGGCGCACGAGTACGGCCGCCGGGTCGCCTTCGTCGGCCGCTCCATGGTCAGGAACATGGGCATCGCCCGTGACCTCGGCTATCTGAAGGTCCCGCCGGGCCTGGTCGTCGACGTCAAGACCCTCGACGACCTGCCGGACCACGAGGTCGTCCTGGTCTGCACGGGCTCCCAGGGCGAGCCGATGGCCGCGCTCTCCCGCATGGCCAACCGGGACCACCAGATCCGCATCGTCTCGGGCGACACGGTGATCCTGGCGTCGTCGCTCATCCCGGGCAACGAGAACGCGGTCTACCGCGTCATCAACGGCCTGACCCGCTGGGGCGCCAACGTCGTCCACAAGGGCAACGCCAAGGTGCACGTCTCGGGCCACGCCTCGGCCGGCGAGCTGCTGTACTTCTACAACATCTGCAAGCCGAAGAACCTGATGCCGGTCCACGGCGAATGGCGCCACCTGCGCGCCAACGCCGAGCTCGGCGCCCTCACCGGCGTCCCGCACGACCGCATCGTCATCGCCGAGGACGGCGTCGTGGTCGACCTCGTCGCGGGCAAGGCCAAGATCGTCGGCAAGGTCCAGGCGGGGTACGTGTACGTCGACGGTCTCTCCGTCGGTGATGTGGGCGAGCCCGCCCTGAAGGACCGCAAGATCCTCGGGGACGAGGGCATCATCTCGGTCTTCGTGGTGGTGGACTCCTCCACCGGGAAGATCACCGGCGGTCCGCACGTCCAGGCCCGGGGCTCCGGCATCGAGGACTCGGCGTTCAACGCCGTCATCCCGAAGGTCCAGGAAGTCCTCGAGAAGTCGGCCCAGGACGGCGTCGTCGAACCCCACCAGCTGCAGCAGCTCATCCGCCGCACGCTGGGCAAGTGGGTGTCGGACAACTACCGCCGCCGCCCGATGATCCTGCCGGTCGTCGTCGAGGTCTGACGGTCGCCCGACCGGTCTGACCACCGGCCTCCTGGAGCGGGGCGCCTCGATTTGCATCGGGGCGCCCCGCTCCAGTACGTTTACGGCTCCGCCAGACGGGGAAGCGCCGCGCACAGTCGTGCCGGAGGCCGACTCGGACGGGGCGGAAATTCCGACTCAGAATCTCTGATAAAGTCGGAGCCGCCGGAAAGGGAAACGCGAAAGCGAAGACCTGGAAAGCACCGAGGAAATCGGATCGGAACGGGAAGCCGGAAAGATCTGATAGAGTCGGAAACGCAAGAACAAAAGAAACACCGAAGGGAAGCGCCCGGA
>NZ_JNXT01000071.1 GCF_000716675.1 Streptomyces alboflavus
AGGTGTCGGTGGGGGTGTCGCCGGTGGTGCGGGGGGTGGCGCTCCCGCCCGCCCCGGCGTACCGCACGGCCCACCCCGCCGCCTCGGCCACCGCGATCACCGGGCCGCGCCCGGCGAGGACGACGGCTCCGGCGCACCACGGGCGGGGTCCCTCGGGCAGTGCCCGTACGTCGTGGACGAGGCGGCGCAGCTCGGCCGGGTCGAGTCCGGCGCGCTCCGGGGAGCCGGGCCGCAGCACCGGCGACGCGGTCAGCGGTCCGACTTCCGGGGCCGGGGCACGGCCGCCGTCCCGGCCTCCGTCGCCGGGGCGGTCCCGCCCTCCGCCGAGGCGGTCCCCGGCTCCTGCGCCTGCGCGTTCTGCTTGTGCTGCCACGGGCGGCACAGTCCCACGAAGCAGACGACGGCCGCCAGCGCGCACGACAGCTGGACGACGGCCATCGGCACGGCCGTCCGCTCGCCCGCGATGCCGACCAGGGGCGAGGCGATCGCGCCGATGAGGAAGGACGACGTACCGAGCAGCGCGGACGCGGAACCGGCGGCGTGGCGGGTGCGCATCAGGGCGAGGGCGTTGGTGTTGGGCATGGCCAGACCCATCGCCGACATCAGCACGAACAGGCCGACGGCGATCGGCGCGAGCCCGATGTCGTCGCCGAGGACTCCGCCGGTCATCAGGAGCAGCGCGGTCGCGGCCAGCGTGATCACCGCGAGCCCGAAGCCGAGGGCCTTGTCGAGGCTGACGCGGCCCACGAGCAGCTTGCCGTTGATCTGTCCGACGATGATCAGGCCGACCGAGTTCACGCCGAAGAGCAGGCTGAACGTCTGCGGCGACGCCCCGTAGATCTCCTGGATCACGAACGGGGAGGCCGAGATGTACGCGAACAGCGCGGCGAAGGCGAAGCCGCCCGCGATCATGTAGCCCGCGAACACGCGGTCCGCGAGCAGGCCGCGCATCGTGCGCAGCGCCTCGACCGTGCCGCCGTCGTGGCGGTCCGCCGGCGCCAGGGTCTCCGGCAGACAGCGCCACACCAGGGCGGTCAGCGCGATCCCGATGACCGTCAGGACGACGAAGATGCCGCGCCAGTCCGTCAGGCGCAGGACCTGACCGCCGATCAGCGGTGCCACGATGGGGGCGACGCCGGAGATCAGCATCAGCGTCGAGAAGAACTTGGCCATCTCCACGCCGTCGTACAGGTCGCGGACCACCGCCCGCGCGATCACGATCGCCGCGGCGCCCGCGAGGCCCTGGAGGAGGCGGAAGGCGATGAGGAGCTCCGCGGTGGGGGCGAGGGCGCAGATCGCGGTGGCGAGGATGTAGACGAGGAGGCCGCCGAGGAGGGGGCGGCGGCGGCCCCACTTGTCGCTCATCGGGCCGACGACGAGCTGGCCGAGGGCCATGCCGGTGAGGCACGCCGTGAGGGTCAGCTGGACCGTCGCCGCGGGGGCGTGCAGGGCGTCCGTGACCTCCGGCAGGGCCGGGAGGTACATGTCCATGGACAGCGGGGGCATGGCGGTGAGGCCGCCGAGGATGAGGGTGACCAGGGCGCCGGTCGCCACGCGCAGGGCGGCGGGGTCCTTGGCTCCTGTGGGCCCCGCCGCCCCGGGTATCCGGCCCTCGGTCTGTCTCTCCGCCGCCTGCCCGCGCTTCGGCATCGCGCCCCTCCCCAGTAGTTGGTAGTGCCCCCTATCGTCTCAGGGCGTCGGCCATGCTTTTGCCTCGCGTGGGCGCGGCCTTGGCCTGGGGGTGCCGGCCCGGCCGACAGCCCGGCACCTTCTGCCCCTCGTGGGGCACCCCCGTTTCGGCGCTTCGCGCCTCGTCCTCAAGCGCCGGACGGGCTTTCTCCCACCCGCCCGCCCCAGCTATTGCTTCGGCGGGGTGGGGCGCACAGCCTGCCCGGTGCCCTTCAGCCCGCCTCCCGGCGCCTTCCGGAGCCCGCCTCCCGGCACCTTCCGGCCCGCCTCCCGGTGCCTTCCGGCCTGCCCCGGCATATTTCAGCCCGTCCGGCGTTTGAGGACGAGGCGCGAAGCGCCGATCGGCGGTGCCCCCGGCCCACGGCAAGTGGACATCCCAGCCCCGGGGTCCAGGGGCGGAGCCCCGGTTTCGGGAAGGGGCGGGGTTGGGGAAGCCCCCGGCAGGGCCCCGCCCGCGCCTCTTAGAACCCTCTTAAGCCCGCCCACTATCCAGTCCCCATGCCCGCCAAGCGAACCCTCGCCCTAGCCCTGGCCGTCGCGACGACAGCCACCCTCACGGCCGCAGCCACGCCGGAGGCCACCCCCGCCCGCCCCCACGGAGTGACCTTCGCCGTGGACGGCGGCACCGCCCGCATCGACCCCGCGACCCTCGCGATCAGCGCCCGCGGGGACGACGGCCGCACCCGGCGCCTGAGCGCCGCCGCGGCCACGGACCTGGGCGACCCCGGTCCCGTGCGCCGCGCCGCCAAGGACCGGGCGCGGTGGACGTACCCGGAGAGGGGCCTCACGGCCACCGCGTACACGGACCACGGGCGCCTCGCCCTCACCCTCACCGCCACCCGCGACACCAAGCTCCGCTGGCCCGTGACAGGGACGAAGGGCAGCCTCCAACTCCCGCGCGGGGAGGGCCTGGACGTCCCCACGGCCGACCCCTTCTGGACCTCGGGCGAGCAGCGGCTCACGGGCACCACGGTCGACGTGAGCGCCGACCTGACCCTGCCCCTGTGGGGCTACTCGGCGGGCCGGCACGGCGTCAGTTATCTGATACCGACGGATATCGGGACGAGCCTCACGTTCGGCAAGGGCCCGGACGGCCACCTGCGGACCACCGCGGCCCACACCTTCGACAAGGGCGAAGGCACCCGCGCGTACACGGTCACGTTCGCCCTGACCGACGGCACCCCCGTCGCCCCGGCCGCCGACTACCGCGCGTACCTCTCCGAACGCGGCCGCCTCGGCAGCCTGAAGGAGAAGATCCGCCGCAACCCGGCGACGAAGCGCCTCCTCGGCGCCGCGCACGCGTACGTGTGGGGTCAGGCCCGCACCCCGGCGGGCATCCGGCGCCTGCGCGCCCTCGGCGTGGACGGGATGTGGCTCGGGTACGACGCAGGGCCCGACCCCATGGGGAAGGAGGCGATCGCGGCGGCGCGGAAGGCGGGGTACCTCGTCGGTCCTTACGACACGTTCGCCAACGGGCAGGATCCGAAGACCGCCGACAGCCCCACGTCGGTGTGGCCGGGCAGCGTCTACCCGGACTTCTGCGTCCGCGACGCCGACGGCCGCCCCCGCACCGGATTCGGCGGCCGCGGCTGCTACTTGAGCTCGGCGGCCTTCGAGCGCGCCGAACCCACCCGCCACCTCCTCGCGCACCGCACCCGCGCGATGGTGCAGAACGGCGCCGACAGCTACTTCCTGGACGTCGACGCCACCGGCGAGCTGTTCCGCGACCACGCGGCCGCGCACCCGATGACGAAGGCGGGCGACCGCGCCCACCGCCTCGCCCGGATGCGCCGCATCGCAGGATCCGGCCTGGTCCTCGGCTCGGAGTCCGCCCAGGCCTGGGCCAACGAGGCGGTCGCCTTCGACCACGGCAGCGCGACGCCGGTCGCCGACGGACTGTGGGCGCTGCAGAAGGACCGGGAGAAGTGGGGCGGCTACTACCCGGAGGCCGCCCCCGGCGTGTTCTTCAAGCCGGTCCGGCTCCCGGCCTCGCTCTCCAAGGCCATGTACGACCCGCGCTACCGCGTCCCGTTGTACGGGACAGCCCTGCACGGGGCGACGGTCAGCGCCGAGCGCTGGGAGCTGTCGTACGAGAAGCTGCCCGCCGAGAAGACCCGCCGCGCGCTGCTCGCGATGCTCTACGACCGGCCGCTCAACCACGTCCTCGACGGGCCGACGCTGGCCCGGCACGGGCGGGAGATCGCGGCGCTGCAGAAGTACTTCGCGCCGCTGCACCGCGCCGCGGGCACCGAACGGCTCACGTCCTTCCGGTTCCTGAGCGAGGACAGGCGGGTCCAGCGGACCGTCTTCGGCGGCGGCAGGCTGACCGTGACCGCCAACTTCGGTACCGCGGCCCGTGACGGGCTGCCCGGCGGCTGCGTCGACGCCCGGCTGCGCGGCGACGACCGGCCGCGCCGCCTCTGCCCGGCGGACCTCCGCTGACGGCGGTCCCGGGAACGCGAGAGGTGCGGGCGGTCCGTGACCACCCGCACCTCCGTCGTGCCGTGCCCTACGCGGCGCGCAGCTCCTGCGTGCAGCACTTCACGCTGCCGCCGCCCTTGAGCAGTTCGCCGAGGTCCATCCCGATCGGTTCGTAGCCCCGCTCGCGCAGCGGCTCGAAGAGACCGACGGCGGCCTGCGGGAGCAGCACGTGCAGGCCGTCGGAGACCGCGTTCAGGCCGAGGGCGAGTGCGTCCTCCTCCGTGGCGATCAGCGCGTCGGGGAACAGGCGGCGCAGGACCGCCTGGCTCCCGGGCGAGAACGCGCCGGGGTAGTACATGACGTCGTCCGTGGCGTCGTCGAGGACCGCGAGCGCCGTGTCCAGGTGGTAGTAGCGCGGGTCGACGAGGTCGAGGCCGATCACCGGGCGGCCGAAGACCTCCTGGGCCTCGCCGTGCGAGAGCGGGCTGGCCCTGAAGCCGCGGCCCGCGAGGACGTAGCCGGAGGTGGTGGCGAAGTCGCCCTCGCCCTCGTTGATGTGGGTCGGTTCATGGACCTCGGTGAAGCCGTTGGCCCGGAACCACTCCAGGTGTGCGGCCGCCTCGGGCTGCCGCTCGGGGTGGACGAAGCTCGCGCCCAGGACGCGGCCGTCGACGACGGTCGCGCCGTTCGCCGCGAAGACCATGTCCGGCAGGTCCGGGTGCGGCGTCAGCTCCTCGACGGTGTGGCCGAGCGAGCGGTAGCGGTCGCGCAGGTCCTCCCACTGGGCGACGGCGAGCGGGACGTCGACGGGTTTGGTGGGGTCCATCCAGGGATTGATGGAGTACGTGACCTTGAAGTGTGCGGGTGCGCACATCAGGTAGCGCCGGG
This sequence comes from Streptomyces alboflavus, assembly GCF_000716675.1. GTDB lineage: Bacteria > Actinomycetota > Actinomycetes > Streptomycetales > Streptomycetaceae > Streptomyces > Streptomyces alboflavus. The sequence continues at coordinate 4,999 of NZ_JNXT01000071.1, forward strand.
GTGTGGCGCGCCGGGCAACTCGATGCAACGAAGGCTCCTCACGGACCGCAGGGGCTGGTGCTGCCCATGGTGCGGTCTGAGGAGCCTTCGCGCAGCGATCTGAGCCCTTTCTGCTGCGATCTGGGCGGGTATTTACTCATGAACCGGGCGCTTTTGGGGCCCTGAGTTGTATTTCGGCGGGCGCTCTCGGGGTGCCGGCCGCTCGCAGGGCGGGCGTTCGGGGTTCACGCGTCGTTCTTCGCCGACCGGCCTTCCTGGAGTTTGCGCAGCAGCTCGCGCTTCTGCTCCTGCGGGCTGAGGCCGCCGCCGACCCGCCCGGAGCCGCGGCCGCCGCGCAGCGCCTTGCGGGAGAGGTTGGTGCGCGTACCGCCGACGCCGAGCATTCCGGATCCGCCTCGTGACATGTCGTGCCTCCATGGATAGAGAGTGTGCATGTGACGAGACGCATCGTCTCGTCTTGGGGTGAGCTTAAGCGAGACGCAGCGTCTTGTCGAGTGATTTACGTGAGGTCGGGACTCTGGTGAGACGCGGCGTCTCGTGGCGCTGCTACATTCGTTGGCATGGCTCAGAAAACCGCCCCTGACTCCACCCGCCGCAGCGAGCGCTCGCGCCGCGCCATCTACGACGCCGCCCTCGCCCTGGTCGGCGAGGTCGGCTACGGCAAGATGACGATCGAGGCCATCGCCGCCCGCGCCGGTGTCGGCAAGCAGACCATTTACCGCTGGTGGCCCTCCAAGAGTGCCGTCCTCCTCGACGCCTTCCTCGACCTGTCCGAGCAGGCCTCCGCCGAGCTGAGCGCGAAGGCGGGGCTCGCCGAGGTCGCGACCGCCATCCCCGACAGCGGGGACCTGGAGGCCGACCTCAAGTACGTCCTGCGCGCCACCGTCGACGAGATGACCAACCCCAAGTTCGACGCCCCGGCCCGCGCCCTGGCCGCCGAGGGCGTCGTCAACGAGCAGCTCGGCAGGGAATTCGTCGAGAAGCTGCTCGAACCGCAGCTCCAGCTCTACGTCGACCGGCTGTGCGCCGCCCAGGAGCAGGGCCAGGTGGCCCCGCACGTCGACCCGCGCATCGCCCTCGAACTCTGGACCGGTCCGCTCGCCCAGCGCTGGCTCCAGCACACCGCGCCGCTCGGCTACGAGTACACCGACACCCTCGTCGAGTACGCCCTGTACGGCATCGCGCCCCGCTGACCCGCGCCCCGCCGACCAGCGGCCGGCCGGACCGCCGCCCGCGCCGCCGCCGTCCGCACCGCCTTCGCCCGGCCCTTGATCGGCGTGCGCGAGAGCAGGCCGGGCGCGTCCGTGATCACGCCGTCGCAGCCGAGCCGAAGCACCCGGTCGCGCTGGCGCGGCGTGGTCACGGTGTGCGCCCACACCCGGGGGATGCCGGAGTTGACCGCCCGCAGCAGATCCGCGTCCCGCGCCTTGTAGTCCACGTCGAGGACGTCGACGAACGACGCCCAGTCCCGCGGCCGGTCGGTGCGCAGCTGCGTCCGCGAGCGCCACAGCTGGGCGAGCAGGCCCAGGTGGTGGGCGCGGCGGGCCACCCAGGGCTTGTTGGTGTTCACGAACACCGAGCGGGCCAGGCCACGCGTGTGGATCATCGTGCCGAGCCGGGCCAGGCTCTGCGGGTCCTTGGCCTCCAGCATCAGCATCGCGCGGCCGCCGAAGCGGTCGAGGACCTCCGCCACTGTCGGCGGCCGCTCGGCGCGCCAGCGGCCCGGCACGCCCGTCGGCGGCCGCAGCCGCACCCGCTGCCACTCCCGCAGCGTCAGCCCGCGCACCGGGCCCCGCGCGTACGTGGTGCGGTCCAGGGTCGCGTCGTGCATCACCACCAGCGTGCCGTCGCGCAGCATCCTGGTGTCGACGTCGATGACCTGCGCCGTGCGCCGCTCGAAGGCGGCCATCAGGCCGGACATGCTGTTCTCCGGTACTTCGAGGGCGCCGCCCCGGTGCGCGGTGTAGACGATCGGGGGGAGCGCGTCGACGGTGAGCGGGCCGCCGCCCCACTCCAGGGGGGTCAGGACACCGGCCGGGCCCGCGAGGGCGAGGGCGGTGAGTCCCGTCAGCACAGTCCTGGTGACCATGTCGAACACCGTAGGTGCGCGATTCGCCGCACAGCGTGAAATGACGCGCTATGTCACCCAGCGGCTGGCATCACCCCAGGTACCCCGGATGTGGACTACGGCCACCCGGGGCGCAGGATGGTGGGACGATAGGTCATGCTGTTCCGCACGACGGCGAGGTGAGGGGATAGATGGGCGCGGAGTTCGGCCGGACGTCCGGCGCGCAGGGCAGGATCTCCCAGTGGCTCCGCCGACGCGCGCGTTCCGGCGCCGAGGCCAGCGCGGGCGCCGAGAGCGCCCGCCGCGAGGACCTGCTGCTCGCCGTCGCCGCCGCGGGGCTGCCCCTGGCCCCCGCCGCCCACCCCGCCGGGTACCGATGTTCCTGCGACCGCATCGGCTGCCCCACCCCCGCCCGGCACCCCGTGTCCTTCGCCTGGCAGACGCAGTCCACCACCGACCGCGCCCAGATCGAGCGCTGGGCCAGGCACCAGCCCCAGGCCAACTTCATCACCGCGACCGGCATGGTGCACGACGTCCTCGACGTCCCCCTCGACGCCGGCCGCGCCGCCCTGGCGCGGCTGCTCGCCGCCGAGGTGGAGGTCGGCCCCGTCGCGGAGTCCGAGGGGGCGGGCGACGAGGGGCGGATGCTGTTCTTCACGGCGACCCGCGGCACCCCGGAGGACGAGGACGAGTGGTGGCCGTGCGAGCTGGACTGCCATCCGGAGACGATGGACGAGCACCCCGGCCTGCGCTGGCACTGCCGCGGTTCGTACGTCCTTGTGCCGCCCGCGCGGCTGCCCGGTGACCTCGCCGTCGGCTGGGTCCGGGGCCCGGAGTTCACGCTGCCCGACCCGCTGACGCTCCTGGAGATCCTCACCGACGAGTGCGCGCGGTACGCGCGGGAGCCGGGGGAGGACGCCGAGGACACGGCAGGCGCGGGGGCCTGGCCGCTGCGGGGCTGACCCGCGGGGCCGACGCGCGGTCCTGCGGGGCCGACACGTGGGCCGCGCCCCGCGCCTATTCGCCCTTCGCCCCGACCAGACCCTGCATCCGGCTGAGGATCTTCACCTTGCCGGAGCCTTCGGGGTCCAGGGCCACCTGGTTCGAGACGCGCTCCAGCATGACGGACTGCTTCGCCTCGCCCTTCATCAGCGCCTTCACGTCCGCGTCCACGGTGACGTTGAGGCCCTTGGACGCGGTCTGCTTCTCGTAGTGGTGCGTGGCGAAGAACACCAGCGCGCCGCCGTCCTTCGTGCGCAGGCCGAGCGGCGCGAACGCGCCCGCGTCGCGCGGCTCGTCGATGTACTGGACGGCGAGGCCGAGCCGCCGCTTGTTGCGGTCGCGGGCCGCCTTCCACTGGGTGGTGTGCGGGCCCGGCTCGAAGGCGTCGCCGCCCGACTTCAGGAACGCGGTGTACTCCCCGCCGAGCCGCCGCGGCGCCACCGCGAGCCCGCTGCCGCCGCCGACGGCGACCGGCTCGACGTGGCCGTCGGCGTCCTTCTTCAGCTCGGGCAGCCGGTCGGGCTGCACCAGGTTCAGGTACGTCGCCTCCCACAGGGAGTCCGCGTCCGCGCGGGTGAAGGCGATCAGCCAGCGGTAGCCGTGCGGCTTGCGGTTGGCCTCGGCGTCGACGACGAACCACCGCGGCCAGCCGGCCTTCTTGGGGATGGAGTACGTCACGTCCGTCAGTTTCAGCGGCACGTACCGGGAGTTGCCGTCCGGGTTCTGCACGTGCCGTGCCTTGAGGCCCGCCTGGTTGATGGCGCCGAGCGGGCCGGTGACGCGGGAGGCGTTCAGGGCCGGGTCGTACGCCTTGTCCGCCTTGTTGTAGGCGGTGAGGAAGTCCTTCAGCGCGCGGGCGGCCTCGGGCCTGGTGGCCGTGCGGACGACCTCGCGCTCGCCGTGCACCGTCACGCATCCGCTCGCCGTCAGCGAGAGGACCGCCACCGCCGCCGCGTACGAGACCGGCCGGCCGAGCCTTGGAACCCTGCTCATCGGATACCTTCACCTACCCCTTCCCGGGCCCGAACCCTATCGGGGCCGGGAAGCCGCCGGACGCCGGGCTCCGGCAGTGCGGCAGACGTCCTCAAGGGCCCGCAGTGTCCGCACTGGCCGGATTCGCCGGTTCCGGGTGTCCGGCACGGCCCGCCTCACGCGGGGGCGCGCAGCGGCGTCACCAGCGGCGCCCCGGTCCGCGGGTGCGGGAACACCTCGATGGGCTGCCGGTACACGTCCGAGAGCAGCCCGTCCTCGAAGACCTCGGCGGGCGCCCCGTCGGCCGCGACGACCCCGCCGTCCAGGATCACCGCGCGGTCCGCGTAGGCCGCGGCGAGGCCCAGGTCGTGCAGGACGACCACCACCGCGTCGCCCGCGGCGGCCCGTTCCCGGCAGACCCTGAGGACCAGCTCCTGGTGGCGCAGGTCGAGCGCGGCCGTCGGCTCGTCGAGCAGCAGCAGCGGGGCGCACTGGGCGAGCACCCGGGCGAGCGCCACCCGCGCCCGCTCGCCGCCGCTGAGCGCGGAGAACGGCCGGGCCGCGAACTCGGCCACCTCGGTGGCCGCCATCGCCGCCCGCACGATCGGGTCGTCGTCGTCCGCGAGGCGCGTCCCGGCCCAGGGCGCCCGGCCCATCCGGACGACGTCCTCGACCGGGAAGGGGAAGGAGAGGGTCGCCGACTGCGGCAGGACGGCCCGGCGCAGGGCGAGTTCACGCGCGGGCCAGTCCGGGGCCGGGCGGCCGCAGACGGACACGGAGCCCGCGTCGGCGGGCAGGTCGGCGGCGAGGGCGGCCAACAGGGTGGACTTGCCCGCGCCGTTGGGGCCGACCAGGGCGAGCACCTCGCCCGCGCGGGCCGCCACCGTCACGCCCCGCAGGACCTCGCGGCCGCCGAGCCGCACCCGCAGGTCCGCCGTCTCGGCGAGCACGTCGCCGGGCGCGACGGGTGCGGGCAGGACCCGGTCGCGTACCCCGAAGATCCGCTTGCTCAGCGTCCCGATCATGCCCAGCCCCCTTGCTTGCGGCGGGTCCTGCGCAGCAGCCAGAAGAAGAAGGGGCTGCCGAAGAGCGCGGTGAGCACGCCGAGCGGCAGCTCGGCGGGCGCGGCGACCGTGCGCGCCGCGAGGTCGGCGCCGACGAGCACGACGGCACCGCCGAGCGCGCTGCCCGGCACCAGGAACCGGTGCCCGGGACCCGCCGCCATCCGCAGCAGATGCGGCACAAGGAGTCCCACGAACGTGATGATCCCGGCCACCGCGACGGCCGCGGCCGTGAGCAGCGCCACCACGAGCACGAGCACCATCCGCAGCCGCTCCACGTCCACGCCCAGATGGCGCGCGGGCCGCTCCCCGAGGGCGAGCAGGTCCAGCTTGCGCGCGTACAGCGGCGCGACGAGGAGTCCGGCCGCCGCGCACGGCAGGACGGCGAGCACCTTCGGCCAGGTGGCCTGCGCCAGCGAGCCGAGCTGCCAGAACGTGATCTGGGTGACCTGCGCGTTGTCGGCGAAGAAGAGGAAGAGACCGATGAGCGCGCCCGCGAAGGCGTTCACGGCGATGCCGGTGAGGATGAGGGTGACGACTTCCGTACGGCCGCCGTCCCGTGACAGGACATACACGAGCAGCACCGTCGCGAGTCCGGCGGCGAACGCGCAGACGGTGACGGTCCAGTTGCCGAAGAAGCTGAGCCCGAGGGCGATGGAGGCGACCGCGCCGACCGCCGCGCCCGAGGAGATCCCGATGACGCCCGGCTCGGCCAGCGGGTTGCCGAACACGCCCTGCATCAGCGCGCCCGCGCACCCCAGGGACGCGCCCACGAGCAGCGCGAGCACCACCCGCGGCAGCCGCACGTTCCACAGCACGCTCTCGCCGACCCGGTCGAGCGCGTGCCCGCCGAGGCCGATGCGGTGCTGGACGGAGGCGAGGACGTCGCCGAGGGGGATGTCGTACGCCCCGATCCCCGCGGAGAGCAGGGCGAGGAACAGCAGGGCGGCGGCGAGGGCGGTGGTGAGGAGGAAGGGGGCGCCGCGGCGGGCGGGGCGCGGGTCGGGGGCGGCCGTTTCGGCGGCCGGTTCCTTGGCCGGGTCCGTGGCCCCGGTCGCGGTGTGGTCCGGGGCGGCTTTCGGCCCGGTGTCCGAGCCCGCGCCCGGTCGTGCGGCGAGCGTCACTTGGCGTCCTTGTAGAGCTGGTCCACCAGGGACTTGAGGACCTGGTCGGTGCGGGGGCCGTAGTTGAGCAGGACGCCGTCCTCGATGGACACCACCCGGCGGTCCATGCCCGCGGGCGTCTCGGCCACGCCGGGGATCTTCACCATGCCGTCGATGCCGCCCACGGAGTCGAGGCCCTTCGACATCACGAGGATCGCGTCCGGCGCGGCCTTGGCGAGGGCCTCGCTGGTGATGGCCGTGAAGTCCTTCTTCAGGCCCGACGCCTTGCCCGCGTCGACCGCGCCCGCCGCCTCCAGGAGCGAGCCCGCGCCGGACTCGCGGCCGCCGAGCAGATAGACGGAGGCCGATCCGCGCAGGTAGAGGAAGGCGACCCGGGGTTTCTCCGACTGCTTGGGCACGCTCGCGCGCACCTTCGCGATCCGGTCCTCCGTACGGGACTTGAGGGCGGCGCCCGCCTTGTCGACGCCGAGGGCGCGGGCCACCGCCTCGATGCGCGGGCCCACGTCGGAAAGGCTCTTGGCCGGTTCGAGGACGACGAGGGGGATGCCCGCCGAGCGGATCTGGTCGATGGCCTCGGCGGGGCCCGTCGTGGTGTCCGCGAGGACGACCGTCGGCTTCAGAGACAGCACGCTCTCCGCCGAGACGTCGTGGGCGCGCGTCACCACCGGCAGCTTCTTGGCCTGGTCGAAGGTGGCGGTGATGTCGCGTGCCACCACGTTCTCGCCGAGCCCGAGGGTGAACACGATCTCGTTCAGGCTGCCGGTCAGCGGCACGATCCGGTCGGCGTCCTTGACGGTGACGCGCTTGCCGTCGGCGGACTCCACGGTCGCGGGCAGCTTCGGCGCCGCCTTGGCCGCGAGCGGTTCGACGCGATCGGCGGGAGCGGCCTTCGCCCGCGTCCCGCCGCCGTCCCCCGCGCCGCCGCCGTCGCCGGACGAGCCGCACCCGGCGAGGGTGAGCGCGAGCGCGGCGACCGCCGCGCTGACGAGGCCGCCGATACGGAGTGAGCGCGGCTTGCGCACCGAAGTCCACCGTCCTGTCGTGCTGTTGGGGTCCGTGGCCGTCGAGGTGTCCCGAGCGGCCGGGGTGGCTGTGGCGTGGGGTTCCGCGCCGCGATGATCGTAGTTTAGGTTAGCCTTACCTTAATGACCAGGCCTGGAGGGGTCCGATGCCGTCGCCCAGACAGCCGCGCACGCGCCGCGGCGCACGCGTGGGAGCCGTAGCCGTCCTGGCCGCGCTCCTGGGAGCGCTGCTCCCGATGACCGCCGCGCACGCGAAGCCGCGCACCGTCCAGGGCGGCAGGCTCGACTGGGGCATCAAGTCCTCCTTCCAGAGCTATGTCACCGGGCCCATCGCCAAGGGCAGTTGGAACCTCCAGGGCGGCGCGGCCACGGTCGGCGGCAGCCAGTTCCGCTTCCACTCCGCCAAGGGCTCCTACGACCCCGACACCGGCGCGTTCACCGCCGGATTCTCCGGGGGAGTGCACTTCACCGGGCACAAGAAGGGCGGCTCGTACGCCCTCGACCTGACCATCAGCCGCCCCACGGTGAAGGTCTCCGGCGGCTCCGGCACGCTCTACGCCGACATGGTCAGCAAGGAGAAGGGCACCGGCAAGGTCACCTCGACCGCCCAGGTGCCGCTGGCCAAGCTGAACGTCTCGGGCATCGACATGAAGGGCGGTTCGGGCCCCATCGCCCTCACCAACCTGCCCGCCACGCTCACCTCGCAGGGCGCGAAGGCCTTCGCCGGGTACTACACGGCGGGCACCCGGCTCGACCCGGTGAGCCTGTCGACGGACCTCGTCGCGGGCTCCGGCGGCGCCGACAAGCCCGGCGGGTCCGACGGGTCCGACGGCAAGTCGTCGAAGAAGCCCGACAAGAAGAAGTCCGGCGCAGACAAGAACGCCGACAAGAACAAGGACCGGGCCGCCGGGCGCATCGAGGACGCCGCCGTCGACTGGGGCGTGCGCCGCACCTTCCGCGAGTACGTCTCCGGGACTATCGCCAAGGGCAAGTGGACGCTGTCGTCCGGTGCCGAGGACGGCGGCGCGCTGTTCCGCTTCCCGCAGGGCAAGGGCGCGTACGACGAGAAGAAGCGCACCCTGGCCGCGGACTTCGCCGGTGCCGTCCGCTTCACCGGCAGGCACGGCCTCGACATCCGGCTGAGCGAGGTCGCCGTCGGCGTGAAGGGCGGCGAGGGCACGCTGTACGCCGACGTCGACGGCGGGGAGTTCCGCAAGAAGAAGGCCCCGCTGGTCACCTTCGCGGCCGCGGAGCTGAAGGACCTCAAGCCGCGCGACGGCCTCATCGCCGTCACCGAGGCCCCGGCGAAGCTCACTGCCGACGGCGCCAAGGCGTTCGGCTCGATGTACAAGCCGGGCACCGCCATGGACCCTGTCTCGCTGGCCGTCGCCGTCGACGACAAGGTGGAGCTGCCCGCGCTGCCGGACCTCGGCTCCGAACCCGCCCCGAAGAAGGCCGCGTCCGACGGGAAGCCGAAGACGTCCGCGAAGAAGGAGTCCGCCGACTCCGAGGACTCCGACGGCTCCTCGAAGGCGCTCCCCATCACGCTCGCCGCGGTCGCGGCGCTGCTCGTCGCGGCGGCGTTCGCGTTCCTCTTCGAGCGTCGCCGCCGGGCGGCACGGGCGGCTTCCGCCGGGTCCGCAGGGTCCGCCGGGGGCGCCGGGGGCGCCGGGTCCGCAGGGGGCGCCGGGTCCGCAGGGGGTGATGGAGGCGACGCTTCCGACGGCCCCGGGACGCCGACCGGCTGAGCGCCGCACCCCGCTGCCTCCCCCTGTTCCCCCCTCGCCCCCCCGCGTATCCGCTTCCCCGTCCCCACCCCATCTCCCCTCAACTCCCCACCCCCGCCCCCCACTCCCCGTTCCCTATCCCTCTCCCTCCCCGAGGAGCACACAGACCATGGCAGTCACCCGTCGACCCATAGCCCGCGCGGCCGCCGTCGCGACGGCCGTCGCCCTGGGCACCGCCGCGCTCGCCCTGCCCGCCGTCGCCGCCGACGCGCCCTCGGACGCCGCGTCCGGCACGCCCCGCGCGGCCGCCGAGCAGAAGGCGCCCTCGGCGTTCACGATCACGGACGGCACCCTGGACTGGGGCTTGAAGGAGTCCTTCCGCAAGTACGTCACGGGCATGGCGCACGGCAAGATCACGGCCGGTGGCGGTGCCAAGCAGGCGCCGGACAACGGGGTGTTCACCTTCACCGGCGGAAAGGGCACGTACGAGCTGGCGGACCACGCCCTGAAGGCCGCCTTCAAGGGCGATGTGCGCTTCGTCTCGACGCAGCACACGTTCGACATCAAGATCGCGGACGTCAAGGTCCACACCAAGGGCAAGACGGGGGCGATCCAGGCCGACGTCACGCTCAACGGCGCCAAGCAGAACGACATCGACCTCGCGACCCTCGACCTCAGCGAGGTCCGGCCCGGCCAGGGCGCGGGCGGCGCGATGACGTTCAAGGACATCCCGACGGCGCTCACCGCCAAGGGCGCGAAGGCGTTCAACGGCATGTACCAGGAGGGCCAGGTCCTCGACCCGGCCACGCTGACGGTGAAGACCGGCGGCCCCGCCCCGCAGCCGACCCCGACGAAGCCCACGTCCAAGCCGACGAAGCCGACCTCCAAGCCCAAGCCCACGCCCACGAAGCCGACCACGAAGCCGACCTCGAAGCCGTCGTCCGGCACGGGCAAGGTCGTCGGCGGCAAACTGTCCTGGGGCCTGAAGGAGTCCTTCCGCCGCTACATCTCCACGGGCGGCAGCGTGCAGACGGCCGGCGGCGCGAAGAAGATCTCGTCCGGATACGCCTTCCCGCACTCCAAGGCCTCCTGGAACGCGGGGGCCAAGAAGATCGACGCGTCCTTCGGCGGCAGCGTGCGGTTCCTGTACCAGGGCCACGGCATCGACATGAAGTTCAGCGACTTCAAGATCAAGGCACGCGGCAAGACCGGCACGCTCACCGTGGACGTGAAGGCCCAGGGCCGCACCAGCAACGACGTGAAGTTCGCGACCCTCGACCTCTCCCGCGCCTCCTACAAGGCGAAGAACGACGTCGTCCAGCTCAGCAAGGTGCCCACGCGGCTCACGGCTGCGGGCGCCAAGCAGTTCGAGAGCGAGGCGGGCGGTGCGCCGTACAAGAAGGGCGAGAAGTTCGACCCGCTGACGGTCGCACTCACCCTGTCCGCCGGCGCCAACATCCCCGCTCCCGCGGGCGGCGCCGGTGACGTGGCCGACTCCGGACCGGGCTCCGACGGCGCGGCCGCCGGCGGCGGTTCGGTCGGCGGTGGCGGCAGCGTGGGCGGCGGCGGCTCGGTCGGCGGCTCCGTCGGCGACGACGGCTCGCTCGCCGCGACGGGGTCGAGCACGCCGTCGGGCGCGCTGCTCGGCGCCGCGGGCGCGGTGGTCGTGGCCGGGGCCGGGGTCGTGTACGCGGCGCGGCGGCGGCACGACGTGCAGCCGGGTCGTCACGCGTGAGCGGGGCGGTGGTCCTGCGGGCCTGAACCGGTCCGACCGGACCTGAACCGGCCGGTGCGGCCTCACTCCCGGCCGCACCGGCCGAACTGACGGCGGGTGCCCGGTGCTTGACGCGCCGGGTGCCCGCCGTCGGGCGTGTGCACGGGTGGGGGACATGGGGCACGTGATGCTTCAATGCCCGGGTGAACGCAGCGAACGAACACGGCACGCGTGACCCGCAGGGCGTGCCGGACGGGCCGGGGGCGCGGGACGCGGTGAGCGCGTGGGGCTGGCCGGACACGCGCGACACGGCGGGCCTGCCCGACGTGCACCACGGCATCGACGTCCTGCGGGTCTTCTGCGCCCCGGACGGCCGCTACGGCAACGAGCTCGGCGTCGTACGCGACGGCTCACGGGTGCCCGAGCAGGCGGACCGGCAGGCGCTCGCCGCCAAACTCGGCTTCAGCGAGACGGTGTTCGTCGACGACCCCGAACGCGGGGCCGTCGACATCTACACGCCCTCGACGCGGCTGCGGTTCGCCGGCTACCCGTGCGTCGGCGCCGCCTGGCTGCTCGACGTGCCCGAGCTGGTCACCGCCGCCGGGGTCGTCGAGGCCCATCAGGACGGGGAGTTCAGCTGGATCGTGGCGCGGGCCGACTGGGCGGCGGAGCGGAGCCTGCGGCGGTACGCGTCGGCGGCCGAGGTGGAGGCGCTCGCTGTGCCGCCGGAGGGGGTGGGGGCACCTCCCACGCCTTTAGGGCAGTGGGGGAGGGTCTATGCGTGGGCGTGGGAGGACGAGGCTGCCGGGCGGGTCCGTGCGCGGGGGTTCCCGGGGCGGGGCGACGGCATCACCGAGGACGAGGCCACCGGGGCGGCGGCGCTCCAGCTCACGCACGAGCTGGGGCGCGCCCTGAACATCACCCAGGGCCGTGGCTCCCAACTGCTCACGGCCCCGGGTCCCGACGACTTCATCGAACTGGGCGGCCGGGTGACGTTCCCCCGGCAGCCCAGCTTGGTCTGACGCGCGTGCGGTGGACGGATGACGGGAGTCCGTCGGGGGACGGATGACTGGCGTCCGTCGGGAAGATGGAGCCTGTCCGGCGATTGAGGACGAGCGCGCAGCGCGACCGACGTCCACCGACGCGTGGGAGGAGGTCAGGCCGACAGCGGAAACTCGGCCCCGAGCTCCCGGAAGACCGCCGTGTTCAGGGCGAAAGCCCGCTTGCACTCGTCCACGATGCGCTGCTTCTCCAGCTCGTCCGGCACGACCACGTCGAGGCCGTCGAGCAGTTCGCGGTAACTCCGCTTGAAGGCTGCGGGGTTGGCGATGCCCTCGAAGACGTAGAACCGGACGCCGTCGCCCTTGCGGTCGAAGCCCCAGGTCTTCTCGGCCTTGCCGCGGATGATCTGCCCGCCGGACAGGTCCCCCAGATAGCGCGTGTAGTGGTGGGCGACATAGCCGCCGGGCCAGGTGCGCGCGCACTCCTCGACCCGGGCCGCGTACGCAGCCGTGGCCGGCAGGGCCGTGAGGCCCGCGCGCCAGTTCGCGCCCCGCAGGTGGGCGAGGTCCCGCTCCAGCTCGGCGACCCGGGCCAGCTCGGGCCGTATGAACGGGCCCGCCACCGGGTCGTCGGCGAGGTCGGCCGCGCCGTCCTCCAGCGCGCGGTACACGAACCACAGCTGTTCCGTGTACCTCGCGTACGCGCTCACGTCGAGGCGGCCGCCGAGCAGGTCGCCCATGAACGTCGACGACTCCGCCTCGGTGTGCTGTTCGTGGGACGCGGTGCGGATGAGCGTCGAGAACGTGGGGGGCTGAGTGATCGCCGTGTCCATGGGACCTCCGGAGCCGAAGAAGGGCGGGAAAGCAGTGTGGCCAGGACCGATCATCCAAGGTTAGGCTTACCTAAGTCAACTGGTTCCCGACATCCTGTCGGTAAAACGGTACCCCGTTCCCCGTCGGGGATGCGTCAACGATCAGAGAAGGGCCGCCCCGGGCGGCCCAGGTCGTCCTGGTCGGCCCGGGGCGGCCCCGGTTCGGCTTCGGTTTCGGCTCAGCTTCGGCTCAGCTTCGGTTCGTGGTCACGGCAGCGTGAGGATCTCCGTGCCGGTCTCCGTCACCACCAGCGTGTGCTCGAACTGCGCCGTCCGCCTGCGGTCCTTGGTCACCACGGTCCAGCCGTCGTCCCACATGTCGTACTCGTGCGTGCCGAGCGTCAGCATCGGCTCGATCGTGAACGTCATTCCGGGCTGGATGACCGTCGTCGCGTGCGGGCTGTCGTAGTGCGGGACGATCAGGCCGGAGTGGAACGACGAGTTGATGCCGTGGCCGGTGAAGTCGCGCACGACGCCGTAGCCGAAGCGCTTGGCGTACGACTCGATGACCCGGCCGATGATGTTGATCTGGCGGCCGGGCTTGACGGCCTTGATCGCGCGGTTCAGGGACTCCCGGGTGCGCTCGACGAGCAGGCGCGACTCCTCGTCCACGTCGCCGACGAGGTACGTCGCGTTGTTGTCGCCGTGCACGCCCCCGATGTACGCCGTCACGTCCAGGTTGACGATGTCGCCGTCCTTCAGGACGGTCGAGTCGGGGATGCCGTGACAGATGACCTCGTTGACGGAACTGCACAGCGACTTCGGGAAGCCGCGGTAGCCGAGCGTCGACGGGTAGGCGCCGTGGTCGCACATGTACGCGTGCGCGATGCGGTCCAGCTCGTCGGTGGTCACGCCGGGCGCGATCGCCTTCGCGGCCTCCGCCATCGCGCGCGCGGCGATGCGGCCCGCGGTGCGCATCAGCTCCACGGTCTCCGGGGTCTGCACCTCCGGCCCGCTGTACGGGGTCGGCGCGGGCTTGCCGACGTACTCCGGGCGCCGGATGTTCCCGGGCACGGGGCGGGTGGGAGAGAGCTCCCCTGGTACGAGCAGTGACTGGCCAGACATGCCAGCGAGTCTAACGAGCGCCCGTGGGGCAGCATGGCGGGAGAGAGGAGCCGGACATGGCCCTGTTCAAGAAGCGGACCGTCGGCAAGCCGGGCGAGTGGTACTACTGCCTGGAGCACAAGAAGGTCGAGGAGGGGCCGGACTGTCCCGGCAAGGACCGCTTCGGTCCCTACGCCTCCCGGGAGGAGGCCACCCGGGCGATGGCGCTGGCCGCTGAGCGGAATCTTGAGTGGGACACCGATCCGCGGTGGCACGATTCCGCTGCGCGGGGCGAGGAGGACTGAGGTCCGTTCTTCGTCTGCGGCCCGGTGGGGCGTTTCCCTGTCCCGCCGCTCCGCGGCGGACATCCCCCACCCGCCCGCCCGTTTCCACCCGGCCGGATGGTGAGCGTCTCCAGCGGGGGTTTCCCGCCATCGGCGGCTGCGGGCCACGCTCGCTTTACCGCTGCCGCTGCCGCTGCCGCTGCCGCTGCCGTAGCCGCCGCTGTGGGACACGCTTGCCTCTACCACTGTGGGCAATCGTGCCGCAGGGCGATAGGGGTCTCCCCTGCTCGAGCGAAGCCGAGAGCTTGGGGAAGGGTGGGCACAGCCCCGGCCGACGGTGCCGACCATGTCGGCGTGAGCCACGTCCCCGGCCGGGGGCGCCGGAACGCCAAGGGCGCTCCGGTCGGCCTAGGCGGCGGCAGCCGCTTCGCGGCGGCGGCGGGCGTCGGCGTCCGTCGACGCGTCGTACCGCAGGAGGGACGGCATCGCCGCCGCCAGGGCGCCCACCGCGCCGACGCAGATCAGGCCGCCGGACCAGATGGCGGGGCGCGTCCCGGACCAGCCCGCCGCCGCGCCCGCGCGGACCTGGCCCAGCTGGGGGCCGACGCTGTAGGAGAGGACCTCGATCCCGGCGAGCCGCCCCCGCAGCTCGTCGGGGATCGTCTGGTTCCAGATGGTGGAGCGGGCAAGGCCGCTCAGCATGTCGCCGGCCCCGGCGAGGGCGAGACAGGCCAGCACCAGCCACACATTGCCGAGCACCCCGGCCAGCGTGATGGCCAGACCCCACCCCGCGGCCCCGCACACCACGAGCACCCCGTGCCTGCGCACCCGGGACGTCCACCCACTGGTGAGACTGAGCAGGAGCGACCCCACGGCCCCGGCCGCGTACATCAGCCCCAGCGACCACTCGGCATCCAGGTCGTCCGCCAGGAACGGAAAGATCGTGTTCGGGAAGGCGAACAGCATCGCCACCCCGTCGATGGCGTACGTGCCGAGAAGCACGGGCCGCGACCACGCGTACCGCGCCCCCTCCGCGAGCCCCCGCAGCGACGGCTTCTGCGCCCCGTGCGTGGCGGGCGCGGGCGAGAGCCGCGTGCACAGGGCCACGGACGCGGCGAACCCGACGACCGTGACGGCGTACGCGCTGGCGTGCCCGGCGTAGGCGACGACGACACCCGCGAGCGCGGGACCGGCGATCGCGCCCACGTTCCAGCGCAGCGAGTTCAGCGCGGCGGCCGCCGTGAGCTGGTCGTGCGGCACGATCTTGGCCATCAGTGAGTCGAGTGCGGGCCGCTGGAGCCCGGCGAGGCCCGAGACACCGGCCGCGACGACGTACAGCGGCCACAGCATCGGCTCGGGCAGCAGCGCGTTCACGAACAGGATCAGGGCAAGCAGGCCGAGCGCCGCCTCGGTCAGCAGGATCACCTTGCGCCGGTCCACCGCGTCGGCGAGCGCCCCGCCGTACAGACCGCAGACGATCAGCGGAATCAGCTCGACGGCCCCCATCGCGCCGACGGCGAACGGCGAGTCCGTGAGGTGCTTGATCTGGAGCGGCAGGGCGATCATCGCCATGAAGCTGCCGAAGTAGGTGACCAGACCCTGCACCCAGAGGAGCCGGAAGTCGCGGGTGGAGTGCCAGGGGGACAGGTCGGGCAGGATCGCGGCGAAACGTTTCACAAGGGGTCATGTTCAGCGGGGGAGTACGCGAGGCGCAAACGATTTGTTCCAGGTCGGGAACCGGCCCCGGCCCAGGGCTGGTAGCCCGGACGGAGTCCAGAACGCACCCGCACTCGCCGACGGCGGACGACCCCCACCGGAGACGTTCACTGTCCGGTCGGGTGGAAACGGGCGGGCGGGTGGGAGATATCCGCCGCGGTAGCGGCGGGACAGGAACAGCCGCGCTCACCACCGCGCAGGCGGCGGCGCCGTCAGCTGGTCCGCCAGCCGCGACAGCCGGTCGCGGACCCGGCGCCGCCCCCGCGGCGCGGGCAGCCTGTTCTCGCCCGCCGCCGCACTCACCAGGTGCTGGACGGTGTCCAGATCGAGCCCCGCCGAGTCCGGCACCGTCAGCGACTCGTGGGCGAGCGCCCCCAGATCGCCGTCCCGCTCCCCGAGCGCGAACACCGTCGCCCCCGCCCGCCGCGCGTCGTGCACCCGCGACAACAGCCCCGCCGGCGGCGCCGTGGGCGCCACCACGAGCAGCGTCTCCCCGCGCCGCGCCGCCTCGATGCGGCCGAGGCCCACCGAGAGCTGCGCGGGCGCGTCCGGACGCGGCCGGTGCCGCACGAGTGTGGGCGTCAGCTCCGGCGTGCCGGACCAGGCCGCCTCGTCCACGAGGTGCGCGGCCAGGTGCCACGGCTCGTACTCCCGCGTCCCCACAAGCAGCAGCCCGCCGCCGTGCGGCACCACGCTGGCGCGCAGCGCCCCGGCGAAGCGGCGGGTGGCGCCCGGCCATTCGGTCCCGGCGAGAACTTCGCGCAGCAGCGCGACGCGTACGGCGTCCATGGGGGCGCATACTGCCTCAACGAGAGATTCGTCAGCGGGAGTTCACCGCGAATTCCCCCACGTTGGGGAAGGGGTACGGATGCCAGAGGAGACAGCTCACTCAACCCGGACCGTCGAGACGTCCGTTCCCTTCCGCGCGGGACGCGAGGGATACGCGAGTTTCCGGATCCCCGCCGTCGTCGTGACGCAGGACGGCACCGTCCTCGCCTTCTGCGAGGGCCGCGTCGGCTCCCAGGAGGACTTCGGGAACATCGACGTGGTCCTGAAGCGGTCCATGGACGGCGGCCGTACCTGGGGCCCCCTCCAGGTCGTCGGCGCCAACGGCACCGACCTCGCCGGGAACCCGGCCCCCGTCGTCCTCGACACCGGGCGCATCCTGCTCGTGCACATCCGGAACGCCGCCGCGGCCACCGAGAACGCCATCCGGCGCGGCCAGGTGAGCGCCGCCGACGGCCGCCGTGTCTGGGTGCGGCACAGCGACGACGACGGCCTCACCTGGTCCGCCCCCCGCGAGATCACCAAGCAGACGAAGCGGCCCACGTGGCGCTGGTACGCCACCACCCCCGGCCACGCCGTCCAGCTCAGCGGCGGCCGCGTCGTCGTCCCCGCCAACCACTCCCTGCCGCCCACCGGCACCGACAACGGCACCGAGGGCAAGTACAACGGCGGACACTGCCTCCTCAGCGACGACCGCGGCCAGAACTGGCGCATCGGATACGTCGACGACAACACCAACGGCTACATCAACGTCAACGAGACCACCGCCGCCGAACTCCCCGACGGCCGCGTCTACTTCAACACCCGCAACGACTCACCCGCGCCCGGCACCCGCGCCGACGCCCACTCCCACGACGGCGGCCAGACCCTCGCCAAGCCCTTCCGGCCCCAGTCCTGCCTCACCGGTCCCGTCGTCGAGGCCAGCGTGCTGCAGCTCCTCGACCCCGACCTGCTGCTGTACTCCGGGCCCGCCGACCCCGGCTTCCGCGCCCAGATGAGCATCCGCAAGAGCCACGACGGCGGCACCACCTGGCACCCCGCCCACACCGTCGACGGGCTGCCCGCCGGGTACTCCGACCTCGCCCGCCTCGACGAGGACACCGTCGGTCTCCTGTACGAGACCGGGGACTTCAGCGCCTACGAGACCATCACCTTCCGGCGCGTACCGTTGCACTGGCTCGACTGAGCGCGGTCGGTCGGGGCGGGCGCCCTGCCCGGACGTAAGGTCTGACCATGACTTCCACGGAAAGTGTGCAGAAGGCGCCCGCCAAGGATCCCTGGGACCTGCCCGACGTGTCCGGGCTCGTCGTGGGCGTGCTCGGCGGCACCGGCGACCAGGGCCGCGGGCTCGCCTACCGCCTCGCCCGCGCCGGCCAGAAGGTGATCATCGGCTCCCGCGTCGCCGAGCGCGCCGCCGCCGCGGCCGGTGAACTCGGGCGCAGCGTCGAGGGCATCGAGGGCGCGGACAACGCCGAGTGCGCGCGGCGCAGCGACATCGTGATCGTCGCCGTGCCGTGGGACGGGCACGCCAAGACCCTCGAATCGCTGCGGGCCGAGCTGGTGGGCAAGCTCGTCGTCGACTGCGTCAATCCGCTCGGCTTCGACAAGAAGGGCGCGTACGCCCTGAAGCCCGAGGAGGGCAGCGCCGCCGAGCAGGCCGCCGCCCTCCTTCCCGAGTCCCGGGTCACCGCCGCCTTCCATCATCTGTCGGCTGTGCTTCTCCAGGACGAAGCCATCGAGGAGATCGACACCGATGTGATGGTCCTCGGCGAGAGCCGTGCCGACACCGATCTTGTGCAGGCCCTCGCCGGGCGCATCCCCGGCATGCGCGGCGTCTTCGCCGGGCGGCTGCGCAACGCCCACCAGGTGGAGTCCCTCGTCGCCAACCTGATCTCCGTCAACCGGCGCTACAAGGCGCACGCCGGGCTGCGCGTCACCGACGTCTAGGGCGTCCGGCCACCGCGTTCCCGTGGGCGCGGGGCATGGGGGACACTGGTGCGGTACGTCCGCCGCATCGCCGCATCGCCGCATCAGGAGCCGCACCCCATGCCCCGCCTCGCTCTGTACGCCCTCGTCGTCTGCGTCCTGTCCGTCGCCGCCGCCGTGGTCGCCTTCGCGCAGGGCAGCCTGCTCGGCATCGTGTGGGTGCTGCTCGCCGGGCTCTCGTCCAACATGACCTGGTACTACGCCCGCCGCGCCAAGGCCCTGCGGCAGCGCGACGCGGCCGCCTCCGCTAGCCGTTGATCACGGGGATGTCCGGGGTGCCCTGCCAGAAGCGGTAGAGGCGCTGGCCCCAGTACGTGTCCCAGTCGGTGACGCCGAGGCCGCGCAGGATCGCGTCCACCGCGTCGAAGAACACGTCGTTGACCTCCGGGATCCAGAGGATGCCGAACACCGCGAGCAGGCCGAACGGGGCGAACGGCTCCACCTGGCGGCGGATGTTGTACGACAGCCACGGCTCGATCACTCCGTAGCCGTCCAGGCCCGGGATCGGCAGGAAGTTCAGGATCGCCGCCGTCACCTGGAGCAGCGCCAGGAACCCGAGCGCGTACCTGAACGTGTCCGGGACGCCGTCCAGGGCGTCCAGCCAGAACGGTGCCGTGCACACGACGGCGAACAGGACGTTCGTCAGTGGGCCCGCCGCCGAGATCAGGCTGTGCCGCCACCTGCCCTGGATGCGGCCGCGCTCGATGAACACCGCGCCGCCGGGGAGGCCGATGCCGCCCATGATCACGAACAGTACGGGCAGGACGATGCTGAGCAGCGCGTGCGTGTACTTGAGCGGGTTGAGGGTCAGGTAGCCCTTCGCGCCGATGGAGATGTCGCCGCTGTGCAGGGCTGTGCGGGCGTGTGCGTACTCGTGCAGGCACAGCGAGACGATCCAGGCCGCCGTCACGAACAGGAAGACGGCGAAGCCCGGGTTGTCCGCGAACCCGGTCCAGGCCGCCCAGCCCGAGGCCGCCGTGACCGCGGCGATCCCCAGAAAGACCGGGCTGACCCGGCGGTCGCTCCGGGTGGGGGCGGTGGTCATGCTGCTCCTTCGTCCGCGGAGGGGGTGCCGTTGCTGCTGGAGGCTACCTGTCCGGGGCGGCCTCAGGGGGTTGCTGTCCTTTCGCCCTCTGTCCGGTTGTGGGGCGGGGCCGCGCCGGTATGTCCGTGCTCGCGTGTGCGTCGTCGCCTACGTTCCCTGTACGCCCCTCGTGGTGGGCCGAGCTGCGCGCGGACATACCGGCACGTCCCCTCCGGTTCGGATTGCGGCGAACGGTTCGGTGGGGGTTCCCGGTTTGTCCGACTGTCCGGTGGGGGTGCCTCGTTCGTCCGACGGTTCGGTGGGGTTTCCCGCCTTGCTTTCGGTCCGGTGGGCGGCGATGCCTGCCGTCCCACCCTGTGGGCAGCTGGGCCGCCAGGGGCGATGGGGGTCCCCCCTGCTCGAGCGAAGCCGAGAGCTTGGGGGAGGGTGGGCACAGCCCCGGCCCACGGTGCCCGTGATGTGGGGGGTGGGTGTACGGCCCCCGGCCAAGTGGCGCTTCCCGGTCACGGGGGACGGGGCGGTGTGTGGGCGGGGGACAATGGGCGCGTGCGTTATCGCGTCCTCGGCGTGACCCGGGCCCTGCGCCCCGACGGCACCACGGTGCCCGTCGGCGGCGCACGCCTGCGCGCCCTCCTCGCCGCACTCGCCCTGCGCCCGGGCCGCGGCGTCCCCACGCCCGTCCTCGTCGACCAGGTATGGGGCACCGCACCCCCGGCCGACGCCCCCGCAGCCCTGCAGGCCCTGGTCGGCCGCCTGCGCCGCACCCTGGGCGCCGACGCGGTGGCCTCCACCGACGGTGGCTACCAGCTGTGCGTCACCCCCGACGACATAGACGCCCACCGCTTCGAGCGCCTCGTCGGCGAAGGCACCCGCGCCCTCGCCGACGGCGACCCCGCCAAGGCCGCCGCCCTCCTCGACGACGCCCTCGCCCTGTGGCACGGCGACGCCTTCGCCGACCTCCCGGACCACACGGCGGAAGCCACCCGCTGGTCCGCCCGCCGCCTCGACGCCCTCCGTGCCCGCTTCACCGCCGCCCTCGCCCTCGGCCAGGCCGAGTCCGCCCTGCCCGAACTCACCGCCCTGTGCGACGGCCACCCCCTGGACGAGCCCCTCCAGGCCCTGCGCCTGCGCGCCCTGCGCGACGTCGGTCGCGCGGCGGAGGCCCTGGCCGCCTACGAAGGCGTACGCCGCACCCTCGCCGACCGCCTCGGCGTCGACCCCGGTCCGGAACTTCGCACCCTGTATGGGGAGTTGCTTCGGCCCGGGGGGAGGAGTGGTGCAGTTGGGTCCGATGGTGGTGCGGTCCGGTCTGATGGTGGTGCAGTCGCGTCTGATGGTGGTGCGGGCGAGGGTGGGTTGGGTGGGTCTGATGGTGGTGCGGGCGCGGTTGGGTCGGGTGGGTTGGTTGGGGCAGGCAGGTCGGGCAGGTCGGGCAGGTCGGGCAGGTCGGGCAGGTCGGGCGGGGCTGTTGGGGCGGTCCGGTCTGGTGGGTCTGCTGGGTCTGCTGGGTCTGGTGGGGTGGGTGACGACGGTGTGGGTCCGGCTGGGGGTGGCGGTCTTGTCGGTGCGGACGCGGACGGCTTGAGCCGTGGCCCGCGCTCCGGCGTGGACTACCGGAGTGCGGACACCCGGGCTGGCCGCCGTACCGGCACCAACCCCGCCCCGGGCAACCTCCGCGCCCGCCTCACCTCCTTCGTCGGGCGTACCGGCGACATCGACGCCATCCGCGACGACCTGAGCCGCGCCCGGCTCGTGACGCTGACCGGGCCCGGCGGCGCCGGCAAGACACGGCTGTCCCAGGAAGCCGCCGAGGCGGTGGGGGACATATCGGTGGACGGCGTGTGGCTCGTCGAACTCGCCCCCGTGGACGACCCCGACGACGTACCGGAAGCCGTCCTCACCGCCCTCGGTGCCCGCGAGACCGTGCTGCGCGGCGCGGGCGCCGAAGAGCTGCGGGCCGCCGCCGAGCGGCACGCCGACGACCCGATGGTGCGCCTCGCCGAGCACTGCGGACCGCTCCGCATGCTCCTCGTCCTCGACAACTGCGAACACGTCATCGACGCCGCCGCCCGCCTCGCCGAGCGCCTCCTCGCCGAGTGCCCGGGGCTCACCGTCCTCGCCACCAGCCGCGAACCCCTCGGCGTCCCCGGCGAGTTGGTGCGCCCCGTCGAACCCCTGCCCGAACCCTTCGCGCTGCGCCTGCTCGCCGACCGCGGCGCCGCCGCACGGCCCGGCTTCCGCATCGACGACGACGTCCGCGCCGCCGCCGAGATCTGCCGCCGCCTGGACGGCCTGCCGCTCGCCATCGAACTGGCCGCCGCCCGGCTGCGGATCCTCGCCCCGCGCCAGATAGCCGACCGCCTCGACGACCGCTTCCGTCTCCTCACCAGCGGCTCCCGCACCGTCCTGCCGCGCCAGCAGACCCTGCGCGCGGTCGTCGACTGGTCCTGGGACCTCCTCGATCCCGCCGAGCGCTCCGTCCTGCGCCGCCTCTCGGTCTTCGCCGGCGGCTGCGACCTC
The DNA here is from genome assembly GCF_000716675.1 of Streptomyces alboflavus. GTDB lineage: Bacteria > Actinomycetota > Actinomycetes > Streptomycetales > Streptomycetaceae > Streptomyces > Streptomyces alboflavus. The sequence goes on from NZ_JNXT01000071.1 coordinate 26,943, forward strand.
GCCGCCGCCGAAGCCGTCTGCGGCGCCCGGCCGGAAGGGGCGGGAGGCTTGGGAAGGCCGGGAGAGGTCGCGGAGCTGGGTGGAGTCGGAGGCGCAGGACGGGCCGCGGGGGCAGGGCTGCCGTCCGGTGAGGAGTCGGGTGGTGAAGGTGCGTTCGGGCCTGTCGATCCTCGCGACGTCGCCGGCATCCTCGGCTCCCTCGTCGACAAGTCCCTCGTCGTCGCCGCTCCCTCCGCCCACGACGGCGTGATGCGCTACCGGCTCCTGGAGACCGTCGCCGAGTACGCCGCCGAGCGGCTCGACGAGGCGGGGGAGCGGGCCTGGGCGACCCGGGCGCACCTCGTCCACTTCCGGGAGTTCGCCCGCGTCACCGACCCGGCGCTGCGCCGCCGCGGGCAGCGCGAGGCGATCGCCGCCTTCGAGGCGGAGTACGAGAACCTGCGCACCGCGCTGCGCCACGCCGTCGCCGCCCACGACGAGCAGGAGGCGCTGTGCCTGGTCCTGTCCCTGTCGTGGTTCTGGCTGATCCGTGATCTGCGGCAGGAGGTGCGCAACTGGTCCCGGGAGGTGGTGGCCCTCGGGCCCGACCCGTTCGCGGACCCCGTCAGGCCCGCACCGCCGCTGTACGGGCGCTGCACGGACAACCCGCCCCCGCTGTCGGGCGAGCTTCTCCAGGAGGCCCGCCGCGGCGTGCACCTCATCCAGCTGTCCTGCATGGACATGGACCCGGTGGGCTGGCACACCCCGGAGGCCGGCCGGAAGCTGCGCGCGATCCGTGACACCTACCGGCCGGGCCTGCCGCAGACCTGCCGGAGCCCGGGCAACCTGTGGTTCTTCGCCGTCCTGATGGCGGGGGACGTGGACCGGCTGCGCCAGGTCGTCGACTCGACCGTCGCCTCCTGCCGTGAGCTCGGCCTCGACTGGGAGCTCGCGTCCGCCCTCCAGCAGCGCGCCAACATCCTCGCCAACCGTGCCGACTGGGCCGGGGACGCCGTGAGCGACGCCGACGAGGCCCTGGAGATCTGCACCCGCATCGGTGACTCCTTCGGCGCGGCCGAGGCCCTGTCGTCGCGCGGCGAGGCCCATGAGCGGCGCGGTGAGTACCTGCTGGCGGCCGAGGACTTCCAGGCCGCGATGGACCACGCGGAGGACGTCGGCGCACGGGCCCAGGTGTCGCTGCTCAGCGCCCGGCTCGGCACGGTCCTCATCGAGGCGGGGCAGGGGGAGCGCGGCGAGGCCCTGCTGCGGCAGGTGATCGACGACAGCGGCAGCCGGCTGAACGGGGCGCTGCCCGCCGCCCGGCTCTTCCTCGTCGGCCTGCTCGGCCGCACCGGCCGCGTGGCCGAGGCGCGCGAGCAACTGGTGATCCTGCGCGAGGAGTTCGCGGTCTTCGGCTTCGCTCTCTTCGAGGGCTTCCTGCTCGGTTCGCACGCCTGGCTCGACACCCTCGACGGCCAGTACGAGCGCGGGCTCGGTCAGGCCCTCGAAGCCGCGGAGAGGGCCGCCGAGCCCTTGGCGCAGATCGTCGCCCCGCAGCTGCTCTCCGTCCATCTGGCGACCGTGGCCCGCGCCCTCGCCTCCTACGACACCGGCCGCGCCGCGGCCGCCGCCCGGCTGATCGCCGTGGCCGACGCCCGGCTGCCGCCCGGCCATGTACCCGTCGCCATGGAGCGGGAGGTCCGCCGTGCCGCCGAGCGGACGGTCCGCGCGGTCCTCGGCGACGCGGCCTACGCCGTCGCGTACGCCGAAGGCGACGGCCTCTCCTGGGAGGAAGCCGTCGCCTCGGCGAGGCTGTGACCACGGGCCGCGTCGCTGCGGCCCCGGGCCGCGCTCGGGCGCGGCGTCCGCGTCACGTCCTGGTGCGGAACTTGTGGATCGCGATCGGCGCCATGACGCCCGTCATCACCACCGACCAGATGAGCGTCACCCACACGTCGTGGGCGACCGGAGTGCCTCCGTTCATCAGACCGCGGGAGGCGTCGGCGAGCGACGACAGCGGGTTGTAGTCCGTGAACGCCTGGAGCCAGCCGGGCATGGACGTCGTCGGCGCGAAGATGGACGAGCCGAACTGCAGCGGCATCAGGACCAGGAAGCCCATGCCCTGGATGGCCTGGGCGCTCTTCATGACGACACCCATGGTGAGGAAGATCCACATCAGGCCCACGCCGAAGGCCAGGGCGAGGCCCACGGACGCGAGCAGACCCGGGACGCTCTCCACGGAGAAGCCGATGATCAGGGCGACGGCCAGCAGGATCGCCGTGGCGATCAGCATCCGCAGGAGCTCGACCACGATCTTGGCGGTCATCACGGAGGAGCGGCTGATCGGCAGGGACCGGAAGCGGTCCATGACGCCGGTCTGGAAGTCCTGGTTGAAGCCGGTGCCCACGCCCATGGCCATGTTCATCCCCGTCATGGCCATCAGGCCGGGGATCGCGTACTGGATGTACTCGTCGCGGCCGCCGCCGAGGGACTGGCCGACGGAGCCGCCGAAGACGTACACGAACAGCAGGGTGAAGATGATCGGCATCAGGACGGCGTCGAGCATCGACTCGGCGTCCTGCTTGATCCACAGCAGGTTGCGGCGGACCAGCGCGCCGGTGTGCCGCACGTGCGCGCGCAGGCTGATGCGGGTGTCCGGCTCGGTCCTGGCCTCGGGGCGTCGCTGCTCGGGCGGCGCGGCGGGCGCCTTGACGGTGGTGGTGCTCATGCGGCGACCCCCTCGAGATCGGTGGCCGTGGAGTCCAGGGACTCACTGGTCCTGTGACCGGTGAGGGACAGGAACACCTCGTCCAGGCTGGGCAGCTCGGTGGCGATGTCGGAGAGTGTGATGCCGCGCGCGGTGAGCGCGCCCACGACCGCCGTGAGCTGTTCGTCGCTGAGGATCGGCACCAGGACGGTGCCGGTCTCGGTGTCGACCGTGGTGGTGGCGAGGCCCGTGAGGCCGGCCTCGTCGAGCGCGGTGGCCGTGGGGCGCAGCTGCGCCGGGTCGGCCGGGCGGATCCGCAGGGTGCGGCCGCCGACCTTGGCCTTCAGCTCCTCGATGCCGCCCTTGGCGATGACCTTGCCGCGGTCGATGACCGTCAGCTCGCTGGCGAGCTGCTCGGCCTCCTCCATGTACTGCGTGGTCAGCAGGACGGTGACGCCGTCGCCGACCATGCGCTTGACCTCTTCCCAGACCTCGTTGCGCGTGCGCGGGTCGAGGCCGGTCGTCGGCTCGTCCAGGAACAGCACCGCCGGGCTGCCGATCATCGACGCCGCGAGGTCGAGACGGCGGCGCATGCCTCCGGAGTACGTCTTCGCGGGCCTGCGGGCGGCCTCGGTGAGGGAGAAGCGCTCGAGCAGGCCGTCGGCGCGCGAGCGGGCCTCCTTGCGGGACAGGTCGAGCAGCCGCCCGATCATGTAGAGGTTGTCCCAGCCGGTCAGCTTCTCGTCCACCGACGCGTACTGACCGGTGAGGCCTATCACGCGGCGCAGCTGGCGCGGCTGGCGCAGCACGTCGTACCCCGCGACGAAGGCGCTGCCGGAGTCGGGTGTGATGAGGGTGGAGAGGCAGCGTACGAGTGTGGTCTTGCCGGCGCCGTTGGGGCCGAGGACGCCGAGGACTGTTCCCTCGTGCACGTCCACGTCGACGCCGTCCAGCGCCTTGGTCTCGCCGTAGTGCTTGACCAGCCCCCGTACCGAAACAGCGCTTCCCGCGCCGTCCGCTCCCCGTTGGGGCTTGTTGCCGATTTCTGTCATGCCGTACATGAGAGCAGGCGCCACCGACAATCCACCGACAGCCGACCGACAGGGGTGCCGAGCGGGGGGTGCCCGCTGGGAGGCCGCCCTCGTGGACGAGTGTGGAGGAACCCCCGCGAAGCGGTGTGAGCCGCCCGCGAAAGCGGAGTGGCGCGATATCGACTGCGGCAACCCGGACAGCCCGGGAGGAGGCGGGCAGCCCGCCGACGGGGGACGGTCGGCGGGCTGCCGTTGGTGCCGCGATGGTCCTGTCGGCCGTGAGGCCCGGGGCACGTCGTGCCGGGGCCGCACGGCCGGGGGCGTCAGTGGACCGCGTGCTCCGCGGCCGGGAACGCGCCGCCCACCACGTCCTCGGCGAACGCCTTCGCGGCGTCGCCCATGACGCCGCGCAGGTTCGCGTACTGCTTCACGAAGCGCGGCATCTTGCCTCCGGTCAGGCCCAGCATGTCGGTCCACACCAGGACCTGGGCGTCGCAGTCGGCGCCCGCGCCGATGCCCACGGTCGGGATGTGCAGGGACCGGGTGACCTCGGCGGCCAGCTCGGCCGGTACGAGTTCGAGCACCACCGCGAAGGCGCCCGCGGCCTCGGCCGACTTGGCGTCCCGCAGCAGTTGCTGGGCCGCCTCCTCGCCGCGGCCCTGGACGCGGTAGCCCATGGTGTTCACGGACTGCGGGGTCAGGCCCAGATGGGACATCACGGGGATGCCGGACTGCACGAGCAGCTCGGTCTGGGCCAGCGAGCGCTCACCGCCCTCCAGCTTCACCGCGCCCACACCGGCCTCCTTGACCAGGCGCGTCGCGGACCTGAGCGCCTGGACGGGGCCCTCCTGGTATGAACCGAAGGGCAGGTCGGCGACGATCAGGGCGCGGCTCGTGCCGCGCACGACGGCCGCGGACAGGACGGCCATCTCGTCGAGGGTCACGGGCACGGTCGTCTCGTACCCCAGGTGGCAGTTGCCCGCCGAGTCGCCGACGAGCATGACCGGGATGCCGGCCTCGTCGAAGACGGACGCGGTCATCGCGTCGTACGCGGTGAGCATGGGCCACTTCTCGCCGCGCTCCTTGGCGGCGGTGATGTCGCGGACGGTGATGCGGCGTGTGCCCTTGCCGCCGTACAGCGCCTTGCTGCTGTCGGGGGCCCGCTCCTTGGGGGCGGGGCTCTGGGCAGCCGAAAGCTGCGTCATCGCAACGGCTCCTTCTGTCGTCTCGAGGCGCCCTGACGGCGTCCCCGGATCACGTCCATGGTGGCATCGCGTGCCGCCCGGAGGCTAGGGGGTGTTCTTTCGGCCAATCCCGGCCCGGCTGTGGACGCGGCGGGGTGCGGGGGCGCGGAGGCATTGGTTCCGGGCGGTGGACCGGAAAGAGCGCGTAAAGGCTTCCCCATCCTTTTCAATACGAGACGGTCTCGTATCGAAATGTACCTAGGGTGGAAGCCATGACCACACCTGCCGTCCCCGACGCGCCCCGGATACCGGAGGCGGTGCACCGCCGTCGCTGGGCGATCCTCGGCGTCCTCATGCTGAGCCTGCTCATCGTCGTCCTGGACAACTCGATCCTGAACGTCGCCATCAAGACCATCTCGACCCCCGAGCCCACCGGCCTCGGCGCCACCCAGGGCGAGCTCGAGTGGGCCATCAACTCCTACACGCTCGTCTTCGCCGGACTGCTCTTCACCGCGGGCCTGCTCGGCGACCGCCTCGGCCGCAAGAAGGTGCTGCTCGCCGGGCTCGCCGTCTTCGGCATCGGCTCCGCGCTCGCCGCCCAGTCCGGGTCGCCCGCCGAACTCATCGGCTTCCGCGGCCTGATGGGGCTCGGCGCCGCCTTCGTGATGCCCGCGACCCTCGCCGTCCTCATGCACGTCTTCGAGCGCGAGGAGCAGCCCAAGGCCATCGGCATCTGGGCCGCGGGCGTCGGCCTCGCCGTCGCGATCGGGCCCATCACCGGCGGTGTCCTCCTCGACCACTTCTGGTGGGGCTCGGTCTTCCTCATCAACGTGCCGATCGTGATCGTCGCCATCGGCCTGATGATCGTGCTCGTCCCCGACTCCAAGGATCCGAAGCCGGGCCGCATCGACCTCGTCGGCGTCGTGCTCTCCGTCGTCGGCCTGGTGCTGCTCGTCTACGGCATCATCAAGGGCGGCCAGCTCGCCGACTTCACCGACCCCACGGCCCTCGCCACGATCCTCGCGGGCCTGGCCGTGCTCGTCGGCTTCGTCTGGTACGAGAAGCGCAGCGACCACCCGTCCATCGACATCTCGTACTTCAAGAACCGCGTCTTCTCCGCGGCCATCACCGCCATCGCGCTGGTCTTCTTCGCGCTGATGGGCGTCACGTTCTTCGCCGTCTTCTACACCCAGAGCGTGCGCGGGTACTCGCCGCTGGAGACCGGGCTGCTCATGCTGCCGCTCGCCGTCGCCCAGCTGATCTTCGCGCCGCGCGCCCGGCTCGTCGTCGACCGCTTCGGGGTGCGGGCCGTGTGCGCGGGCGGTCTCACGGTGATCACCCTCACGCTCGTCGCCTTCACGCTCCTCGACGCCGACACGCCCATCTGGGTCATGGAGGTCATCTTCTTCTTCATGGGCGCGGGCATGGCGCACATCATGACGCCCACCAGCGTCGTCATCATGCAGGCCCTGCCCCGTGAGAAGGCGGGCTCCGCGTCCGCCCTCAGCAACACCTTCCGGCAGGTCGGCGGGGCGCTCGGCATCGCCGTCCTCGGGTCCGTGCTCTCCGCGGCCTACCGCGGGGGTGTCGAGGACGAGCTCAAGGTGCTGCCGCCCGGGGCGCGGCACACCGCGGGGGAGTCCATCGAGGCGACGCTCGGGGTGGCCGGGCGGCTCGGCGGGCGGGGGGAGGCACTGGTCTCCGCGGCCAACGACTCGTTCCTGCACGCCATGCACATCACCGCGCTGTGCGGCGCGGGCGTCGCCCTGGTGGGCGTGCTCGTGGTGTCCCTCTACCTGCCCGGCAAGCCGCCGAAGGAGAAGCTGACCTCGACGGACGCTCCCGCCCCCGACCGGGTGGGCGCCGACCGCTGAGGCACCGCCCCGGGCCGGTGGCGCCGTGCGGACGGCGGTGCCCTGGCCCCGCGACGCGGACCAGGGAGAATGCGGGGGACGCAGACCGCAGAGGAGTCGAACATCGTGGAGCAGGGGCGCACCGGCAAGGGTGAGGGCGTCGTCGCCAAGGGCGCGGGCGTCAGGGGCCGTCCCCGGAGCGAGGCGGTGGAGCGCGCCATCATCGAGGGCGTCATCAAGCTCATCGAGGACGGCGTGCCCCTCGCGGAGCTGTCCATCGAGCGCGTCGCCCGCACCGCGGGCGTGGGCAAGGCCACCATCTACCGCCGCTGGAGCGGCAAGGAGGAGATGTTCGTCGACGTCCTGCGCACCCTGGAGGAGCCCCCCGCCGAACTCCCCGGCACCTCCATGCGCGACGACCTCGTCGTCCTCGTCGAACACATCCGCCGCCGCGGCCTCACCATGCGCTCGTCCGCGATCCTGCACAACGTCTTCGCACAGATGAAAAGCCTGCCGAAACTGTGGGAGGCCTACCACAAGACGGTCATCGACCCGCAGCGCCGCATCTCCTACGAGGTGCTGCGCCGCGGCGTCGAGACCGGTGAACTCCGCGCCGACGTCGACATCGTGCTCGCCAACGAGCTGTTCGTCGGCCCCATGCTGGTACGCAGCGTGCTGCGCCCCGACGACCCGCTGGACGAGGACCTGCCGGTGCGCATCGTCGACCTCGTCCTCGAAGGACTGCGGCCCGCGGAGTGAACCCACGGCCGCGCGCGTGTCGTTCGCCACCCTCGCCGCTGCCGTTCGCCTCTTGCCCACCACCGGCCGCGTGCGCAACGCCCCATGGACGATGTGCGCGTTTCGTCACAGAGGCCGTGCCTCGCCCACACATCCGGAACCTCACGAGCCCGCCCGGTCGTCCTCGTGCCCGTACGGCCGTCACCGGACGGCGGAGCAGACACGCGATCATCGCCTAGGGTGCAGGGGCGGGGAGACGGTGTGCACGGCAGTCAGTGAGGCGACGAGAGTATGGCGCAGGCGTACAAGGCGGAGACGGACAGCGGCGGCTCGGAGCCCGAGCGCCAGGGTTCGCGACTGCGACGCCTGGCCGACGGGTGGCGGGGCGACCCCGGCATCTGGCGGCGCGGGCTGATCACGGCGGGGACCGCGGTCCTCATCGGTCTCGTGATGCTCCTTCACGCCCAGATCCCGAACGGCGTCGGCAACCTCGGCAGCCTCACCGAGACCTTCCTGCCCTGGCTCGGTGTGTTCGTCCCGGTCCTGCTCGTCATCGCCGTCGTCCGCAAGTCCGCGACGGCCCTGATCGCGCTGGTGCTTCCGGTGGCCGTCTGGTTCAGCGCCTTCGGCGGGCTCATCACCGACAAGTCCGGCAGCGGCGGCGACCTCACCGTCGCCACGCACAACGTGAACGCCGACAACCCCGACCCGTCCGGCACCGCCCGCGACGTCGCCGCGTCCGGCGCGGACATCGTCGCCCTGGAGGAACTCACCGCCTCCGCCGTGCCCACGTACGAGAAGGCCCTCGCGGACACGTACAAGTACCACTCCGTGCAGGGCACCGTCGGCGTGTGGAGCAAGTACCCGCTCACCGGCACCAAGCCCGTCGACATCAAGCTCGGCTGGACGCGCGCGATGCGCACCACCGTCGACACGCCCAAGGGGCAGGTCGCCGTGTACGTGGCGCACCTGCCGTCGGTGCGGGTCAAGCTCGACGCCGGCTTCACGGCCGGGCAGCGCGACGACAGCGCCGACGCGCTCGGCGAGGCCATCGGCGACGAGAAGCTCGGCAGGGTCGTGCTGCTCGGCGACCTGAACGGCACCATGAACGACCGCGCCCTGAACGCCGTCACCTCCCAGCTGCGCTCCACGCAGGGCGCCGCGGGCGACGGGTTCGGCTTCAGCTGGCCCGCCTCGTTCCCGATGGCCCGCATCGACCAGATCCTGGTCAAGGGCGTCGAGCCGGTGTCCTCCTGGACCCTGCCGGAGACGGGCAGCGACCACCTGCCGGTCGCCGCGAGCGTCGACCTCTGACGGTCACCCGCGCTTCATCCCGCGGGGCGGTCGGCCTTAACCTCGCGGAATACGTGGGCCGGGAGCCTTTGTTCCGACGGTAAACTTACGGATTCGGCTTCGTATCGACCGGTGGTACGGATCCGCCGGTGGTACGGACCCGGAATCCGTACGCCCGCCGTCCCGCGCCCCCGTCCCCCTGGAAGGTACGTCCCTCATGCCCCTGGCCCTGCTCGCCCTCGCCGTGGGCGCCTTCGGCATCGGCACCACCGAGTTCGTGATGATGGGGCTGCTGCCCAACGTCGCGGACGACCTGCACATATCCATCCCCACCGCCGGGCACCTCGTCTCCGCGTACGCCCTCGGGGTCGTCATCGGCGCCCCGCTGCTCGCCGCCGTCACCGCGAAGCTGCCCCGGCGGCGCGTGCTCATCGGCCTCATGGCCCTCTTCGTCGTCGGCAACGCGGTGTCCGCCGCCGCGCCCGACTACCACTGGCTGATGGCGGCCCGCTTCCTCAGCGGGCTTCCGCACGGCGCCTTCTTCGGCGTGGGCGCGGTCGTCGCCACCGGACTCGTCGGGCCCGAGCGCAAGGCGCGGTCCGTGTCCCTGATGTTCCTCGGGCTCACCGTCGCCAACGTCGTCGGCGTGCCCGTCGCCACCCTCATGGGGCAGCAGCTCGGGTGGCGCGCCACGTTCCTCGCCGTCAGCGCCATCGGGCTCGCCGCCATCGCCGCCCTCGCGCTGCTCGTGCCCGCCGACCACGGCCACGGCGAGAACGCCGGGCTCCGCGGGGAGCTGCGCGCCCTCGGCTCGCTGCCCGTCTGGCTCGCCCTCGGTACGACCGTCGCGGGCTTCGGCGCCCTCTTCGCCGCCTACAGCTACGTCACCCCGATGCTCACCGACTCCGCCGGGTTCGCCGAGGCCAGTGTCACGCTGCTGCTCGCCCTCTTCGGTGTCGGCGCGACCGCGGGGAACCTGCTCGGCGGGCGGCTCGCCGACCACTCCCTGCGCGGCACCCTCTTCGGCGGGCTCGGGGCGCTTGTGCTCGTCCTGCTCTTCTTCCCCGTCCTCATGCGGGCCGAGTGGAGTGCGGCTGTGGGGGTTGCTCTGCTGGGCATGGCCGCGTTCACGACGGGGTCGCCCTTGCAGCTCATGGTCATGGAGAAGGCCGCCGCCGCGCCGTCCCTCGCGTCCTCCGCCAACCAGGCCGCCTTCAACCTCGCGAATGCCGGTGGCGCTTGGATCGGTGGGCTTGCCCTCGCCGCGGGCTTCGGGGTCACGTCGCCCGCCGTGGCCGGGGCGGGGCTTGCCGTCTTCGGGATCGGGGTGGCCGCGGTGGCTTACGCCGTCGATCGTGGGCGTGCGGCCGGGCCGGGGGCCTCTGGGCGGCTGGTGGCCGAGCACGTTCCCTCGGCGCCGGCCGACGCCACCCGTCCCTGACCGGCACCGGGGCCTCCGGCCCGCCGGGCGGGCCCTCTCCCACCCACCCGCCCCAGCTCGCATCGAGCCGGGCAACAGCCCGGCACCCTCAGCCCCGCGAGGGTCGCCCCCGTTTCGCGCTGCGCGCTCGTCCTCAATCGCCGGACGGGCTCTCTCCCACCCGCCC